>NZ_JAUHTQ010000001.1 GCF_030418165.1 Ureibacillus aquaedulcis
TATGCGGGATTTTTTCTTATGTAGGACGGATTGTTAGTAACTTGCTGCAAAGTAAATGGATATATATATTAAGGTGTTAATAGATGAATTTAAGTACTTGATGAAAGGCCTTTTATTGGTTAAGAAAGTCGAAATATGAAGTGGAAAGTTAATCTTGCAAGTTGCTTATGCTTGAAGACGCTATTTAAATTCCAAAAGGGGTAAAAATCATGACTCAATACATATACATCGCTTCGCCCATGAAACTGCCACAAGGTTCTTTCGGTTTAAATCCGGTTTCTTCCGAACAATCCAATGTCTATAAAAGTGAATTAGATTTTGCTCATCTCTATTTTGAAAATAATTATGATAGCGAACGTAAACGGAAATTTTCATATAGCCCTCATTTTTCATTCGCTCACCAAGTAGCAGTTTATGTTAATTATATACCTTTTAAGTATAGATTAAAGGGAACGGCGGAAGAAGAAAAGTGTTTGGAAATACTATATTCTTATTTAGAAGAAGCTCTTCACTCAAGTGGGGTTGTAGAGTATTTTACTTCCCTCAACGGTAAAGAGGATTTAGAAATTTTGAAACGAAGAAATGTTCGTTGGATGGAATTAAAGACTCCGTATGACCTAGTTCTGGAAGATCGTGAGTTTTGGGTAATTACATTATAAAATGGGTTTTAAAAACAACTTCCAAAAATAAGTGTGGGGTAGGGTCAACTCCCGAGGAAAGAGTGCGAAGCCTGGAACTACAGTTTCATGCCATCCAACGGGAAGCTTACCTAAAAAATATTTCCACTCTACCAGTATTTTTATCTGGTATCTAGATTCTATAAAACCTCTTGGTATTTTCATATAAAATCTCTGTCGTTTCTTTAACGGAACGATTTTGTAGTTCGGCAATCTTTTTTATGGAATAAACCATCATTTGCGGTACCGTTCTTTGATTTGTGAAGGGTCCCTCGAATGGCCATGGCCCATCTGTTTCAACCATCATTTGTTCTATAGGGAACTTGCAAATGAGCTCTTGAATTTCATCCTCGTATAAGCAATCAGGCGTAATCGATATAAAATACCCATTTTCAATTATCCGCCTTACCACGATTTCATCCCCCTTAAACCAGTGGAAATGAGCTTTTGTGACGCCATGCTTTTCTAGTAGATCACAAGCTATATGTGCATCTTCATATACTGCATGGAGAACAATAGGTTTTTGGTGTGAGGCAGCAAACGCCACAAATCGGTCCAGCAACTGAATATAAGGTGTGTAATTTAAAGGAACTTGACTTTCAAGTTTCTTATAGTAAGGTAATCCGACTTCACCGACTGCTACCATTTCTTCTATATGCTCTTCCATCCAGGAAAATAGTTCATCGACTTCCTCATTCGAAGGGATTTCTTGTTCAGGGTGAAAACCAAAAGCCGCTTTTATACGAGAATCCTCTAAAGAGAGGCTTCGATTCTTAATGCAAGAAGACAAGCCGAAGGACACCGTAACCAGGGCCACCATTCCATGCTCCGAAAGGCTGTTTAAAATCTCCTTGCGATCCTGCTCTTCATAATGATCGAGATGGATATGTGCATCAATCATCATCAGCAATGTCCTCCTTCATGTGTTGGAAAATCTGTTTCTTTAAATGGAAGAATTCATTCGTTTCAAGCAGACGCTCGTTTCTCGGGCGAGAGAAGGGGACTGTTATTTCTGCTTTTACATGTGCAGGTCTTTTTGAAAGTACGTAGATACGGTCTGCCAGAAACATTGCTTCCTCAATACTATGAGTAATAAATAAAATGGATTTGCGATTTTCTTCCCAAATCGAAAGAAGCCAATTCTGCATTTTGATTCGCGTAAATTCATCTAAAGCTGAAAAAGGCTCATCTAGACAGAGAAGACTTTGTTTACTGAGCAACGCCCGAATAAAAGCGACTCGTTGTTTCATACCACCTGATAACTCATTCGGATAAGAATTTTCAAATTCGGCCAACCCTGCTTTTTCAAGCAACCGTTTAGCTTCTTCATATTCGGGTTTTCCTTTAATTTCTGCTGCAAGGACCACATTTTCTAACACAGTACGCCATGGGAATAGGGATGGATGCTGCGGCATGTAGCTGATCAATCCTTTCTTTCCATTAATCGATTCTCCGTTTAACTGAATCATTCCGTTATCTGGTGTCAGAAGGCCACCAATAAGCTGAAGAAGGGTACTTTTCCCACTTCCTGAAGGACCAAGAATTGCAACGAATTCGTCATTATTCACTTGGAGATTCATCTTTTCCAGTACTGGAAGCTGTCCAAAAGCTATGTCTAATTCAGTAATAGTTAAACTCATTTCTTTTCCTCACTTCGTCCCTTGACCATTATTTTTTCCGCAAGGCGGATGACGCCGAACAAACCAACACTTAGTAACATGATGAAGCCAATTGCTACGAATACGCGGTCGATACGAAAAGAAGATTGCGCAAGAGTCATATAGACCCCAATACCTTTTTTGGCTCCGAGCCATTCGGAAATAACCGCTCCCATCACACTGTAGGTCGCTGCAATTTTCAACCCTGAAAAAATGGAGGGAAGGGCATGGGGCAGCTCGAGCTTCCAGAACAATTGCTTATTTGTTGCACCAATCATTTTCATATAATGCCTTAACTCAGGAGCGGTCTGTCTAAATCCATCCATACTGGCTACGACGACAGGGAAGAAGCAAACCAGGCTAATGATTATAAGCTTAGGTAGCAGCCCGAAACCAAACCAAATAATCAGTAGGGGAGCCAAGACAATCGTCGGGATATTTTGCGATAGGATTAAAAGCGGATATAGGACTTCATTTACTTTTGGCAATCGATGAAGAATGATTGAAATCAGAAGTCCGACACTGCAACCTATTACAAGTCCAAGTATCGATAAACTAATGGTGGAAAGTAGGTGACCATAAAAATCACCGAATCCTATTGCAGCTTCTTTCAGGACATCGCTTGGAGCCGGCAATAGCCATTTAGGTGTTTCGGTTAGCCGAATGAGCAGCTCCCACAGTATAAATAAAAAGAGGAGGAAGAAAAGAGACCTTCCTCCGTGCATACTCATCTTTCGCATTAATGATATTTCTCCGTTAGTGCTTCCATGGATGTTCCACTTGGCTGGTATAGAATTTTGACCTGTGTAATAACATTTACGCTACCTAGTTCAATCATCTTTTTATTCATTTTTTCAATGATGGATAAAAGCTCGGAAAGTTCGCCCTCCATGGTTGTTTCCAATGGCTGGACCTTGTATTTTACACCGGACTCCTCAATGACGGCAATTGCTGCATCTACCAAGGGAATCACATCTTCCAACACTTTTGTTTTGGGGATGATTTGTACACTAATTAATGAGTTTGCCATTTTATTCTCCTTCTTTCGGTAAGAATTCATTTGTAAATGCTGTTTCCGGGTCAAAGTCACCATCAAGTACTCCGTTTTCTTTCATCCATGCGGCATAGTTCTGCCAAACTTCCAATTTTTGCTCACCAAAGCGCGGCGCATCATCTTGATATTTATCAGCCAGCCATTTTTGACTTTCCAACACTAGCTCGGTATCAAGTTCAGGAGCTGCTTTAGAAAGGATAGCTGCCGCTTCCTCTGGTTTTTCGATTGCATATTGGTAGCCCTGAGATGCTCCTGCTACAAAGGCTTTTACGATTTCCGGCTTTTCTTCGATCATTTTTTCGTTTGTTGCGAGGACCGGAGTATAGTAATCGAGCTTGTCGCTATAGTCAGTCAGGTAGACCATGTTGATGTCTTCACCGCGAAGTTTTGCTTCAATCCCTGTCCATGCATAATAAATCCACGCAAAATCGATCCCTTGATTGGTCATTGTGAAAAAGTCGGCGTCACCGGCATTCACGATATCAAGTTTATCGATATCTGCATTTTCTGTGTTCATAAGAGTTTCTAACACAGCTTGTTCAATAGGGGAGCCCCAACCTCCATAAACGCGGTTTTCGAATTGTTTGGGGGAAGTAATATTTTTACCTGCTGGTGAAGCAAATCCGGATGTGTTGTGCTGAATCACTGCTGCAATTGAGACGATCGGCACATCCTGTGTACGCGCTAGTGTAATTGCTTCTTGGTAGCTAACGCCAAACTCTGCATTGCCTGAAGCAACAAGCTGATCGGCTCCCGCATCGCCTGGTTGAATGATTTCAACGTCCAAGCCTTGTTCTTCAAAATAGCCATTTTCTTTGGCAACATAAAGACCTGTATGATTCGTGTTAGGTGTCCAATCCAATACTACGCTTACTTTCTCCAGCTCTTTTGTTCCACTCGTTTGCTCGCTTGATGCTGTGCTTGTTTGGGCTTGGTTCGATTGGCAGCCAACAAGCGCGAAAACTGCCATGACCACTAAGGTGAAAAGTCTTTTCATGGGAATCCTCCAATAGATTGAATTAATCCATAAAAGAAGAAATAAAAAACGTCCAGGATTAAAATCCCAGACGCAATTAACATTTATTCCAAAATGAAAGAAAATCAAATTGAAGCCAATGTTCCCTACGCTGGTATTAACCAAATCAGGTTCAAAGGGTCAGTATCTAACGGATACAGTCTCAGCTGGCTAAACCAGCCCCCCTACATTCTTCTTGATATGAACTTGTATTTCAATTTTAGCCATAGTTAAAAGAAAAGTTCAATATTATTTTAATATATCAATTTTGATGAATTGGGCAAGAGAGAAACCTTTATACGGAACAAGACTAGAATTCCTGCTGTTCACCTGGTTACAGGAAGATGTAGGTTTTGTTATAATCAAGATAAGAGAATCTTCAAAATAAATAGAGTTGAACATTAGGAGAGAAAAACATTTGCCAATTGCTATCACTATCTTAGTACTTGCCATCATATTGACAGTGTATATCGGCCGGAACAAAGAGAAGAAAAAGAAACTTGTAACCTGGGGAGTGGCGACTATTGTTGCTATTGCACCTTTAATATCGTGGATTGCCGGGATTTTATTTGGTATGGATGAAGGAGATGGGTTTATAGGATTTACTGTTATGGTATACAGCTTCATCCTGCTGGAAGTTATCGGTTTTGCCCTTGTATATCTCGGGATTTTTAAAAGAATGGTAAAATAAGTGTTTCTGCAATTGTAGGGATGCTTTTTATTTTTGTACATCGTCCTAAAGATTCTATTGTATTCGCTTGTAAATAGAATTAACATGAATTTAAAATTAAAATTATGAGGTGTTTTGATGGCACTAGAAATTACATTTCGCGATGCAGCACTAGAAGATTTACCGAGAATTGTAGACATTTATAATTCAACGATTCCAGGCAGAATGGTTACGGCAGACACTGAACCGGTTACGGTAGAAGATCGTTTAAAGTGGTTTCATGAACATAACGCCTCCAAAAGACCGCTTTGGGTAGTGGAAACAAGCGGCGAAATTTGCGGATGGGTGAGCCTTCAAGACTTTTATGGAAGACCTGCTTACCAAGCAACTGCCGAAGTCAGCATCTACCTGGATGAAAACTATAGAGGACACGGACTAGGAAAGACCGTATTATCGAAAGTCATTGAAACGGCACCAAGCTGTGATGTGGATACATTATTAGGATTTATCTTTGGCCACAACGAGCCAAGCCTGCGTTTATTTGAGAAATTCGGCTTCGAAAAATGGGCCCACTTCCCGGAAGTGGCAACATTGGACGGAGTAAAAAGAGATCTAGTTATTTTAGGGAAAAAGCTTTAATGGTCTATTATAAAAAACCAAGTCATGATGATGATTTGGTTTTTATTTTTTTTGATATAGTAATTTTTATTTGAAATGTGAGTCCTCTAGGGGGGCGGTGAGAAATGCCTTACAGAATCTGGTTGAGGGGGATCATTTGAAGGGAATGAAGCACTTTTGAATAACGGTTTTCATATGAAAAATGCATCATAAAAGAAGTGAAGCACTTTCCATATTTTAACCGATAAAAAAGAACTTCATATTACCGAACTATTGATAAACGCTGCGTTACTTGATTTTTAAGTCTATTTAATAGTCGGAAAATTTGGTATACTGAGAAACGATTCCCTTTCTTTGGAAATTAAAGGGTATGAAAGACTTGTTATTGAAAAAGGAGGCTATCTATGTGGAAGCTTTTTAAGAATGATTTTCTTATAGAACGAACAAACAAGAAAAATATTATTGCCTGTATTGCCGTTGCACTATTTGTTTTTGGCCTGTTTTTTTATGTGAAAGTCGAAAATTCACAAAAACTTATAGATGAAAAGGCCAGTGAATATCAGTCAGTCGCATCGGCTTTGACCAAATTTCAAACCGCAGACGCCATGGATAACGGGAATGGAAGCGACTTATATTATAATTTGCTCAAGCAGCAAAGGTATGTTGTAAATCAAAGTATGTCTCTTAAAATCGGTCGTCCAGAATTATATTTAGAATCAGGCATAAAACTTGCGGAGTTAAGGGCGAGTGCTTTTGATTTGGAAGGATACGAAAAAGTTGCGGCTAATCTTCCTACCCAAACAGAGAATAGGCTGGATACGGTCCTCTATCAATTCATGGACAAAACGAGCCTAACAGTTTCTCTGGATACACTATCATTTTTTCCGTTTCTCTTAAATTTATTTATGATGTTGGGGTCCTTCTGGTTTATTTTCATCAGTATTTTTTCATGCGGTATTTTAATTGGGGAGTTCCGACATACTTCTTTAATCAAAGGGTATCCTGTTTCTTTTGATAAATATGTCCTGGCAAAATCTACTTCAGCTATGTTCTTTGTCTTTATTTTTATAGTGGAGATATTTATTTGCAGTTTGCCCATCATTTACTTTTACGGGATAGGGAATCCAAGCTATCCTACTGCTATTTTTGATGGCAGTTTCAAGGTAATCACCACTTTACAATACATAGGAATCACGTTGGTTTATATGATTTTCGCAGCAATTTTTGCAATTCTTTTATCTCTTATTCTAAATGTATTATTGAAGAATATGTACTTAACGTTATTTGTTCAACTACTATTATTTATTGCTCCTTCTTTATTTCCAGCGCTAGTAAGCCTTGTCCCATTTAATCCATTTAACTATATGAACTTTACTAGCCTATTGAATGGACAAAGTCTCGAGCTTGCAAAGCCAATTGGATTGGAACTGATTCATGGATTAATCTGCATCGGTATAAGTATTGTTCTGATGCTGATTGCTGTAAAGCTATTCTTTACTACTGGAAAACTAAAAAAGGTATAGGAGGAGACAAATGCGAGCCTATTTTAAATTCGAATTTATTCAATTTATGTTCAATAAGAAAAATATAGCCATCTATGTCATTCTGCTGTTTTTTGCATGCTTCTATGCATTAAAGATGGCTCCTTCCTATGATCCGATTGAGCAAGTCGATCGTGAAGAAATTGAAGCAAGGTTCTTAACACGAGAAGATTTTCTTACCAACTTGGTAATTGACGAAAATACATATCCTTTAACTAGATTTGCGGCAGCGATTTATCCGGAGTGGAACGAATACGATAAACAGAGGTTAGATGCAATAGACAACAACGATTTGAAAAAGTATGCCGAGTCTACTTATAAGTGGTATGAATACTCAGATTTTATGATCTTTAGAAATGGCAGGGACCTTCTTTATTATAATCCTCGATATTACACAGCAGGGAATCTTTATGCAACAGAGGATGGGCACTACGCTTATATGTATTCTGCAAGCCGTTTTAAAGGTTATGCGGAAGGAAATTCAGATTTATCGATGGATGTTTTTGAGGAAAGGACAGCCTTGCAAACGCTCCAGAGATTGCTGCATGGATATCTGCCTTTAATCCTCCTTGTCAGTTGCATTCTCTTTACTGCCGACATCGTGTTAAAAGATAAACGGAATCCTACGTTGATAAAGGGTTTTCCGATTTCGATTTGGAAAAGGCTGCTAGTAAAAGGTGGGATTGCCCTAATCGGGAGCTTCCTGACGGTCGTTCCATTGTCTGTTGGTTTTTTCATAATTGCGATTCAAAATGGGTTCGGTGATTTGAAATTGCCAGTTCCTATTTTTAGCTATGAGGCCAGGGCCTTTACTATGATATCGATGGGAGAATACCTATTCCAAAACACATTGTTGATTCTTTTCTGGTTCATGTTGCTGATTTCACTGCTATTGCTGATAAGTATCACCATAAGAAATGAGTTTGCCAATTTAGCATTAGGCCTCGTCGTTGTTTTTGCAGAGTTTTATTATTATGTGAGAGGGCTTGGATTTGTAAAGGATATTCAATGGTATCCATCTAGCTATGTTCAAGTAGGGCAAATAATTGCAGGTTACCGTGAATACCTCAATAATTCAATAGAGCTAAATTTGACAAATGGACTTCTTGTCATGTCTGCATGTACAGCCGTTTGTCTTCTAATTACTTTTTTGATTAGTAACAGAAGAGGGTTTAAGTACCTTAGGTAAACAGGAGGAAACGATATGATGGAGCTAAAAAATATAGGTGTGAATTTTTCCGGCAGAGATATATTAAAAGAGGTTTCAATCACTTTCCATCCTAGGGAAATCATTGGTTTGGTTGCACCTAATGGAACGGGGAAATCTACGTTGATGAATGTGATCATGAATTATCTCCGTCCAAACAGCGGGAAAGTCCTATTTAATAATGAACTGGAATATACAACGAAATCTAATGAAGTGAAAATTCACAAGCTCGTGTCCATGATGCCTGATCAAAGTGACTTATACAATCATCTATCCGGGAAGCAGCATCTCAAAATATATTCATCCATGTGGGATAGTAATCCAGAATTGATCGAAAGCACTATTAAGGCACTTGGGATGGAATCCTACGTTAATAAAAAAACCGGTACCTACTCACTGGGAATGCGTCAAAGACTTTGTTTTGCCATGCAAATTGTTTCAGATACGCAAATCATGCTAATGGATGAAGTAATGAACGGCCTGGATCCTACGCAGGTCGAAATCATTTCGCAAACCCTGGTAAAGAAAAAAGCGGAAGAAAAAACAATCATTATAGCTTCTCACTTACTGGAGAACTTGGAGAAATACGCGAATCGCATTTTCTTCGTAAAAAATGGGAAGCTGGATTTAGTTGAGGATATATATAAGGATTTAGGAGTAAATGGAAATGCCGTTATTCGAATTCCCGAAGGAACAGCGGAGTTAAAGGACAAGCTATCTGTTGCATACCCCGAACTGAATATCCAGTTACTAGCGAATAGTGTCATGCTTGTAGAGCTCCCTAAAGGTGGCTCGGGGATATTGGAAAAGGTATCAGCCTTCCTAAGTGAGAATCACAAACAAGCGTTTAGTGTTGGGAAGATGTCTTTAAGTGATCTTTATTCGAAGTATTATCATTGAATAGGGAATGTAGACGAGTTCACACTGTAGGGGGGAGTCGTCAAAAATCATTTATAGGGAGTTTCAGGGACAGCTTTTGAGCAAACGGAGGAAACTTGTCATGAGATGCCCCCTCAGAGACACCTTTTACACAAGTGGGGAAAACTTGTCCATGAGAAGCCTCCTCAAGGACACCTTTTAAACAAGTGGGAGAAACTTGTCCATGAGAAGCGCGTTCAGAGACACCTTTTATACAAGTGGGGAAAACTTGTCCATGAGAAGCCCGCTTAGAGACACCTTTTAAAGAAGTGGGTAAAACTTGTCCATGAGAAATAACCCCCAGCCCCAACATCATAAAGCAAAAAGTGCTGTTCTAAAGTCTAAAAGACTCCAGAACAGCACTTTTTTAATGATTAATGGAATAGCTTGTCTACACGTTCACAAACTTCATCAGCAGAAAGACCAGTAGCATCTATAACAGATCCTTTAGTAGTAGTATCGCTGATGCCCATCACATTGTCATCTTGCCCGGTAATTACACAAGCATCACAGCTTTTTGCATCTGCTTCACTACGAAGTTGAATGACTTCATAGCCTTTTGCTTTTAAAGCAGCTTCCACGTTTGATAGTGATTGTTCAACACCAATAGTATTCGGCATAAATCTTCCACCTCCCATAATGTAATGTGTCAATTAGGAGGGTGAATTATTCATGTCAGTCTAAAAAATAATTGAAATAAAAAAGATACCATACTTTTCTAGAAAGTATAGTACCCAAAGTAAGCATACTAAAAGTTGCTTAGTTTCTTTGCACGTTTTTTCTTTAATCCGCGTCTATGCATTTCGAGTTTAATAAGGGATAAGGCTTTTTTGCATTCGAAAAAATGATTTAAATCATACAACGACTGTCTCTTTTTCTGTTTAAACAATTTCTTTTCTTTCTTGTATTTTACATATAAATTGGCTAGTTCTTTGTCTGTTAAATTCATTATTTTTCACCTATCTCTATATCAACAAATAGTATTTACACTCACTGATCTGTGTGATGCATTCGGTGATTATCGCGAATACTAATCTTATACCACCCAGAACACAAGGTAAACCAAGTATACCCAAGTGACCAGCCAGCTAATACATCAGATGCAAAATGCCTGCCCTCTGTTATTCTGGAAAGGCCGATTAACATAAATATTATAATGGCTGCAACCCAAGCGATTTGTGAAGCTTTTTTTGATTGAACGAGCTTGCTGAACACAAAAGCAAGGGTCAATAAAAATAAAATTCCATGGGTGGCATGTCCTGATGGGAAACTAAATGTGGCCAATTGATCGACAATTTCAGGTCTCGGCCGTTCAACTACTCGTTTTAAAAATTGATATAACCCATAGCCCAGACCAATCGTTAAAAAGACAAAAAATATTAATTTATAATCCCGCAGTCGTACCCAGATAATAACCATAGCCATTAGAGAAACTCCGAATATCACATTGGTTTCTCCCAAATAATGAAAAGGGGTAATGAAGTCCATACGCGAAAAGAAGTCGGCAACTCGTTGGTCAAAAGCCTTAATTGCATGCGTTTCAAAAGTTATCCATAGAGTACAGAATACAACAAAAGTAAAAGCTGCAAAACCATAATGAAATTTATTCATTGCTTCAGTCCTTTAGTTAACTATATTCATCGTGAATTAAACCGTACCATAATTTGAAAATGGAAGGCAACTTCAAATTGAAGAATATCGTGAAAATAAAACCCATAATATGATATAAATAACTATACTTTAGTTTATAACGATGAACTAGTATTCCATATAGTCTTCAACTAATTTAAAGCATCTTGCTTCTGTTAGATTATTCAGGACGATTGCATATTCTAGATGTTCCATTGTCCCGCCTTTATATTTTAAGGATGCTTCAAGTGCAGTCCGATCACGATAATTTAGCCATTTACGTTGAGCTTCTCTTAGTTGCTCCATTTCTTGTTGAGGGAGTTCCTGCTTTAGAACCCCGTAGATTTCATTCAGCAAACCATCCCAGATATCATGTATTTCACCTTCCACGTTTTTAAGCGCGTATGTGCTTTCATCCGGAGGATTATTACGCTTGTCGTCCGTTTCTTTTTTCATGTTATTTAATTTCTTCAGATATTCTTCCTTCAGACTAGCTTTCGTATTCTCAGCAGACGAATCCTCAACTTGTGTGGGGTCATTCTTGGATGGATCAACTGTTGCCGTAGAATTACTGTTATCGGTATTAGATACCGTATTCTTTGGTAAGTCTATTTCAGTAGAATCATCGCTTCTATCCTCAGTTGAGTCATTATTTTGTGGGTCATTATCCAACGAGGCATTTACGTCATCAGGCGAATTTCCACAAGCGGCCAATAAAACGAAGAATACGGTTACCATTCCCATTAGAAATTTACGGCTGTTCTTCATTAAAATTCTACCTTTCTTCTTTTCGTCTTATTAATTGTTCAGAATACTTTCTTCCAAAACTTTGGATTTATCACCGTAAACCTTCATAATGTGATTATCTCCCCAATTACATAGGGCATTTAAGATTCCTTCCAAGCTTTTTCCATACTCACTTAGCTCGTACTCGACTTTAGGTGGAACTTGATTATAGACGATGCGATTGATGACGCCATCCTCTTCAAGTTCACGGAGTTGTTGTGTAAGCATTTTTTGTGTGATGCTCGGCATAAGACGTTTTAACTCGCTTGTTCGTTTCTTCCCATGAGTAAGGTGGCAAAGAATTACACATTTCCACTTACCCCCAATCACCTCTAAAGTAGCTTCAACTGATATGTTATATTTCTTTGTCTGCATATGTGAGTCCTCCAGTTTAATAGGCACTAAAAAGTACCTATAACACTTATTAGTACCTATATTACTTTTAAGTGCGTACTTTTATTTGTAATCTGTATATCTCATAATAACATTTGCCGGCCGATTCTTACTACACTTTCATACAATTTCAAACTTGTATGAAGGTTTGGAAGAATTACTTACTGGAGGGGAGAAAAAATGGTGTTAAGTAAAAAACAAAGTACCTGGGCATTACTCGCATTAGCGGTTAGTGCATTTGCAATAGGTACGACTGAATTTATCAGTGTTGGATTATTGCCACTGATTTCGGAGGATTTAAGTATACCGGTTACAACTGCAGGGTTGACGGTTTCTTTATATGCATTGGGTGTTACTTTTGGGGCACCTGTTCTGACTTCTTTGACATCTAACGTACCGCGTAAGACGTTATTGCTAGGGATTATGATTATTTTCGTTGTCGGCAACAGTCTTGCTGCATTTTCAACGTCTATTAGTGTGTTGCTTGTCGCAAGGGTCATTTCAGCTTTCGCACATGGTATTTTCATGTCAATTGGTTCGACGATTGCAGCTGATTTAGTGCCTGAAAATCGTAGGGCAAGTGCTATTTCAATTATGTTTACTGGTCTAACAGTGGCTACTGTGACAGGTGTGCCATTTGGAACATATATTGGGCAGCAACTGGGTTGGAGAACTGCGTTTGTTGTTATTGTCATAATTGGTGTAATTGCATTCATTGCAAATAGTATCCTAATTCCAACTACTTTACGTAAAGGGACAAAATCAACATTTCGCGATCAGTACAAGCTCATAGCAAATGGACGCTTATTGCTGGTCTTCATTATTACTGCATTGGGCTATGGTGGAACGTTTGTTGTGTTTACTTACTTATCACCGTTACTTCAAGAGATAACTGGATTTAAAGAAGAAACGGTAGCAGTTCTATTATTGATATACGGAATTGCGATTGCAGTAGGGAATATGATTGGAGGAAAACTTTCCAACCGCAATCCAATCAATGCATTGTTCTACATGTTTATTGTACAAGCCATCATTTTATTTGTTTTACTGTTTACGGCACCGTATAAAATCGTTGGGTTAATTACAATACTTTTGATGGGTCTCTTTGCTTTTATGAATGTACCAGGTTTACAAGTATATGTGGTAATGCTTGCCGAACGCTTTGTCCCAAGTGCTGTGGATGTCGCATCAGCTATCAATATTGCCGCTTTTAATGCGGGGATTGCAATAGGTTCATTCTTTGGAGGAATCATTACAGATTCTATCGGACTTATCCACACATCTTGGATTGGTGCACTAATGGTAGCTATTGCGGCAATTTTAACAGGCTTCAGTAGAAGATTGGAAAGCAAGGATCGAGCAAAAATTTCTTAAGTAATAAGGGCAAGAAAATATGATAATTTGGAGGAAATTAATAATGAATTTACAAGATACAACAACTTTGCATAACGGCGTTAAAATGCCTTGGTTCGGATTAGGGGTTTTTAAAGTAGAGGAAGGTCCTGAGTTAGTGAATGCTGTAAAGTCTGCAATTAAAAATGGATACCGAAGTATTGATACAGCAGCCATTTACGGCAATGAAGAAGGGGTAGGCACAGGAATTAAAGAGGGAATAAAAGAAGCTGGAATTTCGAGAGAAGAGCTATTTGTCACTTCGAAAGTATGGAATTCGGACTTAGGTTACGAATCAACTCTTTCAGCATTTGAGACAAGTTTAGCAAAACTGGATTTGGAATATTTAGATTTATATTTGATTCACTGGCCTGTGGAAGGAAAATACAAAGATGCTTGGAGAGCATTGGAAACACTTTATAAACAAGGTCGGGTAAAAGCAATCGGTGTAAGCAACTTCCAAATTCACCATCTCGAAGATCTTATGAAAGATGCTGAAATCAAACCGATGATCAATCAAGTAGAATACCATCCAAGACTTACACAAAAAGAGTTACAAGTTTTCTGCAAGGAGAACGGAATTCAGCTTGAAGCATGGTCGCCTTTAATGCAAGGAGAATTATTGGACAACGAAAGACTGCAAGAAATTGCCGCGAAATATAATAAATCCGTGGCGCAAATCATTTTGCGTTGGGACTTGCAAAACGGAGTGGTAACAATTCCTAAATCAACAAAAGAACATCGTATTATTGAAAATGCAGATGTCTTTGACTTTGAATTAACAAGTGACGATATGGCAACAATCGATGGATTGAACCAAAATCTCCGTGTCGGTCCAGACCCGGATAACTTTGATTTTTAATAGTTAGTAAAGTAAAAGCCGTATCTATCTGATGCGGCTTTCCTTTGTTCCTTTTAAGTGCTACTACATTTGTTCGATTGTTGTCCGTGAGTCAGCATCTCATGGACAAGTGCTACTACATCTGTTCAAGTGTTGTCCGTGAATCAGCATCTCATGGACAAGTGCTTCTACATTTGTTCGATTGTTGTCCGTGAGTCAGCATCTAATGGACAAGTTCAACTACATTTGTTCAAGTGTTGTCCATGAGTCTGCTTCTCAGGGACGAGTATTACTACTTTTGTTCAAGTGTTGTCCGTGAGTCCCTTTCTCATGGACAAGTGCTACTACATTTCGTCAATTGGTGTCCGTGAGGCTTCTTCTCATGAACAAGTGATTCTTCATTTGATGAAGTATTATCGATGGGTCCACTTCTCATGGACCTATGTTCTATATCCATTCGACAATGGCGCATAAAGTTGGTGAGTTCGAGTAAAACTAAGCGTGATATATAAAAGTCGTCAGGCACATGATATAATGTAGAACTTAAGAAGTGGAATAGGAGCCTAAGTAACCTCCGCTTAACTTAAATTGGAGGTGTAATAGAAATGAATAAACGATGGACGATTGGAAAAATTAAAGAGTTTGTTGAAAGCAATTCAGAAAGTAAGTTGCTTACAACAGAATATCACGGTTTTTCTCAAAAATTACTATTTAAATGTTCTTGTGGAACAAATTTTGAAAAGACATTCACGAAATTTAAAAATAATAACCAACGTAAATGTGACGTATGCCAGCCACCTAAAGCGTCGCGCTAAATGTATAGAGTGCCGATTTCTATTTATATAGAGGTCGGCATTATTTTTTTCTGAAAATGATTCTAAAAAGCATTGTAACTTTCCTCCAAGAACGAAGTCTAATAGGTTGACTGGTTTAATAATGGAGGTGAAGAAATGAGGTTCCTTACGATTATAATAATAGTACTATTCCTTTCAGCATGCGGAGTTGATAGCGGTAAAAAGGTTTTAACTAATGAAGGGGATAGCATTGAGAGCATTAAAAGTGAAAGTATAGAGGTTCAAGACGATTTCAAACTGGAAATAAAAAGCGAAAAATCCCAATATAACGTTGGGGAAGAGCTTAAAATCACTGCAAATCTAACGTATACGGGTGAAAAGGAGATTGAGATCGGCCATGGTGGATCCTGGATTTACCTCAATACCACTAATGTAACAAAAGGATATCAATTTTGGGCGGCAATGAATCAACCACATATTGTGACAGCAATGACGCCTAACGTACCAATTAAAGAACAATACCATTTTTCGGGGGGGACATATTATGCGGGAAGTGGTGGAAACCCTTATACAGAAGAAGAATATAAGCAAATGGCAGATATGAACTTCCCACCGGGCAATTACAAAATAGAAGGAACCACGGAATTTAACATTTTAGGTGAGGAATATACCTATGAGATTAAAACTGAAATCTCTTTTGAGGTAATCGAATGATGAATATAAAATTACACGGCGTTGATCCAAACAGGATAAAACGCTTTTTTTATTCCGTTATTTGAAAATTGTAACTTTATCATGATTTGCATGCCTATATGAAGAGGTGATTCTTTGGGGAAAATGTACATTTTTATTACGGTTATGGGTTTAATATTAGTGGGATGCTCTCAAAAGCAAACGGATGATATGAGTACAGCAGAAACCCTAACTACATTTCAAGCGGACTCTGGAAGTGAACATTTAAAGCTAGTGAAAACGGAAGAAAAGGAAATTTTTAAAAGAGCGGTAAATACTTCGAAAAAAGAACCAGGGGTAGTAAATATGGTGAGTCCACACTATCAATTTACCCTTGGCGAAGAGACTTACTTTCTTTGGATTACAGAAGAGTCGGGAACCATTATGAATATAAAAGATACCACACCATTTATATATTCTCAAATAGTTCGGCAAAAGAAGTCTATGAATTTATTAATCAAGAATAATTTTTTAAAAGGGATATTTACTAATATGTGGAAACTAATCAGTAATGTATTTAATTAAGGGGGAGGGGTTAAATGCAGATTAGAAGAGCTACTTCACAAGATATTAATGAATTGGCATCATTAGTGGAGTAGCTCGGCTGACTTCATGCCCCTAAATTTTATAAAAACATGTGGTATGTAGCTAAAAGTACAGGCTTTTTAAAAAGACTTATTTAAATATCAAGTTAGAATGTAATCTTCTTCATATTTAAATAGACTTCAAAAATAGATAGAGGTGGAAGAGTGAATGTAAAAATACATAATGATCTTTCGATTGTTAACATTGATGAAATGAAGGATATATATGCTTCCGTCGGTTGGACAAAACATACAAAGGAAATTATTAAGCATGTATTTGAAGCTAGTAATGTGAACGCTTTTGCAATGATTGATGATCGAATTGTTGGGTTTGGAAGAGCTATGTCAGATGGAGTGTTTAATGCGGCAATTTACGATGTGATAGTACATTCCGATTTTCAGGAACAAGGTATAGCTAAACAAATTATGGAGTATCTACTTGATAAATTAAGCAATGTTTCCTGTGTGCATTTAATCTCTACTACTGGAAATGAAGGCTTTTATAAGAAATTGGGTTTAACAAAGATAAAAACAGGCATGGCAAGATACCTAAACTCTGCTTTGGCTGCCGAGTATTTAGAGTAGATCCTGATTAATACCTTCGAAAGGGGAAATTTAATTGGATCCATACGCATTGATATACCAATTCGGAAAGGGTGGTTTTGTTGAATAAAGAACAATTAAAGGAACGGGCAAGAACATTGGTCCACATTCCTGGTCATTTGCAGCCTGTGATAGAAGAATATTTTGAGTGGGGAAATGGCGAAGGAGAAGCTATGTTTTCATGGGCAGATGAACAACAAGATGAAGGAATCTCGATTACTCTTGACCTTACTGGTAATTTGACAAGTTTATCTATTGAACAAGACACCATAGCGACTGATCATCATGCTTTAACTGAAAGAGAATTAAAGGAAATAGCGGAGCACTTTTTATGTAGTCATTACCCCGATTCGCTACAAAGCTTAACACACTATAAAACAAAAAAATTAACAACAAAGGCCTTCCGATTTTACTATGAGCAAATCGTGATGGACTTGCCGTTGCCAAATGCTGGTTGCTTCATTGATATTGGTCCAAGCGGAGAGATAGTTAATTTTAAATACTTTGGACTACAACCGGAGCCAATCATTCCTGAAGCGCTGATTGCAAAAGAAAAATTAATTGAACATGTCAGTAATCGATTGGATTTTCAGCTTACTATAACAAATCTAAATTCTAGTATTCATGATGTAGCCGAAGATGGTCTCCGTCTTTTATACGATGTGGAGCTTTTCATGAGGTATAAAGCAGGCGTGGCGGAACCGACGTTAACAATTATCCATGAGGAAGACGAAGATTATCCGGAAAAGTTTGTTTCCCTATCGCCACCGCCTGAAAGAATTCAAAAAGAGGTTTCCGTAGAAGAACTTATCGGAATCACGCAGCAAATGGAAGTCATTCGGGAAGCTGATTGGGGAGATGAAAAGGGAATTGTCTGGCGTGAAAAAGATTGGAAAACGGAAGAAACTGGTTTGTCGATGGATAGCTTTTTGCTAAGACACAATGAAGATACCGTAAAAGCGTTCATCTCGAAAGAAACAGGGAAATTAAGAAGGTTTATGTGGTTTAAGGAACGAGGAGGCGACCTTTCTTTAAGTCGAGAAGAATGTTATCAAAAGGCCATTGATTTTCTGCAGATGATTATCCCGAATTATGATCAGTATTTACAATTAGCTGTCCAGAAAGATGGCGACGATGGAGTCGATGAGCCAGAAATGACAGAAGCATTTACCTTTCACATACACAATCGGCATGGTGTAAAGGTTCGCTTGGAATTGGTAATAGTCACGGTTAATCGGCATTCAGGCCAAATAGATTATTACAGTGGACCTAGCTTTGACTTTGAACAGCTTAACTCTATTCCATCTGAAGCTGTTATTTCTCAAAAGGAAGCACATAACATTTTTCTAAAATCTCTGGATTTTGAATTAGCCTGGAACAAGAACATTGAAGACACTCACGAAAACTATATCCTTGCTTATGAAGCATGTGAGCGCCATAAAGGAACAGCAATCCGATACATTGATGCAATAACAGGAGCGGTGATTACAGAAAAAGAATAATAGCATCCTATAATAGGAGGAAATAAAAAATGAAACTTGAAACAGATAGATTACAAATCATACCATGTACTAAAGAAACCTTTCAAATTGCTGCAAACCAGAACTATATTAACGGTCCGCAAATTTCCAATCATTTGGAGAATCTAATTAAAGAGCCATCCTTACTTTATTGGGGATGTTGGTTTGTTGTTCGAAAATCAGATGATCAAGTCCTTGGGGACATTGGTTTCAAAGGGAAGCCGGACGAGAACGGAACAGTTGAAGTGGGCTATGGTTTCCTTGAAGAGTATTGGGGCAAAGGCTATGCAACAGAGGCTGTAGGGGCTCTGATGGCTTGGGCTTTTAATGAATCGAAAGTAGAGAAAATAAAAGCTGAAACACTAAAAGATAATCATGGTTCTATGCGAGTACTGGAAAAGCTGGGTATGCAAAGAATTCATCAAAGTGAATCAATGGTTAACTGGGAAGTAGACAAGCGATCTTATCAAATATAAGTATACAAATCTATTTATTAGTAAGGGGAGTGGGTAAAAGGCTTCCTTCCCATATCTAAACGACTTTTCAATAAATGGTAAGCATGCAAAGCGTGTCGAACTTAATTTTACTAGAAAAATATATGGCAAAACACCATTTTTTAATCAAAATGGTGTTTTGGGTTTTGCGAAAGCCTCATCTAGAGTTTACTGTTTAATCTTCTAATTCCTCGTTTGAATCAGATTCTGATTTAACTACCTCAATATACTGAAGCTGTTGACCTTCTTTTTCATGAATAGAAAAGTTATACCCCTGATGATGGAGAACTTTGGATAGGTCCAAATCTGTATCCTGTGTATAATACCAGCCGCCAATCGTATCAATGCCATCGATTTCAAAATCGACAAATAAAAGCTTTTCTACATCGGCAAGCAATACTTTCGAATCGATGATATAATGATTCTCACTAATTTTGCGGATATCCGGAATCTCTTCAGCATCAAATTCGTCGCGTATTTCGCCAACGAGCTCTTCCAAAATATCCTCTACTGTAACCATACCGCTTGTTCCACCGTATTCATCCAGCAAAATAGCGATATGAATCCGGTCTCTTTGCATTTTTTGCAAGAGATCCTGAATCGGAATCATTTCAATTACTTGAATAACAGGGTTTATATAGTTAGTTAACTTAAATGTTTCAGGCTGTATGCGATTATTTATGCCAAGTGTCAAGAAATCTTTGATGTTCAGGAAACCTATAATATTATCACGGTCACCCTCGTAAATAGGATATCTAGTATATTGTTCTTCCGATACTTTTGTTAATACCTCTTCAAAAGTGGCATCTAACTCGAAACCAATAATATCGGTACGTGGCACCATAATTTCACGTGCAATTCTGTCATCGAACTCAAAGACATTATTCACGAATTGCAACTCATTCATATTGATTTCACCGGATTTATAGCTTTCAGAAAGTAATATCCTTAGCTCTTCTTCAGTGTGTGACAGTTCGTGTTCCGATGCAGGCTTCATACCAAATAGCTTCAATAATAAACGGGCCGAACCGTTTAATATCCAAATGAAGGGATACAAAATTTTATAAAAGATTTGAATTGGTTTTGAAAAGGCCAGCGTTACAGCTTCTGCTTTTTGAATGGCAATGGTCTTTGGTGCAAGTTCTCCTACAACAACATGTAAAAATGTTGCAATAATAAAGGCGGCACCAATTGTGAACCAATGAATATAATCAGTTGGGATACCCAAGTTCTCAAATAGTGGATGCAAAATAAATTCAAACGTGGGTTCTCCAACCATACCGATTCCTAAAGCGGTTACCGTAATTCCAAGTTGACAGGCAGAAAGGTATTCATCTAAATGGGTTGTAACTTGTTTCGCAGCGGCAGATCCAGCTTTTCCTTCTGCAACAAGCTGGTCAATGCGTGATTGACGGACCTTAACAATCGCAAATTCAGTAGCTACAAAAAACGCTGTTAAAGCAATTAATATGACAAAAATAATTAGATATATGACGGTTGACAATAGGTTGTTCTACTCTGAAGGTAGAACATTCACCTCCCATGTTATTGTATTAAAAGAATTAAAGACTGCATTAAAGCTACACTTTCCGGCGTTACTTTCCGTTTTAGATTTTGTTTTTCTTGTTCACTTAACGAGTCCATTATTTTCGTGACATCGCTCTCCAGTTTTTTCATTTGAAGTCGAAGTTCATGGATATTTACTTCTTCATAGGGTTGATTTTCTGTTGCACGATTGCCTATAATTTTGGCTATTTCCGATAGACATTTCCCGGATTTTTTTTGTTGTTCAATCCACTGAATACGCTCAATCATCTCCACAGGGTAGAGTCGATAATTTGATGGTGAACGCTCCATTTCAAGTAATCCCAGATTTGTATAGTGATCGATTGTGCGTTTTGTAACCCCTGCACAATTTGCAAGATCACTAATCTTTATTTTCTCGTTCCCAATGTACCACCTCAAAACTATCACGTAATACTTAAAGTATAACGTGACGGTTCCTATTAAGCTATTAAAATGCAATAAGTTTTGAATATTGTAAAAAAATGAACAAAAATCTGAAGAAGTGTCATCGAAAGGGTTCTCATCACCTTAAAAGTAAAAGCTAAAAAATTTGAACAAGCACAGGGGAGTGTTGATTGCTTTTCAAGGCTATGAGAAAAAGCCGGGTATCCGGGGGAATTGAAATAAAGGGGACCAGGGGTATAGAAACTATTGGATTTAATTCTTTGTCAACAAAAAAGGGGAGGTTAGGTTATGAAATTCATGCAGTCCATTAGGGAAAAGGGTATTGCTCAGTACTCCTATATATCCTTTCATGGACGATATGACAAAAGAGGCGTTGATCCTAGGATAACGCCATAAATTTCCGGAAATGGAAGTGGAAGCTTACTTTTGCAGCTTCTCTAAAACCGCATCAACATTTTCCCATTCATAGATGAGCTCATCCAGAAGTTTTCCACCTATTTTAATTTGAGTGGTGTTATATAACTTTGCACCATAATATTCGTAAAAATGGCGTGTTTTGTTTTCTGTTAATACATCGACGAATACCCTTTCGATACCTTGGCTTTTAAAGTGCAGAAACATATGTTTAAGCAGTTCTTTACCGATCCCATGTCCTTGGTATTCCTCCAGTAGATAAATAGAGGTTAAGTCACTGGAGTTTGGGACAGCATTCGTTTCACGTTTTGAGCCAGTGGCAAAGCCGATAATTTTACCTTCCGAAGTATCAGCAACGATAATATAATTGTTAGTTTGTGCAAAGTTTTCAACCCACAATTTTGTTCTTTGTTCATAAGATAACTTATCTAAAAAATCATTTGGAATAATTCCTTGATAGGTTGTTCTCCAACTGTCTACATGAACTTTCGCGATTCCGGCTGCATCCTCCTTTGTTGCTCTTCGTATCTGCATATGAAGCACCTCCATAAAAAGTATTTCTATAAATCTTATAAAATCCCTTTTTAAAGCAGAGAAGCGAGTCTTGATAAAAAATACCTCCTTGGAAGTCAACATTAACTTAATTTCCGAAGAGGCATTTGATACTATTTCTTTAAATCAATCACAATCGGTTCGAGTTCAATTTCTATATGTCCTTCGCCTGATAGTTCGCTCACGATTTCAACCGGTTGGATGATAAGTTGACTGGCACCTGATTGGATTGTTCCAAAGTCCGTTGTTCCATTGAAGGTTTTCCCATTATTCTTGGAGACGCCACCACCACTGGATTCATCTACATACACATTACCCAGATTATCTGTAATTCGAAAAATTGGTGTTGCACTTGGCCACTTGGCAAGAAGCTCGTCTGACACGGTTTGTTCATAGGTAATGATCGTTGATACATCCGTGAACTCAATTGTTTGAAGAGTAAAGTTTACATCCTCTTGCTCAACTGTTCTATTTACGAGTAGTAGATCTCCTTCCAAGCGCTCCAAGGAAAAGTCAAACGACCAATCACCCTCAATTTCCAAATTATTGGACATACTTGTAAAGGCTTTAGGAGACCAAGTAATTTTCACTGTTTCTGGGTAAGCATCATCTTTGAAATGGGGGGTAAATGTTGCTAAGCCAACATAGCGTGTATTGCTAATCCTTGTAATCTGATCGCCTCCACCGCTTCCGATTGCACCGGCCACATCGAACCAGTAAGGTGCTTTAACCTTCATTGCTTCTCCAAAATCATGCTCCGTTTCAAGTGCATACGAAACAGTAATATTTGTACCGTCGTACACTGCATTATCAATCATGACCGTAATGCCATTACTAGTCTGCGAAAGATTGATATCAGAGGAAAAGTCTTCAAAGTTTGTATATCGAGCTTCCTCGTCACTAAAAAACTGAATGACATTGTCCATAAAGGGAAGCTGAGATGCAAGAGATGGGAAGGCAAAACCTGTTGCGGCAGCTGCACCAATAAAGATGCTTGAAGCTGCAGCAAACCTGCGCAAAATTGGTGTTTTGCCGCGTTTTTTTAGTACGTGTCGTTTTACACGGGCTTTCTCGGTTTCTGTTACGTCCAGCAACTCAAGTTGATCAATATCTAGGTCGAGCCATTCTTTTTTTGTCATACAAATTGCTCCTTTAGTTTTACGTTTGTGGCCAGGATTTTCTTTCCACGATAAAGCCGATTATCAACAGCCGCTTTTGAGAGGCCAAGGTTTTGGGCAATTTCGGAATTTGAGAGCTCCAAATAATATTTCATCATAAAAATATCGCGGTCCATTTCCTCTAAAAGGCTAATCGCAAATAATAATTCCGTCTTTTCCTCTCGTTGTAGGACGGTTAGGTCTGTCTGCAAATCACTTGCCTTCTGTTCAAGTGGGGCATCTGTTTGTTCGCGGACAATTTGCTTTTCAGCTTGCCTGTAGCGATCGATGGCTTTGTACTTTGTTATCATGCCAATCCATTTTTTAAAATCTTGCGCATCCCCGTGAAACTGATGGGCGTTTTGCCAAACGCTTAAAAACACATCATTCACACACTCATCAATGTCTTGGTGTCTCATTGTGTACAAAATTTTTGTGGCAATCGTTTTTACCAGCGGCAAATAGGCTTCGATTATATAATCCAGTGCATCTTCTTTTTGTTTCTTTAATCGGGTTATAAAGTTAGTCGCTGAACATTTCATTCACTTCGCTCCTTATGGTATTAAAAAAGGCTTTTTCATAAAGTACAACGAACGGTTTAAGTATTTATTCTCAAAAAAATTTTATGATTGCAAAAAAAGTATGCCATTTGTTTATGCTTAAGAAATAAATATTTTTTAGTGTCGAGATTATTTTACTTTAAACAGAACTGTTTTCGCGGTAAAGAAAGGACGTATTTTAAATTCGGTATAATCTTCACAGCTATGTAATAAACTCCATGAGGCAACAAAAAATAATGAGTAGAAAAGTCACCATGAAACTAAATTGAGAGTCATTCGTATATGTAAAATAATGGAGGGGGTAAAATGGTGAATCGATATACAATTGAAGAATTTATAAAAAATACAGAGCAAGTGGATAAGGGGCAAGGGTTCTTTGAACTTGAGACGCCACGTATACTGGAAGTGAACCTGGATGGTCTTGTGTGGGCTAAATCAGGAGCGATGATTTCCTACAACGGAAAGATCAAGTTTGAACGAGAAGGAATATTAGAAAACGGCATTGGCCATATGTTTAAAAAAGCACTTACCGGCGAAGGTACAGCCCTTATGAAAGCGAACGGAAAAGGGAAATTGTATTTAGCTGACAGCGGCAAGAAAATCATCATTTTGAATCTGCAAAAAGAGGCCATCCATGTAAACGGCAATGACTTATTGGCATTCGAGCCTTCCATCAAGCATAATATAAAACTAATGAGAAAAGTTGCCGGGATGATGGCAGGTGGATTATTTAATGTGAGATGCGAAGGAACAGGGATGATTGCTATTACGTCACACTATGAACCACTTACATTACGTGTCACTCCTGGAAATCCTGTTATTACCGATCCAAACGCAACAGTTGCATGGTCAGGAAATCTTCAGCCCGAATTCCAAACAGATATTTCATTGAAAACTTTTGTAGGAAGAGGTAGTGGTGAATCCATTCAGATGCGATTTGAAGGGGATGGCTTTGTAATTGTTCAGCCTTTTGAAGAGGTTAATATGCAGACAGGAAGTAATTAAACCTCAAACATACACTATCTTAGTAAGGAGCCCTTTCACAGAAAAAGGGTTCTTTTATTTGTATACGCTCTTTTTCTTTTAACACTTTGTTTCTTGGATGTATGCAGGCGAAAGTTCGGGAAAGTCTATACCTTAAGAAATAAAGAAAGGAGGAAGACTAATGCAGTATACGAAAGCTTTTCTCGTTAAACTTGCCATGACGATTGTAGTTTTGTGGATTGTATTGGGATTATTTTATGGAGTTTCTTTTGGAAACATACTTCTTATAAGTGCTATCTTAACTATTATCGCTTTCGTTGGAGATGTATTCCTGCTGCCCAAAGTCGGGAACTTTATAGCAGCAACTAGTGACTTGTTCCTCGCCTTTTTTGTAATTTGGGGGTTAGGGACATGGTTATTTGGCAACGAAAATACTGCAGTTTTTGCAGCCGCTTTTTTATCGGCCCTGTTCATTGGGGTAGGGGAAATGTTTTATCACCGATATTTCCGGGATCATGTGATGGAAACGGTTCAGGAACCAGAAAAGCATCAGGGTTATACCTATTCTCCCAGAATAGCGCAAACCGAGTATTCACAGGAATTTGATGAGGGCTTGGAAAAGAGAGAGAACAATGATATTACTAAAAGTGAAAACGAAGATCCAATGAAATAAAAGAGGAACTGCCCAATACTCTTCTAGGGCAGTCCTCTTGTTTTGCTTTATTATTTGTCATTAAACATATCGGAACTATGTGGGACATGTCCCCGTGTAGAAGGATCAATATAATGTTTGGCAGCATTGATGGCTATGGTTGCCTCACCAAAGCCGGTCGCTATTAGTTTGACTTTGCCTTCATAGTCACAAACATCCCCAACAGCATAGATGCCTTCGATATTGGTTTCCATCTTTGAATTCACTTGAATGGAGATTTTACTCATGTTCAAACCCCAGTCATTTAAAGCACCTAGAGAGGAAGTGAAACCATAGTTTATCACCAATTCATCTGCTTCCAAAGTTTCGAATTCACCAGATTCGCTATTTTTAAAGGTGATTTTTTGGATTTTTCCTTCAGTACCCTCTATCTCCGCGGGGACAAGGGGTGTTTTTATTTGTACGGTTGATTTTTTTAATTGTTCCACACTGTGTTCATGGGCAGTAAATTTATCCCTTCGGTGGATTATGGTTACAATCTCTGCAATTGGCTCCAGCATTAATGCCCAATCTACAGCCGAATCACCACCGCCTAGTACAATGACTCTCTTTCCATTGAACCGACTCATATCCTCGATAAAGTAATGAAGCGTCTTACCTTCAAAGCTTGCTGCATTTTCGATGGATAGTTTTCTTGGCTGAAACGCACCTAATCCAGCTGCTATGATAATGGTTTTTGTTAGATGACTTTCTTTATCGGTCATTATTTTGAACACGCCATTATCCAATCTTTCGTAGCTTTGAATGGTTTGTTCCAGTACGAAGGTTTGCTCGAAGATTTCCAATTGTTTTTCGAGATTATCGATTAATTCTTTGGCACGGACCTTCGGAAAACCTGCCACATCATAGATGAACTTTTCGGGGTATATAACTGAAAGGCGTCCACCTAGCTGGGGGAGACTCTCAATAATTTTGACAGACAAGCTTCGCATTCCAGCATAAAAAGCAGTAAACAGCCCAACTGGACCACCACCAACAATGGTCACATCATAAACTTTTTCATCGATTTTCATTACACTCACTCATCTTCTTTAATGTTTTTGTTATTAACTATTTATGTGGAGTATTACCGTAAAAGTAGTGTTTTATTAACTTTGCTGATAATCAATTTTTTGCATGTTTTGTGGAGTGGATAAGGGGAATGGATGGCGTCTACCAACACGGTGAAAATTTAATATAAAAAATCCCCAATCATATATGACTGGGGCAAAAATCTCATATTGATCACCTGAAATTAGGTGAGAGGCTAAGTTAATAACCGTTCAGAGTATTAACTGCCTTTATCATATAGGCTTAAGGATTTTTGCTCAATGCAATATTATTGCCAGCAGGTGATATAAGTGTTTGAAATGGGGTTATTTAGTATTAAAGGGGGAATGATTCTCCGAATAGAGCGATAAGAAAGATACTTTTGAAAACATTCTCAAAAGTACCTTGTCAAAGTTCGAACTTAAGGTTTTAACAGCACTTTAATACAATCGTCTTGTTTTGTATCAAAAATTTCATAACCATGTTTTGCTTTCTCGAGCGGAAGAACATGTGTAATGATATCACCCGCATTTATTTTTCCGTCAGCAATCAAGTTATAGACATGGGGCATTATATGAACTACTGGGGCTTGTCCGCTGCGAAGCGTTACATTGCGCTGGAAAATGTCTCCGAGTGGGAAGGCATTATAGCGGCCTCCATAAGCACCGGTAATTTGGATCGTGCCGCCTTTTCGTACAGCTTGGCTGGCTGTGATAATGGCTCCCATGGCACCACCTTGCAATTTTAATCCACTAGCCAGAAATTCTAAAGGCGACATTTTCCCGCTCATCCCGACACAGTCAATGACAACGTCCGCACCACCCTTGGTAATTTCTTTTAAGTATTCTCCACAATTATCATGGTCCTCAAAATTAACGATTTCAACATTATTTGTCTTCTTTGCATGCTTTAGACGATACCCGATATAATCGACTGCAATTACTCTTTCTGCACCTT
This sequence comes from Ureibacillus aquaedulcis, assembly GCF_030418165.1. Lineage (GTDB taxonomy): Bacteria > Bacillota > Bacilli > Bacillales_A > Planococcaceae > Ureibacillus > Ureibacillus aquaedulcis. Next base: position 27,463 of record NZ_JAUHTQ010000001.1, read on the forward strand.
TTAGCCAGGCAAATTTTTGTGCCAAAAGTCCGATGGGGCCGCAGCCTAGGATCACAACGGTATCTCCTTTTTTTACACCGGCATGTTCGACGCTCCAAAAAGCGGTAGTCGCTGCATCGGCAAGGAGTACGAGACTTTCATCTGGCACCTCGGATTTTTCGGGGATTTTGAAGGGAATAAAATTGCCATATGGAACGCGCATATATTCTGCCTGCCCTCCAGGAAATCCGCCTGTTGTATCAGAATATCCGAAGTAGGCGCCCATTTCGCCATTATCATTTGCATTATCACATTGGCTTTCCAAATCATGATTGCAATACCAACATTCTCCGCATGCAATATTAAAAGGGATAACAACCCGGTCACCCTTTTTCACCTTTGTCACACCTTTACCGACTTCTTCTACAATGCCCATCGGTTCATGGCCGATGACATAGTCCTGGCCGAGGTTTGGAATCATTCCGTGAATCAAATGCAGATCCGATCCGCAGATGGCCGTAGTGGTTAAGCGAACAATAATATCATCGGCTTTTTTTATTTTAGGGTCTTGTACTTCCTTAACCTCAACATTTTTTACACCTTGAAAAGTAACAGCTTTCATTAAAAAACATCCCTCTTTTTCGTTTATTTTTTCGGTGGGGTAGGGAACATTCCTTTTCGATTCATGCTTTCAGGGAATAAATCCAACTGTGCAATACTAATCGCGTTCTCTGCTGATTTTATATCAAGTACCTTTTGTGCCTCGAGATCATAGGGTTTAAGCCATTCCTTTTTCAACATTAGCTCACAAATCTCAAAATATAGATCAATCATGACATCCAGCTGGGTTTTCATAATTTTTTGAAGGGCAGGGGAAGCTGTTTCGGTTAAGGCGATTGTAAGATTTCGAATACCGGTTTTTGTAGTAAGCAAAAACTCCAAAGCAACTCCCGAGTCCGTTAGTTCAGGCATTCCCACCGAGTTAATAGGATCTAAATAGTCTTCCATCAAATTATCCTCCTAGTATTCTAATTCCGATTTAGAATAGAGCTTGATCATAGCCGTTAAGGCCGGCGTAGATAGCTTTACATTTTTGTCTAATAACGCCCTTAAATCATCATCAAACACGACACCTTGGCTTAGCTTCGATTTAAGTAAACTAGTTGTCATAAAGTTAATGACTTCATGAAATTCCATTGTTTCATGCAGTGCTAATTTTTTTTCGAACACGTGAACTGCACCTCCTGATTTTCCTTTAAAAAGGCTACCCTGTAGTAAAGTAATTTATACAAGTACACCTTCTATTTAGATTGCGCATTATACTAAGAAGCCCCTGGATCTAGCGGGTGGTTGTTGTAGAAATCTATAGGAATAGTAGATAATATAGAAAACTAACCATAAAGGAGTAATTTCATGAGTAATGAAAATAGAACAATTATAGAAGTTGACCAATTTATCGAAGGTTTGCCAGAAGAGATTCAGGAAATCACTTCAATGTTACGAAAAATTATTTTAGAAGCCTCCAGGGAAATCGTCGAAGAATATAAATGGTCAATGCCAAACTACTCGTATAAAGGATTAGTTTGTTACCTGCAGACAGCAAAAGAACATGTGAAGCTAGGCTTTCATAAAGGGAACCAGCTCCAGGAAGGTGTGGGAAAGGATTTCTTGGAGGGGACCGGAAAAACAATGAAATATATCACCTTGAAAAAGAAGGAAGATATAAAGCCGGAAGTTTTCACCACTCTTATTCTTGCTGCAATGGAATTAAATGAAGTTTAGCTGCTACAGGATCAGTAGGCGCCAGCACGGAAAAATAAGTCGATATTTACTATACTTAAAAAACCATCTTCCTAAAGGAAAATGGTTTTTGGGTTATTGCCCCTTAATTACTAGTGTGTCTTCAACCAAAAATTTGACCACCATTGACATGGAGAGTTTGCCCTGTAACAAATCTTGAATCATCAGAGGCAAGATAGACAAAAGTTGGGGCTATTTCAAATGGTTGCCCTTGACGGTCCATTGGGTTGCCTGCAAGGGGGACTTGATCAGCAGAAAAGCTTGAGGGAATAAGTGGCGTCCATACGCGTCCTGGAGCAATTGCGTTCACACGAATCCCTTTGCTAACCAAATTCCTTGCTAAAGCTCGCGTAAATCCAATGTTAGCAGCTTTTGTTGCACTATAGTCCATTAGTTGTTCGTTTCCATCAAAGGCAACAACTGATGCCGTATTAATAACGGAACTTCCCGCCTTTAAGTATTCCAGAGCTGCCCTGGTCGTGTAGAAGTGGGAATAGATATTAACTTTAAAGGTATCATCGAATTGTTCATCCGTGATATCGGTAAGGCTTAATTGCTGGAATTGGATTCCTACATGGTTGCATAATATATCGAGCTTTTCAAAGGTCTCTACAGTCTTTTCAACAATGTGTATGCATTGTTGTTTTTCTCTAAGATCGCCGGGTAATAGCAGGCAACGTTGTCCAAGTTCCTCAATTCTATTTTTCGTCCTCGTTGCATCTTCATGCTCATCTAGATAAGCAATGGCAACATCTGCCCCTTCTTTTGCAAAGGCAATCGCTGCGGCAGCCCCCATCCCACTATCGCCACCGGTAATTAGTGCAACTCTTCCTTTCAATTTATTGCTTCCTATATAAATAGGGTTTTCAATTATCGGTTTTGGTACCATTAAACCTTCCAGCCCCGGTTGACGGTATTGCCGTTGCTCAGGCACTGTTAGGGCAATATCCTCGAATCGGGTGATCCTTCCGAAATTTGGGTACATTGGATAATCCCGATTGCCGTTCTCTTTATCCATCGTTTCATATCCTCCTAAAAACGATTTTCTGCTTACCATATGCAAATTCAAAGATGGGTGTGCATCCCGGTTAAGGGACACAAACTTCAAATATCGAATAACATAGGGGAAATCATATCGATGGGAGAGTATGAAGGATGTACTACTATTACAATCCTGAAGTGAAATATCTATTAATCAATCGGTCAAACGAAAAGGAAGTCATGTATTATCAATCGATGAGGATAAAGGTGCCCAAAATAGGACCAAGACCACCATATTATATTCATCCACGCTATGAGCATTATTATCCCGTGATTTAGGAAGGGGGAATTAATTCTATTCCCCCTAATCAGTTACTCTGGGATCATCAAAGTATCTCCAGCATAAATCAAGTCCGGATTTTTTATATTGTTTCCGGTAGCAATTGAGTCTACTGTTATGCCAAATTGCTTGGAAATTGCCCACAGTGTGTCTCCTGGTTTTATCACATACGAAGTTGCCTTAATGATAGCTAGCTCATCACCAGGATAAATAAGATTTGGAGTTGCTATATCATTATTTGCTAGAATAGCTGATACGGTAGTTTCATGCATTCTCGCAATACTATAAAGGGTATCGCCGGATTTCACGACATACGTAGATGGTTTATCATCTGACTGCGCTGGTGCAGTAGATTCTCCGGGCTGTTCTACAGGAACTTCTTCTGTTGATGTGTTCTCTAGTAATATCCCATCATTGAAAATATTTAAATCGACATCCCCGTTGATCCCAGGGACAGATCCCGTGTCCGTATATTGCCAGCCTGCCCAAGTATCCCAGATTACTTCATCGGAAGGTTCGCTGCCGTCATATTGCGCCAGCCACAAGGAGTACTGCGTAAATGATTCACCAAAGACATTTGTTGCATTATCAGCGTTGCTATAGACCATTACAGGATGCCCGGTTAGACTTTCAACTGCTTGCGCAAAGGTTAAAGCGATTGCATTAATATCTTCAATAGATAAGCCTTCCAGGTCCTCAAAATCCATTACCGGCTTGATGTCTATTTCTTTGCCGTTAATTATGGATGCGAAAAAGTTTGCCTCTTCACGAGCCTGTTCCACAGTTGTAGCAGTTAAAAAGTGATAAAAACCAACTTTTAGACCTGCTGCCTTTGCGCCTTCATAATTGACTTCAAAGTTTGGATCCGTATAGTCAATGCCTTCGCTGGATTTGATAATTACAGCTTCCATTCCAGCATTTGCAACAGCCTCAAAATCGATATCCTCTTGGTACCTACTCACATCAATCCCTTCAAATTCCGAAGAGCTCTCGGGTTCAATTGCATAGGCACTATTTGTAAACGCGAGCACAGAGATAAAAAGAAGTGTAATAAAAATTTGCCCAATTTTCTTCACCATATTCACCTCCAATCTAGTAACTCGTTACAAGATATGCGAGATTAGTAGAATTGCTTGAGCGGGTATAATGGTTTTGAAAAATGCAAGGGTAGGAGAAATCACAAGGGAGTAATATAGTAGCCTTCATATTTTGCTGGATAAATGCAATAATCTACTATATAAAGATTCAATAAAATACCAGATAGCTTGAAGAGGAGAAAATTTGCAATAAAAAAGAGCTGATCCAGGCTCGGAACAACTCTAATAGAGAATTGATAGATTAGTATAATTGATAGAAATTAGTAAACTGCCCTTAAACCCTTCCCTTGGTGAATTTCTTCTATTCCTTCTTCGCAAACCCCAAGAGAACGCCAAGTGCAAGTTTCACAGACTACTCCAATATCCGAAGAGGTGATATGTTTCAATATACGAGTCTCGATTTCTTTCCATTTAAGAACCTGTCCAATTTCAAGGTTCATTTTTCTCAGGATCGATGCATCTCTATCATAAATATTCAAGTTTTGGCAATGGTATTCTTCTGTGGCAGGGAATTTATCGCATAAATGATCTGGCCCATTTACAATTTTGATCAGAGTCTCAGGATTCTTTCTAAAGTTTTGGTGAATCCTCGTCATATTTTCTACATATTCAGGAGAATAGCCCATGCCACGGTAGCCCAAAAGGCAAAACAGGTGGTGTCCTCGTAAGTAAATCAAACTATTTCACTCCTATTATCTTAGTTTAGTCCAGATTATGTTAACCTATATATGTTTAAGGTTTACCAAAATTCATTCTACCAAAAATAACCGAATGAGTAAAATCGTATTCTACCAAATCAATATACTCAATCATGACCTCTGCTAAAAAAATGACGAAGGTTACCCGGGAACTTCCAAAAGACAGGGGGGGACCGGCAGAAAGTGCATATGTAATATTGGCTAAAATTAATGATAGTCTTATTACGTCTTAACGATATGCCTATACCAATGGATTGCTATTACTCTGGGTATTGCCCTACAATATTAAAGGACTAAATCGAGTAAAAGGATTTCCACATTTTTTGTGGAAGTGTTAAATTAAGAGAAAAGTATAGAGTCATAATTAAAGGGGAGTTTTTTATGCAATCATTTGATGCCTTAGTTGTAAATAAAAAAGAAGAACAATTTTCCGTCGATATACAGAAGCTAACTGTAGAAGATTTACCAGCAGGAGAGGTTTTAATTCGTGTTCAATATTCAGGGGTGAATTATAAGGATAGCCTGGCTGCAATACCGAATGGCAATATCGTGAAAAGTTATCCATTTGTACCTGGTATTGACCTTGCCGGAGTGGTTGTTGCGTCAGAGGATCCACGCTTTAAAGAAGGGGATGAAGTCATTGCAACGAGCTATGAAATCGGTGTATCCCACTTTGGTGGATATAGTGAATATGCCCGAATTCCAGCACAATGGATTGTGCCGTTGCCAAAAGGTCTTTCTTTAAAAGAAGCCATGACTATCGGAACTGCCGGTTTTACGGCTGCTTTATCTGTTTTGCGATTAGAAGAGAATGGCGTAAAGCCTGAAAAAGGAAAAGTGCTGGTAGCAGGGGCAACTGGCGGCGTTGGAAGCTTTGCTGTTTCTATTCTTTCAAAATTGGGATTTGAGGTAGAAGCAAGTACAGGAAAAGAATCAGAATCGGGCTATCTAAAGAAGCTTGGTGCCGCAACGATTGTTCCCCGAGAAGAGATTTATGATGGGAAAATACGAGCTTTAGGCAAACAAAAATGGGCCGCGGCAGTTGACCCGGTCGGTGGAGAGCCACTTGCGTCTTTACTTAGTCAAGTTCAATATGGAGGCTCTGTTGCTGTAAGTGGTTTAACGGCGGGTACAAATGTGCCGACTACTGTTTTCCCGTTTATCCTTAGAGGCGTGAATTTACTTGGGATTGATTCAGTATACTGTGATATGGAAACACGCTTAAAGGTATGGGAACGTCTGGCGACAGACTTCAAACCAGCTGATTTAGAAGAAGTTATCCAGCAGGAAGTAACATTAAAAGAACTTCCGGAAGTTCTGCCTACATTGCTGAAGGGTCAGGCGAGAGGAAGAATACTGGTTAAATTATAGGGGGGCTATGAAAAATGGTCGTTTCTCAAGATGTGTTAGATCGATTTGGTGCGAAGGATGAAACTGCATTTATTGAACAGATGCAAACAAAGGCAGGCAATACACTGATAGAGGCGTTAGAAATTAAATATGTGGAGTTGTCATTGGATCGTGTTGTGATGACGATGCCTGTTGGAGCAAAAACAAGACAACCAGCTGGAATTCTGCACGGAGGCGCATCTGTTGCCTTAGCAGAGACTGCTGCCAGTATCGCCACCGCAATAAATGTGGATCTAACAAAATATAATCCAGTTGGGCTTGAAATCAATGCAAACCATATCCGCAGTAAACAAGACGGCATCGTTACCGCAATCGCAACACCTTTGCACAAGGGCCGTAAAACAATGGTTTGGGATATTAAAATTGTGGATGAAGATGAAAAGTTAATTTGTATATCACGTTGTACAATGGCAGTTATAGCTAAAAATTAATAAAAGAGGAAAGACTGTTTTAAAGCCAATTTTAAATCAGTCTTTCTTTGTATAACGGTCTTATTAAGCTTTAATTCAAATGGGTAAAAATCTAATAATTAAACTAGTTGACAAAAATACGGTGTAGGGTATAATGTATAGCTATCAGCAAAACACGGCATAGTAGTAGAAGGAGTGGATACAGTTGAATTCATACGATGATAAAATTAGAAACCGTGTAAAGCGAATGGAAGGGCAACTTCGTGGAATATTGAAGATGATGGACGAAGGAAAGGACTGTAAAGAAGTCATTACACAACTTTCGGCTGTCCGTTCAGGGGTAGACCGTTCAATAGGTTTAATTGTAAGCCAGAATCTAATTGAATGTATTCAAAACGCTAACGGTGATGAAGAAGTCTTGAATGAATCTGTTCAAGAGGCTGTTCGTCTTTTTGTAAAAAGTCGTTAATTTTAACCGACTTTTTATTTTGCTATATATAATACCCCCACATGGTATATGGGGGATCTTTGAAAATGACAAAGAAAAAGTGAAAAGCCTTATTTTTTATATTTTTTTAAATAATAAAATACCCCTATAAGTATTGAAATGCTGGATGATTTGACTATTAAAGCAAATAGCTAAATGCAGGGGGTTAGCTACCCGATGCCAGTCGGGGCGATAAGCTTTAGGAAGTAACGAGAAGAACAATCCTAGAATCTCATGTGAATTCTTATTTTCCCACCTTTAATGAAAACTTAATTTTAAAAGTTATTAAGTTTTTATTGAGATAGGGTGTTATTCTCTTGGTTCCTATAAAATAGGAAATATATTAATAGTTAAATACCTTTTTCATAAAAAAGTTTAAAGAAGGGTTTGTTGTAATAGACATCTTTCTCTAGTAGGATTAAAGTGCTACTAGATTTACATTAGAAAGAAGGAAACAACATGGAGTTTTATTATGTGTTACTCCTTTTCATCTTAGGTTTTATTGGATCGTTTTTATCAGGGATGCTTGGCATTGGCGGTGCCATTGTAAAATATCCGTTGCTGCTAATGATTCCGCCATTATTCGGCTATCATGCGTTAACTGCCCATGAAATATCTGGCATCAGTGCGCTGGATGTATTATTTGTCTCGATTGCTGGCGTACTTGGGTATCGTAATGGCGGCTATTTAAATAAATCATTAATTGCGGTCATGGGTAGCGTTGTTTTAATTGGTTCATTATTAGGTAGCTTTGGATCGGAGTATTTGACCGAGACTCAAGTAAATATTGTTTACGGTTTCTTGGCTTTAATTGCGGCCATTATGATGTTCATACCAAAAAAGCAGACCGATGAGTCTGATATAGAGCAAGTGACATTTAATAAACCCCTGGCTGGAATTCTTGCATTCTTTGTAGGGATTGGTTCCGGAATCGTAGGTGCAGGTGGGGGATTCTTGCTTGTCCCCATCATGCTATTAATTCTACGTATACCTACAAGAATGGCCATCGCTTCAAGTTTGGCGATTACTTTCATTTCCTCTATTGCGGGGTCAATCGGGAAAATATCAACCGGACAAGTAGAGTATCTTCCTGCAGTTATTATCATCGTGGCAGGATTAATCGCAGCTCCAATAGGGGCAAAATTAAGCACGAAACTAAACACGAAAGTACTGGAGGGTATACTAGCAGCCCTAATACTTGGAGTGGCAGTGAAGATCTGGATTGATATTCTATAAGTATAGCAGGCACGTATTCGAAAATATGTGTCTGTTTTTTTTTGCTATAAAACCATGGCCAATGGAAACACCTGATTTACAAGTAGCTTTTATTCACATAGAATGGGAATTATTAGAAGTGATGGGAGTGGTGAAATGGTTCAACAAAGCGAATTCCCAGTACTAGAAACAGAAAGATTAACTCTAAGAGAAATAAATAAGTCGGATGCGAGCAGTATTTTTAAATACTTATCAGATCCGGAAGTCATGAAGTACTATGGATTGGAACCTTTCGAGTCGCTACAGGATGCTTTGGATGAAATCTCTTGGTACCAAACTATATTTAATGAACAAACAGGTATCAGATGGGGGATCAGTTTAAAAGGCACCGATAAAATCATTGGCAGTTGCGGCTTTCTGAACACTGTTTCCAATCATTATCGAACAGATATAGGTTTTGAATTAAGCAAGGACTTTTGGGGACAAGGTATCGGAAGCGAAGCCATCATCGCAATTATCCAATATGCATTTGAAAACACGAATATCCAGCGTATTCAAGCACTAGTCGAACCTCTTAATATCGCATCACAAAAGATGGTGGAAAAAGCAGGTTTCCTTCAAGAAGGGCTGTTAAGAAAATACGAGTATACATGCGCGAAATTTGATGACCTATATATGTATGGGTTATTAAAAGAAGACTATGGTAAAAATCGAAGCAAAACATTAATCTAATAGATTAATGTTTTTTTAATATAAAGAATTTATATGAGATTCCATTATTTGAGGAACCCTTCAACCAACCATTCCCAAGGCACTATATTGAAAGATAGGGCCATAGCAACGTTTCAAAATAGCGCTTAAGGGGAATGAAAAAATTGGCATCTAGATTTTTATTATTCTATGTTAAAATAGTTGCTTGAAAGGAAGTCAAAGTCATCATGAATAGAAGTGCATATTTTGATAACGCAAAAGCAATATTAATCTACTTAGTCGTTTTAGGACATCTAATGTCTGGTTATTTGAAGGAAAATCAATACATAGATACTCTGTATTTAGTCATTTATTTATTTCATATGCCGGCATTTATTTTAATCTCTGGACATTTTTCCAGAACCATAAAAAGCAAGGAAGATTTGAAGAAGATAGGAAAAACATTACTGCTGCCATATATTATTTTTCAGCTCTTGTACACTCTATATTATAAAAATGTCTTTGGTGACAGCGTAGTATTTGAAATCTTCGAGCCCCGCTATGCAATGTGGTTTTTACTAAGTATGGCGATATGGAAGTTCCTTTTATGGGCTTTTAGTGGTCACAAGGTAATGGTATTAGTATCGATCGCTCTGTCATTGCTTATTGGATACATAAGTGAAGTGAATGAATGGTTATCCTTGGCCAGAACATTCTTCTTCTTCCCATTCTTTTTACTTGGGTATCACTTGAATCGAGAGAATTTCGTGAAATTGAAAAATAAGTGGAATATGGGTACAGCGTATATTATTGGGATTGTGCTCGTAGTACTCGTTTATCAATTTGGAGATGTACGCTGGAAAGAGTGGTTCTTCGGGAGAATTCCGTATGAAGATATAAGTTATGGGATCGTAGAATCTGGTGCATTAAGCCGATTGGTCGTATATGGGATGATGTTTATAGCGACCTATATCTTCTTATCGCTGGTTCCCAAAAATCAGCAAGGGTATACGGATATTGGCGGTAAAACATTGGCTGTCTATTTACTGCACTTATTTATTGTGAGGGCATTTAAAGAAACAACCATTTATGAATGGATTGAAGAAACTGGAAACTATATCGCATTGTTCGGTATCGCCTTTTTCATTGTCTATATCTTATCGAGCAAATGGGTATGGAAGATTACTTCACCATTCATTACCGGTAACATCATAAATTTATCAAAAAGATTCGTAGCAAGAATTCTAGTTTAAACATAAAGTGTTAACCAATAAAAGGTTAACACTTCTTTTTATTATCATAATACTTGACGAAAGGTTTACGGGACTGTGACATCAGTGGATGGGAAAATAGTAAGATAGTAGGAACAGTCCAAAATTAGAGGTATTTTGAGTAGTTGAAGAATATACTGACTAATGGTGTGGCTACTTGGATGATTCCATCTATACACCTGTTCGCAAAAGTCATTGGAAGAGTAATTGCCTACAATAAAAATGGTACTTACAAGGGGGAAAACAATGTTCTCAATTGGGGATAAAGTCTTTTATGGTGCACATGGCGTATGCGTAGTACAAGATATTCAAGAATTAACATTCTCGGGACAAAAGAAAAACTACTATTTATTGCATTCCTATCATGATGCATCCATCAGGTTATATCATCCTGTTGAAGCAAAGGATTCAAAAATATCACCGATTACAACGAAAGAGGCAGCACAGACGATTCTGGAAACATTCAAAAATCCTCCAGATGTTTGGCATAGCCGTATGAACGAGCGGACGCAACATTACCAAAAAGTAATCGAATCAAAGAATCATATTCAGATTGCCCAAATGATTAATACCATTTTGAGAAAAAAGCACGAATTGACTAAAGAGGATAAAAAACTGCCCAATCATGATTTGCAAATGCTCGAACAAGTGACAACACTTTTTGCCGAGGAATTAGCATTGAGTTTTAATCTTACGGCCAAACAAGTCATGGACAAGGTGGAAGAAATTATTCTAGCAAATTAATGTTTCGAATATAGATGGGCGTTTCTTCAGGACGAAGAAATGCTCATTTTTAATTTTTTTGGTAATGAAATAATCCACTTTCATCAACTAATAATAAAAGCTCCTCATTCACAACAATTTTTATTCGACTGACCACAGCAGCTTTTGCAGAAAAATACCAATCACGCTTTGGCGGCCCCAGTAAGATAAACGCAGCACCATTCGATTCTCCCATAAAATGAAGAGATGCAGCATCTAGCTTGGCGTTATTCCGTATGGGAATGCCGAGGGAAAGTAGTTGCTGACCTATATATAATAAATCATCCGTGGTTATATTAATTTCACCGATACTTAGTATTGCTTGTGCCGAAAATTGATCTGCTTGGACGATAGGATTTACCGAGTGACGGGCAATCAATTCAACGACATTTCCTTCTGGATCATAAAAATAGAGGGAATGTGCATCGATGCTTTCAAAATAGACTTCATCCTGACCCTGGTCAGTTAACAATGGGGTGTGAAGCTGAATCCATTCCTTTGCTTCTTTAAAGGTATTACTTGGAATGTTGAATGCAAAATGATATTGCTTTTGTTCATTGGGAAGGGCCTTCTCAAATGCTAGTATGCTTTCCCCAATCTTGATGGCCAAACTCGTGGAAGACCTCTCTAATCTTTGAAAACCCAGCTTCACACAATAAAAATTTTCAAGGCCCTCTAAGTCATGGGCATATAAAGTAACTTTACTGATCTTCATGTGAGCACTCTCCAAAACTATTTTTTAAGAGCATACCGCAATTTTAATTTTTTGTATTTGTACTAAAGTCTGAAATTTAGTATCAAAAGATTACTAGCAATATTAATATGGTATTATTTGGTATATATAAACGTGTGTGTTAATTTATAATATGAAACGAAATAAAATGATCTACATGGTATTGTTTCAAGGGGGGAATAATGGGAGAATTACTTGCTGCAGTTAATTATTTTTTACCTTTGATAATCTTGGCGGTTATGATTAGATGAATTCGTCATATTAAAATAAATAGCGAAATTCAAGTAGAACAAAATAAGCAGATTATTCATTTGCTCCAGCAAATAGAGAATAAGAAAAAGTAAATGGAGGCTAACCAGGATGAATCGGTGTGACTGGGTAACAAAAGAACCATTATATATTGAATACCATGATAAAGAGTGGGGAGTACCTATCTATGATGATCAGAAACTGTTTGAAATGCTCTGTTTGGAAGGGGCACAGGCAGGTTTGAGTTGGTGGACGATTTTACAAAAAAGAGAAAACTATCGGGAAGCATTTGATCACTTCGATGCTGAAAAAATTGTTCAATATACAGAAGAAAAGTTGCAAGCCTTAAAGGAGAATCCAGGAATCGTCCGGAATAAGTTGAAAATACAAAGTGTCGTAACAAATGCCCAAGTCTTTTTGCGAATTCAAAAGGAATTCGGTTCGTTCTCCAATTACATTTGGGGTTTTGTTGACCATCAACCGATCATCAATGAATGGAAGTCCATCAAAGAAGTGCCGGCAACAACTGAAATCAGTGATGAGATGAGCAAAAAGCTAAAAAAAGAAGGATTCAAATTTGTCGGAAGTACGATATGTTACTCATATATGCAAGCAGTTGGGATGGTGAACGACCACATCTTGGAATGTTGCTGTCATCCTTCACATTTAAAATAATCCTAGTGGGGGCAAGGGGAGTGAGGAAAATCCTTGAGATTAGAACTTATTCTTTAATGCTTGAATGGTTAACAAAAATAATTCAATCAAGAAAAGATTGATGGAGAGCATTGAATTGTATAGGAGAGTACATTACAGGACCTAAGTGTAGGCCTGTAGTGTACTCTTTTTTGTACTATGTACTAATTAATTTAGATTGAGTAAATTCCAGCAAAATCCAATAATATAAAAAATATTAAAATAGTACAACCAGTAATAGCGATGGTATCTCCAATACCGCCCCCCTTAAAGGCCGCTATGCGAAAACTCTTCTTGGTAAGGGGATATAGAAGGGGAATTCCTCTTTTGGTCATCATGTCTAAAAGTAGATGACTCCACATCCCGGAACTCAACCCAATAACAAAGGAATTTGATAGGTCCTGTACAGGTCCTGTTAACCCATTTGAAAATGAGAAAAGTAACGCCGAAAAAGCAAAGATGACGAGCGGAGTATGGACAACACTTCGATGTCCTAGTGTTTTACTAATGATAAAAGAAGCAATTTTCAGCTTTCTGCCGATATAGCTATTGCGATGATCAATGTCGGGAAGAAGTGAGCCCAATAAAGCGCCACAAATTACTGCCCCAATACTCACCATTCCATCTACAAGTCCGTTATGTGAAACAATTGGAATTATGTATTTTGATGCCGCGATCCCAGCTGTTAAACCACCCATTAAATGTGCGGGCTTATTCATGATGTTGCCTCCTTCTCAAAACCTCAAAAAATTGATAAAGGTTTGTACTTATTGTAGTTGAAAAAGTTCTTTTTGAAATAATTTTTATCATATTTCTAAAATTTAAAATTCAGTGAATCGAAGGAGAAAAAAAAAGGAACCTTTGCAGCAAGAATCAGTCATATATTTCGATAATAAAATATCGAGAAACGATAAAAAGGAGGCGATCTATATGACAGCTATAAAACAGCTTGTACTTTTTGGTTGGGTGCAGGCCCTATCTTGTTTGTTTCCCGTCGTTATTTTTGCTTCCTTGGCAATCACCCAGATAGTGCCGCTGCCATTCTTGCCTAGGTATGATTGGCTGCTGATTATCTGTCTACTAATGCAATGGTTGATGGTGCGGTCGGGGCTTGAAACACGCGATGAACTAAAGGTAATTACTTTATTCCACCTTATTGGACTTGCGCTTGAACTTTTTAAAGTTCATATGGGCTCTTGGTCTTATCCGGAGGAAGGATACTCTAAAGTTTTCGGAGTTCCACTGTATAGCGGATTTATGTATGCAAGCGTCGCAAGCTATCTTTGCCAGGCATGGAGAAGGATGGAGGTTGACTTGATTAAGTGGCCGCCGTTTTATTTAGTTGTCACACTAGCTGCTGCAATTTATTTGAACTTCTTTACTCATCATTTTTGGATTGATATCCGCTGGTGGTTATCGATGCTTGTGATAATTGTATTTTGGCAATCGTGGGTTATTTATGAAGTGAACGGAATCCGTTATCGAATGCCTATCGCATTGTCTTTTGTACTGATTGGATTTTTTATATGGATTGCCGAAAATATCGCTACTTTCTTCGGAGCGTGGCAATATCCAGACCAAGCCGAAGCATGGAGTCTCGTTCATCTTGGGAAAGTAAGTTCCTGGCTTTTATTAGTGATTGTAAGTTTCCTTATCGTTGCGACATTGAAACGGGCTAAGAGGGAAATTCCATATGAAGAAACAGTCGGTGACAAGAGGGTTCTCGAGGACTGTCAAACTGAAGGAATAGCTTCTAAAGTCCGCGACAAGGAATCACGAGGACAATTAAATTGAAGTAACTTCTTCTAAAGTCTGCGAAAGGAGATGTCGAGAACTATTAAACTGAGGTGATTGCTTTTAAATTCCACGACAGGGAGGAATTTTAAACTGAAGCAATTACTTTTATAGTCCATGACAGAGCTGCAACACTAAATGAAAGACATTCCGAATTGTCCTTCCTTCTTTTTTGATTAAAGAAGGCTACTTGCTAGCGGCTAGATAATTCTAATAAAAAACCCCTCGATGGTTATGGTTACCACCAAGGGGATGTCTATTATACTACTGGCTTGCCTTCAGCAATATGTTGATTGAAGAATTCGATGATTTTTCCGTAAACTAGGATTTCGTTTTGCTTTTTGGAGAAGCCATGGCCTTCATCTTCCAATACGATGTATTCCACTTGGCGGCCCTTTTCCTTTAATGCTGCGACAATTTGATCGGACTCTTTCTGTACAACACGAGGATCGTTTGCTCCTTGAATCACGAGCATTGGTTTTGTCATTCCATCCAAATAAGTAATAGGGGAATCCTTCGTTAATCTTTCTTTATCTTTTACAGGATCTCCCACCCATTGCTCCATATATGGCTTCCAAAACTCTGGTACAGATTCGATAAACGAGAAGAGGTCACTCGGACCGAAAATATCCACTACCGCTTTAAAGTACTCTGCATGTCTGCCATGAAGCAGGAGGGCCATATAGCCTCCATAGCTTCCTCCTAATAATAGAATCTTTTCTCTGTCTGCATACCCATTTTCGATTAGCCATTCCAGACCTTGGATATTATCTAGACGAGGACCATGACCCCAGTCACCTTCCACCATTTTAGAAAATTTCAGTCCATAGTTTGTAGACCCACGGAAGTTTGGAGCGAAGATTGAATAGCCACTGTAAATAAGAGATTGAAACATCGAACGGAAAGTTTTTCGTTCTAAAGCTTGTGGCCCGCCATGTGGCCAAAGAATAACATACCCATTTGCATTTTCTGCTTTGGCTCTAAAGAACAATGCTTCAATTTCCATTCCATCGAATGAAGGGTAAGTCAACACTTCCGGCACGACTAATTCTTCTTGGCTGACCCCAGGCACACGGTAATGTGTTAGTTCTTCCCAAGTTGTCCCCTTGTTTTTTGAGATAAAAATGTTCCCGGGTGTTGTTGCATTGCGACCCAGAACATAAAGATTGCCACTTGAAGCAACGACAAGTTTATCGATAACAGTTGTCGGCGCTTTTAAAGCGTTTAACTCGCCATTCTCTAGCTTGTATTCATATAAGCGGTCTTCTACACCATATGATCCAATCAGATAGAGAGAGTTATTTTTCTTTGAGTAAGTTATTTCAATAAGATCTTCTTTATCAAGCTGCAATTCGATTGAAAATTCTTTTGTTGCAAGGTTGAACTTCGCTAGATAAGTTAAATCAGCGTTGTACTCTGTTAAAAAATAAATCTCTGAATCGGATGTATAGGAAATTCCTGTAACCGTATGCTGTTCTGTTGTTTCAGGAGTTAGTAAAAATTTTTCTTCACCGATGTGGGCATAAGCGACAGAATGAGTGTTGCCATATTGTTTAATGGCTACAAAGGATTCTTCGTTCGGGCTCACTGCATCGATGAATGTAGGTGCTTCTTCACCCTTAAGCAAAAGTTTTTCTTCTCCTGTTTCAATATTATAAACGTAGTTATTAAAATAGGTTGTATTGCCAAAAGTAGTCGGATAGTAGAGTCGTTTACCATCTGCACTTAAATGTGAAAAGAAATGACGCTCTCCTTCATGTTGGCGAAGTGGGTAAAATGTGCCCCCTTGAGGAGAAACCGCATAAATCTGTGCATTTTCATCTCCATCGTGATCAAAGCCGGCAATAATGAATTCACCTGTTTTGGCGTATGAAAGAAATGCGGCACTTTGATTATTAAATGTTAGAGGATAGGGGAATTGATTTGGCAAATCCATAGCCCATAAGTTGAAATGTCCATTTAAATTCGTACCAAATACCAACTGTTTTTCATCCGGACTCACTGTGAAATTTGAAACAGTTAGCGTCTGGAAAAATTGTTCTACACCAGGTTTAGCAAAATTAATCATATCAACTCTCCAATTCTATTAAGATATATCGATACTATCACAATATTCTGTCTCTTAGAAATGGAGATAAGCGTCAAATGACTTTTTTAGTTAGGAACGAGAGTGAAATGTCTGTAATTAACAAAAAAACTGAGGCTTTACACCTCAGTTTTGATCCACTCGATTGCAATACTCTTAAGATCGATATCTTCTTCGTGATATTGAGAAATATATTTCTTTAAATCAATTTCACAAAGTCTTGAAGCTACTGGGGCCTGTAAATCACGGCGAAGCCCATCTTCAATGGACACCTTCATGCATTCCCTAGCCATTGCTATGATATCCTCATCAGTATGCCCAGCTGAAGAAGCGAATGAAAATCCTGCATCCATAAGATCAGGTATTCTGATATAAACGGGGAAATCACCTTCATCTGTTTCTTTATCTTCTACAGCAAAAATCACAGGGTATGTATATACTTTAAGCATTTCCTCACCTCCAGAACAATCATAATACAGAATCGGCTATTTGTAGGCTGGTAATTAAAGGTGCGAATTCCTATTAGACTTAGGGGTAGGTAAGAGTAGGTAGAGGGAACTTATGAGGATTATATGGTAATTCACAAGACCGTGATAAAGACGGTTGGGCATGTGAAAAGTAAAAATAGTAGAAAGGGCATCCAGTAAGATTCATACTGGATGCCCTTTTAATTTTCTTAACAAGATTTTATGTTAGGAAAGCCCACTATGCAAAACTGCTTATTTATCAGATGCCAACCACTTCTCTTCGAACTCGCTGGCAGGAAGTGGACGACTGTAATAATAACCTTGACCATAATCGCAGCCCATTTCATTCAAGTAGGAAGCCTCTTCTTGACCTTCGACTCCCTCGGCAATGACTCTTAATTCAAGCTGTTTTGCAATTGCAATAATCGTTTTTACAATGGCTGTATTTTCATGGTCTTGATTCATCCCAATGACAAACGACTTATCGATTTTTAACGAATCGAGGGGGTACTTGTTTAGATAGCTAAGGGATGAGTAACCTGTGCCAAAGTCATCCATCGAAAGGGTAACACCAAGTTTTTTTAATGCCATTAGCTTTTCTATCGTGGAATCTGCGTACATTGCAATACTCTCGGTAATCTCTAAAACAATGTTGCTTGCATCAACTCCAGAGCTCTCTATTGCGTTTTTCACATTATCTACAAACATCGGGTCAAGTAGCTGCCTCACTGAAACATTAATACTTGTCTTTAATGGCTTGTATCCTTCATTCAGCCATATTATATTTTGTTGGATTGCCATCCGCAACACCCATTGGCCAATAGGTATAATTATGCCGGTTTCTTCTGCAACGGAAATAAATTCGTCCGGTGTCACTTGTCCGAGAATTTCGTTATTCCATCTTAAAAGAGATTCCATCGCGATAATTTCATTGGTTTTCAGATCAATTATCGGCTGATAATAAAGTTCGAATTCGTTCTGATCGAGCGCTACCCGTAATTGTTTTTCAATCATCATTTTTCGGTAGAAATTTTTCTGCATTTCTGCCGTGAATAATTGGTAATTATTTTTACCTTTTTCTTTCACATAGTACATGGCGGTGTCGGCATGTTTTATAAGCGTATTTGCATCATTTCCGTCATCTGGGAAGATGCTGATCCCGATACTCGTTGTAATGAAATATTCACTACTTTCAATCAGAAAGCCAGTCTTAAATTGCTCCAATAATTCTAATGCAAAAGCTTCGCTTTCAACAGCGTCATAATGGGGAAGAAGAATCGTGAATTCATCTCCGCTAAGACGATAAATATTAGCAGCAGGATGTTTTTTCCTTAGTAACTTCTCAATACGTTTTGAGACTTCAATTAATAAAAGATCCCCAACATCATGTCCCATTGTATCGTTAATGTATTTAAATCGGTCTAAATCCAGAAACATGATGGCACTTTGACTACTTTCTGTTTTAGCTTTTTGGAGAAGGTTTGTTAAATCTTCATTAAACATTCTCCTATTCGGTAACCCTGTTAGGGAATCGTGATAGGCCTGGAACTTGATCTCATCTTCATGCTGTTTGCGTTCTGTAATGTCTGTGGAGACAGCGAGTATGGAAGAGCTCGCGTTTATACTTATTGGAACTTTAACAGTTTGAACCCATATCACCTCACCAGAAGCAGCTGTAATGGCTTCCTCGCGAATGAAGTTCTCTTTAGTTGGTTTAAACAGATTTTCCGATTGATCAAAGGTTTGTTTCTCACCAAACTCTTTCTTTTGAATTTCATAGTCAGACTTTCCAATCATATCTTGAATGTTCATTCCCTTTAACTGTGCATAGGCTTGATTCAACAGAGTATAACGTCCTTTTTTGTCTCGGGCATAAATATAATTCGGGTTTAGGTCAATTACTTGAAAAAGAAAATTTTTCTGTTCATTTAACCTGTTGTTCATATTATTCACTATCTCTAGATGCATTCTGCTAGAAATGATTAATGTAGAAAGGGCATAGACCAGCAACGCAATTGAGCTTGGGTACAATTTTGCTGCTGGAAACATATTCAAGCCGCCTATAGCATATCCAACAGACGAAAAGATACTAAAATAAACTAGAAAGGAACGTTCACTTTTCTGTTTTATATTTAAACTAATCAAGAAACAGGTAATCATACTAACTAGAAAAAATACAATATTAAAAATGAAAGTCCAGGATAGATTACCGTAAACAGGGAAGTAAAATATATTGGAGCCTATTTGCATAAGCTCTAGTTTTTCAACCCCATTCTCACTCCAACCGACGATATATACAAGAAAAGCGACTCCATAGAATAAATAGAGGGTGTTACGGTTTACAAAAGGTCGCCACTTCTTTTGTAAATGAATTGGCAATATTTCTTGCACAATTGTATAACCTACATGGAAGAATACAGGTGTTATCATAATAGAACCGAATCGAAAAAGTTTGAAAAGGAAGGTAATAACTTCTTCACTTAACAGATTATTTGAATATAAAAAGGCAACATCCAATTGCCAAAATGTTACCATTAAGAGAAGTAGAAATAGTACCTTTGATAGTTTGTATTTTTTAAATAACATTAATAGCGTAACTCCAACAACTATTGGAATACAGGATAATAAAATTAAAAAAGTAAAAAACATGAAGTGAGCCTCCTAGAAATGTGTCAGCAGTAGACAAGCATTATTCCCGCTACTTCCGTGAGAAGTAATGCATACGGATTCCACAGTTTGATATCTAGTTTCAAGGACAATTGGAAGATCTTCAAAACCAATGCCTTTTGTTTTAATGGTAGGAGGTATGAAACCATACTCCATTGAAATAAGTGATGAAATGATTTGAATGGCACCCATCGAACCAAAGGAATGTCCAGTCATACCTTTAATTGAGGTAATGGGTACGTCTGAGCCGAATGTTTCTTTAAGAATAAAACGTTCTACCTGATCATTTGCATCTAATCCCAATGCCTGACTGTTTACATAGCTTGGTCTAGTATCTAAAAGAGCATCTTGGAAAACCTCTAGCATATGTTTACCCGTCGTATCGGAGCTTAAGACTTTTTGTCCTTCATTTCTTGATACGACGCGTTCAATCTTCCCGTATATTCTCTGGCTACGTGCTTGTGCTGTTTGTCTACATTCCAGCACAATTACTCCAGCGCCCTCCGATAGAACAAATCCGCGATGAGTTTTTGAAAAAGGGACACCTGCATTCTCTATAGATGTCTCAGTTGAGAGCGCTCTTAATTTTTTAAAGCCATTGATTGTCCATTGACCCAATGGAGCATCTGTCCCACCTACTATGCAAGCATCTACTGTACCGCTCTCCAGTAGAAGCTTTCCCATTGAGACTGCATCTAAACTGGCAGTACACCCAGTTGATAAAGTAAATGCAGGCCCACACGAACCAATCGCTTCTGCAACAGAACCAGAGAGCGTGTGTGTGTCAGCATATGAAACGCCTTGAATAGGCGTTGTCTTTATATCATGAAAATCTGGAGAGTATTGTTCGATTTCTAGAATAGCTCCAGCGGATGTTCCTATAATTACGGCTACACGCTGTGGTTTAAAGTAACCTAAATTCGCCATTTCGGCAGCATCCAAAGCAGCAGCAATTGCCATTCGTCCAGAACGTGAGAGGCGTTTGTAATTCTGTCCTTTTATCATAAGAAAATTATCCTCTATTAAACCCGCAACAATATTAGTTTGTGTCTGATTCGATATATTCAATAGACTCTGTGTACAAATGCCATTCTTTAAAACATTTAAAAAGCTTAATTTATCTACTATACCGGGTGCTTTAATGCCATAACCGGTAATTACTATATCGTCCAAGTATTTCACCTACAAATTTCGACTTCTATTTATTATATACGACAAAACTAGAGAGAGTCTATAATCGATAGGTCTTAAGAGTAGGTAGATGAATTAATTAGAGTATCAATTGTATTAGGTTTAAATGATTCTCATTAACTATTTATGAAAATACTACTAATATTTTTGTAATTAGCATGAATATGGTAAGTGTTTTATTTTGATTTCCTAAAATAAAACCATTATGACTAATTTGAAAAGACCTATGAATACTGCTTAGAGGAGGATTTAATCCATTCTGATTGAAGTGAATTAAGATCATGACTTGATTATGGAGGAGTAAAAGTGCGAATCAAACAGAACTAAAATATCCATAAAATTACGGCTATTAAAAATGGAAGACAATCAAACGGTCTTAGAATGGAGTAAAGATGCAAGTTTTTATGAAGCAAATGGCTGGGAGAAAAATAGAAGTAATGAAGAAATATATAGCTGAATGAAGAAATATATATCTGGTGGAGTGGTTGTGTTAATAAAGTATCTAAAGATTTTATTCTGTGGGGTAAAGAGTTCAATGGCAAATTAATAGAGTACGGAGATTTAGCTAATATTAAAAATAATAGTGCCGAAATAGGAATTGCTTTTGGAGAGAGTAATTTGTGGGGGAAAGGTATTGGATTTTATTCTACCCTATGCATAATGGAGTATGCTTTAAACGGAAAAGGCATTACGATTTTTAGGGCCGAAACACATGCTGCCAATATCCGTTCAAGAAGAATGCTTGAAAAAATAGGATATAAGGAGGTTAGCAGGATTGGTGTGGATTGCTATTTGGGAGTAGAAAGCCAGCTCGTTCAATACAGATTATGTGCAGTAGATTTGTTTGGTGGGATTTGATAAGAAAATTTCAATATGATTTATACACCCTCATTGCTTTGACGGTAATGTTGTTTGTACGCAATCGGTGTTTTTTTCAAAAGCATATTATTTACTCAAAAAGGGTATGTTTGTTTAGTATATAAATAGTGTCTATAGTTTGTAGGCTATATGGCAATGTGTTTTATGAATAGATATGCAGATAGCCAAGGGGAGGAACTAAACATGAACGAAAGATATAAAGATTTATTAACAGCATTTACATTACCAAATGGAGTGGAATTAAAAAATCGAATCGTTATGGCGCCTATGACACATTATTCGTCAAATCCGGATGGTACGGTAACCGATGCAGAGGTTAAATACTATTCGCGTCGTTCAAGCGGGGTAAGTATGGTTATTACAGCCTGCACTCATGTTACACAGGATGGTCAAGGATTTCATGGACAATTTGCATCGTATAGTGATGACTTTATCCCTAGTCTAAAGCGTGTAGCAAACGCTATAAAAGAACAAGGGGCAAAAGCTGTTTTACAGATTTATCATGGAGGGAAAATGTCGCCTCCTGAGCTCGTTCCAAACGGGGAAATCGTAAGTGCAAGTGATGTGCCGGCTGTAAATGACGGAGTGGAAGCGAAAAAACCAAAACCTTTAACAGAAGCAGAAGCTGAAGAGATTATCGAAGCTTATGGTGAAGCAACACGCCGTGCGATTGAAGCAGGCTATGATGGTGTTGAGATTCACGGAGCTAATGGCTACTTGATTCAGCAATTCTTCTCAGGACACTCCAACAGACGTGAGGACCGTTTTGGCGGAAGCTTGGAAAAACGTATGGCTTTCCCTTTAGCTGTAGTGGATAAGGTGAAAAGTGTAGTAGAAAAACATGGTGATGCTTCATTTATTGTTGGTTACCGCTTTTCTCCGGAAGAGCCTGAAGAAAAGGGCATTACAATGGCAGATACGCTCGCTTTAGTAGATGTTTTAGCTGATAAAGGTTTAGAATATCTGCATGTTTCATTAGGTGACTTTTTCTCAACTGCTAGAAGAGGTGTCGAGGATTTATCAAAAACACGCATTGAGTATCTGCTTGAGAAGATCAAAAACCGTGTCCCACTGATTGGAGTAGGTTCGATTTATACTGCAGAGGACGCACATAAAGCATTTGAGACAGGTATCCCTTTATTAGCTTTAGGTCGTGAATTAATCATCGATCCGGATTGGGTTCAGAAAGTAGCAGATGGTAAAGAAGATGAAATCGTTACAGAGATTGATAAAGAGAAGCAGGAAGAATTGGTAGTGCCAGATCCATTATGGAGCAAGATAGTGAATATCCCTGGTTGGTTCCCTGGCGTTTAGATAATACTAGCGATAATCGGTTATTCACTAAAGGTGGTGACAGCAAGGGAAATGAAGGAGCATACTTTTGTTGAAGAAGGCAGCCTAAGGGAAAAAAGAAGGTTAACTACCAATTTGCCGTGGATTATGAAGCAAACTTGGAATGATATCCTATTTGCCCATTACCCCGTACCGCGTAAGATTTTGAGAGAATTGGTGCCAAAAGGATTGACGTTGGACACGTTTTATCAAACTGGTTGGATTAGCATTGTCCCATATCTAACGAGCTCCATGCATTTAAGAGGGGTGCCTCCAGTACCAGGAATGGCTAACTTTGCAGGCTTTAATGTCCGCACTTATGTAACTTTGAATGGTAAGCCCGGAATCTACTTCTTTGGTTTAACGGCTGCAAACTATCTTGCTGCCCATTTTGCAAAAACATTTTTCCGGTTGCCATACTTCTATATGAACATGAATCACAAGAAGGCAAAGGACTTAATTGTTTTTGAAAGTGAAAAAAAGTCAGGTATGCAGCTGTTGTGCAATTATAAGTCGAGTTCCACGCCATCATTGGCAGACAGAGGGTCACTGGAAGAATGGTTAGTGGAACGATATTGCCTCTATACTGTCAGTAAAAAAGGTATGCCTCTACGTGCAGATATTTTGCATGAACCGTGGCTGTTGGAAAAAGCAGAAGCAGAATTTCATCAAAATACATTGCTTTCTAACTTGAACATCGTGCCGGATAGTGAAAAGCCTGTTTTGCATTACGCCAAAAAGGCAGTGGTTCGTATCTGGCCAATAGTGCCAGTAAGTGAATAAAAAGAGGGGGCGATACTTTTTTGAAAGGTATCGCTCATTTTTTTGAAATTAATAGGATAAAGAAGGATTCCCAAAGGTCGATAAGGAATAAAATGGAGAGTTAGAATATTTTGATTGCAGGGGGGAATTATTTGAAACAGGCATTAGTAGTCATTGATGCACAGCAAGCATTAATTGATGGCGACCACGTTGAACAAGGAGTGGTTGGGAAAGAAAGGTTAATAGCGAATATTAACGCAGTTGTTCAAAAGGCGTTAGACGAAGATATTTCCATCATATTTGTTAGAGATGTTGATGTGGGAAATGGGGAAGGCCCAGGTTTTGAAGTGCATAAGGAAATTAATGTACCATCTCATGCGGTTATTTTTAATAAGGCTGCAACAAATTCATTTTATGGGACACCATTGAATGATTATCTAAAAGAACAAAACATCGAACATCTTGTCATGATGGGCTGTAAAACGGAATATTGCTTGGATACAGCTGTAAGGACAGCAACGGTGAATGGATTTGACGTGACATTGGTTGGGGATGCTCATTCTACTTCTGATTCGGATACATTATCCGGGCAGCAAATAATCGAACACCACAACCGGACATTGCATGGTCACTATAATGTGGACAATTTTTCACTTGTCCGAAATTCAACCGAAGATCTATTTATGCCTATACATAACAATTATCGGTAAGTAATTAATCTCATATAGAAACGATCTACTGCCGCTTTGGCAGTTTTTTTATAGATTTCAACTACATAAAGGGACGTAAAATATTGTTGAATGAAGAGAAGATTCTTTCGATTATTCGAGAGGATTCTTGGATGATGGAAATCTTGCAAACGGCAAAAATTTGAATTTGCCGGATTGGTGGATATGTGCTGGTTTGTAAGGTCAAAAATTTGGGATACATTACATGGCTTTAACAAACGTACACCGGTTCCTGATGTGGATGTAATTTATTTTGATTCATCCAATCTGAATGAATTAAAGGAGAAGCATTAATCAGTTGAACGATTAGTAGAATACTTAATAGGCATCATGTAGGGTGGATATATAAGGGTTGAAGGTTTCGATCAATTTTAGAGGTCTAAAAAAATCTTGTATGAATACAAATCCTGGAAAGACATAATAGTATTTATATATAACATTTTAGGGCTGCTGTTTTGAGAAAGGGGCAAGCTATTATATAATTATCATGGGAAATAAAAAATCGTAACTTTACATAACAGAACGAAACCAGATTGGAAAGAGGAAACGAGATGAACAAAGTGAAAAACAAAAAGCCCAATATAGTCAGGATTTTGACTAAGTCGATTATGATTATATTGGGTGGATTAATCGCAGCATATGGATTAGAGGCTGTATTAATTCCAAATGAAGTATCGGACGGCGGAGTAACGGGGCTAAGTATCGTTGGCTCAAAATTGTTCGAATTACCTCTGGGAGTTTTAATCGGGATACTAAACATTCCATTTGTATGGTTAGGATATAAGCAAATAGGAAAAAGCTTTGCTATCTATTCGGTTGTAGGGATTGTGTCATTAGCAGTAGGTACCGTGCTGATGCACCATATACTACCAATCATTGAAGGGGATACGCTATTAGTCACAGTTGTTGGCGGGATTATCCTTGGTTTTGGTATGGGGTTAGCGCTGCGTAATGGCGGAGCGTTGGATGGAATAGATATGTTGGCCGTGCTGCTATCTAAAAAATTGCCATTTGGTACAAGTGATTTGATCTTATTTCTAAATTTATTTGTTTTCATTGTTGTATCGACAGTATTTGGTTTGCAAGGGGCTTTTCTTTCAGGGATTGCATACTTTATCGCCTCTAAAGTAATCCATATCGTAGAAGAAGGTTTAAGCGGATCTAAGACATTTAAAATTATTACATTGGAACCTGAAGTGATGGTAGAAACGATTCGTGATCGTCTGGGGCGAAGTGCTACTTATAATGAAGCATATGGCGGCTATACAAGGGAAAAGTTCATTGAAGTGACGTGTGTCATTAACCGATTAGAAGAAAGTAAAATGAAAGAAATTATTCAAGAAATCGACCCGGGTGCCTTTGTTACAGTTTATGATGTAGCGGAAGTGAAGGGCGGTAACTTTAGAAAAAGAGATATTCATTAATAGCTTTGTGTGGGAAAGCGTTTCTGTCAAAAGAGACGCTTTTTTCTTATTTTTAAAAAGGGTTTATTGATTAGATAACGAAATTTTTATTGAAGGAATGGGGTGTGCATTTTTGGCAAGAGTAATTGAGATGGCTAAAGATTTAAATGAATTGTCACTATTTCTGGCTGAATTAAATACTGGAAAGTCATGTCACATTGGCTATTGTGGTGACAAAGTTGAAGAGATTTATGAAACGTTAAAAGAAGATTTTGTCAAAGAAAATGGCCAGCTTTCTTTTCATGTTGCCAGAAATGCCGACGGAAAAATTGATGCAGCAATTGGGTTGGACATTGATGATGATAGTGCGGAAGTTTGGGGACCCTTTAATAAAACTTCTTCCCAGGACTTGCAACAACAATTATGGGAACAGCTATTGGAACAATATCCAAACATTGAAACTTTTAATTTCTTTCTAAATAGTGAAAACCTAAAACAGCAGGAGTTTATGAAGATATCTCAAGCTTCTAAGTCAGGAGAATATCTTGTTTTAGTGGTTAAAAAAGAACAATTTGAAGCTGTACAGGAACTAAAAAGTACTCAATTTATTGAAAGTGACTTTCGAGCATTTGAAATTTTGCATGAGACTGTATTTCCGGAAACATATTATAATGCCAAAACAATTGTGGATCGCTTAAATGATAAATGTATTTTAAAAGTGCTTAAATCTGAAAAGGGTGAAATGCTTGGTTATGCTTATTTTGAAGTGGATTTGGCTATGGAAGAGGCTGCATTACACTATTTTGCTATCTCTCCAACCGCTCAGAACAAAGGTTATGGCACTATGCTATTAAAGGAAGTTATAACAGAGATATTCAATTTCACCCCAATCATGGAAATAAAATTATGTGTAGAACGGGAAAATACGCAAGCAAATCATGTTTATTTTAAAGTAGGTTTTAAAGAAAAGGACGTATTGTTTAGTTACCGGCTTACTCGGAATGATGGCGGCAAATAAGACTAAATTGTAATGACTACTTTCCCTTGAGCGTGACCTTGTTCAAAATATTTAAAGGCTTCTTTTAGGTCGCCCAACGTGTTCATGGGAACCCCCTCCAAAATGTGAATCTTCTAGTATGGGAAGATACTCCCGTAGCGGGGAGTTCACTACTGCGAAAGAAATTAAAAAGTTAAATATAATCTTGAAAATATGGTTGAAATGAATGTTTGATTAGGAGTTGTTATGATGGAGCTTTGTTTTTATGAGGAGACATTTAAAGAGGCAATCAAAAGTTACGAAATTACTGAATATCAACTAAGATTTACCGCTTCGCCAATTGAGTGTACGCTATTATCCGATGATGATCCAGACCGCTTTGCCATATTGGCTATCAAAGGCGGGATTTTGGTTACATATTTTAATCTGCATAAAAATGAAGGGGTAGAACCCTATTCTGGTAATCCTAATGCGATTTTATTAAGAGCTTTTTCCACAGACTTTCGCTACTTGGGAAATGGCTATGCAAAACAGGCGTTAAAGCTACTGCCGGCATTTGTAAGAAAACATTTTAATAATATTAACGAAATTGTTTTAGCTGTAAATATACAAAATGAGGTAGCCCAGAATGTATATAAGAAATGTGGTTATGTCGATGAAGGGGAACGTAGAATGGGCAAGAAAGGCGAGCTTATAATTATGAGCTATTATTTATCATGATAGCAAAGCGAGGGTTATTACGATGATTCAGGAAGAGAACTTTTCGGGAAGGTAGCAAAGCGGGGGTTATTAAGACGATTGGGGAAGGGAACTGTTTTGGGAGGTAGCAAAGCTTGGGTATTGCGACGGTTCAAAAGGATAACTGCATCGTGAGGTAGCAAAGCGAATGTGTTGCGAGTTGATTACAGATACTATAGTTTTTATTTTTCGATTCAAGCTATAAAGAGTAGCCAGATCGTAAGTGAAAATAAATGCACCAAAAGTATCGTTAGGAATACTCATAGTGCATTTACCGTTAGCTATTTATTTCTGTTCTTTTTTTGCTTTTTGTTGTTGTTTTTAATTTCTTGTACATCAAACTCTTGAGCAATCTCTTGGTTGTTATTGTTTAAATTATTGTTGTTATTATTGTTGTTGTTGTTTTTATTTCTCTTAGCCATTTTTAGTTCCTCCAATGTCGTTAGGTTAATTTATCTTTTATTTGATTGTTGGTCTTTTTCGTGATTCGTTGCATTGTTCTTGTTTTTTACTTTTGAATCGAACTCTTCTGCAATTTCTGCAGTATTATCTTCAGGATTATCCTGATGGCTTGTTGTATTTCGATGCAAATGCGCGTAGGTTTCGAAAGGGTTGTGGGTTCTTGCATTCATTGTTTCTTTGCTGTTTTTATTCCCCATGAATTCACCTCCTAGATACTAATTTGCTCCGGATCAATTGTTTTATTCCAGGGTGAATGACTTAAACATTTACATAGAAAAACATTTTATTCCAACTTTTTTTTCGAGGTATGTTCAAGGGATTCGCCAATTATTTGAAGAACTAATTAAAAATGGAGTTCGGAAATGAGGTGTACAAATGGCTAGAGTGATTGGATTTGAAATGAGTAGTCAAGATCCGGAAATGGCTGCTGCCTTTTATTCAAACGTGTTCGGGTGGGAAGTGGCTGAACCTAATTGGGATTATTGGGCAGTTTCAACAGGGGAAGCAAAACATGGAATTGATGGCGGCATTGGTAGAGGTCCAAGTAATTATCCTCATGGGACGAGGATACAAGTAGAGAGGCAATCGATTGATGAAGCACTGGTGAAAGCAAAAGAGAACGGTGCAAAGATTATTCGCGATAAGATGGAGTTTGATGATTTTTATTTAGCTTATTTAAATGACCCAGTTGGAATCGGATTTGGACTTTATCAAAATAAGTAAACCATTACGAAGGAGGATTTCACATGGAAAAAACAATTCCTATTAAAAACCAAATGAACGGCGTTTTTGTTCATGTTAGTAACCTAAAGGAAGCCGCAAAATGGTATTGTGAATTGCTCGGATTGGAAGTCGGGCTAGAAAAAATCCAATCACCCGTTTTTAATGTACCTGTTAGCGGAACTACTTCACTTACTTTGGATGACCACACCTTCGATTCTCACTATAAGCATCATGCCAGTCCAAATCCGATATTTAACTTTTATGCACCAGATATTGATGCAGCCTATCAATACATAAAAGAGAAGGACTATAAAGTGGTTCGAGAAATCGAGTGGCATTACGAAATGGCCTGGTTTAATGTAGAAGATCCTGATGGAAATGTTGTAATGATTTGCAATTGTTGAGCAATGAATATAGTTTGAAACCTAGCTTCATCAGGTGAACCACAACTTGCCGCTATGCAAGAAATCACGGTAGTGGACCATTAATAACAAAATGTCCTAGAAGCTCCGCTTCGTGCTTTCTTAAACAAGTAAATACTATGAGGAAATCGTGTGCTTTTTATATGAGTGCATCACGTTTCAATATCAATATTAGATTACCTATCGCAAAGGCATGATGGGGGTACTCTAAAAAGAAGTGAGAACAATGGAAACTCCAATGCTCTCACAGATCACTTCTATTTAATGTTCCATTAAATTCGATAAAGGAACATCCTGTTCTTTCTGGGGATCATCAAGAGGATAGATTCTGGCAGTCCCTTTGTCCTCGTCTACATGTTGAATGTATACTCTTTCTCCGTTATACAAAACATTTGCAATGACTGGTGATTCCGAAATTTCTTGGGCTCTTTGTGCATTCATCTTGATACCCTCCTAAAAAATTTATTGGCACTACCAAATTTATTATTTACACTCCTTTGCAAAATCAAACAATTTAGTCTGTGAATATGATTTACTCTACTGGATAAAAATATATTGTTTTAAAATTCCTCCAAAATGAAACAATCTTTTCTTCAATTCGTATACTTAATAAGTAAAATCGCTAAAAATTATGTAATCAAATGTCATATTTCGTTTGAATGAATCATATATTATCATTGTTGCCGATTTAATAAGGAGTGTCATGAAGTGTATAATAGATTCAAAAAACAAATAGTACTTATTATTTCATCCTTAGCCATAATGGTTGCTATTGGATTATCGATAGATATGTATTTAACCCATAAGGAAATATTGGATGCATCCAATGCTTGCTATGATCGTAACGGATATCCGATTGTACATAAAGAAGGGCCTGTATCGAACTGGTCCTTTACTTGCGATGGTTTATAACTTTTTAGAACAGAAAAAATCACCTCTTAAATTCTGAGGTGATTTTTCGCATAAAAGTTAGTGGATCGAAGATTACCGATCCACATTATATTTTGAAGTGTTATTTTCCAGCCATTCATGCTCCAGTATCCCATAGAGGTGCGAGTCTCTCCAACCATCATGTATGATAAAATCATCCCGGATCGTTCCTTCTCTCACCATGCCCACTTTTTCCAAAACCTTTACAGAGCCAATATTACGGGGGTCGCAAGTGGCTGAAATTCGATGCAAGCTCAACTGGGTAAAACCAAACTCGATTAGAATCCTTGCCACTTCTGTGGCATACCCCAATCCCCAAAAGTCGGGATGTACAACATATCCAATTTCGCCTTTCCTATCAATAAAATCCTGTATATTGATTTCTCCAGAACCGATTAATTTATTATCAACAATGACAGCAAAAACAAAACGAGATCTAGGAATTTCTTTACTATCGGAAATGACTTGCTGAACGAACTCCCATGAATCATCTTCTGAATTTGGTCCCCATGGCTGATAAATGCTAACCGGAGGCAGCGAGGCATAGGCATGCACATCTACCCAATCCGTTTCTTTCAGTTCTCTTAAAGTGACTCTATTACCGACTAAACTAGCAATCATTGA
The DNA here is from genome assembly GCF_030418165.1 of Ureibacillus aquaedulcis. Taxonomy (GTDB): domain Bacteria; phylum Bacillota; class Bacilli; order Bacillales_A; family Planococcaceae; genus Ureibacillus; species Ureibacillus aquaedulcis. Next base: position 58,483 of record NZ_JAUHTQ010000001.1, read on the forward strand.
AATCCCTCCCGTATACATCTTTGTAAAGTTACTTGAATTCTGCAAAAAAAGTGAAAGTCCTCTTAAATTAATTAATTTTATCATCCTGCTTTGTCCAAATAAAATGTAGCCAGATAGCTAAATTTAAAGGATGTTGCTAACTGTATAGCGAAATAAGAATGGGGTGAATGCAAACTATGAAACTGAAAGTCTTCAGCATGAACGAGCAATATGCTATTCAAATACTAAATTGGAAATATGAACCGCCATATGATTTTTATAATAATGAGTGCACAAAGGAAGCATTGGAAGAATTACTTGATAACACATACTATGCTTTAGTTGGTACGAAAAATGAATTGTTTGGATTTTTTTGCATTGGTAAATCAGCACAAGTTGCAGCTGGACATGCTGCTTTGGCCTATGAGGAAAATTTTGTAGATATGGGCCTTGGAATGAATCCACTTTTTGTGGGAGAAGGAAGAGGAGCGGAATTTTGTTCGTTCATAATTAAATTTATAGAAGAGAAACATGAAAATACGCCCATCCGTTTAACAGTCGCAGAATTTAACGAAAGAGCCATACGATTATATGAAAAGATAGGGTTTAAAAAAGAAAATGCATTTCGAACGGACAGAGCAAAATTTATGACAATGGTAAGAGCACGTGGAGTGCCTTCCAACTAAAAATCGTCCCAAAGGTTGCTGTAGGCATTTTTTGGGACGAATATATAGGGGTTAGTTTATTTTAAATTTACTTATAGCTGTTGCTAGTTCTGTACTCAAGTTGTTAAGTTGTTCAGAGGCTTCTGCAACAGATTGGATTGCTGTAAGCTGTTCATCGCTTGAAGCACTTACTTCTTCACAAGCAGCAGCAGTGGATTGAGCTGTTAGTGACATTTCTTCAATTGTTTGAACTACTTGATCTTTATAAATTACAATCCCTTCAATCTGGGAAATGACATTTCTGAATGTACCCTCCATATTGTCGAGAAGAGCAGAAAGATTTTTGAAAAGGGAACTAGTATCTTCTACTACCACACCTTGGTTTTGGAATGTTTTCTGCATTTCCGTCATTTGGTTTGCTACTTGCTGAGATTCTGATTGCAGTTCAAGAATGGTTTTTTTCACTTGTTCTGTTGCTTTTGCTGATTGTTCAGCGAGCTTTCTTACTTCTTCTGCCACAACAGCAAAGCCTTTTCCATGCTCACCTGCTCGGGCTGCTTCAATACTTGCGTTGAGTGCAAGTAGATTCGTTTGAGCCGAAATTTCGGATATCGAACTCATCACAGTATCAATCGCACCAACTTTAGTTTCTAAGCCTTTGACTGCTTGTGCCATATTCGTTAACTCCTGCTTAGAATGGTCAAAGGATCCTAGTAGATTTTTCATTTTGTCATGGCCCAATAGGTTTAACTGATCTGCTTCTTCTGTAATTTCGTGCAAAGAATTAGTCTGAACCATCATATCATTAATCTTATCGCCAAGTTGGCCCGTGGTTTCCGTTACCATATCTGCATTTTCCGATGAAGCGGTAGCTCCGATTGCGATGTCATTCACTGCATTTGACACTTCTACACTGGAAGCGCTTGTTTCTTCTGCTAGCGCACTTAGATGATGCGAACGTTCCTCTACATTATTTGAAGAACTCTGCACGACTGTAATAATATTTTTCATGTTCTCAATCATGGAATTGAAATGCTGCGTTAGCTTACCGATTTCATCCTGGGATGTTACTTCGATATTAACGGATAGATCACCCTGAGATACTTCCTCCATTAATGTACCAAGTTTATTGATAGGTTTTAAAACGTTCGTTATAAATAGGAATAAAACAATGAAAGTAACCACAAGGATAGCTATTGCAATGTAAATAATCACTTGTTGAATGCTGTTAGCTAAGTCATTTAAATTATTAGCGTAATAGACTGCAGCTACTGTCCAGTTTAAGTCTGGTACCTTATTATAAACGACTACAGATTGTTGTTCGTTAATTGTAGCTTCCAGGTTGTTTTTACTTTTCGCGTCGGCTTGGATTGCTTGAACAAACTCCTCGGAACTGAGGTTTTCACCTGTTTTTGAAGGATGCACAATCGCAGCTCCTTCATTATCTAAAATTACTGGATATCCTTCATATCCTAATTGAGTAGATGCAAGCATTTCTGTAAGTTGATCCAATAGGATATCCACACCTAGAACACCCATAATTTCGTTCCCATCTTTAACGGCCATAGATCCTGTTATGGCATATTGACCTGTCACACTATCCAGGTAAGGGGGCGACCAAACAAATTTATCTGGATTTTGAATAGCATTCGTATACCAAGGGCGAGTTTTTATATCTAATTCATTGATGCCTTCAAAATGAGGTTCAATAATCGTGTATTCGCCATCAGTAAAGTAGATGCCTGAAGCAGCATCATATACAGAAAGATAGTCTGCTAAATCAGAACGGTATAATTGATCAGCGGTATCATTATATGTATTAGAGCTGGAATGGAAATTTTGCAAATCCGGTGACACGGCTAATTTCTTTATACTTTTCTCATAGATAGATAAAAATGTTGTAATGTTATTGGAAAGTCCATCCACCACTACTTCACTTTGTTCAATTACGCTATCTTCCGTCTTTGAAGTAATTAAAAGTGAGCTGACAGTCCCTAAAGTTCCTAGGCCGAGCACAATAATGATTAAAACGATGGCTAGTATCCGCCACCTAATAGATATCTTCAAAAGAAATCCTCCCAATATAGTAAAATTGTAATGACACTATAATAGCAAAAACTTATTGGAGAGTATGTTAAAAATTTATTCTATTTAGTATTTTTCTATTATTGGAAAAATATATTTTCGACATAAATACAATATAATCCATATTTTTACCATTAATTGCATATTTTCGTATGTTTAACTGCTTAGAGTCGCCATAACTTTGTATCTGGGAAAAAGAAAAGCTATATATGAAATAATGTGTAAAATACAAATGTATTTCAGTTTTCTTAACGAAAAAGTCTACATAGGAGGGAAGCAATGAATCAAGCGATTATTTTTGATATGGATGGTACCTTATTTCAAACAGATAAAATTTTGGAGCCAGCATTAGAAGAAACATTTGATGTTTTAAGGGAAAAGGGTTTATGGGTTGGAGAGACGCCAATAGAAAAATACCGCAAAATTATGGGTGTGCCTTTATCGGTTGTTTGGGAAACGCTATGTCCCAATTTTTCAAAAGATGTCAGACAGAAAAGTAATGAGCTATTTCAAGAAAAGCTTAACGAGATGATTCGTAGACACAAAGGGGCACTCTATCCAAATGTGATCTTGACTCTCCAAACATTAAGCTCAAAATATCTCCTTTTCATCGCCAGTAACGGCTATAAAGATTATCTACAAACAATAGTTGATACATATGACTTGAATCTAATTTTTAAAAACATCTATAGCATTCAGTTGATACCATCAGGGGATAAATCTGAATTGGTAAAGAAGGTTGTGGAAGAAAATAAGCTCATAAAAGCGTGGGTAGTGGGCGATCGATTGTCTGATTTTAAAGCTGCTAAAGAAAATGGGTTAATATCGATAGGGGTGAATTTTGATTTTGCCCAAGAGGATGAACTAAAGCAAGCTGATATTGTCATTAATGATATAAAAGAATTAACGACTTTAATTCCATAATTAGTGTGCAGGACTAAATAAACGTGTTATTTAACTTCCTGTAGTTTGGAGATAATAGCGGAGTAGGAAAATATGAACTCATTTGGGAGGAGAAATTAATTTGAGAAGCGCAAGTCCATATATCTTTATAGAAAACTGTCTTGAAATAATGGAGTACTATCGGAATATTTTAAATGGTGAAATTCAAAATGTCAGGCAAACGGAGGATGGAAAGTGTTTGCATGCAGAACTTGTTGTAGGTGATAGCATTATCAATTTTTCAGATGATTTTGGGGTAACCAAACAAGGTGATCATATACGGGTGAGCCTGAAGTGTGAAAGTGAAGAAGAAATCACAAGGGTTTATAACGATTTAAGTGTGTCGGGGAATGTTACAGTGGAACTCCAGCAAACAAATTGGGGAGCATTGCATGCAAATTTAATAGATCAGTTTGGTGTTGGCTGGCTTTTGAATTTCCAAAAGTGAGGAGAACCAGCTTTCGCTAATCACGAAGATGGTGGCAGAGCGTTATGATGGATAGCTTCCAAAAATGAGGAAGCATAATTTTTAGAAATCTGCGCATTCTAAGACTGGTCAGAACACAACTGATTCATCCTTCTAAAAAAACCGGTTTCGACTAGAAATCGGTTTTTTTATTTGCTTAAAATACCTGATTGGTTGATAATTTCACTAAAAATTAAGGGGATGAGTGGAGCATGATCAAACAAGCGAATTTGGGCAATGCGGGAATAGCTTCGGAATTAGCTGTATGGCTTTGGCCAGACAATACAATTGAAGAATGCATGAGTGAAATGGAAAAACTGATTGCTTCTGACCGTGCCGCGGTATTCCTTGCTATCTATGAAGGCATGGCGGTTGGATTTGCACAATGTGAACTGAGAACAGATTATGTAGAGGGAACAGAATCTAGCCCAGTAGGATATTTAGAAGGGCTGTTTGTAAAACCAGGTCACCGTGGGATGGGTTATGCGAAGCTTCTTGTTGCTCATTGTGAACAATGGGCAAAAAACAAGGGGTGCACAGAATTCGCCAGTGACTGTGAATTACATAATGAAGAAAGTTTGGCGGTACATTTAAAATTAGGATTCAAAGAGGTAAATCGAATTATTTGCTTTACTAAAAAAATAATATAAACCTCAATAAAACTAAATTTATGGTAATCTATTTAGGAACACGAAATAGAAATGAGGGTTACCTATTGCATGTGAAATCAATTACCTTAATTAGTATAATTAGCGTTATTGGGGCAGTACTCTTCGATGTACTGGGTTTGCCGGTCCCCTGGATGCTTGGTCCTTTATTTGCGGTGTTAATTAGTCAATTTTTTATTAAGATTGATCTTTCTTGGCCGGTTCAGTTTCGAAATGCAGGACTGATTATCATCGGGATTTCGATTGGCCAAACCTTTCAGTTAAATGTTTTTTCAGGGATGGGTTGGTTGGTGCTGCTGATGCTGCTCATCAATATTGCCCTAGTTATTATAAGTATTGCCATGGCCTTTGGCGTCCACAAAATCGGTAACGTTCCATTGAAGACTGCATTAACCTGTACAGTGCCGGGTGGCTTGAGCCAGATTGTTGTGTTTGCCGAGGAAGAAAAGGATATCAATTTGGCTGTCGTTACATATTTCCACGTTGTACGAGTAGTTAGTATTGTGATGGTCATTCCGTTTGTATTGTCGGGACACGTGGTTCAACCGGGAAATGCGGAAAGTATTCTAGATATAGAGCTGCTGCCGTTGCTCCTTTTATTATTGGTAGCCAGGGCATCTGTATGGATTGGAAAAAAGGTTAAGTTACCAGTACCATACTTTTTAAGTCCTGTTTTATTAATCATGGCGCTCACGCTATTTTCTATAGAAACCCCTCCTATTCCGGGGGTTCTATTACATATAGCCCAATTATTAATGGGGGCGTATATCGGTTTGCTGTTAAAGCCGAAGATGATCAAGCTTGGAAAGAAAGTCATCCTATTAGGAATAGGGAGTGCTTTATTATTAATTGCTTTAACATTTGCGCAAGGATTTTTATTGATGCATTTCTTGGGATATTCTATATCGACAAGCTTTTTAAGTACAGCAGCAGGTGGACTGGACCAGATGAGTTTGCTGGCGACTGCCATCGGGGCAGATGTCTCAGCGGTCACTGTGTTTCAGATTTTCAGGTTACTATTTGTATTTATAGTTATTTTGCCGCTCTTGAAGATGGCTTGCTCGTATCTAGATAAGAAACAAGCGAAAGAATTGCATGAAAAATAAGGAAGCAGCTCCCTTAAAGGGAGCTGTTTTTTTGAGTTTTAATTAGGATATTAGGATATTTTTTATTTCAGAAAAGGGATGGGAAAGTTTGGACTTTCATTATAATTGTCAATGAATATTCATATAAAAATAAGCTATGTGATTGTTGAAAGCTATTATTCAATGGTATGATAGAATATAGTGCTTCTGCGAAGGTTGCCTAATAATGAGGTGAAAGACATACTATGCAAAACTATCTTGATCTCTGGGCTAAGGCGGTTAAGACAGGAATCATTAAATCCAATTTGATTCCTATGGTCGCTGCACTTATGCTCGCTTTATATACGTACAACTTAAGTTTTATAGAACATATACCGCATATCATTTTTGCCATTGTAGGTTCTGCATTTATTATCGGAGCTTCTGGTATCTTTAATAACTTGTATGACCGAGATATTGATGCAATCATGCAGCGAACAAAATCTAGACCTACTGTAACAGGGGAATTGAGTGCCCGTACGATACTGATTGTCGGGATTATCCTATTGATTGCAGGACTAGCGATTCTTTCCTTAACAACATGGCTGGCTGCTTTTCTTGGCTTCCTTGGTGTGTTTTTCTATGTTGTCCCTTACACAATGTGGACAAAACGAAGAACGATTTGGAATACAGAAGTGGGAAGTATTTCAGGTGCGATGCCTCCACTAATCGGTTGGGCAACGGTAGCACCAAATATTTGGTACCCTGCAGCATGGGCATTGTTTATCATCATGGTAATTTGGCAAATGCCGCATTTCTATGCGATTGCCATCCGCAAAAAAGATGACTATGCAGCGGCGAATATTCCAATGCTGCCGGTTAAAAAAAGTATGAGAAGAACGTACTTGCAAACAAATATTTATTTAGCCATTATGATGCTGACGAGCTTCTTATTCGTTCCTTTAAGCTGGGGGTTAACTCTTGTTTCGCTTATATTGGGTGGAATATGGCTGTGGATCAGTATTGTAGGTTACCGCCAAATGGATGAGAAAAAATGGGCAAATAAAATGTTCGGTTACTCACTAATCTATATGATGGCAGTATTTGCAACAGTAATTATCTATTCAAGTGTCGGTATGATTTTTCAATAAAACGAGGAAAAGGTGTCCCATCCATTTGATGGGGCGCCTTTTCTGTTAATAATTTTGTTGATAACTTATCAGGTGTGCATACTCTTAGGGATTGTGTGGATAAGATCTATACTAAACAACAGTGGAATGGTGAATTAGCGTAGCTGTGCAGAACCACTATTATAAGGCAGGACTATTTGTTGATATCATGTGGATATAAGTGAGATGATTAAGAATGAACTTGTATAAATATACAGGAGTATAAATATTGTGTGCATCCTCTAATACTACTGTTACATAGCAGAGAAGAATACATTTTTAATGTGTGAGTTTTTGAAAGGCCTTTCAATAAAAGGGTTTTATTGATTAAGAGGGCAAAATAAGTAGTATTTGAAACAGATAATGAAGGTGTTATACAACAAAATATTTCGAAATTGTGAACGAAAATGTGATAAAAATGTGACATGTAACTATGTTGGATATTCAATCGCCAATTGAGATGTTAAGATAAAAACATCATAAAGAGGTCAACCTTTGACAGCCTCTTATGAGAAATCGCTCCTTTAGTAAAAGTGGTAAGTAAAGCTCATATGAACCTCGTAAAAGCTTGTTCGACAAGATATATAACCTCCCCTATGTTTATATATAAAAAATGCTTTTAAAAGGTCAGTCCAAAAAGCACCGTGCTCGTAGCACGGTGCTTTTTACTGTCTATTTTTAATTAAAGCCAGGTTTCCGTTGGAAGAGTAGTACAGGTAATGTTAGAAATCCAATGAATTAACGTATTGGATCAGGCGGTAACATACTTGAAATTTTGGAGGTTATATAGTTGTTTTTCATGTGAGTTAGTTGATTACATGACGACATACGTTCTCGTGTGTATATTTTTGACAATAGGGAGGGATAAGGAATGTTAAAGTTTTTATAAATTATATTGTTTATGTTTAGATAAATAGTTTACAAGACCGTTTTCATTTAATATATCCACCATTACATCCGGCATTTTTGTACCAAAATATGTGTTACCATTGACTTCTACTTTACCAGTTATTAAATCTACCTCAACAGTATCTTCAAGTTGAATATTATAATCCTTTACTTCAATAATTGGTAATCCAATATTGATTGCATTTCTAAAGAAAATGCGGGCAAAGGATTTGGCAATTATTAATGAAACGCCAGCAGTTTTTAAAGCAAGAGGTGCTTGTTCACGAGAAGAGCCACAACCAAAATTCTCACCAGCCACGACAATATCGCCTTGTTGTACTTTTTTGCTAAATTCAGGATCCAAATCTTCTAAGACATGTTCTGCTAAAGATTGCATATCTAATGTTTTCGTGTATTTACCAGGGATAATACGATCTGTATCAATATTGTCACCGTAAACATGAGCTTTTCCGATTATCTTCATGAACCACACACTCCTTCCAAAAGCTTTTGTGGATTTGTGATTTTCCCCCTTAACGCGGCAGCGGCAACAAAAGCAGGGGAGCCTAAGTATATATCCGAGTTTCGATTACCCATTCGCCCCAGGAAATTACGATTGGTCGATGAAACAATTACTTCATTATTGCCTGGGATACCTAGATGAGTTCCAACACATGGTCCGCATCCAGAAGGTAAGAATGTTGCACCAGCTTTGGTAAGTGTTTCAACGGTTCCGTCTTGTAAAGCATCTAGAAAGACTTTTCTAGAAGCTGGAGCAATAATTAACCGCACATTTGGATGAACTCGTTTATCTTTTAGAATTTCAGCTGCTGCATGCAAATCTTCTAATCTACCATTAGTACAACTTCCTATAAATGCTTGGTGAATGATAATTTCGTTTAGATTTTCAATGGAAACAACATTATCTGGTGAATGAGGTACGGCTACTTGACTAGTAACTGTAGATGCATCTATGTCAATGATTTGTTTATAGGTTGCATCTGAATCAGGTAAAACATGTTCAAATTCGTAAGGAAGGGATAATCCTTTTGTATGAATAAAGCCTGCTTTTGCTCCCATCTCAATAGACATACTTGCGATTGTCATTCTACTATCAAGGCTTAAATCTTCCATTGTAGTCCCGGTATATTCTATAGCATCGTAGGTGGCACCTTGGATGCCAATTATTCCAACAACATGTAAGACAAGATCTTTAGCAGAGACACCTTTTGGTAAGGAGCCGTTAATTTTTATGAGAATAGTTTCCGGAACCTTAAGCCAAGTTCTCCCTGTTAGCATAGCGCCTGCGAGATCTGTAGATCCAACACCAGTTGAGAAAGTTCCAATTGCTCCATAAGTACAAGTGTGAGAATCAGCACCCAAAACAAGTTGACCTGGTCTTGCATGTCTATTTTCTATCATCAATTGGTGGCAAATACCGTCACCTACATCGTATAACTTGATTCCTTGTTCATTTGCAAATTCTCGCATTAAATCATGTAATGATGCAATGCGTTGGTTAGGTGCAGGGGAAGCATGGTCTATAACAAGGGCCATTTTAGTAGGGTCAAAAATTCTCTGCCCACCCATGTTTTTAAATGCATTAATTGCTAATGGTGCGGTTGTATCAGAAGCCATTAAAAAATCTACATCCACCACAGTTAGATCTCCAGCGTGTACACACTTCCCGGCATGAGTTGAAACAATTTTTTCAACAATTGTTTGTCCCAAAAAAATACCTCCTTTGTTCCACTATATGAAACGTGTTTCTAAAATGTTGTTATTATGAATTTAAAGCGATAATTGACTTTTGTCAATTTAAATTTTTTAAATTTTCAGTTATAAGGACCTTAAGTTAGGCTGATTTATTTTTTTATTCTTTAAAATATTTAAAAAAATCAGAAAAAAAGAGTTGAAAAATTGCTTTACCCGAATTATTGTATTTATATGAATTAATTGTAAACATGTTCCGCAATGTGAAACCGGAATGGGGGATCGTGAAGTGTATGATCATTTAATCAAGTATTATAATTCCTTTAACCTCGAGAAGACACCGGAAGAAATTATCTCCAAAGCGAAATTACTAATTTTAGATAGTTTGGGTTTAATGTTGAATGCTCAAAACAGTACTAAATTACAACATCTCTATACACACCACGATGAAGAACCAACCATCTTATTCAAAAGTTTTATTGATGGAACACTCCTTGTTTCGAATGAACTGGACGAGGGGAATGTTCTTGCCAAAGGTCATCCAGCATGTCACTTTACACCGGCTCTAATCAATCTAGCCATACATCATAATGTCTCTACTAAGAACTTACTTGAGGCTTTTATTGTCGGGTATGAGATCAGTGCTCGGATTGGCGAAATTATTCAGTTGAAACCAGGAATACATCCACATGCTAATTGGGGAATGATAGGTGGAGCGTTTGCAATTGCAAAGCTTTTTCAGTGGAAGGAACAATCTAAAATATTAAATGCTGTATTTTTGGCAAGTCAGTTCGCATTTCCAACATTATGGGATTCAGTTTTTGAAGGAAAAGAAGTTCGAAATCTATTAATTGGTTTTAATAATTTAACCCTTAGTCTACTATCCAAAATCATTGAGGCTGGATATGAAGGGTCAGATAAAAGCATCGAAATTTTGTATAAAGATATATTAGGTACTAAGTTTGATATAGAAAAATTCAACACCGACTTTTCATATAACTATCTAGAAATGAGTTACTTTAAAATTTACGATTTCTGCAGATTTTGCCATGGACCAATAGATGGTATTTTAAAGATTTTACAAGATAATCAAAATCTAAAACTGTCTGATATAAAGAGAATCGATGTTTACACTTATAGAAGTGCTGCAATTTTGGATAGCCAATATTGTGAAAATGAGTTTGCAGGTAAGTTTTCTATTCCATATGCCATCTCTAAAACTATTTTATTGAATAAAAGAATCAACGTAGCACATGACTTAATAAATCAATTTTCAAAAAATGTCCATGTACATGATAGCGAGGAGTTTAACTTACTCTTACCAAAAATTAGGGCTACTAAAATTAGGTTAACTACTCATAAAGGCATTGAGCTTGAAAGTGAACTATCGACGGCATTGGGTGATGGCAATACAGATAATCTAGATAAATTGGTCATCGATAAATTTGAATCTAATGCATCGACGATATTTTCAAATATAGAGGTCTCTTTCCTAAAGGATTTTATTTTAAATCTACACAGAGAGAATAACATGTCGGATCTTGAATTTTTATTGAGGAGGGAAACCAATGGAATGGGATGCTGAGGTTGATGTAATCGTTGTAGGAGCAGGAGGCGGTGGAGCCATTACAGCTCTAACTGTTGCACAAGAAGGATTGGATGTGGCTCTCTTTGAAAAAACCGACTTTCTATTAGGGAATACAGCTGCAAGTGCTGGTATGATTCCAGCTTGTGGAACAAGATTTCAAAAAGATCTACAGATAGCAGATTCAATAGACATTATGACAAATGATATTTTAAAGAAAAATCATTTTGAAAGTAATGCAAAACAAGTACAAGCACTTGCTTCTATCTCTGGTCCGCTAGTCGAGTGGATGAATGATGATTTGAAGATAGAAATGTCTGTTGTTACCGAGTTTAAATATCCAGGACATTCCTCTTTTCGAATGCATGCACCTCCAAGCAGATCTGGATTAGAACTTATGAAGAAGTTGAAAAAAAGAATTCTAGAACATGAAAATATTTATTTGCTATTAAACTCGACTTTTAATGAGTTAATAACGGATGGAGAGAAAGTACTAGGTATAAAAGTGAAAACTCCCGACGGTGAACAATGTATAAAGGGAAGGGCAGTTGTTATTGCAACGAATGGATTCGGAGGTAATAAAGAAATGGTTAATCAGTACATTCCTGAAATTGCAGACGCCTTATACTTTGGATATGAAGCCAATGAGGGAGAGGGAATTCAAGCTGGGATAAAGATTGGAGCAATGACATCTAGTCTGACTGCCTATCAAGGGCATGCTGCAGTCAATGAACAGACAGGATTACTTGTAACTTGGGGGACCATTATGATGGGCGGATTTTATATTAACTTGCAAGGTCAACGATTCGCAAATGAAGCTCAAGGTTACTCAGAGTTTGCTAAAGAAGTTTTAAAACAAGAGGGGCAAAAAGGATATATTGTTTATGATCAAAATATTCATAACAAATTGCTATCTATTGAAGATTACAAGCAGATTAATGAAATGGAGGCTTACAAGAAAGCAAATACAATTAAAGAACTTGCTCAGCTAATTCAAGTAAATCCAAACACTTTATCAAATACGATGGATACTTATTTAAATCAAACAGAAGGTGTTGCTGATATATTTGGCCGAAATTCATTTGGAGAAAAGCTTCGTGCTCCATATTATGCAATAAAAGTAAGTCCAGCATTATTCCATACGCAAGGCGGGCTTTCTATTAATACAAATGCACAAGTAATAAATACCGAGGGGGAAGAAATCCCTAACCTATACGCTGTTGGTGGCAGTGCAGTGGGTGTATCGGGTAATCATGCTTATGGTTATATGTCAGGTAATGGTTTACTTGCAGCTCTAGGGTTTGGTCGAATTGCGGGTTTAAATATTATTAGTAATTTAGTAGCTAACAAGGAGGAAGTTATTAATGACTAGAGTCTGGGATTCTTCATTAACTGCAACAGATAAAATTGTAATCGAAAAAGGCGGTTATGGGCAAAGCAGGGGATTAGGAAAAAATCCACTATTGGTAATTATTGATGCACAATACAACTATATTGGCGCAGATAAACCAATAGCAGAGCAATTGGATGAGTGGCCAAGTGGCGGAGGAGATATTGCATGGAAAGGAATCCGCAAGATTGAAAAATTAAAAGAATCAGCAGTTGAAAATAATATACCAGTTCTTTATACACGAAATGTTCAAAAGAAAACGATTCAATTTGATTCATTTTCTACCAAGGCAAAACGTGATCAAACAAAATATCTAGATGGGAATCCTGCTTCTGATATTCTAGAGTGTTTAGCGCCAACTGAGCGAGATATTGTTGTAGATAAAAGTTATGCGAGTGCTTTTTTTGGTACTCCGCTAATTAGCTATCTCGTGAAATTAAAAATTGATTCTTTGGTCATTGTTGGAGGTTCAACAAGTGGTTGCGTTCGAGCAACGGCAGTAGATGCTGTTACACATAACTTTAATGTAGCGGTTATAGAAGACGCAGTATTTGACCGTATCGAGTTATCACATAAAGCAGCTCTTTTAGACTTATGGATGAAATATTGTGATGTAGTACCATCGGATAACATTTTTCATTACTTTAATGAAATCGGAAATACGCAAAAAGAAGAGGTGAAGTAAATGCTGGATTTATTAATTAAAAACGGTGAAGTTGTATTTCCACGTGTTGGCGTACAAAGAGTAAATATTGGGATTAAAGATGAAAAAGTCGTAGGGATTTATGGATCGGATGAACAAGTTGATGCTCAAGAAGTAATCGACGCGCAGGGACTTCATGTTTTTCCTGGAATTATTGATGCCCACCAACATTTGGGGATTTATAACAGTATTGAAGATGACTTTTTAGATACAAAACAACATGCGTTAGCTGGTATTACGACTATTGTTAACTTTGATAGACAACCAGTTAGTTACTTAGAATGGTTCCCAACAATAAAAGAAGATATTGAAAGATGGAGTTATATTGATTTTTCTTACAGTTTAGGGATTTTGACGGAACAGCATTTGGATGAATTGGAGGAATTAGTAAATAATGAAGGGATTACTTCGTTTAAGTTCTTCCGTAACTATGAGCGTCAACTGAATGATAAGTTCAAGATTACAAATGGCATTGATTTATCAACTTACGATTTAGGTCGTATTTTACAGCGATTAAATGAAATTTCACCTAAGCTATTATTAGCAGTTCATTGCGAAAATATGGATATTAATCGCAATTTAACTAAGCAACTTCAAAATTCTGGCGAAAATGAAGGATTACAAACTTGGTCCAAGACAAGTCCAGGTTATGCAGAAGCGGAATCCTTATTAAGCACGCTATATATTAATAAAATTCATGGTGGAAATTTATATGTGGTGCACTTAACTTCAGGTGATAGTGTTGAAGTTCTTGAAAATTCTGCATGGTTAACAGAAGGTAATGTAAAAATCGAAACATGTCCTCATTACCTTGTTCTAGATGACCAACATGAAGTAGATATCAAAGCTAAAGTTGGACCACCAATCCATAGTAAGCAGGATGCAGAAAAACTTTGGGAAGGTATTCGAAATGGCTTAATTAATGCAATTGGTACGGACCATGTACCATGTAATTTAGAGACAAAGTTGGGAAAGAGAGGTGATACATGGGATACTTTATTCGGTTTCCCAAGTGCTGGTGGTTTACTGCCATTAATGTTAACTGAGGGATATAAAAAACGTGGAATTCCGCTTGAGCGCATTGCCGACATTATGTCTTTGTCTTTAGCTGAGTCATATAATTTACCTTCCAAAGGTCGCATTGAAGTGGGGGCTGATGCAGATTTTGCAATTGTGAATTTGCAACAAACTAAACCATTAGAAGCGCAAAGTATGTCTAAAAGTAGTGATTTTTCCTTATATGAAGGGTTTGAACTTTGTGGTTGGCCGGTATATACCATCAGTCGAGGAGAGATTATCGTAGCAGAGGGACAAACAACAAAAGAAAGTGGAAGGGGGAAATTTATTTATAGGAATATTTAGGAATTAAAAAATAAGGGGGAGGAAAGTTTATGAAAAAACGGGGTATTCTTATAAATTTAGTGTTTGCAATGGTATTGCTACTAGCGGCTTGTAGTGGAAGTGAAGGTGGTACTTCTTCCAGTGGTCCTGCTTCTGGAGAAGGGGACACGATTAAAATTGGTTCACTTCATCCATTAAGTGGGGGGTTAGCACTTGAAGGTCAAGAAATGCGTGATGCAGTAAAACTTGCAATTGAAGATAAAAATGCTGCTGGGGGAATTTCTTCAATAGATGGAGCAAAATTGGAGCTTATAGAAGCTGATCACGAGGGTACACCGGAAAAGGGTGTATCTGAAGTACAAAAGCTTGACCGTGAAGGTGTTGTAGGAATTGTAGGGGCCTATTCTAGTGGTGTAGCGTTACCTGCAACTCAAGAAGCAGAACGCGCCAGACTTCCTTTTGTTGTAGATATCGGATCAGCAGATGAAATCACTGAGCGTGGTTTTAAATATACTTTCCGCTTACAACCTGCTGCAAGTTCATTCTCTGTTGATTTTTTAGAGTTCTTCCAAGATCTAAATGAAAATGCTGAAGAAAAACTTTCATCAGCGGTAATTGTACATGAAGATAGTGTTTTTGGTACAAGTATTGCTGAAGCAATTGTTGAAAATGCTGATGGCTATGGCTTAGATGTTTTAGAAGTATTACCTCATGCTTCTTCAACAGCAGACTTATCATCAACAATTAATAAAATATCATCCCTTAAACCAGATACTGTAATTGTGACAACATACCTACGTGATGGTGTAATGCTTGTAGAAGGAATTGAAAATTCAAACTTTGCACCAAAAGCAATCATTGGTGTAGCAAATGGTGCTTTTAGTAATGCTAGTTTCTTTAAAGACTATCAATCTATTAATAATTTAGTAATGGATGTAAACTATACGATTAATCCGCATAGTGAGTTAGCGAACGACGTGAAAGAAAGATATAAAGAGGCATACGGAAGAGAATTAGGACCAAACGGTGCTTATTCTTATATGGCAACAACTGTTTTGATTGACGCTATCGAACGTGCTGGCACAACAGATCGTGCGGCAATTCAAAAAGCCTTAACTGAAACAAATTTAGAGGAACACATTTTGCCGCAAGATGCGATTAAGTTTGATGAAAAAGGTCAAAACATTAACGCAAAAGCTGTATTGAATCAAATCTTTGATGGAGCTCCAAAAGTTGTAGGTCCGGAAGAATATAAAGAAACTGAAGCAGTATATCCAAGAAATTGAGAAATTAAAGTAAGGCTGTTCTACTAGTGATGACGATTACTAAAGGTTTGATTATATAAATATCTACTTTCCTTTAATAATAGAGTTGCTTTAGTAGGACAGCCTTTATACATAAACCAAAAAGGGGGGTATGAGAAATGAGTGTTGAACTTTTTTTTCAGTCGTTAATTGATGGGACACTTATGGGTGGAATTTATGGATTAGTAGCAATTGGGTTAACATTAATCTTTGGTGTAATGAAAATAATTAACTTTGCTCAAGGTGCCTTAATGATGTTAGGTATGTATGTATCCTATTGGTGTTTTGCGATATTAGGAATTAGTCCATATTTATCGCTACCGCTTAGTGCAATAATATTATTTGCCATCGGAATGACAATGCAAAGAGGTATCCTGCAGCGTATGGCAGGTGCTCCGGATCATAACCAATTATTAGTAACGTTAGGTATTACACTATTTATTGAGAATCTGGCATTAGTAATATTTAAACCTGATTTCCGTAGTGTAACTGTAGATAGTTTACCTGCTTCGCTATCATTTTTTAATCTAAACATTCACACGACAAAATTAATCGCCTTTTTATTTGCGATTGTCTTGGCGATAGGGTTGTTTTACTTTTTAAAGAAAACATTTATTGGGAAGGCAATTCGCGCAACTTCAATTAATAGTCAAGGTGCATCACTAGTTGGCGTAAACATAACTAAGATTAACTATATTGCTTTTGGTCTTGGCGCTGCATTAGCCGGGGTTGCAGGCTCGTTGATTACACCATTTTTCTATACATCTCCTACTGTTGGTGCAAGCTTCATACTTAAAGGATTTGTTGTAGTTGTTTTGGGTGGGTTAGGGAACTTCATTGGAGCCCTTGTTGGCGGATTATTAATTGGAATTAGTGAAGCATTTGGTGGGGTGTTATTACCAGGTAGTTTAAAAGATTTAATGACATATTTAATATTCATTATAATTCTTCTGCTTAAACCAAGTGGACTATTTGGAGGTAAGACGCGATGAAAAAATCTCATATCTTCTATGGAATTGGATTAATACTGATTGCATTATTTCCGTTCGTAACAGATAATCAATATTTTATGCATATTGCGATTCTTATCTTGTACTATGCCCTTGTTAGTCAAGCTTGGAATATCCTTAGTGGGTATGCAGGGCAGTTTTCATTTGGTCATGCAATATTTTTTGGTACTGGGGCCTATTCATCGGCTATTCTTTTATCAAAATATAATATCTCCCCTTGGATTGGAATGTTTATTGGAGCAATAATTGCTATCGGTATAGCACTTTTAATTGGTTTTCTATCTTTTCGTTATAAGTTAAGAGGGGCCTATTTCTCTTTGGGGACTTTAGCATTTGCAGAAATTTTACGTATTCTCGTTCAAAACATGGATTATTTTAATAAGACGCTGGGGATTTTACTGCCAATAGGAGATAATCCGTGGTTGTTCCAGTTTGAGTCCCGTGCAGGATACTTTTATATCATTTTAATTTTAACAATCATTGTAACTGTTGTTGCATATTTAATTAGCAAATCACGATTAGGATTTAATTTAATTGCCATTCGAGAAAATGAAGAAGCAGCCCAATCCTTAGGAGTGAAAACATTTAAAAATAAAATGATTGCAATTGCAATAAGTGGTGCGCTAACGTCTGTTGGTGGAACATTCTATGCTCAATATTTACTTTATATCGATCCGCCTACGACATTTGGCAATGATGTATCTATCTCAATAATTTTACCTGCTATTTTAGGCGGTATGGGAACAATC
Organism: Ureibacillus aquaedulcis; assembly: GCF_030418165.1. Taxonomy (GTDB): domain Bacteria; phylum Bacillota; class Bacilli; order Bacillales_A; family Planococcaceae; genus Ureibacillus; species Ureibacillus aquaedulcis. Next base: position 76,204 of record NZ_JAUHTQ010000001.1, read on the forward strand.
CTGGGTCCATTTATGGGAGCAATAATTATTGTACCGTTAGGTGAGTTAACTTCACATTTCTTTGGAGGGTTTGCAGGTATTCACTTGATGGTTTATGGATTAATTCTCGTATTGGTAATTTTATTCTTACCCGAAGGACTTGTTGGATGGTTTCAAGAAAAGATGCGGTCTAGTAGATTGAAAAAGGAGGGCAATCAGAATGACATTACTGAAACTTGAAAACGTAGTTAAGAAATTTTCAGGATTAGTTGCAGTAAACAATGTTTCCCTTGAATTACATGAAGGTGAGATATTAGGTTTAATTGGCCCTAATGGTGCAGGTAAAACAACACTATTTCATACCATTTGTGGGTTTCATAAGCCAACTACGGGAACAATTTTACTAAATGGTGAGGCAGTTCATGGTTTAAAGCCGGAGCTAATGTGTAAAAAAGGGGTTGCCAGAACATTTCAGATTGTTCAGCCGTTTGGTAACCTAACTCTCTTGGAAAATGTAATAGTTGGAGCATTTAATACAGTTGGAAGCTATAAAGAAGCATCGAAACTTGCAATGCAACAATTAGAATATATGGGGATGGAAAAAAAAGCACAAGACCGGATGAAGGATCTAACTTTTGCTGAGCAAAAGAAAGTCGAAGTAGCTCGAGCTCTTGCAACGAAACCGAAAGTTTTATTTTTGGATGAAGTAATGTCGGGGTTAAATCCTACTGAAGTAAACGAATTCATCGAATTGATTAAAGATATTCGTAATAGTGGAATTACAATTTTCTTCATTGAACATTTAATGTCGGCTGTAATGGCCCTTTCAGACCGTGTAGTAGTAATGCATCTAGGTGAAAAAATTGCAGAGGGGTCTCCGACTGTTGTCACAAAAGATCCTAAAGTAGTAGAGGCGTATTTGGGTGAAGAATTGGACGAGGTGAAAGAGGTGAAAGAGTATGCTTAAAGTAGAAAATATTAATGCGGGTTATGGCAACTTACAAATCTTAAGAAACTTAAGTTTTGAAGTAAACCAAGGTGAGGTTGTCAGTATCCTTGGTACAAATGGTGCTGGTAAAACAACTACTTTACGCGCAATTTCCGGTCTTATCCCAATACATTCAGGGACAGTTTACTTTAATGATGTTCTATTAAACAAAAAATCAGCTGAATTTATTGTGAAATCAGGATTAGTTCAAGTACCCGAAGATAGAAAGTTATTTACTGATATGACAGTCCTTGAAAATTTAGAGATGGGCGCATATACAAAAGGTGCACGTAAAAATTTAAAGAAAAATTTAGAGTATTGCTTTGAACTCTTTCCTATTTTAAAAGAAAGAATTAAACAAATTTCTGGAACGATGAGTGGTGGTCAACAACAAATGGTGGCAATTGCCCGTGCTTTAATGGCAGAACCGAAACTATTGATTTTAGATGAACCTTCTATCGGTCTTTCTCCATTATTAACAAAGCAAGTCTTCGAGATTATTTCAGAAATTAAAAAGAATGGTGTTACAATTTTATTAGTAGAGCAGAATGTGAACCAAGCATTACAATTAGCTGATCGTGGTTATGTGATTGAAAATGGCGAGGTTGTTATGAGTGGTGATGCGGGAGTTTTATTAAATGATGAAAATTTAAAAGCCGCATACCTTGGTATTACTACTGAAAAGGTTGCTCTTTAATTAGCTAGAAGGAGAAAACTATGATTAAGTCAATGGAAAAGATGATAGAGATACTCTCTTTATATTCAAGTGATTGTACACAACTATCAATTAAAGAAATTCAAGATGAACTCAACATGCCCAAAAGTACCGTATTTAGAATATTAAATACATTAGAAGCACATGGATATATCCATAAAAATGATGATACTCATTTGTATGCATTAGGTTATCAATTCTTCCGTTTAGGGAGTATCTATCAAAGCAATTTAGATTACCGTCGTGTAGCCCTTCCTGAGATGAAAAAATTGATGGAAGATACAAAAGAAACAGTTGAGCTAAATATATTAGATGGAAGCAGTCGTGTGTGTATAGAAAAAATTGATTCACCTTTAGATGTGCGAAGTTTTGTTAGGGTAGGAGAGCGGAAACAAGCATATTTAGGTGCTTCAGGAAAAGTACTTTTAGCTTTTTTAAGTGATGAAGAGCAGCAAATTGTGTTAAAGCAAATACAATCAGAAGAAAAGATTAATATAAAGAAATTGAAAGATGAACTTGTGGAGATTCGTTCAAACGGATACGCCTTTACACAAGGTGAGCGTATAGTTGGATCGTTTGCAATTGCAACTCCAATTTTAGGAGTTAACGGAACTTTAGTAGCCGGACTAACAATAGCTGGACCTCTGCAAAGGTTGTCTGAGGAACGTATTTCAGTATTGAAAACGGAATTAATAAAAACTGCAAAAACCATTTCAAATTATCTGGGCTATTTTGAGTAAGATATGAGGGGATTGGTAAAGGATGACGGTTGCTGAGAAACTATTGGGAAGAGAATTTCATTTTACAGATTCTTTATATGAATCTGCAAAAAAGGTTTTCCTTGATACAATCGGTGCCATGTTGATGGGAATTGGGGAACAAGAGCAACAGCAATTAATTGAAAATTATTCTTCAATTAACCAAGGTAACTATGCACTTCTAAAAAGTAAGTATAGTTTTGATTTGTTAAGTGCAGCATTTTTATCAGGTGTGACATCTGTTGCAGTAGAGTTGGATGAGGGAAATCAATGGAGTAAAGGGCATCCGGCTGTGCATGTGATGCCTGTTCTCCTTCTTTATGCACAACAAAATCCATCCTATAGTGGTGAACAATTCTTAAAAGATTTGATAAGAGCCTACGAAGCGACCACGTATTTTGGAAGGATTACTTCTTTAAAGAAAGAGCTTCATGCTCATGGGACTTGGGGAGTATTGGGAGCAGCCACTGCATATGCAATAGCGCAGAACACATCCGTAGAAGAGCTGGATTCCGTATTGGAGATTGCTTCTACTTTTGCTTCGCCAACAAAATGGGAAGCTGCACTGGAAGGCTCAGGAATTCGCAACGTATATGTTGGTGAGAGCTTGGAAGGTGGCATTAAAGCATGGTACTTAATGAAATCAAAATTCTATGCACCGAAAGGAAATATGAAGTATGTTTTCTCGAATATTTTAGGATATTCTTTTGATGATCAATTGGAAGAGAATGATGATTTCTATGCAATCGAACGAAATTATTATAAACAACATGCTTTCTGTCGTTATGCCCATGTACCATTGGAAACTTTTCAACAATTGGTAATAAGACATAATATCAATCCAGACCAAATTGAAAAAGTGTGTGTACGGACTTACGAAAGAGCGGCAACTTTGGAAAATAAAATTACAGAAAATTCATTATCTTCAAAATTTAGCATTCCATTTGCGCTTGCATCGTGGTATTTTCTTAAACAATCAGACCACCAAATCTTTAGAGAGAAAAAATATTTAGATACAACAATACGTTCCTTAGCTGAAAAAATCGAGGTTATACATGATCCAAAATTAGATGAGAATTATCCGGATATTATGCCTGCCATAGTTACGATTCTCTTGAAGGATGGTACTAAATATGAACATCGCTTAAATAATGCTTTAGGTGGACCAGAAGAGAATTTTGATTATGAAGATATTGAAAATAAATTCATACAAAATACAACAACTATTTTATCTAAAGATGTTCAACAGGAAATAAGCAAATTTGTAAGAAATTTAGAAAAAGAGAAAAGTGTAAAGGAAATTTTCGATATTGTAAATAGACAGGATATAACTTAACTAGAGGTATGGGGGTTGGAAAATGAACAATGGTCCTTTAACAGGAGTGAGAATTCTAGATTTATCAACAATGATTGCTGCACCATTTGGCGCCGTTTTACTTGGTGATTTTGGAGCGGAAGTCATTAAAGTAGAAATCCCGAATCGTGGAGATTCATTAAGGAATATGGGGCCATTTAAGGGGAATGAACCTTTAAGATGGCCTGCACTAGCAAGGAATAAGAAGTCATTGACGCTTGATCTACATGGTGAAGAAGGGCAATGCATTTTAAAAGAGCTAGTGAAAAAATCTGATATCATAATAGAAAATTTTCGTCCGGGTACTCTTGAAAAATGGGGGATTGGCTATGATGTTTTAAAAGAAGCAAATCCAGATATAATATTAATCCGTGTAAGTGGGTATGGGCAAACAGGACCTTATGCACATAAAGCAGGTTTTGGGACTCCTGCTACTGCATTTAGTGGATTTACTTATTTACATGGCTATTCAGATCGTCCACCAATTAGCCCCTCTTTCTCTTTAGTAGATTATATTACTGGTATTTATGTAGCTTTTTCTGCAGTTACAGCGCTCTATTATAGAGATGCAATACCGAATGGTAAAGGACAAAGTGTTGATATAGGACTCTATGAGTCTGTATTTAGAATGATGGAGTTTTTAGTCGCTGATTATGACCAAAACGGACTTATCAAGGAACGCTCACCTGGCTTAAGCGGACATTCAAGTCCGGCAGGTACGTTTCAAACAAAGGAAGGTCATTGGGTCGTTTTAGTAACAAGCTCAGATAGAACATTTGAACGTTTAGCGGTTGCTATGGGGAAAGAAGAAATGCTAAATGATGAGCGATTTTATACAAATAAGGTGCGATTAGAGAATTTTAACCTTACAAATTCAATTGTTGCAGATTGGGTAAAAACCTTAACTCGAGATGAACTGCAACAACATTTAGACAACCATGGTGTTCCTATTAGTGCCATTTATAGTATTGAAGACATTTTTAATGATGAACACTATAGAGAGAGAGAAAATATTGTCCAAGTTGAACACCCCCGTTTAGGATCTATAAAAATGCCGGGAATCGTGCCTAAATTTTCCGAAACGCCAGGTTCAATCCGTAATATTGGCCCAGATTTAGGTGAGCATACGGATACGATTCTGAAGGAATTAGTCGGGTTAAAGGATGAGGAGATTATTAAGTTACGTGAAAATAATGTTATATAGAAGAGGGAAGAGGGGGATGAAAGATGAATTCAGATTTTGTAAACATAACGGAAGTTAGCCCGCGTGATGGATTTCAAATTATAAAAGAAAAAATCCCGGCTGAAGAGAAAATTTCTATTATTAATAGTTTAATAGATTGTGGATTTAAACAAATTGAAGTGACCTCCTTTGTACATCCCAAAGCAGTTCCACAACTAAGTGATGCATCAACAGTGCTAGATGGCATTAGACGTGATAAAGATGTAATCTTTCGGGCATTGATTCCAAATTTAAGGGGGCTTGAGCGTGCGATAGAAGCAAAAGTTCATAAAGTTAAGCTTATGCTTTCTGCAACAGATTCCCACAGTAAACACAATGCTAATGCTACTACCCTTGATGCAATGAGGGATTTTCCAATGATTGTTGAACGGGCTAAAGAGGAAAGTGTAAAAGTATCCGCATCTATTTCAGTTGCATTTGGGTGTCCATACGAAGGGAATGTCCCAACTGAAAGGCATATTATGCTTTGTGAAAAGTACCGAGAAATTGGAATAACAGATATTTCATTAGCAGATACAACAGGAATGGCCAATCCATATGCAGTAAAAAATGTTGTCACAACATTAAAGGAAAAATTTCCTGAATTCAATTTTTCTTTACATCTTCATAATACAAGAGGAATGGCATTTGCCAATGCGGTAGCAGGCTATGAAGTCGGGATTAGAGATTTTGATAGTTCAATCGCTGGTTTAGGCGGATGTCCATATGTTCCGTTGGCAACAGGAAATATTGCAACGGAGGATATTGTGCATGGTTTTGGAGAAATGGGTATAAAAACAGGGGTAGATATAGATGCTGTATTAAAGTTAGCGCGTGGAATGCAACAAAAGTATCCGACCTATGCAAGTAGTTTCTTGGTGAAGGCAGGGAAAAATTCAGAGCTTTCCATTGCTCCTGAAGGACAAATGAAGTAATGATCGCCCATAGATAAGATAGAAGATATTTAGTTCTACGATTTTAAAGAAATCGTAGAATTTTTTTGTTTGTAATATTAAATTTATTTTCAAGTTATTAGTGGAACTCATAAAACCTACCCTCCAATTATAGAAGATTAAAGATTTGGAGAAAGTCAATTTAGATTGCAAATAAGTGATGGTGTGCATTTTATATAGAGAATAAAAAACCGATGAACCATTTCATCGGCTATCTCACAAAATTCAATTTTGTACTAGAATGCAGTAAATGAGTAGAAACCAAATAAAAGTGAAGCAGCTGCTAAAGAGTAGTAGAAAATACTATAATTTTTCTTGCTTTGTCTTTTCATTTCATATTGCCCCATTCCAAAGAACAGAGGCCCCATTAACATATATGCCCATGGCAATAAGTCAGGGCTGCCTACAGCGAATGTATAAATTCCAATGAGTACAAGTAAAAGTCCCACAACCGGCTGCATAAGAATTACAAGGCTCTTTCTATTTTCCATAAAAATCACACTCCTGTTTAAAAAAATAGCATGGCTAGAGATATGCTTATAAATTGTATATATTAAATGAATTCTAGAAATATTTAGAATTTTCCTTTTTGTTACAAAAATGAAATATTTTTAATAAAAAGGTAAGAGGTTTTAATAGACAGTTTTCATTAAAAATTAGCTACTTAAATAAAATTTGTCGATCGGACATAGAATTGGATCGCTGGAAATCTATAATTTTCAATACAATAAAAAAACCTAAAAGTTCGAGAAAGAACTTTTAGGTTTAAACTATATGTGATTAAAATTTTAAATTTGATACTTCGTACAAATAATCGCCTAAAACACGTAGACCTTTATCGAAGTTTTCCAGGTGGAAGTGTTCATTTGGCGCATGGAAGTTCTCGCTGTTTAAACCGAATCCCATTAAAACAACAGGTAATGAAAGAATTTCATCAAATGCCGCAACTATAGGAATCGAACCGCCGCCGCGAGTAAAAGCAGTTGGAACGTTGTAAATACGCTCATAAGAACGGCCTGCAGCTTGAATTAATGGGTGATCGAATGGCGTTAGGAAGGGCGCACCTTTGTCAAACTCTGATACCGTCACTTCTACACCTTTTGGTTTATGCTTGTCAATATGTGCTTTCAGTAGCTCGACGATTTCATTTGGATCTTGGTCAGGCACTAAACGGCAAGTAATTTTTGCCCCAGCTTCAGCAGGAAGGACGGTTTTGATTCCTTCACCGGAGAACCCACCGAAAACCCCATTAATTTCTAAAGTAGGGCGAGCCCATGTTTGTTCCAAATACGAGAATCCTTCCTCGCCGAATAATTCAATTACTTCAATTTCTTGTTTCAATGCTGCTTCGTCAAAGTTAAGTTCGCGATAAGCTTGACGTTCTTCCTCGGACAATGGAAGAACTTTGTCGTAGAAACCTTCCACTTGGATTGTTCCATGTTCATCGCGGAATGAAGCCAAAATGTCTGCTAGTGCATGGATGGCGTTTTGTACACCTCCACCATAAAGACCGGAGTGCAGGTCCCCCTTAGCCCCGCGAACATCAATTTGAACCCCTGTAAGACCGCGTAAACCATAGCATACAGCAGGTTTTCCCGGAGCATATAGACCAGTATCCGAAATTAAGATTAAGTCTGCAGCAAGTTTTGTTTTGTGCTCTTCTACATAGGCGGGCAGGTTAGGACTACCGATTTCTTCTTCACCTTCGTAAATGAATTTAACATTTACAGGAAGAGTGCCTTCTGTTGCAAATAACGCCTCAATCATTTTTAAATGCATGAATACTTGACCCTTATCATCAGAAGCACCACGAGCAAATAGTTTATTGTCCCGGATTACAGGGTTGAAAGGTTCCGATTCCCAAAGATGAAGAGGGTCCACTGGTTGAACATCATAATGACCATAGAATAATATAGTTGGCTTACCTTCTGCATGCAGCCATTCACCATAAACAACAGGATGACCAGCAGTTTGATCTACTGAAACGTTTTCAATGTTTAGTTCTCGAAGTTCATCCGCTAACCATTCGGCAGCCGTTTGGATGTTTTGTTTGTGTTCCGAGAGGGAACTGATACTTGGAATTCGAAGAAACTCACTTAGCTCTTCCAAATGTTTTTCACGATTCTCTGCAAAATAAGCATCTAATATTTGCAATTGACTCAACATAAACCCTCATTTCAAATTTAATTAGATAGTAGAAATAGTATAGCATACCGAAAGGGTGCGAGGCACACAAACAATTTTGAATAGCGAGGGTGCCGGATACATAAAAAAGTGAAAACAATTCTGAATATTCACGGGTGACTTTTGTGACTAAAACCTTACAGGAATGTAATGTAATTGAAAGCAAATCCGATAGAGTGTAATACAATTTTTTGGGAAAATGTAAACAGAAGGTATTTAATATTGGAGGAAATGAAACATGATTAGCTGTTTAAATGGAATTTACGAAGAATATAATCGTTATATATATCATCTATGTCTGAAATTAACTCGCAACACAGCCGAAGCTGAGGATTTGATGCAAGAGGTATGGGTAAAAGTTGTGCGCAATGAAGAACAAGTACAGAAGGTTGACCATGTAAAAGCTTGGCTTACTACAATTACCATGAATACATTCCGCGACCGCTATCGCAAGAATGTAAGAAGAAGCAAATATATGATGAGTCAACCTGAAACATTAGACGTACCGATTTTAGATTTGGTTCCCAGTAATGAAATTTCTACGGAAGAAAAAGTGGAAAAAGAAGTTGTAACGAAAATTGTTCAGGAGAAAATGCAGGAATTGGATGGAATCTATCAAAAAACATTATGGTATTTCTATGTGGATCAATATTCATTAGTAGAAATTTCGACATTAATGAAGGTTTCAATCGGGACGGTAAAATCCCGTTTATTCCGAGCAAAAGCCAGATTAAAAGAAATATTGCTTTCAGATTCATCACTTCAAGACGTGGTGATGGCATAAGTAAATAGTGCTAATAGGAAATTGCCTAAATTCATAGGTGATTTCCTTTTTTTTACTCAAAATTATTAGGATTGTAAGGTATTATTATGTATGGTTATTAATGTCTTTGATGGAATATATATCAAAATTAGATGAAACCTATATCAAAAAGGCAATGATTTAAATCGACAAATTACTTATAATCGTATTATTCAGAAAATAGTTGATATTTAGATTATTACTACTATGTTTCAGGAAGATAAGGTGCTGCAAATATCTTAGAATAAGTAGGTTAATTGCTTTATAGACGATACATAAAAGTGATCAGATTACTTTTATAGTGAGGGGTTTTATTAATGATTAAATTTGAAAATGTACATAAGCATTACGGAGATTTCCACGTTTTGAACGATATCAATCTCGAGATTAACAAAGGTGAAGTAGTTGTTATCATCGGTCCTTCTGGTTCAGGCAAAAGTACCTTGCTTCGTTGTATAAATCGATTGGAAACAATATCCGAAGGCCTATTAGAAGTTAATGGTGTCGTAGTGAACGATAAAAAAGTTAACATAAACGAATTTAGAAAGAATGTAGGAATGGTATTCCAGCATTTTAACTTATACCCTAACAAAACAGTTCTGGAAAACATTATGTTAGCACCCGTGAAGGTACTAAACAAATCCAAAGAAGAAGCGAAAAAGACGGCTATGTATTACTTGGAAAAGGTAGGAATTCCTGAAAAGGCCAATTCTTATCCAAGCCAGCTTTCAGGGGGACAACAACAGCGTGTTGCAATTGCCAGAGGTCTTGCGATGAGCCCTGAAATTATGTTGTTTGATGAACCTACTTCGGCATTAGACCCGGAGATGATTGGAGAAGTTCTGGATGTTATGAAGGCACTTGCCCGCGAAGGAATGACAATGGTCGTTGTTACGCATGAGATGGGCTTCGCCCGTGAAGTTGCGGATCGAATTATCTTTATAGATAAGGGTCAGATACTTGAGGATACAGATCCGACTGAGTTTTATAATGAGCCAAAAGATGAACGTGCTCGATTATTCCTTAGTCGAATTTTGAATCATTAAAAAATAGAAATAGGGGGAATTAAAATGTTCAAAAGTAAAAAACTCTTCACATTTATGTTTTTACTTATTCTATCCGTATTTGCTCTAGCGGCATGTGGTGGTAGTGATGAAGAATCAGGAGGCGATTCATCGTCTTCGTCTTCAGAAGGTGAGTCAACACTAGAAACAATTAAAGCAAATGATAAAATTGTTTGGGGTGTAAAAAACGATACTAAGTTGTTTGGACTTAAGAACCCAAGTACTGGGGAAATCGAAGGTTTTGACGTTGATATCGCAAAAGCAGTTACTGAGATTATTTTAGGAGATGCTTCTAAAGTGGAGTTTAAAGAAGTAACTTCTAAAACACGTATTCCAATGTTAAACAATGGTGAAATTGATGCAATTGTTGCAACGATGACTATTACTGAAGAACGTAAACAAGAAGTTGATTTCTCGGATGTCTACTTTGAAGCTGGACAATCATTGCTAGTTGAAAAAGGCAGTGACATCCAAAGTATTGATGATATTACTGCAGATACAAAAGTAATTGCTGTTAAAGGTTCTACATCAGCAATCAATATCCGTGAAAAAGCTCCAGATGCACAAGTTTTAGAGTTTGAAAACTATGCCGAAGCATTCACGGCTTTAAAAGCTGGCCAAGGGGATACATTAACAACAGATAATGCAATTCTTTACGGTATGGCTTCTGAGGATAGCAACTTTGAACTTGTTGGGGATATCTTTACGGATGAGCCATATGGTATTGCAATGAAGAAAGGCAGCGACGATTTTGTTCAAGCTGTAAATGATGCACTTGCGGAATTAAAAGAAAACGGTAAGTATGATGAGATCTACAACAAATGGATTAATTTCTAATTAAGTAAGATAAGTATTGGTTGACGGGCAGTCAAGAAATACTCTTTATAAGAGTGGCTGCCCGTTTTGTTATTAAAAATGTTCTAATGGAAATTTTGAGTTTCATAATGTTGCAATCTAAGGTTTCGAAGTTGTACAGTTTTTCTATTTTGGTTATTTAATGGAGTGATAATATGCTTGATTTTACTATCCTTTCTGAGAATTTTGATATGTTTTTAGAAGGATTCATAAATACTTTATATGTAAGTTTTCTAGCTCTTATAGGGAGTTTTGTATTAGGAGCTATCTTAGCGATATTTCGAATTGCTCCCATTAAACCATTAAATTGGATTGGGACAATTTACGTTGAGTTTATTCGAAACATTCCGCTATTAATTATCTTATTTTTCATTTTTACAGGGCTTCCTGTATTTGAGATTCGATTAAGTGGTTTTGTTGCTGGGACATTAGCATTAATGATTTATACAGCAGCGTTTATTGCGGAAGCGATCCGTGCAGGTATTTTATCAGTACCAAAGGGACAAATGGAAGCTGCAAGATCATCAGGTCTCACTTATACACAAGCAATGTTGCAGGTCATTTTACCTCAAGCTATTAAAATTGTTATTCCGCCATTAGGAAACCAATTTATAAATTTAGTAAAAAACTCGTCAGTATTAACGATTGTTGCGGCAGGAGAACTTATGTACCAAGGAGACTTGATTTCTTCTAGAACATTCGTAACATTTGATGTTTATATTTTTGTTGCTGTCTTTTACCTAATTATTACGCTTCCTTTAAGTTTGGGCGTAAATCGTTTAGAAAAAAGACTTGCAGTGAGTAATTAAGGGGGTTAAGTGAATGGATTTTATTGGAGCATATAGCCCTGACAATTTGATGTTTCTAGTTGAAGGTTTCTGGATTACACTTAAAGTAGCCGCAATTTCGATTGTGTTGAGTTTTTTAATTGGAGGTATATTAGGAATTCTCCGTTATGCGGATATTCCAGTTCTCTCCAAAATTGTAGCTGCCATCATAGAGATTATTCGTAACTTGCCTTTACTGTTAATCATATTCTTTGTTTATTTCGCATTGCCGGAAATTGGTGTGAAGTTTAGTATCGAAGCATCTGCAATAATTGCATTAACAGTATTTGAGTCTGCCATGTTAGCTGAAATTATACGAAGTGGTTTGAATTCTGTACCAAAAGGACAGATTGAAGCAGGACGGTCTTCCGGACTAACATATATCCAAACTCTTGGGCACATTGTTTTGCCACAAGGGCTAAAGAAGATGGTACCACCAATAGTGAGTCAATTTATTTCGTTATTAAAGGATACATCGCTAGCAACGGTTATTGTTTTACCAGATTTAATGCATAACGCCCAGGTAATTAATGCACAAAGTATCAATTATATTGTACCAATCTTTATTCTGGTTGCATTAATGTACTTTGTTGTGAATTATATCTTATCGATTGTAACAAGAAGATTAGAATTAAAAACGAGCTAATGAAGGGAACTACCTAATGGGTAGTTTCTTTTTTTATGGAAGATGCTGTTTTAGTAGAGACTATCGCGTTAGGTATCTATTAGCTTACATCAAGATTTTCTACCATGAAGTTACTTCGATAACTAAACAAAATGCAAAAAAGTAAGATGCATATTCACGCATCTTACTGAACGATTTGATGTACTGTATTTCGAAAATTAATATGCTGCTTTCAATCTTTTTTTATTTGCCCATTTCCAGTCACGAGACATTTTTCAAAAATTGTATGTAACGTTTTAATTTCCTCATTTGTCAGCATGCCGAACATAGTATTAACCATTGCCGATACTTGTGTACGCGATTCTTTTAAAATCTTTTCGCCTTCAGGGGTAATGGCGATCTGTGATGCACGGCGGTCGGCATTACTTTGTGTTTTTTCAATAAAGCCGCCATTAATAAGCTTTGATGTTAAAACCGTAACGCCACCCGTGGTCACTTTTAGGCGTTCAGCAATCGCAGAAGGGCGCTTTGGTCCTTCTTTTGCTAATAGATCTAACAGTAAAATATGAGATTTTGAAAATCCTAGTATATTTTGTTGGTTCCACTCATTTGCCCATTTACGCTCCAATGAAGAGACAACTTCGAAAAGGGAGGAAAGGGATTCATGTCGTTGGTTATCCATAATGTTCAGCTCCACTTACATAATTCATTTCGCAGGGTTGTACTTTTACGAAATTTCCTTCCGCTAGCCTAGCTGATTACCCTTGTGCAGCGATTTGCTGCATTGCATTTAACTCGTAAGCACGCACTTTACGTGGAATGAATCTACGAATATCCATTTCGTTGTAACCAACTTGAATACGCTTTTCATCAAGTAAAATTGGGCTGCGCAACATACGCGGATATTGCTGAATCAAGTTATAAAGATCTTGAATTGATAATTGCTCAATATCAATATTTAAGTTTTTAAAATCATTTGAATTTGTTGCGATGATTTCATCAGTACCATCTTCAGTCATTCTTAAAATATTTTTAAATTCTGCTAATGTTAAAGGTTGAGATGTAATGCGTTTTTCAGTGAAATTAATTTCATTTTCTTTTAACCATTTGATAGCTTTTCGTGAAGAAGAACAGCTAGATTGAGTATAAATTGTAACTGTCATAAAATCTCCCCGCTTTCATATATTTTAAAGTTTCGTAACTTTATTGGTAAGATATTTTGTTTATATTAATATCTTACCAGTAAGTTAATTGTAAGTCAATAGTAAGTGCATCTTTTTAAGTGGGCCTGTTACATTAAATTAATAACCGTTTTTCTATAAATATATACGTCTTTAAGGAAAAAAAGTTTCAAATATTTGCATATTTAAATTTTTGCTGCTAATTTGAAACACTCATTTTGAAGGTTAAACAATATTGAAAAGTTAAATTTCGTATTTTGAGAGACTTTGAAAAAGTTAGTAGAATACATGTTAGGAGGTGGGTTCCTAATGTGGAAAAGGCAAGAGCCCGTATCTATTCCAATGTTGGAGGCTTTGTTAAGACGCCTACCGATAGAGGAGGCAAAGTTTTTTGAGGAAAAGCTGAGGCGTGAAAAGTCAGGATTATACGGGGAGCAACGTTTAGACAGGGAATGGCTCGATTTTCAGATCCAGGCACCTTTTGTGCTATTGAACGGACTTAGATTTGAAAATGAGGCAGGGTATACACACCAGATAGATAGGATATTTGTTTTTGTCCTAATTTTGTTTTTGTGTTGGAAGCAAAAAATATTTCAGGTCGTATAGATATTGATGATGAAACCAATCAATGCACTCGAACAAGAGTGATGGAAGTATTGGGGGGTTCATGAATCCTATTGATCAGGTAAGGAGACACGGAGGCTTTGTTAGGGGCTGCTTGAGGGAACTCGGAATTTTAATGCCTGTGGTGTGCGGAGTAGTCTTCTGTAACTCTAACTCGATCATTGGGAAAGTGAATGCCCGGGATGTACTTGTATTTCAGGTAACCGGGTTAAGATATAAAATTGAGCGATTGTTTACTCAGTTCTCAAAGTCTGTAATCGATGTGAGTCAGATGCATTTTATTGCGGAGAAGTTGAATACTCGTTGAAAAAAGTATTCGTGGAAACCTAAATATGATAAAAGTAAGCTGCAGAGAGGAGTTTTGTGTAGTCTATGTAACTATCGTGTTCTAATGCAATATAGGTATGGGAAGTGGGAGTGCATACGGTGTGGGAATGTAGATGACTATGCGTTTTATGAAGCATTGCAAGAATATCGGTTACTGTAGGGGGATTGGATAAGCAATAGCGAATTTAGAGAGTTTATGGGGATAAAATCAGAAAAAACAGCTTATCGGTTACTAAAAAGTCTAAACTTGAGCAGTGAGGGAAGTTATTGGAATCGAAAATATATGATTCAAGTAGATATTCTTCAAATTTCCGGTAAACTATAAAAAATGTCCGGTAAATCGAGAAATGTGTCCGGTAAAAATTAAAAAGTGACCGGTATTATCATAAATTTGTCCGGTAAACAAATTTATATAGCTACACTATATAACCGAATCTGAAATTTTTAACACTTAGTAATAATTTTTTGACCAAACTTTAAAAATAGCCAAATTAATTCTTTCAGCGTCCTTTCAGCTGCACCAAAATAGCAAATCATAACCTAAAAGTTCACCTATCCGCAACCACACACCTATAAAAAAACGGATCAAGCTGCAGTTCAGCTCAATCCGCTTTCCATCAAATTCAATCCTATAAATCTGTCTTCCCGGTTGTAAACCAGTCTTGTACGTTCCATACTTTTGTCGCAAGGCCTTCGTAGAATTCTGGTTCGTGCGATACTAGGACGATTGTGCCTTTGAATTCCTTCATGGCACGCTTTAACTCCGCTTTTGCATCGACATCCAAGTGGTTTGTTGGTTCGTCAAAGATTAACCAGTTTGTTTCATCCATCATCAGTTTACATAGGCGTACTTTTGCTTGTTCGCCCCCGGATAATGAATTTAAAGGACGTGTAATATGGTCAGTTTTCAGGCCTGCACGTGCCAAAGCTGCACGAACCTGTGCCTGTTCCATCGACGGGAAGGCATTCCATACATCATCAATCGGTGTAATTTTATCCGCTTTTACTTCTTGTTCAAAGTAAGAAGGCGCCAAGTAGTCACCAAGAATTACACTTCCATCAAGTGGTCTTACTTTTCCAAGCATTGTTTTTAGAAGGGTCGATTTCCCGACACCGTTCATGCCGACAAGGGCAATTTTCTCTCCGCGCTCAATCATGAAGGTAAGGGGAGGAAGTAATGGCTTTTCTTTATCGTACCCGATCACAAGGTTTTCGGCTTCTACTACATAGCGACTTGGAGTGCGCGCTTCCTTAAAGCTGAATTCAGGTTTCACGGCTGTCTCTGGACGGTCGATTCGTTCTAGGCGGTCCAGCTGTTTGGCGCGAGATTTCGCACGGCCCGTTGTAGAGTAGCGGGCTTTATTTTTTGCGATGAAGTCCTCTTGCTTTTTAATGAATTCTTGTTGTTTTTCATAAGCATCGATATGCTGACGCTTATTAATTTCTGCAAGCTCCAGAAATTTCTCGTATGTTGCTGTGTAGCGTGTTAGTTTAGAGAACTCGAGCTGGAAGATAACGTCTACAGTTTCATTCATGAACTCTGTATCATGTGAAATTAGTAAAAATGCATGTGGATAGTTTTTGAGATAGTTTTTCAACCAAGTAACATGCTCTTCATCCAAATAGTTTGTCGGCTCATCCAGTAGCAGCACTTTTGGTTTTTCAAGTAATAACTTAGCCAGTAAAACCTTTGTACGCTGACCACCGGAAAGAGCTGCCACATCGCGCTCCAGACCGATTGCATCTAAACCAAGACCGCGAGCAACTTCCTCTATTTTGATATCTAGGCTGTAAAAATCCCCGGCATCCAAAGCATCTTGTACTTCGGCCATTTGTTCAAGCAACTCTTCTAATTCTTCGGGTGTAGCGTCACCCATTTTATTTGCAATTTCATTCAGTTCTTCTTCCTTTTTATAAAGAGGAAGGAAGGCATCACGTAATGCGTCTCGCATTGTGCGGCCCGCTGTTAGTACTGTATGTTGGTCCAAATATCCGTAATGTGTGCCGGGAAGCCACTCTACACGACCTGTGTCATGAATCGTTTGCCCGGTAATAATCCCCATTAATGTAGATTTTCCTACACCGTTTGCTCCGACTAATCCGATATGATCGCCTTCAACAAGGCGGAATGAAACATCCTTAAAAAGGGTGCGATCACCAAAGGAATGACCTAAATTTTCTACTGTTAATATTGCCATACCAAATTCCTCCGATAATAAATTCGTATCATGTGTTAATTACTATTAAAACTCGACTGTGGTTTTTTATATGAACACAAAAAAATAATCATCCATATTCGCAAAAAAACTCGCGGGTTACGACAACGCCGCGAGCTGTTTGTTCAGTTGGGCAAGTTGTTTTTCCATGTTGGAAAGGCGCTCTTCTGCTTTTGCAACAGAATCGGCATGACCTGTACTTTCAAGCTTTTCTATATCACCTTGAAGATTGATATAATCCATTTTTAATTCTGCAATTTGTTGTTGAAGCTCTGATTTCGTAGCCATGTTTCCAACGCTCCTTATTCTGTAAGTACTTAAGAATATTGTATCATAGGAAGGAGCAGTTTTTCATTAATAATGAAAAACCAGCTTTTCTAAAATCTATCAATCTATTCCTGCAAAATAAAAGCACTTTGGCTACTCGTCCAAAGTGCTTTCATCATAGAAGTTTTACAATGACACCATGTTATGGCGTTCATATGCGAAATCCAGTAGAAGTGATTTAATCACATCGTTGTTATCTTGAATTTCAAGCTGAAATTGCTTCCTTACAGCTCTTTCGCGTCTTGCTTCATGCAGCAGCATTTCCATTACGGCATTTTGAATATTGGATTGTTTCATTTTGCGGCCTAAGCCGAGATGAATAAATCCATTATGCTCCCTAGGGAAAGCATTGTTCAGCTCACGTTCATTTTGTGCGGCTGTAATGCAAGGAATACCAACTGCAGCCACTTTATATGGGGTGTAGTTCGCATTGCAAATGATCATATCGGCTTCAGGCAAGAGTTTGTCCAAAGCATGGTCATCTTTTAAAATCTTTGTATTGCGACGGCTAAGAACCATCATTTGCAAATCCTCCACTGAGTGCTTGTACTCCCGGTCAATAGCAACCGTCACGCGTAACGGAATTTGCAATTGTGTTAAATGACGCAAAGTTCGGTAGGTTAAATTGTTTTCGTCGCCATCCTCATAGGCAACAACAATATGTGGCGGGTTAGATAGTTCATTTGAAACTCGTTCATTCGCAATCGTCTTAAGAGATTCCCTTACAGCAAAGGCAAAGCTGCCTGATAAAATATTCTGGGCAGTATTCTCCCTGACTTCTTCAAAAAGAGCAACAATATTGCAGTCCGCAAGAATGGCCCCTTCACCAAAATCATCAAAATGTACAATGGTCTTACAGAACGGTCTTAGCTGTTCAATTTGTTCCACTAATGTATCTTTTCCATCCTGAATGATTAAATCTGGTTCTAGATTTCGGATTTGCGTTTTCAGCTCTGTGTAATGATCAAATAAGATAGGAGAAAGCTGTTCATCCGTGAAAATTTCGATGGCTTCTTGTCCATCCTGTTTTAAAAAAATATAGACACTCTCTTCTTCCTTTAAAAGTCTTGCTAGTATTGCTACACGTTCAAGTGGATAATATCCTTTAATTGCACTATGCTCAACGATAAAGGCGATTTTCTTTTTTAAAGAAGTTACACTAAGTTCATTCTGCATAAAATCCCATCCTTTCCCAACTATTAATTAAATTATGGTGAAAAATTAGAAAGTATGTGTGAAAATTAACAATAGAGTCATTACAAAGAGGTAACATAGATTTTCAAGTTTATGCGCTGGCATAGAGAAAGATGATAGGAAGTGAAAGAAATATGGAAATGCGCTCGGCTATTGTCGTTGGGGGAACGGGTTTAGTAGGCTCGAACCTGGTGAAATTACTGTGTGAAAGTGAAGAATATGTTTCCGTCACTGTCATCGCTCGAAGAGAAATAGCATTCGAGCACCCGAAGCTAACTGTGAAAATACGTTCTTTCAATCAATTGGAAGAAAAAGATATTGGGTTTGCACACGAAGTTTTTTGTTGTCTCGGTACGACAATCAAAAAAGCGGGGTCGCGCGCGAATTTTGAAAAGGTAGATGTAGAATATCCCCTGCAAATAGCATCTCTAGCCAAAAAGTGCGGCATCATGCATTTCATTATCATTTCGGCTATGGGAGCCAACGAGAAATCGCGAATCTACTACAATAGAGTAAAAGGGAAACTTGAAAAAGAGTTGATTGCTTTGGAACTGCCACAATTCTCCATTGTTAGGCCATCTTTATTGGTAGGGGAACGAAGCGAGTTTCGGTTTGGCGAGAAGGCGGGGGAATGGGTATTAAAAGTGATAAACCCGCTTTTAATCGGTCCAATGAAAAAGTACCGCTCCATTGAAGCTGTACAGCTAGCGTTAGCTATGAAAATCATTGCACTATCTGCGAAAAAATCACCCGTTACTATTTATAATTCTGCCGAACTCTCTAGTATGAAAATGCCCGAATTACAAGAAGATGAGCTGGTTTCACGAGATGCCCTTTTTAATTGGGATAAATTCAAAGACGAGGAGCTAGTACCAATTGATGAAGAAGTCGTGTTTAACCGGGAGAAGCTTCAAGAGCTGCAAGTGAAAAATCAAGCAAAACAATAAATAGTTATTATGGAATGAAAGAACGTCCTCCGCAAATACTAATTTAGCGGAAGGGCTTTTTTTATTTTCATCTTCGCAACAAAACAAATACTTCAACGAACAGTACTATCAATGTTTGGTATATGAAAAATTAATCAGTTGTATAAAGGGGTAGTACAATGCTTGATTCCTTACTCTTTCAAATAGTGGCGATTCTCGCACTTGGAATTTTGTCACAATGGCTTGCTTGGCGATTTAGGCTTCCAGCGATTGTCGTTATGTCGCTTGCTGGATTGATTATTGGACCGTTTCTTGGATTGATGAATCCAAAAGAGAGCTTTGGTGAAATCTTTAATCCAGTTATTTCACTAGCTGTAGCGATTATTTTATTTGAAGGCAGTTTGAGCTTGGATATTCGGGAAATAAAGGATTCGCGCAAGCCGATTTTCCGGGTATCTACAATCGGTTCCTTTTTGGCATGGATTGCCGGGTCCTTTGCAGCCCACTATTTGGCGGGCATCTCGCTCGATGTGGCATTTATCATCGGGGGGATCTTTATCGTCACTGGTCCAACCGTGATTATGCCCCTATTGCGCCAGGCAAAACTTAAGGAAAGACCAGCGACGATCTTAAAATGGGAAGGGATTGTTGTAGACCCATTTGGTGCTCTTGTAGCCTTATTTGCCCTGCAAGTGGTGTTATGGATGAATGATACAATCACCGGTAGTTCATTGCTGCTATTCTTTGGTGCCTCCATTCTTTCTGTCATCATTGGAGCAGGAGCAGGATTCCTGCTTGGTCGATTATTGGAGCATGGATATATTCCCGAGTTCCTGAAATCTCCCATTGTTTTAGTAAGTGTACTTCTGGTATTCGTGTTAACGGACACGATTATGCATGAGACGGGATTGCTTGCCGTTACGGCCATGGGAATCATCATGGCAAATATGCACCTGACAAGCTTGAGAGATTTATTGCATTTTAAAGAAAATATATCAGTCCTTTTGATTTCCGGCGTATTTATCATGCTGACGGCTTCTTTATCCGCCGACACCTTAATGGATATTTTAAGCTGGAATATGCTGTTCTTTGTTTTAGTGATGCTTTTTGTTGTACGTCCAGCAGCAATCTGGCTTGCAACGATTGGATTGGATTTAACAAAACAGGAACGCATTCTAATAGGCTGGGTTGCGCCCAGGGGAATTGTTGCACTAACCGTTTCCGGATTTTTTGCAAGCGTTTTAGGAGAGGAAGGTTTCGCCGATGCAGATATCGTTACAGCCTTAACCCTAGCCTTAGTGTTTGCAACCGTATTGGCACATGGCTTTTCAATTAGTTGGCTCGCAAGAAAACTAAACCTCCGAGCAACCGATGAGGCTGGTGTAATGATTGTTGGAGGGGGGTTGTTCAGTGCAGTCTTCGGGGAAGCTCTGCAAAGTTTCAATAAACCAGTGTTAATGATCGATCGCTTATGGGGTTCTCTAAGTCAAGCCCGTCAACTGGGCCTAAGAACGGAGGTGGGCGATATTTTAAGTGAAAAAACGGAGTATCATGTGGATTTGACACCATATGAAATATTAATAGCGGCAACAGAGGATGATGCTTATAATGCATTGATTTGCCAACACTTCGTCCCTGAGTTGGGGCGTGAACATATTTTTCAGACACCGAGACATTCGGCAGATCCGAGCGGCTATAGTAAATCAATTGGTGGAAAGACTCTCTTTGACGGGCAGTATGATATACATGCTTTAAATCGCCTGATTGAAGAGGGATATATGATTCGGAAAACGCAACTGACCGATCAATATACACTGGGTGATTTTATAAACGATAATGATCATAAAACAATTCCGTTATTCGCCGTGGATAGTGAAAATAATCTAGTTTTTTTAGCAAACGCCAAAAAGCGTTCATTAGATGTGGGAACAACTATTGTAAGCCTAACTTCACCAACGCGGATGATGGAAAAGGCAATGGAGAGGGCGACAAACATCGAAAATCCGCCAAAAGACTGAATTTTAATTATTCTAAACCGGTTCCCTATTCCACTTGTGCTGCATCTGTTAAAATAACGGTTGGAAATAAAAAGGTGGAGGAAACAAAAAAATGAAAATATTACTTGTTGATGGCACTGTGTTTGGAAAGAAAACGGGTGCGATTTTACGGCAAATTGAACAATACATTAAAGAATATAATGCTGAGTTAGAGCTTGAAACCTTATATTTTGCTGATTTAAAGCATCAAATCTTAGACGGAAGTCCGCTGAACGATGATATGCAGATGATGATTCAAAAATTCAAGGAAGCGGACGGTTACATTATCTCGACGCCCATTTATCAAGCATCGATTCCTGGAGTGCTTAAAAATGCATTTGATATGATTGATCCAAAGGCTATGCGATATAAGCCGGTTTCCATGGTAGCCAATGGCGGTACATATCAACATCATTTAGTAGTCGAAAATCAGCTAAGACCGATCTTGGATTATTTCCGCTGCTTAGTGACACCGAATTACGTCTATACACATTCATCGCACTTTGATGAAAACGACATGATTACAGATGAGTCAATTCATGAAAGACTACGTGAACTCGCTTATGTTTTCTTACAATATTGTAAATTAAGTGAAACATTGCCGCATAAAGACTAAAAAAATGGATCTCCCATTTACAGGAGATCCATTTTTATTTTGCTTTTAGGGAAGTGCGGGTGTTTCTTTAAGCTCAATTTCAATTTCCTCCACCGGCGAGGATGGAGAAACAAGTGCATGATGCTCCCATTTCCGACTTTTCCATCTAAACAGCATGATAATTGCTCTAGTCCATTCATCAGCTGCAATTGCAAGCCAAACCCCGACTAAGCCTAGATCGAAAACGAAAACCAATAGATATCCTAATGGCACACTCATGCAAAGCATTGACAAGAACCCGATTTTTACCGGGAATCTTGCATCACCGGAAGCTCGTAATGAGTTAATGATTGTAATGTTGATTGTGCGTCCAGTTTCCAATAGCATGCTTAATAACAGCACGGAAATACCAAATTGAATAACCACTGGATTGTCTGTAAACAGACTCATTAATGGTACACGGAATAGTGTTACAAGGGCTGCGACGACAGAGGTAAAAATAAGTGCTGCTTTCACACTGAACCAAAGTTGTTTATACGCTGCATCTTTTTCTCCCGACCCCACCAAACGGCCGGTAATAATTGAAGTCCCCATTCCGATGGCAAGTGCAAACAAATACGTAAACATGGAAATATTATTTGCATATTGTCTTGCGGCTAATGCCTCCGCACCAAGATATGTCACATAATATAGGAAGATAATTTGACACAGCTGATACAAAATCTGCTCCAGGGCACTTGGAATTCCAATGGATAAGATTTTTTTCACATATTCCTTTGAAAAGGTGATATAGTACTCGAATTTTATTTTTATCTCCAAAGCTTGATAGAGCAGCCATAGGAACACGAACACTGCAAGTAAACGGCTGACCACGGAAGAAATCGCTGCACCTTGCACACCAAGCTCCGGTGCACCAAAATTACCGAAAATTAAAATATAGTTCGCGGCTACGTGGAATATATTCATTCCTAGGGAAACATACATGGTTTGCTTCGTCCACCCGTGCACGCGGATGATTGCTGCCAGTGAATTAATGATTGCTTGAAGGAAGATTCCTCCACCTACGATGATTAAATAGCTTTGTGCATGCTCTAGCACTGCACCTTGTAGATTCATCATCATCATTAAATGGTTTGATGACAAAATAAAAACGACCGACATGATAAGTCCGACGCATAGGTTTAAAGTAACCGCTAATGCTGAAATTCTAGCTGCTTCAATATATCGACGTGAGCCAAGATACTGGGAGACAACAATTGCCGCACCATTTCCGACTACTTCCAGTATGAGAATCGCTATATGTATATATTGATTGGCTGTACCTACACCTGAAACGGCGTCATCTGAGACGGCGCTTAACATAAAGGTATCGGCGAGCCCCATTAACATAAATAAGAAAACTTCTAAAAAAATTGGCCAAGTTAAATGGAACAAGCTGAGTTTTTCAGCAGGTTTTTTAAGTGTTTCACTCATTCATTAACCTCTTTCTTTTGAGAATTCTGCACAGAAAAACATCGGCTCGATTAATTTTGGCCGAAATGTATTTTTCTAACATCGAGCAATATCTTATCACAAAAGTGGTAAAGAAAATATATATTTATTATTTAATTCATGTAACCGTTTTATAGTAGGAAAATGGTTCTTTTTTAAGTAATTACAAAAGAAGCAGAAAGAGTTTGAGTGAAGCCGATGCAGGAATTCCTTATATTTTTGTTATAGGGAGGTTTTAACTTTAATTATCTTGATCTTATTAGGATGCATACAGTTTTTTTCATTTTCTTCTTCCGTTCATCTATAGTTGGTGACATTAGTGAAAATAATATATTGTACAGAAGCTTCAAAAAATGAAAAGGATACAAAGATGTTATTTTGCTGATTTCTGATGAATGTGGTTTTGTTTTTAGTACCCTGGGAATTCTATATGGACTGATGGTGTTCTTCATTCCTTATGTTCACTTCATGGTGATGATACTAGCGGTGTTCTTTAGTTTATGGTTATGGACTATTTTAAATGAGCTTGGAAAGGTTCCGGTAGAGAGCGAATCATCCTGGCAAGTGTCGGGAGCAGTTTTTATTTTGGATTAACGGTATTATTTGTATATATGTATGTAAACATTAAGCCGTATTATCCGGTAAAGATACTTTTATGAGGTCTCTCGGTTTATGACTTGCTGGTATGGTAACAGCTGCAGCATGTACTACTTGCTTTGTTTATAACAGGCTTTTCGAAACAGACAAAGAACTTAGGGCACTGTGAAAAGTATAATTCAACAATTGAGGCTAAAAATAGTCAATAAAAAAAGAGAAGAGGATACTATGGGATTTGGATGGAATTTTGATAATAGTTATGCCAGACTTTCGGACACTTTTTATGCAATTGTCGGCTTGCATCCTGTGAGTGACCCGAAGATCGTGTTATTTAATGAAGAACTTGCTAAAGAGTTGGGTTTAAGCAGCGAGGAACTGCAAAGTGAAGAAGGGGTGCAAATCCTGGCGGGTAATAAAGCGCCGGAAGGATCGTTTCCAATGGCCCAAGCCTATGCTGGACATCAGTTCGGTTACTTCACAATGCTTGGAGATGGTCGAGCTGTTCTTTATGGAGAACAAATGACCCCGGAGAACGAACGTTTCGATATTCAGTTAAAGGGTGCAGGAAGAACACCTTTTTCCCGTGGTGGAGATGGTCGGGCAGCCCTTGGACCAATGCTAAGAGAATATATTATTAGTGAGGCAATGCATGGATTAGGAATTCCCACGACTCGAAGTCTGGCCGTTGTTTCCACGGGAGAAAAAATTATTCGGGAAACGCATCTTCCGGGTGCAATTCTAACACGTGTTGCTTCCAGTCATATTCGTGTGGGGACATTCCAGTTTGTTGCAAATTGGGGTTCTTATGAGGATCTTCAATCATTGGCGAGCTATACAATCATTCGTCACTATACAGATATTCCGAATAGTGATAACCAATACTTATATTTACTGCAGGAAGTTATTCGAAAACAAGCCGAGCTGATTGCCAAATGGCAGCTTGTGGGCTTTATTCACGGGGTCATGAATACGGACAATATGGCCATTAGTGGTGAATCTATTGATTTCGGGCCATGTGCATTTATGGATACCTATAACCCTGAAACAGTATTTAGTTCCATAGATACACAGGGGCGTTACGCATACGTAAATCAGCCAAAAATGGGTTTATGGAATTTAGCGCGATTTGCTGAAAGCCTTGTTCCTTTATTGGATGACGATGAGGAAAAAGCGATTGAAATAGCACAAGGTCAAATTTCTCAATATATGCCCCAATTCGAGAAGAATTGGCTAGATGGAATGAGGGCAAAGTTAGGACTGTTTGATGAAGAAGAGCAAGACAAACAGTTGGCGGATGAACTGCTCAACTTAATGGAGAGAAATCGAGCCGACTATACAAATACATTCCGGGCGTTAACAATTGGCCTGCATGAAAATTCTCCGCTTCATGGTAAGGAAGGGTTTGAGGAATGGCTTCAAAAGTGGGAACAAAGACGCGGTAGACAATCGCAATCCGCCGAAGAATCAATGGAGCTAATGAAAAATAGTAATCCATCTGTAATCCCACGTAATCACCGCGTAGAAGAGGCATTGGATGCAGCAGTCAATGACGGTGACTTGAGTGTGTTGGAACGCTTATTGGCAGCGCTCGCCGATCCATATGATTATTCATCCGATTTCGAGGAATATTGCACTTTGCCAGAAAAGCCGCAACGCCCATATCGGACATTTTGTGGAACTTAAGGGTATAATAGGGTGTAGGGAAGGTTGTTTGATGGAGTGAATTGCTCACCACCCCTACAGGAACCCAAATAAATACGCAAGCATGAAAATTAAAGGAGACTACGCTCATGGAAAAACACGAAGTGGGAGAAATTTTTACGATTACGGACGAGAACGATGAGGAATTAGAAGTCGAAGTTCTTGCTTCAATCAATATCGAAGGAACAGAATACGTAGCCGTTGGTTTTGTAGAAGAAATTCAAGAAGAAACAGAAGAAGATATCGATGTGTTCTTTTTGAAAGTAGATGGTGAAGGCGACCTTAGCGCAATCGAAAGCGATGAAGAATTCGATAAAGTATCAGCAGCCTTCGACGAAATCATGGATGAAGAAGAAGAGTAGAAACACATAGTTAGCGGCGCCTCCAATTTACTTTGGAGGCGTTTTTTTGTTGGCGAGGCATTTGACGGGATTGAAAATATACTTTAACTAGGGGAAGGGCACATAAACTTGAGGACGTCGCACGTAAAGAGGTAAAACTCGCACGTAAACATGGGGAAGTTGCACGTAAACAAGAGGAAGTCGCACGTAAAGAGGTAAAACTCGCACGTAAACATGAGAAAGTCCCAAGTAAATCGGGAAGCCCAACGTAAATAGGTGAAACTCGTACGTAAAGAGTGGAAAGTCGCTCATAAATATATATAGAGCGCGCGCAACGATGTAAAAGCCGCTTGTAATTATCGGAATTTGCTCGTGAAGGTATAAAACTCCCTCCGAACGAGTAGCTAACAGTTGTAACTAAAACTGTTTTTACGCGTCCAATATTCTGGAGACCTCTGCCACTATCCTAAAAAGACCCTTACAAAAGGCCATAAAATAAAAAAACATATAAACCGTCCTAATCAGGAGTAATCGTCTCAATAAAAAATGCTTGGAACTCCTTAAAAGTTTCCAAGCACTTTATTCTATCAACCTAAAGCTACATCCAAGATCATCATTAGGGTAAAGCCAATCATTAAGCTCATCACGGCGAGGTCTTTATTACCTTCTTCTTGAGAGCTCGGGATAACCTCCTCTGCTACAACGAAGATCATTGCACCTGCCGCAAATGCTAAAGCCAGGGGCAACAGCGGTTCAATAAATGCCACAGCCATAAATCCGATTATCGCGGAAATGGGCTCAACCATTCCTGAAAACTGGCCAAAGAGAAAGCTCTTTTTTCTAGAAAGTCCATCCCGAAGTAAAGGCATTGACACCGCAGCGCCTTCGGGAATATTTTGTATCCCGATACCGATTGCTAAAGCTAGGGCACCAGCCAATGAAGCAGAAGGCGAACCGAGGGCGACGGCACCAAAAGATACACCGATGGCCAAGCCTTCCGGGATATTATGCAAGGTAATCGCAAGTACGAGCAGAGTACTTCTTTTTCGCTTTTTTGGATGAAGCCCTTCTGCACTATTAAGTGGTGCGTTTGGGTGAAGGTGTGGAAGCAGCTTATCGATCAAGTAAATAAATTCTCCACCTAACAAAAATCCAACCGCTACAGGCACCCAAGCAGGCAGACTTCCTCCTTCAGCCATCTCCAAAGCAGGGGATAATAGAGACCAAAAGCTTGCGGCAATCATAACACCACCAGCAAAGCCAAGCATACTATCCAAAAACTTTTGGTTGAATGTTTTGGTTGTAAATACTAAAGCAGCACCTAATGCCGTCATTCCCCAAGTAAATAAAGTAGCAAGTGTTACTTGAAGAAGTGGATCAAGCTCTAAAATGTAATCCATCATTGGCCCTTACCCCTTTGTATACTTTCATACTAAATGTTTCCTTAGAGAAAATTCTAAGCTGTATAAACTGGAAAATCAATGGGAGACTATAAAAGTAATGATCTATCAAATCTGATATTGAAACTGATTCACATATTGTTGTGGAGTACCATAATAATACGACTTTCTGAATTGGGGAAAAGTCGATTCAAAAAGTATATAGATTGGTGCATCCAGGAGCAAAGGGTAATTTGATAAAAATGAACGATCTCCAAAAACCATGCCTTGCAAAGCGCCATTCATATGATTTTTAAATGCATTGTATCGCTTACTGGCTTCTTCCTCTGTATGCTCACCACTGTCTACGTATACTCTGCCTATTAAGCGGTACTCCCAATCATTTTGCCATTCTGCAATCACTTCATCACGTAGGTCTTCATTAATTGCCTCATAATTAAAATCAATTCCTATGTCCAAGAAAAGTTGACCTGTATCATCTGAGTGGGTAAGCGTATATTTTCTTCCCATAATAGGTTCAATCGGACTTGCCGGTAAAATAAATCTCACCTTTAACTTCAGGGGATTGAAATCCGTCATTATATCGCCTCCTAAAAATCCATTCAACAAATAACAAAATCTGATATTACGAGCTAATATATGGTCAACATACTTGGAAGGTTAGTAAATTAGGTTACTTGACTAAAAAAGGTCTTCTATTAAAAAATCATGCATATAGTAAATGGATTAATGTTTTTTATGCGATGGACAAACCTTATATACACCTTTTTAATGATGCGATGAAGAACAATAAACTGCATTAGAGGATTGCGCTCCGTAGTTAGCAATTGCTTTGCTTAAATTTATGCTCCTAATTGTTATATGTAGGTAGGTGAAACATAGTGACGAATGCACTAAAAGAAACAAGCTTGCAAATAATCGGCATGACCTGCGCCGCCTGTGCAGCTCGTATCGAGAAAGGTTTGAACAAGCTTGATGGTGTTGAAGAAGCGAATGTCAATTTAGCCTTGGAAAAATCCATCATAAAATTTAATCCCCAAAAGGTAAATGAACAGGAATTCGAAAAAAAGATTGAAGCATTGGGCTATGGTGTAGTTAAAGATAAAAAAGAATTCTCGATAACCGGCATGACCTGTGCGGCCTGTGCAGCTCGTATCGAGAAAGGGCTAGGTAAAATTGACGGTGTTACACTAGCGAATGTCAATCTAGCTCTCGAAAATGCAACAGTCGAGTTTAATCCAAGCCGTGTCTCTATGTCGGATATTATCAGCCGCGTAGAAAAGTTAGGGTACGGGGCAAAAATTAAAGACGACTCTCAGGCGGCGTCCAATCATCGGGAAGAAGCGATACAAAAACAACAAAGAAAATTTATTTTTTCAGCACTTCTATCATTACCACTTTTATGGACGATGGTCGGTCATTTTTCGTTTACTTCCTTTATTTATGTACCCGAAATTCTAATGAATCCATGGGTGCAACTGGTCTTGGCAACCCCTGTTCAATTTATCATTGGCGGGCAATTTTACATTAGTGCCTATAAAGCGTTACGCGACCAGAGCGCCAATATGGATGTTCTAGTCGTAATGGGTACGTCTGCTGCCTACTTTTACAGTGTTTATCAGGCCGTTGTTACAAATGGGCAGCCTCAGTACCCGCATCTCTATTTTGAAACAAGTGCGGTGTTGATTACACTTATTCTTTTGGGCAAACTTTTCGAGGCTAAAGCCAAAGGGCGCTCGTCTGAAGCCATTAAAAAATTGATGGGACTGCAGGCAAAAACGGCATTGGTTATTCGAAATGGACTGGAAAAAGAACTGTTAATAGATGGAGTGGTTGTCGGCGATCTGATTCTAATAAGGCCCGGAGAGAAAATTCCGGTTGATGGGGAAGTCCTGGAAGGCAATACGGTAGTTGATGAGTCGATGTTGACAGGTGAGAGTCTGCCTATTGAAAAGGAGACTGGATCTTTAGTGTTCGGATCCACAATGAACAAAAATGGTTTTATCACCATCCGCGCGACAAAAGTGGGACGAGATACAGCACTCTCTCAAATTATTAAAGTTGTTGAGGAGGCTCAAGGCTCCAAGGCACCTATTCAACGTCTAACCGATAAGATTTCGGATATTTTTGTCCCTGTTGTCATCGCACTGGCAATAATTACGTATATCGTCTGGCTAGTCTTCATCACTCCAGGGGAATTTGTGCCGGCACTGGAAAGTTTGATTGCTGTTCTAGTTATTGCCTGTCCATGTGCGCTGGGACTGGCAACGCCTACATCTATTATGGCGGGCTCAGGTCGTGCGGCAGAATTGGGTATTCTTTTTAAAGGTGGGGAACACCTTGAACAGACCCACCACATCAATACGGTTGTAGTAGATAAAACCGGAACTGTGACAAATGGACAACCTGTTTTAACAGATGTCGTAGTTGCCGATGGGATGAATGTTCGGATGCTCCTTTCTTTTATAGGCTCAGCCGAAAAACAATCAGAACATCCACTTGCAGAATCAATTATCAGAGGGATAGAGCAACAAGGGATCAAGCTTCGCGAAGTCCGTGATTTTGAAGCATTACCGGGATATGGCGTAAAAGCAACAGTCAATCAACGGGCAATCTTAGTAGGTACGCGTAAATTGATGGAAAAATACCATATTAAAATACCCAATGCATTAATTATTATGGAAAAACTTGAGGCTGAAGGAAAAACCGCCATGATTGTCAGTATTGATGGTAAGTATGCAGGCATAATCGCTGTAGCCGATACGATTAAGGATACTTCACGGCAAGCCATTGAACGCCTGCATGCCATGGGAATTGAAGTCATTATGATGACTGGTGACAATGAGCGAACTGCCAAGGCTATCGCACAACAGGTAGGGATTCAAAGAGTTATTCCAGAGCTTTTGCCTGAAGGGAAGGCAGAAGAAGTGAAGAAGTTGCAAGCGCTTGGCAGAAAGGTTGCCATGGTCGGGGATGGTATAAATGATGCACCAGCATTGGCAGTGGCTAATATCGGGATGGCGATTGGAACGGGCACGGATATAGCCATGGAAGCAGCGGATATCACATTGATTCGCGGCGATCTGAATAGTATAGCCGATGCCATTATTATGAGCCAGAAAACAATGGCGAATATCAAACAAAACCTATTCTGGGCGTTTGGATACAATACTCTTGGTATTCCGATTGCTGCGGCGGGGCTTCTCGCACCGTGGCTTGCTGGAGCTGCGATGGCATTTAGCTCCGTATCAGTCGTGCTGAATGCATTACGTTTACAAAGAGTAGAATTGAATAATAAATTTGCAAAAAAGGGGGATGTTCAATGAGCATCTCTTTTTTTGACTGGATTCCTGCACAGTTACGTTCATCATCTAAACTTTTACCATTTTTATGAATAGAATCTTAAGGAAAGTTCAATCCTTTAACTAGTTGAATGAAAGAAAAACTAGGAGGATTATGAAAATGGATAGTAAATTGCTATTAGTCACGATGACACTTCTTTCCGTGTTGCTTTTATCGGCTTGTGGATGGGGCGACTCTGACAATGATGAACCAACCGAAGCAGGAGCGGATGTTACGAATAACTTAAATGGGACCGACAAACAAGTGAATGAAGAGGAAACCGAGCCTGCTAATGAACATGCAGGTCACTCGGAAGGTGTTATGCCGGAAGGTTTGAAGGAGTCGGAGAATCCCAAGTTTCCTGTTGGAAGCAGGGTCGTTGTAAATGCAAGTCATACAGATGGCATGGAAGGCGCTATGGCTACGGTTAAAGGTGCATATGATACAACCGTTTATTCTGTTTCATACACGCCGACAAATGGAGACCCTTTTGAGGAAAATCACAAATGGTTTGTAGAGGGAGAAATCTCGGGCGTGGATGATGGAGAAATCGGTGTTGGCTCAGATGTCATTATTAATATTGAGCACCAAGATGGGATGCAGGGTGCAGAAGGTTCAGTCGATACAGTGGAAGATACAACAGTTTACGTAGTAGATTATACAAATTCCCTTGGCGAAACAGTGACAAATCATTTATGGCTCAAAGAAAGTGAACTTCAAACTGAAGAAGAGTCCAATTATGATAGTGATTGGGATGGAGATACAGGTTCAGATACCCAATAAAGAATGATAGAGGCTGGGACACAAGTAGAATTTTTAAAAAAATTAGGGAATACTATTGCAAGAATTGTTACTTTATAATTTGATTGGAGTGTAGGGTCGACTCCTGCGGGAATAGCACGAAGACTGAGACTACAGGCTCAGGCCGTGCCACTGGATTCGCGTACACGAAACGGAAATCAATTTTAGCTACATTGAAAAATACCATTTTCCCACTCGAGGGAAATGGTATTTTTTTCTTCTGTCCCGGTCTCTTATTTTTTTGCTCAAATAAGCGAGAAGATTTGCTGACATCCTCATGTTAAAAATAGATAAACCCGTGAAAATCAAAAATTAGCATATTTCCATCACTAGGCTGCGGAACTGAAAGAGTTCGAGCAAATTATTACATTATGGGTAAAGAATTTTAGCTATTTAACAAAAATGGATTGAAATTTATTTTGAAATTTTTTAAATAGTCTGATAAAATCATGTAACACTGATTCATTTTAAATCTAACCCTTTAGTGAATTGATTTAAACGGTTCAGCGACTATCGTAAAAAAGAGGGAATTATTATGAAGTACTCTGATAAAATGTTAAAAACTCCATCATCGTTTATCCGAAATATCTTGAAGGTGACGAATGCACCTGACGTCATTTCGTTTGCTGGAGGACTACCAAACCCAATCTCTTTTCCAATTGAAGAAATGCAAAATTCGATTAATCATGCCATCGAAGAAAATGGGGCAAAATTATTCCAATACTCGACTACAGAAGGTTACCTACCTTTACGCCAATATATTGCAGACAAATATAAAAAAGATTTCGGACTACAATTTGATCCGGAAGATATCTTAATTACAACAGGCTCACAACAAGCATTACAGCTTATTTCCCAAGTGCTCCTGAATAAGGGGGAAGGCATCGTCATGGAGGAGCCTGGATATCTAGGGGCGATCCAGGCATTTTCTTTAGCTGAACCGCAATTCTATTCGGTCGCATTAGAAGAGGATGGCTTAAACGCAGAACAGCTTGAAGAAACACTTGCTGCAAATGATAACATTAAATTTATCTATACGGTTCCGAATTTCCACAATCCTACAGGCATTACCTATTCTAAGGAGAAACGTGAAGCTATTTATGAAGTGGTAAACAAATATGATGTAGTGTTGATAGAAGATGATCCTTACGGTGAGTTACGCTGGAATGGCGAAAAGTTACCTTATATTGGTGCGGGTAGACTGGAAAATTCCGTATTGCTGGGGTCTTTCTCAAAAATCGTAACACCGGGTATGCGTTTAGGGTATCTCGTTACCAAAAATAAAGAGTTAATGCACCATATCAATACCGTGAAACAAGCGACGGATTTACACACGAATATTTTCTCACAAATGATTCTCCATGATTACTTGGCAAGCAACGATCTAGAATCACATGTACAGAAAATCATCAGCCTGTATGAAACACAAGCTAATGCCATGTTGAATGCAATGGCAAAGTACTTCCCATCATCTGTAAAGTATACGAAACCAGATGGAGGCATGTTCATTTGGGTAACATTGGAAGAAGGTACTTCAGCTCTTGATTTCTTTGACAAGGCAATGAAAGAAAAAGTAGCCTTCGTGCCCGGAGATCCATTCTACACGGATAAAACAAATGTAAATACTTTACGTTTGAACTATACAAATTCTTCGCCTGAAATTATTGAAGAGGGCATTAAGCGATTAGGAAAGATACTGTATTCTCTTTCTGCCAAAAAGCAAATGGTATAACTATACGAATTTCGCAAAAAAGAAGTAATATAAGGGAATGTGCGAAGTTAATAATCATTGTGGATATTTGAATAGACAGTTATTAATTTTAAGAATTGAGTCAATCTAATAGAAACTCAATTCTTTTTTATTTTTCATCTGAAAATAATGGCCTATATGCTAAACTGAGGGTAATTATTGAATTATAGATTGGGATTGAATAGGGGTGGTGTACATGAAGAAAAAATGGGTTTTCATCGTAGGGATAATCGCGATATTGCTGATAGCAGCCGGTTCCGTCTTCGGCTACCAGCAGTGGAATGAAAACAAAACCCAGGAAAAAAAGGACCGGGTTGCAAAAGAGTGGGTGGAAATGCTAAAAGCGCAGTCCTTTGAAGAAATTCCGCAGCTTGTTGCAAGTGATTCACTGGAAAAAGCAGGCTACACCAAGGAATCGATTGTTGAAAAGTACAAAGCCATTTTTGGTGGTATTGGTGTTTCCAATATGGAGATTGAATATGAAATGGATGAAGAAGATAACCTGGAATACGTTGCTACATTTGATACGGTTTTAGGAACAATATCCGAAATCCATTATAAAACGAAGCTCATTGAAAGCGACGAGGATTATAAGGTTGATTGGACGGCGGAGTTAATCTTCCCTGGTATGCTTTCGGATGATAAAATACGCTATACTGTCGACGAAGCAGTTAGAGGGGAAATCGTAGATCGGAATAATTCATCTTTAGCATTGAATACAATCACCTATCAAGCCGGTGTTGTGCCAAAAAATCTAGGTGAAGGGCAGACAAGAACAAACAAACTCGCCAATATAGCAAATAGGCTTGCGATAACTGTTGATTTTATTGAAGGTCAACTGGGACAAAGCTGGGTGCAGGACGAACATTTTGTACCTTTAAAAACTTTGCCCTATGGAGCAGACACACCAGTAATTGAAGGAGTTCAGTATCAACAGGTGGATACCCGTGCATATCCATTGCGGGAGGCTGCAGCACACATCACTGGATATGTAGGTGAAGTCAATGCTGAAGATATTGAAAAGGATCCCACTTTGCAAGCGGGAGATGTAATTGGCCGTACAGGACTTGAATTTGCATTCGAGAAGGAATTGCGCGGGCAAAATGGCGGGGAAATCTACATTGAAACGGCAAATGGTGATAAGAGGGCAACCATTCAAAAGATTGAAAAGCAGGATGGACAAACAATCGAAGTGACAATTGATGCGAATTTGCAGCAAACTGCTTTTGATGCACTAGGGGATGCTGCAGGGTCCACAGTGGTCATGGAGCCGAAAACTGGAAATTTACTTGCACTCGTAAGTAAACCATCCTACAACCCGAATCAATTCGTTGTAGGGATTTCCCAAAGCCAGTACGATGACTACAATAATGATGAAGACAAGCCTTTCATTAGCAGAATTACAACCCGTTATGCACCAGGTTCAACCTTCAAGCCTATTACAGCCTCCATAGGACTTGAATCAGGTGTGACAACAGTGGATGAAACACATCAAATTTCAGGATTGCAGTGGCAAAAGGATGAGTCATGGGGGAACTACAGGATTTCCCGTGTATCGGAAACGGCCCGTGTGAATTTAAGAACAGCATTAGTGAAGTCCGATAATATTTATTTCGCCCAGGAAGCATTGGAAATGGGCGAGGAGACTTTCCGTGAAGGGTTGAATAAACTTACTTTTGGCGAATCCTATGAGTTGCCTTTAACGATGGAACCTGCACAAATTTCCAATGAAGAGTCATTTGGTTCCGAAATCTTGTTGGCGGATACGGCCTATGGGCAAGGGCAACTGTTAATGTCACCGATTCACATGGTGACCAACTACTCGGTGCTTGCAAATGATGGTGTACTAACGTATCCAAATCTTATCGCCGGTTCAGAGGCAAAAACGAAAGAAGTATTTGCAAAAGAAACAATTGATACAATTAGACCAATGTTGGTAGAAGTTGTCACTGCTCCTGAAGGGACAGCGCATGAATTAAACGGGCTAGGAAATATAGCAGCTAAAACAGGTACAGCGGAATTAAAGAAAGCGCAAGGGGAGCGCGGAGTTGAAAATAGCTTAATAACTGTTTTTGATGCAAATGACGGGGGCTATATGGCTGTATCGATTGTTGAAGACCATCGAAAAGCAGGGAAAACAGCGACGCAATTGATCAAACCAGTTATCCAGTATCTTGAACTGTTGACTCAGTAGAAAGTTCATTAGGAATAAAACGTGCGATTTCCAAAAAAAGACTTGTAAAAAGAACCAAAGGAATGATTCCTTTGGTTCTTCTTAGTTAATCATCAAATTTAATACCTTTTAATAAATCCGCAAAAGCATTATTGATCGGCTCAGCTTCTTTATCTTGCTGCTTTAAATACTTCTGGACGCTTCGTTTATCAACTTTACCGCCGCCTTCTTTTTTGCGGCGCGCTTCAAATGCTGATAACTTTTCACGATACCCACATTTACATACGAAAATTTGTCCTTCACCTTCACCGCGTAGTTCAAGCTTTTTCTTGCATTGGGGACAGCGTGCGTTTGTTACGCGAGATACATTCTTGCGATGACCGCATTCCCGATCTTGGCATACAAGCATTTTGCCTTTTTTGCCATTTACTTCAAGCATCGGTTTGCCGCAATCCGGGCAAGCTTTTGTCGAGATATTGTCGTGTTTATATTTCTTATTGCTCGATTTAATGTCGGACACGATGTCTTTCGTATGTTGTTTCATTTCATTGATGAAATTTTCTTTTTTCATTTTGCCTTTGGCGATCAATTCAAGCTTTTGTTCCCACTCGGCAGTAGTTGTTGGCGAGCGCAGCTCTTCCGGTACTAAATCAAGAAGCTGACGGCCTTTCGACGTAATGAAGATATCTTTGCCACTACGCTTTTCAATCATGAAGGAATTGAATAGCTTATCGATGATATCTGCACGTGTAGCAACAGTACCGAGTCCACCAGTTGATTTTAGGGTCTCTGCAAGTTTCTTATCGCTTGTTTCCATATATTTCGTAGGATTTTCCATCGCGGAAAGTAAAGTCGCCTCTGTGAAACGTGCAGGCGGCTTTGTTTGCCCGGATGTCTGAACAATAAGTTTCGTTTTTAATATTTGGCCCTGCTCTAAGCGAGGTAATAATTGTTCTTTAATATCGTCGGTTTGTTCCTCGTCATCATAACGATTTGAATAGACCTCTTTCCAGCCGGCTGATAACACAGTTTTCCCTTTAGCAATGAACTTCTCGTTGGCAATCTGTGCTTGAACGGTTAGCTGCTCATACTCGTGTGCCGGTAATAGAACAGCCAAGAAGCGTTTCACAACTAAATCATAAATTTTTCGTTCTTTATCCGAAAAGGCGGAATAGTTCACGTATTCCTCAGTAGGGATAATTGCATGGTGATCTGATACCTTGCTGTCATCTACAAATGATTTAGAGGTCTTTATTGGTTTGGTTAAGACCTTATTTACTAGAGAGCGATATTCTCCTACGCCGCATGCTTTTAAGCGCTCAGGAATCGTGCTTATGATATCGGTAGATAAATATCTTGAGTCTGTACGTGGATACGTTAAAACTTTATGAGATTCGTATAGCTTCTGCATAATATTCAGCGTTTCCTTTGCACTATAGCCAAACAGTTTATTCGCATCTCGCTGTAATTCCGTTAAGTCGTAAAGGCCAGGCGCGAATGATTTTTTTGCCTTACGCTCAATGTTGACCACTTTTGCATCCTGGTTGCCTAGTGATTTCACTATGGCATCTATTTTCTCTTTATTGAAGCTGCGCGAATTACCATTTGCATCCTGCCATGTTAGATTTAAATCGCCTGTTTGTAATTCAATGCCGTAGAACGTTTGTGCTTTGAAGTCCTTAATTTCATTCTCGCGTGCTGCAATCATTGCCAGTGTTGGGGTCTGGACCCTACCGGTATTTAATTGTGCATTATGTTTGGTAGAGAGGGCACGAGACGAATTCAAGCCTAAAAACCAGTCCGCTTCGCTTCGGGCAACAGCGGCATGATAAAGATTTTCATAATCTTTTCCTGGTTTTAGATTTGCAAAGCCATCTTTAATGGCTTTGTCCGTTACCGAAGAAATCCATAAACGCTTAATGGGTTTGTTCACTTTTGCTTTTTCAATAATCCATCTTGCAACAAGTTCGCCTTCGCGCCCGGCATCGGTTGCAATGATAATATCCTTGACATCGCCTCGAGTTAGCTGTGATTTTACCGCATTGAATTGCTTGCCGGATTGTTTTATCACGGTCAGTTTTAATCTCTCCGGCAACATCGGCAGGTCTTCCAGATTCCATTGTTTATATTTCACATCATAGCTTTCTGGGTCAGCCAATGTAACAAGGTGACCCAGGGCCCAAGTAACGATGTATTGGTCGCCCTCTAAAAACCCATTTCCTTTTTTATGGCACTTCAGTACTTTCGCAATATCTCGTGCAACTGAAGGTTTTTCTGCCAGTACTACGCTTTTAGCCATGTATAACACCCTTTCGTAAATCCTCTTATCAATATAGCATATTTCAGCCCTGCTTCCGGGTTTTCTGCATTGCTTTTTATGCAGCGGCACACATCTTTTATATTGACAGAAATAAAATAAAAGCTTTTCTTCCTGAACTAGCTAGGAGGAAAAGCTTTAGATAAAATGCCTGTAT
Organism: Ureibacillus aquaedulcis; assembly: GCF_030418165.1. GTDB lineage: Bacteria > Bacillota > Bacilli > Bacillales_A > Planococcaceae > Ureibacillus > Ureibacillus aquaedulcis. The sequence continues at coordinate 114,026 of NZ_JAUHTQ010000001.1, forward strand.
AATTGATTCATTTACTTAAACGGTCACTCTTTTGAGCCTGGGTCCCAAAGTACTTAAAACATCGTGGCTTACGGTGCCGATTTTAACCGCAACATCTTCAATATGGATCGTTTCTTTAAGGTCTGTTCCTACTAAGGTAACAATATCGCCTACCTGGACGTCGTCAACATTTGTTAGATCGATCATCATATGATCGAGACAAACTGAGCCAATTATTGGCACGCGGTGTCCCCGTACCAATGCTTCTCCTTGCTTTTGGGATAATTTCTCGGGAATACCGTCAGCAAATCCGATAGGGAGAACAGCAATTTTTTTATCTACATCCGTTGTATTGGCTTTATCGTAACCGATGGTATCTCCAGCTTGAACATCTTTAATGATAATTATTTTTGTACGGATAGACAGGACCGGTCGTAAAGGGAGCTGTAGTTTGGTTGTGTTGTAGTGGCTTCTTATTCCATAAATGAGAGTTCCAATTCTGGCGTAATCATACTGTAAATGCGGATAATTCAACATGCCGTAACTATTTTGAATATGGGTTTTAGGAAGTTCTATACCTGACATTTTTAACTGCTCCAATAGTTCATTAAAACGATGAACTTGTTTAAGAGTAAACTCGATATCGCTTGCATCTAGAGTGTCAGACCTCGAGAAATGACTATAGATTCCCTCAACCTTTAAGTTCTTCAAATTGAAAATAGCCTTAATATTTGGAACATCCCAATGTTTTTCACCTAGGCGGTTCATGCCGGTATCCACTTTTATGTGCACCCGAAATACTCCTCCCGAAGAGTTCAGCTCTTTAGCATAGGGGTAATCAATCACATTCTGAATCAAGTTCCATTCGGTTAATTTGAAGGATTCCTCAATAGGAGTAAAGCTTAATATGAGGATGTCATTTTGATAACCGGCTTTTCTGATTTCTATGGCTTCATATAATGTTGCTACTGCTACTGCACTCACGCCCAGCTTCTGCAGCTCCTTCGCAATTTCTTGGCTGCCATGCCCATAAGCATTAGCTTTTACTACGGCCATCAGCTCAGTATTTATAGGTAAATATTCTTTTATAATTTGGAGATTATATGCAAGATTACTTGTATTTAATTCAATCCAAGCACGATGTACCATAATATAAAAAGGAACCCCCAATCCTAGATTTAGCTGGATCTGAGATTATTATTGTTAATTTAGTTAAGTTCTATTACACATATTTTTGGGATTGTGAGTTTTTTGTATATAGAGTCATTATTAGATTAAGCAGCTGAGTTTTAATAAGTAGATGTTGAGGGGGGAGAATTAGAAATGAGTTTTAAATTATAACCCTATAATATTTTCTAGGGATAAACAATATGAACGTTTTGTTTACCGATTGTAAATGTATTGTAAATTTTATATTTCAATTTTGTAATAACATTTACATCCGTCCATGTATTATGAATAATTAGTGTCGATGGCATCGAAAGGATGGAACAAATTGATGGATTGGCAGACAATGATTTTCCAATTTCTTGGAGGTCTAGGTTTATTCTTATTTGCAATTAAATACATGGGGGACGGACTTCAAAAAGCAGCTGGAGACAGACTACGCGAAATTTTAGATAGATTTACAACAAACCCGGTTATGGGTGTGTTAGTGGGAATTATAGTGACGGTATTAATTCAATCGAGCTCAGGAACAATTGTTATTATTGTTGGTCTTGTAAGTGCTGGATTTATGACATTGCGTCAGGCGATTGGTGTTATTATGGGCGCCAATATTGGGACAACGGTCACGGCATTTATTATAGGCTTTGATGTGGGTGCTTATTCTTATCCAATTCTGGCACTAGGCGCTGTGCTATTATTCTTTTTTAAAAGTGATCGAATTCATAATATTGGGCAAATTCTTTTTGGTTTTGCAGGGCTTTTCATCGGTCTTGAAATGATGGGCAATGGAATGACGCCATTAAGAAATTGGGATGCGTTTGTTGATTTGACGGTTAGCTTCAGTGAACATCCAATATTGGGTGTAGTTGCAGGAACAGTCTTTACATTAATTGTACAATCTTCATCAGCAACTATAGGGATTTTACAAGGGCTTTATTCAGAAGGTTTGATTCCTCTAGGTGGGGCACTTCCCGTGTTATTTGGAGATAATATTGGGACAACCATTACTGCCGTTTTAGCATCATTAGCAGTTTCTGTAGCCGCGCGCCGTGCAGCAGCTGCCCATGTACTATTCAACATAATAGGTACAATCATTTTCATGATTTTCTTGCCGGTATTCATCAATTACATCGAATGGATAACTGGTGCACTAGGTCTTGAAGAAAAAATGCAAATAGCCTTCGCGCATGGTACCTTCAATGTCGTTAATACCCTGATTCAATTGCCGTTAATTGGATTATTAGTGGTTTTAGTAACAAAGTTAGTTCCCGGTGAGGATGCAATGGTTGAATACAGTGCGAAATACATAGATAAATCTCTAATCGGGCAATCTCCCTCCATTGCACTTGGACAAGCAAAAGAAGAAGTGGTTCGAATGGGGGAATTTGCTGTATACGGGCTTCAAGAGTCGATGGATTATTTATTGACAAGCGAAAATAAGCATGTGAATATGACCATCCAACTCGAGGAAGCCATTAATAATCTAGAACGGATAACAACAGATTATCTAGTTCAATTATCAAAAGAATCATTATCGGAGAATGATTCCAAGTTGCATCATTCACTATTTCAGAATATACGCGACATTGAAAGAGTAGGAGATCATTTCGAAAATCTGGTTGAGTTAATACAAGCGAGGGACTCTAACCGCGTTAAATTTAGTGAAGAAGCAACAGGGGAACTAAAGGAAATGTATGAACTCGTTTTAGACACGGTAAGCTTATCAGTGCTTGCATTAGACAAGCAAAGCAAGGATTTTGCCAGAGAAGTGTTGAGTAAAGAAGACCGTATAGATGAGTTGGAAAGAATTCTCCGTAAGCGCCATATTGTTCGTTTAAACAAAGGTGAATGTTCAGGACAAGCTGGCATCATTTTTGCAGATATTATTAGTAATTTAGAGCGTGTGGGCGATCATGCAGTAAACATTGCTGAAACAATTTTAAGGGAAAATCATCAAATAGCGTAATGGAAAAAATGTGCAAATTCTCGGGCTTGCACATTTTTTATTAATTTATGGAATATTATCCCCCTCGTTTTAAGAGAAAATGATTAAAGTATTTGCAGAAAATTACATTTTAAATTAAAATATTATGTACTGTGTGATTATTTTCCTATGATAGGGTGATTTTTGATGAGAGTATCAAGTTTCCTGTTGAATAATAGTAATTTCGAAGAGCGTAAGCGTATAATGCAACGGAAGGAAGCAAATGACGCTTACAAAAAGAATGCCCTATACACCCAAGCAAAAAAGAATCCGATGCTCAAGGTTCTTGAGGATCTATTATCTGGAAAAACGGAAAAAGAACTTTTTGAAAAAGACCAGGATTTAAATGAGGCAAGTGAAAATGTATTATCCCCATCACCTAAAATAAAGGAAGACCATTCCTTATTTACGGATTCACCTCGTGAAGATAAGGACAGAGAAACACTAACTTCTGAAATAGTGCTGCCTTCAGCTGCTGAACTGGCTAGTGATCATGATGAAAATATAAATCGAATTCCGCATGGACAGTTTGATTTCATTGTTTCTGAGTTGATGGCTAAACCGACAGACCGAGATAAGATATATAAAAGTTTAGAAGATATGGTTTTTGAAAAAACGTATACGAAAGCTGTTTCAAGTTATACTTACCAAATGCAGATGGCACAAAACGAATTTAGATTAGAACAATCATTGTTTTCTCTGACTGCATAATAAATCACTGAAATGTCCACCTCTAAAGATTGAACTGCTTTAGGTGGGCGTTTTTTATTTTCAAAATTCAAGTCTTCATTTACAACGGAATTCCATAAATTTGGTATGATTAGATTGGAAAACTTAGGGAGTTTAGGAGCAATGCTAGTGATGGCCAAACAAAAAGTGACGAAAACAAATGCTGTTCGTTTATTGGATCAACAAAAAATAGACTACAACATAATAGAATATTCAATTGAAGATAACCAAGTAGATGGCGTGGCGGTAGCACAAAAGATCGGTCACCCCGTTTCGCACGTCTTTAAAACATTAGTGGCTACGGCAGGTACCGGGAAATACTTTGTTTTTGTGATTCCAGTCTCACAAGAGCTAAATTTAAAAGCCTGTGCAAAGGTTGCAGGGGAAAAGAAAATCGAAATGCTGCATGTCAAAGACTTGCTGCCTACAACGGGTTATATTCGTGGGGGCTGTTCACCTATTGGCATGAAGAAGCGTTTCCCAACATTTATCGACGCATCGGCTCTGGCATTAGAATATATAGTGGTTAGCGCTGGTAAAATTGGGATGCAAATTGTGCTAAACCCGAATGATTTAATTCGTGTAACGTATGGTAATTTTGAAAAGTTGACTGTATGATAGTAAAGGTTTATGAGGGTAGATCATCTGTCATTGGATTGACAATGAATCAACTAAACTTTTATGCATTTTTAGAAAGAAGGCTTTGAATTGAGGAAAGAATTAATATGGAAATGGCTGTTCTTCTTTGTCGGATTAGCAGTGATGTCACTGGGAGTTTCCATGGTTATAAAGGGAAAAGCACTGGGGACAGGGTCCTGGGATGTGCTGCATATTGCACTATTTGAAAATGTCGGATTAACGATTGGTTCGTGGTCTGTTATAACTGGGTTTGTAATCGTAGGATCAACATCCCTTCTTTTAAAAGAATGGCCAAAGCTTGCTACATGGCTCAATATGATTTTATGTGGACCTTTTATCGACTTTTACAGCTGGATATTGCCTGATTCTACAGGGATATTTTTTGATGTATTTTATTTCTTAATGGGTATTCTCGTTTTGGGTGTGGGCTGTGGGTTGTATATTTCACCAAGACTTGGTGCAGGACCTCGTGATACATTGATGATGATTTTTGCTAAAAAGTTTAGGGGCTCCATAGGAAGAGCTCGTTTAGCTATGGAAGCCCTGATCGCCTTGATTGGTGGGTTGCTTGGCGGCCCTATTGGTGCAGGTACACTCATTATCGCTTTATGCACAGGTTACGTAGTGCAAATGTCTCTGCCGTTTTTTGAAAAAATGCTTGCAAAAAAACTGGATAACAAAGATCAAGATAAAGACTTTTCACATAAAAATCTCGCAAAAGAATTATAATTTGCGAGGTTTTTATTTTTTAAAATTCGGCTCCCGACTTTTCAGAGAATTCACACATATCGAAAAAACGATTGATTATGCTAAAATTTATTTAACTATGATGCAAAGGGAGATGAATCCATGTCTAAAATTTTAGATACATTCCTAAATGAAAACCTGGAAGTTTTACGTGATCAAGGACTATACAATGAAATTGATGCAGTTGAAGGGGCTAACGGTCCGGTTATTCAAGTAAACGGGAAGAAATTAGTCAATCTATCATCCAATAACTATTTAGGTTTAGCTACGAATGAAGAATTAAAACAAGTAGCAAAAGATGCAATCGATAAATATGGTGTGGGTGCGGGAGCGGTTCGTACAATTAACGGGACGATGGATCTGCATGTGAAATTGGAAGAAAAGCTGGCGGAATTCAAAGGGACGGAAGCTGCCATCTCCTATCAATCTGGCTTTAACTGTAACATGGCTGCTATTTCAGCTGTAATGGATAAGAATGATGCAATTCTATCGGATCAATTAAACCATGCATCGATCATTGATGGCTGCCGTTTATCCAAAGCGAAAATTATCGCTTATAATCACTCGGATATGGATGACCTTCGTGCTAAAGCAAAGGAAGCAACGGAATCAGGTTTATATAACAAAATAATGGTCATTACGGATGGCGTCTTCTCAATGGATGGAGATATTGCGAAATTGCCGGAAATCGTGGAAATCGCAAAAGAATTCGACCTAATTACTTATGTAGACGATGCTCACGGTTCCGGTGTAACGGGTAAAGGAAAAGGAACAGTAAAGCATTTTGGTCTTGAAAAAGAAATCGACTTCCAAATCGGTACACTATCTAAGGCAATTGGGGTAGTAGGTGGCTATGTAGCTGGTAAGAAAAATTTAATCGACTGGCTAAAAGTTCGTTCACGTCCATTCTTATTCTCGACTGCCGTAACACCGGGTGACGTTGCAGCGATTACTCGTGCGGTTCAAATGATTATCGATTCGACGGAATTACACGATAAACTTTGGGAAAATGGCGATTATTTAAAAGCGGGCTTAAAAAAACTTGGATTTAACATCGGTGCGTCAGAAACACCAATCACTCCTTGTATTATTGGAGATGAAAAATTAACACAAGTTTTCTCCAAACGTCTGGTGGAAGAAGGCGTTTATGCAAAAGCAATCGTCTTCCCAACAGTACCAAAGGGAACAGGGCGTGTCCGCAACATGCCAACTGCATCCCACACTAAAGAAATGCTGGATGATGCTTTAGCTATCTACGAAAAAGTAGGCCGCGAACTAGGCGTAATCCAATAATACCTCCCAAACCGAATGCGAAATTTCCTCGCATTCGGTTTTTAGTATGAGTTCCAGGCACCTTTTTTAGGCTGTTGACATAAAAATAAGTTAACAAACCAATGGAAGGATGGCGTCTTTTTGAGCTCTACAGTAACGCACTTTTTCGGGCAAGCATTAACCGGTCAGGGGATAAAGCAGCTTTATAATGAAATTATGAGCGAAGCGAAAACCGTTTATCTATTAAAAGGAGCCCGTGGTTTTACAGTAGCTGAATGTTTAAGCAAGCTCGGTATACATTATAAGAGTAAAGGATTGGATATCGAATATTTCCACGACCCACTTTTCGAAGATTATATTGAAGCAGTTTTTGTAAAAGACCCGCACAATATTCTTTTCCTCGAAGCATCAAACCTTCTGATTGATCCAATCGCTTCACATGTGCAAGTAGTATCCTTAGAGGGTTGTCTGGATAAACAGAAAATTGTTGAAAGACAAGAAGATTTCCTGCACTTATCCAATAGGAAGGAAGATTCTTATCTCAAATGCTTTCAAGCTCTTTCAAATGCCCTGAAAATTCACGATGATTGGGAAGTAGAAACGCGACGGCATATGGACTGGAAGGGGCTGGACGCCAAAACGGATGAGTTAATGCAGAAAGTGTTTGGAGATAGGAAATTTGAAAAGAGCGGTCAAAAAACACATCGATTGCTGGGTACATTAACTCCAGGCGGTGCACGAGATACGGTTCAAAGCATTACGCAAAACCTTGAAAAAAGATTGTTTATCAAGGGATATCCAGGAACGGGGAAATCCTCCATGATGAAAAAGTTGGTTGACGTTGCATTGGAGCGGGGGTTTGATGCCCAACTAGTATGGTGCGGGCTCGATTCAAACTCTGTGGACATGGTGATATTACCAGAATTAAAGCTTTGTATATTTGATAGTACGGAACCCCATCAATACTTCCCGGAAAGAATAGGCGACGAAATCTTTGATATAGCGAGCCTTTGCCATCCAACAGAAGTAGAACAAGCGAACATTAAAGAAATCGTCTCGAACTATCGCTCCACGATGAATGATGCAATGGCTTATGCTGGCTTGTATGCGGAGGCAGAAAGAAAGGTACGCAAGCTGTTAGACGATGCGATTATCATTGAAAAATTCGAAGAAAAGACGGCTGATTTGTTTTGGGATATCTAGTATTTTTCAAGAGTTAACTTTTTATATAAAATGAGTCACGTTTGCATTAGTACTCTGATGAAACAAAATGTAATTAAATAAAGCAGTGAAAAAATGCTATTCATTCAGTGAAATGAGTAGCATTTTTATTTGAATATACTTTTAATATTGACAATTATAATTATTATGTGTAGTCTGATTAATCATACATATTTAGTTGGTATTAATGCTTTTATTATCTTTAGTTAGGAGAAGTATATGCTTGAGTTTCAAAATATTACAAAAATATATACATCCAAAAACAAACAAGTAGTCGGCGTTGATAATGTCTCCTTAAAAATTAATAAAGGTGATATTTTTGGAATAGTTGGCTATTCGGGAGCGGGAAAAAGTTCGTTGCTTCGTTGTGTCAATTTGCTGGAAAGACCGTCTAGCGGAAAAGTACTTGTCGATGGAGTTGATTTAACAAAACTTTCGAGTGGTGCTCTACGAACGGCAAGATTGAAAATTGGGATGATCTTTCAACACTTTTATCTAATTAGCCAAAAGACTGTTGGAGAAAATATCGCTTTTGCTTTGCGTGCAGCAAATACACCCAAAAATAAAATTAATGGACGTGTTAAAGAGCTGCTTGAAATGGTTGGTTTATCGGATAAAAAAGATGTGTTTCCAGCCCAGCTTAGTGGGGGGCAAAAACAACGTGTAGGAATTGCACGTGCACTTGCCAACAATCCATCAATTTTGCTATGTGATGAGGCAACTTCTGCACTTGATCCAAAGACAACGCTATCCATTTTAAAATTATTGAAACAAATTAATGAAAAGCTTGGTATTACCATTGTTTTGATTACACATGAAATGAATGTTGTAAAAGAAATATGCAATCGAATGGCGATAATGCAAGATGGAAAAGTGATTGAGGAAGGCGCTGTTTATGATATCTTCGCCCAACCGGTTAAGCCGTTAACCCAGGAATTTATTAATAGTGTTGTATCTTTTGAGATTCCCGATGAAATCTTGAAGGATGTAAAAGGACAAGTTCTAAAACTGTTATTTAAAGGTGATGTGGCTGGAGAGGGTGTTATTTCAGATACAATCCAGCAGTTTGATGTAAAAGGGAATTTCTTGCATGGCACAATTGAATATATTCAGGAACGGCCACTTGGGATTTTCATCATGGAGTTGCAAGGTGAAAAAACAGTAGTGAATGAAGCAAAAAATTATATGGAACAACGTGGGGCGATAGTGGAGGTGGTTAAACATGTTTGATTTTCCGTATTTCATAACCATGCTCCCTGATATTTGGAAAGCTTTTAAAGAAACGGTTGTAATGATTGGAATTGCACTATCCATCTCAATCATTATCGGTCTGCCACTAGGTGTACTGTTATTTGTTACAGATAAAGGCTTGTTTTGGGAAAATCGATTTGTGAAAAATATCTTTGGTTTTGCAGTAAATTTAGTCCGCTCGATTCCATTTATTATTTTGCTCGTTGCATTATTCCCGTTAACAAAAATACTGGTTGGGACAACAATCGGTCCCGTTGCGGCAAGTGTCTCGCTTTCGGTTGCTGCGATTCCTTATTTTGCAAGATTAGTAGAAGCATCATTACGAGACATTGATAAGGGTGTCATTGAGGCAACAATTGCTGTTGGCGCTACACCTTGGATGATTATCAAAGATGTATTGCTGCCGGAAGCAAAATCAACCATTATTCGAGGGATTACCCTGACGGTAATTAGTTTGGTCGCTTACTCTGCAATGGCAGGTACAATTGGCGGGGGCGGTATTGGGGATCTTGCAATTCGCTTTGGCTATTACCGTTATGATAATACAATTATGATTTCAACTGTTGTCATTTTAATAATCTTCGTACAATTGATCCAATTAATTGGCGAACAGTTTGCGAAATCACTAGACAAACGATAGGAGAGAAAAAAATGAAGAAGTATTTACTAACACTCCTGACACTAGCATTAGCTGTTGTATTAGCTGCTTGTTCGGGAAATGATGAGAAGGCTTCAGATTCATCAAAAGAAAGTGATGGTGCCGCAGAAGAAAGCAAAGAAATTAAATTAGGGGCAACTGCTGGTCCATATAGTGACATGCTTACAAAAGCAATCATTCCACAATTGGAGGAAAAAGGTTACACAGTTGAGTTAGTTGAATTTAGTGATTACGTTCAACCAAATAATGCATTAGATAATGGAGACATTGATGCAAACCTGTTCCAACATACAATTTACTTGGAAACTTTTGAAGAACAAAATAACATGGATTTAGAGGCTTTAATTACAGTACCAACAGCTCCAATGGGCTTCTTCTCAGAAAAATTTGCATCTGTGGAGGATATTGAAGATGGTGCAACGGTAGCAATTGCAAATGACCCATCAAATGCAGCACGTTCGCTGCTTACTTTACAAGGGCAAGGTTTAATCGAAATTGACCCTGAGGCGGATGAATTAACTGCTTCAGAAAAAGATGTCGTAACAAACGATAAAAACTTGGTTTTCCAACCAGTGGAAGCCGGCTCTTTACCACGTCAAATTGAAAACGCCGATCTTGTGGCGGTACCGGGCAACTTTGCTTTGGCAGCTGGCTTAAACCTAATGGATGCCGCTTTCCTGGAAGATATGAATGAAAACTACCGTAACGTTGTAGCGGTAAAATCAGAAAACAAAGACAGCCAACTTGCAAAAGATTTAATCGAAATCGTTGAATCAGCTGAATATGAAGAAATCATTGATTCAGATTTCCAAGGGTTCAGTAAACCTGAATGGATGGCAAATCGATAATAAAAAAAGCTTCCACAATTGTGGAAGCTTTTTCTTTTTAGAAACATGAAAGGCTGGAAAAGGTGCCTTGATGCAAGTCGTATCGCACTAAGAACCCTGATTTAATTTACTTCGTTATTGATGCAGCTTCACCTTTAAATAGCCCCAGTTTTTCAATGCGGCCAATAGCTTCTATTAAGCGATCTTCACTTACTAATAAGCCCACTCGAATGTAGCCTTCGCCAAACTCGCCAAAGCCATTTCCCGCAGCTACGGCGACATTTGCTTTATCTAACAGTAAATCTGCAAATTCTTCACTTGTATAGCTCCCGGGTACCTTTAACCAGGCAAAGAATGAGCCGTTTGGAGCTTTCACGTCCCAACCGATGCGATGAGCCTCTTTTATTAAAACATTACGTCTGCTTTCATAGATTGCCCGTTGTTCCTCCACACAATCCTGATCGTCATTTAAAGCCGCGACAGCTGCATGTTGAATGGCAGGGAAGACGCTGCAGAAAAGATGATCCTGAATTAAATTGATGGCTTCAATAATCTCAGCATTCCCCACAGCAAAGCCGATACGCCAGCCGGCCATATTATATGTTTTTGATAGGGTATAAAGCTCAACACCAACTTCTTTTGCTCCTTTTGCCTGAAGGAAGCTGACTGGTCGTTTCCCGTCAAACCCCAATGCGCCATAGGCAAAATCATGTACCACCGCTATGTCATTTTCTTTTGTAAACTGGACTGTATTTTCGAAAAACTCCAAAGTAGCAGTTCCGCCAGTAGGGTTGTTTGGATAATTTAAATACATTAACTTTGCCCGGTCCTTAACCGCATTCGATAATGCACCAAAATCAGGCAAGAATTCGTTTTCTTCAAGTAACGGCATTGTATCGAAGTGCACATCACCAAGCACAACGCCCGATAAATAATCAGGATACCCAGGGTCAGGAAGAAGCATTGTATCACCTGGATTTAAAATCGCCATCGGCAGTTCCACCAGACCAATCTTCGAACCTCCCATAATCGCAACTTCCGTATCTGGATCAATGTCCACGTTATACTCACGTTTGTAGAAGTCGGCGGCAGCTTCTTTTAATTCCTGGATACCGCGAAACGGTGAGTATTTATGTGTTTGTGGATTTGCAGCGGCTTCTTGCATTGCTTTTATGATATGTGGCGGTGTAGGGCGATCAGGGTTTCCTTGTCCCAAGTTAATCACATCGCGTCCCTCAGAAATTGCTGTATTTACCTTTTGAACTAGTGCTGCAAAGAATTGGGTAGGAAGTTTTTGAAGTTTGTTTGATAATTTCATGTTTATACCTCTTTTTCACTAAAGTTTATAGATTTACTTACCATTAGAATCGTGATAAGCCGAACACTATACTTTGAATAGATTTCAGAATATAATTACAATTGGATATGTAGGAATAATAGTACTTTTACGAGAAAATGTCTAGGGGGTCAGTGAAATGAAAATCGGATGTATTCAGATGAATGTAGGATTCGGTAAAGTGGATGAAAATTTCGAGCGTGCAGAACAATTAATTCGTGAAGCAGCAAGCAAAGGGGCAGAACTTGTTGTTTTACCGGAAATGTGGAATACAGGGTATGCACTTGAAAAGCTGGGAGAGTTAGCCGATAAGGATGGCGCTCGTTCTAAAGCATTCTTGCAGGGCTTATCCAGTGAACTGGGCATACATATTGTTGGAGGCTCCGTAGCAACAGAAAAAGACGAGAAATTCTACAATACGATGTATGTTTATAATAATGAAGGAAAGCTTGTTAGCGAGTATAGTAAGGTTCATTTATTCAGATTAATGAACGAAGACAAATTTTTGGAATCCGGCAATGCAATGAATCGCTTTGCTTTGGGTGAAGTGGAAGCTGGCGGCGTGATTTGCTATGATATTCGTTTCCCTGAATGGCTTCGAGCACATGCATTAGCTGGTGCAAACGTGTTGTTTGTTTCCGCCCAATGGCCAACACCCCGCATCGACCACTGGAAAACCTTACTGCAGGCCCGTGCTATCGAAAATCAATGCTTCGTGATTGCCGTTAACCGCATTTCACGGAAGGTCGAAAACTTCAACGGTCAATCCATGATTATCGAACCATGGGGTGAAGTAATTTGGACAGGTTCAGAAACTGAGGAACTAGCTATCGTTGATGTAGACTTCTCAAAAGTACAAGAGGTCCGCAGCCGAATCCCGGTTTACGATGATCGTCGTCCTACTCTTTATGCCGGTGTGGTAGAGAAATAAGGATGATTCCATTTTAGATGCATCAAAATCTGTAAACATACTAACATTTATAGCACAATCCTATATCTCGGGTTGTGTGCCAAAATGATTAGTATGTTTTTTTGTGCCCGCTGATTCAAATCCGAGCTTCTAATGGAGTTAGCAAATAAAAAAATGCTTAATTGTTTACCTTGGTTCGGGAGGTGGAATAGGTTAATACCAATCAAGGGGAACGGATTTGAATAGGAGATATATCGAAACTCCAGAGTGATGATGCACTATAATCTGTCTGGTCATTGGAGGGATGGGCATGGAAATGTATATGGGTGTAGCGATAAAATTTATAGTTGCCGTAGTTTGTATTGTAATTATCCTTCGGATCATAGGGCAAAAAGAATTATCACAAACGACACCGATCGACTTAATTTTTATAGTATTGCTAGTGGATATCGTGGGAGGGATGATTCATGAAAAAGATTTCAAATTTACCCATATCCTATTTATGGTAGCAGTTTGGGGATTATTAATATGGGGAGCCGAAAAACTGACCAAAAAGAAAACCTTCGAGCGCTTGATAGATGGCAAGCCTGAAATTATTATAGAAAACGGTTCCGTGAATTCGCAGTTAATGAAAAAAGAAAACCTGACCATGCAAGAGTTAAATACGCAACTGAGAAAAAAAGGAGTATTTAATATTGAGGAAGTAAGAGTAGGGATTCTTGAAATTGACGGCAGTATTTCAGTTGATGTGTCAAGGGAGGATTTTAAACAGTAATCAGTTTGAAGTCGTGGATAGAGTTGGATCAAATTTACAAAATCTTAAACTTATTTCCTGCAACAAATTAAATATTTCACATACAATAATTTCGACTCTCTGGGGCTGTAATGGCTTTGGGGAGTTTTGCTTTTATTGGGTTTGGAAAAATTATTAAGGATAAGTTTTGGATATTAAAATACATATTCTTGAATGAAGATAGTTTATAATATAGGGAAATACTGTTTTTGGAGGGAGAATAATGCCAACCCAAGCTCTAATCATCGTCGACATGAGCAACGATTTTGTTGCGGATAATGGCAGTTTGACAGCAGGAAAGCCGGCACAGGAGATTGTGGTTTATATTGTTGAGCAAGCGAATGTATTTTTGCATGATGATCAAATTGTTGTAGTAGCAATGGATGCCCACGAAGAAAACGATGACCATTTTAAATTGTGGCCGGCGCACAATGTGGTCGAGACAAAGGGACAGGAGCTTTATGGTGATTTATTCACTTGGTTTAAAGAAAATGAATCCAATCCCAATGTCATCTATCAACCGAAAACAAATTACAATGCGTTCTTCAAGACTGGGCTAGCTGAAAAATTAAAAGCATTAGGTGTTGAAAAAGTGCATGTTGTAGGCGTTTGTACAGACATTTGCGATTTCTTGACAGTGGCAGGAGCAGATGCGGAAGGATTTAAAACAGCGATTCATAGGCGCGGGGCTGCTACGTTCACGGATTTAGGAGATACATTTATTAATCATATGAAGACATGCTTTTTTACTGAAATTATTGAATAAACAATGCAAGGAGTTTTCTTGAGGCAAATGCGCTTCTCGAAAACTCTTTTTTATTTATTTGACAAAATTGTATATCGTGCCTCTAAATTACCCAAATAATTCCTCTTGCCGTCTCAATCGTCTCATTTTAAAATGAATGAAAGAACAAGTGTTCGCATAAACTGATCGTAGGAACTAGGAGGTGGAAAAGATGTGTGGGAATGCTCTAAAGATAACTGAATACCTCGATAGGGATGCCTCCAGAATTTACGAACAGGCACCTAACCGATCAATCATGTGTATTGATATGCGCTGCTTTTTTGCAAGCTGCATGGCGATGCTGGAAAATATCGATCCGCTTCAAGTGCCAATTGCCGTCGTGGGCAATTTTAATCAAAAGGGAAGTATTGTGCTTGCTGCGTCGCCACCGATGAAAAAACGTTTCGGCATAAAAACGGGCTCACGTCTTTTCGAAATTCCTAAACATCCCGATATTCGTTTATTTGAACCGAAAATGGAATTTTTCGTGCAAATGTCGATGGCCATTACAGATTTGATCAACCAGTTCGTCCCGAAAGAAGCAATCCATGTTTATAGCATAGATGAAAGTTTTGTGGACCTAAGTGGTACGGAAAAATTATACGGTCCGCCGGAAGAAACCGCTAAATTCATTCAGGATAGTATTCTTCGTCAATTCCAAATTCCAAGTGCTGTCGGGATGGGACCGAATATGCTCATGGCAAAGCTTGCACTCGATTTAGATGCAAAGAAGACGGGTTTTGCAAAATGGACGTATGAAGATGTTGCGAAAAAACTTTGGCCGATCTCTCCCCTGTCGGAAATGTGGGGAATTGGCCGAAGAACAGAGCGCTCGCTAAACAATATGGGGATTTTTACGGTTGGTGATTTAGCCAAGACAGATTTAAAAACCTTGGAGGACCGTTTTGGTATTATGGGAAATCAGCTCTACTATCATGCATGGGGAATTGATTTGTCGCCACTTGGGGCACCGCTTGCACAAGGGCAAATCAGTTTTGGGAAAGGGCAAGTGTTGATGCGTGATTACCGCAGTCGAGACGAGATACTTACCGTTATTTTGGAAATGTGTGAAGACATCGCAAGGAGAACAAGGGAAGCTGGGCAAGCAGGGAGAACCATTACACTTGGGCTAAGTTATAGCAAGGATGCCTTTGGTGGAGGGTTTAATCGAGCTCGGACAATCGATGAACCGACGAATGATACGATGAAAATTTTTAAAGTATGCAAGGAATTGTTCGATGAATACTACGCGGAGCGACCAGCAAGGCAAATTGCAATCAGTATTTCCAAACTGGAATCTGAACGCTCCATACAGCTTAGCTTGTTTGACACTAAAAAGTGGAAAAGACGAAAGCTTGGGGCCACGATGGATTATTTGCGGGCAAAACATGGCTCAACGGCAGTTCTACGTGCCGTTTCGTATACAGAAGCCGGAACTGCGTTAAGGCGTGCAGAGCTTCTAGGTGGCCATAAGATGTAGAAGTTCAAGCACAAACACTGGGATAAGAGGTGATGAAGATGATTCGAGATCGTGGCAATATTAAATGGAATGCAATGATGCTGCCAGAGCATGTGAAGGTGCTGCGAGAGTGGCATGAAAAAGACAATTACGTTGAAAAACCTGAATTGGATGAATGGGCACTGCAGGAACTTAGTGAACAATTGCAAATTGCCTGCAACAATCATACGCAAGTGGAAATCAAGATTTGGGAAGCTGCTCATATTTTTACGGCAACAGGAATTATCTCCAAACTAGATGCCGCAAAGGGAACTCTATATTTTGAAGATGGGCGTAGATTTCCCTTTCATTTCATCGTAGGTCTGACCAAATATGAATAGTCCATTTTGATATTTAAGTGCAAAAAACTTGTAACAATCCATCGAAAACCCTCATATTAACAAGTTTTTCTTGTAATATTAACATGAAAATGGAAGAAAAATGTTCTAAAAATGTTTAGCTCTAAACCTCCTGGGAATATATCTAATAAGCTTATCCCAATAGTAAGCTAAAAAAACTTAGGAGGAATTCAAAATGGCAAACAAACGCAATAATAACGGTGAAAACAATGGAAAAATGACTGTTCAAGAAGCGGGACGCTTGGGTGGAGAAGCTACCTCCAAAAATCATGACCGAGAATTCTATGAAGAAATCGGTCGAAAAGGCGGGGAAGCTACCGCAGAAAATCACGGCAGAGAGTTCTATGAAGAAATCGGCCGTAAAGGCGGAGAAGCCACTGCAGAAACTCACGGCAAAGAATTCTATCAGGAAATTGGCCGTAAGGGCGGAGAGGCTACTTCCGAAAACCACGGAGAAGAATTCTATGAAGAAATCGGCCGTAAAGGCGGAGAAGCAACTCAAAACAACAACAATAACAATAATGACAACAATAACAGCGGAAATAATGACGGCAAAATGAGCCGTGAAGAAGCGGGCCGAAAAGGCGGCGAGGCCAGTAAAAACAGTCGCAGCCGTAAAAAAAATAATAAATAATCTTTTAATAAACTAGTAATCTCACTATTATCTAAACCAGAGTAATTACTAAGGACGAAAAGGGATATTTAAAGCTGAGACAAGCTTTAAATATCCCTTTTTTAATTGTTCAAAAATCAAAATTTCGATTAAAACGGGGAATAGTATTATAATTTCAAAAAAATGCCAACTTGGTTGCTTGAATCTTATTGCCGAATAATATATAGTAAATCTCGCTTGATGTTTTTTGCCATGATTGATTTTGGAATCCGACATTAAAGGGGAAATGAGAAACCATATGCAACAAGTTGACTACAATGACGAGTATCTTTATCAATTAATTACTTCTACGATTCAGGCTGTAGGAATGGAAAATGAAGTGAAGCAGGATGAGTCGGGGATTAATATGACATATAACTTTATCAGTAACTGTGTGGGATTTGATGCATTTCGCCTAGTAGAGGCATGGAAAGAAATCGAGGCTGCCATTCCACTTGAGCAATATGTTAGAACGCTGACAATGCACGAACTCGGTCATGCCATAGATCGGGAGGCATTGCAGAAATCGCTTGATCGCACACTAGAGATAATGGAAATAAAAGATAACAATTCCGATGTAGAGCTTTATACGAATGAACATCTGTTATCCATCATAATAGAAGAGCATGAAATGAATATCACCTTTGAAGAGACTGCCTGGCGTAATGCCAAATTATTAAATGAAAAAGCCAACTTGGTTGATGAAGTTACATTCGAGCTCATCAAAAATCATAGTTTGACTACTTATAATAGTATCTATGAAGAAGATTTATCGATCTATAGACAGGTGCAGGAAAAAAGTCTGCAGTCTGTTTAAACTATCCTATAGCAATTAACTTTGCGCTTTCCAATTTACATACCCTCTTTTAGCAAAGCTAAACATTGAAATTATAAAAATTAATAATGAGCATGCATCTCTGGATTGTTAGGTAGGCCACTTAACGATGAGAGATGCTTTTTTATTGTGTGCTGTTAATAAATTTATTGCTTTGCGAAAATTCTTATCAGGAATGAAAATGCTTAAAATTTTCTGCAAATTGAGGGTATAGACATAATATAAAGAATATCCATGAGCTGAAATCGCAAGAAATCCCGTGTGAAATACCTAATTGTAATCGCCTGCATATGATAAGGAAGAATCGTAAATAGAAAAGCGCGAAAATTTTATATTGTCTTTTATAAAAGAACGAAGTATAATGGGAATCGCTATAAACGTTGATATATCAATGTTCTGTTGTATTTTCAGGGTGTACATTTGTTTGTGTAGATAAGAGATTTAAAAAAATGATAAATGAGTGCGAAGGCTTTTTAACATCAAGGGAGGGTGCGAACATGAAAAAAATAATTGTCACGGGTGCTTTAGGACAGATTGGTTCAGAACTGATTGTGAAATTACGTGATCGATACGGTAAGGACAATGTATTAGCCACGGATATTCGTAAGCCGGAGGGCATTTGTGGACCGTTTGAGTTGTTGGATGTAACAGACGGGAAGAAAATGCATGAACTATCAAAAGATTTTGGGGCAGATACGATGATTCATATGGCTGCGTTACTTTCTGCTACAGCCGAAAAGAATCCTCAGTTTGCCTGGAATTTAAATATGGGCGGGTTAATGAACGCTCTTGAAGTATCACGAGAGTTAAATCTACAGTTTTTTACGCCAAGCTCAATAGGGGCATTCGGTCCATCCACACCTAAGGACAATACACCTCAGGATACGCTGCAACGTCCAACTACGATGTATGGTGTAAACAAAGTGGCGGGGGAGCTATTGTGTGATTATTACCACACTCGTTTTGGTGTAGATACGCGCGGTGTCCGATTCCCGGGGTTAATTTCATACGCAACCGCTCCTGGTGGTGGAACAACGGATTATGCGGTAGATATTTATTATAAGGCTGTAGAGCAAGGCCGTTATACATCGTACATTGCAGAGGGCACCTATATGGACATGATGTATATGCCTGATGCACTGCAAGCTATTGTTGATTTGATGGAGGCAGATGGTTCGAAGTTGAAACATCGTAATGCCTTTAACATCTCGGCCATGAGTTTTGAGCCATCCCAGATTGCTGCAGAAATTAAAAAGCATATCCCAGCATTTAAAATGGAGTACAATGTAGATCCAGTCCGCCAAGCCATTGCAGACAGCTGGCCGAATTCCATTGATTCCTCTGCTGCCAAGGAAGAGTGGGGCTTCAAAGCAGACTATGATTTAGAAAAAATGACAATTGATATGCTGGAAAAATTAAAAGCAAAATTAGACCAAAGAGCGATTTCATAAATATAAGAAAATATAAGCACAACCTTCCAAACAACAGAAGGCTGTGCTTTTTAATATACAGTGATGCCTTGCTTAATTACTTCACAGCAGCCACCTTTGAAGCGCTGACTAATTCCTCGATCGCAGCCCAATCTTCATTGACAAGACTATCAACGATCTTGCTTCCAACGACGACGCCGCTGCAAAATGAGCTAAAGTCTGTGACGTGATGGGGAGTTGAAATGCCGAAACCAGCTAAGACAGGAGTATCTGTATAGGATTGAATCCTTTTGAAATGCTCTTCCAGTTCATTAGCAAAGCTTGAGCGGGCACCTGTAATGCCGTTTACGGTAACTGCGTAGATAAAACCCTCGCTTGCCTTTGTTAAACGTTCCATACGTTCGGGCGTACTCGTTAAAGAAACGAGTTGTACAAGAGAGATTCCGGCATCCGAAAGGGCAGGCTGAACAGTTTCACTTTCCTCCAAAGGCATATCCGGAATGATTAATCCACGAATACCGGCCCCTTTGGCGTCTGCTGCAAATTGCTCTACACCGTAAGCTAAAATCGGATTTAAATATGTCATTGCAACAAGTGGTACTGTGAGTTCGTCTGCAAAGCTAGTCAAGGTTTCAACCACTTTACGTAAAGTAGTGCCGTTCGCTAAAGCACGTTCACCGGCTCTTTCAATTGTTGGACCATCTGCGACAGGATCAGTAAATGGAATACCAACTTCAATTGCTGCCACACCAAGCTGCTGCAGTTTTAATATAGTAGGCTTTAGTTTCTCCAGGCCACCGTCACCCGCCATGATATAAGGAATAAATGCTTTATCGCCACGCGCGGTAACAGATAAAATAGCATCTTTTAATTGACTCATCCCAGATTACCTCCAAGTGCTTCAGAAATTGTATGAACATCTTTATCGCCACGGCCGGATAAACAAATGACTAGAATATCATTGGGAGACATCGTTTTGGCCAAGTTGGCAGCAAAGTAAACAGCATGTGCACTTTCAAGAGCAGGGAGGATGCCTTCTGTACGGCACAGTAATTTTAATCCTTCAAGTGCTTCTTCATCTGTCACATTCCCATATGTTGCGCGGCCAATTTCATGAAGATGGCAATGTTCAGGACCTACACCTGGATAATCAAGACCCGCAGAAATTGAATGAGCTTCTTGAACAAAGCCGTTTTCATCCTGCAAAAGATACATAAAGGCACCGTGTAGTACGCCGGTTTGTCCTCCATAAATAGCTGCAGCATGTTTGCCGGTCTCGATGCCTTTACCTGCAGCCTCTACCCCATATAATGCCACTTCTTTATCTTCAACAAATGGATAAAACATGCCGATTGAGTTACTGCCTCCACCAATGCAAGCCACTACAGCATCTGGTAAATGGTTTTCGATTTCCAAAATTTGAGCTCGTGTTTCATCGCCGATAACACGTTGGAAATCACGAACAATAGTCGGGAATGGGTGAGGGCCCATTGCGGAACCTAAAATGTAGTGCGTATCCTCAATATTGGTTACCCAGTGACGCAATGCTTCATTAACAGCGTCTTTCAATGTTGCCGAGCCTTTATCCACTGCGACCACTTTTGTACCAAGCAGCTCCATGCGGAAAACATTCAATGCTTGGCGTTTTACATCTTCAGCTCCCATGTAAACAATGCATTCCAGGTTTAGAAGGGCGCAGGCTGTAGCAGTTGCAACACCATGTTGACCAGCTCCTGTTTCAGCAACAATCTTTTTCTTGCCCATCCGTTTGGCAAGCAGTGCCTGACCGAGGGCGTTATTAATCTTGTGGGCGCCAGTATGGTTGAGATCTTCACGTTTCAAGTAGATTTTTGCTCCATCGCATTCCTTCGTTAAACGTTCGGCAAAATAGAGCGGAGTTTCCCGACCAACATAGTTTTTTAGGTAGTAGCGAAGTTCTTCCTGAAAAGTTTCATCATTTTTCACTTTATCATAGGCTTCATCTAGTTCTTGCAGTGCTGTCATTAATGTCTCGGGAACAAACTGTCCACCGAAACGACCAAAACGTCCTTTTACTTCACTTGTCATCCTATTTCACTCCCTTACGACTACTTTAAAAATTGGGTCGCAGTAATTTGTTATAATGTTGCACTTCTTGTTCCAACTATTGGGCTTTTGCGGCATCTATAAATTGCTTAATTAATTCACTATCCTTCACGCCATTCTTTTCGACACCACTGGAAACATCGACTCCCAATGGATCAACCTGGCTAATGGCACGAGCTACATTGGCACTATTCAGTCCACCGGCTAGAATCACGCGATTCTTTGGAATAGAGAGCTGGTCCAGTAATGACCAATCGAATACATGGCCATTCCCACCGGCATAATCTGTACCTGGTGCATCAAAAAGGTAGTAATCCACATCATAGTGGCTGGCTTTTTCCACGTCTTCATAACCACGAATGGAGATAGCCTTAATGGAAGGGTAGCCTAGAGATTTGATAAATGCAGGGTCCTCGTTTCCATGGTATTGAACGTAATCCAGCCCAACTGTTTCGACAGCATGCCGAACTTCCTGCTCCGTTGGATTTACGAAAACACCCACCTTTTTTACATACGAAGGAACTTGCTTCGCAAGCTCTATGGCACGTTCAACGGAAATCTGGCGTTTACTTGGTGCGAACATAAATCCAATCCATGTGGCCCCTTCGTCAATGGCAGCTTGAACGTGTTCCTCTTGCTTCAGACCGCAGATTTTTACCTTCACCATGCTTACTTCACGTCCTTTACAAGGGAGGGAAGGGGTACTTGCAGTGCCGATAGAGCTTGCTCTACATCGCCGCTCACCATTAAGGATTCGCCAACCAACACGCCACGGGCTCCAGCTTTTGCGACTCTTTCCGCATCAGCAGTATTCCAGATGCCGCTTTCACTAATAAAGGCAATATCTTCATGGGCATTTATCTTGTCAGCTAATCTTTCCGTCTGAACAAGATCTAATTGGAAGGTTTTTAAATCGCGATTATTCACACCGATAATCTTAGGATGAATGGCCAAGGCGCGATCTAGTTCTTCTTCGTTATGGACTTCAACCAAAACATCCAGGCCCAATACACTTGCATATGTGTAAAATGCTTGTAACTTTTCATCAGTCAGTGCGGCAACTATTAGTAAAATCACCGAAGCTCCGGCTGCCTTGGCATAATCGATCTGGACTTCATGAATGATGAAATCTTTGTTTAGAATCGGGATATCCACATGATTTGCGATATCAGCCAAATCCTGAAAAGAGCCTTTGAAAAATTTATCTTCTGTTAAAACCGAGATACATGCTGCTCCAGCCTGCTCGTATTTCCTCGCTTGTTCTATAGGATCTGCGCCTTCATTGATCAACCCTTTTGAGGGGGAAGCACGTTTCATTTCCGAAATCACTTGAAGCGTATCGGCTTTTCTTAGAGTTTCATATAAAGAAGGACGGGATTTCCGCTCCACCTCAAATGTTGGTTCCTTTGCAAGAAGGGAAGGAATAAGAGTTGCTTTATGGTCTAAAATTGTTTGTAAAATGGTCATCGTACTGCACGCTCCTTTAAAATGGATTGACTGTATTCCACAACAGCCTCTAACTTTGCCAATGCCTTCCCGCTTAAAATACTTTCGCGGGCCAATTCGACGCCATCTATAACGGAGCTCACTTTACCGTAAGCAAACAAAGCGAGGCCAGCGTTTAACAAAACCGCATCAAAATAGGCACTCTGCTTGCCACTTAGTAAATCTCTTAAAATAATCGCATTCTCTTCCGGTGTCCCCCCGCGTAATGCAGACACAGGGGCAGGTGTTAAACCGAGAGCCTCAATCTCAACAGAGAAAGGTTTGACTTCACTATTTTCGAGAAGGGCAAAAGTATTTTCCTGATCGAGAGAAGCTTCATCCATCCCTTGTGTTCCAGAAACTACCACAGCTCGTTTGCGACCCAGAATACGAAGGACGTCCGCATAATTGCGAACAAATTCCGGCCGGTTAATTCCAACAAGCTGAGTTGTTAATTTAGCTGGATTGGTTAAAGGGCCCACCATATTAAAAATAGTTGGTTTTCCAATGGAACGACGAACTTCTCCGATGCGTTTTAACTTTGGATGTACATTTGGAGCATGAAGAAAAGTAATACCTGTCTTGTTTAACATCTCAACTGAATCCCCGAGCGTGAAATCGGTATGAATTCCTAGAGCGTGTAAAACATCCGAGCTTCCTGAGGCACTGGAAATTTTGCGGTTGCCATGTTTAACGATCGAAACATCACTTGCTGCCAATACAAAAGCGGACGTTGTACTAATATTGAAGCTTTGTAAACCGTCGCCCCCAGTTCCGCAATTATCAAGGTAGTTGCCTTCTGTTAGGTTTAATGGAAGCGCATAGGACTTCATGACCATTGCAAGAGCCGCAACTTCTTCGGTCGTTTCACCTTTATTGCTTAAGGCAATTAAAAGCTCGGCAATTGCTTCCTTTGGTGTTTCTTCATGGAAGATTAGTTCTGCGGCTAGTAGCATCTCCTCGTAAGACAAATTTTCCTTTTCCTTTACCTTGCTTGTGAAAGAGTGGATTGTCATTCGTTTTCATCCTCCTGAATTTAAAATTTGCAGGTTAGACTAGACAATAAAAAAGCCCTCTACAAAAGGAAATTCCTTTTGTAGAGGACGATCGATACCGCGTTGCCACCTCTGTTGAAGTATTTGATATACTTCCATCTTGGCGTGTTTTCACATTGGAGAAGTAAAGTATACTCCAAAAGAGTGTAAAACACTTCCTTGTAACGTAGGAAAAACGTCAACTAACAAAGTGCCAGCTGCTCTCATAAGGCCCATTCACAATCTTGTTCGCACTAGTTTGCACCAACCACTAGCTCTCTAAAGCGATCCAAAACCGCTACTATTCTTATTCATCAATTTAGTCTCTGCTATTCTCATCTAAACTCTGCTTTGCTCAAACGGTGGTTGTGCTCCCACAACCTGCTGCCGTATCCGAACAATTAGTTAAATAGAATTGTAGAGGTAAATTTCCTCTTTGTCAATGTTTTCTGACAAATTGATGTGTTGCTGTTTTTATAAAATAAAAAAACCAAGAATCAAAAGTGTGCCAATATAATAGGAAATGTTCCTTGAAATAGGCACCTTTTGATCTTGGTTTAAATATTAAATTAAATCCTTGAAGTTTAATCGTTTATTTAATTGATGCATGATTGGCACGCCGATTGCCATCACGGCGAATTCTCCGATTGCACAAGTTAGCCATGTCCATAGGAAGGGCAGTTCAAGTGCAAGATTTAATTCGAACGCAATAATGAACATTGTGCATGTAAAAAGGAAAGTGTTGATTACCAATCGCAGCAATGTATTTTTTACAAACTTACAAATCAATATAAAGATTGCAAGTGTAATAACTGTTTGGCCCACTCCAAAGA
Source organism: Ureibacillus aquaedulcis (assembly GCF_030418165.1). Lineage (GTDB taxonomy): Bacteria > Bacillota > Bacilli > Bacillales_A > Planococcaceae > Ureibacillus > Ureibacillus aquaedulcis. Next base: position 138,534 of record NZ_JAUHTQ010000001.1, read on the forward strand.
CCAAATCATAAGGGGCCAGCGGTGAATTGAGATTGGCAATGAATACGCCAATAACGATTCCCAACATATAGCGTGGGTTAAACGCAACTAGGTGGTTGAACATCTCGGATAGACGGAATTGAATTTCCGTAAATCCAAATGGTGCAACTAACATGGTAACAGCAATATAAAGAGCTGCAATAATTCCAGTCGTTGCCAAAAATTTTATCTTCATATTCATTTCTCCTTAGTTTTTTTGCGTGGGAGGTTCTCGAACCACGTGAAAAAGAACACAGAGAATTATAGTATTATAGTTTCGTGTTTATGTCAAATAATTAATAAATTATGTCAGACAGAAGTTGTGTACATTTGACAGGAAGTGTTGGGTGTCGAAAATTTGTCACAAAAAATATGTTTTACTGAAATAATTAATTTTCGATAAAAAGCTTGTACTTTAGCGATTTAAAGTGCCAAATCATTTTGTTGGTAGAAGTATTTTGAAGAAGACGAATTCAGAACATTCTAAATGTTGTTGACTATTAAAATGGTTAGATGTAATATAATCGACAAACTCGAATTTTTTGAATAGTAAAATAGAATGATATATTTATTCAAAAAGAGTCATGCAAGTGAGAGAGAAGAATTAGGGGGAAACATGATGAAAAATAGTACGAAAAAGTTGTCATTCTTACTATTTGGACTGGTACTTTTATTAGCTGCATGTGGCGGAGGTAGTGAAACATCTACTGAATCTACAGAAGATGCTGGTACTGGAACAACAGAGGATGCAAAATCATTTAAAGTAGGTATTACACAAATCGTGGAGCATCCATCATTGGATGCTGCAACTGAAGGGTTTAAAGCGGCACTGGAAGAATCTGGTCTAGATGTAGAGTTTGTTGAAGAAAATGCCCAAAACGATCAAAGTATGAACACAACTATTGCCCAAAACTTAGTGAATGAAGGTGTTGATTTAATCTTTGCAAATTCAACTCCATCAGCACAAGCAGTGAAAGGGGCAACATCTGATATTCCAATTATCTTCACATCTGTTACAGATGCAGTAGGTGCAGAGCTGATTGATTCCATGGAGGCGCCGGGCGGTAATGTTACGGGTACTGTTGACTTGCATCCAGATACAATTGCCAATACTGTTGCATTCTTAAAGGATGAATTAGGTGCGAAAAAAGTCGGGACTGTCTATAACACTGGAGAGCAAAACTCTGTAGCTCAAGTTGAACAAGTTAAAGGTCTATTGGAAGAAGCTGGTCTTGAATTAGAGGAAGCGGCTGTTTCTACATCAGCAGAAGTGAAACAAGCAACAGAATCATTAATTGGCAAGGTAGATTCACTTTATATCATTACTGATAACACGGTTGTATCTGCTCTTGAATCAGTAATTGAAGTAGCAAGCGCTAACCAACTTCCTTTAATGGTAGGGGAGCTGGATTCCGTTGAACGTGGCGGATTAGGTGCTTACGGATTTGAATACTATGATATCGGTTATGAAGCTGGGGAAATGGCAGTGAAAATTTTAAATGGAGAAGCTACTCCTTCTGAAATTCCATCTGCATATCCTGCAAATCTGAAATTACTTATTAATAAAGGTGCTGCTGATACTTTAGGTCTTGAAATCAGTGATTCCTGGAACGCAGAAGTTTACGAATAAATTAGAAGAGTTAATTAGGAGATGATTCAATATGTTTACAGCGTTGTTCGGTTCAGTTGAGCAAGGAATCATCTATGCAATTATGGCACTCGGGGTGTATCTAACATTCCGAGTGTTAGATTTTCCGGATTTAACGGTTGATGGAAGCTTCGTGACTGGGGCAGCGACTGCAGCAATGATGATTGCACTCGGCTACAACCCGATACTAGCTACATTAATGGCAATTGTTGCTGGATTTATTGCAGGATGTATGACAGGTCTACTACACACAAAAGGAAAGATAAACCCGTTACTTTCAGGGATATTAATGATGATTGCGTTGTATTCAATCAATCTTCGCATTATGGGATTATCTGCAGAAAATGCAATTGTAAAACCCAATATTCCACTGATGAATGCTGATACTATTTTTTCACAGTTTCAAAGTTTCTGGAGCAGTTTGGGAATTGATGCAGCTCTGACAAGTTTTGTTAAAGATTCGTTAGGCTTGCAAACAGCTCCGGGTACTTGGGGTACCATTTTCGTAGTGTTAATCATTACACTCATCATCAAGTTTATAGCAGATTGGTTCTTGAAAACAGAGGTGGGGCTGGCGATTCGGGCAACCGGAGATAATAAGCGAATGATTCGCAGCTTCTCAGCAAACACGGATGGCTTAATTGTATTAGGGCTAGGTCTTTCAAATGCCTTGGTTGCATTTTCTGGAGCTTTAATCGCACAATACTCGAAATTTGCCGATGCCAATATGGGAATCGGGATGATTGTAATCGGTCTTGCATCTGTAATTATCGGAGAAGCAATCTTTGGAACAAAGACGATTTTCCGTACGACATTGGCAGTTGTGGCAGGGGCGATTATTTATCGAATCATTTACGCCATTGCATTGCGCATCGATTGGCTAGATACTTCGGATATGAAGTTGATTACAGCCATTATCGTTGTTCTGGCTTTAGTCATTCCACAACTGGTTGATAAACGCCGTGAGAAAAAACGAAAAGAAAAAAGACGAATGGAAAGACTTGACCAGCAAAGAGAATTCATGCAGGGAGGGGATCACCTTGCTTAAGTTAGAGGGCATAAACAAGATTTTTAATGAAGCGACACCTGACGAAAAAGTCGCGTTGGATAATATTAACCTTCATTTAGCACCAGGTGATTTTGTAACGATCATCGGAAGTAATGGGGCAGGGAAATCGACAATGATGAACATGATTTCCGGTGCCTTGACACCTGACTTTGGTGCCGTAACGATTGAAGGGAAAGAGGTAACGAAATTACCGGAGTATAAGCGTTCACAATACATCGGTCGTGTTTTCCAAGATCCGATGGCAGGAACGGCACCTTCGATGACGATTGAGGAGAATTTGGCCATTGCGTATTCGCGTAATGCAAAACGTGGATTGCGCAAAGGGGTAAGTCGCGGGCGTCGCGATTTCTTTAAGTCTTCACTAGAGAAATTAGGGTTAGGACTTGAAAACCGCTTTAACGCCAAAGTGGGCATGTTATCAGGTGGGGAGCGTCAAGCATTATCTCTGTTGATGGCAACATTCACAAAGCCATCCATTTTATTATTGGATGAACACACCGCCGCCCTCGACCCTTCACGTGCCGAATTAATCACTCGTTTAACGAAGCAACTGGTCGAAGAGGGGAACTTAACAACCTTGATGGTTACGCACAACATGCAGCAAGCAATTGATCTGGGGAACCGTTTAATCATGATGGATAAAGGCCAAATCATTTTATCGATCGATGATGAGAAAAAACCAACTTTAACAATCCCGGACCTAATGTCGGAGTTCGAAAAAATCCGCGGCGAAAAAATGAACTCAGACCGCGCGTTGTTGGGGAGCTAGTGAGAAGTTACGTGAGTTTGAAATTTCACTTAGCGATGAAACATGTGAAGGGTAGAATTCTAAGGGATTCCCTTTCCAAACATTGATTGAAAATAAATATTTGAGAGAAGAATCTTCGTGAAAATAGAAGTTTCTTCTCTTTTTTTATTGTGGAATTTAGAATTTGAATATGCATGGAATTTTCGCGACATTGCTGGATTTAATGTTTGTCCATAAAATGATTGTATGGAGGTGAGTGAATGGAGATTTTGAAAAGACAAAAATCTTGGAAGCTACTAGGTCTTGAGGCGTTACTGCGAAGATTGCCTGATTATGATACGGGCGAGTTTAATTTTTATAAGGACATGTATACCGCACAAAAGAAAGGGTATGAGGGCGAATTATCCGTAGACCAGATGTGGATTGAATTAAATATTCCGACCCCGTATGCCCTCCTTCATAACTTCGAAACTATCAACCACGCTGGTTACACTCACCAAATTGACACAATCTTATTAACCCCGCATTTTATTTGGCTACTAGAAATAAAGAATATCGGTGGCCGGCTAGATATCGATGAATCGAAGCATCAACTAATTCGCACCAATTCGGAAGGGATGGTAGAGTCCTTTAGAAATCCTGTAAATCAAATTAAGCGCCACGGGAAATTTATCTCAAGAAAGTTGCGAGATTTAAGAATGAATCTGCCAGTGGAATATTCAATAATTATTGTTAGCGATTATACAATCATTGGATCGATTCCAAAGAGCATTTCTATATTCCACGCAAATGGTCTGCAAACAGAGCTAGATAAATTATTTAATAAACATCAAGGACGTGGAATATCACTTGGCCAGTTTGAGAAAATCAAAACCGAACTATTGAACATTCAACAACCAAAAGAATGGAAAGCAAAAGTAGAGACGAAGAGACTTCAAAAGGGTGTACTCTGTAAAAAGTGTGACTATAAAAGTGTAATGATATTTGAACATGGAAGCTTTAGATGTGGGAAGTGTGGTTTTAAGAGTAAGGATGCTCATCTGGAGGCACTATTAGATTATCGATATTTATGGAGTGAGTGGATTACGAATCGAGAGTTGCGGGATTTTTTGGGAGTTGACTCAAGGTTTTCGATAATTCGATTGTTAAAAGATTTAAACATAGAATATCAAGGTACTTATAGAGATAGGAAATATAGAATTCCAGAATCTTTTGAATAGCTAAAGACAATTAATGGTGACAGTGAGTAAATCTGTAAGTCGCATGTAAAGAGGGGAGAGTCCCACGTAAGAAGAGCGAACTCGCACGTAAAGTGTAGAAAGACGCACGTAAAAAAAAGGAAGCGCACGTAAAGGGGGAAAAGTCGCACGTAAGAAGAGCGAACTCGCACGTAAAGTGTAGAAAGATGCACGTAAAAAAGGGAAGCGCACGTAAAGAGGGAAAAGTCGCACGTAAAGAGAAAATAGCTTGTAAAGTAGTAAAACCCCAACAAAAAAACACCCGAATCAAATTCGAGTGTTCTAGAAATCACTTTAAACCAACAATCCAAACAGTTGGCTGTCTTTATTGACTTCGGTAAATTCGAAGCCGTTGAAGGACATACGGTTGATCAGGCCTTGATAATCATCAGGGTGGCTGACTTCGATGCCGACGAGGGCAGGACCGCTTTCTTTATTGTTTTTCTTGGTATATTCGAATGTCGTAATGTCGTCGTTTGGCCCCAGCACGACTGTTAGGAATTGACGGAGGGCTCCAGCCCGTTGAGGGAAGTTGACGATAAAGTAATAGAGAAGCCCTTCATACAATAAAGATTTCTCCCTGATTTCTTGCATGCGGCTGATGTCATTGTTCCCGCCCGTAATTACCACAACAACGGATTTTCCTACGATTTCTTCTTTATATAAGTCGAGTGCCGAAACAGGAAGTGCACCCGAAGGCTCAGCTACAATCGCATGTTTGTTATATAAATCTAGAATCGTGGTACTTACTTTGCCTTCTGGAACTAGCACGATATCGTCTAAGTATTTATGACAGATTTCATATGTTTTCGTACCAACGCACTGAACCGCAGTACCATCACAGAATTTATCAATCTTAGCAAGGGATGTTGGACCGCCATTCTCAAACGCGGCTTTCATGCTCGCTGCACCGGCAGGCTCGACGCCGATTACTTTGCTGTTTGGTGATATGTTTTTGATATAGGACGAGATGCCGGCCATTAAACCGCCACCGCCGATACCGCCGAAAATGTAATCCAGCGGCTCCTCGATATCGTTTAACACCTCAACTGCTACGGTACCTTGCCCAGCGATTATATCTAGATCGTCGAAAGGATGGATGAAAATCATATCATGCTCATCGCTATATTCCTTTGCGGCATTAGCCGAATCATCAAATGTATCGCCTTCTAAAATGATTTCAATATTATTGCGGCCAAACATACGGACCTGATCAATTTTTTGTTTTGGCGTTGTTAACGGCATAAAAATGGCACCTTTAATATTTAGGTGTGCACATGCAAATGCAACGCCTTGCGCATGATTCCCGGCACTTGCACATACTACACCGCTTTTGCGGGCTGCCTCTTCGATTTTCTTAATTTTATAGAAAGCACCACGTAGCTTAAAAGAACGAACGTGTTGTAGATCTTCACGTTTAATATAAATATTGGCATTATACTTTTCAGATAAATACTCATTTTTTTGAAGTGGGGTATGTAACACAACATCTTTTAAATGTTGATGTGCAATTAACACATTTTCCACAGCGATACTGTTTGAATTCACAACTTCCATCGTCTTGTTACCTCCGTTTTTATTGCATTGACTCATTTTATCATAAAAAGCTACTTTATTTATGAATTATTTTTTTATTCAAAAAATTCTGCTTCAAGTAGAATCTTGCCAACATTGTAAGGGAAATTTCTAAAAAAAATAGGACCGGCATCAGCCAGTCCTGGTTCACTAGAATAATAAGTGTGCAAGAATTGCAACAATCGGAATTGAGATAAGAGTACGGATTAAGAAAATCAAGAATAGATCCCAAATTTTAAGGGGTAGCTTTGTTCCTAAAATTAACCCACCAACTTCCGACATGTAAATTAATTGCGTCACTGAAACTGTGGCAATAAAGAAACGAGTTAACTCAGATTCAATACCGGAGCCTAGAACAGAAGGCAATAACATGTCGGCAAAACCAACAATCATCGTTTGAGCTGCTTCATCCGCAAAAGGAATTTGCAATACAGCGAGGATTGGCTCAAATGGCATCCCTAAGATTTTGAAGAAGCTAGTGTATTCAGCAAGAACTAAAGCAATCGTACCGAAGGCCATAATTACAGGTGTAATTGCAAACCACATTTCTAGTACGTTTTTAAACCCGGAACCAATTACTTTTCCAAGATTTTTATTGCTGTCGGCTTTAGTTAAAGCGTTGTTTAGACCAAATGAAAATGAATTGAATCCTTCGGGAACATCTTCAATATGTTCGTCTGAAATGGACCCGTCAAAATTTGTATCAGGCTTGCCGCGTAATGGGAAAATACGAGGCATGATGAAAGCCAGGATAATGGATACCAAAATTACCGAACCATAAAATTGCAAGAAGTAGTTGTTTAAACGAATCGTATCAAGTACAACGAAACAGAAAGTAATCGAAACAACAGAGAATGTTGTAGCAATTGTTGCAGCTTCGCGAGCAGTATAATTGCCTTCCTCATATTGTCTGCTTGTCAACAGAACACCGATTGTTCCGTCACCTACAAAAGAAGCTAAACAGTCAATTGCTGAACGTCCAGGAATTTTAAATAAAGGTCGCATAATTTTAACCATCATGGAACCGAAGAATTCCAGTAAACCAAAGTCGGTCAATAAAGGTAAAAGTAAACCGGCAAATAAGAACAATGAGAACATCATTGTTACTAAACCACCGTCTGGAGTAATTAATAATCCAGCAGTATTTTCGCTTGTAAAGCTTTCTGGCCCTATTTGGAATAAATACATAGTTGCAAAGATTACAGCTAAAACACGCATGATTGTCCAGAACCAATTGACACGGAACAAAGAATCAAATAAAGTTCTTTCTTCAGTTTCTGGTATGAATTTTATAATTAAGGCACCAATCGCAGCTATGATAAAGACGATGTAAGCAAACCAATGAATAAAGCTTGCGACATTAGCGGAAAGTGTATTAGCCAATATAGCAATGGGTACTTTCAAACCATCTTCCGTATTAACCGGTGTAATAAATAGGAAAATTCCAATTAATGAAAGAAAGATAAAAAGAAACCATGTATATGAAGTGAATTTTTTTGTCATATGTTGTGCGTCCCTCTTCTAAGTAAGTTGTTTTGTATATTTATACACTATATAGTGGGAATATACATGTGTAAATACGTTATTAAAAAGTACCACTATTCTGAAATTTATAAACGTATAGAAAATGAATAAAATGCAAATAAAAGGTAGGGAAATATGTTACTAATTCAAATTCCAATGTATTTCATCTGTATATTTATTATCTTTTCTGAATGAAAAAGGAGCAGGTAATGATTACCTACTCCTTTAATTATGAACATTAATCTTCCAGGTTAACCTCATAGAATCTCTCGTAATGCAGCCAGCTATCACTCATTGGCTGGCCTTCGTCAGTTCGTTTTGTATTTTCTTCAATCATCCATGCAGTTTGGGAAGCGTGAGCTTGTAGTGCTTTAAGTTTATCTAGCTTCACACTGCTTACATCGATTTGAATAGTTGGTTCACCTTTATCGGCGATTGTGTTGTTGGCAAAGCCAACAGCATAAATCGTTGGACGATTTTCTTTTGGCATACGACGAACAGTTTCAAATACTGCTCGGGCAGTTGCTTCGTGGTCTGGATGTACAGAATAGCCAGGCAGGAAAGTGATAATTAATGAAGGGTTTAACTCATCGATTAGACTTTTTACGAGGCTGACCATTTTTTCATCATCTTCGAATTCCACGGTTTTATCGCGTAGTCCCATCATTCGCAGATCTTCAATTCCCATTTCTTTACAAGCTGCTATTAGTTCTTGTCGACGAATTTCTGGTAAGGATTCACGAGTTGCAAATGGAGGGTTTCCAAGATTTCGCCCCATTTCACCTAAAGTCAGGCATGCATATGTAACAGGGACACCCATGTTTCTGTAAAGTCTGATTGTTCCGGCAGATGAGAATGCTTCGTCGTCCGGGTGAGGGAACACTACCAAAATCTGACGTTGCGGTTGTAATGACATGTATGATTCACTCCTTAATAAGAAAATGGTGTTTCACTAATTTCCAGTGCAACAGCAAGTTTCCCTGTAAAGTCTAATCCAGCCATTAATAAACGGCCTTTTTCATCTAACTCGTAATGAGTAATGCCTTGTGCATAAACCCAGCCGTGGTTCATTTTTAATCCCACACGGTGAGGGGTATCGTTGATGATTTTCGCAAGCTCATAACGAATTTTTACATTTCGTATGAATGCACCCGCATTAAATACTTTTTCATCAAAATGTGAGGCATATGCTCCATTTGTTGTTTCTAGATGAATATACACATCTTTGTTCGCAAAAGAATTAAGCAATTCTTGGAGCTCGTTAACTTGTACTTCCTTCATCTTAATTCTCCTTTCACATCTTTGCTAAGATTAAACGTGGTGATTTGGTCCCTGAACTTAGAGAGTATTACAAACTCCAAGAAGGAGATTCACCGATCACCAAAGCGCTATTATACTGGCCAACTGGATATTGGCACCTAGATTCCGCACTCAATTAAGGAGGACGGAAACCTAGTATTTACTTTATTAATAATTATAGTCAATATCGTAATTTTATGAAAAGAAAATGCTTCAAATAAAAAGTGCCAGGCACGCAAACAATTCGAAAAATTCATTACTGAATCAGAATTGTTTGTGTGCCTGGCACGTAAAAAATTTTTAAACTTCTGTAATTGTAACTTCAGGTGCGCCAAGACGAGGTTTCGCACCGTGATAAACTGGCCCTACGTATTGGTTTAGTTTCCATCCGTGCTGAATACCAGCCGCAACGAATTCCTTTGCTTCCACGACTGCTTCTTTAACAGATAATCCATTGGCAAGATTTGCTGTAACACTAGCTGCAAATGTACAGCCGGCACCGTGGTTGTAAGTTGTTTCAACTTTTGGTGTTTCAAGTAAATAGAATTTTTCGCCATCGTAGAATAGGTCAACCGCTTTATCGGTAGCTAATGCACGTCCGCCCTTAATAATAACGTTTTTTGCGCCAAGCTCCTTAATTTTTTCTGCAGCTGCTTTCATCTCTTCGATTGTTTTTGGTGTGCCCGTCCCAGCAAGTTGTCCTGCTTCGAAAAGGTTAGGTGTTGTAACTAGGGCATGTGGCAATAGATATTGGATCATTGCATCGACTGTCCCTGGGTTTAAAACCTCATCCTCCCCCTTACATACCATCACTGGGTCAATAACAACATTTTCAACTCCAGCTGCACCAATTGCTTCCCCTGTCGTCTGAATCACTTCTTCAGTAGATAACATACCTGTTTTTAAAGCATCGATGCCCGTAGAGAATGCTGTTTTCAGTTGGGCTTGCAAGACATCGATTGGTAATGTATAAACGCCGTGGTTCCAGTTGTTGTCAGGATCCATTGTTGCGATCACTGTAACTGCCGCCATACCGTAAGTATCATGTTCTTCAAATGCTTTTAAATCTGCTTCCAGTCCTGCGCCGCCTGAAGCGTCAGAACCTGCAATTGTTAATGTTTTTTTCAATGCCATAATTGATTACTCCTTCAATTGTGTAATGAAATGAATGTCCTAAAGTATAGTATAATTCTGACTTTAGAAAAATAGCCAGTTTCTATAAAAAACATAATGCCAGTAAAAACAGGGGCTTTATTGGATGAAGAACGAACTCCTTAACAACCGAATTTTAAAACTTGTATCATGATTTTCACAATTTTGGTGGTTTTCGAAAAGAATCTCCTATTGAAACGGGTAACTAGATAAAGTAGTTTAAAAGGTGAGGTGTGTTTAATGAAAATACTTAATAATGATTGGGAAGCGGTATTAGCTCCTGAATTTGAAAAATCCTATTTTGTAGAACTGGAACAATTCTTAGCAGAACAATATAGCCTATCAACAGTGTATCCACCAAAGGAAGAAGTCATGAGTGCATTTTACACAGTAGCTTACAGCGAAGTGAAGGTTGTTATACTAGGACAAGATCCATATCATGGACCTGGTCAGGCACATGGCATGAGTTTTTCAGTAAAAGAAAGTGTACCACTTCCGCCAAGTCTGAGAAATATCTTCAAAGAGCTTGTACATGATCTAGGGTGCCCGATGCCAAATAACGGGTATTTAATGGATTGGGCAAAGCAAGGAGTTTTTCTATTAAATACAGTGTTAACTGTTCGGCAAGGTGAGGCAAATTCGCATAAAGGACACGGCTGGGAACAGTTTACGGATGCAGTTATAGAAAAATTAGCAAAGCGTACCGAGCCCATAATCTTTGTATTATGGGGGAAACCTGCACAATCGAAGCGGAAAATCATAGAGAAAAATGGGGGACAGCATTTTATTCTACAATCACCCCATCCAAGCCCATTAAGTGCACACAGAGGTTTTTTTGGCAGCAAACCATTCTCTAAAATAAATGATAAGTTAATAGAATGGAGACGACAACCAATCGATTGGTGTTTGAATGACAAGCAATAAATGTGCGATGAAAGTTTGCCCGAATGAATGGCATTTGAAAAGGAGTGAGTCACTCTTGACTAAAGGGGGCTCGCTCATAAAGTTGAGGAAAACTCGCGCAACAAGGGAGAAGTAGCTCGGAAAGTGCGCAAAAATCGCTCGTAAATCCGAAAAACACGCTCGAAAGAAGGAGAGCCGCTCTTAATAAGAAAAAATCCGCACTTAACAAGTTAAAGCTCTGATTCACATAGCTTTTCACAGTATGTGAAATCTGTTAAATTGATATAGAAAGTAGGGAAGTCGTTATGAAGGTGAATTGTTTTAAATGCCAATATTTCCGTGTGACATGGGATCAGCGTAATCCGAGATCTTGCACAGCGTATAATTTTAAAACAAAGCAACTTCCTTCCGTTGTCGTAAAACAATCTTCGGGACTTGATTGTATGCAGTTTTTACCTAAACAAACACTGGGGGAGCGGTAGTATGATTTCTTACCAAGCACTGTTACTAGAGATTGAACAACTTGCATCAAGTACTAAAAATCAACAGGATGAACAGTATATACGTGAACAATTAAGTGCAATCCGGGCACTATGCAATGTAGCGTTGTCAAATGGAACGAATGTATTAGCAAAGGCACATAGTCCCGCCTCATCGGTGGCAGCTCATCCAGCTCAAAGTTTCCCATCCAGCCCGACAACAATGCAATCGCCTAATATAATTCAAAATACAAACTCCATAAACGGTGGAAAGCTAGAAGAAAATGACGCTAATGGGGAATCCATTTTCGATTTTTAGATTGGGCAATATTCTAAGCTTGATGGTGGAGGATTTGCCTTGCGCGTATCAACTATAGAAAAAGTTAGGCAGGCACAACTAAAAGTAATACATAGAGATGAGGTTAAATAATGAAAGGTTCAATTATTTCAGGTGCAATTCACGGACTTTTGGTAGTTGCATTAGGTGCATTTGGAGCACATGCTCTTGATAACGTACTCGATGAATATGGGATGGGGATTTGGGAAAAAGCAGTGCAGTACCAAATGTTCCACGCCATTGCTATCTTGGCTATCGGTATATTAATGAGCCCAAAACTATTTGGTTCCATTAAACAGTTGAAAGCAGCAGCACTCTGCATGAACTTGGGGATTGTATTCTTTTCAGGAAGTCTTTATATTTTGGCGCTGTCAGGCATAGGCGTTTTAGGCGCTATTACCCCAATAGGCGGAGTACTCTTCTTAACTGGTTGGATCCTTCTAATTATCTCCACACTAAAACATAATAATTAACACGGAAAATGAGAGTTACATGAGGAATCTTGTAATTCTTTTTTATAATCAGAGCCTAAAGGCTAATAAGTTATTTTATTAATATTTAGAATTTACTAAAAAAATATTCATACTTAATCCACCCAAAACATGATAAAGTTCTTATATCAGTAAAATTCAAGAACAATCAACATATATTGTTGAAACTGCCATAAGGAAAGGGGAAAATTTATGGAACACTTGTTTACAATTTTGGGAAGCCATTATGACGAAATGGTTTCAATTCGTCGTTTCTTACATGAAAATCCTGAACTCTCATTCCAAGAAGTACATACACCGCTTTATATAGCGAACTACCACCGGAAACTAGGCCTAGAAGTACGTGAGGGTGTCGGTGGCCGGGGCGTTGTTGCGACGTTAAAGGGTGGGAAGCCTGGTAAAACGGTGGCGTTGCGTGCTGATTTTGACGCGCTTGCCATTCAGGAGCAAAATGATATTCCGTACAAGTCAAAAGTCGACGGCGTAATGCATGCATGTGGTCACGATGGCCATACAGCAACCCTTCTGGTTTTAGCAAAAGCATTAGTAACCATGAAAGAAGAACTTCAAGGTAACATAGTATTTATCCACCAATTTGCCGAAGAACTTGCTCCAGGAGGGGCAAAACCGATGATAGAGGACGGGTGCTTGGATGGAGTAGATGTTATCTTCGGTACGCATTTATGGGCTCCTACACCACTTGGAGACATACTTGTCCGTAATGGTGCCATTATGGCTGCGGCGGATCGCTTGGAAATTACGATTCAAGGAAAAGGGGGCCATGGGGCAGAGCCACATCAATCCGTGGACTCGATTTTAGTAGCTTCCCAATTTATTACGCAGCTTCAAACTGTCGTATCCAGAAGAATTGACCCATTAAAATCAGCCGTTGTCTCAATCGGGCATTTTGAAGCGATTAATCCTTTCAATGTAATTGCAGAAAAGGTTGAGTTAAAAGGAACAGTCCGTACTTTTGATGAAGAGGTACGCACCCAGATTGAACATGAGATTGAGCGAATCCTTAAATCGGTTTGTGAAGGCTTCCATGCAACTTATGAATATGCTTTTACTAGGGGATATCCACCGGTTGTAAATCATAAAAAGGAAACACAATTTCTTGCGGATGTCGCTTGCCAACTTTCGGAAGTACACAATGTCATTGAATGTCCTCCGTTAATGGTTGGTGAAGATTTTGCGTATTATCTGGAAAAGGTGCCAGGAACGTTCTTTATAACAGGGGCAAAGGATCCGGCATGGAAGGAAGCCTATCCTCATCACCATGCACAATTTAACTTTGATGAAAGAGCAATGTTAATTGCAGCAAAAACCCTCGGGCTAGCTACGTTAAAATACTTGAAGCAAAGCAAAAAAATATAATTCCCTGATTCTTAACGAAAAAATATCCACTTCTTCAAGGGAGAAGTGGATTCGGGAGTGTAGCCAATTTATTTTGTCTACACTTTTTTTATGGCTTTTTATCTTAGTGGTAAAGGAGATCCTGGCAGGTATGTCAATGGTTCAGTAAACTCTGCGAAATCAAAGTAAATCATAGGGAACAAGTAATAATGACCTGTACCTTCTTCAGCAATAATTGCATGATCACGGCCTGCCTCAACGATTACCCCAGTAACCACTCTGGTAGTGCCCCCATCCTGGTTTTCGCCCACTTGACCTGAAGGAATCGTAAAATAAAAAGTACCTATTTTTCCACGGTTTAATCTTAAAATATTTTCGATATACGATTCTTCACGAAAAGTTGTTGCCGTTCCGTTTCTCAACATAGGATTTATCATACCTTGTGATGTACCTTGACCTGGAGGAGTCATCATTTGCCCACCTGGAAATTGACCATAAGTATTTTGACCTGAAGGAAGGCCAAAAGGAAACTGTCCCGAAGGAAACTGTCCTGAAGGAAACTGACCAGTATTGAACTGTCCAGTTGTTGATGGATACGTTTGTTGCCCATTTTGACTCGTTTGACCCCAATTATGATATGTCAAAAAAAAACACCCTTTCCTATTTTTTTGATTTTCGGTTTAATAGCAGTTAGACATCGGATAGCCTGTGGATGCAGTGAAAAGAAGCAGCAAGAATGATAGCTTCCCGTTTTACAGTGATGACTCAAACGGGTTGGGCAATTCCCAGTCGTCATGAAAAAACACCATAACCTTTTTTGGGATTGGAAGCGTTTCGCCCTTAATACACGGATAGCACTAAAAAGCGTACCAACAACATGTTTAATTTTTTATCTCCTTTTGCTCCATCGCACATTAACCGTGCAAGGAAGGATACTTGAGCATCATGGCTGATAAAACAGCTATATGACATACCTCCTCATAACACTTTATGCATTTGTTCCCATTTAAGAATAAAAATCCATAAAAAATCGCCCATGTTTTTAATGTATGTAGAATGGGATAAAGAGTTCTTATATTTTGTATAAATTTATCGAATTTTTAATAAAATGAGTGTAGAGAATGTTCAAGATTTTTTCATTAGACGACTTATAAAAGGGGAATCTTAATCTAAAAATAGGATATAGGGGTTGGTCCTGTGCGATTGGGTATCTGGGTCTCGATAGTCTTCAGTGCGATAATTTCCTTTATTATCGCAAGTATTTACAAGCAGCCATTGCATTGGTATCTATTTGTTTTAATAATCTTTATCGGATTTTTTATCCATACGATTATCTTGATATTAAGAACAAAAGAAGAACAAGAAAAAAACGAGGCGTAGGAATCGAATACTTTCGGTTACGTCTCGTTTTTCTTAATATCTAGCTGCGAGTGCTAGCTCCTCGCGCAACTAGGATCGTCGGCAAGGATTAGAAAGCTTGGCTGATTGCAAAGGATTTTGGCAATCAGCCTTAGTTGCACTTATGCAGACCAGGGAGGTATCTGCCTTTTCTAGTCTGCCAAAAGCGTCCTTTTGTCGATTCTTCCGTCGCACAAGGATGTGCAAATGCAGACGATGCAACAGGAAGTTGCGTTTTCATCGACGCGGAGTCTTTCGCGAGCACCCTCCGCTTTTCTTATTATTTAACTGTTAAGAAAGTTGTTAGTTTGTCGTTATCCAATAGATTTCCAACTAGGAACTCGCCAAATTCTCCGTACCTTGCAGATACTTCATCAAAGCGCATTTCATAAACGATTTTTTTGAATTGAAGCATATCCTCGGAGAATAATGTTACGCCCCACTCATGATCATCGAGTCCGACTGAACCAGTAATGATTTGTTTAATCTTGCCAGCATAGCTGCGGCCGATAAGACCATGTGAATGCATTAACTTGCGGCGTTCTTCCATATCCAGCATGTACCAGTTATCGTTGCCTTCACGACGCTTGTCCATAGGATAGAAGCAAACATATTTTGTACGTGGCAATTCTGGGTACAGTCTTGCACGGACATGTGGATTTTGGTAAGGATCTTCATCAGAATCTTTCGCTAAGTAGTTCGAAAGCTCAACTACAGAGACATAAGAATATGTTGGCACTGTAAAATCAGCAATCGCCAATTTATTAAATTCCGCCTCTAATTCTTGCAGTTCCTCCGGAGTTTCACGCAGAATCATAAGCATAAAATCAGCTTTTTGCCCGATAATTGAATAAAACGCATGAGAACCTGTTTTAGCAACATGTGCTTCATTTAGTTTTTCTAAATATTGTACGAACTCATCGACTGCTTTTGTGCGTTCTTCTTGAGAAACTAATTTCCAGGAAGTCCAGTCGATCGCTCTGAAATCATGTAAACAGTACCAGCCATCTAATGTAATTGCTGCTTCATTCATTTGATAACACTCCTTAATTGATAATCATTCACAAGTATCTTAGCACAAAATCAAAATAATTCCTTGTAAGAAAGGGCACATATTGTGGAAATTCACTAATTTGACAAGAGTGGGCAGTTTAATCCCAATATGAGTATGCCATTTAAAATTGGCTTAATTCAGTAATCCACCAAAAGGGGCAACTTTGGAAAAACAATAAATTGGATTTGATGGACTTAATCTTTTTCGTGTATGCTTATCTTAGTATTCACCAACCGATTAAAAGGAGTAACAACCTATGCATCCTTTATTACAACAAGATACATGGCGTTTTATCGATCAATCAATCACGATGAAAGCTCGGACGCCACTTGAGTCATTCGCGATGGATGACACACTTTGCGAATTGGTCGGACAATTGCAATCACACCCAGCCGTTCGAACTTGGGTTCACCATAATACAGTAGTTCTTGGCATCCAAGATCACCGATTGCCGTACGTTCAAGAGGGAATCCAATACTTGCATTCTAGAAACTATCAAGCCATTGTTCGCAATTCCGGCGGGCTAGCCGTAGTGTTGGATAGTGGTGTGCTAAACATTTCCATTATCCTTTCAGAACGGGTAGGAGCCATTAACATAAATGAAGGCTATGACGTAATGGTAGACCTTATTAAGCTGCTATTCCCTGAAGCTTGCGATAAAATAAAAGCTTATGAAATTATCGGATCTTATTGTCCTGGTTCCTACGATTTAAGTATTGATGGAAAGAAATTTGCCGGTATTTCGCAACGCCGTCTCAGACAGGGCATTGCAGTTCAAATTTACCTTTGTATTGAAGGCAGCGGTAGTGAACGCGCAAGACTAATAAGGGATTTTTATGCCATTAGCTTAAAAGAAGAACAAACGAAATTTGCTTTTCCTAAAATTCAGCCTGAAGTCATGGCTAGCTTGAGTGAATTATTGGATAAACCCTTAACAGTTCAGGATACAGTTTTCAGACTGCAAGCTGTATTAAGTCAATTAAGTAATCAAAATATTGCTCAATCATTTAATGAAAAAGAATTGGAGCTTTATACTTTCTATCTAAATCGCGTCCTTGAGCGAAATGAAAAAATGCTCTATAAGAAATAAGATTCATATGTAGGGAAAAACGTGAATGTGCTTAATTCGGCACATCCACGTTTTCTTTTTCGCTATTGCCAGTTGTATAGTTTGCAACCAGGTTACCATTCTTCTCCATCTTAAAAACAGGAGCAACGCGGTTATCCTCTTCGTCGAGGGTTACTAGTCTACGAGCACGATTCATAATTTGTACAAATTGCTCATAATCTTCGCGAATTTCTTTATTCTCTTGTTCTAGTCGTTTCAATTGGCGTTCTAATTCTTTTATTTTTTCAGTTGATGTATTTGCAATATGGCGCCATTTTGTTGCTTCCATATCGTTGCCGCCTTGATGCTGTAAACGCAGTAAATAGGCAATGACAATGTCCAGATTTAAAGCCGATAAGGAGAGCGATTTTGTTTCTTCTGCTGGTTGTGCGCCTGGCAGCAAGTAAACACTCTGTGTACGGCGTCTACCATTCATTCCCAACACTCTCATTCTTTCTTTTCTTTCCTTTTTTGCCTCAGCTAATTGTTTTTCATATAAGCGACGCACAACAGCATTCCATCGGAAACCACAGGCAGCGGCTGTTCGGTTTAACGCATCACCAGCTTCCTCAAAGGCATTTAACTGGGTACTTCCTTCTTTAACATGTCGAATAACCGCCTCAGCTAATAATTCGTCGTTTTCTTTTAACCAAGCATCTTGTCTAACTTTGACCATTTTTTTAAACCTCCTGTAAAGTTCATAGTTTTGTTTATTTGTTTGTTCAAAACTTATAGTGTCCAAGAAGTTCCAATTTTATTCAAATATTTTCAATCTATATATTAAATTCGTCTTTTTTACTCTTTTAGGAGTGTGATGTGAATTAAAGATATTTATAGAAAAGGCAGGAACAGATTAGACCTTTGATTGATAATTATTATTTTTACTTGATGATGACTGTTTGCTTAGGCTAAAATATCTGTTAGATTAAAAAGTAAATCGGGACAATAGTTTGCGGAAAAGTAAAGACATCATCAGTAGAAAGGGTTGTTGGCAAAATGGCAAACGAATTCAAAGTTTGCGATGAATGTCAGGCCGTTAATTTAAAAACGTTAATTCCTAAGTTAAAAGAATTAGATCCAGAAGCGACGATTGAAATTGGCTGTCATTCATATTGTGGTCCGGGACGCAAAAAAACATTTACGTTCGTAAATGGGCGACCAGTAAATGCATTAACCGAAGAAGAGTTGATGGAGAAAGTAATAGGAAAACTAAAAAAATAATGAAAGAAAGCTACCTTCCAACAGGGAAGGTGGCTTTTTTGAATTCTTATTTAGGATTTGGAATTATAACCTCTACTAATATTGGAAGCTGCTGCTGAAAAAGAAACCGCAGCCTACTATGTAAGCTGCGTACTAACTCAAGAAGCCTTGGAAGTAGTTAGAAAGTAGGGCGGGTGTTTACATAAGCCGTTGACAAAAGCGCAACATCGTGTTG
Organism: Ureibacillus aquaedulcis; assembly: GCF_030418165.1. GTDB lineage: Bacteria > Bacillota > Bacilli > Bacillales_A > Planococcaceae > Ureibacillus > Ureibacillus aquaedulcis. The sequence continues at coordinate 157,366 of NZ_JAUHTQ010000001.1, forward strand.
CATTGTCACCATGACCAACGTCGTGTTGGCCTCTAAGACAAGTCGTAGATTCAACAGGTTGGCTCGAGCTGCTTGTGGCTTAGACCGCTCAACAAAATAATACTTTATTAGTAATTCATATTGTACAGTCTTTATTAGCTTAAAAATTAGCCACATTTCAATCCCGATTTCTCTACTTAAAACTAGTCTAGTATGATAAAAATCCACCAACATGTTTTCTTTTCTAGTAATTTAGTGGGTGTTTGATGTAATTCATTAAAAACTCTCATATAATAAAGGGTAAGTAATAGAGAGTGAGGTGCGGACTGTGGAAGATTATGCGAGTGCTAAGTTAGTTGAAGAGAAAGTATTTAAAGATCCAGTACATGGCTATGTTCATGTACGTGATCAAGTGATTTGGGATTTGATCGCTACGAAAGAGTTCCAAAGATTACGGAGGATTCGACAATTAGGAACTACTTTTCTAGTATTTCATGGGGCAGAGCATAGTCGGTTCAATCATTCACTAGGTGTCTACGAAATTGTTCGACGGATTGTGGACGATATTTTCCATGGTCGACCTGAGTGGGATAATAATGAACGACTCTTGGCTTTATGTGCAGCCTTATTGCATGACGTGGGGCATGGACCTTTCTCTCATGCCTTTGAAAATGTGTTTGGAACAAATCATGAAGAATATACAAGAATGGTGCTGTTGGGGGATACAGAGATTCATGAGGTCCTATCCCGTGTATCCAAGGACTTCCCTGAGAGGATAGCTCAGGTAATCGATAAAAACTATACAAACCAACAAGTCGTTAGTTTGATTTCAAGCCAGATTGATGCGGACCGGATGGATTATCTGCAGCGGGATGCTTATTATACAGGGGTTAGCTATGGCCATTTTGATATGGAACGCATTTTACGCGTTATGCGTCCGCGAAAGGACATTATTGTTATTAAAGCAAGTGGCATGCATGCCATAGAGGATTACATTATGTCCCGCTATCAAATGTATTTGCAAATCTATTTCCATCCTGTATCACGCAGTGCAGAGACGATATTGAATAATATATTGAAACGAGTTAAACATTTAAGTGATGAAGGCTATTCATTCAAATTTGAACCGATTCACTTTAAACCATTTTTCGAAAACAACAGTACAGTAAAACAATATCTAGATTTAGATGAAAGCATCATGCTAACCTATTTCCAATTCTGGATGGAAGAGAATGACGCCATCTTAAGTGACTTATGCAGACGTTTCGTAAATCGGGATTTGTTCGAGCATGCCGATTTAAACCCGGAGGAAGAGCCGGAGCGATATGCATGGCTGGTGGAGCAGGTAAAATCAATTGGATTGGACCCGGAATATTATATTAAAGCGGATTCTACTTCAGATTTACCCTACGACATGTATCGACCAGGCATATCATCCAAGAGCCCCATTTATTTGGAGATGCCAACTGGTGAGATACGCGAACTTTCGGATCAGTCGCATATTGTAGAAACCATTGCTACAAAAATTAAAACAGATTACAAAGTATATTTCCCTAAAGAGGTAGGGGTTTAGGCAAGTTGAAAGTAAGGTCAACAAAGAGGGGAAACTGACAATAAAATTTAAAAGAGAATCTATTTATACCAAGTCCATGTTAATGAACAAGATGGGATAGATTCTCTGGTGAAAGATTATTGATCGCTGGCACGTACACCGGCCTTAGCATAATGGTTCTTAGCCATTTCTTCGATTATGACAGTTACAGCTTCCGGTGGTGCGTTTACCGTTTCTACTACTGCTGCAGTCACTTTTTCTGCTAAAGCTTTTTTCTGTTCGTCTGAACGACCTTCTAACATTTTTACTGTTACGATTGGCATTTTACATCCTCCTAAGTGGATAAAATTAGTGTATATTCTTTATAATAGGCTTAGATGGAGGGATTTACAATATGACAAATGAAGAAAAACCGAAACAAAAGTTGGGCTTTACCATTATAAAAAATGATCCTACTGATGGCCATAAAGGCTTTGGTATTGGTTCATTATCGTTGGAAAATGTATCGCCGGTTTTTATTGATATAGAGGAAAAAAACGCATTTATAGATATTGGTGCGATGCATGCAAAGAGTGAAGTAGAGCGCCGAATTAAATTTACAACAAATCGTGAGGACTCTGAGGGCGGGAAACCCTACTGGCTTGTATGGGTGACGATTGACTTTAAAGAAGATGGTCCATATTTTGCCGGGGTAACGGCCTGCGAAATGGTAGTGAACAAAGAAAAACGCCGAGGATATAAAATTTTGGCAGACCATGTCAATAAAATGGACAAATCCATGAAACGCAAAATAATGGTTGATTACATGGATGATGTATCAAAAGAAGTATTGGCAGACTTCCTGAAATCTCACAATCTAGAAATGTGGGAAAGAAGTGATGAGCAGCTTCGGAATGATCTAACGGTAATTAAATCATAAGTTATATTTGGCAATAGTATTAAGTCAATAGTTTATTGTGAAAAAATATCCTCAAATTTGAACAAAATGTGACAATTTGAGCTGGGATTTAATCCGTTATTGAAACTAAGTTTGAAAAAAAGTACACTGAAACTAAGCTTCATTAGTAAGCTAGGACACTTGGCTGAACGAATTGTTTGAGACTTATGCGGCATTTGAAACATCCCAAGCCGGATGCCCCATGAATCTCATACCTTCGTTTTGCCATAAAAATCACTTTAAATTTAGAAACATATTTGTATACTAATATACCATTTTTTACTATAAGAAATAAAAGCCCCTTCTGGATAGCGGAAATTATTCCGATCCAGAAGGGGCTTTTTTATTATTGACAGCTTTAAGTATGCTTTGTCATTTTTATAAAAAGGATGCAGGAGAAAGGTCTGATTCAAAAAATGCGAGCCTACTTTTGTAAGCTCGCGTAAGTTATTCAAACATCCCTTTAAAGGCTTCAAAAGGGAAGAGGTCTATGAAGTCGTCCCAGGAATCTTTATCAAAGAATTCAAAGGAAGAACATTTTTCTGTCGGAACATCCTCCGTTTTTACGTAAACCATTCTTTGTTTTGGACAAGCGTCCGTTGCGAGCTTCCCGGTTTCAACGTCAATCAGGACACTTTCAACGCCTTTTGGAGCTTCAAAATTTTCGTTAGGTTTTCCTTTATTGATGGCTTCCATAAAATCGATCCACACTTGTTTTGAAGCAGCCATATCCTGCTGGACAGATAAGGTTTTTCCTTGGTCGTAGCCATTCCATACACCTGCCGTCACACTTGGTGTATAGCCGACCAGCCACTGGTCGCTTACCGTTGTCCCTGATTTTGCGGCATAGGTGTGCGTCATGCGTGGGCGTAATGACACTCCGGTAGCAGGGGAGTAGTCACTAAACACAGGATCGAAAATGCCGGTCATCATATCTGTTAGTAAAAAGGCGTTTTCCTTAGAGATGACCTGCTTGCTCTTAGGTTTTTTATACTCGTACACAACCTCGCCATCTGCATTTTTGATTTCAAGGATTGTAGTAGGTTTTGTTTCTTTCCCGCCATTCGCTATCGTGTTATAAGCTTTTGTTAAATCAAATAGCGAATTCTCCGTTGTTCCAAGAGCGATGGACGGATTGTTTGCCTCTGAAAAGTTTAGGCTAAAACGATCCAAGATATCTCGGTACTGATCATATCCAATTTCCTCTAAAGTTTTGACCGCATAGATATTATCCGATATGGCAATCGCTTGTGCGAGCGACATTTGGCCATCCGCAAATTGTCCATTTACATTTTGGGGTTTGTAAGTTGCCCGACCATTATCATAAGTGAAAATCGTCTCGCCAACGTCCATAAATGTAAGCGGCGAAAATCCATTTTCTAAAGCGGCAGCATATAAAAATGGCTTGATGGAAGAGCCGGGTTGCCGTACTGCTTGTGTTACGCGGTTAAACGAGCTATCTTCATAATCTCGTCCACCAACTAAAGCGGTTACTTGGCCCGTTTCCACATCCATACTAACGAAGCCAACCTGCAACTCACTGTCCGGCATATTATCTTCAATGGCCTCATCTACAGCGAGTTGATGTGCTTGGTTTAAAGTCGTTTTAATCGACCAGCCACCTTCACGGATATTAAGATTCTCTTTTTCCAGGATTTTGGTTGCCTCTTGCCATGCCACATCTAGAAAGAAGGGAGCCTTGGATTTAGCAGCAGTCCACTGTTCATTTTTTAAGACAATTTCCTCGGAATTCGCACGATTCTTTTCCTCAACTGAAATATATTTTTGCTTGTCCATTAATTCCAGTATAACCGCTTGTCGACCAACTGCTTTTTCATAATCATTGATTGGCGAATAAATGCTTGGCCCTTTCGGAACCCCGGCTAATAAAGCAGATTCGGCCAAGGTTAATTCACTCGCGGATTTGCCGAAGTAATAACGGCTTGCCGCTTCAATTCCGTACATTCCGTGTCCATAGTTAACCGTATTTAAATAACCTTCAAGAATTTCATCTTTATCGTAAAAAACTTCTAACCTGTATGCATAAATGGCCTCCTGGATTTTCCTTGTCCAAGTTTTATCAAGGGTTAAATAGAGATTACGAGCTAGCTGCATACTGATCGTACTTGCTCCTTCAGCCATACTTTGTGTCTTTAAGTCTGTTAAAAGTGCACTGGCAATACGGGAGTAATCAAAACCATTATGTTCGTAAAAGTCTTTATCCTCAACGGCAACGGTTGCATCTATTAAATATGGCGAGATTTCATCCAACTCTACCCAATAGCGTCTTTCGGCAGAAAAGTAATCGCCAATACGATTTCCATTATTATCGAAAAACACGGATGCTTTTGGCACGGTCAAAGGTGGAGCACCAGCAATCTGAGCATATACACGCAAAGCGATAAACCCAACAACAACTGCAAATACAGCAGCAACAGCAGTAAAGGTTGTGTACTTAATCCATTTTCTTCGTTTTCTTTGTCGTCTATAATTTTCCCTTTTCATCCGTATTTCACCTCAATCCATTTTTTTCATACTAGCCATAGTATAGACTTGAATCGTGACCTTTAATCGAAATTATACGTAAAAAAACTGTTGCAACTTGTCTAAAATTATCTATAATTTTTTCAAGTAGCTGGTTGTAATGGTGTGGAAAACCTCTCTTCCTAGCAATGTGAAGATAAAATGGGAATCCATAAAAAACCATTCACATTATCTTATACGAATAAAGTCGAAAAAAGTTTCAAAAGACCTAGTTTGTTGCAATTTTCATGCATGCTGAAGTATATCTCATTGGAAATGCTGTGATAGTGACAAAGGGGAATGGACATGCTCTAAATATTTTTCCAAATTTGGTTTGAGTTGAGCAAATAGTCGACAAAATATGATAAAGTGAAATCGATTGAGTCCTTTTGATGGAAAGATTCGGGGGACTCTCGTGTAAGCTTGAACGAGCAAAAAAGGGAGACTGGTTTTGAAAATAAGAATTGAAGGTGAAATAAATGAGATTTGATGAAACTTATGCAGGAAATGTATTTATTAAAAGCCATCCAAATTATGAAGAGTCAAAAGCGGTCCTTTATGGAATGCCAATGGACTGGACAGTAAGCTACCGTCCAGGTTCCCGTTTTGGCCCGGCTCGTATTCGCGAAGTATCCATTGGATTAGAGGAATACAGCTTATATTTAGATCGTGAATTGGATGATGTGAAATTCTTTGACGCTGGGGATATCCCGCTTCCGTTCGGGAATCCAGAAAAGTCATTAAAAGAAATCAAGGAATTCGTAAGAAAAGTAGTAGCTGCGGGCAAAGTGCCGGTTGGTATGGGAGGAGAGCATTTAGTTTCCCTGCCTGTCATGGAGGCTGTATATGAAAAATATAACGACCTAGCAATTATTCATTTTGATGCACATACAGACTTGCGTACTGATTACGAAGGAGAACCATATTCACATGCGACGCCGATTCGTAAAATTGCAGACCAGATTGGTCCGAAAAATGTTTACTCATTTGGGATCCGTTCAGGGTTGAAAGAGGAATTCGAATGGGCAAAAGAAAACGGCATGCACATCTCACCATTTGAAGTGCTGGAGCCACTAAAAAAAGTTTTACCTACATTAGCTGGTCGCAATGTATACGTAACAATCGATATCGACGTTCTGGACCCAGCGCATGCACCGGGAACTGGTACAGTGGATTGCGGTGGAATTACTTCCAAAGAATTATTGGCATCCATTCATGAAATCGCTCGAAGTGGCGTAAATGTAGTAGGCTTCGACCTTGTTGAAGTAGCCCCGATCTACGACCACTCCGAAATGACTGTTAACACAGCCGCTAAATTACTTCGCGAAATGATTCTTGGTTGGGTTAAGTAATAACTAAATCAAAATAGCTTTAAATAAAAAGCATCGGAAATATCTTTCCATTTTCGATGCTTTTTTTTATGGTTAAATCGACAGAAACTCCCTGCAAAAATACTATGATATATATTAAATTGGTACAGAATTTGAAAAAGAAAAGGACAACAAGTATATAATTATTAAATCCAAAGGCGTATGCTTTTGGATTTTTTTAAAACTTCCTCATAATTATGGTATGATTGAACTTTGATTAGGCTTTAATATATAATATAAAGGTTATAGTAATGCTAGCCAAGGAGCTGACTCAGCGATGAGTATGGAAGAAACTAAAGTAAAAATAAAACTAAATTCCACAATTTCACCGATAGATGGAGAAAAAGAAAATTACGAAATGTGGCTAGACGGGACACTTGTTAAAAAATCCGGCAAGACCTATTTGCGTTATGTAGAACAGCTTGACGAAAAAGAAATCCGAACAACGGTAAAAATGGGAAATGAACAAGCTCTTATTTTACGTGGTGGCGGCGTGAAAATGCGTCTGCCATTCAACAACATCCAAGAGGAAATCGGAGAATACGATACGCAATTTGGCTCCCTGCCAATCATAACGAAAACCAAGCACCTATCCCATATTCATAATGAAGATAGCAGCATGAGCGGAAAATTTAACGTACAGTATGATCTCATCATCAGCGGTCAATCCGTCGGAAAATATACATTGGAAATACATTATTCGGAGGTATAAAAATGAATGCAGTAGAACAATTGCAACAAGCAATCAAAGACGCTTTGCAAGCGGCAGTTGAAAAATCAGGTTTAGTTGAAGCGGGTGCACAATTCAATATCCATCTAGAAACACCAAAGGATAAAGCGAACGGTGACTTCGCATCGAACTTAGCGATGCAATTAACAAAATTAGCAAAAAAACCACCACGTGCCATTGCAGAAAGCATTTTAGAAAACATTGAAACAGAAGGTACAGAAATCGAAAAATTAGAAATCGCGGGCCCAGGTTTTATTAACATCACAGTACGTAAAGCTTTCCTGGCTGATGTAGTAAAGGCTGTAAAAGAGCAGGGGGAAAACTATGGTCGTTCTACATCCGGCAACGGGGAAAAAGTCCAAGTCGAGTTCGTTTCAGCAAACCCGACAGGTGACCTTCACTTAGGACATGCCCGTGGTGCTGCATTCGGCGATTCTTTATGCAACGTACTAGACTTTGCAGGATTTGATGTATCTCGTGAATATTATATCAACGATGCTGGGAACCAAATCAACAATCTTGCCCATTCTTTGGAAGCACGCTATAAGCAGGCGCTTGGAATGGATGCTTCTATGCCGGAGGACGGCTACCATGGTCAGGATATCATCACGATTGCCGGTAAATTGGTTGATGAGTTCGGCAGCTCCATCCTTGAAAAATCCGATGAAGAACGCTTCGAATTCTTCCGTGAACATGGCTTGAAGCTTGAGCTGGACAAATTAAAAAATGACTTGGCAAACTTCCGCGTAAACTTTGACGTTTGGTATTCAGAGACATCTTTATACAAAAACGGCAAAATCGATGTAGCATTGAATAAATTAAAAGAGAATGGTCATGTGTTTGAAGAAGAGGGGGCTACTTGGTTCCGTTCGACTCCATTCGGTGACGATAAAGACCGTGTATTAATCAAATCCGACGGTTCGTTCACTTATTTGACGCCGGACATTGCCTACCATGAAGATAAAATCCAGCGCGGTTTTGAAAAGCTGATCAATATTTGGGGTGCCGACCACCACGGCTATATCCCACGTATGAAAGCGGCAATTCAAGCACTTGGATACGATCGTGAAAAGTTGGAAGTGGAAGTTATCCAAATGGTACAGCTTTATAAAAACGGCGAAAAATATAAAATGAGTAAACGTACAGGAAATGCTGTGACGATGCGGGAATTGGTTGAAGAAGTTGGCTTGGATGCGGTACGTTACTACTTCGTAAAAACTGCTTGTGATTCACATATGGATTTCGACTTGGACCTAGCCGTGTCACAATCTAACGAAAACCCTGTTTACTATGCACAATATGCTCATGCACGCATCTGCTCAATTATTCGTTCAGCAGATGAGCAGGGATTCAAAGCTTCATTAGATCAGCTAAATCTGTTAACAGCAGAAAAAGAAGAGGATGTACTGAAAAAAGTAGGTGCATTCCCACAGGTAGTGGCAGAGGCGGCAAAACACCGTACACCTCACCGTGTTGCAAACTACATTCAAGATTTAGCAGCTGCATTCCACAGCTTCTATAACGCAGAAAAAGTGCTTAACCCAGACAACAAAGAGCTGACAGAAGCACGCCTTGCATTAATCAATGCAGTCCGCGTAACACTAGCGAATGCATTACGTTTAATCGGAGTGGCGGCTCCAGAGAAAATGTAATATCAAATATCATCTAAACCAGCCCCTAGAAAATAGGGGCTGGTTTTCTTGTTAAAGGGGTTGTAAGAAGATGAATTAGTAAGATATTGCGTAGCTACTTCTTATTAAGATGCAGGAATGCTACTTTTTACATTTATAACGTTTCTATAATCACAAGTGAGGCTATATAGGAAATAACTATCTTTTAATCTATTTCGAATGCACCTAGTTTTATAGAAAAAGGTATGATACGGTTTGCAAAGACTGCCTAAGGAGATGAACCTTATGAATAAAAAGTATACTGCGTTTTTAGCTGCCCTTGCTGCTACGGCAGTGATATCGGTTCCTGCAGCCGATGCAAATTCATTGGATTTTTCGGATTTATCGAAAGCAAACATACATTATGAAGCGATTCAATCACTGGCTACTCGAGGGGTACTAAATGGTTTTCCGGATGGTACGTTTAAACCGAATCAGTTATTGACAAGAGAACAAGCAGCAATAATCTTAACAAAAGTCTTAAAGATTGATGCTTCCGGTTATACAAAACAAGTTTTTTCCGATGTTGATTCAACTTCACCCTATTTTAGGGAAATTAATGCTTTATATGAACGAGGAATAATTAGAGGTTATCAGGATCAGACCTTTAAACCGGGAAATTCATTAACAAGAGCCGAAATGGCAAGTATTCTTGTAAATGCATTTGATATCCGGATCTCTTCTTCAATCACATATCCTTTTAAAGATATTGGTGCTTCATCGTGGTCCCGTTCTTATATTCAAGCGTTATACGATGCTCGCGTGACAACGGGGACAAGCAAGACAACATTTTCGCCAAATGAACCAGTGAAACGTGATCAGATGGCATCTTTTGTTGTTCGAGCTGAAGCATATAACCAAGCACCGGCTGCTGAAAATGATTTCGCCGAACAAGTTGTAGAATATACGAATATTGAAAGGGCGAAAAACGGACTTCAACCATTGGAGATTTATCAACCTGTAATGAATTCGGCCCAAATCAAATCAGATGATATGTCCAAAAATAGTTATTTTAGCCATAATAGCCCTACTTATGGCACGCCATTTGAATTAATGACATCTCTTGGTATTTCGTACAGAGCTGCCGGTGAAAATATTGCGAAAGGGCAGCGGACAGCACAGGAAGTTGTAGAAGCCTGGATGAATTCCGAGGGCCATCGAGCCAATATATTAAACGCCAACTTCACTCATATCGGTGTCGGATACGCACAGGACGGGAATTATTGGACGCAACAATTTATTCGTCCATAGCCTATAGTTTTTTATTTATATTTGGTGGAAGAGAGCATATCCTGCTCTCTTTTTTTATGAACTCTCGCATGCACCGAACTGCATGTCGAGGATAAAAGACAACTAAATTTTTACGAAAGTATAAGGAGCGAAGAATGTCGTGAAATCAGTATTCTTGGTTCTTGATTATTTTAATTTCATACGGTATGCCATTTTTTTCATAAAAGTTTATAATCCCTATAAAAAAACTTTGATTAAGGTATTGACTGCCGAAAATTCTGAAAGTAAAATCAATTTATTACTTATCTTATTTTTCTTAGTGGATAAGTAGGGAATTGTTATACATAGCTGATATTCGAACAGGAAAGGAAGACTGTACGGTGAAGGATCTATTCATAAAAACAGAGCAACAACGTGTTTGGCTCGAAAAGTTAGCAAGCATAGAGAAAAAAATCAAAAGTAATGCACAAGAAATCGATGAGCAATCATCATTCCCTCATGAGCATATCCATGAACTCCGAAAAATTGGCTACACGAAATTGACTTTACCCAAAGAACTTGGTGGCGAAGGTTTCAATGTATATGAAGCAATTGCACTTCAAGAAACGCTAGGAAGCTATGATGGCAGCACAGCTTTGGCGACTGGGTGGACATTGCTGACTGTTGGAGAGCTGTTCGAAAACAAATATTGGGAAACTTCGAAATTAAGCGAGTTTGCAAAAAAAGTAGAACAGGGTGCCATCATTAACCGTGCAGTTAGTGAAGTGGCTACTGGAAGTCCCATTCGTGGCGGTCGACCAGGAACAACTGCAAAAAAGTCCGGCAACCAATGGATCATTAATGGCAGAAAAAGCTATACAACAGGCTCACCAGAACTAGATTACTTCTTAACATCAGCTTGGATTGAAGAGGAGGAGAAAATTGGGTTCTTCTTGATTCATAAGGATTCAGAAGGGTTAGCGATAGATGAAACTTGGGATGTAATTGCAATGCGCGGTACTGGAAGTCATGATCTAGTACTAAACAATGTAATAGTGGATGAATCGGATTTAGTGGAGCTTCCTACTTACACTACAGGTTTTAAATTAAATGGGTGGTTACTGCTTGTACCTGCTACATATTTGGGTATTGCACAAGCAGCAAGAGATTATGCACTTCAATTTGCCAATACGCATTCACCAAATAGTATTAAGGGAACTATTGCTACATTGCCGAATGTGCAAGCATTGCTTGGTGAAATCGAATTAGAGCTTGCGACAGCTCGCTTTACTTTATACGGTGCTGCACAAAGCTATGTGGAATCAAAACAAAAAGAAGCACAAGGATATCAATTATCAGAAGAAGAGGGAACATTAATTATCAATGCAATAAATACAGCAAAACATGTGGTAACAAACGCAGGCCTTAAAGTAGTCGATAAAGCAATGCGTGTTGTAGGGGCAAAAAGCCTACAACGTTCAAACCCGCTGCAGCGATACTATCGGGATATACGTGCTGGACTTCATAACCCGCCAATGGATGACATTACAATTAAAAAATTGGCCGAAGCGGCATTAAAGGATAATGAAAATAGAGGGAGATAATTAAAATGAAAATTAACAAACTATTGAAATTTGCAGTTGTAGGTTTAGCATCTGTATCAATACTTGCCGCATGTGGCGGCAATGAGACTAGTGGAAGCTCTTCTTCATCTACAACAGAAGATGGCCAGGGAATCCGTAAAGTGAAAGTTGCGTACGATCAAGCAGGTAAGCCGATGACATTTATCGATGATAAGGGTAATCCAACTGGTTATGACGTAGAAGTGATGAAATTAGTTGATGAATTAATGCCGGAGTACGAGTTTGATTATGTTGGTACAACAAATGATGACTTACTAATTGGGGTTGAACAAGGGAAATATCAAGTTGGTGTAAAAAATGCCTTCTGGACAGAAGAACGTACAGAGAAATTTATATTCCCGCAAGAGTTTTTAGGCTTAAGCAGTGCGGGGCTTGTGCTGAAAAAAGAGAATGAAGATATTAAAGATTTAAGTGATTTTGCATCTGCAGGATTTACTTTAGCTCCAATTGCTGCAAACAATGCTCAATATACGGTGATTGCTGAATATAACGAAGCAAATCCTGATAACCCTGTAAAATTGCAAGCAGGTGAAGAGTTTACTGTGGATGTCGTTCAATGGGTAAATGAAGGACGTGTAGACGGCGGTGTAATTATCGAAGGTGCATTCAATGGGCAAGTATTGGCTGAAGAAGGACCATATCATAATTTAAAAGATGAGGTTGTTTACAACGAATTCGATGTAATTAAAACTTGGCCATTATTTAATAAAAAAGAGCAGGAATTTGCAGATGCATATGATAAAGCAATTAAAGAACTAAAAGAATCTGACAAGTTACGAGAATTAAGCAAAGAATTTTACGGAAGAGATTTATTTGAAGTATTAGATCAAGTAGAACGCTAAATTTATTTTTTATCCTATATAAATTTTAAGGAGGGCTGTTGGGCTGTCAAATTTGCTCATAGTCCTTTTCTGATATGTAAATATAAAAATGATAGTAGGTTCGATTTTCGAAAGGAAAGTGGTGAACTTTATTGGAAAAGTATTTTGATATTACTTATTTATGGACTACTATTCCTCAGCTAATACCTTTTCTATGGATTACGTTACTTGTTGCTGCTCTTGGCGTTCTCATTGGATCACTTTTAGGCTTGTTATTGGCAATGTTTAAATTATCGAAAAATAAGATTCTAAGATTTATTGCAAATACCTATATTACAATCATGCGTTGCACACCATCCATTGTTTTGTTATTCCTTGTCTATTATGGGATTCCGGCATTTTCGGAATCTTTTCTGGGGATCTATTTACAAGATGTTCATACCGGTGTTTATGTTGTCATTACATTTAGTTTACAGTTTGCTGCAATGATGGCAGAAGTCATTCGGTCAGCGTATCTTTCGGTCGATAAAGGACAATATGAAGCTGCAGTAAGTGTCGGGTTAACACCATTCCAGGCATACCAACGGATCATATTCCCGCAAGCTTTCGTGATTGCTCTCCCTAACTTTGGCAATGGCGTCATTTCCGTCTTACAAGAAGGAGCACTTGCTTATACAATCGGCTTTATCGATATCGTTGGAAAGGCAAACTTAATTATTGCGAATAATTACAATACACATGCGTTCGAAATTTATATTGCTCTTGCAGTATTTTATTGGGTACTTTCAATTGCTATTGAAAAGTTCTTTGGAAGACTTGAGAAAATATTTAGCAAAGGGCAACGTTCGCTAAAAACTAGTTAAGGAGGAGCGCACATGGATTCTAGCTTTCTAAATATGGAATTTCTGATCGATACATTCTTTGTAGCATTAAGTGGTGTACCGGTAGCGCTTCTAGTAACAGTCGTTGCGATGGCGATTGCGTTGCCGGTCGGTTTTTTTCTTGCCCTAACACGTATTAACGAAATTCCAGTTTTAAATTGGTTTACAAAAATTTATGTATCCTTTGTACGGGGAACGCCCATTATTATTCAAATTTTTGTTTTATATAGTGTCATTCCCCTAATTTTATCGGGAATCTTCGAAAAATATCATATTGACTATCCAGTCTATGATATAAATCCATTGTGGTATGCTTTTATTATTTTTTCATTTAATACAGCTGCTATTTTAGTAGAGGTTTTCCGCTCCGCTTTGAAAACGGTAAGTCAAGGACAGCTTGAAGCTGCTTATTCAGTAGGGTTAACATCTTCTCAGGCATATCGAAGAATTATCATCCCGCAAATGCTTGTTACAGCGTTACCGAATCTCTGTACGGCGACTATAAATTTAATAAAAGCAACCTCTCTTGGTTATGCAATTTCCCTGCAGGAAATTACATTAAAGGCAAAGGTGGCGGCAAATGTGGGCTATAACTATTTAGAAGCATATATTGATATTTTCATAGTTTACATGATTTTATGTATGACGGTTGAATACTTATTTAAGCTGTTCGAAAAACGATTAAGCCGCTATAAATACACTACTGCTTAAGGAGGCAAGAAGATGCTGGAAATAAAAAACATCCATAAATCGTTCGGTAAAAATGAAATTTTAAAAGGTGTCGATTTGAAAATTGATAAGGGCGATGTAGTAGTAATTTTAGGGCCAAGTGGTTCCGGCAAGACAACGTTGCTTCGATGCATTAATTTTCTTGAAAGAGCAGATCAAGGTTCTGCATCCTTTGGAGAGGTAACTGTTGATCTAAAAACAGCTTCCAAAAAAGAAGTATTGGCAATCCGCAAGAAAACGGCCTTTGTATTTCAAAATTATAGTTTATTTAATAATAAAACTGCTTTAGAAAATGTAGCAGAAGGGCTAATAATTGGGAGAAAAGTGCTGAAACATGATGCCTACGAAATTTCAAAAAAAGCGCTCGATAAAGTAGGTTTATCAGAAAAATACGATTCTTACCCTATTCAACTATCAGGTGGGCAGCAGCAGCGTGTTGGTATTGCACGTGCAGTGGCATTGAACCCGGATATTATCCTTTTTGATGAACCGACATCTGCATTAGATCCAGAGCTAGTTGGAGAAGTCCTGCAAGTGATGAAGGAAATTGCAAAAGAAGGTACAACAATGCTTGTCGTCACACATGAAATGGGTTTTGCAAAAGATGTTGCGAACAAAGTAATCTTTATGGATGGCGGTAATATTGTCGAAGAAGGAACGCCACACGAAATTTTTATTACACCAAAGGAAGATCGAACTCGTCGCTTTCTACGTCGTGTCTTGCCTGGTGAATATGACTTTGAAATATAATAGAACTAGCATTGAGGCTGGGACAGAAGTAAAAAATTCTTTGTATGATGGAAGATTCTATATTAAGAAATTGATATTTTATAAATTGATTGGAGTGGAGGGGCGACTCCTGGGGGAACAGCACGAGTGAGAGACTACAGGCTCGAGCCGTGCCCGAGGATGCGCGTCCCCGCAATGGAAATCAATTTAAGCTACATCAAGATAACACCATTTTCCTACTCTAGGAAAATGGTGTTTTCGGGTTATGTCCCACCCCCTTTTGGGTAAATCTGGATGTCAATACTTGATGTTTCTACACAATCCCTTAAAATAAGCTATAATTAGTTATATAATTAAATATTCTCATAAAGGTTCTTTTGCAACTAATGCAAAAAGAGTAAAAGGGAAGCTGGTGAAAATCCAGCGCTGTCCCGCAACTGTAAATGGGAGTAGCACCAAATCCACTGTTTTAAAAATTTGTAATGGAGGGAAGGGGTACGATACCATAAGCCAGGATACCTGCCTTTATGATGACCGATTCAAGCCTTACGAGGATAAGGGGAGTACAATAGTGTAATTTTCTATAATTACTAAAACGTCTCTCTTATACTCAGGGAGACTTTTTATTTTGGCTCGGAAATCCCGGACTTAACAATGAAATACGAAGTGATTTCAATTTCTGCTAAAAATATATCATGTAAAGAATCTTGTTGAGGTAGCATTGTGAAAAAGAGTATGATGTTTGCTTATAGTACATCAATCATTATTTTATTAGTTAGCATTTGGCTTGGCGTTTCGATCGGGTCGGCGAATGTCCCGCTCTCGACCTTGTGGGATAGCGAAACAAATCCCAGTGCGTACAGTATTTTATGGGGTATTCGAATGCCGCGTGTGGTTTTGGCAGGGCTTGTCGGAGCTTCATTGGCCATTGCTGGGGCGGCCTTTCAAGGATTGCTCAAAAATCCTTTGGCCGATCCCTATACACTTGGTATTTCTTCCGGTGCTTCTGTTGGAGCGGTTGCAACCATTTTCTTTAGTCTTTCACTACCGATAATCGGTGTATACACTTTGCCGCTTATCGGAATGATAGGGGCATTCATAACAATGATGCTCGTATTATCCTTCGCGAGATTAATCGACCGTACCTTGAAAATGGAAACCCTTATTTTAACGGGTGTTATTTTCAGTTCCTTTCTGGGGGCTTGCATCTCGTTGATGATTGCACTTACCGGCCAACAGCTGCGAGAGATTACAAGCTGGCTTCTTGGTAGTGTGTCCATGCGGGGATGGCCGTATGTCCAAATGATTTTGCCGTTTGTTGTCATTGGGGTTGTACTTCTGTGGCTCAATCGCCGGGAACTCAACGCCATGATGTATGGTGATGAACGGGCACAGGCCTTGGGGGTAAATGTAAAGAATAGAAAGTATGCGATTTTGGCTGGAGGTTCAATGCTTACTGGAGCGGCAGTGGCCGTTTCAGGTACTATTGGCTTCGTTGGGTTAGTTGTGCCACATATGACGCGTATGCTTTGGGGCACAGATCATCGGCATTTACTAACGCTATCATTTTTAAATGGTGCCAGTCTTTTAATCCTTTGTGATCTCGTTTCAAGGACAATCATTACGCCATCAGAATTACCAATCGGTGTGATTACAGCTTTTATTGGCGCGCCTGTCTTTTCGTATATCTTCTTTAAGCAGCGAAGAAGTAGGGGGTGAATACATGCTAAACGTACAACATATTTCGGGTGGATATGGAAATACACCCCTTCTATCGGATATTTCATTTCACGTAGAAAAAGGGAAGATGGTAGGCATTCTTGGACCGAATGGATGCGGAAAATCGACACTATTGAAAGTTATCAGCGGCATCATGAGTCCCACTTTTGGAAGCGTCATCATCGATGGAAAGGATATAAATCATTATTCAACCCGCGAGTTGGCCAGAAAAATGACCATATTGCCGCAGCTCCATGCAACAGCCTTTTCCAGTACAGTACGAGAGACTGTGTCAATTGGTCGTTACCCCCATCAATCAGGCTTCTTCTCCAGCTGGGGAGCCGAGGATGAAAGAGCTGTAAAAAAGGCAATGCAGCAGACAGGGGTCGAAAAATATGAAGACCACTATTTGGAGTTTCTATCTGGTGGGGAACAGCAAAGAGTTTTCATCGCGCAAGCTTTGGCCCAGGCGTCAAGTCTGCTATTGCTTGATGAACCGACCAATCATCTGGATATTGCACATCAAAAGCAAATCCTGGATATGATTCGTCGAGAAGTAACAAAAAATAAACTGACGGTAGTTTCTGTTTTCCATGATATTAACTTAGCGTCACTCTATTGCGATGAAATTTTGTTAATGGAAAATGGGAAAGTAAAAGCTTTCGGTGCGCCGCATGAGGTTCTGCTTGAGGAGCAAATCGAGGATGTTTATCGTACACGGATTTCCATAAAAGCGCATCCTGAGCAGCCAAAGCCGCAGATGACGATTCTGCCGGACGTAGACGAGCACTCAGAAGAAAAAATAATTACAATAAATCATTTGAACATAAGGGAAGAATATATTGAATTTAAATCAAGCTTTCCGTTGAGAGTGCTATCGTCATCCGTTCATAATGCCGGATTGGGCTGGTATGCAAACTTTATCAACCGGACAGTACAACCTGATTATGATATTGACCATGTACACGAAGAATATTATCAGTACTTAGTGCATGAAGGCTTTTCACCTACAAATACGGTGGGCATGATGACTGCCGTTGACACAAAAAAGGCGGTAATCAAGAAATATGAAATGCCTTATGGTGAAGTTTTCGTAGTAGTAACCGCTGGAGTTGGAAATGCAATCGATGTCTCGCAAAGCTATAAACGCAAATATGGTGATAGGGTCGGAACAATCAATACATGGGTGATCATCAATGGAAAATTATCTGATGAAGCCTTTGTGCAAGCGATGATGACAGCAACAGAAAGCAAATCAAAGGCATTGCAGCATGAAGAGGTGTATGATTGCATATCGGATACACTTGCAACTGGTACACCGACGGATAGCTTATTGATTGCGGCAACACAGCAAGGGAAATTCATGCAATACGGGGGACCCATTACAGAGGTTGGCCAAGTAATTGGGAGAGGTGTTTTTGAGGCGACGGTAGAAGCCATTCAAACTTATCGAAAAGGGGATAGTTAAAAATGAAACTTTATACAAAAACAGGGGATAAAGGCAAAACAAGTTTAATGGGGGGACGTGTAAGCAAGGACGATTTGCGAGTGGAAGCCTATGGTACAATCGATGAGCTGAATTCCTATATTGGCAAGGCTGTAACCGAATTGGATGCGCAAGTATTCAAAGACTTGCTGGAAGACCTTGAAACGATACAGCATGAGTTGTTTGATTGCGGCGGCGATTTAGCTAATGTGATGAAAGAGCGCAAGTATACATTGCAGGAGTCTTCTATTGAAGCATTGGAGAAAAGAATTGATGCCCTGTCAGATGAAGCTCCGCCATTAAAAAGGTTTATCCTGCCTGGTGGGACTCCTGCAGCAGCAACACTTCACATTGCTCGGACAGTTACACGAAGAGCGGAACGTCGGGTTGTCACATTAATGAATGAAGCCTCTGATGTGCCAACAATCGTTCAAAAATACTTAAACCGTTTGTCTGATTACTTTTTCGCAGCTGCACGTGTTGCAAACTTCCGATCCAACATTAAGGATATCGAATATATCCGAAGTGGAGATGTATTTAAATAATTAAATGAAATTGCCCCGTAAGTTAGAAGTTGTCTAATTTTACGGGGCTTTTATCTATTTATCGGAATCTCGGTTTTATTTGTATGAAAGAAAGGGTACTAGGTGGAGAGTGTTTGGTAGAAAAATAGTGCATTATTAACGAACTATCAACAAATTAATAGAAATATTTGAATAATGCGTTGACTGAATGCTCATTCATAATTTACAATAGACATAAAAATGAGGGTTCTTGAATTTATTAATATTATAGAATCATTTAAGACTACTCTAAAAGAAGTTATTTGAACAAAGGGGAAAAAAGGGAAAAGGGGGAGAAGAAATGAATGGATTGCTTATTGCAAATTGGGTATTATTTGCAGCGGTTGTCTTATACGCATTAGGATTATTCTTCTATTTAGTGAAAACACGCTATGAATTTATTCAACTTGGCAGAAAAGAAGAGTTCGAGCTAAAGCTAAGAGAACGCATTGGGGATTTGGCAGAAAAAGTTTTTGGACAATCCAAGCTATTGAAAGATAAAAAAATGGGCTTGGTCCATGTTGCCTTTTTCTATGGCTTCTTGTTGGTTCAATTAGGGGCAATCGATTTGATCTGGAAGGGACTAGCTCCGGGTTCTCATTTACCGCTTGGTGGATTATATCCGGTATTTACTTTCTTCCAGGAAATTGTTGTATTGGTTATTTTAATTGCGGTGGCTGTCGCGTTTTACCGCCGCTATATGGAAAAGCTTGTACGACTTAAACGAGGCTTCAAAAACGGATTGGTTTATTTGTTCCTAGCTGTGTTAATGTTTGCCACTTTAATTGGCAATGGTATGGCACTGATCTGGCATGGACATGCATTGACACTGGCCGAACCCGTTGCTTCCGGGATTGCGTGGCTGTTCCAATGGATGTCGCCAACAGCAGCAGCGGTTGTATTTTTTGTTATGTGGTGGGCACATCTAGTGGCATTGCTTGCCTTCCTTGTTTATATTCCACAGGGCAAACACTTCCACTTAATAACAGGTACTGTAAATGCTGTAGTAAATCGGCAAGACCGTATTGGAACACTTCGTCCGATTGACTTTGCTGCATTGGAAGAAGCCGAGAATGAAGCGGATATGCCGGCGTTGGGTGTCGGTAAGATAACTGATTTCACTCAAAAGCAAATGCTCGACTTATATGCTTGCGTGGAATGTGGCCGCTGTACGAATATGTGTCCGGCAACAGGTACAGGGAAAATGCTTTCGCCAATGGACCTGATAGTTAAATTGCGTGACCACCTAACTTTCACAGGGGCGGTAACAACAAAACAAAAACCTTGGGTACCAGCATTTGCATTTAATAATACACAAGGCAATCAACTGGCGATGGCAGCTGGGGCGGAAGGTGCTATTATTGAAAATATCTATAGCCCTTCATTGATTGGGGATGTCATCACGGAAGAAGAGATTTGGGCATGTACAACTTGCCGTAACTGTGAAGACCAATGTCCGGTAATGAACGAGCATGTTGATAAGATTATTGACCTGCGCCGTTATTTAACGATGACGGAAGGAAAAGTAAATTCCGATGCACAACGCGCCATGAATAATATAGAACGTCAAGGAAATCCATGGGGACTTAATCGAAAAGAAAAAGAAAACTGGCGTGAAATGGACCCATCGATTCCGATTCCGACGGTGAAAGAAGCGAAGAAATCCGGTGAAGGCTTTGAGTATTTATTCTGGGTTGGTTCCATGGGATCGTTTGATAGCCGCTCACAGAAAATCGCTCTATCCTTTGCCCGTCTAATGAATGAGGCAGGAGTGAAATTTGCGATTTTAGGCAATAAAGAGAAGAACTCTGGAGATACACCTCGCCGTTTAGGGAATGAGTTTTTATTCCAGGAGCTTGCCACAGCAAACATCGACGAATTCGTGAAAAATAACGTGACGAAAATTGTAACGATTGACCCGCATGCTTATAACATCTTTAAAAACGAGTACAGAGATTTTGGATGGGAAGGGGAAGTATACCATCATACAGAGCTACTATATGATTTAGTGAATGAAGGTAAACTGACATTAAATCATCGGGTAGATGAAACCATTGTATTCCATGATTCATGCTATTTAGGTCGCTACAATGATGTATATGATGCACCGCGTGAAATTCTAAAAGCCATTCCAGGCGTAAATCTTGTCGAGATGGAACGTAACCGTGAAACTGCAATGTGCTGTGGAGCCGGTGGTGGTCTGATGTGGATGGAAGAACACGTTGGAAACCGAATAAATGTAGCAAGAACAGAACAAGCTCTTGCGACAAACGCATCCGTAATTTCTTCCGGCTGTCCATACTGCTTAACGATGCTATCGGATGGAACGAAAGCAAAAGAGGTCGAGGAATCAGTTGGCACTTTCGATATCGCCGAGCTCTTGGAACGTTCTGTATTCGGCGAAAAAGTGGTTGAAGTGCTCGATGAAAAAGTCGTAGAGGTTTAATTGGATGGCTTTCGAAGGTTACGAAAATGATGTTTTTCCTAGGAAATTAAAACTTAATAGAGATAGAACTTGAAATATCAGAAAAATTAAAATTGATTAACAGATTAATATTCTATAAAATATAGATAAATGTAAAAAGGGAGTTCTAAATGGCTCCCCTTTTTATTAAACATAAACTGAGCGAGCGTTCAGTCGATGGAAGCAGTGCAAAAATCTATTGGGGTTAGGAAATGCAAGAATGCAGTACCCGTAAAACTACTGTAAGCACCTCAGAAACAACTTTAAAAGACTGTGGGTAAAACTCGAAAATACAAAGGGGATGAAGATTTGGGTAGAACAGTTATTTTAGAAGGAGCAAGAACACCGTTTGGAAAGTTTGGGGGAACACTTTCGGCATTAACAGCAAGTGATTTGGGAGGAAACGCCATTAAAGCAGCATTGGAAAGAGCGAATGTCACAGCAGAAGAAGTCAATGAGGTCATTATGGGAACAGTGCTTCAAGCTGGGCAAGGACAAATTCCTTCACGACAAGCTGCACAAAAAGCAGGAATTCCTTATTCCGTAAAAACAGAGACCATTAATAAAGTATGTGCTTCAGGATTGCGCAGTGTTACTCTAGCCGATCAGCTTATTCGATTGGGAGACGAAGAAGTGATTGTTGCTGGTGGCATGGAATCTATGTCAAATGCACCTTACTATTTACCAAATGGACGATGGGGTTTGCGTATGGGTGATGCGAAAATGGTAGATGGCATGGTGTATGATGGGCTATCCTGTGCTTTCCATCCAAAAAATGTGCATATGGGTACTTATGGGAATGAAACGGCCAATGCATTTGAACTTGCCAGAGAAACGCAGGATGAGTGGGCGGTTAGAAGTCACCAATTAGCAGTAAAAGCGATGCAAGAGGGGAAATTTGCCGAAGAAATTGCACCAATTGAGATTCAAGGCAGAAAAGGTGACGTAACGACAGTGGTGGAGGATGAAGCACCTCGTAAAAATTCATCTTTGGAAGCGTTGTCAAAACTGAAACCCGCATTCGATAAAGATGGAACAATAACTGCAGGGAATGCACCAGGAATTAATGATGGGGCTTGTGCTCTTGTGTTAATGAGTGAAGAAAAAGCAACCCTGGAAGGCAAAAAGCCACTAGCTTATGTATTGGGGCATGCAGAGGTCGGGGTTGAGCCCAAGGATTTTCCACAGACACCGGGACTTGTGATTAACGAGCTGTTAAAGAAAACGAATAAAACAATTGAAGACATCGACCTTATCGAAATTAATGAAGCATTTGCCGCTGTGGCTCTTGTTAGCAATCAAATTGCAGGAATAGATGCTGAAAAAGTAAATGTTAATGGTGGCGCAGTTGCACTTGGACATCCAATTGGTGCATCTGGTGCAAGAATCATTTTAACTTTAGCTTACGAGTTAAGACGCCGAGGCGGCGGCGTTGGAATTGCTGCCATTTGTTCAGGCGGCGGGCAAGGGGATGCCATACTGATTGAAGTGCCGAAACGATAATTTCATAGAAACACTACGAACTTCCAAATAGATTCAAACACGTTCAAACAAAAGTAAGGGGATGAGAGAGCAGTGGCGATTCAAAAAGTGATGGTTGTTGGTGCTGGGCAAATGGGGTCAGGGATAGCTCAAGTTTGTGCACAAGCAGGCTTCGACGTAAAACTGAATGACATGAAGCAGGAGTTTTTCGATCGTGGGCTGGGGGTTATTACAAAAAACCTGGCAAGAGATGTGGAAAAGGGAAGAAAGACAGAAGAAGAAAAAGAAGCGATACTGGGCCGAATTACAATGTCACTTAGTCTGGAGGACGCACAAGATGCGGATCTGGTTATAGAAGCGGCAACAGAAAATATGGAGATTAAACAATCCATCTTTAGAGACCTGGATGGCATTGCACCAAAACATGCAATCCTGGCAACGAACACTTCATCCTTGCCAATAACGGAGATTGCTGCTGTAACAAAACGTCCGGAACATGTGATAGGCATGCACTTTATGAATCCCGTCCCAGTGATGAAGCTTGTTGAAATCATACGCGGCCTTGCAACGGCAGACGAGGTTTACCATGCAGTAGAAGAAATGACGCGGAAATTATCAAAAACACCAGTTGAAGTAAATGATTTCCCAGGTTTTATTTCCAACCGTATTTTACTGCCGATGATTAATGAAGCAATCTACGCATTGTATGAAGGGGTGGCGTCCAAGGACGCGATTGATGATGTCATGAAACTAGGGATGAATCATCCGATGGGGCCGTTGACGCTAGCTGATTTTATTGGCTTGGATACATGTCTCTCAATAATGGAGATCCTGCACGAGGGCTTGGGAGATAGCAAATACCGTCCATGTCCGCTGCTTCGTAAGTATGTGGCTGCAGGTTGGCTTGGAAAGAAATCCGGCCGTGGGTTCTATGTGTACGAAGACTAGTAGGGAGGGGTTTCTATGCATCTAGTATTTACAGAAGAGCAAATGATGATGCGGGATATGGTGCGTCAATTTGCAGAAAGTGAAATAACTCCATTCATCGACAACATGGAGCAGGGGGAATTCCCGCATGTAATCCTGAGGAAAATGGGAGAGCTTGGTCTAATGGGCATTACTGTTCCGGAAGAGTATGGCGGAGCAGGAATGGACTTTACCTCCTATATCCTGGCGATCAATGAACTATCAAAAGTTAGCGCAGTTGTGGGAGTTATCCTTTCCGTGCATACTTCTGTCGGAACGAACCCAATTCTATATTTTGGAACAGAGCAACAAAAGAAAAAATATATTCCGAAATTGGCGAGCGGCGGGTATTTAGGTGCGTTTTGCTTGACGGAGCCTGAAGCGGGGTCAGATGCAGGGGCGTTAAAAACGAAGGCTGTCAAACAGGATGACCATTATGTCCTAAACGGGTCGAAGGTATTTATTACAAACGGTGGAGAAGCGGATGTATATATTGTCTTTGCTTCAACGAATCCTGCCAGAGGATCCCGAGGAATCTCTGCGTTTATCGTAGAGAAGGATACGCCAGGGTTTATTGTTGGGAAAGATGAGGAGAAAATGGGGCTTCATGGCTCCAAAACGGTACAGCTTACCTTTGAAAATATGAAAGTGCCGGCAGAGAATTTATTGGGCAATGAAGATGAAGGCTTTAAAATTGCCATGGCCAACTTAAATATCGGAAGAATCGGCATTTCTGCACAAAGCCTAGGAATCGCACAAGCCGCATTGGAGGCGGCAACAAACTATGCCAAAGAACGAATTCAATTCGGAAAGCCGATTGCTGTCAACCAAGGGGTAGGTTTTAAACTGGCGGACATGGCTACGGCAGTAGAAGCCGCAAGATTACTGGTATATCGAGCAGCAAATCTCCAATCTCTAGGATTACCTTGTGGCAAAGAAGCATCGATGGCGAAATTGTTCGCCTCCAAAACTGCCGTTAATGTTTCTACGGAAGCAATCCAAGTATTCGGTGGATACGGCTATACAAAGGATTATCCAGTCGAACGATATTTCCGGGACGCCAAAGTAACAGAAATCTATGAAGGTACAAGCGAAATCCAAAAAATTGTAATAAGTACCAGGCTCACAAACAATTCCAAATAGTTGGAGTTGTCCTGAAGCTGTGTGAGTGCCTGGCACACACACAATACACACATTCAAATAACGGGGGATGGGAAAATGAATTTTCAGTTGTCTGAGGAGCATCAACAATTACGCGCGATGATTCGTGATTTTGCCTTGAATGAAGTAGCGCCAACAGCAGGAGAACGTGACGAGGAAGAGCGCTTTGATCGTGAAATTTGGGATAAGATGGCCGAACTTGGGTTAACGGGTATTCCGTGGCCGGAAGAATACGGAGGGGCAGGGTTTGATTATCTAGCTTATGCAATTGCAGTCGAGGAGCTGTCTCGTGTCTGTGCATCAACAGGCGTAACACTATCGGCACATACATCTTTGGCAGGCTGGCCAATTTACAGTTTTGGGACTGAGGAACAAAAGCAAAAATACCTTCGCCCAATGGCTGAAGGGAAAAAAATCGGTGCCTATTGTTTAACAGAAGCTGGCTCTGGTAGTGATGCAGGGGGCATGAAAACAACAGCAAAGCTTGAAGGCGATGAGTACGTATTAAATGGCTCCAAAATTTTCATTACCAATGGCGGTATTGCTGATACGTATGTGGTGTTTGCGGTAACAGATCCTGATTCAAAACATAAAGGTACAAGTGCATTTATTGTTGAATCGAGCTTCCCGGGCTTTGGTGTCGGCAAGAAAGAGAAGAAATTGGGTATTCGTTCATCTCCAACAACGAAAATCATCTTTGATAACTGCCGTGTGCCAAAAGAAAACCTTCTTGGCAGTGAAGGGGAAGGCTTTATCATTGCCATGAAAACACTGGACGGAGGAAGAAACGGGATTGCTGCGCAGGCAGTCGGAATTGCGCAAGGTGCGTTAGATGCAGCGACAGAATATGCAAAAGAGCGTGTTCAATTTGGAAAACCGATCCTTGCAAACCAAGGTATCTCTTTTAAGTTGGCAGATATGGCAACAGCTATAGAAGCGTCCAGACTCTTGACTTACAATGCGGCTTGGCTAGAATCGAATAACCTTCCTTACGGGAAAGAATCGGCAATGGCAAAGCTAATGGCAGGCGACACGGCAATGACTGTTACAACCGAGGCAGTGCAAGTGTTTGGCGGCTATGGCTATACAAAAGATTACCCTGTAGAGCGCTATATGCGCGATGCAAAGATTACGCAAATTTACGAAGGAACACAAGAGATTCAGCGATTAGTAATCTCTCGTATGATCACGAAGTAATCAATGGCAGAGAGAAATGGAAAGATCCTAGTCAAATCATCTATCAAAGATGAAGGTCTCATTGAGATTCGAAGAAGGCAAATTGTTGAAGGAGCGATGAAACTTTTCAAAGAAAAAGGCTTTCATCGTGCCACAACAAGGGAAATAGCCAAAGCTGCGGGATTTAGCATCGGGACTTTGTATGAATATATCCGTACAAAAGAAGATGTACTTTATCTGGTTTGCGACAATATTTATCATCAGGTGATCCAGCGACTATCCCATATTTCTGCAAGCTCCGGAACAATCGAAGAGCTAAAGGAAGCGATCGGACAATACTTTATTTTAATCGATAGTATGGTAGATGAATTTACGATCATGTACCAGGAAACGAAAACTTTGCCAAAAGAGGCGCAAAGCTACGTTTTAAAAAAAGAGCTAGAGATGGTGTCTATTTTTGAAAAAATATTGAAGGCATGTGTACAATCGGGGAGTTTAAAGGTTACAGATAAAGAGGTCTTTCTGGCGGCAAATCATATCGTTGTTCAGGGGCAAGCATGGGCGTTCCGAAAATGGGCGCTACATAAGCATTTCACTATTAAGGAGTACACCATTGCCCAAACAAAGATGTGCCTGTCCGGGATTTTACATTTTAAAGAGTAATGCAGTCCACACCGCCAAAAGCATACGTTTGTACGTTGCATGAAGCGGTGTTTTATTTAGAGTGAGAGTCAGGAGTTAAGAAATATCAAAATGGGGATGGAAAATTATTATCCTGACGTTTCTTACACATTCACGTTCTTGAAAGGGGTACTAGTATGGTAAATGTTAAGCAAGCTGCCGATACAGTAAAAAAGGGTGTCTATCGTCCAAGACACAATGTGCGTTTTGTAACCGCATCAAGTTTATTTGATGGGCATGACGTTTCAGTGAATATTATGCGACGTATTCTGCAGGCAAGTGGGGTAGAGGTGATTCACCTTGGCCATAACCGCTCAGTAGAAGAAGTCGTTAACGCGGCAATACAAGAGGATGCACAAGCAGTAGCCATTTCCTCCTACCAAGGTGGACATATGGAATACTTTAAATACATGTATGACCTTTTAGCCGAGAAGGGTGCCCCGCATATTAGAATCTACGGCGGCGGTGGCGGAGTGATTCTGCCTAGAGAAATTAAAGAGCTTCATGAATACGGCATTGCCGGTATTTTCTCTCCTGAAGATGGTATGAAGCTAGGTTTGCAGGGGATGATTAATAAGCAAATTGAGGAATCGGACTTCTCTACCTTGAAAGGCAACTATATCGAGCTGCTCGAAAAGCTCTCTCCTGATCGCCCTGAAATACTGGCAAACTTAATTACGGCTGCAGAGCTCGGTGGGGACGGGCAAACGTTCCACCTAATCGAAGAAGCAAGGAAAAGGTCCAAAAACACACCTGTTTTAGGGATTACAGGTACGGGCGGAGCAGGAAAATCTTCTTTAACGGATGAATTAATTCGTCGATTTTTGCGTGAATTTCCGGACAAAAAGATGGCCATTGTTTCGGTGGATCCTACAAAGCAAAAAACCGGGGGGGCTTTGCTGGGAGACCGAATTCGCATGAATGCCATTTTTGACCAGCGCGTTTATATGCGAAGTTTAGCAACACGGGGTTCTAGAACAGAGCTATCCGCTTCTATTGGCGATGTACTGGATATTGTGAAGGCAGCTGGTTTTGATTTCATCGTCGTAGAAACAAGTGGGATTGGGCAAGGTGATGCGGAAATCACCAAATATACCGACCTTTCGATGTACGTGATGACGAGTGAATTTGGTGCGCCAACCCAGCTGGAGAAAATCGACATGATTGACTATGCAGATTTAATCGTCATCAATAAGTTTGAACGCAAGGGTTCCGAGGATGCGCTTCGTCAGGTACAGAAGCAATATCAACGATCACATGAGCTATGGTCTGAGGATTTGGATAAAATGCCGGTCTACGGTACGATTGCCAGCCAGTTCAATGATAAAGGAACGAACTCCTTGTTTGCGGCACTGGTTACCAAAATTAACGAAAAGTTCAGCTTTGACTGGAAAACCTCCTATGAGCTATTTGTGAAAACGCAAAAACAAGATGTGATTATCCCGAATAATCGCCGTTATTATTTGCGAGAAATTGCCGATACAGTCCGGAATTATCATAAAAAGGCTGCCCAACAGGTCGAGTTGGCACGCAAATTATATCAACTAGAAGGAACAATGGAGCAAATCCGTGAAAAAACACCGGATGATGCTTTAGTAAAATCGCTCGAATCTCTGGCAGATAGTGTTAAAGGTGAATTATCAGCTGAGTCAAAACGAATCCTTCAGAACTGGGAGAGTATCAAACAATCCTATGCGAGTGAAGAATTTGTAACGAAAGTAAGAGATAAAGAAATCCGGACTTTATTAAAAACGACATCCTTATCAGGAACGAAAATTCCAAAAGTAGCACTACCAAAATATAAGGACTACGGCGAAATCCTGCGATGGGTGTATGCGGAAAATGTTCCGGGAGAATTTCCTTATACAGCAGGTGTATTTCCATTCAAGAGAGAAGGGGAGGACCCAAAACGTCAATTTGCCGGAGAAGGTACACCGGAAAGAACCAACAAACGGTTCCATTATTTATCGAAAGATGATGATGCAAAACGACTTTCCACAGCCTTTGACTCAGTTACTTTATATGGCGAAGACCCGGATTACCGCCCGGATATTTACGGGAAGGTCGGCGAATCGGGAGTAAGTATTTGTACATTGGACGATATGAAAAAGTTATATGCAGGCTTTGATTTATGTGCACCTTCCACATCGGTTTCAATGACCATCAACGGCCCCGCACCAATTATTTTGGCAATGTTTATGAATACGGCGATCGACCAGCAGGTACAGCTGAAAGAAGAAGAACTTGGCCGACAACTGACAGTAGAAGAGTTTACTGAAGTGCGCAGCAAGACATTGCAGGTTGTGCGCGGAACGGTGCAGGCAGATATTTTGAAAGAAGATCAAGGCCAGAACACATGTATCTTCTCAACTGAATTTGCCCTGCGAATGATGGGGGACATCCAGGCATACTTCATTGACCAAAAAGTACGCAATTATTACTCGGTGTCCATATCCGGCTATCATATTGCCGAAGCAGGAGCAAACCCGATATCCCAGCTGGCATTTACACTAGCGAATGGCTTTACGTATGTTGAATACTATTTAAGCCGAGGAATGAAAATAGATGATTTTGCACCGAATCTTTCATTCTTCTTCTCTAACGGACTAGACCCCGAATATACAGTAATTGGCCGGGTTGCGCGCAGAATTTGGTCCACTGTCATGCGTGATAAGTATAATGCAAATGAACGTTCACAAAAATTAAAATATCATGTTCAAACATCAGGTCGTTCACTGCACGCGCAAGAAATTGACTTTAATGATATTCGCACTACTTTACAAGCCTTAATGGCCCTGCAGGATAACTGTAATTCCCTTCATACAAATGCCTATGATGAAGCCATTACTACACCTACGGAAGAGTCGGTGAGACGCGCAATGGCGATTCAGATGATCATTACAAAAGAACATGGGTTATCCAAAAACGAAAACCCACTGCAAGGTTCATTTATTGTAGAAGAATTAACAGATTTAGTGGAAAACGCGGTACTGGAAGAGTTTGAACGAATGAATGATCGTGGAGGAGTTCTTGGGGCGATGGAGACTCAATATCAACGCGGGAAAATCCAAGAGGAATCCATGTATTATGAGCATCTTAAGCATTCGGGCGAGCTGCCGATCATCGGGGTCAATATGTATTTAAACCCGAATCCTCCTTCGGCAGAAAGCATCAATAGTATGGAAATAGCGCGTGCCTCAAAAGAGGAAAAAGAATTACAAATTCATAATTTGCAAGCTTTCCAAGCACGTCACCAAACGGAGTGCGAAGCTTCCCTAAATAAGCTTAAAGAAGTTGCCCTGACTGGCGGCAATATTTTCGAACAGCTTATGGAAACAGTCCAAGTAGCAAGTCTTGGCCAAATTACCAGAGCCTTGTATGAGGTTGGTGGGCAATACAGAAGAAATATGTAATGAAAACGCGCTTGCTTTTGAAACGGCAATCAAAAGCGGGCGTGTTTTTTATAGGTATTGAAGCTTCTGCTGATTTTACTTTCGTAAGGCGAATGCTGCCTTATTAAAGGGATTAGTGGTCCTGAATAAAATTGCGAAGTAAATGGTATCATTTAGGAGGTAACCAGCACCTAAATATGAGATAATTTTGGTAACTTAATTCATTCATGAAAAAATAGTTCCAATTATGGATGAGAAGGCTAGTACTATTTTTTCAAATTTAGCTATAATAGATGGGACAGAAGGGAAGGATTTCAATTGCTGAAACAATACTTACATTACATAATCATTCTGGCGTGCCTGATTGGCATTTTCTTCTTGTATGATAAGCAATTAGGGTCTGTTCCACTATTGGTTTTATCGGGTTTTTTATTTTATTTAGGAATAAAAGAAATATATAAATTAAAAAAGAGTAAATGAAACTAGCATAGTGTATAGCACTTTGTATATAATGGATATTATGTTTAAGATATGTATTATCTTTGTTTACAGATAAGCTAAGTACTATACTTATCTGTGTAAAGGCTTGCTGTAGCTTTTAAGACGGGGCTTTACTGTAAGCAAATTTTTTCTAATGTAAATCACTATAACAATAGAAATAGTGATAGATACAGGTATATCACTTAGAGCAAATGTGTTTTGAACAAAATAATGATACTTATTGTACTGATAGAAAGGACGTGCACGAGTTGGATATTCGTGAAATGACAAAAGAACAATTAGCAGAAGAATCGTTAATTGACTTAGCCTACGCAATTTTGGAAGAGAAAAAATCACCGATTGGATTCCAGGACTTATTAAAAGCAATTCAAAGTTTAAACGGTCTATCTGACGCTGAAATCCAAGATCGACTTGTACAATTTTATACAGATATGAATATCGATGGACGCTTCCTTTTAAACCATGAAAATGGATGGGGACTTCGTGAGTGGTATAAAGTTGAAACGATTGAAGAAGAAACAGCGCCAACGGTTAAAGCGCGCAAACGCAAATCAAAAGCATCTGCCGATGATGAAGAAGATTTAATCGTCGATGAAGACGATCTTGTATTTGAAGAAGACTTCGATGAATTTGTTGATGAAGAGGTTGAGGACGAAGATGAAGATCTAGACTTTGTTGAAGAAGAAATCGACAGCATCGACGAAGTGGACGCTGACATCGACGACGACCTAATCGAAGAAGAAGACGGATTCATCATTGATGACGATGAAGCAGAAGAAGAAGATGAAGAAGACGAAGATTTAGACGACGAGCTAGAAAAATAATTTAATGTTTTCTGACGTGTAGGTAGGGGCCAGAGTGCCCGTATCTACACTTTTTTTGTTTTGTTTTATGTTTGTGTGTTGCAGGAGTGGTGGGTTTATATTTGTAGGGGGCATGAAGTAGTTTTTGCGGGGAGTTTCTTTGTGAAAAGTGCTTCATGAAGAGGATGAAGTATTTTGTAGTGTTGGTTTCAGTATAAAAAGTACTTCATGAAGAGGATGAAGTATTTTGTGTATGGGGGATAAATTGAAATGCGCTTCATCAAGGGGATGAAACGCGTTATAAGAGTAATTCGAGATTGAGATGCGTTTGATGAAGGGGATGAAACGCGTTTTAGGAGTAATTCGGGGTTGAGATGCGTTTGATGAAGGGGATGAAACGCGTTTTAGGAGTAATTCGAGGTTGAGATGCGTTTGATGAAGGGGATGAAACGCGTTTTAGGAGTAATTCGAGGTTGAGATGCGTTTGATGAAGGGGATCAAACGCGTTATAAGAGTAATTCGAGGTTGAGATGCGTTTGATGAAGGGGATGAAACGCGTTATAGGAGCAACTTTAGCTTAAAGTACGTTTCATCAGAGGGATGATACTTATTACCTCGAACTCTCAGAAATCAGGCTTTGCCTTATTTATTTGCGAAGTAACCAAACCTCCATAGAACGAATATTCATTTCGCTAAAATAAGTGAAATTATGCTAAACTCCATTAAAGCACTTGACTTCTATGGGCGTTCCATATAATCTTTTACTTGGGCTCCATTCGAGATGGAGAATGACCGTGAATCAATCACGCTCCCCCTGCTACCAATGCAGGAGGAGCGTTTTTTTGTTTTTTCTAGGGTCAATAGTAGATAGGAAAAACTCTCCATATTTAGCTTGAAAACGCTTTGCAGTCAAGGCATAAACACATTATTCTCAACGAAAGTTTCAATTTTGAGACTTGAAACTAAAGAATTGGGAATGAATGATTATGTAAAGACTGATTACAAGTTCTCAAGCTTTCTAAATATAAATCGCAATATAGATATGAGGAGGAATTTGCAAATGACGAAGTATATTTTTGTAACAGGTGGGGTAGTATCTTCACTTGGTAAAGGAATCGTCGCATCATCATTAGGAAGACTATTAAAAAATCGTGGGTTACAAGTTACGATCCAAAAATTTGACCCATATTTAAATATTGATCCAGGTACAATGAGTCCGTATCAGCATGGTGAAGTGTTTGTAACGGATGATGGTGCTGAGGCTGATCTAGACTTAGGACACTATGAACGTTTCATCGATATTAATTTAGGTAAACATTCCACAGTAACTTCAGGTCGTGTATATAAGTCTGTACTTGCGAAAGAACGTCGTGGCGACTATAACGGGAAAACTGTACAAGTAATTCCTCATGTTACGAATGAAATAAAGGATCGTATTCAACGTGCCGGTCGCGAAACAAATGCGGATATTGTTATTACTGAAGTAGGTGGAACAGTAGGAGATATTGAATCTCTTCCATTCCTTGAAGCTATTCGCCAAATGAAAACGGACCTTGGTCACCATAATGTTATGTATGTGCACTGTACGTTAATTCCTTACATCGC
Organism: Ureibacillus aquaedulcis; assembly: GCF_030418165.1. Taxonomy (GTDB): domain Bacteria; phylum Bacillota; class Bacilli; order Bacillales_A; family Planococcaceae; genus Ureibacillus; species Ureibacillus aquaedulcis. Next base: position 190,138 of record NZ_JAUHTQ010000001.1, read on the forward strand.
GGCAGCTGGCGAGTTAAAAACAAAGCCTACTCAGCACTCAGTAAAAGAATTGCGTTCACTAGGTATTCAACCAAATATTATTGTCGTTCGTACAGAACAGCCTGTGTCGGAGGAAATGAAAGAGAAATTAGCTTTATTCTGTGACGTCAAACCACGTGATATTATTGAATCCCGTGATGCAGAAACTCTATATGATATTCCACTAAATTTACATGCTCAAGATTTTGATGATATTGTTCTTGAACATTTCGGCATCGAAGCACCAGAAGCAGATATGGCGGACTGGAGAGAGCTTGTAACGAAAGTGAAAAATCTTTCTCAAAAAACGCGTATTGCTTTAGTTGGTAAGTATGTTGAGTTGCAAGATGCATACATTTCAGTTGTAGAAGCATTAAAACATGCCGGGTATGTATATGATTCGGATATCGAAGTGGATTGGATTAATGCAGAGGATGTAAATCCTGAAAATGTTGATGAGTTATTAAAAAATGCTGATGGTATATTGGTGCCAGGTGGTTTCGGTGATCGTGGGATTGAAGGGAAAATCTCTGCGATTAACTACGCACGTGAAAATGATATTCCATTCCTGGGAATTTGTTTAGGTATGCAGCTGGCAACAATTGAATTTGCTCGTAACGTTCTTGGTTTGGAAGGAGCGCATTCAACAGAATTAAACAAAGAAACACCGTATCCAATCATTGATTTCTTACCGGACCAAAGCGATGAAGTCGACTTAGGTGGTACATTACGTTTAGGTTTATATCCATGTAAGCTAGTGGAGGGTTCACGTGCTGCGCAAGCTTATAACGATGAGTTAGTGTATGAGCGTCACCGTCATCGTTATGAATTCAACAATGAGTTCCGTGAAGCAATGGAAGCGGAAGGTCTGGTGTTCTCAGGTACAAGCCCTGATAACAAATTAGTGGAAATTATTGAGTTGCCAGAGAAAAAATTCTTTGTGGCATGTCAATTCCACCCAGAATTAATTTCTCGCCCACAACGTCCACAGCCATTATTCCGTGAATTCGTTGGTGCTGCATTCAATAATAAATAATAATTCAAGACTTTTTCCTATGTTAGGGTAGGGAAAAGTCTTTTTTTATTGGAGAGATGGTATTGGAGAATTGAAATCAACTAAAAAGGAAAATATTACAAATTATTAATTTTCCTTTAATCTTACTGTGATAATATTAAGAGGTAATAAAACCTCTTTTCATAGTAGAAAAGAGGTTATGAATGAACTATAGTTCGTCGTCATCAGAAATCATTTCGTCGTAATTTAGTTTAATTGCTTCATATATAAATAGGGCTGCCATTAGATTCGGTATTACGACACGCTCGCCTAATTTAGTTGGATGAGGCAGGATTCCACCGCGAATTTTCATGGAGACATACGTGTACGCCAGGTCACTCAATTCATTTGTTTCACTTTTTGCTTCACTTGACACAACAGAAAAGGGGATAAAGTTTTCGTATAGTTTTTTTGCCAGACTTAAAGCCTCTGAGTTGTCGCTCTTTGATGTGAAGATACAAACTCGGTCCGCTTCAGTAAGAGAGGCCGTTGGTGACCAGCTTTTAAGGTTGGTAAATGGTTCCGCTCCGTGCAAAGCACTAATTTCGATTGCTTGTAATTCACCAAAACAAGCAAAATAGACATTTCCCTGGCCAATGCTTGCCTGGGCCAATAGGCGTGAAGTTTCTTCAATGGCCTCTTCTTCACTTTGAATAATTCTTTGGAATAATCCACTCATTTGAGTAGAAAGTATTTTTGACATAATTTCACCTCTTCATGTATTATAATTTTTTATTTAGTGAAAAGTAAAATATGAAGTTTTTGTAACGAATCGAAAGGATTTTTTACAAATCTAATCGAAAAGTATGTTTTAAAGAGAGTATTACCAGGAATAGTTAAATGGTATAAAATACCATAAAAAATTCCATCACGATAAGGGGAAGTTGCTGTGAAAAAAATATTAATCGTAGATGATCAAAAAGGAATACGCCTTTTACTAAATGAAGTCTTCTCCAGGGAAGGATATAAAGTGTACCAAGCATCAAATGGTTTGGAAGCGCTTAATCTGATTGATCGTGAGGCAATAGATGGTGTAATGCTGGATATGAAGATACCTGGAATGGACGGAATCGAAATTTTGAAGAGGATACGTGAAAGGAATCTCCAAATTCCCGTGTTTATGATGACGGCATTTGAAGGAGAAGAGATTCTGAAGGAAGCAAATCAATTAGGAATCGCAAAGTATTTTAGAAAACCTTTCAATATTTTAGATGTTAGAGATGAAGTAAACGCAGTATTAAATGGTTCAATCGGTTAAAGGTGGTCGATTGGATTGAGAGTTGTTTAAATTTAAATAGATATATTTGAATACTATTTTGTGCCTGCATCGGTCGCTAAAGTTTTCGATGCAGTTTATTTTTTGTAAAATGTTACTTACTAATTAAGTACTATATTAAGTTTATCATTTACGGCTGGTAAGCTTTCGGTGCAGAAAACGATGTAGTCTCACATGAGAGACTCAAAGGATTTTGCACCTATCGTAGGCCTTTCGGCGCAGAAAACAATCCGGTCTCCTAGAACTTGAGAGAGTATGGAAAACCTTAAATGACTAGTTCATTTTAAGGATTTTGCACCTGTCGCAGGCTTTCGGCGCAGAAAACAATCCCGTCTCCTAGAACTTGAGAGAGTATGGAAAACCTTAATGACTAGTTCATTATAAGGATTTTGCACCTGTCGCAAGCTTTCGGTGCAGAAAAGCATGCCGGCTCACACTTGAGAGCCGGCATGCTTTTTGCTATGATTAGTCTGGAATATTTATCTTATTAATTTTATTTGCTGTCCGAGGAGGATTTCGTATATGCCATTAGTATCGATGAAAGAAATGTTAATCAAAGCGAAAAATGAGGGGTATGCTGTAGGGCAATTTAATATTAATAACCTTGAATTTACTCAAGCGATTTTACTTGCTGCCGAAGAAGAGAAGTCTCCGGTAATCCTTGGTGTTTCTGAGGGTGCAGGGAAATATATGGGCGGTTTTATTGCAGTTGTACAAATGGTAAAAGGATTGATGGAAAGCTACAAAATTACAGTGCCGGTCGCGATTCATCTAGACCATGGTTCAAGTTTTGATAAATGTAAAGAAGCGGTAGATGCCGGCTTTACTTCTGTTATGATCGATGCTTCTCATCATCCATTTGATGAAAATGTGAAAATCACGAATGAGGTTGTAGAGTATGCTCATGCCCAAGGTGTTTCTGTTGAGGCGGAATTAGGTACAGTTGGTGGAGAAGAAGACGGTGTCATTGGTGGGATTATGTATGCTGACCCTGCTGAATGTAAGGCACTTGTTGACGCAACCAATATCGATTGCTTAGCACCAGCATTAGGTTCGGTACATGGTCCATATAAAGGGGAACCAAAACTAGGTTTCGATGAAATGAAGCAAATTGGTGAAGAAACAGGTATGCCGTTAGTGCTTCATGGTGGTACTGGAATCCCGGACGAGCAAATCAAGCGTGCCGTTTCCTTAGGAACTGCTAAAATTAATGTAAATACGGAAAATCAAATCGCTGCAACAAATGTGATTCGCGAGATTTTAGAGTCAAATACAAAAGTTTACGACCCTCGTAAATATTTAGGACCTGCTCGTGATGCGATTAAAGAAACAGTAATCGGAAAAATGCGCGTTTTCGGCAGCTCGCAAAAAGCCTAAAACAACAATTTGATTTGTTTTCAACAAATTATAAATATGGAAGCAGAATTGTTTATTTTACTTAGAAAGGTATTAACTATACTGTAAATAATAAGATGAACTGCTTTTCAATTTTATCTTCGTTTTGCAGTGGGAGTTGCTGAAATGTTCCACCATCGGAGCCTCTACCACATGGAGATAAAGTCTTGGCAATGAGTAAGATATTAAGCAATGAAGCCATCCAAAAGCTGCTTCGAACGGCAACGTCCTAAGTTGCAGCTGCTTCTTCATTGACTAGATACGCTCTTGCGGAGGCGTAAATGATAATAATGATTTGCAGGAGAAGTGTTTGATTGCTTTCAATCGGCCTTCTCTTCGTTTTTTAATAAAACCAATTTTAAATACTCTGGAGGAAATTATAATGAAATTTTTTATTGATACAGCCAACTTTGAGGAAATTAAAGAAGCACATTCTTGGGGGATTTTATCCGGTGTGACTACAAACCCTTCATTAGTAGCGAAAGAGGAGAATGTTTCGTTTCATGATCGTTTACGCGAAATCTCTGAATTAGTAAACGGCTCTGTAAGTGGAGAAGTAATTTCACTGGACGCGGAAGGCATGATTAAAGAAGGTTTAGAATTAGCTGCAATTGCTCCAAATATTACGGTTAAATTGCCAATGACTCCGGAAGGGCTAAAAGCTTGTAAATTCTTCTCTGAAAAAGGAATCAAAACAAATGTAACGCTTATCTTCAGTGCAAACCAAGCATTAATGGCGGCTCGTGCAGGTGCTACATATGTATCACCATTTGTAGGGCGTTTAGATGATATCGGGCAAAGCGGTGTCGAATTAATTGCAACAATTTCGGATCTTTTTGCAATCCACGGTATTGAAAGTGAAATTATTGCTGCTTCTATCCGTCATCCTCAACATATTACTGAAGTAGCTTTAGCAGGCGCTGATATTGCAACTACACCATTTAAAGTGCTGAAACAATTATTCCACCATCCGTTAACAGATAAAGGGATTGAAGGCTTCTTAGCTGACTGGGAAAACCGCAAAAGTAAATAATATATCGCTATCAAGATTCTTTAGTAAATAACTGCGGGTTCCACCATTCAACATAATCAAATAATGAAATACTATAGTAAAAAGAAAAAATTTTGAATTGTTTATAAATTTAAGCTTTAAATTGTGAAAATGGTAAATAATAAGCATTAATACAAAAAATAATTCATGCAGCAAATTACTCTTGAGTGCAAAATGCTGCATGATCTTACCTCGAGATTTCATTGATCTCCTTCAAAGTGTGGACCTCTCGAGTTTACAACCACGTTAGCAACTAAAGTCTCTAGCCAAAAATACAGTGTTCAACAAATTTATCTTGATACCATGATAAATTCCTTGTGTATCTATGGATGCGCATAAGTTGATGTATTTGATAGAAAGTGAACGATCAGCAAACAAGTTAGACCATCATAAGTGAAACTTTCCAATCAAAAGGGAGAACGGATATGGATGTTTATAAAATTAATGGCGGAAATCGTCTAAGAGGAACAGTTAAAGTCAGCGGAGCAAAAAATAGCGCGGTTGCATTAATCCCTGCATCTATCTTAGCTAATTCTTCGGTCACTATCGGAGGGATACCCGAGATTTCTGATGCTTGGACGCTAAAAGCATTATTGGAAGAAATCGGTGGCGAAGTTACTTTCAAAGATGGACAGATGATTATCGACCCAACGCAAATGCAGGCAATCCCGCTGCCGAACGGGAATGTAAAGAAACTTCGTGCATCTTATTATTTAATGGGTGCCATGCTGGGGCGTTTCAAAAAAGCAGTAATTGGACTGCCAGGTGGCTGCTTCTTGGGGCCTCGGCCGATTGATCAACACATAAAAGGCTTTGAGGCACTCGGAGCAAAAGTAACAAATGAACATGGTGCCATTTATCTTCGTGCTGAAGAATTAATCGGCGCTAAAATCTATCTTGATGTGGCGAGTGTCGGGGCAACGATTAATATTATGCTAGCTGCAGTACGTGCAAAAGGCCGTACAGTTATCGAAAATGCTGCCAAAGAACCTGAAATTATTGATGTGGCAACCCTTTTAACAAATATGGGAGCCAATATCAAAGGAGCGGGTACAAGTGTGATTCGTATTGATGGAGTAGAAGAATTGCATGGTACAAAACATACGATTATTCCGGACCGTATTGAAGCAGCAACTTTTATGATCATGGCAGCAGCAATTGGGGATGGAGTAACAGTAGATAATGTTATACCGTTCCATCTTGAAGCGGTAACAGCGAAATTGCGTGAAATGGGTGTAAAGATAGAGGAAGGCGAAGAAAGTATGTTCATTCATCGTTCAGATATTCTTCAATCCGTGGATGTGAAAACACTTGTCTATCCCGGATTTCCTACTGACGTCCAACAACCTCTTTCTGTGTTAATGACCCAGGCAGTGGGTGCTTCAAAGGTAACCGATACAATCTATTCCGCTCGTTTCAAGCATATCGATGAGCTTCGCCGAATGAATGCAAGTGCAAGAGTAGAAGGGAATTCTGCAATCATACAAGGTCCTTCAAAATTACACGGTTCAACAGTGATAGCTACAGATTTGCGTGCAGGTGCTGCTCTGGTTCTAGCAGGGTTGATAGCTGAAGGGCAGACGGAAATACAGGATATTCATCATATTGAACGCGGATATAGTTCGCTAATAGAAAAACTTTGTGCGATTGGTGCGGATATTCGCCGCGAAGCTATTACAACTAGTGCAATTAAGAGAGCAAAATAATATAAATAGAATTCATCCGTAACGAACTAACAAAATATGTTACAATAGATGAACATATAGCTCGGCAGAAATTTGACTTATGCCGATACCGGGAGGCAAATGTAGAATGGAACGTAGTTTAACGATGGAAGTTGTGCGCGTTACTGAAGCAGCAGCAATCGCTTCTGCAAAATGGATGGGACGCGGTTTAAAAGAGGAAGCAGATGACGCAGCAACAACTGCAATGCGTGCATTATTCGATACAATTCCAATGCATGGTACCGTTGTCATTGGTGAAGGAGAAATGGATGAAGCACCAATGCTCTACATTGGTGAAGAACTTGGCCTTCGCAACGGCGGTCCACAAGTAGACATTGCAGTTGACCCTCTTGAAGGAACAAACATCGTTGCAAAAGGTACAAATGGAGCAATGACGGTATTGGCAATTGCAGACCGCGGAAATTTATTGAATGCTCCGGATATGTATATGGAAAAGCTGGCAGTTGGTCCTGAAGCAGCAGGGAAAGTGGATATTTCAGCTTCAGTAACAGAAAACCTTCATACAGTCGCAAAAGCTAAAAATAAAGAAATTGAAGACGTGGTAGCAGTATTACTAGATCGACCTCGTCATCAACATATCGTGGAAGAAATCCGAGCAGCGGGTGCACGTATAAAATTCATCCAAGATGGGGATGTTAGTGCAGCGATCAATACAGCATTTGATGAAACAGGTATCGACATCATGTTTGGTACTGGTGGAGCTCCTGAGGGAGTTATCTCTGCTGTTGCATTAAAATGCTTAGGCGGCGATTTCCAGGCTAAACTAATTCCTGAAGACGAAGAGCAAAGTTTACGTTGCGAAAAAATGGGAATTGATGTAAATAAAGTATTATACTTAGATGATCTGGTAAAAGGTGATGATGCGATTTTTGCAGCAACAGCCGTTACTGACAGCGAACTGATGAAAGGCGTTCAATATAAAGGGGCATATTGTTTAACAAATTCCTTGGTAATGCGTGCCAAAACAGGAACTGTACGCTTTGTTGAAGGTCGCCACAATATCGATAAAAAACCTGACTATGTAAAATAAAATAACTTACTTCAAACTATGATGCCTGATAAACATCGGATGTTCTTATGGATAACCACACACTATCCACAATAAATCTCCACTTCCAAACATCAGGCATCTTCCTACTATTCTTTCTTACTTAATTAAACCCAATAATCAACTTCAAACTAAAGAAAAATGCGATGATGGATGCTGATGTCCTAAATCGATGTTTTTTGATGCTAATATTTAATAACTATAATTTAATAAAGTATAAAAATAGATGAAAAATTAAAAGAGACTGGAGATATGCTATGTCGGCATTAACTATATCGCAATTAGAAAATATGACGTTGAAAGAGTTATATTCTCTTGCACGTGATTACAAGATTTCTTACTATAGTAAATTAACAAAAAAAGAATTAATCTTCGCCATTTTGAAATCACGATCTGAACAAGAAGGATTCTTCTTCATGGAAGGTGTTCTTGAAATCGTCAACCAAGAAGGTTTTGGGTTCTTGCGTCCAATCAACTATTCGCCTTCAAAAGAAGATATTTATATTTCAGCTTCCCAAATTCGCCGTTTCGACCTACGAAATGGGGACAAGGTATCAGGGAAGGTTCGTCCTCCAAAAGAAAATGAACGCTATTTTGGCTTACTGCAGGTGGATGCAGTGAATGGGGAAGACCCGGAAGTTGCAAAAGAACGAGTTCATTTCCCGGCATTAACACCACTGTATCCTGATCGACATATTAAATTGGAAACAGAGCCTAATAAAATGTCCACTCGTATTATGGACTTGGTGGCACCTGTAGGTTTTGGACAGCGTGGATTGATTGTGGCTCCACCAAAAGCGGGGAAAACATCACTACTAAAAGAAGTTGCCAATGCGATTACAACGAATTATCCAGAGGCTGAGTTAATTGTCCTTTTAATTGATGAGCGTCCTGAGGAAGTAACCGATATTGAACGTTCTGTTAAAGCAGATGTAGTCAGCTCGACTTTTGATGAAGTACCAGAAAATCACGTAAAAGTAGCAGAGCTAGTTTTAGAACGTGCCCGCCGTTTAGTAGAGCATAAACGTGATGTTATCATCTTGATGGATTCGATCACGCGTTTAGCTCGTGCTTACAACCTGGTGATTCCTCCAAGTGGACGAACTCTATCGGGTGGTATCGACCCAGCGGCCTTCCACAGACCAAAACGTTTCTTCGGTTCTGCACGAAATATTGAAGAGGGCGGCAGTTTAACGATTTTGGCAACCGCTTTAGTTGATACAGGCTCACGTATGGATGAAGTAATCTATGAAGAATTCAAAGGAACTGGAAACCTGGAACTTCACTTAGACCGCCACTTAGCAGAACGTCGTATCTTCCCGGCACTCGATATCCGCCGCTCAGGAACACGTAAAGAAGAATTGCTTATCCCATCGGAACAATTGGAAAAATTATGGGCCATCCGTAAAACGTTTTCAGATGCACCTGATTTTGCAGAGCGTTTCTTAAGAAAACTGCGTACCTCTAAGACAAATGAAGAATTCTTTGAAAAGCTAAATAGTGAAATGAAAAAGGCAACAAAAGGCAAAGGATTAATCTAATTTCTTGTTGGAATCAATTATAGGACTAATTTTATCTATTAAAAATTACCCTAAAACTTTTTTGTTGCGTTCGAATTTATTTCTTGCTATAATCTTTTAAGTATGAAACGTGTGCATATGTGACTGGCATATTCGGGTTATGTAAGGCACAGTTCGAATAACAACTCTGTTCCGGATGGTTCAGGGCGAGAGGAGTAACGAATATGAAACAAGGAATTCATCCAGATTACAAAACTGCAACAGTAACATGCTCTTGCGGTAACACATTCGAAACAGGATCAGTAAGAGAAAAAATTACTGTCGAGTTCTGCAACGAATGTCACCCATTCTATACTGGACGTCAAAAGTTCGCTTCAGCTGACGGCCGTGTGGATCGTTTCAACAAAAAATACGGAATCAAGTAAGACCGATAAAATGCCTGCCCAGTACACCACTGGCAGGCATTTTTTGTATTGAGAAAAATGTTATATGACTTTGAATACTTTAGAGTTATTGTCAGTCCTAAATTCTATCGAAAGTAACGGGTGCGATAAAAAGCTGTGTATTTTTGGAAAACGCAGCCTACTACGTAAGCTGCACAAATATCGGGAAATCTTAGTAAAGGTTTTCAATGTGGGCTTGCCTTTACATAAGCCGCTGCCAAGCACACCACACTGTGTGGCAATGGCAGTATGCTCAGCATTGTGTTGAAAATTTAATCTTTATACAATTTTTATCAGGAACAGACCTAATTCCTTAAAATTCCGAGTAGGTATGAGAAGTTGTTTCTTCACAGGAAACCGCAGCCTACCACGTAAGCTGCGTAAAATCTCCGAAAACCTTAGTAGGTGTTTCTTTATGTGGGCGTGCCTTTACATAAGCACACAAGTCGTAGAGACAACAAGTTGGCTCCGCGGCTTGTGTGCTTAGACTGGTCACAAGAATTTTATTTAATTAGTATCTTTATTAGGAAAAACCCGTATTTCTCTATATAGAAATACAACCCAAATTGTCTGACTTTCAAGGATTAATTGTAGAAACAGTGTATTATGCGATATACTATGTACATAGAGGATATTTCAAATAAGTATGCCTTGAGTACAGAAATCTCAAGGCACTTTTTCATGTGTGAAAATAGGTATACTAAGTAAATAGAGAACAACTTAGAAAGAGGTCAGTTGGAATGGCGCAATTATTTTTTAAACATGGGGCAATGAACAGCGGAAAATCTATTGAAATTCTGAAAGTTGCACATAACTATGAAGAACAAGATAAGCCAGTATTAATATTTACTTCAGGCATCGATACAAGAGATGAAGTGGGTTTTGTATCCAGCCGTATCGGACTTAAGCGCCAGGCAATCCCAGTTTTCGATGAAACAGATTTATTCGATTATGTGAAAAAATATCCACAAAAGCTTTACTGTGTATTAGTGGATGAAGTGCAATTCTTATCGAAAGAACACGTCTTGCAATTAGCTAAAATCGTCGATCATCTTAATATTCCGGTGATGGGTTTTGGTTTAAAAAATGACTTTCAAAATGAACTTTTTGAAGGCAGCCGGTACATGCTGATCTATGCAGATAAAATTGAAGAAATGAAAACCATCTGTTGGTTCTGTCATAAAAAAGCAACGATGAATTTGCGAGTGGATGAAAACCAGAAGCCTGTTTATACAGGAGAGCAAATTCACATCGGTGGAAACGATGCATACTATCCTGTGTGCCGTCAATGTCATGAAAATCCACCACTATAAAGAACAACAATAAGGTAAAAACTTGGTTTTTAATCATTTGACATATATAATTTATGAAAGAAATCATGCTTTCATAAGTGCGAAAGATTTAAAAGATTAAAAGTAGATTGCACGTTCCCGGAAGTGGAATATGCTATAAATATTGAGACTAATAAATTAGAGGTGACCCCATGTTCGATCGATTACAAGCGGTGGAAGACCGTTACGAAAGATTAAATGAACTCCTTAGCGATCCAGATATCGTGAGTGATAGCAAAAAGCTTCGCGAATATTCAAAAGAGCAATCGGATATTCAAGAGATGGTAGAAGTCTATCGCGAATACAAGGATGTCAAGCAACAACTGGTAGATACAAAAGAAATGCTGGATAACGAAAAAGATCCAGAAATGCATGAAATGGTTAAAGAAGAATTTAATGAGTTAAATAGCCGCATACCTGGCTTGGAAGACCGTCTTAGAATTCTCCTGATTCCGAAAGACCCGAACGATGATAAAAACGTTATCATGGAGATTCGTGGTGCAGCGGGTGGAGACGAAGCAAATATTTTTGCCGGAGACTTATTCCGTATGTATACACGCTATGCAGAAACACAAGGCTGGAAAATCGATATTATGGAAGCAACGCCAAATGCCATGGGTGGCTATAAAGAAGTCATCTTCATGATTAACGGTCAAGGCGCTTATTCGAAATTCAAGTATGAGAACGGTGCTCACCGCGTACAACGTGTACCGGCAACAGAGTCGCAGGGCCGTATCCATACTTCGACGGCAACAGTTGCATGTTTACCGGAAGTAGAAGAAGTGGATGTTGAGATTCATGAAAAAGATATTCGCGTAGATACATTTGCATCATCTGGTGCCGGTGGACAATCGGTAAATACAACGATGTCTGCTGTTCGTATGACCCACCTTCCAACGGGTGTAGTCGTGTCGATGCAAGATGAACGTTCACAAATTAAAAACCGCGAAAAAGCGATGAAAATCTTGCGTGCCCGTGTTGCAGATATGTACATGCAAGAAGCGCAAAAAGAAATTGATGCAACTCGTAAATCGGCAGTTGGATCAGGAGATCGTTCGGAACGTATCCGCACATACAACTACCCACAAAATCGTGTTACGGACCACCGCATCGGCTTAACCCTACAAAAGCTTGATATTATCATGGAAGGTAAGCTCGATGAAGTCATCGATGCATTAATGCTGGAAGAGCAAGCTTCAAAACTTGCGAATTTAAACGATGAAGCATAAAACAATCTTTGAGGCCCTGAATTGGGCTTCTTCTTTTTTAGTGGAAAAGGGCCGTGATGAAAATGCTGCCAGACTTTTGATGCAGCATGTCTATCAAACGAATTATTCGGGTTTAATGATGCGCATGCACGATGAAATAATTCCAGAACAATGGGAGAAATTCCAAAGCTATGTAGGGGAGCATGCCACTGGCCGACCTGTGCAATATATAACAGGAGTCGAAGAGTTTTATGGCAGAACTTTTCAGGTGGATGAATCGGTTTTAATCCCCCGTCCCGAGACAGAGGAGCTAATCTTAGGGGGAATAAAACGAATGAAAAATCTTTTCGGTAATCAGACGGAGCTTAGATTGGCTGACATTGGTACAGGAAGTGGCGCCATTGCGATTACAATGAAAAAAGAATGGCCAACAGCTGAAGTAGTGGCTACGGATATTTCGGTTGCTGCGCTTGAAACGGCAAAAACCAATGCAAAAAGTCTTGAAGCAAAAATCGAATTCCGACTGGGAGATTTAACGGAACCTCTGAAAAATGAAAAATGGGATGTGATTTTATCCAATCCTCCATATATTGCATTTGATGAGGCAAAGGAAATGTCGGAAGTCGTATTGGAACATGAACCGCATTCTGCACTTTTTGCAGAAGAAGATGGCTTAATCCTCTACCGGAAGCTTGCAGAGCAACTACCAAATCTGGTGAAAGAGCGAGCTTTAATAGGTGTTGAAATAGGTTATACACAGGGGGAAGCTGTTGCAAATTTCTTTAAATCTAGTTTTCCACAGGCTAAAGTTGAAATCGTAAAAGATATTAATCAAAAAAATCGTATAGTTTTTTGTGAAATCGATGTATAAAAATCTCTCTTCCTGCCAATTATGATGTCAGGGAGGGATTATACTATGTTAAACGATTACGAGATTACAAGAGTTGAAAAACAAAACGAGATTGGGCCAATTATTAGTCTATTAAGATTAGTTGCCTTTGCAGTAGCCATTGTGTGCTCTATTATTTTAGTGCCGAGTGTGATAAATGAAGTCTCTGAAACTAGAAGTAATTTTGTTGATGATAGTTTGAAAATTCGTGTTGTGGCAAATAGTAATACCGATGCCGATCAACAGCTAAAAACGGAAATGGTGGAAAATTTAACACCATTTTTTACAAAAATCCAACAGAATGAAAGAGCAAATATTGAGAATGATGAAGTATATGCACAGCTTGCAACGTTTGTAGAAAAAAATTATGCAAATGAAGAAGTAAAAATCAACATTGGGGAAAACTTAATTCCACCAAAAATCGATTCACATATGTTTTATCCACAATATCATTATAATTCACTTGTCCTTACAATTGGCGAAGGGCGTGGGGATAACTGGTGGTGCAGTATCTTCCCGAATGTTTGCGAACGTTCAGCTGATAAGGAAAAGGATGAGCAAGAAGCAAAGAAAGCTGATATGGAAGAAGAGGAAAAACCAAAAGTTACATTTATCGTTTGGGAATGGGTGAAAAAACTTTTTGCATAAGTTATCAACAATATTCAGAAAGTTATGCACTTTAAACAGGTTTATCCACATAATCTTCTAAATCTCCTAAGAAATTTTATTGAAAGGTGGGGAGTCTATGGAAACATTACGTATGCTTGTGGATAATAATTTGAATAGTGAGAAAAGTTATTCACAGGCTGTGGATTTATTGAATAATGGGGAAGTTGTCGCATTCCCGACTGAAACGGTTTATGGTCTGGGCGCGGTGGCAACCAATGAGAGAGGCGTAAAAAAGATTTTCGAAGCAAAGGGCCGTCCTTCAGATAACCCATTAATCGTACATATTGGAACAATCGAAGAAGTCTCTGATTTTATAGAAGAAATTCCAGACAATGCAATAAAGCTGATGGAAACATTTTGGCCAGGCCCACTGACGGTGATAATGAAAGCAAAAAAAGGGTTGATGGCACCAAGTGTGACGGCAGGACTTGAAACGGTAGGAATGCGGATGCCAAATCACGAAGTTGCTTTGGAATTATTAAGAAAGCTTAAAAAACCCGTTGCAGCACCGAGTGCAAATCGAAGCGGCAAACCAAGCCCGACGAAAGCAATTCACGTAGAAGAAGATTTGCAAGGGAGAATTCCATTAATCTTGGATGGGGGAGCAACAGGTATTGGAATTGAATCAACTGTACTTGATGTGACCGTAAACCCACCAGTAATCCTGCGTCCAGGTGGCGTGACAAAAGAAATGCTGGAGGAAGTAATTGGAGAAGTCATCCAACCAACGATAATGCAGGAAAAGCTGGAGTCAACTCCAAAAGCACCTGGCATGAAATATACCCATTATGCACCGGATGCGCCTGTCCAGCTAATTGAAAGTGATCGAGCAATTGTAAGCAATGCGATTCTGAAGCTTAGAAAGGAAGGTGCAAAGATTGCACTTCTTGCACCACTTTCCTTTGAAAGCTTAGGTGCCGATTATTTCTTCCCTTACGGCGATGAGGGAGATAAAGAAATGATGAGTACAAAACTGTACGACGATCTAAGAGCATGCGATAAAACAGATGCAACAATTATATTAGCTACGACGACAACAACAGAAGGCGTTGGAGCAGCCATAATGAACCGATTGGAAAAAGCCGCTGGCGGCAAATGGTTTAACCGATAACATAAGTAAAGCTTTGCTTTTGTCTTGGGACAAAGGTGAAGCTTTTTTCTTTTGCATTGATAATAAAAGGGGACGAGGCATAGGATAGTATAAAACTTATACAGGAATGAGGACACTTTTTGCAAGAAATACTTACGGGACTTATTGTAGCACTAGATGTAGTGGCTCTTTACTTACTGCTGCCGGATGTTAAGCAGCGGTTCTTGCTTTCGATGTGGACAGCTCTTCTACATATGATTTTTCCAATTATTGGATTTACCGTAGGAAGTTGGATGGTACATATCCTACTGCAATGGTCTAATTTGGTTTCGAGTATTTTGCTATTTTCGATTGGCCTACAACTGATACTTTCGACAAGAAATCGTCAAACAATCGTGATTCCTATCACAATTTTAGCAATAACAGCAAGTTTAGATACCTTTTCAGTAAGCATTTCTTTTGGTATGCTAAATTTAGAAAAGTATTTATTTATCCTCAGTGCAGGTGTATGGACTTTTGCACTATCTTACATTTCTTTATATCTAGCAAAAAGCCATCTAAAAATAAAAGGCGATGCTTTAAAATGGATTGCAGGTTTGGCGCTTATTATCATCAGTATTTATACTTTAATTTATAATATGGAATAATTTAGAAGAGAGAGTGGACGCACGTGAATATTTTTTTCATTTGTACAGGTAATACATGTAGAAGTCCTATGGCAGAAGCTATTTTACTTAATAAACAAATCGATGGGATACAGGTGAAGTCGGCAGGCATCTATGCATTGGAAGGAGGGGAGATTTCAGAGAATGCAAAAGCTGTCATTGACCAAGAACAAATACCCTATTTTCATATCACATCCCAAGTAAAGCAGGAGGATATTGAATGGGCAGACTTAATTTTGACGATGACCTTAGCTCATAAAAATATGATTCTGCTTTCCTACCCAAATGCACAAGGCAAAACGTATACACTAAAAGAATATGTAGTTCCCTTCAGCTCCAAAGATGTCTCGGATCCGTTCGGCGGTGATCTGGCTACGTACAAACATACTTATCTAGAATTGAATCGATTAATAGACGAATTAGTTTTGAAACTATCCGGAGGTAGCACGAAATAATGAAGAATAAAACATTTAGCTTGCGCAAAAAACTAGTTTTATTTGTAGGTATTTTAGCTTTTGTTACATACTCAACGAGTTTTGTATTTATACACTATCTTCATCCCATGTTGTTCTCTCAGTTTATCGAAAATCAAAGAGTCTTTGAAATTCTTACATATGTTCTAGGAATCACTTGGTCTTGTATCTTGGCAGCCATTTTCAGTGTTATTTTGGTAAAACCTTTACAACAACTTGAAAAGTCAGCAACTTTGGTAGCGGAAGGGAAAATCGGCCGAGATGTGAATGTACCAAACTCGCGTGATGAAATCGCATCCGTTGCAGAAGCATTCCAATTGATGGTGACAAACCTTCGACAAATGGTGGAAAGCATCGAAGGCAATTTCAATAAAACAAACGAAGTCATTATCGAACTATCCGAACAAACGTCATCAGCTTCACGCAAAGCGGAAGGAATTGCGCAGACTGTCGGCCAAATTTCCCTGGGTGCAGAAGGCTCGGCGGTTGCTGTTCAGGATACAGCCGAAGCAATCGAGGATGTACGTCAATTAGCATCGGAAGTAAATACACGTGCACTTAATTCGGCAAATCAATCCAAACAAATTATTAGTAACTTACAAACGACAACCGATTCGATTCAAGGATTGGTATCGAGTATTCAACAGATTGCCCAAGGGAATGAAAAAGCCCTTGGCAATATTCATCAGCTTGAAAAGAATGCAGAACAAATTGAACGCATTATAGGGTTGGTAGGCGATATTGCCGCACAAACAAACCTATTGGCGCTAAATGCATCAATCGAAGCTGCGCGAGCTGGAGAACATGGTAAAGGTTTTGCTGTTGTTGCGGAAGAAGTTCGTAGTTTAGCAGATGAAAGTGCCAAAGCGGTACAAGGCATTACGGGTCTTATTCAAACAATGCAAGAAAATGTAACCATCGTTGTAAACCAAATGAATGAACAGGTAAGCTTTGCGGTAAAGGAATCTTCGAAGGTTTCCGAAACAACGGAAACAGTAGAGGGAATGGCTTCAAGTGTGCGTGAAATGGCGGATGCAGTTGTGACAATTTCACAATTAGTAGAAAAACAAATGGTCAACATCGAAACAACTGCACGCCAATCTCAAGAGGTAGCGGCGATCGCCCAACAAACCTCTGCAGGAGCACAAGAAGTCCGAAGCTCAACCGAAGAACAAGCATATGCCATTGAACAGGTGGAAAATCTTTCGAAAGACCTCAAACGCCAATCCGAACAACTATACAAAATGATTCAGCAATTCGATCGCTCAAACTAACCAAAAATCCCCATGCCACACTAGTGCATGGGGATTTTTTCAATACAAATGATGCGTCCAATATTCTGAATTGTAAGAGAATTATTGGTGTACCTGGCACACATACAATCGAAAACACGAATTATAGGAGGCGGAAACTATTTGTTTTTACTCTAAATATGAACGATATATAAATTGTGAACATTAATATTCGTATTTTGGTTAAAAGTTTACTTGAAAGTTTGCAAAATGCATGTAATTCTTTCACAATTAGTGGTAAACTGTTCATGACAACACACACTAGGAGGGAACGTAGTGAAAATTGCAATTTCTTCAGACCACGGTGGGAATATCTTACGAAAAGAAATTATGTCACTATTAGACGAACTTAACATCAGCTATCAAGATTTTGGACCGCAATCCAGTGATTCAGTTGACTATCCTGATTATGCGAAGCCAGTTGCTGATGGAGTAGCCAGTGGAGAATTTGATCGTGGAATTCTAATTTGCGGAACGGGCATTGGTATGTCCATCGCTGCAAACAAAGTAAAAGGTATTCGTTGTGCACTTGTACATGATGTATTCAGTGCTAAAGCAACTCGTTGCCACAACGATTCAAATATTTTAGCGATGGGTGAACGTGTCATCGGTCCTGGCCTAGCAGTTGAAATCGTAAAAGCTTGGTTAGGTACAGACTTCGAAGGTGGCCGCCATATGCGCCGAATCGAAAAAATCACAGAGCTTGAAGGGTAAGAGGCTATAATGACTTCATTACAACAAGTCCAATCACAATTGTCCCAGCTGCTAAATGAATTGGAACAACAAGTTAGTTTTACGCCGAAACAGCTTTTTGTCATCGGCTGTTCGACATCCGAAATTGCAGGTTCCAAAATAGGAACTTCCGGTGCGATTGAGATAGCAGAGGTGTTGTTTGAAGAGTTTTCAAAATTTGCCCATAAGCATAATATCTACCTAGTCTTTCAAGGCTGCGAGCATATTAACCGCGCATTAACAATGGAAGCAAAAGCAGCGCAATTGTATTCATTAGAACCTGTAACGGTCATTCCAGTTAAACATGCCGGCGGTTCCATGTCTGCTTATGCTTATACAAAATTTGAAAATCCGGTTGTGGTGGAACATGTTCGTGCCCACGGTGGGCTTGATATCGGCCAAACGATGATTGGGATGCATCTAAAAGAAGTAGCCATTCCAATTCGAACAGGGACACGGCAAATTGGGGAAGCGATTGTGACGATCGCAACAACGCGCCCGAAATTAATCGGCGGACCTAGAGCTGTCTATAACAGAACGGTTGAATAGGAAGTACGTCACAATAACATAAATATCCAGAAGTATAGAAAAGGTAAAATGAATTTGGGATAAAAATCCAATTATAGGGTTTTTCATTAATATAAAAATGAAAGAATTTTAGGGGGATTTAGAAAATGGCATATGAAAAAGTTGCAGCACAAGATAAAGCGGTATTAGAAGGTATTTTAGCAGAGAAAAAACGCCAACAAGCCAATATCGAATTAATCGCATCGGAAAATATCGTTTCTGAAGCAGTAATGGAAGCGCAAGGATCAGTATTAACAAACAAATATGCTGAAGGGTACCCTGGTAAACGTTACTATGGCGGCTGTGAGCATGTAGATGTTGTGGAAGATATTGCTCGTGATCGTGTAAAACAAGTCTTTGGTGCTGAATATGCAAACGTTCAACCACACTCAGGTGCACAAGCGAATATGGCTGTATACTTCACGGTTCTTGAACCAGGTGATACAGTCCTTGGGATGAACCTTTCCCATGGTGGTCATTTAACACATGGTTCACCTGTAAACTTCTCTGGTATTCAATACAAATTTGTAGAATACGGCGTAACAAAAGATACGCATGTCATTGACTATGAAGATGTTCGTGCAAAAGCTTTAGAACATAAACCAAAACTAATTGTAGCGGGAGCTTCTGCGTACCCACGCGAGATCGACTTCAAAAAATTCCGTGAGATTGCTGATGAAGTAGGAGCTTATTTCATGGTAGACATGGCTCATATAGCAGGTCTTGTCGCTACTGGTGAACACCCATCTCCAGTGCCTTATGCAGATTTCGTTACTTCTACAACACACA
The DNA here is from genome assembly GCF_030418165.1 of Ureibacillus aquaedulcis. GTDB lineage: Bacteria > Bacillota > Bacilli > Bacillales_A > Planococcaceae > Ureibacillus > Ureibacillus aquaedulcis. The sequence goes on from NZ_JAUHTQ010000001.1 coordinate 209,393, forward strand.
AAACATTACGTGGTCCACGCGGCGGTTTAATCCTGACTTCTGAAGAATGGGGTAAAAAAATTGATAAATCCGTATTCCCTGGAATTCAAGGTGGCCCATTAATGCACGTAATCGCTGCAAAAGCTGTAGCATTCGGCGAAGCACTACAACCAGAATTCAAAGAATATGCAAAACAAATTAAAGCAAATGCAAAAGTACTTGCTGAAACTTTACAAGCTGAAGGCCTAGAATTAGTATCTGGCGGTACGGATAACCATCTGCTATTAGTAAACGTAAAATCAGTTGGTTTAACTGGTAAAGTCGCTGAGAAAGTTCTAGATGAAGTTGGACTTACAGCAAATAAAAACACAATCCCTTACGATGAAGAAAAACCATTCGTAACTTCAGGGATCCGTCTAGGTACAGCTGCTGTAACAAGCCGTGGATTCAAAGAAGAAGACCTGAAAGAAGTGGGTCTAATTATCGCGAAACTTCTGAAAAACCCAGAAGACGAAGCAGTAAAACAAGAAGCAGTAGACCGCGTAAAAGTATTGACTGATAAATACCCAATCTACGAAGAGTTAGTAACAAATATTTAATGACTAAAGCTAGTGAGGAAATCCTCGCTAGCTTTTTTATTTTAGTAAAGGGTTAGAGACCTGTTGACCTTAAAGATAGGATGTGAGAAACGAGACTTATATGTTTGCAGGAGTAAAGAAACTATCATTCTATATACTATTACGGTTGGATAATGACAGATACGCGCTGCAACAATTATGATTTGGCAGATTAGGTTGGTTATGGAGACAGATTCAGGGGCCAACATCTTTGATTTGTCTCATTAGAGCTTGTATCGTGACAAACTCACACTCCAATATCTCTAATTTGTCTGATTAGAATCGGTAGTAGAATCCATTCCAATACCAAAAGAAATCACTCCCTAATCAAAACGTCAACCCCCCTAGCCAGACAAACCACTTGATACACCCTCAAATAAACATCCAAGTACCATCAGACAGATAGCCTCCCAAAAGTCAAAGAAAGTTCCTCAAAACCTATTCGACATATTGTTTTATGTTATGACTTTTTTTGATATACTAGGCTAGATACAGTGAAACTACATTTAGTTGGGAACTCTCGCTAATTGTCAGGTTACAAAAAGGAGCGAAATCAATTGAGCAAAGTATATGTATTTGACCACCCATTAATCCAACATAAGTTAACGTATATTCGTGATAAAAGAACGGGGACAAAAGAATTCCGTGAGCTGGTTGACGAAGTAGCTACACTTATGGCATTTGAGATTACTCGCGATATGCCTTTAGAAGAAATTGAAATTGATACACCAGTAACAACAGCAAAAACTAAGGTGCTATCTGGTAAAAAAATTGCGATTGTTCCAATCCTGCGTGCAGGAATCGGGATGGTTGACGGTGTGCTGAAATTAATCCCGGCTGCTAAAGTAGGTCATATCGGATTATATCGTGATCCGGAAACATTAAAACCAGTTGAATACTACGCAAAACTTCCAGCGGATGTAGAAGAACGCGATTTCATCATCGTGGATCCAATGCTTGCAACTGGTGGTTCAGCAGTAGAAGCGATTAACTCATTAAAAACACGTGGTGCGAAAAATATTAAATTCATGTGCCTAATTGCAGCTCCAGAGGGTGTACAAGCCATCCAGGAATCACACCCGGACGTAGATATCTATATCGCGGCCCTTGATGAAAAATTAAATGACCACGGCTATATCGTTCCGGGTCTAGGAGACGCGGGAGACCGCTTATTTGGAACAAAATAATTTTTGCGCCACTCCACTAACTTATTGCGGCGGAAATAAAAAAAACTGGCGGATATATGCTTTAAACCTGGCGGATATATTCCCAGAATAAGGCAACTAGCCGCCAACAGCTAAATCTAGTAAATTTATTTACACTCGCCAACCTAACTATCAAACCACTAATTAAATTACGACTTCTCTTTAATAGGGAGGTCGTAAACTATTTTGAAGGACGGTGCATTTCAATTGAGTAAAAAATGGAAGGTAATGACGATTTTCGGAACAAGACCGGAAGCGATCAAAATGGCCCCACTTGTTCTGGAATTACAGAAACACCCTGAAAAAATAGAATCAATCGTGACTGTTACGGCACAACATCGCCAAATGCTGGACCAAGTATTAGAGACATTCAATATAAAGCCTGATTACGATCTAAATATAATGAAAGACCGTCAAACGTTGATTGATGTAACGACAAATGCACTTCATGGTCTGGATCGAGTAATGAAGGAAGCTAAGCCGGATATCGTTTTGGTGCACGGAGATACAACAACCACGTTTGTTGGGAGCTTGGCTGCATTCTACAACCAAATTGCAATCGGTCATGTAGAGGCTGGATTGCGAACAGGGAACAAATATTCACCTTACCCGGAAGAAATGAATCGCCAACTGACAGGTATAATGGCAGATCTGCATTTTGCTCCAACCGAAAACTCGAAAGAAAACCTTTTAAAAGAAAATAAAGAAGAAAAAGTTATCTTTGTTACAGGAAATACAGCAATTGATGCATTAAAAACAACGGTTAGAGAAAACTATAGCCATCCGGTTCTAGAAAAATTAGGAGATGACCGCATGATTCTTCTAACAGCCCATCGTAGAGAAAACCTGGGACAACCAATGCGTAATATGTTCAAGGCAATCAAGCGACTGCTAGCTGAGCATGAAGACGTGCAAGTTGTATATCCTGTCCATTTAAATCCGGCTGTTCGAGAAGTAGCGGATGAAGTATTAGGTAATGATCCGCGAATACACCTAATCGAACCACTAGAAGTGTTTGACTTCCACAACTTTGCGGCACGTTCGTTTATGATTTTAACGGATTCCGGTGGGGTCCAGGAAGAAGCCCCATCTTTAGGGAAACCAGTTTTAGTACTCCGTGACACTACAGAACGTCCAGAAGGAATCGCGGCGGGAACGCTAAAACTAGCAGGTACTGAAGAAGAGACAATCTATAAGTTGGCAAAAGAATTATTAGAGGACAGTGCCGCTTATGAAGCGATGGCACAAGCGTCAAATCCTTATGGGGATGGGCATGCCTCGAAACGTATTGTTGAGGCATTGATTAGTTTCTTTGAAAAAGGTGAATAATAAAGGCTCATTATAGAAATGTTAATAATAAAGTGATGTTTTTGGCAAAATAATGATAAAAAGTCTATTTTTATTTACTGAAAAAAGAAGTTTTAATCCTTTTGTTTTTATTTCGAACACAAATTTGTCAAGAATTTGACAACATTTCAGTTCTTGTGAAGTTTTTCACCTGAACCAATTGACATCATTTTACCCCTATTGTATGCTTACAAAGGGTAAGAATGATAAGGGTTTTGCGGGAATATTTTACCTCCAAAATGCTTGTTATATCAAGTTTCTACTAGATTGACAGTTGAAACTGATCAGTGTCAATCCGCAACGTTTTCAGGCGTCTGGTATTAATGTATTTACAGCTGTTAAATCTTTGAATAATAGAAAATTCTCATTTGACGAGGATATTTTACTATTTTCTTGTGTCTTTCCGACACGAGTTGAAAACGCTTGTAAATCATCCGCAACGCTTGATTCCATAAGTAGAGGACGATTTAAACTTTTACTCGAAAAAGATTTGGGAGATAAATTGCCAATGCTAGATTTGCATCACATTTTCGCTATGCAGAAGAAAGCGTTATTTTTTTTGCTCGCTCTTTGTGCATTAGGATGGGGATTTACCTCGTATCCTACAGTATTTGCTGGTATTGCTGTCGGTGCTTGCTTTGGTACATATAACTTTTGGATTCTTGTTCGAAGAATGGACAAGTTTGATCGTTCCATAAGTGAAGGGAAAAAAACAGTATCACTCGGTTCAGCTTTACGATTTGGATCAGGTATTGCAGCAGTCGCTATCGCAATTACGTTGCCACAATATTTTCACCTAATTAGCACAGTGATAGGGCTAATGATTCCATACGTTTTCCTATTTATAGGAGTAATCGTATCGTCAGTTAGAAACAAATAACGTAACAAAGAAAGTGAGGTGAATGCAAGAATGGATCATGGAGCTCCAGAACTAACGATAGGCTTTTTAACTTTCAACTTATCCACAGTCTTAATGCTTGTAATTACAGCAATTATCGTATTTTTAATCGCGTTTATTGCAACACGCAACCTAAAACTTAAACCAACGGGTATGCAAAACTTCATGGAGTGGGTGATGGATTTCGTTAAAGGAATCATCAAAAACAACATGGATTGGAAAACAGGTGGCCGATTCCATATTTTAGGGATTACCCTAATTATGTTCATCGCCGTAGCAAACTTATTAGGTTTACCGTTCTCAGGTATTGTTATTGATGGCCAACTATGGTGGAAATCTCCAACAGCTGACCCAACTGTTACATTAACTTTAGCATCAATGGTTACAGTGTTGGCTACTTACTATGGTATCAAGATGCGTGGTACTAAGCATTACTTCGGGACATTCGTCCAACCAATGTCATTTTTACTACCGTTAAAAATTATCGAAGAATTTGCGAACACATTAACGTTAGGTCTTCGTCTTTACGGTAACATCTATGCCGGTGAGATTTTACTTGGATTAATTGCAGGTATTGCCGGAACAGGTGTGTTAGGTTTCCTAGGTGGTCTTATCCCAGGTATGGCATGGATAGGATTCTCGATCTTCATCGGCTTTATCCAAGCCTTCATTTTCACAATGTTAACAATGGTTTACTTATCTCACAAAGTGAGTGCAGACCATTAATATAAAGCTTTTAGTGTAAAACATTAGACGCTTAAAACAAAAAACAACAAACAATTCCAAGGAGGAAATATTCAATGGGTTTATTAGCAGCAGCAATAGCAATCGGTTTAGGTGCACTTGGTGCAGGTATTGGTAACGGTCTTATCGTTTCACGTACAGTAGAAGGTATCGCTCGTCAACCAGAGGCTCGTGGCGTTCTTCAAACTACAATGTTCATCGGGGTAGCATTAGTTGAGGCCCTACCGATCATCGCAGTAGTAGTAGCATTCATCGTAATGAACCGATAATTGTCGGCTCAAGGATCACATGTGGCGAAGATGATTCCCCAAGAAGAAACTTCGCCATTCCTTTTGTTTAAAATGCAAGACTTTTATTAAATTGAAAGTAAAGAAGTACAAAACATAGATTTTATAAATGTTTCGGCATTCGCAATAGACGAACTTATACGAAACGATATAATTTTTGATAGCTCTTGAAGGGAGTGAAACAATCGTGAATTTGGATTACCTAGTACTAGGTGCTGAAGCGGGTCACTTTAACGGTGGAGATGTATTAGCAACTCTAATAATCTTCCTTATTTTAATGGTTCTTCTTAAAAAATTCGCTTGGGGTCCATTAATGGGCATTATGCAACAACGTGAAGAGTTGGTCGCTGGAGAAATCGAAGCAGCTGAAAACGCTCGCATCGAATCTGCAAAAGCTTTGGAAGAACAAAAAGTTCTTTTAAAAGAAGCTCGCACGGAAGCACAAGCAATTATCGAAAGCGCTAAAAAACAAGGCGAAGTTCAACGTGATGAAATCATCACTGCGGCTCGTACTGAAGCTAACCGCTTAAAAGAATCAGCTGTTCGTGAAATCGAAACTGAGAAAGAAAAAGCAATCGCTGCAGTTCGTGATGAAGTCGTTTCATTATCAGTTCTTGCTGCATCTAAAGTTCTTGGGAAAGAAATTTCTGAAGAGGACAATAGCGCACTAATTAAAGAAACGATTGCGAAGGCAGGCGAGGCGAAATGAGTTCGACAATAGCTAATCGTTATGCTGACGCATTGTTTCAACTTGCATTAGAAAAACAAGTTGTAGCGGAAGTTAACGCAGATTTAGAAGAGTTAGTAAAAGGAATTGAAACAACTCCCGAGTTAGTTTCACTACTTAAAACTCCTAAATTCTCAATCGAACGTAAAAAGCAAATTGTAGCTGAAGTTTTTGCTAATGCAAATCCAATCGTAGTGAATACGCTTGAACTTCTTATCGAAAAAAAGCGTGTTGATGAGATTGGCAATTTAGCGCAAGGCTTTAAACAACTAGCAGCAGAAGCACAAGGTTCTGCTGATGCAACGGTTTTCTCTACTCGCGCACTTACTGATTCAGAAAAAGATGAAATTTCTTCTTCATTCGGTAAATTAGTAGGAAAACAAAAACTAACAATTACAAACGTAATCGAACCATCAATTCTTGGTGGTGTTCGTGTTCAAATCGGCAACTACATTTTTGATAACACAGTAGCTAGCAAGCTGGATAATCTTAAACGTACGTTAGTTGGTTAATTAAAAGAAATGTGAGAGGTGACATTCATGGGCATCAAGGCTGAAGAAATCAGCGTGCTGATAAAAAAGCAGATTGAAAACTATCAATCTGATCTAGAAGTAAGCGAAGTTGGTACTGTAATCACAGTTGGTGACGGTATTGCTCGTGCTCATGGCCTCGACAACTGCATGGCCGGAGAATTATTAGAGTTCTCTAACGGTGTAATGGGTATGGCACAAAACCTTGAAGAAGGTAACGTTGGTATCGTTATCTTAGGTAACTACCTAGGCATTAAAGAAGGCGATGAAGTACGTCGAACTGGCCGTATTATGGAAGTACCAGTTGGTGAAGAACTAATTGGTCGCGTTGTAAACCCACTTGGTCAACCAGTGGATGGACAAGGCCCAATCAATACTACAAAAACTCGTCCAATCGAAAGCCCAGCTTTCGGTGTAATGGCTCGTAAATCTGTACACGAACCATTACAAACAGGTATCAAAGCGATTGACGCTCTTGTACCAATCGGTCGTGGTCAACGTGAGTTAATCATCGGGGACCGTCAAATTGGTAAAACTTCGATTGCAATTGACACAATTCTTAACCAAGCAGACCAAGATATGATCTGTATCTATGTTGCAATTGGTCAAAAAGAATCTACTGTTCGTGGTGTTGTTGAAACACTTCGTAAAAACGGTGCTCTAGATTACACAATCGTAGTAACTGCATCTGCTTCTCAACCAGCTCCATTATTATACTTAGCTCCTTATGCTGGTGTATCTATGGCTGAAGAGTTCATGTTACAAGGTAAACACGTATTAATCGTATATGATGATTTATCTAAACAAGCGGCAGCTTACCGTGAGCTTTCATTATTATTACGTCGTCCTCCAGGTCGTGAAGCTTACCCTGGTGACGTTTTCTACTTACACAGTCGTTTATTAGAACGTGCTGCTAAATTAAACGAAACATACAAAAATGGTTCGATTACAGCACTTCCATTCGTTGAGACACAAGCTGGGGATATCTCTGCATACATCCCAACTAACGTTATCTCAATCACTGATGGACAAATCTTCTTACAAGCAGACCTATTCCACTCAGGTGTACGCCCAGCGATCAACGCGGGTCTTTCTGTATCACGTGTAGGTGGTTCTGCTCAAATTAAAGCGATGAAAAAAGTTGCTGGTACACTACGTCTTGACTTAGCTGCTTACCGTGAACTTGAATCATTCGCACAATTTGGTTCTGACTTGGATAAAGCTACTCTTGCTAAACTTGAGCGTGGTAAACGTACGGTTGAAGTACTAAAACAAGACCTTAACAAGCCAATCAAAGTTGAAAAGCAAGTAACAATTCTTTATGCATTAACTCGTGGTTTCCTTGATGATATTCCTGTACAAGATATCGTTCGTTTCGAATCTGAATTATACAGCTGGTTAGATGTAAACCACACAAACGTTTTAGATCATATTCGCACTACTAAAGAACTTGCTTCTGATGCTGAAATGGCAGCGGCTCTTAACGAATTCAAAAAGACTTTTGCTAAATCGGAATAAGTTCTGTTCGTATAATGTGTTTTGTGACTAAAAACTAGAAGGTGGTGAAATACCAGTGGCAAACTTACGTGAAATAAAAACTCGTATTACTTCAACAAAGAAAACGAGCCAAATGACGAAAGCCATGCAAATGGTTTCTGCTTCTAAGAGTAAACGTGCAGAGTCAAATGCAAAGAAATATGTTCCTTACATGGAAAAGGTACAAGACGTGGTTGCTGCAATTGCTTCAGGTACAACTGACGCATCGCACCCAATGTTAATATCTCGTCCAGTTAAGAAAACAGCTTATCTTGTAATTGGTTCTGACCGTGGTCTTGCAGGGGCATATAACTCAAGTATCTTACGTCAATTAGAACGCACGTTAAAAGAACGTCATAAGTCAAAAGACGAATACGTGATTTTTGCAGTCGGTCGTGTTGCTCGTGATTATTTTGTAAAACGTGAATTCAACGTATTAGATAGTATTGTTGGTTTACCGGACCAACCTTCATTCTCTGACGTGAAACAAATCGCTCGTAAAGCTGTTGGTATGTTCGCTGATGGTACATATGATGAACTTTATATGTACTATAACCACTTTGTCAGTGTTATTTCACAAGAAGTTACTGAGAAAAAGGTATTACCTATCACTGATTTGGCTCCAGCAAGCGAAGGCGTATCTGCTTCTTATGAATTCGAACCATCAGGTGAAGCAATTCTAGAAGTATTACTTCCACAATACGCTGAAAGCTTAATTTATGGTGCTTTATTAGATGGTAAAGCTAGTGAACATGCTGCTCGTATGACAGCGATGAAAACAGCAACTGATAATGCTAACGACATTGTTAGAGATTTATCACTTGTATATAACCGTGCGCGTCAAGCGGCGATTACACAAGAAATTACAGAAATCGTTGGTGGAGCTGCAGCCCTAGAATAGGCTGCTACTCTCCAACGAGTGTTTATAAAAGGAAGAAAAGCGGGAACCGGGATTTGCCTTACATAGTTAGTCAATCCGAACCGCTCGGACACCCAACTCGATAGGAGGTACACAAGAATGAACATAGGACACGTTATTCAAGTAATGGGTCCAGTTGTTGACGTGAAATTCAGCAACGGTCAATTACCAGCAATCTATAACGCCTTAACTGTTAAGATTGATCGTCCGAATGGAGAAGTTGAAACTTTAACTCTTGAAGTTGCTCTTCACCTTGGTGACGATTCTGTTCGTACAATTGCCATGTCTTCTACTGACGGGTTACAACGTGGAGCAGAAACAACAGATTTAGGTAAAGCAATCTCTGTACCGGTTGGTGATGTAACTTTAGGACGTGTATTCAACGTACTAGGTGAAGTTATCGACTTAGGAGAAGAAATCCCAACAGCAGCTCGTCGTGATTCAATTCACCGCGAAGCGCCAAAATTTGATGAATTATCTACAGAAGTACAAATCCTTGAAACAGGTATCAAAGTAGTAGACTTATTAGCGCCTTATATCAAAGGTGGTAAAATCGGTTTATTCGGTGGTGCCGGTGTAGGTAAAACTGTATTAATTCAAGAGTTAATCAACAACATCGCTCAAGGACACGGTGGTATCTCTGTATTCGCTGGTGTAGGTGAGCGTACTCGTGAAGGGAACGACTTATTCCACGAGATGAGCGACTCTGGCGTTATCAGCAAAACATCAATGGTATTCGGTCAAATGAATGAGCCACCTGGTGCACGTATGCGTGTAGCTTTAACTGGTCTTACAATGGCTGAATTCTTCCGTGATGAGCAAGGACAAGACGTTCTTTTATTCATCGACAACATCTTCCGTTTCACTCAAGCAGGTTCTGAGGTTTCTGCCCTATTAGGTCGTATGCCTTCTGCGGTAGGTTACCAACCAACGCTTGCTACTGAAATGGGTAACTTGCAAGAACGTATTACATCAACAAACAAAGGTTCTGTTACATCGATCCAAGCGATCTATGTACCTGCCGATGACTATACTGACCCAGCTCCAGCTACAACTTTCGCTCACTTAGATGCAACAACTAACTTAGAGCGTAAATTATCTGAGATGGGTATCTACCCTGCGGTGGATCCATTGGCTTCAACTTCTCGTGCTTTATCGCCTGAAATCGTTGGTGAAGAACACTATGCTGTTGCTCGTGGCGTTCAAATGACGTTACAACGTTATAACGAATTACAAGATATCATCGCCATCCTAGGTATGGATGAGTTATCTGACGAAGATAAGCAAACAGTTGAACGTGCTCGTCGTATTCAATTCTTCTTATCTCAAAACTTCCACGTTGCTGAACAATTTACTGGTCAAAAAGGTTCTTTCGTACACGTAAAAGACACTGTTCGTTCATTCAAGGAAATCCTTGAAGGTAAATACGATCACTTACCAGAAGATGCGTTCCGTTTAGTTGGTAGCATTGAAGAGGTAGTAGAAAAAGCGAAAAGCATGGGCGTAGAGGTATAATCTGCGGACGAAAGGAGCAAAAATATGAAGACAGTTAAAGTCAATATTGTTACTCCCGACGGCCCAGCATACGATTCAGAAGTCGCAATGGTTATCGCTAAAACAGTTTCAGGTGAAATTGGGGTGCTTCCAGGACATATTCCTACAGTTGCCCCACTTGCAATTGGTGCTGTTACACTTAAAAATGCGGACGGTTCACAAGAACGTGTAGCCGTTAGTGGTGGTTTCATTGAAATACGTCCTGAACAAATTTCAATATTGGCTCCTTCTGCTGAATTGGCAGCTAATATTGACATTAAACGTGCAAAAGAATCTCTTGCACGTGCAGAACAACGTCTTCAAAAGAAACAAGATGACATCGATTTCAAACGCGCTGAGCTAGCTTTAAACCGTGCGATTAATCGTATCAGCGTTCATGAGGGTAATATGTAATTTCATATAAAAAAGCGGACGGGTAACTGTCCGCTTTTTTAGCGGATTTAAATAATCCATTCTACAGACTCGGCCTTATTGGTCGAGTTGTCTTTTCAAACGGTGCATGATTTTAGCTTCAAGGAGGATATCAAATGGAAGTGTATCAAACTTTAGGTATACAAGCGATCATGGGGTTGATTTCCCATATCTTTTTTATTGGCATTACGTTTTATGCTTTGCAAGCTTTCCGACTAGAACAGCTGTTTAAAAAAGGAAAGGTTTTTCAAATACAGATAATCTACATTTTATTGAGTATTGCGATTGGATCGACTGTGTCGAACTTTCTAATTGACTTTACCTCTTGGTCACGACAATTACCATACATCTTTTCTTAGACGCATATGTTTGTAATTCTTCAAATAGGGCATTTATATATCCTGTAAGGACAAATGACAATTCGTTTTTCGTTACATAATATATATAAGAGGTCCCTATTTCAAAAATACATATGATGTTTAATTTTTTTAAAATGCTCCTGAAATTAGGTTAAATCCACAAACAGGGAAGTATATTATGGGTTTATTCCAACAATATTGGAGAATCGAAAATAATTGGGGAATTTCCTGGGTAATATTGTTGAAAAATGTTTTAGGACTTTTTTCTTGGGTATTTATCAATTAAGCGCTAACTTATTTTTTAACTTGAATATGACGTATAAAATTCACAAATATGTTTAATTGAGCGTAATATAAAATGTAGAATATTATTGTCATTTAGGGTAAAATAGTGATTTGGATGCTTGTTATACACTCAATTTAGCAGTACTATATTGATAGTTTTTGTGATTTATAACTTCATTCAATTTAAACTCAAATTAAAAAATAAGTTTTTATAGTTAGAAACCAATTTAAAATTAAAAAGTACATGAATGGGGTTAAAGCCTCTGGTGAATCGTGAAAATTTTAACAAAATTTATCAAATGAGCTCAGGTTTAATCTAACCCAACAGATACGCCAAGGCAATCAAATGATAACTATCAACAAAGTTAGACAGTTTTGGACAATTGAATTCGGAGGGACGAATTGTGGAGAAAATTATTGTTACGGGAGGCCAAAAGTTACGAGGTATCGTAAAAGTAGAAGGAGCCAAAAATGCCGTATTACCAATCCTAGCAGCTTCATTGTTAGCATCAAAGAATAAAAACATTATTAGAGACGTTCCTAACTTAGCGGATGTTCATACAATAAACGAAGTACTAAAAAGCCTAAATGCCGATGTAGCATACAACGTAGAAAAAAATGAAATTCATATAAATGCCGAGAAACAACTATCAAGCGAAGCACAGTTCGAGTATGTTAGTAAAATGCGCGCCTCTATATTAGTAATGGGCTCTTTATTAGCTCGTAATGGCTATGCACGTGTTGCATTACCTGGTGGGTGCGCAATTGGATCTCGTCCTATTGAACTGCATTTAAAAGGCTTTGAAGCAATGGGTGCAAAAATTTCCTTTGGTCATGGCTACGTAGAAGCAAAAACGGTGGATGGACTAAAAGGGGCAGAAATCTATTTAGATTTCCCAAGTGTAGGAGCTACAGAGAATATTATGACGGCCGCTGCATTAGCAAAAGGCACAACAATCATAGAAAACGCTGCAAAAGAGCCTGAGATTGTTGACTTAGCTAACTTTATAAATGGTATGGGTGGACGTGTAATCGGTGCAGGAACGGATACAATCCGTATTGAAGGCGTTAGAGAGCTAGGTGGTACAACTCATCACATCATACCCGATCGTATCGAAGCAGGTACTTTTATGGTGGCAGCAGCCATTACGCGTGGTGATGTCTTCATTGAAAATGCAGTACCGGAGCATATGTCTGCTCTGATTGCGAAGTTACGTGAAATGGGCGTAGAAGTGATTGAAGAAGGTGAAGGATTAAGAATCCGTGCAAATCATCCTCTAAAAGCTGTAGATTTGAAAACAATGCCTCATCCTGGTTTCCCAACAGATATGCAAGCCCAAATGATGGCGCTATTACTGACTGCTGATGGTACTAGTATCATTACAGAAACAGTATTTGAAAATCGATTTATGCATGTAGAAGAGTTCCGTCGTATGAACGCCTTAGCCAAAATTGAAGGGCGCACTGTCTTCATCGAAGGTCCTGTGAAATTACAGGGGGCTGAAGTGTCTGCAACGGATTTACGTGCAGCAGCCGCGCTAATTTTAACTGGTCTTGTTTCTGAAGGAGTAACACGTGTCACGAAGTTAACTCACTTAGATCGTGGCTATGTTGATTTCCACAAGAAATTAGCTTCCCTTGGTGCCATCATTGAACGTGTTAATGATGATGAAGTGGTTACCGAAGAGCGAACTGTAGAAGCGAAAGAACAGGTTGTTGAAATTTAACCAATTCTTTAAAAAGTCGAATACATTTTCATTTTAATCAAGCATACGTCTAGAAAATACCAAATAGAACTGAAAATATGAAAATTTTGCGACAAAATCTTTGAAAAAGGGTTTTGTCGTTTTTTTGTTCAAGAAACCAACTCCTATTAGTCATCTCACTAAACATAGAGACAACTACATGCTGGCATTTTGCTACTGTTCGTTGCCCCCAGCTAAGCAACACCTAATCAGTATCAATGTAAGCTTAATTATCCCTAAAAGTTTTTGAATAAAATCAGATATATTTCCCTCGCTCCGTTCATAAGTAATATGTATGAAAAAAATTAAAAATTATAAGAATCCAATAATGGTCGTATCGGTCGTAGGCTTTGTGATTGCACTTTTTTTCTTTCCCTTCCTTTTCATGAAGATTGAACAAAAATCAGAAGCCGCTCCACAAAAGGCGCCGACTGCAATAAACACTTCGGCGAATGCTTGCGAGCTGACTATTCAGGTAAGTGGGAGCGATATTCCCATTGATCTGGAAGAGTATGTGGTAGGGGTAGTAGCTGCAGAGATGCCGGCAGGTTTTAATATGGAGGCATTGAAAGCTCAAGCCATTGCAGCTAGAACCTATGTGTTGAAGTCAACGAACTATGGACAAACGCAAATTGAACCTACTGTGGCAAAACAAGTATTTTATGATGAGGATACTAGGAAAGAAAATTGGAATGATTCATATGAGGACTTCGAAGCGAAAGTTCGTGAGGCTGTTGAAAGTACCCGTGGTGAGGTTATTCAATATAATGGGGAATTGATAACGGCAATGTTCCATTCGATGAGTAACGGGATGACAGAGAGCTCTGTGAACTACAGCGGCACTGAACTGCCCTATCTTCAATCTGTTTCGAGTACTGATTTTCAATATGCCGACAACTATGAAACCACAACTACTTTTACAGTCGAAGAATGGAACAGCAAATTAAATACGCAATCCACAATAGAGGAGATTAAACAGATTCGTTTACAAAAAAATAATACGGGGAGGGTAGAAACCGTTAGCGTGAAAGGTCATGAATGGACAGGCCGTGATTTTAGAACTCTATTAGGCTTACGTTCTACGGATTTCCAAATCAAAGCACAAAATGGACAAGTAACCGTAACAACAGAAGGTTATGGTCATGGCGTGGGGATGAGCCAATATGGAGCCGATGCCATGGCGGATAAAGGATCTACTGCCCATGAAATTATCGAACATTACTATCAAAATACAAGCATTGAAAAAATTAATTGTGAAAATTAAGGATTTTTTTCCAAAAGTTGAATAGAAATGTAAAATATTGTTCACACTTCAATCAGAGGTGATGAACATGAGAGAAGAAAAACAAATTAAGGCTTCTCCTAATAAAAACGGTTGGCAAAAAAAGCCATGGTTTTGGCCGTCAGTTTATGCAGCGATTGCTGTAGTATTAATCGGTCTAATTTTCAGTTATAACGCGCTTATGGGTGATGAGGAAGAAACAGAAGTGGTCCAAGATGGAACGGCTTCTGAGGATTCAACAGTGATTGAAACGAATGCCCGCACTGAAAACTTGATGTATCCTTTCAGTGAAGAAGCATTGGACAGCTTGGAAGTTTTACAGGACTTTTATGATGTAACTGCTGATGCAGAAACTAGAGAAAAGGCGCTTTTAGTGTTTAATCAAACATTCTCTACTTCATCGGGAGTATCTTTGTCTGTGAACAACGAGCCATTTGAAGTACTTGCTGCTCTTAGCGGTGAGGTTACAGAAGTAAAGCTTGATGAATTTACTGGAAATGAAATTGTCTTAACACATCCAAATGGTATGGAAACACGTTATAGCTCAGTTTCGGATATTCTGGTAAAACAAGGTGATACAGTAACTCAAGGTCAACCTTTAGCTACGACAATCGAAAACGAATGGAATCCAACAGCTGGCATCCATCTCCACTTTGAAGTATTGCAAGATGGAGAACACGTAAACCCACGTAATTTCTTAGCTTTCTAATGCATGACAGATGACCCTCTCTTCGATTGAGAGGTGGCGGACTAACTTTTGTTGCCCTTTTCCTGTGACTGAAGATAAGCAGTGGAGTAAAAATGACATTCTTATCTTCCAAACTGTTTTGCCAGGCTACTGCTCAAAGGTTCAGGCACTAGCTTACGTACTGCAGTTAAAGATCTAACGAATTGTACAAGCAATGATTAACGCCCAATGATTCATGAAGACAAGGAAATTTGAAACGATTTCATTTTTCTTGCTCGGATTGATATCATTGGGCGTTTTTGATTTTTTAAAAAAGTTTCGGGAGGAATCTGTACAAGAATGATTTACAGCTCGACTTGTTTTGAGCTGAGTTGTGACTTTCGACGCAAATAGGAGTAGATTTTGAAGGAAGTTCGCATAAGAAAAGACATCAACTCAACCAATTCCGGTTGAATTGTGTTTTTCTAATAGTTTTATTGCAAATAATAGTTCTGAAATTTCGAAAAACCTCATATTGTGAATAAACGTTAAATCGCTAGTTGCAAACGTCCATGAAACACTCGCAATATGAACACGTCGAAAAAAACACCTCTCGTTAGCAAAACGGCACATTCTTATATCCGATAGAAAGGAAGAGAACGTGCACGAGCACATTCGGCAACGCTGCGTTCGACTTGGTGAGCTGCTTATTGAAACAGGTGAAACGGTTCGTGTCCTCGCGAAAATGACGGGTTATTCCAAAAGTACTGTCCATAAAGACCTGACTGAACGATTATTCTTAGTTAATGAACAATTAGCAAATGAAGTGAAAGAAATCTTAGCATATCACAAATCCATTCGTCATTTACGAGGAGGAGAGGCGACGCGCAAGAAATGGCAGTCCCAAAACTACTGAAAAAGCATTTAGTTTGGCTTTCATAAGTCAACTAAGTGCTTTTTTACTATATGGACATTTAGTTAACCCCACTTATACAATCGTGTTTATTCAGAGTTGTAGTGGAATTGTTTGAGTGCCTGGTACACATAATATTCAGAATGGTACCTGAATTGTGTGAATGCCAGGTACTTCTATCCATACCAGGCACTTTCAGCATAATTAAAGGTGTAATTGGTAGGTGAATATGGTAAAATGGTCTAGATAAAGATATATACAGCACGTGTATTATGTTGGAATTGGCAGGAAGGAGAAATTATTAAATGTTTTCTAAGGATATTGGGATTGATTTAGGAACGGCAAATGTGCTCATCTATGTAAAAGGAAAAGGAATTGTACTGAATGAGCCATCTGTTGTTGCTATCGATAAGAATACGAAAAAAGTATTAGCTGTTGGTGAAGAAGCACGTCAAATGGTCGGTCGTACACCAGGGAATATTGTAGCAATTCGTCCATTAAAAGATGGCGTAATTGCGGATTTCGATGTGACGGAAGCTATGTTAAAATATTTTATAAATAAGTTAGACGTGAAGGGATTCTTCTCGAAGCCACGTATTCTTATTTGCTGTCCAACAAACATTACGAGCGTGGAACAAAAAGCAATCAGGGAAGCTGCCGAAAAATCTGGCGGCAAAAAAGTATACTTAGAGGAAGAACCAAAAGTAGCTGCTATTGGTGCAGGCATGGATATCTTCCAACCTAGCGGGAATATGGTTGTAGATATCGGTGGCGGGACGACGGATGTGGCAGTTCTTTCAATGGGCGATATCGTGACAAGCGAGTCAATCAAAGTAGCTGGAGATGTGTTTGATAACGATATTCTGCAATACATAAAAAGGCAATACAAACTGTTAATCGGTGAACGTACGGCTGAAGCGATTAAAATTACAATCGGCACTGTTTTTCCTGGCAGCCGTGAAGAATCGATGGAAATTCGCGGACGTGATATGGTAACAGGTCTGCCAAGAACAATCGAGATTCATTCTACAGAAATCGAAAAAGCCTTACATGAATCGGTTTCATTAATCGTTCAATCTGCCAAAAATGTGCTTGAAAAAACACCACCTGAATTATCAGCAGATATAATTGATCGCGGTGTTTGCATCACAGGTGGGGGCGCTTTATTGCACGGTATGGATCAATTATTGACGCAAGAGTTAAAGGTCCCTGTATTTGTGGCGGAAAATCCAATGGATTGTGTCGCAGTTGGGACAGGCTTAATGCTGGACAACATCGATCGTTCTCCAGGATCTCGCATGTAACAATTGACAGCCAATTGGTCGGTAAAAGTCATAGAATGGGCAACAATCGAAAAAGGTCTAAGTTGATGGGTACAACTGACTTATTACAAAATTAATTTTAGAGGTGAAAGAAGTTGTTTAAAGGGTTTTATACTGTCGCAACGGGTATGGTGTCTCAACAAAGAAAAACAGAAATAATTACGAACAATATGGCGAATGCCAATACACCTGGTTTTAAGTCAGATCAATCAACAATTCGCTCTTTTCCCGATATGCTGATGTCTGCTGTAGGAAGAACAAATCTTCCAACCGAAAATAACTTTAGTTTTGGACAGCATCAGCAAATTGGTTCGGTCAATGCTGGTGTATACTTGCAGGAAACCTTAGCAAACTATACACAAGGTTCCATTTATGAAACAAGCCAGAATACAGACGTGGCTCTTATTAACGGTGCAATGCCTGCGGATGAAGAATCTGGACAGGTGGGCACCATCTTTTTCCGATTGGAACACCCGGAAGGCGGAGAAGCATATACACGCAACGGGAACTTCACCCTGGATGGAGAAGGCTACTTGGTGAACGCTCAAGGACTATATGTTCTTTCTGCTGAAGGAGAACGAATCCAGTTGCCAAATGATCAATTCAACCTTACACAAGAGGGAAATATCCTTGTAAATGATCAACTTGCTGCAACACTCGGTGTATCTTTTTCTGAAAACCCTGACACATTGGTGAAACAAGATAATGGATTGTATCGTTCAATAGATGGAACGGATTTGCCAAGTGCTTTTGGACAAGAAGGCGTTACTTTCTCCATGCAGCAAAGCTACCTTGAAGGTTCAAATGTTGATTCTGCACAATCCATGACAGACCTTTTAACAGCCTATCGTGCCTTTGAAGCCAACCAAAAAGTCTTGCAGGCCTATGATAAAAGCATGGATAAAGCCGTAAATGAAATTGGAAGAGTATAGAAGAAGGAGGGAAAATCATGCTTCGTACAATGATTACTGCAACAAACACATTAGGACAGCTGCAAAGTCAAATCGATACAATCAGTAACAACATTGCCAATAGTAATACAGCAGGTTACAAAGCAAAAGAAGCCACTTTTTCTGAACTTCTTTACCAACAATTCAACAACGCCCAACTAGATCCGAGTGTTCGAAATTCACCAGAAGGTATACGCTATGGTGTGGGTGCTTATCTTGGACAAATTCAAACGAACTTTACCCAAGGCGGCTTGCAAACAACTGACCGAGATTTAGACCTGGCTTTCACGAAAGAAAAACAGTATTTTAATATACTGATGCCTGATGGTGCAAACGGGCAAAGAACGGTCTATTCACGTCAAGGTGATTTCTATGTTACGCCTGTGGAGAACGGACAAGTAATGCTTGTGAATGGAGATGGGTATGCTGTAGCCGATTCAAATGGAGACGCTATTTATTTTCCGGAGGGTGTAAGCAACTTCAGTTTATCGAATGATGGAACTTTAGGTGTAAACTATCCGGATGGTGACGCACTCACTTTTGAACTGGGTATTACAGAAATACAAACAACTCAAGTAATGGAGCATGTTTCGGATACATACATCGCATTGCCATCCAACTTTAACGAGTTAGGCTACAATGAAGCTGATATTTTAATAGATTTACAGGGTGCCGCTCGTACGGATGTTGGGATTACAAATGGCTCATTAGAGTTATCAAACGTGAATTTATCCACGGAAATGTCTAATTTGATAAATGCTCAACGAAATTATCAATTTAGTTCCCGTGCAATCTCTATTGCCGATCAAATGCTAGGTTTGATCAATGGAATTAGATGATAATGAATATGTAAAATTTTTAAAGGGAGACGGCCATGACAAACGAAGCAAATAGTGAATCAACACAGCCGAAAGTTCCTCAGAAAGAAAAGAAAGAAAAGAGAAGCGAAAAAAACAACGACAAGCCTATGCGATGGTATAATTTTCGACTTTTTCCCATTTGGCTTAGAATCATCCTGGTCCTTCTTTTACTCATCATTGCCGGTGCGGCTGGATTAATGATCGGTTTTGGAGTAATCGGGAGTGGTGAACCGTTGGATGCACTCAAACAAGAGACTTGGCAGCATATGTTAGATATCATAAACGGTAAAGAATAGAGAATAATAACTACAAATCAGATCCAAAGGGCTTGTAGTATATTTTCTATTCTCCTTTTTCATGTGCGATTTCTTTATAAGTAATATAAACTTAAAAGGAACTAAAGGAGGAATTAACAATGTTAACAGCTGAACAAATTCAAGAAATCTTACCGCACCGCTATCCGTTCTTATTGGTAGACCGAATCTTGGAGGTCGAAGAAGGAAAACGTGCAGTAGGAATCAAAAATGTCTCAATCAACGAAGACTTTTTTAATGGGCACTTTCCAGGATATCCAGTTATGCCTGGAGTTTTAATTGTCGAGGCATTAGCTCAAGTAGGCGGAGTCGCTTTGTTGAAATCAGAGGAATTTAAAGGCCGCCTAGCATTTTTGACTGGGATCGATAACTGCCGATTCAAACGTCAAGTCCTGCCAGGTGACCAACTAAAATTAGAAGTAGAATTCGTAAAACTGCGCGGTGCAATGGGAAAAGGACATGCGGTAGCTACAGTGAATGGTGAACTTGCTTGTGAAGCGGATATCCTGTTTGCAATTGGTCCAGTTCAACCGAAATAGACTTTTATTAAGAAGTAGGAGTTTCATTCTCTGCGATTATTTAATGGGAATTTGGGTAATAAATATCATAATAAGTATATTTTTATTAAACCCGTATTTTGCTTTTAACTACGTAAAAGGTTAAAATATATTGGTTGATGGGATGGATTGGTTGTAGAACAGCATCTTAGGTGGGCTTTTGAAACGTAGGAGGTTTTAATATAAATGTATAAACAGCTATCTTCAGGCGTAAAGATAAGCATTACAAGGTCTATCTCAACGTCTTTTGAATTATATTTAGCAAGCATTGGCTGGGATGAGAGCAAATTTTCAATGGAAGAATTCATGAAGATTTGGCAAAAATACTTCACAGAAAATGCTGCTTGGTTTGATAAGGTGCCTCAAGATGTTCTACTGAGTCAAGAATTCCATGAAGAACTGGCACAGAAAATTGATGAAGTCATTGCTAAAATTCTCAATGAAAAGCCAACAAAAAAGCAAATAGATTCAATCGAAAACATGCAGAAAAAACTGGGGACAAACTATACTTATGAGTGTAAAGCCGAAGCTGCATATGTTGAACAGCAATTAAAAGAACAGTTAGAAAAAGAAGACTAACTTTGCTCGAAGTGTAAAAATTTCGTAAAAGAGCTAAATTGTTTGGTCTCTTTTTAAGGATAGTTCCTTTCTTTCTCGGGTACTCTATGAGTAATCACAATCCTGTTGTGATGGAGTATATTCAGAAAAGGAGGGAACTTTTTTTATGTGGAAAAAGCCAGTGTTTGCGCTAATGCTCGGATCAGCTCTATTGGTCGGTTGTAATAATGCCGATGATGAGGATGCTGCAAACGATGTAGAGAATGTTGGAGAAGATGCTGCAAACGACGTGCAGGATGTTGGTGAAGATGCTGCAAACGACATTAATGAGGGTGTAAACGACATTCAAGAAGATGTAGATGACGCACTTGAAGGTGATGCTCATGGCAATGGTGATGGCCAAGACGATGATGCTGGCATTGACCTAGGGGACGACCTAAACGGTGACAACGGTACACTTGATAATAATAACGCCACTGTTGATGAAGATGGCGTTTCAAATAGTAATGGTGCTGGCCAAAACCAAAACGGCGATGTAACGAACAACGACGAACGTGTCGATAACGAAAACAACAATCAATAATACATCGAAGGTTTTGCTTAGCTCCATAAATCAAAATCGCCTCATAATTGGGGCGATTTTTTTCCTCCTAAAAAAAGCAGAGTTAAACTGGTAAACAAAAAAAGATTAGGCATGTGAACCCATACCTAATCTGCTTACGATTCTTTCAAGCGAGGTCTTTCACGCATTCCTTTTTTGAAACGTGTCATTAATTCATCGCTCGTTAAATTTTCGCTCAATAATGATTTTAGTAGTGCTTCTGCATATTTGCTTCGCCGTGCTTTAATTGTACCTTTTAGTAAAACTGTAATCTTCTCCCCGATTTCTTGGATCTCACTGACTTTCACTTTAAATGGAGCAGGTTCGTTATCGGGAAACGAAATGATCACATGCACCTCGAATAATTCGTCCGCTTCCTTAAGGTTTTCAAATGTGGATTGATAGTCTTTGGATAGAAATAACTCAAGGATCCATGATTTACGGCTGTTTTCCTGATTGATCACAATGCCATCGACAATGGGAATATTCACGCCGCCCTGTTCATTGATCAAATCAAAAGAAAGCATTTTAAACGTCTTCATAGCGTCCCCCCAATAATTCTATAGTTTATTTTAGTATAACATAGAAAAACTGCAAAAATTAATATTTGCCTCCTACAATTTTAAGGCTCCCGTGCTTAGAACCACATAGGTTTGAGTTGTGTTGACAATTTTTTGATATGTCGATAATTGGAATTTCCAAGTCGAAAATAGTGGGGATATACAGTTTTTCAGATTTTGCCAAATTGCTTGGGTTCAGTTTATGATGGACTCACAAAGAAAGGAGGTGAAAGCATGAACCAAGTCGGACTAGTCGGTCGATTTACAAGAGATCCAAGTCTCCGGACATTTTCAGGAAATCGTGTACAGACCAATTTTATCGTAGCAATTAATCGAAACTACCGAAATAATGAAGGAAACGTAGAGGCGGATTTCGTTACCTGTATAGCATGGGGAAGGCTTGCGGAACGAATCGTCAACTATTGTGGAAAAGGATCTTTGGTAGGTGTAAATGGTCGCTTGCAAACCAGGTCATTCACAAATAAGGATAATGTAAAAATTTTTACAACAGAAGTCATTGTAGATGATGTCCGATTCTTTATTTTAAAAACACCGGAAAACAAGAGCGTAACAACCCAAAATAACCCGGATGTGACCAGTGACTTTGTTCTTCCTGAACAAGTGGTAAGTACGACTGTTCCTTAACTTAAAAGCATCTCTATTGCTGAGCTGACAATGTTGTAGAGGTAGCAAAACACTATTTTGCAATACAAACCTGTAGTACTATTCAACCTGAGTAACTAAACTCGATATCTCATTCTCTCCAAAAAAAGTTAACTTAAAACTCTCCTAGTTTTATTCTCATCTCAGACTGAAAATACCCAAACTAAAGCTATCTAACGAAAAGATTAATTGTGTTTGTGTCCCTTAAAACTTATTTTTTTAAATCAGAAAACTCCCTTCCTAAAAAACTCTACTATCACTAAATCCATCCTCGCTTCACAAATTACTTAAAGGGGGTGATAACTAAATCACTGCTGCTGACCGCACAGTAGTGACGCCATTTCTCCTAAACTCTACATAGTAGAGAACAACAATTTCATATGGATAAAACGTAAATTGGAACGAGAGACTGCAAAACAGAGTCGATTAGCTTCTTAGGACCAATCGACTCTGTTTCTTCATCATTATTTCATAGCATGTGTATCGAGCATTAACAAATCCATCAATTCATCTTCTTGCAGCTCTGTTAACCAGTTGCTTGATTGAATTAATTCTTCCGAAAGGGCAGATTTAATTTCAATCATTTTATCAATTTTCTCTTCAATTGTTCCGATAGTGATGAATTTATGCACCTGAACAAATTGTGTCTGGCCAATTCTGTAGGCACGGTCAGTAGCCTGATTTTCCACTGCGGGATTCCACCAGCGATCTGCGTGCAATACATGATTTGCAGCAGTAAGATTTAAACCTGTACCGCCAGCTTTCAATGACAGCAAGAAGATAGGAAACTCTCCAGCCTGGAAGCTATCGACCAAACGATCCCGCTGCTGTTTTGGCATGCTGCCAGTCAAAAATGGAATATCGATATTGTAAAGTTCAGAGAAACAATGCTGCAATAGCTGTCCCATTCCAATGTACTGGGTGAAAATTAAGCATTGCTCTCCATTGTCTACGATATCGGCAGCAAGTTCCACAATTCGCTTCAGCTTGATGGAGCGATTCAACAATGTTTTTGCATCATCCAAAGGTTCCTTAAGATATAAAGCTGGATGATTACATAACTGTTTCAGCTTACTCAGCATCTGTAGAATACGACCCTTTTTCTCAAAAGCCGTCATGACTTCAAGCTGGGAAAGCGTATCTTCTATATAGCCTTCATAAAGAGCGGCTTGTTCGCTAGTCAACCCACAGAATTCCTTTGTTTCTTGCTTCTCAGGAAGGTTCAGCAGTAAATCCGGGTCATTTTTTGTACGACGCATCAAGAATGGGCGAATCTTGTTACGTAAGATTTCCTTATGACGGTCCGATTCTTCTCGTTCAATGGGAATGATGAATTGTTCCTGGAACTTGCCGAAACTGCCCAAGTATCCTTTGTGAATAAAGTCAAAAATTGCCCAAAGTTCAGAAAGGCGGTTCTCAATGGGTGTCCCAGTTAAAGCGATATGATGCTTTCCGTATAAGCGGCGAATTGCCCGTGATTGTAAGGTCTGCATATTTTTAATATTTTGGGCTTCGTCCAATGTCACGGTTGCCCAATCTATATGTTCCAAAAATTCAATATCCTGTGAAATCGTCCCGTAAGTAGAAAGTACAACATTTGGTTTCTCACTTTGCAGGGCAGACTTAAAGTTTTCATCTTTTAATCGATTTGAACCGTAATGAGTCATGACCTTCAATGATGGCGCAAAGCGATCCAGTTCCTTCTGCCAGTTGCCCAGAACGGAAGTAGGGCAAATGATAATCGTAGGGTCCGTTTCATTAAGATTCTCAATCGTATATAAAAGATAGCTAATCATTTGAACTGTTTTTCCAAGTCCCATATCATCCGCCAATACGGCACCAAATTTTTGGTCGCGCATAAATGTCAGCCATTCAAAGCCCTCTTGCTGGTATGGACGCAACTCTGCTTGCAATCCAGCAGGCTGTGGGATTGGAGGCAGCCCCTTTTTTGTTGTCAGCTGTTCTACATATTCTTGCAAGGACCGGTTCATTTCAAAAGCAAACAATGGATCATCCGATTCGGAATCGTCCTCTTCTTCCAACGGCGCAGTAAGCTCATTTGGCAATTCTCGGAATAGCAGTTCACGAACTGTCCAATTTTCTTCTTCTGCCTTATCCATAAGCTCGCGGATTTCATTCATCCAGTTTACATCCATGCGGAACCATTCATCGCCGATTCGCACAAATTCACGGTTTTCCTCCACAATTTTCCGGAATTCCTCTGCGTTAATTTCTTCACCGTTCATAGAAAGCTGCCACTTGAAGGCCAAAATATCATCCAGTCCTGCAACAGATTTTTGTGACTGATTACTTGCACTGACACGAACACGCATTTTCGTTTGCTTTAATTCGCGGAGCCATGCAGGTAAAACAACTTCAAAACCAAGTGCACTAAGTTTAGCAAAGTCGTCACGCAATAATTTACGTACATCCCCATCTTCTATTGAAGTATGTATAAACGTGTCAGGGGAGACATGATAGGCACTTAAATCCATCAACCCGAGCATTTGCGTTTGCTGGTTCACGATGTCATCCGCAAATTCGAGCCACTTTTCAGGCAGGGCTTTTTCAACAGGCAAGTGTCTTTTACGAATTGCTGGTGTCCAAAGCTTCGATGTTTTTGTTGAACTAATAACCGTTTCCAAAAGCCATTCCGATGCACTTTCTTCCGGCTCACTTAAACGGATGGCTACTTTTACGTTTCCAAGAGAGCGATCTTTATTTAACGGCCATCCTCCATTTTTAAAGAATGGCAGTAAAGCTGGTAAATCTCTGGGATGCAAGCTGGCAAAAGCTAATTTTTGATAAGCCGCTTGTGCCAGGAGGGACTCAAATTCCTGTAGTGCTATGCCTTTATCGTTCGTAAATCCTCGAACAGACTCATCTTCCAAAAAACTTTCAGGTAGCTGAAAAGTAAATGTAACCTCACCTGATTCCTTTTCTTCCGTAACCACATAATCCCATAAAGCACTATTATTCCAAAGGAGCTGAATCCCATTCATCATAGCAAGCAGTCTTTCAGATTGGTCATCCTCTCCCTTTAATTGAATAAAAGGATGCTTGTAAAACGGTGATAGTAAATCAACGAGTTCCACGGTCGTCAAACGAATATCTGTTTCGCTAACATTTGCATTTAAGCCAAAGAAATTCGGCTCATATCGAAAAAATAACTGTCTTGTCCACTGGTGGGGTGACAGGGGTGCATGATCGTCATTGAAGGCTGTTACAGAAAAGAAAGCTGGTGTGAGTTCTTCTATGGATAATCGAATTGTTTTCGTAAAGGGAGTTAATTGAATTTCTGTCATACCAGTAGATTTCCTTTCTCTAATTCTTCTTGTAAGGCACGTAACCGTTTATATTGTTCACGTACAGTATGAATATAATCAGCCCAAAAGTTGGTCTTTCCACACTTTTTTGAAGCAGATTTCATCATTTTCCAAATACGGACGGCCTGTTTATAATTCATTCTCGATTTTTGGTTCACTTCTTCAATGGCATAGAAATGATACAGTGGCAGTGTCACTTCGGGCGCCTCTTCAATGACTTCCCTTAATCCACAAGTTTCTAGATAAGAAATGGAAGATGGATATAACTGATGCAGGGCAACCCACTCTTCGTAACGCTTTTCCTTCAATAAATAATGAGAATAGGGCTGAACACCATAAGCACCAAATGCCGAGTAGAGCATTAACTCTTCCTGTTCCGAAAGGGCAACATTGTCATATAAAAGATGGATTCTTCGTACATACATTTGACGCTGAGAAGGCATCAGATGCCCATTAATGAAATCATTTAAAAGTGGGAGCATCGCCTTTAATATTAATTCAGTCGCAATTTCATCTTGTCGTGATGAGGCGAACTTGGCCAAACCAAAATAGACACTCATTTGGTCTAAAGAAATGCTTTCCAAATGCTGTTTTAGGGAGTCATATTCTTTCAGTAGAATATGAAAAACATTAAAAACTGTTGAAAGTGGCACTTCTTCACTTAATTTTGACTTCAACTCTTCGTTTTCAAGATAAAGCATTAGGTGATCCAATTCTTCCTGGGCGCGCCTTTTCTCGATAAACACCGTATCCCAAAATAATAAATAGATATTTAATCTTCTGCCAGTATAGTGCTGTCTTTCCAATAAAAATTCTCTTACCAGAACCTGAAGTGCATCAAAAAATGGATCTGTCGCAAAAAGTCGCGACTTCCCGGAAAGCTCATCGATTGTATTTTGAATATATTCGAAGCGACGATCAAAGAAGTATTCAAAGTAATCATTGCCATTGAATTTGGTATCAAATTGATTTAGATGCTGCCAGATTTTACCTAATACGGCAATTTCCATAAATAACTTAAAAATTGGCTGCCATTCCCGCTCGAAAGGGAGATGCTTCCTAAGTTTGCTGTGGGCGTTTTCTGAAATGCTCGAGATGAGATGTTTCTCTATTTGGCGCCCCTCTGGTAAAAGGTGAGTCATGACCTCGTCTACCATAGCAAGCCAATTTTCCGGTGAACGATTAGAGGCAAGCATATGCAGATTGATGCTTTTTTTCGCCCGCCATTTGGCAGCCCAATCTTGAACAGAGCCAATATATTGGTATAAGGACAAGATGACACTAACCTTATGGCGACACCAATCTTCCTGAGGGCAGTCACAGATGATTTCCTGGTTGCGGAAATTAATGCTTACATGTGTTAGACGAACATCTTGTACAAAAGCATATAGCGTAGTAGTAGCAGGAAGATAGCGTTCTATATTTACGGATTTATTACGAACAGCAAAGAGTGCGCGGCGTACAAGTTCCTCGTCTTCAGTGACAGATGGATGCAAAGATTGTTCGATTTGTTGTAGTTGAGTTCGAATGAATGTAGCTTGTTCCCAAGCAAGTGTCGAAATCGATATCCCCATAGTAATACGCTCCTTAGAAAAACACAGAACTTCCAGGAACTGTGTTTTTTCTTTTCACTTATTGTTTAATTTTGGTCTTACTAAACACATAACCACCCGGAAATAGGGAAGTTGATGCCTTATGTTAAGCGGATTTCATTGAAAATGCTTTCGTTCCAATCCGCAAAAAAGCCTGTCCTTCCATTATAACTTGAAAATGCGGGAATGATAAGTAAAACGGAAAGTTTAGTAAAAAGGTATCCATTCATCGGTTTGAAATGTAAAATTGCGGGAATTTGTATTTTATGTAAATTTGGTAAATGAAAAGCTAACAGCACCCGTATACGTTGGGGTTTACAAATATCGATAAAATTAGTAACAATCTGCTAGTTTGAAAAGCGAAAAGTATGGAGAATATATCATTAACAAGCTTCAAAATTCGTATGATGAAGTAAACGCATTGTAGATGGCTGCCACTCGTGCTGCTTACCGGAAAAATGAATATTGTTGTTTAAAAAAAGATTGAAATCGCTTACAAATACTGAAAAACTGGGGATATGCTTCAACTAGAAAAGTCAGAAAGATCCCAAATAGGAGGGGATAGTATGATTCAAGTACAGTTTATGAAACCTTTTTATACGAAAGTAAATGGAAAGACGCTGCGCTTAGTATTTGCTTATCAATATTTTTCAATCGTTAAGGATGATGAGTTGTATCATTTTGTTCCTGTGGAAGGGAAGGAAATGATTATCGACATCGAAACAAAGCAAATTGAAAATCTGTCAGAGATTTTTGTGTTCCAACGTGGAAGTCGTTTTATTCGTTTACCGCTCTACCAGCTGCTTTTAATATCAAACGTGCATGAACATTTAACTCCTATCTTAGATCAGGCAACCACACCTGAAGAAAACACGAAAAACGTATCGAATGAAGAAAAGGAATCGGAAATGCAAAAAATGATTCGCGAACTCGAAGAACAAAATCTAGAGCACCTCATCAATCAAGCTCTGGAACAACGCGACGAAAAACGCTTTTATGAATTAGCAGTGCAAAAGACCAAATTGCATGAAGCAAAGTAAATAAAGTGAAGGCACCTGAATCATTTGATGGCAGGTGCCTTTGTTGTAATTGCATGTTTGTTTTCGGAGATTAAGTGTAGCGGGAGTAGCTAAAAATACCCTGAAACCGGAATTGGCTAGAATAATGGATAAAGTGGCTAGATTTCGACAAAAAGTGGCTAGATTATTGATAAAAGTGGCGAGAATATTCACAAAAGTGGCGAGATTATTTGCAACTGGCGGATATTGAGATAAAGTGGCGGATTTTCGAGAAAAGTTGGCGGATATATTTGTAAAACTGGCAAATTTATTCCCAAAACAGGCGGATATCTCGAATCCACGACCATCAACTCTACCCGAAACAGCACCCACACAAACAAAAAAGAAGAGCCCCCCATCTAGGAGCCCTTCCTTCATTAAATTCATCACTTACCAAACACATCTAAAGCCATTTTAGCTGTATCGAGCGCTTGGCTTTGTATCGGCTGGATAGTGGCTTTCATCGAAGCTTCAAGGCTTGCTCGATTCTCGAGGATGTCCTTGGCTTGTGCGTATAGCTGATGGCCATCCCAGTTGTCTTGTTCGACGTGGCCGATAATTGGTTGCCCTGCAATTTTGGCAAAGGCGTCGATTTTCGGGTCGTAGGAAATCGCGATGAATGGTGTGTAGAAAATGCTTGAAAAAATGAGAGAGTGAAGTCTCATACCAATCAATAATTTCGACTGACCGATAATCGCGATTTTTTCTTCAATGGATAAATCAGCTGGAGCAACCAGACTTTTTTCCTTCATCAGTTCAGCGAATTCCCTAGACGTTCTCGCATCATGTTCACCATGCATCGGGACGAATATAATGGTTTCTCCGTTACCCGCTAGTTGGTCTAAGCTATCGACAATTTTTTGTCTGTAGTCAACCGTCGTTGGCCAATCTCGCACACTGATCGCGATGTAATTATCCAATCCAGCACTCTCGAGCCAGCTACTATGGAAGCTACTGCCATCCAGCCCAGTTACCGGATCGGGTACAATGCCGATTGATTTTTTAATCCCGATGTTTTCAAGAAGCTTTTTGGACTCTTCATCCCTTACAGTAATTTGATCCACTTTGTTCAACGTTTTTCGCACAATCAGCTTGCTGATGCCTTTATTGATGGGCCCCATCCCTTGTGCGTAGACGAACACGGGTTTCTTGTGCATCTTTGCAATTTGCATGATGCCGGAATAATAAGGAATGGATTTCATGCCGGTTTGGTCTTGCAGTAAGCTGCCGCCACCGCTGATTAATCCGTCGGCACCCTTAAGGGCAGCGCTGACTTCTTTCATCTTCCAGCGGTTGACCGCTCCAACGCCATATGTTTGTTGCGTCGATTCCGGGTTATTCGATAACACGGTAATTTGAATGTCTTTTTGCAGCTTTCTTAAGGCACTAATGATGGAGAAGAGGATGGCCTCATCTCCAACATTATCGAAACCATAGTAGCCGGATAAAACGACATGCACTAGGACCACCTCGTTTTTGCTTTAGTAAAGTAGTGGGCTGCGATTTTGAAAATCACGATGAATACCAGACCAATTACAAAGCCAAGTACTGAACTGTATAGTGTACGCAACAACGACACAGAAACAGGAATGTGTAAGTGGGTGAATGTATTCACGATCGATAGGAATCCTATAACGCCCGGGATAAGCAAGATCGTTCCCCATTTTTTGTTAATGCCCATTACATAAAGCGCTAGTACGAAGAATGGGAAGCCGATTAGGAATTCCTTCGTTCTTGGACGTACATATAATAAATTTTCTAGCCATTGTCTAAACATTAATTCCAATTCACTTACAGAACCGGAGTTGCCAGTACGGCCGATATAGAAGTAGCCAACTGCTGCAACTACCATCAATAAGAACACATGCCAGTATTTTACTTCTTTATTTAATAAAGTCACCGACGTATTCAGGGAGCCTTTTAAGCCATTCTTCGAGATTTCGTAAACCTGGAAGAAAGTAAATAAAACAATTCCTGCGATTGGAATAACATAAACAAGCTTCACGCCTCTGAATACTTCGTAGCCTGTAACAAAGCCGTTGCCGTTTAGTAAGCCAATCACAATGTAGATTCCAATTAAGCTAATCCCGATTGCTTTTACATACTGAACAAAAATATCTCGAATACGAGTGGAACCCTTCGCCGATTTAATGACTGCGTAGATGGGGGTTAGTACCGCAATGATTAAAGCAAATGCCTGCAGGAACAGGACTTTGTTCAATACAAAGTAAGCAACTGTCAATAATGCCATAAAGAGTACGGCCAGAATTCGCAGTTTATTCACTTTGATTAGCTCGCAGATTAAATACATAAAGATCATGCCTGCTAGTAACACAAGCGCCGTTACCCATGCCGGCACAGAAATTTTCTCGAAATGCTCCGGTGCACCTAAAATAAAGTGGGCCGGCATTTTGTCTTGGACATCTGTTAAATAGCTAACAGCTTCATCTAGATTTTCTTCTGCATCGCCTTTTGTTTTAATGTGGTAGAAAATCGACTTGATATTACGTTCTTTCACGGCTCTTGTTGTTCGATCGACACTTTCGGTAACCGTTAAGTTGGTTTGCTTGTTCACATCAATACTATGTAAACGAATCATGTCATACTCGAAAGTTCTCGCTAAATTATATTCTCCTTTAAGCTGACTTCCTTCAATTGTATAGAAGCTATAGCCTGCTTGTTGCAGGTCCTGTAT
The DNA here is from genome assembly GCF_030418165.1 of Ureibacillus aquaedulcis. Classification (GTDB taxonomy): domain Bacteria; phylum Bacillota; class Bacilli; order Bacillales_A; family Planococcaceae; genus Ureibacillus; species Ureibacillus aquaedulcis. Next base: position 240,454 of record NZ_JAUHTQ010000001.1, read on the forward strand.
CCAAGCATCTTGGTCAGGGTGCCCAAATCCAATTACTTCTGTACCTGAACCCAAAAGTCCAAGTTTATTGTCATCCTTAAGTTCAACTAATTGTTGAACGATTTTAGCGATGGCTGCGTCACTTTCCATATTCGTTGTTCTAAAGACAACCATCAAGCCTTGTGCATCCAGGTGGTCAACGATAGACTGGTCGTATCCAAAAGGCATGTCCACTTCAAAATGGTCGGTTGAACTTGGGATGAAGTAGAAAGGCTTTCCAGCAATCGTCACTTCTTCTGTTTGAAGATTTTCCGTAATAAAGTCTTGATAATAAGGTTCTTCTGGAACTGTTGCATAATAGCCCGGCTCCTCAGTATCAACAGCGCCTTCATACTGTGTAAAAAGTAAGCTGTCCGCGAGTTCATTTTCTTCATAAACCGATAGGACGTTTTGTTCTTCTAAATCTTCCAATGATACCGGCTCGATACTTACGGAAGTCAGTCCCGCATCCGCCAGCGTAGACAGTACTTCATCGAGGGTTAAATCACTTTCTTCGACAACCGTTGCGATTTCATTATATGGAATGATCACTTCGTATTTGTCATTTGCTGATTCAGCCTGCCACCTATTGATGACACCAGGGATCGAAACAATCAGAATCAGGAGAAGGATCCCCCAAAGCCACTTTTGTTTAATCATTAATTTGTTCTTCCTCTCATTCATTTCGGATGGTTTCCCATCAAGTGGTTTCCCATCAGGTCGTTTTCCGTTAAATCGTTTCCCGATAATCGGGAGTTGTTTTAGATCTTCATTATTGATTGCACGCGTGAACCATAGAACACCGAAGTAAATCGCGCCGCCAAGAATCATCGCAACAACTACGTACGCAAGAGCAACCAATCTAGACCAATTGGCAATGTCAAACCATAAGGTTGGAAGTCCGATAACTGCTCCCATCAAAAGGGAAGCAAAGATAATTTTTACGATACTGCCGTTGATAAATGAAAAGCGCATTTTCTTGTAGATGAATGCTGTATTGACAATAAATAAAACTAAATACACCAAAAGTGTAGAGAATGCAGCCCCATCCAATCCATATGATTGGATAAAGAAGATGTTGGCAAACACCTTTAGCAATACGCCACAAAGAATAATGATGGCCCCTGCTCTAGCAGAGTCCATCCCTTGCAGAATGCCTGTCCCTAAAATCGTCAGGGAAGTGAAGACAGAGCTTAGGTTGATAATCGCAAGCATCGTACTTCCTTCAAGATCGGTGAACAGAGCAAGGTTTAAAGGGAGCGTGAGTGCAAGTAGACCCAGTGCTGCCGGCCAAGAAATAAGATGGGTTAGACGATGTGTGCGTTCAATGATCGCACGCGTTCCACCTAAATCATTTTCAGCTAATTTCTTTGTGATTAATGGGACAAGCGGCAAAATAATCGACGAAGCGAAAATCGTGGCGATCTGGACAAGGGTAAGACCGCGTCCATAAATCCCATATTGATAGGTAATTTCATCATGGCTCACACCAGCACTTCTTAGCCCATAGGTAACAGTAAAGGAGTCGACAAAGTTGAATAAAGCCATTGTCACCGATCCGATGGCAATCGGAATGGATATTTTTAAGATGACTTTACTCCAGGACTTAAATTGACCCATTGTAACCTTCTGGGAAGAGGTTACTTTGACCGAAGAACGGGTATATTGGAATCGTAAATAGAGCAGTGAGGCAAGGGCACCGATTACGGACCCTATCATCACGCCACCAGAAACAATTTCAGTGGAATAATCCATCGCTACTAATATATACGACACCAATAAGATTAAGCAGACACGAACCAGCTGTTCAATCACCTGGGAAATCGCAGTCGGCTGCATATTACCAAATCCCTGAAAATAACCTCGGTAGACGGCCATATAAGGGGCCACTAACAATGTAAGAGCAACAACGATTAAAGTTAGTTTAACTTCAGGTCCACCTAAAGCGTTGGCAATAAAGCCTGAGAAGCCCATAATAACGGCAAAGCTCAATACCCCAAAACATAGGGTCAAAATACTCGCTGTAAAGTAAATTTCCTTGATTTTATGCTGCTCGTTTTTCTGCTGTGCCTCGGCGATCAGTTTTGAAATGGCAAGCGGAATCCCGGCAACTGACAAATAGAGTGCCACCATATAAACCGGATACACGGCTGTAAAGATTCCAAGTACCTCGTCTCCGGCAATGTTTTGCAGCGGAATGCGAAAAATGCTTCCTAACACTTTGGAAAGGAGGGTAGCGATGGTCAGGATGATTGTACTTTTTACAAATGTGGACTGACTCATCTGCTGGATCCCTGTCCTTTACCTTTTATTTGATACACCTTGATGGCGAACCTTGGGAGCGACAGCATTCTTTTAAAGCGCGTTGGCTGGGAAAGCAGGCGATAAAGCCATTCCAGATTCATCTTTTGCCAGATGACTGGTGCACGTTTTACTGTTCCTGCAATAACATCGAAGGAACCACCAACACCGATGAATACACCGTGTGAGAATTTATCAACATTTTCCGAAATCCATTTTTCTTGTCTGGGCACACCTAAAGCCACAAACACTAAATCAGGCTGCGTTTGTGCGATTCTTTCGGCAATGTCATTGTCTTCCCAGTTGAAGTAGCCATCCTGGTAGCCGACGATTTCGACATTCGGATAGGTTGCATGAATATTGTCGACAGCTTTTTGCAATGTGTCGTTTTGTGCACCTAACAGGAAGATTTTATAATGTTTTTGATTGCCTGCTTGGAGCAGCTGAATCATGGAGTCATAGCCTGTTACACGTTCAGGCAGTGATTCGCCGAGAATCTGCGCGGCTTTCACGACACCAATGCCATCTGCACAAATATATGTGGCTTTTTCAAGATACTGCATAACTTGAGGGTTTTCATTCGCGGTCATCACCACTTCGGGATTTGCAGTGACAACGAACGTTTTTTCTTTTTGTTGAATTCGATTTTCCAATAAGGAAACAAAACCTTTTTGATCAATATGTAAAAAAGGAACACCCATTATCGTGACTTTCTTCATATATAGTACTCAAACCTTTCTGTTGATACCTGTTTACCGCACTATCATACCATAAATGGAAACGTTGCAGTTAATTTTCGAAAGACATTGAAAAATAGGGAAGTATGTAGAAAAAACTCCCTCGAATAGTCGAAGGAGTTTCTAGTGGAGTGTTGATAAACACCATGTATTTAAGGAGTAGTTACAGGAGCCTTAGGTTGAGATGGTTGTACGATATAGTCTCCATGTACCCAACCAGGTTCCTGATTGTAAAGTACTTTATACCATAAGCCCTCTTTAATAAATTGGCCGTTCTCGTCTTTGACACCTAGGATATAGCCGTTAGCTTTGGCCATACCGATGATACTGCTTGTAGTATTTGGCTGAGATCGCACGTTAAGGCCAGTATTGTTGTTTTTAATTTTTAAAGCATCCGGGAATGTTAAATATTGTCCTGATACCCATCCTGTTTTGCCGTTCGCCGTGATTTTGTACCAGCCACCATTTTCACCAAGTACAGTAACTTCTGTATCGTTTGCTAATGTTGCAATCACCGTTCCGTATACAGGATATGATCTGAAATTCAACGGAATTGTTGGAGAAACTACTTTTCCGGTTGCTCCATTTAAAGTTGGATACACAACATATTGATCTTGTATTGCTGGCATAGGTGAAGTAGCAGGTTGTCCTGAATATTGCGGAACATCGAATACTAATTTTGTTGACTCATTTGCCCCTGTTAGTTCATAAATGTCTCGAATCTTATCTGCCTGTATAACAGCCCACATAACATGAGTAGCGTATTGATGGTCAGTAGGTTTAGCAGGATTCCAGCGCATTTCATATAATGTGTCTTGTCCGATGCCGATATATCGATCCTTAACAAATTTCGCCCCACCGACAATTGCCTGTCTTACAGTAAACCAACCATTTTGGTAGGCTGTTTCTGAACCATACTTATTGGCATCCTTGTCAATTGCGCCAATCCCATAAAAATTATAGGTTGTTTTTATATCTTTTAAATTTGAGCGATTTGAAGTTGTTACCATTTCTGGTTTGCCTTCAGCATTCACTCCAACCTCAATACCATTTGCCAATTTTGAAGTTCCATTGCCAGTTTCGTGCAAAGCGTGCGACATTAAATAGATGGCATTAATCTCGTAATCTAGTCCAGCCTGGATAAAGGCATCTGCTGTTCCTGATAATATTCCTTTTCCGTAGAGAACTTTGTCATTAATAGTAGTTGCTTTTAAATTTGCTACGGGTGTAGATAATTTAAGGAATTGGTAATATTCATCACTATCTTTTGAAAAATTCCCCGGGTTCATGTAATAAGCTGCCAGGGATTTTGTTGCCGTAAACAATCCAGCACCATCAACCTTTGGACTGTTGTTTGATTGGAGATAAACAGCCGTTGCAAAATCAGTTTGGTAATTTGTCGTATGGTATTCCTTACCTGCAAGAACGCTTGGATTTAAGACACGATAAATCACGGTTGCAGCTTCTGCCCGAGTTGCCTGTGCTAGTGGAGCAAATAAATTATTTGGCTTGCCCACAATATAACCTGAAGTTACAACATGCTGTACATCCTCTTTTGCCCAGGGAGCAATAGATGAATTGTCATTGAATTTAAGGGATGTCGCGGATGTTTCTACGTTTAAGTAATCCAATGCTCTTTTAATCATCACTGCCATTTGTTGTCGGTTGATTTTATCATTCGGTTTAAATCCACCTTTGCCGTCACCTTCAATAAGTCCAAATGAAGATGCTCTATTAACAGAATCATAGAACCAATCAACTTGCGCTACATCATTAAAGTTTGAAGTAGTAGAGACAGCTGGCAACTCTAATGCTCTTACTAGAAAAGTAGCGAATTCTGCACGAGTAACATCCTTGTTAGGCAGATAGTTTCCAAGTTGGTCACCTTTCAAAATATCATTGTCAATCAGATAATTTAATTCATTATAAGCCCAATGCCCAGAAAGATCTTCAGCATGTGAGATAGTAGGTGACACAGTACCTGCTGCGATAAACAATCCCAATCCCAAGGCTACCGATAATCTACGTTTCATTTACAAACTCCTCTCTTAAATACTAACTCTCTACTAAATTAACAGATTCTAGCAGAAAAATATAGAGGTGTTTTTTAGAATTAAACTAGTAGAATACTACCTTTATTTTGGTTTTATGTCGAAACCATCATCGAAATATGGTATATTTTGAATATCTTTAATAGAAATAAAGAATATAGTAAGGAGAACAAATGATGGTAAAAAGAGCAACTGGTTTGTGGATTATCCTTGTTTTGGTATGTATGGCTTTAGTTCCCTTGAATTCAGCATCTGCAAATACACTCTCTGATATTCCGGATGCCTATTCAAAAGAAATCAACTATTTAATAGGAAAGAATATCATTACTGGATATGAAGATGGTGAATTTAAACCGAATCAATTAGTCACAAGAGAAGAAGCCGCAACGATGATTGGAAAAGCTTTAAACCTTAACGGTTCAACTCCGCGAGTTACAAATTTCAGTGACGTAAACCCGAATTCATATGCTGCAGGTTATATTCAAAGCGCAAACGACCAAAAGATTATTACGGGATATACGGACGGAACATTCAAACCTAAAACGAACATGACTCGACTAGAGATGGCTTATTTATTATCAAATGCTTTTAAGTTAACAGATACAAGTAAAGTCTTCTACACAGATATGCCATCAGGTACTGCTCAGTCAAATGCCATTGCGGGTATTACAAACGCTGGCGTGACAAATGGCTATACAGATGGAACGTTCAAACCAAGCGCTTCGATTTCAAGAGCCGAGTTTGCCATAATGCTTGCTCGTGTTTTAAATGATACATTTAAAGTACAACCACCTGAAGTTACTGGTAAAACTCAATATGTAACAGTTGATAGTTTAAATGTTAGAACTGGTCCTGGTACAAGCTATGCCAAGATCGGCAGCCTGGGATTTGGCGATAAAATTACTACATATTCTAAAACCGGCGATTGGATTTATGTGAAAACGAGTAGTACTGTTGGTTATGTGCATACTGCCTATATTTCTACAACTGTACCGACTCCAGCACCTACGCCAAGCGGAAAAAAAATAGTGGCACTAGATGCAGGACATGGAGCACATGATCCAGGTGCTGTAAAAAATGGATTAAGTGAAAAGAATATGACTTTGGCGATTGCATTAAAAGTTAGAGATATTTTAAAGCAATCGGGTATTGAAGTTGTAATGACACGTTCTACTGACACATATTTAAGTTTGGATGAACGAGTTAGTGTAGCACAAAAAAGCGGAGCAGATATCTTTGTCAGCCTACATATGAACTCGGCAACAAATACCTCAGCAAGTGGAACGGAAACCTACTATACAAATGCTGGTACGACGTCAAGGGCAACAGCAAGTAAAGCACTAGCAGAATTTATTCAAGAAAGATTAGTGGACGAACTTGGAACAAAGGACCGAGGAGAAAAAACGGAGAATTATCGCGTAATTTACAAAAATTCTCTTCCAGCAGTACTAGTAGAGATGGGCTTTATTTCAAACACGGCAGAAGCAAAGTTGATCAATACCCACCAAACGGAAACTGCGAAAGCCATTGCTTTAGGAATTCAAGATTACTTTAAATGGGCTGAAAAATAATTTTATAGATTGGGATAAAACCCTGATAAACCATTTTCCTCGAGTAGGAAAATGGTTTTTTTGTGTAGCTTTGAATTAATTTCCGTTGCCGGAGTCGCTTTCAAGGGCACGTCTCGGGCCTGTGGTACCTCCTCGCGTGAGGGACCTCCCGTGGAAGCGTTGAACGAACCTATGGCTTAGAAATATATTGATCTGTAGTGAAAGGGGTAGCCTTCAGCGGCACCACTCCCAACAATTGAGAAGTCAATTTTTTACTATGATTTCTTCAAAGTTCAAAGAGTTTTCATTTCTAGGCCATCCTCTTTTTTAGTTGAAATAAAGTTTTAAAACAATTGAAACATTTGTCATAATTCGGGTAAAATTGAATACAGTGGATAGGGAGTGGAAATTTAGGGATGAAAATACTACTAGGTTTTAAGATGGGAATGGCTTCATAAAACCCGAAATATTAGTATTTCTTACCTTTTTTTGCTCCTATTTAATAATGCAAGAGTAAGTGGAAAAGGATATACAAAGGATGAAAAAAATGGTTCTATACACCAAAATGTAGTTAAATTACTTTAAAATATAAAAATAGGAACATGCTTGAAATTACCAAAAGATAGTGTTATAGTTTTGTAGTAAGTAAATGACTCTACTAACAATGGTAACCAATCTATGGCATATATTAGTAGATTTACTACAGAATTTACTTTGTTTTCCTTATTATTCTAGAAGACTATAATACATATTTACTATTCCTTGCTGAGAAGGAGTAATATAGTTTTCACAGAATAATATATTATTTTTAAGAATTCAGGGAGGAATACATTAATGACAAAGCAAAACAAAGGTCGTAAATTATTCGCGACAACAGCAACAGCAGCATTAGTTGCTTCTGCAATCGTACCAGTAGCTTCAGCTGCTGAATTAAACGATTTCGATTCTGTTGCATCTTGGGCAAAGGACGCTGTTAAATCTCTAGTAGATTCAGGCGCTGTTCAAGGGGACAACAACGGGAACTTCAACCCAACTAAAGAATTAACTCGTGCACAAGGTGCTGAAATTTTAGCTAAAGTTTTAGATTTAAAAGCAGAAGGAACTGAAGACTATTCTGACGTAACTTCATCAAACTGGTTCTACGACGCAGTTCGTGCAACTTCACCTGAATTATTCATCGGTAACGAAAAAGGTGAATTCAATCCAAACGATAACTTAACTCGTCAAGAAGCTGCAAAAGTTCTTGTAAATGCATTCGAGTTATCTGGATCTGAATCTTTAGATAGCTTCCGTGATGCTTCTAAAGCTGGTAAATGGGCAATCAACTATTTAGAAACTGCTGTTGCTAACGGTGTTATCAACGGTAAAGGTTCTTTATTAGCACCAACTGACACTATCACTAACCAAGAATTCGCTACTATGGTTAAACGTGCTCAAGACGCTGCTGTACCAGCTGTAACTGCTGTAAGTGCGACTAACACAACTGACCTTAAAGTAACTCTTGGCGGTAACTTAAAAGACGTTACTGTAACTGCTGAAGATTTTGAAGTAACAGTTGACGGAACAAAAGTCTCTTTCACTGTTGAGAAAGTAAGCGAAAAAGAATATACATTAAAACTTTCTAGCGCTTTAGTAGCAGGAGCAAAAGTAGAAGTAGTTGGCTTAAAAGATCTTGATGGTTCAAAAGCTAGCACAACTTATTCTCCAATCTCAATTACAAGTGTTGATGCAGTTGCGACAACAGTTGTAGACAATAAAGATGGTCAAACTTTAAAAATTAAAGCTAACGGCGTTGAAACTACACCTGCAGAATTAGCAGCTCAAGGTTATACTGTATCATTTGTTGCTAGTAAAAATGTATTTGGCGCAGCTGCTTCTACAAGCACAACTGGTGAGTTAGACGAAGCACAATTAGCTACTTTATTATCTTCTGCTAAACAAACTGACTTCACATACAGAGTATCTGTACAAAAAGACAATGTTGTTGTTACTTCTAAAAGTGCAGATGTATTAATTATTGACGCTGATCAAACTGCAGTTTCTGAAATCAAAACTGTAGATCTTGGTGATGTTGCTGCAGTTGGAGTTAACAACAATGCAACTTCTGCATCATATACAATTGATACATTAACAGGTAACAAACTTGTTGTTGGTGAAACAGTAGATGTTGAAGGTGTTGTTGCTACACTTGCTGATGGACGTAACGATATCGACTTAATCGCTACTACAGGTAATGTTAGCTATGAGTCTTCAGACGTTCGTATTGCAACTGTGTCAGGTAACACAATCACTGCTAAGGGTGTTGGTACTGTAACAATTAAAGTGAAATCTGGTAACATCTCTAAAGATATTACTTTACAAATTGTTGAAGCTCCACGTAAATTATCTTTAGCTACAGTAAGTAAATCATCACTTAACTTAGCGCACGGTGCAGCAGTTCCTGTTCTAGTAACATTAAAAGACCAATATGGTGAAACTTTTGGTTCTAAAACTGATTTAGTACCAGTAGAAGCAAAGAATACTGCTAACACAGCTATTACTACAACTACTGCTGCTGGTGGTACAGATGACGCTACTAACGGTGAATTCTATTACACAATTACAGCTGCAACTGGTGTAACTGGTGCTGGTAAAGTAGAATTCAACCATGCTAATAGTGCTAAACTAGCATCTACTTCTGTAACTGTTGGAGCTGCAGCTTCTACAACAACATTTAAATTAGAATTAAACAAAAATACTATTAACTTAAACCCAGCTTCTACTGATAGCAAGATTACACTTACTCTTAATGAGTATGGTGCAAGTGGTCAATATGTTGGAGCAGCTGACTTAGATGACTATACTGTAGAAATCTTTGATGCTAATGGTACTCCAATTAGTAATATTACTGGAGCTAACCTTGAAGGTGCAGTAGATAACGGAATCTATGAATTAACAAGACATAATTTAATTGCTGAGAATGCTAATGCTGTTGTTGCGGGTACTACTTATCCTTCAATTTCAAACTTTGAAACTGGTACTGGTTTAATTAAAGTTACTGATACTGTATCAGGTGATGTGTATTCAGCTAACTTTACTATTACTGATTCAGCACCTACAGTTAACTCTGCTACTTTCTTAGATGGTTTTGAAATTAAATCTGGTGTAAACGTTACTGCACCATTATCTACTTTCCTTACTAAAGTAGGAACTACTGCTACTGCAGGTGATGGAATTGTGAGATATGAAGTAGATGGAACAGATGCAAATCTAGTACACATGTATTATGAAACAGCAAACACTCCTGATGGATACGACTATGGTACAGATGTATACCTTGGAAGACTTGAAACTAACTTTGTGAGCGGTGGTTCAAGTGCAGTTCTTGACTTCACTACGGATGGTAGTGGCAATGTAACATTCGATGCTACTGCAGATACTACTAACGCAACATTCCAATTTGATGTTGTTAAACGTGGTGCAGCAACTACAGCTTCTTCAGTTGTTAAGAAAAACATTGTAGTTAAACCATAATTTATATTCTTGTAATAAAACTCTATGGAGAGAAATCTCTATAGGGTTTTTTTACTTATTTAATAATAAAGAGTGAAAGTGCTTATATGTATCGTACGATGCTACGGTGTTTAAATATTCAGCGATTTTCAATTGTATCGTTCCCAAATCAAATTGTGCAGCTTCTCCTGGTATGTAGCAAAGGTCTAGGTGTTTTACATACAATCGTGTTCTTTCTTCAACGTGTATAATACCTCTAAAGTTGAATTGATGTGTATCGTATGTACAAACAATTCTGATCATTTAATATAATTACAAAATTAACGACAAGCTTTGTGGAGAGAAGTTTCAGCAGGTATTTTTCTTTTATCGTCATAACAAAACTTTCAAACATATATTATTACCTTGATATGAGCACTAACATCTTCTACAGGTGTTAGTGCTTTTGTATTTACTAAACATTCAAGGAGTGATTTACATGGAAGAAAATCAAAAAAAAGTACCTGCAAAACGTTTAGACATTGTGCAAGTGAAATTAGTGAGGGAGAAAACAATGTTGTACAAAAATCGTCGTATTCGTTCCCCGCATGATGCCTATGAGTTGATGAAAGAATTTTTAGGTATTGTTGATCGTGAACATTTCATCGTCTTATGCATGGACACGAAGAACCAACCCACATGCATCCAAACAGTCCATATTGGTTCTCTCAACTCTAGTATTGTACATCCAAGGGAGGTACTGAAAATGGGAATCCTCTCAAACGCTGCTAGTATTTTAGTAGGGCATAACCATCCCAGTAATGATACTACTCCTTCTCCAGAAGACATTGCAGTTACGAAACGTTTGATTGAAGCAGGAGAGCTTATTGGTATTGAAGTTATTGACCATCTAATTCTGTGCGAAGATAACTTCCGTTCACTAAAGGAAGAGGGGTATATGTAGAAAGGGGTGTTCGATCATGCCAGTTGAAAAACGACTATCACAAGTATTAACTAAGAAACTCGGTTACTATGTTCCAATTCGTGAAATTGGGCATGAAACAATCTCCTTTTACAAAGAAGAGGTAGATCACTTACTTGTACCATCACACATCATCAATCACTTAGCTGAACCGATTATCGCTGATAGTGCAAGCTATACAGATGCCGTTGGTAATTACTACTTAGTCATCATCATTGAAACAAGATTACCAGAACCATATGAAGTATGGTTGGTCAACGACGAAGTTGTATCTGAATTTTTGGATGCAGTTGATTGAACAACTCGCGACAATTCTAAAAAGAAACTCACGTCAAAAGTAAATGATGAAAATAGTGAAATTATGAAGTTCATGCCACACATGGTATGAGCTATTTTTGTATGCCTAAAAACTCACGACATTAATATAAAACATGAAAAGAAAGATAGTGATACGAAGTAGCCTGTAAAAAGTGTTACTTCTTTTTTTATTTTTAGGAGGTGACAAGGGATGCAATCTCAAATAATAAAACGGTTTCAGACATGGTTAGAAGAGGATGGAAGAGCTACATCAACTGTTTCAAGTTATGTGAATGATGTCAAGAAATTCTGTGAGTATTTGATAGAGAAAGAAGTAGATTTAGAAGTACCAATTAGTCGCTTTTACTTCACTAGCTATATGAAACACCTAGAATCGGAGGGAGTGAAGATTAGTACTTGTAATAAAAAGATTAATTCATTAAAAGTGTACAATGATTGGCTATTCAAAAATAGAATAGTAGATAATATTTTCATTAGTATCAAAAAATATAAAGTAAAAATTGCCAATGGATCAGAAGCCGAGGTAAGCATATTAAACGACCAACAGGTAGAACAATTCCTTTTCTATCTAGAAAAAGAAACACAACGCAACAAACTGATTGGCTACCTACTATTGTATACAGGGATTCGAGTGAGTGAACTAGTCTTCATAAAACTAACAGACGTGGATCAATTGACGTCACATCTCACAGTCAGGGGGAAAGGCGGAAAAATTCGAGAGATTCCCTTGCGGAAAGATGTACTGGTAGTCATGAAACAATATCTCAAGTTTGAACGAAGTCAGAGTAAATTTGCGGAAAGCTCCTACCTACTCCTCAGTCAACGAGCTGAAAAGATGCACAGAGATGCTGTCAGAAGATGGCTAGAAGAAACAGGCAGTCACCTAGGATTTCACATTCATCCACACATGCTTCGACATACATTTTGTACAAGATTGATTAGAAATGGTGCTGAAATTAGCACCGTTTCAAAACTAGCTGGTCATGCTGGCATCAATATGACAGTGAAATACTACATCAATACATCAAAAGAAGAAAAACAAAATGCGGTAGAACTACTATAAGAAAGGTGAAATAATGAAAATTATTCAATGTATAAGTGATATTGAGTATCTTAAATCTGAAAACAAGCTCCCTAAACCACTAATAAATGAGATCGAACAAGACTTATTAGCTATATACGAAGCTGAACCAGATGATGTTTATTTATTGAATTTTCGATTGCCATTAGTGCAAGCTCTTTTTATTTTCGAAGCAGGTGATAATGTACTAGCTATTCTTAATGACCCTTTTACAAGAGAATATGTAGAAGAAATTACGGTAGATGATGTTAAATATTATCGATGTGGTTTACGAAAAGGACTGTCTATGCAACTCTACTATTCATTAAAGAATATTCATAATGAGGAAACGGAGGAATGGCTTAGTGAACAAGTAGTATGGAATGAAGGGATTAGTGACCTATAATGTTTGGACCTAGTAAACCATTTTACATGACAAGAGCGATTGCAGAGGGATTACCAGTTGAACATCAACAATTCATCCTGCGATATCTTTTCGAACATAATCATCAGTTAACGGACTATCTACAAATCTATGATATCTACATTGAGAATGAGCAACAATGGCTCATTCAACGACAAAATGAACCACAACAAGAAACAATCATCCATGTTGAAATAACAACAGATAAACCAATCAATCGAAAGGTATGGGTGATGGATCAAGTAGACCATAACATAATACTGTTTCCTGAAGATTATTTATGAGGCTGCAATAAACGTTCCAATTAGTAATTAAAATAAAGTAATTGTGAAATTGGCAATTTAGAATTTGTATTGAATAGCACACCTTTTCCCCATTAACCTTCTTAATCCGAAGGTTGGGGGGTTTTTAAAATTGTTATTAGTTACAATAACTACTCCTGTTCTTAAGACTGGCGAAACTAGTGGGCTAAAATGGCATTCTTTCTTTTAGTTAAAATCACATAATCAAATACAGTCTTAAGGTTTATGGGTAATCCATTAAATTACTAAAATCTGAACACCTTTTATACATAAGAAATAGCAGGATTACCTTAAGAAATGATTGTTCACAAGATAGACATAATTCATCTTTTTATCTAATATCTGATTTTGAAAATTTTTTTTCTATTTTTTTCATTTGTAAATCTCCAGGAAAGATTATGCATCGTTCCTAAAAATAGCTATGTCGTTTTAGCCCCATAGTCCATAAAATCAAAAAGTTAATAAAATATTCGACTTTTAGAAAAAAATGTAAACTTAAGTGTTGAATTAAGCGTAACAGAAAAGTTGATATCATGCTATTTAACGAGATATAGTGTGCTTATTAACAAGTTAACTATCTGTTAAAAAACTATTGGAGGTATTCGAGAATAAAATTATATGCAAAAGATTGACCTAAGAGCACAATATAGTGGATTACATGGATATGATTTAGCAGCAGTTAGTATATAGTGCTAATAAAAACGAGGTGAAAATGGAGGTAGAAACGATGCAAAATAAAAAAAATGCTTTGAAGAATCGTAAAAACTTAGTAGGGATGACTATTTCTGATGTAAATGAATCTAGTAATAACATAATAGATCAAAATGATAATTTAGAGCGTACTAATAATCATAGTTTAAGTTTTAAGCAAAAAGATGCTGAATGGTTAGAATCACTTAAAACCATAAAACCTGTGCCGAACCGATCAGTTTCTTCTGGAGGTTGTTTAGGCGTAGTCAATAGTTCAAATGGAAAACGATTAGTGATTTCCAAAGAAGTCATTCGTAATATAAGCTGTCCAGATAAAATTCTGTGTTCTATTGACGAGGATAATGCTTTAGTACTTTCGGTTTGCTTTGAGGACTCAAGAGATGGTCATACACTCAAAGGTAAAGATTTTAAAAACGTTATTTATAGCGCAGCACTTGTTGAAAAAATTACTGAGATTTTTGAGTTGGACTTTGACAATTGCACAAGTCAAACCGTGGGGAAAGTTGAGAATGTTACGGTGGAAGATAATATTTATGCCTATATTACAAAATAGAAACCATTTGGAATGTGATACAGAAGTAGTTCGCTCACCAAAAAAATCATAGTTAAATAAAAAAATTGAGGTGTTTATTATGCAAAATATCTATCAAATTGAAGTCTTTAATCCTTATAGTGACACAGGTCAATGTAAAGCAATCTTACTAACAGAATTATTAACTAGCCTTAAAACTGAGGGTACTATCGAGTATAAACAGTTTTCGGAAAAAGTGGCCGATGGATGCAAAGAATATTTTAAAATCTCTTTCCAAGAAAGTTCGTTGATGACTTCATGGACTCGAATCGATATATTGCTATGTGCAATGTATGATGATGATTATAAATTTCAATCAAAATTCACAGAAAGTATTAGTCAGTTAATTAATTAAAGTGCCATAGGTTATTAAAGCTAAAAGAACATCAATCCAAAATAATAAATGAACAGAGTGAGTGGGGCTAAGCCCCTTCTCAATTAGGGGGAAATACATTGAAAGCGAAACTTAGAGCAAAAAAAGTACCAAACATCCGAGCAACAACCTTACCCGATCCAAAAGAAACTCTTACTTTCGGTAATTTTGAAGTAAAAAATCATAACATTTATTACTGGAAAAAAGTTAATGGTAAAGAAGAACTAGAGTTAGTACATGTATCATCTCTTATATGGATTAATGAAATTAGACAAAACAGTGAAACAAATGAAATTGAATATGAATTAATTTTCCGTTATAACAATCTTTTCTATTCAACTATGGTATCTCGTAATATTTTAAGTGAAAAAGGGCTTCAAACCCTAATACCAATAGGTGCAGATATTCATAAAGGTAATCAAGATTTAGTATCGATGTTTTTACGAGTCCAAGAATGGCAGGTTAAGAAAGTAAGACATACACATAAATTATTGGGTTGGGCAAATGTGTCAGAAGAGTTAGCTTATTATCATTCAGAGAAACATAGTAGTAATCCTAAAGACACATCTGAATATATCGGTGGATTTAATATTCAACCAAAAGGAACATTTGAAGAGTGGTTCAAAATGGTAAAGCAAGATGTCATTGGACGTGTACCACTAGAATTTGCATTAATTTGTGGGTTTGCAGCCCCTGTATTATCACTACTTTCACAATTTCTATCGCTTAAAGTCATGGTTGTCAGTTTTGTTGGTGAAAGTTCTACTGGTAAAACGATTAGTGCCAAACTTGCTGTAAGTCCGTTTGGTAATCCAGATAACGGAGGACTTGTAGACAGTTGGAATAGCACAATCAACGCAATGATGAAGACACTCGCTAACAATAATGGAGTTCCCATCGTTTTTGATGAAGCATCAATCAACGCTGGTCAAAACTTGACGTCTTCCATCTATCAATTTGCGGAAGGGCAAGAACGTAAAAGACTAGATTCAGAGAGTGAAATTCGAGATTTGGCAAAATGGATGACACTCATCATCTTCACAGCAGAACACCTAATCATAGAGAAGGCAAACCAAAATTCAGGATTACGTGTCCGAATCCTAGAATACCAAGTGCAGAAATGGACTGATGATGCTGAACATGCAATCCGATTAAAAAATACAGTTGAACAGCACTACGGTCATGCAGGACCAAAATTCATTGATTTTCTAATTCGGAATTTTGATAAAGATCAGTATATTGCCCAATACGAACAAAGTCGGAAAGAAGTAGATAATGCATTAATTGAAAAAGATGAATTCTCGAGTCGGCTGACTGAAAACTATGCTGTGATGGTCTTAACCGCAAAATTAGTGAATCAATGCTTCAATATAGGGGTAAATGAGGAAGCTCTCCTTCAATTTATTGTTGAGCAAGATAAAGAAATGATGACAACACGAACACTTGAAAGTCGAGCAGTAGATATAATTCAGCAAAACGTATTAACTCATCAAACGAAATTTAGTGTTGATGGTGGTCAAGTTACAGGGACATTAACCTATGGAACGATATTACAAAAAGAAGATTATACAGAAGTAGCGATAGTAAAGAGTGTAATGGATGAATGGCTTTCTGAAGCTAAATTCTCAAGTAAACAAGTGGTTTTAAAAACTCTTAAAGCCAAAGGGTACTTAGATAATGAACAAGGTAAAAATACACGTACACGAAAAATACCTGTAGTTAACTCTACTAAATATGAAATAGAAGAATCAACATCATATGAAAAGGTGAGCAATGTTTTAAAAAGAGAAACTGTATATGTATTAAAGTTGCCAAGAAATTTATTAAATGTATTAAAGGAAGAAAAAAATGAATCTCCTACGGTCAAAAAACCATTTAATTCAAAACCTAAATCAAAATTACTAGGAAGTATAAAAGATAAGTTGGAGTCACCATCAATTGAGGAAATGTTTGATGATGATATTTAGTTAGTGGTCCAAATTACATTAAAAATGATGAAGCAACGGATTAATTCTGTTCTTCATATATATATTATTTTCTTAATAAAGGAAAAGGAGCGATTTCATTGAACCCAATACAAACATTAACAAACTTTGAAGAATGGTTAAGAAAACGAGATAAAAGTGAGGAAACAATATGTAGTTACATGGCATCTATAAAACGATTTATTAATCATAAACAGGAGCAAACAAATGGACCTGTATTAATCAATCAAATAAAAGAGGATGATGTTCAGTCTTTCGTACACTTTTTACAAACAAAGAAGCAGTATAAACCAGCAAGTATCAATGTGATGTTAAATGCTCTTCGAACATACTTTAAATTTGCTGAGCGTAATCAGTGGATTGAAAGAAATCCTACAATCCATATCGAAAGTGTTAAAAATCATAAAAAACGTCGGGACTATCTAACAATTGAAGAGATACAGCAATTACTAGATGTGATTGATCATCCAATTGCTAATTTAATCGTTCGTACTCTTGCATTTACTGGTTTACGTATTAGCGAATGTCTAGCATTAGAAATTGAAGATGTAGATTTTGTTAAAAACCTCATCTATGTACGTAAAGGTAAAGGGAATAAGCCACGGATGATTCCACTTTCAGAATCACTAAAACCATATCTAGTCGAGTACATTGTAGGGCAACGATCCTCCATCGAAGAGAGCACAAAATTGTTTGCGACACAAAAAACAGGTGGATTCTCAGCAGTCTACATCAATCGAATTCTCAAGGATGCGACAGAACAACTTGACTGGAAAAAACATGTCACAGCGCACACACTTCGTCATTCCTTTGCATCAGAACTGGTACGTCAACAAGTGGAATTGCCTAAAGTAGCAGCATTATTAGGACATAGTGATTTTAGAACTGTTACATCCATTTATGTTCACATTGCAGATGACGAGCTACAAAAAGCAGTTGAACTGATTCAACTTTAGGAGGAATCATTGATGTTAAAAGAAGCTATATTTGTTTCACCAGAAGAAGATGAGCGTGTTCAATTCATAATGGCAGAGTTAATGAAAGGGAAGTCGCGAGAGGAAGTAGCTACTTCCTTAGAATATAAAAATTTCAAATCTTTAGATATATATATGCGTAGAAGAGGTTATCGTTACGACAATAGCTTACAAAATTATGTTGCGGATATAGCAAATAATCCTATTGAAATATCTACTTCGAAAGCTAGTCGTGTCATTCAATTGTTGAGTGAATATCCTGACCAATTGGAATTAGTCTGTAGAAAATCGAACTTTAAAGACATGGATGAATTAGCAGCTTACATGACGAGTAAAAACTACAAATGGGATAGTGAAAAGCAAAACTATGTGAAAAAGTCATTAATTGCAGATGAGAGTGAAAATAATCCGATAGTTGAATCAGTTTCATCGATAACAAATAAGGAAAATGCAAACCAACAATCAAATTTAATAGAGTTTCTACCTATATTAAATATGCTAAAAAATAATGAGAATCGATTAGTGGAATTGCTAATGCCCTACGGTAAAGGTGCTACATTACCAAGATTTACAATAGAGGGAATTCCAAAATCAAAAACAGTACAGATGGTCAAAAGAATATTTCACAGCGAGATATCTTTGAAGTAGCATTAATTGAATTCTTTTCTAAGTACGGATATGAAAGAGAAGTAGAGAGATTGTTAACCGCTAAATGAATGTAGCAGAGAATGATGAGTTTTCTCATTCTCTACTACTTTTTTTGTATTTATAGAGTTTTTGAATATGATTTCCCGAAACCCCATTTTTTTTGGGGGATAGAAATAAATTTTTTTGTATGGACTATGGAATGGTTTATTCAATTAACAATAAAAGTAAAATTTGAGTTAAGAATAATATTAATGAATATTGTTACTTCATACTAACTAATTTAGGAATTACTATTTTATGAGTTTAGTAATTAATAATAGTATTATTTCAATTTTACTAATGAATTATTAAAGTACTTAAAAAAATGAAAGTAATACTGCTTACCAATTAGCAATGTTAGTAAGTGAGTTAAGAAATACTACATTACTAATACTGTTGTGAATATAAAAAAAACTAAGTTAGATATCACTGGCGATAATCATTGTATCCAAGATTTAAAAGGTTAAGTGAAATATTTTTCCAGCGTATATGTTCTAAGTCCACAAGTGCGGTTGGTTAACAGAATCTACTTTTACAAAAAGAGATTTATTTTTGATTGATCTTGCCCAAAAAAATTGGGGTTTTGGGATTTGTTGAGACTGATGGAGTTGCTTTCTTTTGAAAAGCATTTTTTGATAATACCTGCTTTTTCTCAGTATGGCAACTTTTGCTCTGTTTTTTCAATGGAACTTCTGTTGGATGAGCAACAAGACTTTGAGAATTATTGAGTTTGTTGGGTTTGTGCCACTTCGAAACTTCCTAAGATTTTGGTTGGTTTTGTGCGACTAACGCAAAAACTTTAACTGTTACTGGTAACGGTCTTAAAACTGCAACAGCAGCAGATTTCACTGTTGAAGGTAACACAGTTACTGCAGTAACTCCTGCTGCGGATGGTAAATCAGCTACTTTAACTCTTGACACTCCACTTGTTGATGGTCAAGAATACAAAGTAACTACTAAAGTTGGCGGAGAAACTAAAGAATTCACAGTGAAATTCACTTTCGTTCTTGCTGATGTAGTTGTAACTACAACTTCATTAGAAGCTAACAAAGACAAACAATTCTTACAAGTAACAATCAACGGTGCTGTGACTGACTTATCTACAATCGACGCACTTGGTTACGACATTGAATTCCAAGCTGACAAAGCAGTATTTGCTACTGTTTCTGAAGGAGTTGCTGGAGATGCAGCAACTACATCTGCTACAGGTGAAATTGACGAAACAGTTGAAGCAACTGAATTAAATGAATCATTTAATGTAAAAGCAGTACTTACTAAGGATGGCAAAACAGCTGAATCTAAAACTGTTAAAGTTGATGTAGTAAGTAAAGCAGTACCTGCAATTGGTAATATCGTACTTACAACTGATGTTTTAGAATTAACTAAAAATGTAGTTTCAACAAAAGACGATGAAGTAGCAGTTAAAGAAGTAGTTTCTAACACTGAAGATGTGATTAATGTATCTGGTTTATCATCATTTGCTTCTTCAAATCCAGAAGTTGCATTAATTAATGCTTCTACAGGTGAAATCACACCTATTAAAGCCGGTAAAACTACTATTTCTGTAAAAGCTGGTAATGTTGTTTACTCTAAAGAAATTACTGTAGTGAGCGAAGAGCGTGTAGCAACTAAAGCTACAGCAACTACTGCTAATGTAGCTCCTGGTTCTACTTATACAACAAAAGTAGCAATCACTGACCAATTTGGTGAAGATTTAGATGAAGCTTCTATTACTGCAGATAACATTAGTGTATCAGAAGTAACTGGAGTAACAGTTGCAACTGCAGATTTCACAAATGTAGCTGATGGTGAATTACCAGTAACAATTTCTCCTGCTGATACTGCGACAGCTGGTTCTTATACAGTAGTTGTTAAAGATTTAACTACACCTAAAAACCTTGGCCAATACACAGTTAGAGTTTCTGCTGATAATACAGCTGATAACTATAAATTAGTAGTGGCTGATTCTTCTAAAGGTGTTGCTAACTTAGCTGGAGATGACACTGTAACATTAAATGCAAATGAATTCACTAAATCAGGTGGTTTCTTAAAAACATTAGAGGATACTGATACAGCATTCACTGTTGAATCTGCAAACTCTAATATTGCTACTGTAGCATCATCAACTCTTCCTGAAGGTGGAGACATTGAAGTAACTGGTGTTAAAGTTGGTACAACTCAAATCATCTTGAAAAAAGGTGGAGTACAAGTAGCTACTGCAACAATTACAGTTAAAGAAGAAGTTCCAACAATTGAATCAATTACTTGGAAAGCTAATGGATCTACAATTACTGTAGCTGGTAAAGCAGTAACTTATAAAGATATCTTTACAATTACTGCTACTGCATCCGATGTTGATCCAATCGTAGAAAGTGTTAAATTAAACGAAACTACAACTTCAAAAGTTCGTATTGATTTAGACACTGAATCTGCACCTGTATTATACCTTGACCAAAATGATGACGGTACTTATGATGCAGAGGATGACGAAGTACTTGGTACAGTTGCTGCTCAATTAGCTGGTTCAGCTGGTCAAACTTATACTTCTTTAGGTTCAGATTGGACTGCAAATATCCTATCAGGAACTACTACTTCTGGTGATAAAGGTACACTTGTAATCACTGTAACTGACGATGACGCTAATACAACTGTAAGAGCATCTTCTACTCTTAATGTTGATGTAAAATAATTAACTGGTGTCTAACTAGTTAATATAACTCGAATTTGTCTTACTTATAGTTAGTCAAATTTGAAAATAATAGCTCTGTGGAGAGAAATCTCTGCAGGGCTTTTTTACTTTAAGAAGACGGACTTTTATTACTCATTATTAGTTGTTTATGGTATTTGCTATATTAGTTGAAAGAGAACAATTGAAGTTAATGGTGGTGAATTGTCTGGATCTAACGTCGTCGTTGACATTGACCGAATATTGGGCATTTACGAATGTTAAATTTAGGTTAGTTAGGTCGAGTTGGTGATACTGTAGGTACCACGCACTTTATATATGTCTAAAATGTGAGGTAGTAGTTCAAAGTAAGAAAGAGCGATTAAAATGACAATTCTGTTTTTCTGGAACTGTTTACAGGTGATAAGTAGTTTAATTTTTTATAAAGTTATTTAAAAATGTATGTCACTCTATTCATCAAACAGGCCATTTAACGGAATAAAAGTTTTAAATAAAATTGGATATTTATATTAAGGTGAGATTGTTAATAAATGTAATGAATTACACTAACGAGGAAGAATAACTTAATAAGGAAGTACATTTTAGAACCAAAATTCAAATAAATCAGATTCTTATTATCTTGCCTTAAAATACTATATATATGTCACATCCAAAGCGTTTGCCAGATTCCAATATATTATTAATATGATGGAATATCATTAGGAATCTATTTATGTTTATGATAGCTACTTTTATATCAATTTAGTTTATGAATCCTAATTAGTTGAAACAAATTTTAAAAGGAAAATTATTTTAATTTCTATCTTGCTTAATGATGTTTAAAAAGTATGTTTTGATATATTCATAACATACTTTTTTGTAAATCAAGCATTTTAGTAATATATTAGAGAAAATTTTTATTTGAACTTATTTGAAGGTTTAAAGATAATGATTTAAATATAATGTTAAAGCAAATTTGTTGAATAATACAAAAAAGTGATAGAAATCATAGAAAACTCTAGACTTAAAAAGCAGAGGGGAATCCCCTCTGCTTTAAAAATATAACTCTTAAAATTACACATTATAATATATAAAGGTCGTATACCAAAACCGTACGACGGTGTTGGGAGAGGCATGAAAAAAGGTCAACTTATTTTCCCCCAACTCGATTCCTAATTTATGTGTTCTAGCTTAATTCAAAGCAATTGGTAGACTTGCAGCTGATAATGCATTGAGTGCAGCGTTCTTCCCATCAGCTACAGAAAGAACATATATTTTATAACTAACATTTTTTTGAATCAGTTCACCATCTACATCTTTAGAAGATGAATTTAGAGTGATTGCTATTGGTCCTTTTCCTCCACCTTCACTTTTCTCAACTTTTGTTTTTCTAGTGGAATCTAGAATACTATTCACAGTTGTTAGAGTGAAATTACTACTAGACTTTACTACAAAAACTTCATAATAAGAAATATTTGTTTCTGTAGCAGCCCTGTCAAAGCTAATATCAAGATCCAATCCATTTCCAGTATCTCCATTATCCTGAACAGTTACATTTGTGACCTCATCAACTTTTGGGTTTGACAATGTAACTGCTGGAGCTGAAGGTGCGGATAAAGCATTGATGTTACCAGTGTTAGAAACACTCAGGACATAAACCACATATGGCTGATCGGGTTCTATAACATATCCGCTTACATCCTTAGTAAGTATGCTAAGCTTTACTTTTTGATTCTGTCCATTTTTAGAAACTTTAGTGTAATTCGCTGCTGGAACTAAATTCGCCTTTGTTAAGTCAAAGGAATCTTCAGCCCTAACAACCATAATTCGATATTCGGAAATAATTGTTTCATCTGTAATTCTATTAAAACTTACTTCTAAATCAGTACCATTTCCTGCATCTCCAACATCTTTAGCGATAACTCCTTTTACAGCAAGTGCAGCAGTATTTTTTTCCAACTTTACAGGAAGCGACGCAGCTGATAAAGCATTGTTATAACTACTTCCACCTGAAGATACGGAGAGAACAAACACTTTATATTCGACACCTTCGCGAATAATTTCCCCAAAGGCATCTCTTGTAGTTGATGATAAGGCTTTCTTCAAATTTGCATTCGTTTTCGATACAGAAGTATAGTAAGAGGTTGAATTAGCTGAGCTCAGGTTAAATCCATTTGACTGAGCTGATTTTACAACCATAATTCGATATCCGCTTATTTTTGTTTCATCTGCTACCTTATTGAATGATACCTCGATATCTCGACCATCTCCCCAATCGCTAATATCCTTTACAACAAGATTCGTTACAGGTGTTGCAAGTTGATTGTTTGTAAGTTTAATAGAAGGTGAAGCCGTGGATAGTGAGTTTTTATAAGAGTTTGGTTGATTCCCGATAGAAAGAACAAACACTTTATATGCAATGTCACTTTGAATATAGGAACCATCCACACTTTTCGTACTAGAGGAAAGATTGATCGCCATATCCGCTGACGAACTTTTTGCTACCCTAGAATAATACTCAGATGACATACTTTCAGCTTTTGTTAAAGTGAACTTACCGGCATCTGCTTCTCTCACAACAAAAACTCTATATTCAGTTACACGGGTGTCATTAGTCGGTGCTGTAAAGCTTACTTGTAAGTCTCTTCCATCACCATAATCCAATGTATCTTTAACGGAAAGCTTTGTAATGCGAATCTCCTCTGGGTTACTTCCTAGAGTAATAGCATTGGAAGCGACTGCTAAAGAACTGCTATATGATTTTAAATGGTCCCCCAAGGATAAAATAAATACCTTATATGTTACTCCACTTTGTAGCAATCGACCATAGTTATCTCTTGTCGACCTTGATAGAACTTGCTTAATATTAGAACCGTTTTTTGCAATTGATGTGTAATTGGAAGCTGAAAGTTCTTTAGCAGCAGATAAATTAAATGTATGGGCCTCATCTGATCGAACGACAATTGCACGGTATTGAAGCAAATTACTTTCATCTGCACTTTTGTTGAAAGTAATCTCAAGATCACGACCATCCCCAAAATCACTTGCATCCTTTACCCTCAAATTTGAGACAGCACTTACTTTATTTTTAGTTGTTAAGGTAAATTTAGCAGAGTCATATGCTAAAACCCTATTATTCTTATTAAAAGATGCTATCACCAAGGTATAGTCAATATCGTTCTGTAGTAACTCTCCATCTGTATCCAGCGTATTTGATTGAAAGGCCTTCTCGATTGTTGCCCCTGCTTTTAATATAGTCGTATAACGATTAGTTGTTAAGTTAAAGGAATTATTTACATTAAAGGATGCAAACTTAGAAGTCTTTACAATCATTGCACGATAATGATCAATTTGGGATTGGTTTTTTGCAGACGTAAAACTAACTTGTAAATCACTCCCATTTCCCCAGTCGTTATTATCCTTAACAGCTATATTAGATACTTTATTATTCTTTGTAGTGATTTCTACCCGTTTTGTTGAGTTGTTATATACTACATCATCTCCAAATGCTTCACTAACAAAACGAACAGGTACCAATGTACGGTTTGCTAAAACTCGAGCGGGTACATCTAATTGTACAGCCTTATTATTAATAATCGCGTTTTTAGAACCAAGAGTAAGGACAATAGTCGTACTACCTCTTGTAGCCGTAATTGTTTTATTCGCTGAGTTGTAATTTACCTTCGCTTTAAGTCCTTCAAAAATTGCACGTAAAGGAACTAAAGTCCTTCCTCCTTGAGCAATTGGTGGCTGGTCAGTACTAATTTCATTTCCATCAATTACAATCGTTATTACTTTGTTAGAAGCAAAAGCTTGAGTTGGTATGGTTAACCCTATGAGTAAAATAAAGGAAATAATTATTTTTGCTGATTTCTTAAGCATTGCATAACCTCCTGTGAAAAATTCATTAAGACAAGTATATAAGAAAAACTAGGTAATATAAACAAAATTTTACAATTATACTTACCACTTAAATAGAGTCTTAAATTCAGTATTTAATTTCACGAAGAATTTAAATTTAAATTAGTTTTCCGATGTCATTAATCTGAAAATTGGTGTTTTTAGGTAAGTAATGCATTTAAATTTCATTTAATTAAGGTACTTACACAATCTAGCTAATCTAGGTAAAATAATTGGAGTTTTGGTTCTTTTTACCAAAATTAATTAATTCGGAGGAAATCTATGAAGAAAGAGGTAGTAGCTGGAGTAGTAGCGCGGCATTGCTAGTAAATCCAATTATACAGTTAAAAAGTAATGCTGCGGTAAGTTTTACAGATATAGAAAATACATATGCAAAGGATGCAGTTCTTGAACTGGTGAATAAAGGCATAATGCTTAGCTGGAACATCTGAGAAGGTCGCCTCCCGGGGGGGTTTACTAATATCCAAGTTAAGAGCTTTTGCTAAAAACTTATGGTTTATTAAAAGTAACAACATCAGTAAAGCATAATAGTCTTATATAATAAAGTATGCCTCACTTAACTGTGTAGGCTATTTTTATTGTTAGAAGGTTTTTATAAGTGAATCTAAAGAATAGCCTAAAATATTTGATTTCTTTACCGATATACCTAGATGGAAACAATTTTAAAGGGGCTATAGTATTGGATATAAAAGACATCATATCAAAAATCAATAAAACAGTGGATGCATTGGAATTTACCACTGCCAGAAAGTACATTGAAGAAAATATTGAATTAGTCAATCAAAATCGGGTTCATTTGAAAAGTAATGCGCGAGAAATCCTAAAGTTTTTAAATGAACAGTTGGAGTCTGGCGAACAGCCGTTAACCAAAGCTGAGATTAATGTACTCAATACGCTGAACGTGTATGCAGCGAGATTTGATATCAGAAGCATGAAGCGTAATATAAAAGGGAATGAGCAATTACTTTTGAAAAAAGAATCTATTAATTATCTCAGTACTGATGCGCGGATTTTTTTAGAGAGCATGGGCGCTATCGGTAAACAATAATTTTCTATGAACCTTTCAATATTTTTTGGAAGGTGTTTGTTGTATTATCGCAAAAATCATTTTTCTTAAGGTTAAGCAGAATGTTGGTAATGGAAGAAAAAGAGAATTTCTCCATAGCAAAATACGCGTTTCTTCTATATTAATTAATATCTTTCTCTTCTAATAAAGGAATTGCGGCTTTTGTCGAAATATATACTAGAGTTCGCAAAAGATATTGAATAGTAGCATAAGTAGGAATATAATCATATATCGAATGGCCTATTTTTGAGAATCCTTTTAGGTCTTATGAATGTGCAATGAAATTTTTTTGTTTGTCTACTAATTAAATTGTGAGGATGGTATGAATGAAACTCAATTTGCTGGCTTTTTTTACTGGAACGATCAAACGGAAACTTCTGACTGTTTCAATCCTGTTACTGACGATTCCTTTGCTTGTTTTAGGTGCATTTAGTTATGAAAAGAGTAGTAGCAGCTTAGGTGAGCTTGGTGAAACAAATATAAAAAACAGTGTAGAACATACGATTGCCATTATGAATGTATTAAACCAGGAGGTCGAAGAAGGAGACATTACGCTAGAAGAAGCTCAAGAAAAAGTTAGAATCGCGATACTAGGAGAAAAGAAGGGGGACAATACACGACCTATAAACAAGAACTTCGACCTAGGTGAAAATGGGTATATGTTTATCGTTGATACTGAGGGGAATTTAGTCGCCCACCCTTCAAAAGAGGAAAGTAATGTCTGGGACAATCAGGATTCAGAAGGTAAATATTATGCTCAAGAATATATTGGAAAAGGAATCGATGGGGGAGGATTTACCTATTATTTTTATCCATTCCCAAATAACGAAAATAACATCGGCGAAAAAGTTTCCTACTCCAAGGAGTTTCAGGAATGGGGCTGGGTTGTTGTAGCGGGTACCTACATGCTGGATTTTGAACAACCTGCGGATGAAATCTTAACATTGAATCTTATTGTTACGGTAATTACCCTGCTTATCGGGATTGGGATCATTTGGCTATTTGCCAATAATGTAACGAAGCCTATCAAAAAAGTAACAGAACAAATGATACATATTGCAGATGGGAATCTAACGACCGAGCAACTGGACATTCTTTCAAAAGATGAAACTGGCCAATTAGCGAATGGACTGAATCAATTGCAGACGAACTTAAAGAGTATGATTCAAAATATCTCGCAAGCCTCCCAGCTTATTTCAGGTCACAGTGAGGAGCTTACCCAATCTGCAAATGAGGTAAAGGTAGGGACGGAGCAGATTGCCAAAACAATGGAGGAAATTGCATCCGGTACGGAATCCCAGGCAAGTTTGGCTGGTGATCTTTCCACTTCAATGGGCAGTTATGTGGAGAAAGTTGAAGAAGCCAATGAAAATGGCGAAAGAATCTATCAGTCTTCGAATGAAGTTCTAAAGTTGACAGAAGACGGCTCGCAATTGATGCGACAATCAGTTGAGCAAATGACGACAATTGACCGCATCGTAAATGATTCCGTTCAGAAAGTGCAACAGCTTGATGATCAATCCAATGAGATTTCAAAATTAGTAATCGTTATAAGAGATGTAGCCGAACAAACGAATTTGTTGGCGCTTAACGCAGCGATTGAGGCGGCGCGTGCCGGAGAACACGGGCGAGGATTTGCAGTAGTGGCAGAAGAAGTGAAAAAGCTCGCGGAAGAGGTATCCAAATCAGTTACGGATATCACAAAAATTGTGAGCAAAATTCAAAGTGATACTTCGGGTGTGGTTCACTCATTACAAATGGGATATACAGAGGTAGAGAAGGGAACCGACCAACTGAAAACAACTGGCGACACATTTAGAAATATTAATGATTCAGTTAAAGAGATGGCATCCACGATCAGGGTGGTTAGCGATAATTTAACAATGATGAAATCAACTAGCCAAGAAATGAACTCATCGATTGAGGAAGTGGCAGCTATTTCGGAACAATCTGCGGCAGGTATAGAACAAACCTCTGCCTCCACTCAGCAGACAAGCAGTTCAATGGAAGAAGTCGCTGCAAGTTCCGAGGAGCTTTCTAAACTGGCGATTCAGTTGAATGATTTGGTGCAGCAGTTTAGGATTTGATTTTAAGAGTTTTCATAGATAGTATCTATAGATACTATTATAATAGATAATTAATAACCTCCTTTAGCAATGATGAGCATTGCTAGAGGGGGTTAT
Source organism: Ureibacillus aquaedulcis (assembly GCF_030418165.1). GTDB lineage: Bacteria > Bacillota > Bacilli > Bacillales_A > Planococcaceae > Ureibacillus > Ureibacillus aquaedulcis. The sequence continues at coordinate 268,804 of NZ_JAUHTQ010000001.1, forward strand.
TTTATTTCATTTTATTCGAGAAAGGCAGAGTTGTTTTTGATTGATTATTAAAATCTTTCATTCTATTTGATGGTATGGAAAACCCTTCATAATTAATATTTAACCAAAAGGAAAATTATGTTAAGCTATTTAGGTGGTCTTTTACTATAAAGGAATATTGTGGTTAATCCTATGTTAAGTAAAACACCGAAACCAGAGTCGTAGTTATACGAATCTAGTATGTGAAGGGAGAATGACGGATGAAGAAAATGTACAAAAGCTTGATCGCTGCTTTGCTCGGTCTTGTACTCGTGTTGTCAACCATGCCGGCAATTCAAGCTGAAGAAGGCGTTCCAGACGTTAGTCCTTGGGCTACTGAGATACTTAACGAAGGAGAAAAATACGGAATCTTCTCAACTGACTTGTATTATGAAGGATTTAGAAGTGAAATCTCCATTGAAAAACTTAACGAATTATTAGCCTTAACAGAAGATAAAATTGCATCATTACAACTGGCTGAAAATAAAAATTTCAAGCCAGCAAGCTATAAAGAAAACACAACTAGAGGGGATATTATCAATCGCCTTTATAACATTGTTGCCCAATACGATCTACCGGTTGGCGATGATGCAGTAGCTTATATGAAAGAACGTAATATTTTAAAAGGTTCAGGCAAGGGGTTACATCTAGATAAGAAGGCAACAGCGCAAGATGCAGTAGTGTTGGCTGTTCGCGTCATCAAGGATACGTTCCACCTGGCAGATCAAGGTTCTAAGGGTGTAGCTTGGGTTGTAGAAGATGAAGATACGCAAGTCTACTTGCTTGGCTCAATCCACTTGGGGATTCCTGATTTATATCCCTTCAATCAAAAGTTATTGAATGCGTTTGAGGAATCAGATGCACTATTGGTAGAAGCAAATATTCTTGATTTAGAGGCCCTTGACTACTATGCAGAAAAGGCAATGTATACAGATGGCACAACACTTAAAGATGCAGTGAGTGCAGAAACTTATTCAAAAGTTGAAAAGGTTGCTGAAGCTTACGAGCTTCCAATGGAACAATTAGTGCTCCAAAAGCCTTGGATGTTATCTAGTGCTCTATCATCGCTATCAATGGATGATTATTTTGGGATCTCACCAGAGGAAATGTCGATGCACGGAATCGATATGTATTTCTTGCTTGATGCCATGGTCAAAGGAAAACCAATCAGGGAATTAGAAGGAACAAGAACACAAGTCGACTGGTTTGACGAAATATCGCCTGAAGGTCAGGAAGAAATGTTAGTCGATACTTTAGATGCTATTCTAGAGCCAGCTGGAGAATCAGAAAATGAGATGATGCAAGAATGGTTTGAAAGCTGGAAAAAAGGCGACTTCGAACCGTTTGCTGAAAGCTTACAAGGGATGGATGGCGACACATCCGAATTCAACACAATGCTATTCGGTGAACGTGACGCTAACATGGCCGAAAAAATTTCTACTCTATTAGAAGATGAAGAAGGCACGTTCTTTGTAGTCGTCGGTGCTGGCCACTTCACAGTCGACAAAAACATCCGTTACCACCTAGAACAAGATGGGTACACGGTTGAACCGTTTTATCAATAAGATTCATATCGGTTTAGTGAAAGAGAAAAGCGAATTTGAGGTCAAATCTCAAATTCGCTTTTTCTTTTGGATAGTAAAAAGGCACCACTGTCGTATGGTTAGAGTTATCATGAAACTTTTAGTTTTTATTTAACTGTTTTTCATTGTATGGACCTTTGTTAACTGTTCCAAGTGCTTTTTTCCAAAGAGACTCTTTTTGGATAATTTCAGAATCGGTTCCCTCAATAAACTCAATTACCGAAAAGCGAAGGGAATCATAACCATTTTCTAAAACATATAAATTGAGATGATGTGCATTTCCCAGAAATTCTAAATGGGCCATCCATCTTCCAATAATACCACCCGAACCATATGCACTTCCTATGTACCGGCTGGTTCCGTCGATAGAACGTTGAATATAAACTCCGTTTTGACTCAATACTTTTTTCAACTTGTTTTCTTCTGTTTTATCCTCCCAAATGGCAATAACTTCTTTCCAAGTAAAGGTTTGGCCAAAAGCATCTTCCATAGAGGTATCTACATCTGGTAACTTCAATCCTTCAAATTTGGATGTATGTGCAAGTCTACTAGTTGCTTTGCTATCCTTTATAACCTCGTCGGAAGCAAGAATTTCAGCAATAGCAGTTGCTAATTGAACAAAGTCGGCAACCTGATAATCAATAAAATAACTTTTAATCTTAACAACACCTGGAAGGGATTCAAAAGTTGTTTTTAAGCCTTCATTCATATCCGGTGCATGATAAATTCTAAAAATTGTATTTGGTTCAGTTTTCCATAATTCGAACGATCTAATTTTATGGATATTCGTCTTCAAGCGATATGCCACCCATGGGGGAGTTTCAGCAGTATTATCCTCTCTTTTTTTAATCTCGAACAGACTAACCAGACCACTTGAAACGAGAATGGATTCCAATAAATTAAACATAATCTTTTTCTCCTTTAATATGTAATAGTTAAATTATAACAATTACGATAGGTAGGTTGGTGATTTGTTTATTAATCTGGTAATATTGTTAAAGTAACACTTACAAAAAATTCCAAAAGAATTAGATTACATGGTAAATGAGGCTGTGCATACGTAATGAAAGGTTGTATATCCGTTTACCTTTTATCGTAAAAAATTTGTACTTGTGAAAAAATAATGTGCCAATTACATATACTTGGTAATACAAATACAAGCAAATAGGTGATAATTGTGAATCAACGGAAAGGCTTAGTAATGCGGGAAATTAGGATGAATGAAATGGCACAATCGATTGATCTCCTCAATTATGTGTTCCAAATGTCCATGTCCATGAAGAAAGACCGCCGCTTTGTCAGTGAAAAAAGTCGCCAGTTTAATGTTGGCCATGCCCTGGGGTGGTTTGATGGTAATCAGTTAGTTTCACAAATTTTAAGTTTGCCCTTTCAGGTGAATGTTTACGGAGTCTCATATGAAATGGGCGGTATTACGGCCATTGGAACTTATCCTGAGTACTCCAAGCAAGGGTTAATCGATAGTCTTATTAAAAAGACGTTAACCGTTATGCGGGAGGAAGGGCGTTATATTTCGTATTTATTTCCCTTCTCGATTCCTTATTATCGGAAAAAGGGCTGGGAAATCATGAGTGATATTGTGGAATTTCAAGTAAAGGATACACAGTTCCCTCACTATACTGAAGTTTCCGGGAAGATTCGTCGTGTTGACACACGTGCGGAGGACTTGGTGAATGTCTATGAAAAATATGCATCTCGAACCCATGGAGCCATGATCCGAAATACGATTGCTTGGAATGAGAAGTTCCATGAAGACTTCTGGGAAGAAAAATTCGTGGATTCGGATGTACAGCTGCAGGCTGCAGTTTATTATGACGAAGAGGATGAACCTCAAGGCTACCTGTTTTATCGCGTGATGGAAGAAAATTTCTATATTGATGAAATTGTTTATTTACAGGAAGAGGCCCGAAAAGGGTTGTGGAATTTTGTCTCCGCACATAAATCCATGGTTTATAATGCTTATGGAAAAACAGCGGGGAATGAACCCGTTGCATTCTTGCTGGAAGATAGTGAAATCATTCAAAAAGTCTCCCCGTATTTTATGGCACGTATTGTGGATGTGGAGAAATTTTTAGAGCGTTACCCATTTGACGAACCAAATTTCCACGTTTGTTTTAAAATCACGGATCGCTTGGTTGAATGGAATAATGGCACCTATGAGATAACATCAGAGGATTGGAAAGTGAAAATAAGAAAGGTAGAAGGCGATGCATTGGAAAACATCACGGTCCAAATGTCCATTCAAACACTAGCAACGATGCTCCTTGGCTACAAACGCCCCAAATACCTGGAAAAGATCGAACGGCTTAAGGGTACCTCCGAAACCATTGCCATCCTCGAGGATATACTGCCAATAGGGGTGCCTACTTTTATAGATTACTTCTAAGTTTGTTCGGGTGGCAGGCACTAATACAAGTCCAATATCATTCAGCTTGACTTATTAATAGAAGTGGAAAAGCCATCAAGGCGAGAAGTAATACGCTTTGATGGCTTATTGGGTACATATATAAGCTATTTGAAATTTGCATGTATGAAATCAGAAGTGGATCCAAACTTTTTGATTTCCTGTTTTGTTAGCCGGAGTCCATTATTTGATCCTTCACCGTTAAAGGCATATTCAATGGAACCGTTTGGTGAAATTGTATCTTCAAATAATGAAAAAATCGAATTCAAATCCTTTTCAAGATATACATTTGATTGGGTTAAATTGTTTTCAGTGAAATAAATGGAGACAAGGATATTTGTACAGTCTCCGTTTTCGTTTACTTTTCTGCAATTAAACCAATAGTCATCATATTGAGAACCAAAAGTAAATCGTTCGTTTTCAACCTTTTCTTTTTCAGCTGCCCATTTCTGATTTTCGTAGAAACTCGCCAGTCCCCAATTACTACGTTTTAATTGCGCCAATAATTCATCTTCTGTTTGGACCTCAGCCATATCCTCCATTTGTATGACAATGGAATTACTTTCGGGCACTTCACGTGTATCTTCCACAGTGGCATATTTAAGAGAGGCGCCACTTTCTTTAATAAGTTCTTGCAGTTTGAAGATTCGAGATAATTCTTTTTCTTCAAAAGTCTCATATTCAATAGGTGTAGAAGTATATAGGTGAATACTGTTCTTTTTCATCGAATCTAAAAAAGCGACGCGAATTTCATTGTCATCCCACTCAGATCCCTGGAACCCAAGTTCATTAATAGCTGGTATTACTTTTTCTAATTTATGTAGTTCTTCATCTGCCTCCGCGGCTCTAGCATAGTTATCTGTCATTGTGCTAGTAGAAGGATCAAAGCTCACTTCGAATTCAAGGTGCCGATGACCCGTTGGATATACTGTATATACATGATCTGAAGCAATACCGGAGCTGCTCATCGTTTTAATAACTACATCAAGGTCATATGCTTCCTTTACATATTTCTTCACTTGAGCTTCCTCGGAATTAAATAAATAATAGACAAATATAGTACCTACTAATAAAACTAAACTAATGCTCCAAAACATCAGTGTCTTTTTCATAATTTCACTTCCCTCGAGTATTTTTTAGTTTCAGGCACACATATGCACTTCTAGAATAATCCAGAATAGTGAATGTGCCCGTGATTTCTTTGTTGAAATTTCCCTCGGTTAATTGCGTTAAACTTTAAATACATTTCGATTGAATAGAAAGGGGATTATATGTAGTTTAAAAACTTTTAACAGACTTTCTACTAATCTTATTTTAGTTTTCGATCCTCATAATCTTTGTTGAAATGTCACTTTATTCTATACTACCACCAGAGCAAGCCGGAATGAGTATATGGATGCAATTTCAGCAGTAATGGTATCATTCAATCTCGTTTTATGGAATGGAAAAGACTGTGAAGTTAAATGACTAGCAAGCACAGCCTCATAAAGATGGCTGAGATAGTTTCCAGTCTGTTTTATTACATATTAAAATATTTACCTTCAAACCAAGCTGGAACGGTTGGAGCTTTATATAAATTTAGTAGACTACAAATAGAGACGGGATCCTTGCATTGAGAATCCGACTCTTTTTATTGTGGAATTATTATGCAAAAAAACAAATTAAAAGAATCATCACCAATAGTATACAAAAGATGTAATAACTCCTATAAGATAGTTAATTTTTCAATAATTATTTGGATATTTTATCCTAAACAACCATTAATTTAACCAGATTGTATTATTTTAGAGTATTTATTTATTATAAAAAATAGTATATTATTAGTTTGTAAGGCAAACGAGAGAAAAAATGGTAGAATTAGAAACCCATAATTTGTCTGTTTGTTTTGCAAAAAGCGATTATATTAACCTGTTTTATTCTTTAAAACTTGGGTACATAGAATGAAGAAAAAAGTTTTCAAGAATAAACTCCAAAATAATAAACTTCACGGGGGTAATTTTTACATGTCTAAGCAACATAAACTTTTCGCAACAGCTGCAACTGCAGCATTAGTAGCATCAGCAATCGTACCAGTAGCATCAGCTGCTCAATTAAACGATGCAGATTCTATCCCATCATGGGCTAAAGAAGCGGTACAATCTTTAGTTGATTCAGGTGCTGTACAGGGTGACAATAACAATAACTTCAACCCATTCAACAACTTAACTCGCGCACAAGCTGCTGAAATCTTGTCTAAAGTAAAAGATTTACAAGCAGTGGGAACTGAAGACTTCTCTGACGTTAAAGCGGGAGACTGGTTCTATAATGCAGTACTTGCTACTTCGCCTGAAATCTTCAACGGTAATGAAAAAGGTGAATTCAAACCATCTAACAACTTAACTCGTCAAGAAGCTGCAAAAGTTCTTGTAAGTGCATTTGGTTTAACTGGATCAACTAGTCTTGCAGCTTTCCCGGATGCTTCTAAAGCAGGAAAATGGGCAGTTAAAGCATTAGAAACAGCTGTAGCTAACGATGTTATTAACGGTAAAGGTTCTTTATTAGCACCAACTGATAACATCACTAATGCAGAATTTGCAACTATGGTAAAACGTGCTGCTGATGCTGCTTCAACTGAAACTTCTGTTGTTTCTGTAAGTGCTGTTAACGCTAAAACTATTGAAGTGAAATTCAACAACGCTGTAGACGCTGACACTTTAAAGGCAATCTCAGTTGTTGAGGGTGAAGGTGCTGCTGATGCAGGTACAATTTCTCAAGAATTAAGCGAAGACGGTAAAACTCTTACTCTAACTGCAGAAAAAATCTTCAAAGGTGACTATACTGTAAAAGTTCCTTTCGAAATCGTTAAAGACGTGGAAGGTAATTTTGTAAACCCTATTAATGCAAAAGTAACAGCAAACGATAAAACTGCTCCTGTATTAACTGGTGCTACTTCTAAAATTAAAGATACTAAAGACGGCTTAAAAGAAATCACTTTAGAATTTGATGAAGAAGTTGTTTCTATCGATACTGTTAAAATCAATGGTGTAAACTACAGTGCAAAAGCAGCAGGACATACAGCTACAGTTGCAGTTGACCTTGATGCTACAAAATCTTATAACGTGACAGTTGTAAATGCAACAGACGCTGCTGGTAATGTTAAAGATGTTCAACAAACAGCAGTAAAAGTTGATGTAGACAATGTTGCTCCATCAATCGTAAGCGTAGTACCAGCTGGCGAAAATAAAGTAACAGTTACTCTTGATGAAGAGTTAAAAGGTGACTCTTTAGCAATCACTGGTAAAGTTGGCACTTTCACAGCTAATGTTGTATCAGACGTTAAAGTTAATGCTAACAACAAAAAAGAATATACGGTAACTTTAAATAGCGGCTACCTATTCAAAAACGGTAACTCTGATTCAGTAACTTTAACTGTGGCTAAAGAAGCACTATCAGATGCACTTGGCAACAAAAATGCTTCAGAAATTACTAAAACTGTAGTTGTGTCCAAAGATGCAACAGCTCCATCAGTTGTTGATGTTGAGACAGCTACAACTGACGGAAAAGTTACTTCATTCGCAGTGACTTACAACGAAGAAGTTAAAGTAGCTAATGGCCTAACAGGTGTTAAAGTTGTAAACTCAAAAGGCGAAATTTTATCTGTATCAGACGTAGTATCTTCAGTAGCAGTATCTGATAAAGACGCAAAAACAGTTGTATTCACTCTTGATACTGATGTAGCAACTGATGCATATAGCTTTGAATTACCAGAAGGATTTGTCGTTGATACAGCATTAACTCCTAACAAAACTGCTAAATCTGCTTTCGATGTTAATGTAACTGAAGCTGGTAAACCAGTTGAAACTTCATTCGATATCGTTGGTGCTGTAGCAGCTAACAACGTAATCACAGTTGACTTTGGTGCAAAAGTGAAAGCTACTGGAACAGGATCTGCTTTAAATGCTTCTGCATACCAAGTAAACGGAGTTACACTTCCTTCTGATACTGAAATCAAATTCGCAACAGCAGCTGGTGTTACTGACCAATCTAAAGTTGTAATCACACTTCCAGATGGATTTGTAAAAGCAGATGATGCAAAAGCGATCTTCCGTGTGAATGCGGTTCAAACTTTAGATAACAAAGTTAGCAACCAATTCTCTAAATTAATCACAGTTACTGATAACACAGCTCCTGAATTGACATCATTTGTTGCAACTGATTTAACTGCAATCACAGTAAGCTACTCTGAAGCAGTTAAAGTTGCAAGTACTAATGAAACATTAAATGATATCACAGATGAACTTGCTCTAGTTGACGGCAATGGAGCTGCAATTAACTTCGAACTTGAAGAGGTTACTACTGATGGTAAATTAGTATTAACTGTAGATGATTCTACTAAAGTTGCTAGTATTACAACTTTAGAAACTTCTGATATTGCAGACATCACAGATCTTAATGATGTTGCTCAAAAAACTAAAGTAACAGTTTCTAAATAATCTAAATAGATTCAATAGGACCCTTACCTTTTATAGGTAAGGGTTTTTGTTGTTGTCTCAGTATATTGAAACGACACTCGAAAATGTTAGTTGACACCTATATAATTACCTAAATAATCCATCAAGATTCCCTATTTATAGGAAAATTGATTGAAAAGTGGAAATAGTTAAATAGAAAGAAGAATATTGTCGATATTTTTAGAATAATAGAAGGAGGTAGTGAAACTGATAGATTTCTTGAGGCCCGTTTCATTACACGATAATATTCGTAGGAGAGGTGTAGGAAAAGAATGGAAAAGCGCAAGATGAACAAGTCCATGAATGTATTTGCAGCAGCAACATTAACGGCTAGTGTAGTGGTCCCGGTAGTTCCAGCGTCTGTATCAGCAGAAACAGTTACAACAACGGATTTGATTATTTCTGAATATGTTGAAGGAAGTAGTTATAACAAAGCTCTTGAAATCTACAACGGCACTGGTGCAGCGGTCGATTTAAGCCAATATACGGTTGAGCTTTATTCCAACGGAGCTGCCTCGCCTAGTCAATCTGTCACATTATCTGGAACTCTCGAAGACGGTTCGACATATGTGCTTTACCATGGTTCTGCATCTGAGGAACTTAAGGCTAAAGGAAATCTTGAAGGTACGGCCGTTGTTAATTTTAACGGTGATGACGCAATTGTATTAAAGAAAAGTGACACTGTCATTGATTCGTTTGGCCAAGTAGGAGTTGACCCTGGTTCATCATGGGGTACTAATGTCACAACTGCAGATATGACCCTTGTTCGAAACAACTCCATCTTGTCAGGTGATACAAATCCTACAGATGAATTTGATCCTTCCACAGAATGGACAGGCTATGATCGAGATACATTCAGTTATCTTGGTGCTCACGGTGAAGATGCAAATCCGGATGATGACGATGTAGAAACACCTACACCAACAGAAGGAACAATTACCGAAGTCCGAGCTCTTCCAAAAGGCAGTAGAGTTACAACGACAGGTACCGTAACTGCCGTGATGGGATCTACAACTTTTATCCAGGATGACAACGCCGGGATTGTTTTATATGGTAATAATTTAAATGTTGCACCTGGTGACAAAGTCCATGCAACAGGAGAATTAACAGAATATCGTTCTTTATTGGAAATCAATGTAACCCCTGAAACAGTAGAGGTGTTGGAAACAACAAGCGTTCCTGAACCGGAAATCGTTTCAGCTGCACAACTTCAAGAAGATAAGGAAGGTAAACTTGTAACGGTTGAAAACGTGAGAATCGAAGCTTTCGCAAGTGGGAACTTCAAGGCTGTGGATGGTGAGGGGAATTCATTCGAATTACGACCAGAGGATTCATCATTACTAGCTGTAGGGACAACTTATGAATCGATTACTGGAGTATTAGGTTCTTATAATGATGTTTACCAACTGATCCCTCGCAGCATTGATGACGTTGTTGAAGATTCTTCTATCGTACGTCCAGTCGTTGCCACTCCTGGGGAAGGATTAATTCAGGAAGGCTCCGATGTTACTTTAGCGACTCAAACAGAAGGTGCAACAATTCATTACACAACGGATGGCAGTGAACCGACGATTGAAAGTCCGGTTTATAGCGAGCCAATCACGATTACGGAAGATACAACAATTAAAGCAATCGCTGTCAAAGATGGTCTGACAACTAGTGATGTAGCGGAGTTTGACTATTTCGTTCAACTCGAAGAACTTCGAATTCATGATATTCAAGGGGAAGGCCACTATTCAAAATATGATGGCCTGAATGTGACGGACGTTGAGGGTATTGTCACTTACGTAAATGGAAATGAGTTTTATTTGCAAGATTTACAGCCGGATGATAACAGCAAAACATCTGAAGGTATTTTAGTATATAAAGGGTCGCACGGTGTTAAAGTGGGAGACATGCTTTCAGTCGATGGTACTGTCAAGGAATATGTGATGCCAGGATATTCTGAGCGATACAGCACGGACTTGCCTGTAACCGAGATTGCAGCTTCGACAATTGAAGTGACGGGCACTGGGGAACTTCCAGAAGCAATCGTTCTAGGGGAAGATGTTCAGCTTCCGACTGAAGTGATCGATAATGATGGATTATCTGTATTTGATCCTGAGGAAGATGGTATCGATTTATATGAAAGCCTGGAGGGAATGCTTGTCCAAGTCAACGATCCTAAAGTTGTTGCATTGCAAAAATACGGTGAGCTGACAGTAGTCCCAGGAAATATGGAAACAAACACGACTGCAGGTGGTCTGCGTATTAGCGAAAATGACTATAACCCTGAAAGAATTACCATTGATATCGGTGATGAAGATTACGTAGCAAAAATGGGCGACTACTTTGAAGGAAATATTCAAGGGGTCATGAGCTATGGCTATAGTTATTATCAAGTTTTAAGCAATAAAGAGGATCTTCCCGAGTTAATCGAAGGGCCGAATGAGCGAGAAACAACAACGATTACCCCGGCAGAAGATAAATTAACGGTTGCTTCCTATAATGTTGAAAACTTCTCAACGAAGACGGATGATGAGAAAGTGACTAGATTAGCAGAAGCGATTGTTGACAACATGAAAACACCTGACATTATTGGATTAACGGAAGTACAAGATAATGATGGAGCTACAGATAGCGGAACGGTGGATGCAAGCCAAAGTGCGCAAGTGTTAATCGATAAAATCGTTGCATTAGGCGGTCCGGAATATGTTTATACGGATATCGCTCCGGTTGATAAACAGGAAGGTGGAGCACCAGGAGGGAACATTCGCGTAGGATTCCTCTATAATCCTGAAAGAGTATCGTTGTCTGAAGGTACTAAGGGAAGTGCAACAGAAGCAGTCGCTTATGAAGATGGACAGTTAACCTTAAATCCAGGGCGGATCGACCCAACAAACGCAGCGTTTGAAGACAGCCGTATACCACTAGCTGCTCAGTTCGAATTTAAAGGTGAAAGTGTTATCGTTGTGGCGAATCACTTTAATTCGAAGGGTGGAGACCAGCCGTTATACGGAAAAAATCAGCCACCAGTGTTAGGTAGTGAAGTTCAACGTATGCAAATTGCTGGCATTGTGAATGGATTTGTCAAGGATGTCCTAGCGGAAGATCCAGAGGCGAATGTAGTGTTAGTAGGGGACTTTAACGATTTCGAATTCTCGAATCCACTGCAAACCTTAAAAGGAAATGAATTAACGAATATGATTGAGTTGGTTCCTGCAGAAGAGCGTTATACGTATTCTTACCAAGGAAATGCGCAAGTACTAGATCATATTCTTGTGTCTAATAATCTAGTATCCAATACGGAGGTAGACATCCTTCATATTAACTCCGGGTTCATGGAAGCACATGGCCGCGCAAGTGACCATGATCCAGTCATGGTGCAGATTGATCTAACAAAGTCCGAGCAGCCTGAAGAAGAGCCGGTGGATTTCGATAAAGTCTATGACTATAAAGGATTATCGAAGAAAAAATTAACGATCCCTCAGAAAAATGTTTGGATTAGTTTAGATGAGGATTCAAAAGTGAATGAGGTTCGATTGAAAGGCCAATATGTAGAACTTCAAGGGGAAGGATTCCGACATACAACTGTCATTTTTGAACCGAAAAAACCAGGTGCAATCCTTGACCTAAACGGAACATCCGTGAAAAAAATCATCGTTGACGGCAAAAATGTAAGCGAAATTCGCGGTGCACAGCCAGACCAAGTTATTGAGTATATAGAGTAAGAATTTAGTGAGTGCCAGGCATATAAACAACTTGTGAACAATTCAGAAAATTGAACGTATTAAAAAGGCAATCCAATCTTGGATTGCCTTTTCAACGTCTCTTGAATTGTGTGTGCCTGGAACAGACAAAACTTTACAAAATTCCTGAATTTTTTAATATCTCCTTAATAATACACTTTTATACTTAAGGGAAATTGTAAAGGATGGTAATCAATTCATGGCTAATTCGAAATATCTTTCTTCTAAAACGCTTTTTGCTTTAAGTATGGCTGGAGCGGTTGTTGTAGCGCCGTCAGTTTCGGCTGATGCTGCAGAAAATGAGTACAAGCTTTCATTGGATGCACGCTACGACTCTGGAGTTCAAAATGCAGATGGCGGAACGACGGAAATCGTTGCGTATAACAAACATAATCACTCTACATATGTGGTAAACGGTGAAACGAAAAAAGTGGAGGCTTTTTCTCTTCATTATAATGATGAATCCGCACTGTCATTAAAACCGTTCTTGTCCATTGATATTGCGGAGTTATTGAAAACCGTGGATGCAGATTTCCAATACGGGGATTTGACAAGTATCGTCGTTCATCCGAATGCAAATGTAATTGCCGCTTCAGTTCAAGCAGAAGGGTTTAATGACTATGGCTATGCGGTTTTCCTAACAGCTGACGGGGATTTATTAAGTGCCATCAAAGTAGGGGCCCAGCCTGATAATATCACAATCTCTCCGGATGGAACAAAGGCATTTACTACCAACGAAGGGGAGCCGCGTAAAGGTTATGGCGAAAATCTAATCGATCCACAAGGTTCAATTTCGTTAATTGAGCTTTCAAATAGTTTTGAGAACTTGGAAGCAAAATCAATCACTTTTGAGGCATTCGATACGGACGAAAAACGTGCGGAATTAGTTGAATCGCAAGTAATCCTAAAGAAAGATACAAAGCCTTCGCAAGACCTTGAGCCAGAATATGTTTCGGTTAGTGAAGACAGCAAGTTTGCATATGTGGCACTACAAGAGAACAATGCAATTGCCAAGATCGACCTTACATCGAATGAAGTGGTTTCCGTTGAAGGTTTAGGATTCAAAGACTTTAGTGTAGCTGGCAATGAAATCGATTTACGTAAAGATGATCAAGTCAAACTACAAAATGAAAATTACTTTGGAATCTACATGCCTGATGGAATGGCAACTTATAAAGTAAACGGTAAAAACTATATCGTTACAGCTAATGAAGGGGACGGCCGCGAGTGGGGAGAAGAAGATACGGAAAGCTTCCACCTAAATGAAAATGAACTTGAAGTGGAAGGCAGTGAGATTGTCTTCTATGATAAATCCCAATATGATGGATTTGAGGATAGCAATGAGTATATCTTTGGCGGACGTTCCTTCTCCATTATCGATGCGGATACAATGGAAGTTGTCTATGATAGCGGCAGTGATTTCGAGCGTATTACAGCAGAACTTTTCCCGGAAAATTTCAATGCAAGCAATGACAAGGTAAAACTAGATAACCGAAGCGGTAAAAAGGGTCCGGAGCCGGAGGATGTAAAAATCGGAAGAATCGGCAATGAAATCTTCGCATTTGTTGGGTTGGAACGCATCGGAGGTATCATGATGTATAACGTAACAGACCCTGCAAATGTTGAGTTTGTTGACTATCTCAACTTACGTGATTTTAGTGAAGAAATTGCGGGAGATGTTTCGCCGGAAGGACTTGCATTTGTGACTGGCAGCAATCCGCAACTAATTGTCGGTCATGAGGTAAGTGGAACTGTTACTGTATTAAATCTGCTGGCAGATTCTGATGAAATAGAAGAAAATGACGATTCAGACGAAGTTGAAAATGGCTATAAGGATATTGAAAAGCACTGGGCAAAAGATGAAATTTTAGCTGTCACAAGTGCCGGATTATTTAACGGTGTAAATGATACAACATTTGCCCCTAATAAAGGCTTATCAAGGGTGCAAACTGCGATTGTCTTAAATAGATTCGCAGGGAATGAAAAAGCTTCGGCTTATTCCTCGTTCAAAGATGTAAGCAGTTCTTCTCCATTTGTAAATGAAATTGCATGGGCAGTGGAAAAGGAAATTATGAAGGGAATCAATGCTTTAACATTTGCGCCAAATAAACCAATTACAAGAGAAGAATTTGCTGTGGCTGTGTACAATTACTTGTCGAAAAGTGATATTATGCTAGAATCGGGCAAGGAAGTAAAATACAATGATGATGCAAAAATCAGTAGTGGTGCAAAACAAGCAGTTTATGCTTTACAAGCTGCCGGAATCATCGAAGGAAGCGACGGCAAATTCAATCCCAACCAACCATTAACTCGTGCCGAGGCAGCAATCGTTTTCTCAAAACTAATTGATTGATTAGTGCTTTATAAGTGCCAGGCAAACATAAGAATAAAATACTCAAAGGCGATCCGAGCGCGGATTGCCTTTTTCCAACTTGTGTATCTGGCAAACAATTCAGCTTAAATCACACAAAAAAAGAATCCACTAAGTTTCCTAGTGGATTCTCACATTTTAGTTTTGTGGGCGGTAGCCGGATACATCTTCATCCAGTAGTAAGGATGTGCCGCGTTTTTTGTGTGCGGAGGCAAAGAAGATGCCCACTAGCACTGCTGCTGCCACTAAACCTCCGATAAATGAAGCGTTCAATGGAATACCGAAGCCCATCGTTGGTTCGTATAAGATATAGACGATTACCATATAGGTCATGAAGCTTGCCGGTATGGTTGCAATCCAGTGATTCTTCTTCGCCAGGAATAGATACATGGCACCAACCCAAAGCGCGATTACCGCCGTAACTTGATTTGCCCAAGAGAAATACTGCCATAAAATATTAAAGTCGATTTTTGTTAAGCCATAAGAAATAACGAATAACGGAATGGCAATCCATAAACGACTAGTGAACTTTGCTTGAGCGAATTTGAAGTATTCCGCAATAATCATACGAGCAGCGCGGAATGCTGTATCACCCGAAGTAATTGGTAATACAACAACACCTAAAATTGCCAAAGTACCACCAATTGAACCCATCATCAGTAATGAAACTTCACTTACTACTGCAGCAGGTCCACCAGCTGCCAACATTTCACTTAAGCCGCCATAGCCATCAAATAAACTCATCGCTGCGGCTGCCCAAATCATCGCGATAATCCCTTCAGCAATCATCATACCGTAGAAGATTTTGCGACCTTGGTTTTCATTCTGTGTTGTACGAGAAATAATCGGTGTTTGTGTTGCATGGAATCCTGATAAAGCACCACAAGTAATCGTGAAGAAGATCAATGGGAAAATCGGTAATTCCCCTGGGTGCATATTCTGGAACGAAAGCTCGGGAATCGGTGCACCAGTTACAACTAGTCCAATCCCTACACCTAATGCAGAAATAACTAAAAGTGCCCCGAAATAAGGGTATAAGCGTCCAATAATTTTATCTACTGGTAAAAGAGTAGCTAAAATATAATAGAAGAAAATGACACCAACAATTATGCTAAGCGCTACCTTCCCATCCATTAAATTGCTGATCAGCATGGCAGGTGATGTAACGAATACCGTTCCTACTAATAATAAAAGTAATAGTGCAAAAACGTTTACAACATGTTTCATGAACTTACCTAAAAACTTCGCCACTAACTCCGGTACGTGAGCCCCTTTATTTCGAATCGAAATCATACCAGTCAAGTAGTCATGCACAGCCCCGGCAAATATACATCCTACTACAATCCAGATGAATGCCACAGGGCCATAAAGTGCACCGGCAATTGGACCAAATACAGGTCCTGTACCCGCAATGTTTAATAATTGAATTAATGAGTTCTTGTATGTTGACATTGGAACATAATCGACACCATCAGCATTCACGTAAGCAGGTGTTGGTCGTTTTGGTTTTTCCCCGAAAACCTTCTCGACATATTTCCCATACGTAAAATACCCGACGATTAAGATTGCAATACACACTAGAAAAGTAATCATTTTAAAGTCCCCCATCCCTTTTTAATTTTCTAAATATTCTATCTCTAAGTAAATGGTAGCATATAATGTTATATAACAACAATATTATTTTTGTAAAATTATATAACAGTTTACTAGAATAGTATTGGGATATGATATTTTATATGGTATATGGAGAAAAATCCCTATGAAATGAGCATTTACCAATTGAGTAACGTGAGAAAGATATGAAAAAGATGAAATTAGATGTCATTGTGAATGTTGCAATTACCCGTCTGGAAATGGGGAGGGAGGGGCGAAGCTATTTACCAAGCAGTTAGAATTGATGGAATAAAGGGGAGGATTAACCGTACCCTTAAAAAACAATCGAAACGGAGTATCATAAAAGAAAATGCCAAATAAAAACAAGAAAGACTAAAAAAAGTCTTTCTTGCTTTCCAAAATTATGCTACGAATGGTTTTTTCATTTTGATTAATCCGTAAATATAATAGAACAAACTACCTGTGACGATCGTTAAAATGATGAACAAAATGGACATCCCCTGTTCGCCCGTCCAGCGGTAAAACAGTCTATACATATAAAATAGACCTAAAACAACCAACGCAATTGAAGCTAAAACGCCAATAAATGGAATGATCTGTACAATGGCCAGCCCGATGTAAATTAACAAAAATATTAAGGCTTCCTTTTTAATTTCATCCATTGTCGTCTTGCTTGAACCGAATGCAAAAAGTAAATAAATATTCAATAGCGGAATCCATGCCCAAAAGGAAATTTCTCCTAATCCATTTGTTTTTGCCGTGTTATAGTAAATGAGTGCATTAACCACATATCCTATAACCACCAATGCTAATGTAATGAGTAGGAAAACGAGAAATAACCCTCCATAAAATGCATCATACTCGCTTGGATACGAACTATAAGTCAAACCAACAACCTCTCCTTTATCATAAATACCTTACACTATATGTAATTAAAATATCATTTAAGCCAAAATGTGTCAGTACATTTCTGTGCGTTTATAAGGAGCCTACTTTTGTCATATTTTGGTTACTGGACAAATGTCGCATTCTACTAAGATATTTAGCACAAATAGGTTACCCCGAAAACTTTATTGCTTTTATTCCACTTCAAACCTATGCTAATTTACTTACATACCTCCTAAACCATCATGCGCCTCATGCCTTTATTAAACAACTTAAACTACTCTTTAACCAGATATAGGAAAACTATCCTATCTTTCTAGTAAACTGCCAATTTAGTATAAATGTATGTTATATTCTAGTTATCATAACATTTTTCTACATATTGGAGTGAATTAAATTGGTAAAAAAACTAGGAATGATTGTGGTCGCATTCATTCTCATGCAGTTCTCTATAAATCTTTCAGTCGCCTCAGCCTCAGTTTTTGACAACAAAGTCTCGGAAAACAAGACGGAAGTGTCTCCCCAAGTTACACATATCAAACGCACCTATCAATCAAGTTCGACAAAAGAAGTCGTCAATATGCTGGATATTAACTTAGCTGATACATATACGAAGTTGGAAATTGGATTGCCTAATCCAATGAATTCGCTTAAAACGACATCTGGTTTGGCGAAAGAATACAGCACATTAGGGCACCGTGTCGTCGGTGCAGTTAATGCCTCATATTTCATGGGAAATGGTGTTCCCGCGAATCTATTAGCACACAATAACGAGATTATGAATTATGGTATTTTAGGTGATGGGAGTGAAAGCCCGACTCAAAATCCGATTGCTTTCGGGATTTCAAAGTCAGGTAAAGCCATTATTGACTATTACAATGCGGATTTAAGTTTTACAGTGAATGGGAAAGAGTATCCGATTGATTTAATCAATAGTGAAAGAACTACAAACAAAACGGTTTTGTATACACCAGGTAAAAAGAGTACAGGAACAAATCAGTGGGGCATCGAAATCGTTGCAAACTCTGCTACACAAAACACAACTAGTCTACATTTTGGTGATCAATTTTCTGGAGTGGTCTCAAAAGTGACAGGCTATAACACCGCAGGGGACTCTGTCATCCCGAGTGATGGTTTTGTTATTTCAGTTCAAAATAAAGAACTGGCAGCCGAGATTGCAGCTTCTGTATCAGCAGGGGCAACAGTTGAAGTAGGCTTGGCAATCGATCAAAAATGGATGGATGCCGAGTACATTCTTGCAGCAGGACCATTATTAGTGAAAGATAGTAAAGTGAATATTTCAATGTCCACTTCTTCAGAATTCGCTAGAACACTTGCCCCTCGTACGGCAGTTGCAATCGACTCAACTGGTACGAAAGTATTTTTAGTTACTGTAGATGGAAGACAAAGTGGATATAGTAATGGGACAAGTTTATCGGATCTAGCATCCTACCTCATCTCGCAAGGTGCGAGTGCCGCGATCAATCTAGATGGTGGTGGTTCTACAACCATGGTGGTGCGTAATCCAGGTGGATATTATCCTAGATTGGTGAACAGTCCTTCAGACGGAAGTGAAAGACGCGTTTCAGCAATTTTGCAGGTCGTTAACACGGCTCCCCAAGGAACATTAAAATCTATGACTTTAGGTAGTATTCCAAGTGAAGTAGTAAAAGGTGGTTCTATTAATCTTAAAGTAGCAAGTGCCTATGATGACCAGCTGAATCCAATTGAACTAAATTCTTCTCAGGTGAAGTGGTCGGTGGAAGGGAATATCGGCACAATTAACGGGACGACATTTACGGCCACTGCAAATGGACAAGGGAAAATTATTGCCCAATACGGTAGTGTAGAAGTCGAAAAATCTGTAAAAGTAATAGGTGTTGAAGATAAGATTTTACTAGACAGCTTTGACAGTGCTTCAAAATGGTCTTCATCTGCTGCGAAAGCTACGGCTTCAGTGGCTAATAGTTCTAAATCGGAACCGTATCGTCAAGGTTCGTCGAGTTTAAGGCTTACTTATGATTTCTCCACATCTCAAACAGGTACGAAAGCTGCCTATGCAGTTGCAAAATCACCAATTCCGATGACGGGAAGACCAAATCATTTAGGTGTCTGGGTATATGGTGATGGCGGAAATCACTGGTTACGTGGTGTAATCGTTGATGGAGCTGGCTCAAAACATACGATTGATTTCACAGGGCAAGGCGAATTAAATTGGACTGGCTGGAAGTACGTTACAGCAGAGGTTCCATCGGATATTAGCTTGCCGATAAAATTTGAACGTCTCTATATTGCAGAACCTTCTGCCACGCACCAAAATAAGGGAAAAGTATATTTTGACCAATTACAAGCAGTTTATAATGGAAATTATAAAGAACCAGCCTACTCAGATGTAAAGAATAATCATTGGGCGATAAGTTCGATTGAGAATTTAAATGAACAAGAATTGATCAAAGGGTATATAGATGGAACATTTAGACCTACAAACTCAATTACACGTGCAGAAGCAGCAACAATCATTGCAAGAGCATTGAATTTGAAGGCTACTAAAACGATTAGCTTTGAAGATGTCCGTCCTACCAATTATGCTGCAGAGGCAATCAGTGCACTTGCAGAAAAGGGTATTATGACAGGACGAACAGCAGGGAAGTTTACTCCGGATGGTAAGTTGACGCGTGCCGAGGTGGCTACCGTTGTAAAGAGAGCATACGATTTAAAAGGAACAACAACAGTATCGTATCGTGACTTAGAACCAACTCATTGGGCATATGGAAGCATTCAAACGCTCGTAGCAAATGATTTGGTAAAAGGATTTACAGATAACACATTCAGACCGGATGTAAGCATCTCACGTGCTGAATTTGCCACATTCCTAGATCGAGTTAACTAGAGATTAAGAGTAGCTACTAAAAAAGCTTACTAGTAAAAATTTGAAATAATCTTTACTAGTAAGCGATTTTTTTATGTTAATTATATTTCTTCCTTATTAATATTTTCAATTAGAGGAGAGAGAAAGTCATTTTTGGGGATAATCATAAAATTATATAAATGCTCAAGCAGTGCGGAGCATCTTTACTTTTTAAAAAAAGTTCTGTATTATCATTAATGGTTTTCATTACAATAATTATGCTTATATAGCATAGTGTAACTAGAGGTGGAACATGGTTTTTAGTAATCTTGTGTTTTTATTTGTATTTTTACCTATAGTTTTGATTGTATATTTTTTACTACCGTCAAAATTTAAAAATTTCTTTCTATTAATTGTCAGCCTGTTTTTCTATGCATGGGGCGAACCAATCTATGTATTATTAATGATTGCTTCTATTATTCTGAACTATGTGTTTGGATTACTAGTCAGTCGAACAAATTCAAGTAATAGTGAAAAAAAAGCATACATAGTTTTATCCATTCTAACGAATTTGGCTATACTCGGATATTACAAATATAGTACATTTTTAATAGAAAATATTAATGCATTATTTGGTTTAGATATTGCGAATGAACCATTACCGTTGCCTATCGGGATTTCTTTCTTTACTTTCCAAGCAATGAGTTATGTTATCGATGTGTATAGAAATGATGCAAAAGTACAAAAGAATATTTTGGATTTAGCGCTTTATATTGCTTTATTCCCTCAGCTAGTCGCAGGTCCGATTGTAAGGTATACGACTATTGCGGAAGAGCTGAAAAAACGTGTACATAGTGTCGAGCTTTTCTCTGATGGGGTACGTCAATTCATTATCGGGTTAGGAAAAAAGGTAATTATAGCCAATCCTTTGGGTGGAATTGCAGATACAATTTTTTCAACAGGTACAAGTGATTTAAGCGTCACAACAGCATGGATTGGTATTTTGGCCTATACATTACAAATCTACTTTGACTTCTCAGGGTATAGTGACATGGCGATTGGTCTAGGAAAAATGTTTGGTTTCAAATTCTTGGAGAACTTTAACTACCCATATATCTCAAGAAGCGTCTCCGAATTCTGGAGAAGATGGCATATCTCCTTATCCTCTTGGTTCCGTGATTATATTTATATTCCACTTGGCGGGAATCGAAAAGGTGTATGGAAAACATACCGAAATATTTTAATTGTATGGACAGCAACTGGCTTCTGGCATGGTGCTAGTTGGACGTTCATGGCATGGGGCTTTTATTACGGATTTATCATCTGTATCGAGAGAGTCGGGTTAGGCAAAGTCATCGACAAGATGTGGAGACCACTACAACATCTCTATGTACTAATATTAGTAATGATTGGATGGGTTTTCTTTAGAGCAGATAACTTTAGCTACTCGATCGAATTCATCCAAACAATGTTTGGGTTAAATGGTACTTCACTGTTTGATAATACAGCAATCAGTTATATAAATGATAATGCATATTTATTGGTACTGGGAATCATCGTAAGTATACCGATTTATCCGTGGATTGTAAAAAAGATGGATCAGCTTACCAAGGGAGAGAAACGTAGTACTTTCTTCTCTGTTTTACGTTATGTCGGCGGACCGTTACTCTATTTTGTACTGTTTTTATTAGTAACGATGTTCCTGGTGAATTCAACGTATAATCCTTTTATTTATTTCCGATTCTAGCTTAAAAAATTGTGAGGTCTATATATGAAAAAACTCAGCAATTACTTAACTATACTATTATTTATAGGTTTTATTATTGGTGTAGGTGCTTATATACAACTTAGTGAAAAAGAAGACATTTCCTTTTACGAAAATAGGACACTCGCAAAAAATCCAGAAGTTTCTGTTGAAAAATTTGTAGATGGTTCTTATACAAAAGAATATGAAACCTATATTACGGATCATTTTGCAGCAAAAGATACTTGGATAAAAGGCTATATTCAATGGCAAAGGTTAACAAATCAAACCTTTATTCAAGATTATTACATTAGTAAAGAGGACAATTGGATCTACCCGAAGCCAGCTAGCTATGTAGATTACGCGGGTCTAGACAAAACGGTAGCCAATATGGAGGGACTTGCGGAATATACAGATCAACATAATATGGAGCTGTTCCTATTTTCGTTGCCAAATAGATATTTAATATTGGACCCTGATTATCCTTCATTTATTACACATGGATATGAATATGAACAAAAAGAATATTATTTAGATGGATTATCTAAAGTAGATAATCTTCATTTGAAAGATGTAGCCCAAGATTTTAGAAATAATTTTACTGAAGAAGAAGTAAAAGAGTTATACTACCAAACAGATCACCACTGGAATGTAGATGGTGCTTTTGAAGGCTATAAAGTTATTTATAATACACTTAATGAACAGTCTGAATACTTCAATGAACCTTCATTAGATAAAGAGGCTTTTTCGAAGAAATGCTATGACAATAATAATTTCATTGGAAGTTATAATCGCCAGCTTTACCAATTAGTTAAAACAGAGGATGCGATTTGTTCAATGATCCCAAGCAATGTAGATTTTAATACTTGGGAGGTCTATAAAGGCGGCATTTCTGAAGAAACCAAAACAATTTGGAGTAATATCTACGGAAGTGATCTGGAAAAAGAAAACGAGCATAATGTTACAGATTATGCGGGCATCTTTACAGCGGACTATAAAGAATTAACTGTTATTAATCCAGCAAAAGAAAAAGAGGGTATAAAAGCTTTATTTATTAAAGATTCGTACGCCAATCCAATGACTTTCTGGTTGCCTGAGCACTTTTATCAAACGACATTTTACGATATGCGATACAATAATAATCGTTCCTTATATGAGTATTTAGAAAACAATGAGTTTGATATGATAGTTTTCTTATATAATGATACAACAGTAAATTCGGTAATGTATGATTTTAGTTTGGAAGAAAAAACAGAATAGTGGAAGATGCCCATCTAATATTAGGTTGGGCATTTTCTTTTATGTTAAATAACTAACAGGATGATATAAACAAAAAAGAAACACCTTTCGAAACGGGCATTGCGTGTGCCCTGCGAAAGGTGTTTTATTAAATTACTTTGTTTCTACATAAACCGCAACTGGAAGATTTCCGCCGCCTGCATGCATTAGTTCCAGTTGGATTGTGTCATCTGAACCGCCACTTATCACATATTCAGGCAACTCAACGTAACTTACACCAGGTTTGATAGTAGGGATTAGGTAAACTTCTCCATTATAGCGAATTGCTCCACTATACTGTCCACCTCGACCGGCAAGTTTAATTTTAATAACTTTTTCCTCGGTACTAGGATTGCTTACAGGGACATTTACCTTGTATGTCATACCAAAATGACCTGGATTGCCACCCGCACCATTAATGTTTGTTAATGAATTTTCAGCAGTCAATAGATAGTCTGTTTTACCATTTGAAAGGTTATAGCCAACTTGAGCTGAGTCAACAGTGTATGTCGGAAGACTTGTTGCGATTGTCGAGCTTGGCCATGCACCTCTAGGATGTTGGTTTAACAATGATATTGGTTCAGAATGAATTTCCTCTAAATTATCTTCATCCTTTTTGCTTAAAACAACTCGAATGATATATTCACCATTTGCTCCGTTCAATGAATGAACATCCAAATCAGTTAAGAATCCAAGCGCTTTTCCTTCGTCTAGTAAATAAGATTCGATTACTTTCGTTTCCCCTGGTGCAATCTGAATTCCATCACCTTGTGATGTTCTTAAGTTACCATTCAAATAGGCATCAGCTAAAGGTAAACCAATTTCATACTTGATGGAATTATTCAAACTAATTTTGGAAGCACCTTCCGCCTTAGCAATTTCTAATGTATTGGATTCTGATACATTTTGTATCGTAATTCCAATTTTAGCCTTTGTATTAAGGTAATTTAAATGCCATCCAAAAATGCTATGTTCTTTTTTAGAAGATGTTGTTTGTACATTGTACTGGGCTAGTGTTGTTGTATCGGTTGTAATGTGAGAAGAAGTCAGGGTTTCTGGATTATCACTTACCAAAAGGTCCCGTGTTCCTTCTAAAGTAGCTGTAGGTACCAATTCTGGAACCTTTAAACTACCGTACGACAAGTCTAATTTTTTCCCAGAGAAGATATATTCATTAATATAGATATATAATTCTTCGTTAGCACGATTATATTGAATGCGACCACCGTTAGTTAATGAATTGATGATGAAGTGAACTGGTACATAAGTTTCTCCATATTGACTAAAAGGAATTTCTGACACTTCCATAGATTGACCGTCCACATAAATCCTATTGCTATCGTTTGTAAAGACAAAGTTTGTTTCGGCTACTGTTAATTCATATTCCGTATTGGAAAGCTTGTTGCCATATGCATTTTCAAGGTAAGTAACAAAGTATTTTGCAGGGACATAGGTTCTCCCGTTTCTTGTAATTATTGGCTCGTCCATAATAATTCTTGAATCATTCATATGTAATATACTTTTATTTGTTGGTTTGGAATCGGGAACAGTAGGTGTATTTGGTAAATCTGGATCATCTGTTAAAGCAATGGTTACCTTCTGTTGTTTTTGATTCCAAGTCACTGTGCCGTCAAAATTTTCGCTGACAAAGCGTAATGGTACATATGTACTGTTTTTATATAACATTGGGGCAACTTGTACAAAAGTGCTTTTGCCGTCTACTTTTGCCTTCTTGGAATTAATAGTTAAGTCAACAATATGTCCGTTTTTTATGCTACTGGCAGTTTGTGATTTTTTGTTCCAAGTTACTGTAGCGCCAATCGCTTCATAGAAGTCTCTCATTGGCAGTAAGAGGTAATTCGACTTGCTTAGGATAGGATCGTCAAAAGTTATTTTTTCTCCATTTAATTCGATAGTAACCCCTTTCATTAAGTATAGGTTTTTCCCAATGGCTGTGGAGGCTGCTGCTTCATTTTGAAAAGTAGAAAATAAAGCGATCAAACTGACTAGGGATACAACTAAAATTCTTAACATTTACTATTCTCCTAACTTCAAATTTATGATTCATCATATCATAGTTTAATCCATAAAATAGAAAAGTGCATTATATTACCCATTTTTGGTATATAAATGATTAATATGAACTATATATGTTGATGGAAATAGATACTACTAAATTTTTGAACATAAATGTAATTCCCTACCGCATTAGATAATATCGAATCAAGTAAGGTTATAGAAAATTTTTAATCCATATCCAATAATTAATAAAATTGTTTAAAACATGTTCTCCTAGTTAAAGTAAACAGGCTTGAAGGTAATGAGTATACTGATAATTATTTTAAATTTGGCAATAATGATGAATACCCAATCTATATCTGTTTTAGGACAGATATAGATTTTTTTACCTTATACAAAACTAATTCATTTACTATTTAGGGGGTCATCATGGCTAGGCGAAACATACTAATAACAGGCATATTTTGTTTATTACTAATTGCTTCATTTTTTGGAACCAATATTTATAACAATACTACAAGTGCAACCACTCCACCCAAATCAATCCCTTATGAAAAGCCTAGTGCCCTGAATAAGTTTGACGATCAATATGATGTCATTGTTATTGGGGGAGAGCCTGAGGGAGTTGCTGCAGCTGTTTCTGCTGCCAGAAATGGTGCAAAAACCTTGTTGGTTGAAAGCCGGGAAGAGTTAGGTGGATTATTTACTTTTGGAATGATGAATTTCCTGGATATTCCCCAGGGTGCAGATGGCAGATCGGTGAGTCATGGCCTTTTTGAGGAATGGCATAAATTAGTTGGTAAGGGCAACACCTTTTATATCGAGACGGCAAAAGCCGCATTTCAAAAGTTAGTAAATGATGAACAGCTTCTTTCCTTAACAACCAATACCAATGTAGTCGAGTCCATCATGATTGGCAATCAGGTAGTTGGAGTAAAGCTGCAAAATGAAAATGGGAATTTTGAGGTGAAGGGGAAGGCATTTATCGACGCGACACAAGATGCTGATTTTGCAGTCATGTCCAAGGTCCCCTATTTTATAGGAGGTACCGACATTGGCATGGAAGACAAAAAAATGGCGGTAACGTTGATGCTGCATCTAAAAAATGTCAACTGGGATAAAGTAAAAGAAACCGCTTTAACGAAAAAGTTTGGAGAGGCTGAAGTAACAGACCAGGTTGCTTGGGGGTTCTCCCAATTACATTATGATTATAAACCAGTGGAACAGAATACACGGCTAAGAGGGCTAAACCTAGCAAAAATTGGGAATGAGTATACCATTAATGCCCTGCAAATATTCGGAATCGACGGTCTGGATGAAAGCTCGAAGCAAGCGGCCATTGAAAAAGGCAAAAAAGAAACAATGAATATCCTTCAATTTTTACAAAAAGAATTCCCGGGCTTTGAGCAGGTGGAAGTGGCAAGCTACCCACCGGAATTATATGTGCGGGAAACAAGACATATCTGGTCGGAGTACCAACTGCCAATGGCCGACGTTTGGACGAACCGAGATCATTGGGACAATATCGGGTATGGTGCCTATCCGGTAGATGTACAAGCACAAACGCCACAAGATTATGGGTTTGTTTTAGCGGATCCCAAACAATATGCTATCCCTTTTCGATCACTGGTGCCCATGGAGATTGACGGCATCTTAGTGGTGGGGCGTGCTGCTGGATTCTCTTCTCTGGCAGCGGGGAGTGCCCGAATTGTCCCGACAGGAATGGTCACTGGACAGGCAGCAGGAGCAGCAGCGGCACTAGCTGTTCTGGAAAACAAATCGTTCAGGGAAATGAGCAAAGATACGAAGATGATTGAAACACTTCGTACAAATTTAAATGAACAAGGGGCATTTGTTGAGCATATCAGCACAGATTATCCATATATGGGTGAATGGTTTGATGGATCCATACAACAATTGCTGAATTACGGACTTGTTTCTGCCGGCTATTCAAATGATTTAAAAGTTGAAAACGAAGCAACCGTTCATAGCTTCATTAAACTCCTGAAAGAGACAATTGAACGAACGGCTCCAAAAGAAAATGTCGAGCTACGCAACAAAATAACTACTATTTTTAATAGTGAAATGGCGAAAGAAAACCGGCCGCTGCAACTGGTAGATGTGACACAGACACTATCAGCGTTAATAAATGAAACGGGAAAGACACCAAGCTGGCAGGGGTTGATTGATCAAGGGATAATAGGTGGAAATGTCGCAGAAAACATCCCTGGCGAAAATCACAGTCTAAAATTTAAAGAAATGTATGCGATTTGCGCAGAAATGATTAGGTACGTAAAAGAATAAATAAATATTTAAAGAGGATGTCCCTTGTAGTTTGGGACATCCTCTTTTTTATTTTTCCTTTTCAGGCAAGCTATTCAAATACTGGTCAGAAAGCTGAAGGATTTCCTTTATTCGCTGATAATCTGCTTCATATTTCATATAGTCCTGTACGGTTTCCAAGGTGCGGATGTCAAACGCTTCTCCATCTTCGAATCCTTCATTCGGTTTATAGGCGATGTCATTGTTAAAAAAAGAACCAGTAGGCATGTAATAGCGCATTCCGAATAGATTGTTTGGGTAATTGATCAAATCTTGACCGAAATGTACAAAGTAATCCAGTGGCAAACCTAACAAATTCGAAACGGTGGGCAGTATATCCACTTGGCCTCCGATTGTTTCATTAATTTCACTCAGATGCTCATCGCCTACTGTAATCATTAAGGGAACATTTAGCTGGTCGAGAAGATGATAGTCATGTCCAAGCAACTCCTCCAGCAAAGCGAGCTCCGGTTCTTTGAGTGAGCTCTGCTGCAAGCCAAAGTGATCCCCATATAAAACAAGCATCGTATCTTCCCACATTCCAGCTTCCTTTAGCTCGGCAACAAATTTCCCCAACATTTCATCGGTATAATGAACTGCTTTCAAATAATCGCCAACAATGTTGCCATTAAAACTTTCCGGAAGGTTTAAAGTGTTTTTATCGTCCGGAATCTGGAATGGATGATGGCCGGAAAGTGTAATGAAATGGGCAAAAAAGTTCCGATGATGGTCATATAGTTTTTTCAGCTCCGGTAACGCTTTTGTATAAAGTACTTCATCCGATGGACCGATGCCGATCACATCCTCCTGACCAAAGAATTCCTTATCATAATATTGATTAAATCCTAGGGCAGGGTATAGCTCGTCCCGATTCCAAAAGCTTACGTCATTTGCATGGAAGGTAAGAGCCGTATAACCCTTTTCCTTTAAAAGCTTAGGGAAACTAGGAATTATTTTATTGCCATATGTTTCACTGGTTGCTTCCATATCTCTGGGATACAGCGAAGTGTTGAATATAAATTCAGCATCGGAGGTGTTGCCTGGTCCAATTTGTTGATAGAGATTTGGGAAGTATACACTTTCTTTTTTTAATGAATCTAAAAAAGGAGTCACCGGCTGACCATTAATTTTCGCATTTAATGCAAAATCCTGAAATGCCTCCATTTGAATCGCGATTATATTTTTCCCTGCAGCAGCTCCAAAATATCGTAATTCGCCCTTTTCTAAAGGAGTTATTTCTTTTACTTCTTCTATTATTTCAGGCAGTTCCTTAATTTCTACAGCTGTAAATTGATTTGCAGCTTCACTCGTTAGATATTTTTTCACGCCAAAAATTTCATAAGTAAGGATTCCTTGTTTTTTCGCACCTGTTACAGAGTTCGCGATTTCTACATCCTTTTGAGTGTAAAGAAGCAGGGCAGACACTGCTGTTCCCAGCAATAAAACCCCAAGCGCGAATCGATAACTGGGGTTAATGGAAGAGTTGCGTGCTTTTTTTCGGCTTAATAGGCTACTGAAAAGAAAAATGATGAAATCAATATATAAAACGACATAAATTGGCTCGATCAGCTGGAAAATACTATCTCGAATGGTACCTATTTGATTTATGAGCGAAAATGCATGAATCGTCACGATATAGCCAAAGTAATTATGGTAAACGAGAATAACCGTTAACAGTATAGTAAGAAAAATATCTAACAGAAGATAGATGATTTTCTTTACTTTGTATGTGGGAATCAGCTCGATTAAGCCAAATAAGATGAATAAATAACAAAGCTCGACGAAAAGCGTCTGAAAAAAATCAATTCCTTCAAATAACAGACTTCTTGTAAAGATGAATTTAAGAAAGAGTATTGCAGTAAAGATAAAAAAAAGAGGATGTTTCCTCAAAACAAAGTTCCTAATCAATAGCTTTCACACCCTAATTTGTAAATGTTATGTTGAGGAGTTGTTAATGTTCTGTAAATTGCAATAGCTTATTTTGAACAAAAAGATGCAATCTCATGAGGAGAATGGGTGGAATTCTTCATAAAAATTAAAAATCCTTTGTGAAGGGCGGAAAATTCCTCACAAAGGATTTTTATTCTGATGGATAAAATCTTTGTCACATTGAGTGAAGAATTTGAAGGAATAAATGAAAGATATAGAAAATTCTAAGTAACAATACGTCGAAATGAGACAATTATATTACAGGATTATTACAAAATGAAATGATGGAACCCTAGTTTGTTGATTTAATAGGGTTTTGAGCTAGTCTGTAATGAAATATTGTTCGACGTTTTTTGCAATAAAACGTTACACAAATGAAAAATTATTATTCTACTTTTTATGGTAGTCTTTTACTAGAGCCAAAAGACGGTAAAAATGGTTATTTTGAAGGGAGTACTTAGTTACATGAAGAAGAGATGGTTACTACCTGTATTCGCATCGCTTATGTTATTAGCAAGTCCTTTTACAAATGATGCAGAAGCAGCTACAAATAAAGAATTAACTACTACAGCTTATAAATATATTGGTGTACCTTATACTTGGGGAGGTACAACTTCAAATGGATTTGACTGTTCAGGTTTTACTCAAAAGGTATTTTCTGACCTAGGAATTAATTTGGGTCGTACAACTTCAACGCAATATGCAAGTGGAAATGCTGTGTCTAAAAGCAATTTGGAAGTAGGGGATCTAGTATTCTTTAATACTTCTGGAAGAGGCGTATCTCATGTTGGTATTTTTGTAGGCAACGGTCAATTTGTTCACGCTTCTTCAAGTAGAGGTGTAACAGTTTCAAAGCTAAGTGAATCATATTGGGCGAACCGCTATCTTGGTGCAAGAGAAATTGCAGATTTCCCGGCTGAACAAGTAGCTAAGAAAGTAGAAGAGGTTAAATCTGTAGCCGTTGACTTTTCAGTTTACGCTTCTCGCGCAGAAGTAGCAAACCAACTTGCTAAAGCATTAAACCTGGATACTTCTAATACAACTTCAAAGTTTTCTGATGTGAAATCATCTAATAAATACGCAGGTGCGATTACTGCACTTCAGAAACAAGGGATTTTCCAAGGTGATGAAAATGGCAAATTTAACCCAAATTCACCAATCACACGTGCTGAAATGGCAAAAGTTTTAGTACTAGCTTTTGATTTAAAATTACAGGACAACACATTACAATTCACTGATGTGAAAAAAGGTAACTGGGCTTATGATTACGTTAATAACTTAGCATCTAACAAAGTAACACTTGGCTTGGGCAACGGAGCATTTGGTGCAAAAGACAATGTTACATTAACTCAATTGGGTGCATTCATTGAACGAGCAATGAACTAATTTACTAAATACATAATTTAATAATTGATGACTTTGGGAGAGGCTGTTCTTTTGGCACCTCTCTTTTCTTATGTTATGAGGTTCTCTCATTAGATATACCACCGTTAAATAGATATAATTAAGAGATTCATAGAATGTTTTCCTAATATTGTATATAATTTATTACAAAGTGGTTTTTGTGTTAAATTATGTTATATGATAGTAGAAAACCGTTACCTTTTTTATTATCTAAAACCAGTAAGGGGTCTTACAATAATGAATCATCTATTTAAAAAGGTTATTTTATCCTTTACCTTAATCTTTATGATTGGTCATACGGTAGAAGCAAGCTCAGTCCGCGAATATCTTTATAGTGACGTTTCTCCCAATCATTGGGCTTACGAATCAATCTCAACAATGAAAGACTTGAATATCATGCCTGTAAAAAGCTATGGAAAGTTTAATCCTAATGAACTAGTTACAAGAGCTGATGCCGTCCAGTTTATCTTTAATGCCCTAAAGCTTGAGAAAACAACGGAAACTGGATTCTTATTTAAAGATATACCCAATAACGCAACCTATAAACATGCTTTATTTACTTTAACGAGTTTAGGAATAATAGAGAATGCAGAATTCTTTCATCCCAATGACTATTTAACTCGTGCACAACTATGTAAAATTATTAGTCTAGCATTTGATATTGCAATCGATCAAAAAAATCATACATCCTTCCGGGATGTGACTTCCTCGCATTGGGCGAAGAATTATATTGAGTCGCTAGCGGATATTGAGATTATAAAGGGAACTTCAAAAGACACCTTTTCCCCAAATCAAAAAGTTACACGCGCCCAAATGGCAGCATTTCTTGACCGTTCCATGACGTTTAACAATGAACTAGCTTCCAATGAAAAGATCTATGATTTTTTGCAGAAGGATTATATTAATACAATTGATTATCATCCAGACTGGTCATCGAAAGTGGTGAAGTTAGTAAACCTGGAGCGTGAAAAACAAGGATTATCTCCCTTGCAGAATGATAGCAAATTAGCGCAGCTTGCGATTGTTAAAGGAAATGATATGCTAAAACGGAAGTATTTCGAACATTATTCACCGTTCTACGGATATGCTTGGGATATGGCGGGTCTCTTCGATTATTCCTTTACAAGCATCGGGGAGAATCTTGCAAGGAACGCTACTTCACCAGAAGCAGCAATTCGAGCTTGGCTAAAATCCACCTCTCATAAAAACACTATGTTGAATAAAAATTATACAAATACAGGGGTTGCCTGTGTGGAAAGCGATGACGGGCAAATCTACTGGGTACAGCTTTTCTCGAAGAAATAAGGATTCCCGAAGCTATCGTGAAGAAAAAAGCACCTTTTTAAGGTGCTTTTTATTTTGGGGAAACTT
Source organism: Ureibacillus aquaedulcis (assembly GCF_030418165.1). GTDB lineage: Bacteria > Bacillota > Bacilli > Bacillales_A > Planococcaceae > Ureibacillus > Ureibacillus aquaedulcis. The sequence goes on from NZ_JAUHTQ010000001.1 coordinate 300,830, forward strand.
AGTTTAGGTGTGGGCGTGCAATTCGAATACGACGATTTTAACGAAAAAATGGATGGAACTGTAGCGAAATGAGAGTAGTTACAGCGATCCAGAAGGTTAGCATCATGGAGAGGTAGTAAAAGCGAGAGTTATTACGACAAGCCAAAAGGGAAACTCTCTCAGACGGTAGCAAAGCGGGATCGATTACGACGATTCAAAAGAAATCAGCATCAAACAGAAGCAATATTTTCCTTCCCTCAACCAAATTGTCCAATAAGAATGCTAAACAGAATTTACCAATCACCGTCTTCATACTACCTCTTTTCATTTCAAAGGTAAATTGGCCTATATGAAGTATGATATTATACTTAAAAGAGTTACTACAGGAATAATTGACAGGAATATTTGTGTGACTAAAGTCTTTATTATATTTGAAATTTATATTATAATATTTACAATATAGGAATAGTAAAAAATAAAAGTTAGTAATAACAAGGATAAGGTGGAACAGTATTATGGCACGTGGAAGGAAAGTTAATTCAAACGGTGAAAAAAGCAAACAGTTACTACGTGAAAAAGCAATCGAATTATTCTCGACTAACGGCTATTATCAAACTAAGATTAGTGATATTGTGAAAGCGGCAAAGGTTACACAGCCTACTTTTTACTTATACTTTGAAAGTAAAGATTCATTGTTTCATGATTTAAATGAACAATTTCAACAAGATCTATTTCATATCCTCGAAGAACAGCTTCAGCAACAGGGCATGCAGTTTCAAAAAGTAATCGAAAATTTACTGCAATATTTTGCTTCAAATCCGTTGCTTACAAAAATCGGGCTATATCAATCCGAAGCTTCGTATACCGTGAAAGAAAAGCTGGTAGAGAAGTTCGAACAAATTCTAGACGGGCAAGTTGAGAATTATCACAACTTACAGCGAAATGATATACATATTGTTTCCCAAAGTTTGATGGGCTCCATTGAGCGTATAACTGATACACTATTACTAACAAATAGAAAATCGGCAAAAGAACTTGCTGAGGACCTATTCTCTATTTATTTTGTAGAAGAGGCAGAATCAGTAGTAGTTAGCTAATTAGCCATATAGATCCCCACTGAAGAGTCAGCCTGCTTTGGAGGGGATTTTTTAAGCCCTTGCAGGCCCTACATAGTAAAACACAACCCGACATGTAACCGAGTTGTGTTTTTTTAGTTTATTGGACTGTGACTTTCAAGTAAATCCCTTTGTTCATTTGTCTTCCATTCAGATCTTTTATGGTTGGTTCAACAATAAGAATATATTCTTTCCCTTTTCCAAGAGGCGCTGTTGGTGTGACCGTTAGTTGTTTTCCGGAAACTTTTAAGGAAACATCCACTTCTGAACCTCCCAGTTGAACTAGCTTGACGGAAGAATGGGCGAATATATCACTGATTTCCTTATTGAAATTGACTTGAAAGGTTTTGGTAGTTGGGACACCTAACAAACTTTTAAGCTCTTTGTAGTTTTGTAGATTTTCGACAATACTATCATAGTGTGCCTGATATAACGGATTGGTTGCCGTAATGATGTTAGGCGCAACACCTACATCTTTTACAACTGTTCCACTTGGTCCGAAAAATTCGCCGACCGTGAGTTTTAAAATACTTTCGTCAGCTAGTTCATAAAAAGTCTGCATCGTTCCTTTGCCATAAGTCGACTCACCGTAAAGAATGGCAGAGTGTTGATCGAGCAGTGCTGCAGCTGTCATTTCTGATGCACTCGCACTATATCGATTTACTAAAAGTCGCGTTTTCGTTGGGAATTCAACCCCTTGTTGGTTCGCTCGCACTAAGCCGGATTTAGTTGCAAGCTGTATCTTATAGGCATAAGTCGCGCCAGGGAACATTCCTATCAATTTCTCTGCAGTGACCACATAGCCGCCCCCGTTGTTTTGTAAGTCAACTATGAAAGAGGTAGCTCCTTGCTCCAGCAGGCTCGAATAGGTTCTAGCAACTTCTTCAGCAGCGTTTTCAGAAAACGAATTAATCGAGATATAGCCTACATTTCCGTATAGTAGTTTTGCATTTACATTTAGCAGCGAGAAGGAGCGGCGTTTTATTATTTCATTAACCTTTTGGCCATTGGTTTTTAATAATTCGAATTCGACAATTGAATTTTCTTCTCCTACTATTAGGGTTTGGGCCTCTTCAACACTCATTTCTACGGTAGGTTGTCCATTCACTTTCGTAATGATATCACCTGGTTCAAAACCAGAAGAATGGGCACTGCCATTATTGATTACATCAACGATTAAGATCCCTTTTTCGTGTTTTTCAATGACGATGCCAATTCCGACTGTTTCCATATCGATTGCGTTGGTAAAAGCCTCATATTCTTCTTTGGAAAAATAGTCCGAATAAGGATCCAGCATATCTATGACTTCCTCGATTGATTTCGCACTATCTAAATCCCCGTTAATATCACCGACATAATCACTTTTAACAATTGCTTTCACATCATCCAAAATCGCTGCATATGTATGAAATGGCAATGACAGCGTTAAAATAATTGCAAATAACATGGGTGCAAATCGCTTCATAAATAAAACTCCTCGTATCATAAGAATACTATCATTATACACACAAATTGATAGAATAGTTGCTTTTATTTGAAGAGATAGATTACTCATAATGAAAAAGTCCTAGAAGTTATTAAGATAATCTTCTAGGACTTTTGGTTTTATTTTTTTGTTAACAGATGGATAATCCATCCGATGACCATTCCAACAATTGCCGGTACAACCCAGCCGATGCTTTGGTCATACAATGGCAGTGATTTCAGGAGTTCCTCATACCAGCCAATGCTGAAGCCCGCTGTTTTAATGCCATCGTATAAACTCACAAGTGCTGTGGCGATTAAGGCAAGGATGTATACGATTGGTCGGCGGTTGAAAAGCTGATCAAATAGTACCAAGAACATTAAAACAATCGCGATTGGGTAAATGAACATCAACACTGGCAGTGTAATTGAAAGCAGTTTTGATAACCCAAAGTTTGAAATTACGAAACTGAATAATGTAAAGACGATAGCTAACGTTTTATAAGAAAGGTTAGGGAACAGCTTATTGAAGAATGAAGCGTTCGCTGAAACCAATCCAACCGCAGTTGTGATACAAGCCAGGATAATAACGGCAGATAAAATGATATTTCCGAAGCTGCCATATAGTGCATTTGCAGATTGGGCAATAATTGTACCGCCATCTCCGATATATCCAATGGCGTCAATGCTTGTTGCCCCAATATATTCAAGCGAAATATAAACAAAAGCTAAACCAAGTGCTGCCACAATCCCTGCAAAAATCGTCGTTTTTACCTGTTTTGCACGGTCCTTAATGCCTTTTGCTTGCAAGGATTGTACAATGACAATCCCGAATACTAGAGAAGCAAGTACATCCATTGTTAGATAACCCTGGATAAAGCTTTCAGAGAAGGCATGCGTAGTGTACACGTCATGCGGCTCGCCAAACTCGCCCATAGGTGTGACAAAAGCTTTAATTGCAAGTAAGGCAATTACAATCAATAAAGCCGGTGTCAACACTTTACCGATTCGGTCCACTAATTTCGATGGGTTCAGTGATAGATATAGAACAATCGCAAAGAAAATAAAAGACGTTATGAGTAAGCCGCTAGTACCGGCTGACTCTGATAAAAAAGGAGCAATCCCGATTTCATATGTCACGGCACCTGTACGAGGAATCGCAAACAGTGGTCCGATTGATAAATAAACGACAGATGTAAAGATTAGGCTGAATACAGGGTTAATTCGATTCGCAACCACTTGCAGATCTCCACCGTTTTTCGCTACAGCGATTATTCCGATTAATGGTAGGCCTACCCCCGTTATAAGGAAGCCAATAATAGATGGAATAAAGTTTGTTCCGGCATTTTGTCCCAATTCCGGCGGGAAAATAATATTACCTGCACCTAGAAATAACGCAAAAAGCATAAATCCAACTGCAAGATTTTCTTTCATGAACTTCATAAAAACAAAATCCTTTCTGATTGAAAAGCAAAAACTTTCAAAAAATTTATCGCATAATTCGACATCACAAGGTTGTATTATAGCATATCCAAATCGCGAATAAAATAGAAAATTTATTATTAAGTTTTCTATTTTAGAAATATTGACGTTTTTCTAGTAAAAGAATCAAAAATTATGAAATTCAGGGTGCAAAAAATAACTCATTAAAGTATGTGATTTACCAAATACAGTGAGCATTGTAAACAATAGAAAAGTATTATATTTTTTTGTAAAACCCGATAGAAAATTGTCATCAAACTCGTTATGATGGAAATAGAGAGAGAATTTTCTAGAAAGGGTGAAAAGGGAATGCTGCAGAAAAATAAATTACTATTGCTAAGTACCGCGATTATTGCGACAGCTGCCATGGTTGCACCAGTTGCTGAGGCTTCCGGCTACACGGTTAGTAAAGGGGATACCCTAACAAAAATTGCCTCTGCCAATAAAACGACAGTAGCCCAGTTGAAGAAATGGAACAATCTAAAAAATGATTTCCTGTATGTTGGACAATTACTGACAGTCAATGCAGATAAACAACCGACTGCTTCAAGTAAACCGGCTGCATCGGACAATAAACCAGTTGCCTCAAGTAAACCAGCTACATCAGGCAAAACACCAGCACCTTCTAAAGCAACTGCTGCAACCTCATTTACTTATACAGTTGTAAAAGGAGATAACTTATCCAAAATTGCCAAAGCAGCAAACACGACCGTTGCCAATATCAAGAAATGGAACGGATTAAACAGTAATGCAATTTTTGTTGGGCAGAAACTTAAAATTGGGGAAGGGAAGATTGCTGTTTCTACTCCACAAGTGTCAACAAATCAAAACCCACAGGCCGACAATTCTAAAGCTGAATCTACAACAGATATGGGGACATATCAGGTAATGAAGGGTGATTCTTTATCGAAGATCGCCACTAAGTTCAATGTGAGTGTTGCCGATATTAAGAAATGGAATCAATTCAACTCCGATCTGATTTATGTGGGACAAGCTATTAAAATAAACAGTTCATCTATCGTGGTGGAACAAGAAGCCGGATTTGATTCGAAGGAAATCCTGGTACCCGATCAAAAGATTGATGCAAAACTGTCGCAAGAGAAGGCCATTAAAAATAATGTCACAGCTGCTGGACAAGCCATCTATACGAAAGTGCTTGACCTTGCCCACTCATTAACGGGTACGCCTTATGTATTCGCTGGAAACAGCCCTGCTGGTTTTGATTGCAGCGGATTTGTAAAGTATGTCTATTCGAATGCCGGATTAGACGTGACTAGAAAAAGCAGTAATGATTATTTTATGAAGGATACAACAATTGTCGAAAATCCACTTCCGGGTGACGTCGTTTTCTTCAAAAATACATACATCGAAGGAATTTCTCATATGGGTATCTACATTGGGGACGATCAATTTATTCACGCAGGAAGCAATGGCGTACAAGTTTCCAAACTCTCCTACGACTATTGGGAATCAAAGTTTGTAGCCTTCAAGCGATTTAATCAGGTGAAGTAACAGAAGTTAATTCTATAACAGGACGCAAGAATGTGGAGGAGTGCATTCTTGCGTTTTTTTATTTGTAGTAGGGCTGTTGGCGGAAATATAGGATAAAGAGGCGGATATTCGACAAAAGTTGGCGGATAAACATTCAAACTTGGCGGTTAACCCGATTCATAGCCTAAGCTAAACAAAAAAGATGACCCAAAAACTCGTCTTTGCAGCAAGTTTTTGGGTCACCATATTCTTATTTCTGTTGTTGCGTTACTCTCGCGCTCCAGCGAGATAAATCGAATTCTTCTTTCGACACAAGGTCTTCAGGGAAGATGAATGTCCAAGGTTTAGTCGAGTTAGGCTGCACTGAAAGAGCAGGGTCTAATCTGAATGAACCTTTTGCAACGAGTAGTCCATTCGCATCAACGATTTCTAATGGAAGCTGCTCGATGTTGATTGCTTTATTGTTGCCGTTGCGAATAAAAATAGAAGTCACCAGGCTCTTATCGTCATGAACTTTTGCTTGTAAGCCTGTAAAGTTTACTTCATTTTTGCCTAATTTCGGTAGGTCTTTCACAATGTTTTTCAAGGCTTCTTGCTGATCTTCCGGAAGTTGTTTTTTCCATGTGTCGTCCAGATCCAGTTGATGGCCTCTTAGGGAAATCAGGTTAAAAGCGATTTTCCAACCCTCTTCAGGCACTTCCTCTGTTGTGAGCGTGCTTTTCTCAAAAGTAAACACCCAGGGTCTTGCACTTTTAGCCGGGATTTTGCCAAGTTCCGCAAAGTTGAAGCTCTTTGAAGCGATTTGGCGATCCTCTTTATCTAGCAGGAGTAACTCAATCTCGCCAAGTTGAATTTCTTGACTTAAGGAAGAACGCACAAAAGCTTTGACATTCCAAGCTTTTGTTCGCGGATCTACCTCAATATTAATGGCTGCTAAAGACAATTGATTAATTTTCAATGGCTGTAACTCATTCGCCAAGAAATTGAAAATGTATTTTTGCTCCGGAGGAACATTCCAGTCTGGGTGGAATGAAAGCTTTGTTTCTACAGTATTTGAGTTTTCTGCCTGGTCTGGATTTTGGACCAATTCCTTAGAATCGATTGCACTATCTGTTCCGATTTTGTCCGTCTTCTTGAAAAATGAAAATAAACCCACTGTTATTCCTCCTCTGAATTACTGAACTTCTTCATGAATGTGACTAATTCTACTACGATTGAACGGCGAAGCTCTTGATAGTTTTTACCAAACAGTTCCAGTCCTTCATTCTGATAAATTCGCATTGGGTCTTCTTGTTGATAGCGACGTAGCCCAATTCCTTCTTTTAAATGCGTCATTTGCTCTAAATGGCGAACCCACATTGAGTCGATGAAGCCAAGCATCACACGAGGGATGATCTGCATTACCGCTTTATTTTCTTCAAAGCTTTCGATGGTTTGCAGTAATTCATCTACTGACGGCTGAATCGACTGTAGTATACGTTTCACTTTTGTTTCTTCTCGGTTAATGGTAACAGGTGTTAAGAATAGGGAATTGACTGTCTCTTCCATTTTGTCGAAATCCCATTCGATTGGATTCATTTCTTCTGGTGCGTTATCACGAATCGCAAAATCAATTGTTTCATTTAACATCGTTTTTAATTGGCCAATAAGATCGTCTTGTTTTAAAACATTATCGCGCAGGTTGTAAATTACCCGGCGTTGGTCATTGATCACATCATCCAGCTTTAAGTTGTATTCACGCATAGAGAAGTGAGAACCCTCTACGATACGCTGAGTACGATCAACTAACTCTAAGACTTCTTTATTTGTCACTCGGCCAGTATCATCAGCAATGAGTTTCTTTTGGAACTTTTCTACATCTTCACTTGCATAGCGTCGGAACATATCGTCTTCTAATGAGATGATGAATTGGCTTTCACCCGGGTCGCCCTGACGTCCTGAGCGACCGCGTAATTGGTTATCGACACGGCGGCTTTCATGTTTTTCTGTCCCGATTACATAAAGACCACCCAGTTCTGCTACACCTTCACCAAGAACAATATCCGTTCCACGGCCAGCCATATTTGTTGCTACCGTAATACGGCCTTTTTGACCTGCTTGCGAGATAAGCTCAACTTCTTGTTCAACCGTTTTCGCATTCAATAGCTGATAGGATAAGCCCATTTTATCCAGGTAGCTTGCCACTTTTTCCGATTGAAGAATCGATGTTGTCCCAATAAGGATGGGCTGTCCTTTTTCATGTCTTGAAATCGCTTCTTGTGCAACACGTTCATATTTTTGTTCGGATTTTTCGAAAACGATATCCGGCTGATCTATGCGAATTCGAGGACGGTTGGTTGGAATTTGGATAACGCTCATTCCATAGACTTCTCTAAATTCCTGCTCCTGAGTTTTACCTGTACCCGTCATACCAGCTAATTTTGGGTACATACGGAAGTAGTTCTGAACAGTAATTTGTGCTTGTGCTTTATTCTCTTCCGTGATCGTTACGCCTTCTTTGGCTTCTATTGCTTGGTGCAGGCCATCTGACAGTGAACGGCCTTCCAATATACGCCCTGTAAACATATCGACTAACTCAATCTTATCGTCTTTGATTATGTAATCAACATCACGCTCAAACATTACATGCGCTCTAACCGCTTGGATTACATAGTGGTAGAGTGTTTGGTGCTCTAAATCATATAAATTATCTACACCAAAAGCGGCTTCTACTTTTTCAATCCCCTTGTCCGTAAGGGAAGTGGCTTTTGTTTCATCGTCAAAGTCATAATCTTCATCTTTCTTGAAACGTTTTGCCAGCCTTGCTGCGATATGGTGTAAATCCTCGCTTGAAGACATTTTGCCGGCAATAATAAGTGGTGTTTTCGCTTCATCAATTAACACGGAGTCTACTTCGTCGATGATGGCAAAGTGATATGGACGCTGAACTTTGTCAGCAATTGTATGTGCCATATTGTCACGCAGGTAATCAAAACCGAATTCGGTCCCAACCCCATATGTAATATCTGCATTGTACGCTTCCTTTTTCTGCTTTGGTTCCATCATAGGGATGTTTAATCCGACAGTAAGACCAAGGAAGCGATGGATTTGTCCAATTAACTCAAAGTCACGTTTAGCTAAATAGTCGTTCACCGTGATGACATGTACACCTTTTCCTTCTAATGCACGGACGTAAGAGGGGAGAGAAGCAACCAATGTTTTCCCTTCACCTGTCGGCATTTCGGAGATGTTGCCTTCAGTCAGTACAAGTCCACCAATAAGCTGCACATCAAAATGGCGCATATTCAGGACGCGTTTTGCTGCTTCACGGACAACTGCAAATGCATCAGGAACAATCTTGCTGATTTCTTCGCCATTTTGTAACCTTTCTTTAAATGAAAACGTCATGTTTTTTAACTCATCATCTGTCATTTGAGAGTATGTTGTTTCAAGTTGATTAATTTGATCTACAATTTTATAGTATCTTTTTAATTCTCGAGAACTCGTTTTTTCTTTGTTTCGATTAAAAATTGAGAACATTATTTTACGCTCCTTTAAGAATCGTCTAGCTAAAAGACTAGACACATAGTTATTCTATCAAATTTTAAAATGTATGACTACTTAAGGTGGGGGGAAAACTGAGCGAAATAAGAAGATCGTGAAAAATTTAGTTCTTAAAGTTCGTTTTCTTCTTCATTGTTACCGAGCCTTAATAATTTTGTTTCATTTGTTCCCTTTTTGTAAACGAGAAAAGCTATATTTTCGGTAGACAACATGCTATAATGATTTAGATTTATGGTGCCTATATATTATTTTTGAGGAGGAGAGACATGCTTTATGTGTCTTTAATCGTGGCTCTAGTTGCAGCCATTTTAATTACTCCATTAGTAAAACGATTAGCATTCCGTATTGGTGCTGTGGATGCGCCAAATTACCGTAAAGTACACTCGCGGATTATGCCTCGACTTGGTGGTTTAGCAATCTTTATCGCATTTATCATTGGACTAGCTTTACTAAGACCAGTTCCGGATGTCCAACCAGGAGAAAATCCTTTCATGATTCCGTTGGCAATCGTGTTGGGAGCAACGGTAATTGTCATTACTGGAATAGTGGATGACATGCGTGAAATTTCGGCAAAGGCTAAGATGCTTGGCCAGTTAATCGCTGGATGTATCATTGTCTTTGTTGGTGGTATTCAAATTGAGATGATCAACTTACCATTTGGTGGTTCTCTAGATTTTGGATTCCTGAGTATTCCATTCACAATTGTTTGGATTATTGGAATTACCAATGCGATTAATTTAATCGATGGTTTGGATGGACTTGCAGCTGGTGTTTCAACAATTGCTCTAATTACATTGGCTTGTATGGCTCTTGTAATGGGGAATATCTTCGTTTTGGCAACAGCAGCCATTTTAGCTTGCAGTACATTAGGCTTTTTATTCTATAATTTTCACCCGGCGAAAATCTTCATGGGTGATACAGGGGCATTATTTTTAGGGTTTATGATTGCGGTGTTGTCACTACTTGGATTTAAAGGTTTCACCATCGTTTCATTCATTATTCCTGTCATTATGCTAGGGGTGCCTATCTCGGATACTTTCTTTGCCATTGTTCGTCGTATACGAAATGGACAAAAATGGTCAGATCCAGACAAATCACACTTACATCACCGTTTAATTGATATGGGCTTCTCACACAGAAACACAGTATTAATTATATACGGGATTGCCGCATTATTCGGGATTGCAGCGATTATCTTCTCAATGGCAAAGATTTGGGGAGCGATCCTATTAATAACTGTTCTCTTAGTTGCCATCGAACTATTCGTCGAAGTCATCGGACTGGCCGGCAAGAACTATCGCCCGCTCATTAACCTCGTAAGAATATTTAATAAGTAAATTAATTCATAATACAAAAAGCTACTCCAACGTATCGTTAACATACGGTACTGAGGGAGTGGCTTTTTTGGTTTTTAATAGTGATGAGTGGATTGTGTGATTGCTTGCACGTTGTATACGCGTTCTTGGATTGTGTATGCTGTGTGTGTCACACATAATAACAAAAATCAAAGTTAAACGGGTACCGGGGACACAAACAAATCCAAAACAATTCAGAACAATATGAGTGCCGGGCACAAAAACAATTCTCACATAATACAAGAAAAAACCCGTGAAGATGATTTCTTCACGGGTTCATGGTTATCTTGATGTTGTTTCGTCGATTGGATCGGATGCGTTTTCTGTTGTGTCTGCTCCTGAGATGCTTGAGGAGTCAGGGATTAGTTCTAAGTGACTTTGTAGGATATGTTGTGTTTCTTCCAAGGATTCTTCGTCTAATTGGTAATAATAAGTACCAGTCGACGTGTCATCGTATCCGTTTAAAGTTAATGCATCGATTTGAGGAATACCTTCTGTAAAGTAGCTGAAGAAGGATTTCATTTCATCGAATGTCATATCGGTTTTCATGTTATCGCCAATCGCTTCAAGGATATCATCATATTTTGAAATCGATGTAACGGATGAAGCTTTTTGGGCAATGGCTTTAATAATATCCTGCTGGCGCTGGCCACGCATAATATCGCTATCGTGTTTACGTGTTCTTGCTAATGATAGTGCTTCACTACCATTTAATTGTTGTAAACCTGGTTCTAAATAGATGGATTTGTTATCATTTTCATCCAACTCATAGAAAGCGTATGGAATATTGACATCAACTTCGATTCCACCCAGTGCATCGACAACATCGATGAATGCATTGAAGTTCATTCGTACATAATAATCTACAGGGATATCAAATAATTCCTCTACTGTTTCTATGGAGGCAAGTGTACCACCAAATGCATGGGCATGCGTAATTTTGTCTTCACCGTCAATATAAGGAATGTATACGTAAGAATCACGTGGAATGCTTACGAGCTTCACCGTTTTGGCTTTATTGTTTAATGTTGCGAGTACTAATGCGTCGGAGCGGGAATGGTCTGAACCTTGGCCTCTTTCTTCGCTATCATCGACACCGACGAAAAGGATTGAAACGTTATCTTGCAGAGGTTCTACCTTGGCTTCACGTTTATCCGACATTTCGCGATCGACTTCTTCGTAGGATTTGTCTGCGGCATTTTCGGCTTTTTTTGTTAAATAGATGCCATATGTCGTCACACATAATAATAAAGAAGCCGATAATAATAAAAGTATTTTAAGAACTAGAGAAAACTTCTTTTTCGGCTTTTTCTCTTTTATTTTCAACTCTGATCTTTTCATCTAAACTCTCCTCTAATGTAGGAATTGCATTCGTTTATAGTAGTAAATTGTCTTTTGAATTTCTTTTTAGTATGTCAAAGATTGTTTTGATTATCTGTGGTAAAACTTTCGTAAGGCAGACAATGTCGACAACTAAACCCAATACTATCTATTATACTATGATGTCGAATTACAGTAAAATAGATTTTTATGTTCACCTAGTAAAAGTTAACCAGTTAAAGAGATTCACAGTATAAAATATGTATGAAATCCACCGAAACATTCATATGGTGGCTATCAATCTTAAGGATTTCTGCTATAAAGTGTTCTAAGATCAAGTCCTTAAACTACCTAATTTCACCGATCAAATTACAAACTCTGCAAATTTCTTATCTATGCAAGTAACCGTTGATTGGCCGTTTGTCAGCTCGGTCACCCAGTTTGTGAACCTTTCCACATCATCTTTTAATACATCGACAATAACTTCGACATTTTCTGCGTATTGAATGCCATTCAAAGTGTAATCGGAATTGCGAATCTCGTTCTCCACTTTTCCTAGCCAAGTATAATCAATGGAAATCTTCATGACATGATGTAATTTTCGCTCTACTACTTGTGCTGCATCGATTCCTTCTGTTGTTGCTTTCCCGTAGGCACGGATTAAACCGCCGCCACCTAGCTTGATCCCTCCGAAATAACGAGTCACTACAACGACGGTATCTTTTAACCCTTGTTTTTTTAATACTTCTAGCATAGGGACGCCAGCTGTTCCACTAGGTTCCCCGTCATCATTGGCTTTTTGGATTTGGTCATGCTCACCTACCATATAGCAAGAACAATTATGAGTCGCACTGGAATGTAGCTTTTTGATGCTTTCGATAAATTCAATGGCCTCTTCTTCGGTTTCAGCCCGGTTGACATAAGCGATAAAACGTGATTTAGAAATTACAATTTCTTTCTCTCCCAAGCCTTTTACAGTTTTGTAGTCATTTCGCATTATAATGTCTCCTTTTAATTACAAAAAATGAATGATTCTATAGTAAGATATTTACTTAAATTTTATGACTAAAATGTTATAATATTAAATAACAATTACAGTTACTGGTTTTTCATTTCAAGACCCATTATTACTGTTATACTATATATTAACACCAATTAGATTGGGGTAAAGGTATGTTTTCAAACGAGAAAGTTGATATTGGCTCGCTTGATGTGATTTTTAATCGAATGATTGAGACCATAACAAGCTCAAAAAGTGATATATTCATAATTAGTGAGCAAAGCCGTAGCAGCTTTGAAGAGTTAAAAGAAGAATTGGAATTCATTAAGCAAAAAATCAAACTGATTATAGATGAAAGTGATGATTTAGAGCAAAGAACTAAACTCGCTAAATTACGTCTAGTAGAAGTGAGTAAGTACTTCAACCAATACACTGAGGAACAGGTGCGCGAAGCTTACGAAAATGCAAATGATCTTCAAATTCGGCTATCTCTTACACGTTCAGAAGAAAAACGTTTGCGTGAAAAGCGCGATGATCTGGAGCGTCGTTTAAAGTCATTATACGATACAATTGAACGGGCAGAACATATTGTCGATCAAGTAAATGTTGTATTAAATTATTTAACGACGGACTTAAAGAATGTCAGTCTTGCCTTGGAAAATGCTAAGATAAAACAAGACTTTGGCATTAAAATTATCGCTGCACAAGAAAAAGAAAGAAAACGTTTATCGCGTGAAATCCACGATGGACCAGCCCAAATGATGGCCAATGTTCTGATGCGTTCCAATTTAATTGAAAGAACGTATAAAGAAAAAGGTATGGAGCAAGCCATCAAGGAAATTGCCGAGTTGAAAAAGACAGTACGGAATGCCCTTTCGGAAGTACGCCGTATTATTTACGACTTGCGTCCTATGGCACTCGATGATTTAGGGATCGTTCCGACATTGAAAAAATATTTGTCTACTATTATGGAATATAATCCAGGTGTTCAAATTCACTTCCAAACGTTTAGCGATGAAAAAAGACTTCCTTCTGACTACGAGGTTTCGATCTTCCGGTTAGTTCAGGAAAGTGTAAATAATGCCATCAAGCATGGTAAATCTCCGGATATTTGGGTAAAGATAGAATGGCTAAGAGAGCAAGTCAGCATTTTAGTCAAGGACAATGGAACTGGGTTCGATAAAAAAACTGCCAGAGAGCATTCCTTTGGCATTATCGGCATGAAGGAAAGAGTCGATTTGCTAAAAGGGACAATGCAAATCCAAAGCAGTCCAGGTAATGGGACAAGTATATTATTCAAGGTGCCTTTACCGGAAAAAATACAAACAATCGAAAATTAAATAGAAGCCACTGTAGGGGGAAAAGGATTTATGACGAAAATTATTATTATTGATGATCACCAATTATTCCGTGAAGGGGTAAAACGAATTTTAGATTTTGAAGATACATTTGAAGTTGTTGCTGAAGGCGATGATGGTGCAGATATAGTAAACTTATACCAAAACAACTTACCCGATGTGGTTCTGATGGACATAAATATGCCAGGAAAAAATGGTGTAGAAGCAACTTCTGAGCTGGTTGCAGAATTCCCTGACGCAAAAGTGATTATGCTTTCCATTCATGACGATGAATCGTACGTGACACATGCATTAAGATCTGGTGCCTTAGGCTACATGTTAAAGGAAATGGATGCAGATGAAATCGTGGAAGCAATCAAAGTCGTTGCAAATGGCGGTTCTTATCTACACCCAAAAGTAACGAAAAACTTGGTAGCGGAGTTCCGTCGCTTAAGCGAGCATGAAAACAAAGGCAACTTCCACCAAACAGAAATTCGCCGTCCATTCCACTTACTGACAAAACGTGAGTGTGAGGTTCTTCAATTACTGACAGATGGCCAATCGAACCGTACAATCGGTGAAACGTTGTTCATCTCGGAAAAAACCGTGAAAAACCACGTATCAAGCATTTTACAAAAAATGAACGTAAACGACCGTACACAAGCAGTAGTCACTGCCATTAAAAACGGCTGGGTTGAAGTTCGATAATAATTAAGTTCTAAACTGTCCATAAACGCTAGTGGTTGAATTGCAACAGGCACTATCATTCAAGGTGTTTGTCGACAGTCTCCAATCTCAATTGACGATTTTTTCGTTGATTGGGATTTTTTTATTTTGTTAGGGGAATGGTTATAATAGGATTTTGGATCTTCAGGCTTAGGGAGTGAAGGTGCCGTATTAGAATTTCGGAAACAAATTGTCCATCTATAACGTCATACAATCGGTAATCGGTAAGGTAATAAAGTAACATCACAAATGCTAAATTTTTATAACATTTTCGAGTATATATTACTGAAATAGCCATAGTTTGACAATCATGCTACAATAGTTACGCGGGAGGTATCAGTTGATGAAAAAATGGTTAATGCTCGCATTAGCGCTCTTTGTGCTAACTGCTTGTAACAATACAGAAGATAATAAGACAGAAGATAGCAATTCAGAAGACCCTACAGCAAGTACGCAAGAAACTGAAACTGAAACTGAAACTGAAGTAGGTTTTGAAGCAGTAGGTAGTGAAATCGAACAGGCTGCAAATGTTCCAAAAGAAGAACAAGTAGCAATTTTGGCAGCCTTTGATGAATATATTGCAGCTTTTAATGCAAAAGACATCGATCGCTATGTACAAACCCTTTCAAAAAATCCTAAGGGCTTTGAATATGAAGAAGATGTCAATGCTGCCAAACAAGCATTTGCTCAGTACGATATTGAGCGAACAGCAACAGACACAACGATTGTAAAATATAGTGAAGAAGAAGCTCAGGTCTTTGCCAATCTGGATATCCAAATGACCGAAATCGAAACAAATGCAGCGTTGGCAAGCAGTGGACGCCAAGTTACCGTCTTTGCAAAAGAAGATGATGCATGGAAAGTAACCAGCGTTTATTATATCGGGAATGATGCTGCACAATAAATGAATTTTGTAATTTAGTTTTGGAAAATGTAGGATTTTGTCTTACGAAAGTTTCCAAAAAGATAAAGTGTTTCGTGTACAATTGTTTTAACGTATACGAAGCACTTTTTATTTTAAGGAAATTGCAAAATTTTGCTATGTGGATAACTTTCTGAAAAAGTTATCTCACATCTAGCTTCAGCGCCCAGCCCCTCGAGGTCGCTTCGGTTCCTTCCAACGTGTGCAATTTATCTGCATCGAAAGCGAAGCGGCAGATGCAAGCACACTTGTCAGGTTCCTCCAGCGCTTGTCGGGGCTAAGCAGGGCGCTTGCGCTTTTGTTGTTTGAGTGAAGGAAAGTATTTGAAATATTTAATTTTAGGCTTTTGTCTGATAGATGATTCACAAAGCAGCACGAAGTACGGTAAAATATGGAGAATAGGAGAGTGGAGTATTCATGAGTATTGCAGTCGTTACAGACAGTACAGCATATTTAAGCGAAGAGGAAAGAGAACGCTACAACATTCGAATGATTCCTCTTAGTGTAAATTTAGAAGATGGAAGCTACGCAGAGGAAGTCGAAATCACTTCTTCCGAGTTTTATGATAAAGTGCGTAATTCGAAGTCATTCCCAAAAACAACACAACCAGCAGTCGGGAAATTTGTCGAGCTATTTGAAGAGCTCTCAAAAGAATACGATGAAGTCATTTCCATCCATTTATCAAGCGGCATCAGCGGTACCTATCAAGGTGCAGTGCAAGCCGGCCAAATGGTGGAAGGCATCAAAGTACATACCTTTGACAGCGAAATCTCTTGCGCACCACAAGGCTACTTTGCCTTGAGGGCTGCAGAAATGGCCGAGCAAGGTGCAAACAGCGATCAAATCCTGGCTACATTAGAAGAAATGAATCGTTTCATGCATGCCTATTTCGTAGTGGATGACCTAGCCCATCTGCAACGCGGAGGTAGACTTTCAGCAGCAGCTGCCCTAGTCGGGGGTCTTTTGCAAGTAAAGCCGATTCTTTGCTTCGAAGAAAAGGTCATCGTGCCTTTCGAAAAAATTCGCACGAAGAAAAAAGCATTGCGCCGTGTGGAAGACCTACTAGCACAAGATGCCATGAAAGGCGACAAATACATCGCCACAGTTATCCACGCAAACTGCGAAGAAGACGGCCGCGAATGGATGAACCAACTAGCAGAGACTTATCCGAATGTGGAATTCAATCTGAGCTATTTCGGTCCGGTGATCGGAACGCACCTTGGTGAAGGTTCATTGGGTTTGAGTTGGGTGAAGAAGATTTAGTTATGTAAGTGATAGAAGTAAGGGCAGTCTCTACGGGAATCGTGGGGGCTGTTTTTTAATTTTGTGATTAGTTGTCTAAAAATTTTTGGGTTCTATGAGGAATGTTTTGTAGATTAATAGTTCAAGTAATCAAAGAAGCAGCATGCACCCGAATTATTGGACAGAATTTAAAGTTTATTGGAAACATTTTCGGTCTTATTGGACAGATTTCGGATTTTATTGGACACTTTTCATGTTTTTATTGGACATTTCAGATCTATCGAACCTATCAATCAAACTAAAAAGGAGCTTAAAATGATATTGAAACTCTCAAAGGGAAACAAACCACTATCTTATAAAGGAATTATCATCGAACCACAAATCCGCGATTTTTTCGCAGGTCGGATTTGGACGCACAACAATACCCCCTTCCCGCAATCTAAAATAAATTATTATACTCTCCGAAACTACTTCACCAAAAAACCAGGTATTTCAATCTTAACGAAAAACCACATCTTCTATCGACAACACCTCATCTGCAATCGATGTCAAAATGAAAACCAGCAGGAATTCATAATATACAATTGTGCAAAATGTGAGAAAGAGTGCGTCTACTGCAGGCATTGTATCAACATGGGAAGGGTAACGAGTTGCACGGAGTTGATCACATGGAATGGGCCACAGCCACACATGCACAAAAAGCATGTTTTAGACTGGAACGGTACTTTTACTAATGCTCAAAACGAGGCAGCCAAACAGCTCACAAATAGTATAAAACATAGACGGAACCACCTTGTTCATGCGGTGTGCGGAGCAGGGAAAACCGAGATCTTATTTCCGGCTGTTCTCTATGCATTAAATAGAGAGTTACGAGTTTGTATTGCAACGCCTCGCACAGATGTTGTACTAGAACTATTTCCTCGTTTTCAAAAAGTATTTCCAAACACCAATTTACACGCCTTATACGGCAACTCACCCCAGCAAACAGGTTTCCCACAGCTAGTACTTTCAACAACTCATCAGCTCTTTCGATTCGAGGATGCTTTCGATGTCGTCATTGTCGATGAAGCCGATGCATTTCCGTATACCTTTGATCAAGCATTGGAAAAAGCGGTATACAAAGTAAAGAAAGACGGTGCACCAATCGCCTTAGTCACGGCTACACCCTCTCCACAAATCCTTGCCAGAATGAAAAAGGAAAGCTGGGGCTACTCTTTCATTCCAAAGAGATATCACGGACATCCGTTGCCAGTTCCGCGGTACCAGGCACTGTGGTCGTATGATAAAACAATCCAAAAAGGAAGAATCCCACGAAAATTGCTCAAATGGACCATCACAAAACTATCAAATAAAGAACCTTTCCTCATTTTCTTCCCAACCATCCAACTGATGCAACTAGCCATTCCGCTATTTCAACAACTAAATGCAAATATTGTAAGTGTCCATGCCGAGGATGCAGACCGGAAAGAGAAAGTCATGAAACTTCGTAATGAACAAATACCCGGCCTCCTCACAACAACGATTCTAGAAAGGGGCATCACCATCAAAAACGTTCAGGTAGCCGTTGTTGGAGCAGAATCTAAAATCTTTACATCAAGTGCACTTATTCAAATCAGTGGTCGAGTTGGACGAAATGTTGCATTACCAAAGGGGGACATTGTGTTTTTCCACCATGGAATCACAGCTGAAATGGACGAAGCGTGCAATGAAATTCTCAGACTCAATAAAGAAGGATTTGGCAAAAATGAAACGTTATGAAGTACTGAATTGCCTGTTATGCAATAGCCCCCTTGATGAAGGGGTAACTTGGAAAACTCTATTATCTAATAGGTTCCCTAGAACAATCTGCTTACATTGTGAAGAAAAGTTTGAGCCCTGTGAAACCGAATCCAGAGAATCCCTTATCTCACTTTATAAATATAATGACGACATGAAAGGCTACCTACATCGCTACAAATTCATGCACGATGTACTACTAGCAAAGGTTTTCCGGCATCAAATCCAGCAACAACTATCAAAGAAAAAAGAAATTATTGTTCCAATCCCAATGCACCACGCTAAACTTAAAGAGCGAACCTTCGCCCATATTGATGAACTCCTAAATGAAGCTAACATCCCCTATGTACATTATCTCAAAAAAATTACAACTGAGACTCAAGCAGGAAAAACACGGGAAGAAAGATTAAACGCTCCGCAAATTTTCGCATTAAAGGAGAACCAAGATCCCGGAAACAAGGAATTCATTCTAGTCGATGACATCTACACAACAGGCACGACCATTAACCAGGCTAAGAGAATTTTACTAGATGCAGGGGCGAAATCTGTGAAAGCATTTACATTGATAAGAGGGTAAATATTAACTTTCTGTGAAATGGGTTAAGAAAATCTAAAAACAGCCGATGATTCGAGTAAGAGCAAATCAAAAAGTAATTAGAATTAGTTATAGTAACGGAGGGAATCAGCATGGCTGAATTACGAAATTGTCCTACTTGTGGAGAATTTTTTAACTACACAGGAATCAGAGACGTTTGTCATAGATGTGTACAAAAAGAAGATGAGAAGTATCAAATTGTGTATAGCTTTCTACGTAGACGTGAAAACCGTGCAGCGACAGTAGAAAGAATTGTAGAAGCAACTGGAGTAGAGGAAGAACTGCTATATAAGTGGGTCCGCAAGAATCGTCTTCATCCAGCCATGTTCCCTAATTTAGGATATCCTTGTGATAACTGTGGCCGAATTACGAACAAAGGTAAACTTTGTGAAAAGTGTCAAGATGAATTGAAATCTGAATTACGTACGTTTGAAGCAGCAAAAGAATTTAGAGAAAATATTGCCAACAGTGAAAAGGGTACCTATTTATCAGATAAAAAATAAGTAAATGATTAAGCTCACATATATGCTTAAAGTTACTATGGATTGTTATAATAAGAAACAAACCATAGTGAGAAAGCATTAAATGTGAGTTTTTTCATTATAAAGGTTAAAAAAATAAAATATTGACCGAAATTAACAATATACACAAAACTGCAAGGAGGGATTACGATGAAAATTACATCTTTTGGTGTGAATTCGGTTAACCCATATAACAGGCAACAAAAGGCTTTAAAGGCAGCTGAAAATAAAAGCGCTGTTTCTACTGATAAAATTGAAATTTCGTCTGCTGCTAAAGAAATGTCAGCATCCTCAACATATAACTCGGAGCGAGCACAAAAACTTCAAAAGCTCAAAGAAGACATACAATCAGGTACTTACCAAGTAGATGCTCAAAAAGTGGCTGAGGATATGGTTAATTACTATCGTAAGTAAAAACAACACAATGAATAATAAAAGGAGCTCAAAACTATGTCTGTCCAACCAATCATCTCAATTTTGGAGAAGCTTGAAAAAATGCATCACAGTTTGCTACAACTTGCTAATCAAAAAACCGAGCTTGTCAAAAAGGGCGATATGGACGGGCTCGACTCCATCATTAAAAACGAGCAATCCCACGTAGCAGCAATCGAAGTACTTGAGAAACAGCGTCAGCAAATGGTAACGGATTACCTTCGGGCAAAAGGAATTGCTCTTTCTGACACACCAACTGTCGCTCAAGTAATCGAAGCTGCTGAAGTACAAGAAGAACGAAATCAATTAAATGAAGTAAGCCAGCAACTTAAGTCTGTTATCGTTGACTTACGAAAACAGAATGATTTAAACCAAAAACTCGTTTTTCAATCATTGCAATTTGTAAATATGTCGTTGGATATGCTACGACCTCGTCCGCAGGAAATCAACTATTCGGGCAAATCAACTCATGGTGAAACTACAGTAGCTCCAAAGAAATCAATGTTTGATTCGCAGGCATAATCAGAACAAATGCAAAAATTCATTTTATAACTAAAGGAGGAGACACCATGCGCTCCACATTTATGGGACTTGAAACAAGTAAACGCGGTCTTTATACTCAGCAAAGTGCTCTATATACAACGGGTCATAATATTTCAAACGCCAACACAGAAGGTTACTCTCGCCAACGTGTGAATATGTCACCGACTCTAGGCTACCCTGGTATTGGATTAAATGCTCCGATGACTGCGGGATTCATCGGTACGGGTGTAGAAGCAGAGTCTGTACAGCGTATCCGTGACCAATTTATTGATCGCCAATATAGACAAGAAACTAATAAATTAGGCTATTATGAATCTCGTTCAAATGCCATCTCGCAAATGGAAGATGTTATGTCAGAGCCATCTGAATATGGGCTAAACGAAGCCTTCAATCTTTTCTGGAGTTCCTTACAGGATGTTAGTACAAACCCAGAGGACGCTGCATCTCGCAAAGTTGCTATTCAACGAGCAGAGCACTTAGCAGATACGTTTAACTATCTTGATACGCAATTAAAGCAAATTCAAGGGAATCTTGGGAACGAAGTTGATGTTTCAACTACACAAATCAATTCAATCTTGAAACAAATTGCAGAGCTTAACAAACAAATTCAAAGTGTTGAACCAAATGGCTATATGCCGAATGATTTATATGATGCACGTGATAATTTAGTAGACCAATTAAATGAATACATACCCGTATCAGTTACTAGTGTTAAATCCGGAGGTAATGCATTATCTATCGCTGAGGGTAGCTATACGATTACTTTTAATGGCGTGGAATTAGTTAAGGGGAAAGATTATGCGGAAATAAAAGCTTTAGATACGGATGGTAGTAAAGTAGATGGCAATATTGATGATTCTTCTACAAGTGGCTTCAATGCATTTTCTAAAATTTCCATTTCTAATCTAGGTGAACCACCAGTAAGCGGATCAGAACAAGCAAGTTTTGAACAAGGTGATTTCGAAGTTTCAAAAGGTAAACTATTATCATTAATCAATTCTTATGGATATCAGAATACAGGCGGATCTGTTGAAGGGTATTACCCAGAAATGTTGTCTAATCTTGATACATTAGCAAATGTTTTTGCTACTGCATTTAATCAAGTACATGAAGCAGGGTATACAATAGATGAAACCACTAAAACAGGTGTGACTTTCTTTGATGGCGGAACACCGATTACTGCAGGGAATATCAAAGTAACCGATGCAGTAAAAAATAACTCTTCACTCATAGCAGCATCAAGTAAGGTAGATGAAGAAGGTAATGGTAAATGGGCAGCAGAACTTGCCAATTTACAATCAGTTGCTTTATCAGATGGTGGTTTTGAAATAAAGGTTGATGGAAATACAATTGACTTCTCAAATGCTCCTTCGTTGGATGGAGCAACGTACCAATCTTTCTATGAAGGTTTAGTTGGGAAGCTTGGGGTAGACGGACAAGAGGCTCAGCGTTTACAGTACAATGCTGAAACAATCCGCCTGACAGTCCAAAATAATAAAGCTTCAATTAGTTCGGTATCGCTGGATGAAGAAATGACCAATATGATAACTTTCCAACAAGCATACAATGCTAATGCTCGTATGATTACGGTAATTGATGAAACATTAGATAAAATTATTAATGGCCTCGGCCGAGTAGGATTATAGGATTAATATTTTTATAGAATTAATCCATTCCATGAGGAGGGAGTAAAGATATGCGCGTAACACAATCCATGTTATCGAACAACATGCTGCGTAATTTAAGCTCTAGCTATTCAAAAATGGCGGACTTACAAAATCAAATCAATACAGGTAAAAAAGTTACTCGTCCCTCGGATGACCCTGTTACTGCCATAAAGGGAATGAGTTATCGAACTGATTTAAATAAGGTTGAGCAATTTGAGAGAAATATGACGCAAGTCAACTCGTGGTTAGATTCTTCAGATGATGCACTTGGTCAAGTTGGAGAAGCCTTGACACGAGTGAAAGAATTGGTCGTTCAGGCAGCAAATGACACAAATACAGCAGATGATCGTCAAAAAATCAAGCTGGAGATCGAACAAATACGCTCACAGATACAAGATGTAGCCAATACAAAAGTTGCAGATAAATTTATTTTTAGTGGAACTAAAACACAATCACCGTTATTTATAGATGGGGAACTAAATAATGATTTATCCAACAGTTCAGCTGTTTCAGGAGAAGTGAAAATGGAAGTGTTTGATGGTATCCAGTTACAGGTGAATACTTCTAATGCTGCCGACTTGTTTAAAAATGTGGATGAGTTAATGGGTAATATATCCGATGCATTGGATGCGTCTAATGGAGAAGAAATCGGTAATCTACTAGGTGGACTAGCTGATGGAACAGATGATACGTTATCAGAAATTCAAAATCATGTGCTAGAAGCTCGAGCAGATGTCGGGGCTCGTCAAAACCGAGTGGAAATGATGTCGAATCGCCTGTCATCACAAGAAATCAACGTAACGAAGCAGATGTCAGAAAACGAAGATGTTGATTATGCTGAAGCCATTACTGAGATGGTTACTCACGAGTCAATTCACCAAGCCTCACTTTCGGTTGGTGCGAAAATTATTCAAAGAACTTTAGTGGATTTCTTATAATATTTTAACATGGCGTTTGGACATATTTGTTCAAACGCTTTTATTAAAAGAAGGTGAAAAAATGAACTTTCCAAAGCTCCAAATTACAAAAACAGATACTAAATTGAATATGAGCATTCATGAGCCAATTCAAAAAATTAGTCAACCGAAAGCCAAACAAACAATTGAACAACCAGCAGGAAAACTGGATATTCATGTCTCTGAAGGGAAACTTCAAATTGATCAATCTCAAGCATGGAGAGATGTAGGGTTATTAACACCAAAAGAATCTGTTCAGAAATATGTTGCTGATGGGCGTCAAGCAGTATTAAAGGGAATTTCAAAAACAGTACAAGAAGGTCGCCAAATGATGGTGAATAGTGGCAATGGACAGCGAGGCTCAATTGTTGCTAGTATTGCCAAGCAAAATCATGGTCCGCATCGTGTACCGATGAATATCAAGTTTATCCCGTCTGTAGGCTCAGTGAAAATAGACTATACACCTGCTAAAGTAGACGTAAACTTTACACCACAGCAGCCAAAAATAGATGTACAAGTAAATCAGCCAACTCATGATTACCAACAGGGGAAAGTAACACATGAAATTGTACAACGACCTTCAATCGAAATTGATTTTATTGAATAAAAGGAGTTCTTAAATATGAATATAGAAACGAAATTTTTAGGTGAAGTCGAAATTACTCAAGAAGAAATTATTACTTTTGAATTTGGACTACCTGGATTTCCTGAGTTACAAAAGTTTGTTATACTATCGCTGGATGCGGACCTTCCCCTAGCTGTACTACAGTCTACTGAGGAAGCTCAAATCGGTTTTGTCGTAGCCTATCCATTTATATTTAAAAAAGATTATGTTTTTGATATTAGTGATGAAGATAAAGAAGATTTACAAATAGAAAATGAAGAAGATGTTCTAGCATACTCGATCGTGACATTGAAAGAGTCTTTCGCTGAGTCAACGTTGAATTTACTAGCACCTATTCTTGTCAATACGAACAAAAAACTAGGAAAACAAATTGTTCTTCAGGATAACGCAGCCTATCCGCTAAGATTTCCGATTGGTTCCTTGGAAGGAAGTGCGAAATAATGCTTGTCCTTTCAAGAAAAAAGAACGAATCCATCATGATTGGTGACCACATCGAAGTGAAAATTCTATCAGTTGAAGGCGATCAGGTAAAATTGGGGATTGTTGCACCAAAAAATGTGAAAGTTCATCGATCGGAAATATTCCAAGCTATACAAGAGCAGAACAAAGAAGCATTAAATCTGAATACCAATTTACTTGAACAATTGAAGAAGAAATGAGTTAATCCGCTTGGCATTTGGCTGAGCGGAGTTTTTTTTAGTACTAATTATTCTCTAATACAAAATAAATAAAATAAAATAAAATAAAAAAAGTTTTAAAAAACTATTAAACAAATTTTTAATAGAGTCGATATTATTATTGTAAGGCGGAGGAAATATCCAAAGCCATGCTTTCCCACAAGGACGTGGGTTATATGATAATAATTCAAGGAGGAATTCCAAATGAGAATTCAACACAATATTTCAGCTTTAAACACTCACCGTAACTTAACAGCTAACAACGCTCAAGCTTCTAAAAACCTTGAGAAGTTATCTTCAGGTTACAAAATCAACCGTGCTGGAGATGACGCTGCTGGTTTAGCAATCTCTGAAAAAATGCGCGGACAAATCCGTGGTCTTGACATGGCATCTAAAAACGCTCAAGACTCAATTTCGTTAATCCAAACTGCTGAGGGTGCACTTAACGAAACTCACGCTATCCTACAACGTATGCGTGAATTAGCAGTTCAATCTTCAAACGATACTAACGTAACAGCAGATCGTGAAGCATTACAATTAGAAATTCAATCTTTATCTGATGAAATCACTCGTATCGCTGAAAACACTGAGTTCAATACACAAAAGTTATTAGATGGTACATTTAAAGGTTCTCGTACAGATACTGTTACTGGTGGAAATGCAACTGATGATGGAGGTAAACAATTCCATATTGGTGCAAACTCTGGCCAAAGCATTAACTTATCAGTTGGAACTATGACAGCAGATGCATTAGGTGTATCAGTAACTGGTTCTGCTAATGTAGTTTCTGGTGATTATGAAACTGGAATTAATATTACAACACAAACAGCAGCTGATGATTCTATTTCAATTATTGATAATGCAATTAACACAGTTTCAAAAACTCGTGCTTCACTTGGTGCGGTTCAAAACCGTTTAGAGCATACAATTAATAACTTGGGTACAACTTCTGAAAACTTAACAGCTGCTGAATCTCGTATCCGGGATACAGATATGGCGAAAGAAATGATGGGCTTCACTAAGAACAACATTTTAATGCAAGCAGCTCAATCTATGCTAGCACAAGCTAACCAACAACCACAAGGTGTATTACAATTACTAGGCTAATATCATTTAAAAAAGCAGAAGAGGAAAACCTCTTCTGCTTTTTTTATCTAAATTTATCCGAGAAGTTGACGATAAATAGAGCGAGGTGAAAGTCTTGAATGAATATATTATTAAAACTGAAATTGCCAAATCAGGAGATGAAACTTTAAAAATTAACAATTTTTACGTTCATAGTAAGTATAATCCAATTGTTGAATCTGAAAGGATTGCAGCAAAAGATTATAGTATTAATTGTACTCACATTCTTTTTGGTTATGGAAAAGGTTATATAGTTGATAGCCTATTAAAAAAAATAAAAAACGAGTCCATTATAATTGTCGATCCTTTAATCGAAATAGGTAAGATCCACATTGAACAACGGCATAAGAGAATTTTAAATATTTATTATTGGAGTGAAAATTCAGTAAACACTTTGGGGTACTTGATTTCAAGTATATCAGAAGGGAAATCATTAAAAATAAAGATATCTATTACTCCAAATTATAATAAATTATTTGAAAATGAATATAGGGATTTGTTGATCTATTTACGAGATTTCCAAAACAAAACACAAATAAACTACAATACAGAAGTTCTTTTTGCAGAACAGTGGCAAAGTAATTTTTCGAAAAATGTTCCTTTGATTGCGAAGGATGAATCATTATCAGTTTTACATAATAAGTTTGATTTACCAGTAATATTGGCTGCAGGTGGACCTTCCCTTACAAAGCAAATACCATTACTTAAAAAAATTCAAGAACATGTTATTATTATTGCGTCTGGTTCAACAATAAACTCTCTTTTAGCGGAGGACTTAGAACCTGACTTTATTATTTCTATTGATGGTGGAGAACCTAATTATAATCATTTTAAAGATCTGCATTTTGAAAAGGCAAAATTAATTTATGCACCCTATAATCATCCAGGTGTGCGGAAATCATTTAGTAAAAAGTGCTATGTTTTCACACAAGTACATCAAGAGGAAATGGGGAAGTATTTGTTAAGTAACATAGGAATTAACTTACCAATTTTAGCAGGTGGAGGTACTGTTGCACATTATGGCGTTACAGTTGCAAGGTTATTAAATTCAGGTCCAATCGCAATGATAGGACAAGATTTGGCTTATACTAATAATCAAACCCATGCAGAAGGTAATAAGCACGGACAGAAAGTTGAAAATCTTTCGGAATTAAATAAGGAATTGATTCAAGTTGATGGATATGATGGAGGGAAAGTAGGTACATCCCGTGATTTTTTATCTATGAAAATGGTATTTGAGGAAATAATTCGTTTTTATAAACCACTTGTTCCCATTTTTAACTGTACTGAAGGAGGAGTTAGGTTAAAAGGATATGAACAAGTTACGTTCCAAGAATTTATTAATACTTATGTTGACACTAGTAAATTCAAAAATTTAGAAAAAATAGAGGACAACCAAACATTTTATAAAAAGGACTCAGAAATTGTAGAATTTTACGAAAGTGAATTAGAATTAATTAGAGTCTTGGAGAACCAAATAATCAAAGGCATTAATGCTTTAAATAAGAATAAGAATAATGTTTTGTTTGATAATAATACATTAAAATTACTCGATAAAATTGAAAATGAGTTAAATGAAAAATCGAAAAAAATACAAATACATTTTCTTATTGCTCCAATAACAATTGAAGTATCGAATTGTTATCTGGAAAAGCCTAATGAAACTCGAAAGGAAAGTTTTCAAAGGGTGTGGAACCAGTCCTATACACTCTATAAACGTCTGTTAGAAGCTTTTGACAAGGCTAAGTATAATTTAAAAGTTGTAATTGAAGATATTAAATCTAGGAGTGAGAAGATTGAATAATGTATTATTTGAAACAGTTGATAGTTATAATGAATATTTAAAGAAATTACCAGAGGGCTGTGTAGCAATTGCGAATAAATTCCGTAATGACCAAATTCAAGAAGCTTTATTAAATGTAAAAGACTTTTCAGAAGGTGTAATATGGCTATCTGAAGCAGCAGAAATACTAAAGAAAAATAAAGTTGATGTTAAATCGAACATAGTTAAAATTCATGAGTTTTTAATAGAAATAAATGAAGCTTTACAAATACAAGATTATTATTTAGTTGCTGATTTATTTGAATATGAAATTGCTGATTTTTTTAGACATTATCAGGTTATAGTGATTGAACAATGAGGTTTGAGATTTCTATTGCAAGAGATGGTAATCAAACACTAAATGTAAATGGTATACACATTTATAGTAAATATAAACCTAAAGACCATGCAGCATCTTTTATTGAAAAAGAGTTAGATTTAGATGCAGAAGGTTATTTGTTATTAGGTTTAGGACTTGGTTATCATCTTAAAGCTATTACAAAAAGAATTAGAAACAAAAAAATATATATCCTTTGTGTGGATAAACAAGAAGAAAAAATCTTTGAAAAGTCTTACATTTATGAAGAAATTATAAAAATGTCTAATATTATTATTATCTATGATCCTAAAGATATTAAAATGAATAATAATTTTCAAGTTATAATACCAAATGCTTGGTTACAGGTTTTAAATAATGAACATCCATTATTTAATTTTTTGGCGGATATAAAAATAAAACAAGAAAGTTACAGTGGCCAAAAAAATCTATTGGCAGAAAATTTTAGGAATAATTTGTTATTAAATGATCAAAATATAATAAATTATTTATCCAATACTAAGGTAGGAAATAAATTAGCATGTTTAGTTGCGAGTGGGCCATCACTCAACGAAACAAAAAACTGGCTTAAAAAAGTTAGAAGTCAACTTTACATATTTTGTGTTGGTTCGGCTTTAAAAGTTTTATTAGAGGAAGATATTGAGCCAGATGGAGTAGTTATTTCAGATCCTAAGATGAATATTGTTCAACAGTTAGAAGGTACTGATTATAGTGGAATATTATTTTATTTAAGCACAGCTAATCATATAGCCATTTCAAGGTATAAGCATACAAAATATATTTTGTTTCAAAATGGTTATAAAAGAGCGGAAGAATTAGCAGCAAGGCACAATATACCTTTAGTTGAAACTGGAGGTTCTGTTGCAACTACTGGTTTTAGCACGTTGGAGTTATTAGGGTTTGATAAAGTAATTCTTTTCGGCCAAGATTTGGGATTTAAAGAAAGTTACACACATGCAAGTTTTTCGACATCAGGTAGACGAATTAGTACAAAAGAGAACTTACTAAAAATAATATCTAACAATGAGGAAGAAATTTATACAACACCTAACTTACATTCTTACTTAAAATGGTTTAATTTAAAAATAAGAAATTCAAACATAAAGGTTTATAACACTGCTTTAAATGGTGCTAGCATTAGTAATGCTGATTTTATTAATGAAAATGAATTTTATAATCTTGTGAATTTAACTAAATGAAGAGAATAAGAGAAAAATTGTATAAATATGAAATATTTTAAACCTATATATTCATAGGTTTTTCTATATTTTAATTAGTACTTACCGATAATAATAATATAAATTTCGATGAATTTTGACATAGCATATTTGAATGGAGTAGTTTTAATGAACATTTTAGAAAATAAAACAGTTTTAGTAACCGGTGGGACAGGCTCTTTTGGTAAAAAGTTTGTTCAAAAGGCACTTGATTCAAGTGTAAAAAAAATCATTATTTTCAGTCGTGATGAATTAAAACAATATGAAATGAAACAGGAATTTGACGATAGTCGTCTTCGCTTTTTTATAGGAGATGTACGAGATAAAGACCGTTTAATTCGAGCATTTGATGGAGTTGATTATGTAATTCACGCTGCTGCAATGAAACATGTCGATGCGTGTGAATATAATCCGTTTGAAGCAGTTAAAACAAATATCCATGGTGCACAGAATATAGTTGAGGCAGCTATTGAACGTGGTGTAGAGAAAGTGATTGCCCTATCTACAGACAAAGCTTGTAGTCCAGTCAACCTGTATGGTGCAACAAAATTAGCATCAGATAAACTATTTGTTGCCGCAAATGCTTATGTAGGTGACAAGAAAACAAGTTTTTCAGTTGTGCGTTACGGCAATGTAGTTGGGAGTCGTGGAAGTGTGGTTCCTTTCTTTAATAAAATTAAACATACAGGTATCCTGACAGTAACCGATGAGCGTATGACACGGTTTTGGATTACTCTTGATCACGGTGTGCAATTCGTTATTGATAATTTGAAGAGAATGCATGGAGGCGAAATTTTTGTACCAAAGATTCCGAGTATGAAGGTTATGGATTTAGCAAAAGCTATTAGCCCAGAATGTAAAATTGAAATAATCGGTATTCGTCCAGGAGAAAAGTTACATGAAGCAATGATTATGGAAGATGATGCTCGACATACTGTTGAATTCGAGGATTATTATGTTATTCAGCCTGAATTCCCATGGTGGTCTAAATCATTTGCCGAAGGCGGTAAAGAGTTACCTGATGGATTTGCTTATACAAGTGATAAAAATAGTAGATGGTTAATGGTTGATGAACTTAGAGAATTGGTAGGGAAAATATAATGATTGCAGTAATCGGAGGAGCAGGATATATTGGTTCTCATACAGTTAAGTATTTAATTCAACAAGGAAGAAAAGTGGTCGTATTTGATAATTTAAGTACAGGACATCGTGAATTTGTACCTTCTCATATACCGTTTGTTAATGGAGATTTAGCAAATAAGAATGATTTAAATCAACTTTTTAAATCATATCCAGATATTGATACAGTCATTCATTTTGCTGCCTTTGCATATGTGGGTGAATCAGTGCAACAACCTTCAAAGTATTATCAAAATAATGTCATTAATACAATTTATCTGTTAGATTCCATGCTCGACCATAAGGTGAAAAATATCGTATTTTCTTCAACTTGTGCAACGTACGGTAATTCTGTTGTATCGCCAATTAAAGAAGATCATCCACAGATACCTATTAATCCTTATGGTAGAACAAAATTAATGATGGAACAAATTATGGAAGACTATTCTCATGCATACGGATTAAACTATGTTGCATTACGTTACTTCAATGCTGCAGGAGCGGATATTGAATGCGAAATTGGAGAATGGCATGAACCTGAAACACATTTAATTCCTTTAATTTTAGATGTAGCTATAGGGAAAAGTGAAGCTATTTCTGTATTTGGTTCTGATTTTGATACACCAGATGGAACTTGTATTCGAGATTATATACATGTTGCGGATTTAGCAGATGCCCATAGTCGAGCTGTCGATTATTTGTTAGTCAATAGTGATAATTTAAAGCTGAACCTCGGCAATGGAGAAGGATATTCAGTATTAGATATTATAAAAACCGTAGAAGAAGTTACTGGAAAGTCTATTAATAAAATAATGTCTGAAAAACGCGCAGGAGACCCTGCAAGATTAATTGGTTCGGCGGAAAAAGCGAAACAGATTTTAGGTTGGTATCCACAATTGAAATTGGAGGATATAATTACCACATCTTGGCTATGGCATATGAAGAAATTCGGAGGTACAAAATGAAACGTATTTTAGTAACTGGAGGAGCAGGTTTTCTTGGCTCCCATTTAATTGATAGATTGGTTGAGCAAGGACATGAAGTGGTTAGTTTGGATAATCTTCAAACGGGGTCTTTAGAAAATATTAAGCATTTACAAGGGAAAATTACTTTCATTCAGCATGATATTACTGAAGTAATTCCTGATCTAGGGGGATTTGATGAAATCTACAATCTAGCATGTCCTGCTAGTCC
The DNA here is from genome assembly GCF_030418165.1 of Ureibacillus aquaedulcis. Classification (GTDB taxonomy): domain Bacteria; phylum Bacillota; class Bacilli; order Bacillales_A; family Planococcaceae; genus Ureibacillus; species Ureibacillus aquaedulcis. Next base: position 332,412 of record NZ_JAUHTQ010000001.1, read on the forward strand.
TGTTCATTATCAAGCTAATCCAGTACATACTTTTAAAACAAACGTTCTTGGTGCATTAAATTTACTTGAATTAGCACGCAGAACAAACTCTAAAATTTTTCAAGCCTCAACTTCCGAGGTATACGGTGATCCTTTAGTACATCCACAACCGGAACATTATTGGGGGCATGTCAATCCAATTGGTATCCGTAGTTGTTATGATGAAGGGAAACGTGGGGCTGAAACATTATTTTTTGATTATGCTCGTATGTATAATGTTGAAATAAAAGTTGTACGTATTTTCAATACATATGGTCCACGTATGCATCCGAGAGATGGGCGAGTTATAAGTAATTTTATTGTTCAATCTTTACAAAATAAACCATTAACTGTTTATGGTAATGGTGAGCAAACGCGTTCATTTTGCTATGTTGACGATTTAATTGAAGGAATCATTAGGGTGATGGCAACTCCTAAAGAAATTCAAGGTCCAGTTAACCTAGGAAACCCAAACGAATTTACCATGCTCGAACTTGCAGAAAAAGTATTAAAATTAACGGGAAACGAAACGCCTTTAAAATTTGAACCTTTGCCTCAGGATGATCCAAAACAACGCCAGCCGGTTATTGAAGAAGCTAAAAAAATTCTACAATGGGAGCCCAAGATAATGTTAGAAGAGGGTCTGAAAAATACAATCGCGTATTTTGAGGGGAAGGTGTGATTAAAATGACGAAAAAAGTTCGGAAAGCTGTAATTCCCGCAGCAGGGTTAGGTACTCGTTTTTTACCTGCAACAAAGGCACAGCCTAAAGAAATGTTACCGATTGTTGATAAACCAACAATCCAATTTATCGTTGAAGAAGCGGTTGCTTCAGGAATTGAAGATATCATCATAATTAGTGGGCGAAATAAGCGGTCAATTGAGGACCATTTTGATAAAACATATGAACTTGAAGAATTACTTGCTCAAAAAGGAAAATGGGATGAGTTAGAAGAAATTCAATCCATTTCAAATTTGGCAAATATTCATTACATACGACAAAAAGAAACAAAAGGATTAGGTGAAGCAATTTACTGTGCTCACCGTTTTATTGGTAATGAACCATTTGCGGTGCTATTAGGAGATATTGTTTTACAAACTGAAAAACCTGCACTTGCACAGTTAATTGAAACTTATGAAAAAGAAGAAGCTTCTGTAATTGGAGTTCAAGCAGTTTCAATGGATGTAGTCGACCAATATGGGGTAATAGACCCTACTGGAAAAATAACTAGTGGACAACCAATTGAGGTAAATGGTTTTGTAGAGAAACCTAATCGTGAAAATGCACCTTCAAATTTAGCTATAATGGGACGCTATGTATTAACACCAAATATATTTAATGCTCTAAAAGCAACTACTCCTGGAGCAGGGGGAGAAATTCAATTAACAGATGCAATTGAACTATTGAATAAAAGCGAAAGAATAATTGCTCACGATGTTTTAGGACAACTTTATGATATTGGCAGTAAATTTGGTTTTGTTCAAGCAACGATTGATTTCGCATTAGAACGTCCAGAATTACGAGAAGAAGTTCTTTCATATTTAAAAAAAGTTATAAAAAAGGTGGGAAATTAGAATGATGAATGTTGCTGTTATTGGAACTGGATACGTTGGTTTAGTAACGGGAGTTGTTTTATCTGAAATCGGACATACAGTTACATGTATAGATATAGATGAAAAAAAAGTAGAAATAATGCAGAAAGGGAAATCTCCAATTTATGAACCAGGTTTAGAGGATTTACTTGTAAAAAATATTTCAAAAAATCGATTAGCTTTTACTACAAATCATAAGAAAGCTTTTGAAAAATCAGAAATCATATTCATCGCAGTTGGTACTCCTCAAAGTGAGAGCGGGGCTGCAGATTTAAAATATATTAAACAAGCAGCGAAAGATATCGCGCAATATATAACGAATGATACAGTTGTTGTTGTAAAAAGTACGGTGCCAGTTGGAACAAACGATTTAGTTGAAAACATTATTAAACAAGAACTTAAATTAGATGTGAAAGTAGAAGTTGTTTCAAATCCAGAGTTTTTGCGTGAAGGACATGCTATCCATGATACTTTCCATGGTGACAGAATTGTTATTGGTTCGGATAAAGAAAAACCGGGAGATAAAATTGAGGCTTTGTTTACACCTTTAAAACTACCAATCGTTCGTACAAATCGAAGAAGTGCTGAAATGATTAAATATGCAGCCAATGCATTCCTAGCAGTAAAAATTAGTTATATTAACCAAATTGCAAATCTTTGTGAAAAACTTGACGCGGACGTGAATGCAGTTGCTGAAGGGATAGGTATGGATAGTCGAATTGGACGAGCATTTTTAAATGCTGGTTTAGGTTACGGCGGTTCATGTTTTCCAAAAGATACTGAAGCACTAGCTTTCTTAGCAAAAGAATATAATACAAGTTTAAACATTGTCGATGCAGCAATTCAGGCAAATAGTAATCAAAGTGAAATCTTCACACAAAAAATTATTGATAGATTCAAAGGTAATGTGCAAGGTAAATCATTTGCTATTTTAGGTCTAGCTTTTAAGCCAAATACAGATGATTTAAGAGAAGCCCCAGCACTGAAAATTATTGAGAAATTACTTTCATTAGGAGCAAAAGTTAAAGTCTATGATCCAATAGTGCAACATCTGAATGAATACCAGGCAGGTGTATTAGAACATTGTCAATCAATTCAAGAATGTATGGATAATGTTGATGCTACTTTATTAGTAACAGAATGGGATGAATTTATTGAAAATGATTGGAAAGAACTAAGAAAATATCCAAATCAACCATTATTATTTGATGGAAGAAATATACTTCCAACTGATAAATTGGTTAAATTAGGTTGGCAAGTTGAAGGGATAGGGCAAGCTCAAAAAAGAAAAAGTGTGGAAGTTATTTAATAGAAGTTTTATGGAATGAGGCAAATTGAATTCAATGTTGCTGAGAGTCTATTAGGACTCCCAACAATAATTATGGTTTATATATTAAATTTTATTTTGACTAGAAATTGGGGAGCTACTTAAAGGTCTTGGTTAAATCAAAAATCATAATTATTTTAAAAGTTTTTTATTTAAAATTTTAGTAAAATATTAGTAGTAGGGGTTGAATGAGTTTGCTTTTGAAAGAAATTGTAGAAGGAAAAAAGTTAATTTTATTTGGTACAGGTACTTCTTCTAAACGTTATACAGAGTTTTTGAAAAATCAATTTATAGAAGTTGCACAATATACAGATAACAATAGTTATAAATGGGGAACTATTTTCATGGGAAAAAAAATTGTACCTCCTTCTGAGCTATTGAAAGATAAAGTATTAATTTTAATTGCAAGTATGTTTAGAGATGAAATTGCACAACAATTGCTTGATATGGGTTTGAAACCACATAAGGACTTTATTTATTATGATAATTTCTTCAAAGACGGCATTGAATATAAATATATTAGTGAGGGTAATGAATTACCAAACATTAGTAGTGTGGTAAATATTGGAGATTACGCCTCCGAAAATTCAGACACTTTCAAGTTGGAAGTATTAATTGAAAATCAATTTATGAAAGACCTATCAAAGCCTAATCTTTTACAAACAAGACAATATCCTAGTTTTTTGTTACCTCAACAACCAAAACCTACTGGTCCTGTATATGTTGCAACGATGAAAGAAGGGTACACATATGATCACACAGGTGCAATTTTTGATAAACATGGTAATTTGATTTTTGAACTTTCAACGTTCAATACTTTAAATATAAATTTGTGGGACGCCCAGCGTGTACAATTATACGAATTTAACAAAATGATAAATCCCCCTGTTAGTGTCTATGTTGAGGGAGTTGTAGGAGTTGCTACATCGATTTGGGGTGGAGATAATTTTTATCATTGGATGTTTGAAGAACTACCGAGGTTTTACCTGTTAAATAAAAGTGGGAAGCATATTGATAAATATGTTAGTCACTTCGAGGGAACTAAGTTTCAAATTGAGACTTTAAAATTATTAGGTATTGACCTTGATAAAGTAATCTTCTCAAGTAAAAACTTTGCTATACATGCTAATGAGTTAATAATTCCCTATGCACCTGCTTTTGATTCAGGTTACATTCCAACATGGATTTGTGACTTTTTGAAAAGTTTACAAATTGATAATATAGATAAACAAAGAAACGATTCTCCTGAAAGAATATATATCGCAAGAGGTAAGGCAAATCATAAACGTGTTGTTAATGAGGATGTTGTTATTGACCTACTTCAGAAACATAATTTTAAAATTTGTTATTTAGAAGATTATACTTTATCTGAACAAGCATCTTTATTTTACCATGCTAAAGTAATCATTGCAGCTCACGGTGCGGGGTTGTCCCATTTAGTTTATTGTCAACCAGGAACTAAATTGTTAGAAATTTTTAACCCTGTATATGTTCCTACTATGTTTTGGGCGATATGTAGCCAACTTGATATTGACTACTATTGTTCAATTGGTGAAAAAACAGAGTATATCTATACGGAAGAAATAAATGAAACAATTAATATTAAAGATATTATTGCATCTATGGATGATATTAAAACATTTATATCTAATATTTAAAGGTGGAAGAAGCATTTGTACAATTCAGTAATCATCGGCGCTGGCTATGCAGGACTTATCCTTGCTGAACGCCTCGCAACACAACGAAACCAAAAAGTTCTTATTATTGAGCAGCGCCAACATATTGGTGGAAATGCCTATGATCATTTTACAGATGAAGGAATTTTAATTCATGAATATGGTCCTCATATTTTCCATACTCGTTCAAAAGAAGTATGGGACTATTTATCCCAATTTACAGAATGGTATCATTATGAACATCATGTTAAAGCCATGATTGACGGAAAAGAGGTTCCGTTACCTTTCAACTTAAATTCGATGGACGAACTGTTCCCAAAATCTTTAGCAGAAAGACTTCAACAAAAACTTGTTGATTTTTTAGGATTCAATGTCAAAATTCCAATTTTAAAACTTCGTGAGCAAGATGATGAAGATTTAAAATTCCTGGCTGATTATGTCTATGAGAAAGTCTTTTTGCATTATACATTAAAGCAATGGGGAATTGGTCCAGAGGAATTGGATCCAACTGTTACAGGTAGGGTTCCAGTTTATATTTCTCGAGATGACCGCTATTTCCAAGACCGTTATCAAGGATTGCCATTACGTGGTTACACAGAAATGTTTAAGAACATGATAAACCATGCGAATATTAGTCTGATGTTAAATACCCATTATAAAGATGTTATGACCATTGAATCGGGGAAAATTGAGCTATTTGGACACCCTTTTACAGGAGATGTAATTTATACGGGTAAGATTGATGAACTGTTCCATTATCAATATGGTGAACTTCCATACCGTTCACTACGTTTTGAGTATGATACATTTGACCAGGAATATGTTCAATCTGTTGGACAATTAAATACACCAAATAGTTATGATTTTACTCGTAAAACAGAGTTTAAGCATTTAACTGGACAAAAGCATCCAAAGACTATAATTGCGCGGGAATATCCACAAGAATATGTTAACGGAGGAAATATACCATATTATCCAATAATTTCCTACGGGAATCAAGAAAAATATAAGCAATATAAAAAGCTTGCAGAACAATTGAAAAATGTACATTTAGTTGGTCGGTTAGCAGAATACCGTTATTATGATATGGATGCAGTAGTAGCTGCAGCATTAAAATTGTATAAAAAGTTATCGAAATGAGGTAATTATCGTGAATATCTCAGCTGTCATCCCATTATACAATGCTGAAAAATATATTAAAGAAACATTGGATAGCTTAATGGCGCAAACGTTCCCGCTTGATGAAATCCTAGTTGTCGATGATTGTGGGAAAGATAATTCAGCAAAAGTAGTTGAGCAATATAGTGCACAACACCCAATCGTTCGTCTCATTCGACAACCGAAAAATCAAGGTGGATCAGCTGCTCGCAACAAAGGATTGAAAGAAGCACGAAATAACTGGGTATTAATGATGGATTCGGATGATACGATTCATCCTGATTTATTAAAATTACAAATTAAAAAATTGAAAGAATATACAAGAGTTAATCCAGGAGTAGTCGCAATTCACCCAGCTTATATACAAATGGACGCAGACGGAAATATTATTGAAAAAAGTGAATATCGTGGTCAGCAACTTCCATATGAGGAGACTTTTGGTTCGTTGCTTGTTCGTAACTATATTATTACACCATCTGGACTATTGCTAAATCGTAATGCTGCATTAAAAATTGGTGGATATAAAACAAACTTTTTTGTTTCTGAAGATGCTGAATTTATTTTACGCTTATCAAGAGAAGGAACATTTGTATACCTCGATGAACCCTATGTGTACTTTCGAAGACATCCAATGAGTATTACATCTGACTTAAAAAAAGCATCTCAGGCAGGGAAGGCAATTTTAGATGTATATTTAATTGATGAAGTACGAGACGCAGTTTTTCGCCGCAATTACCCAAAAGAAAAAAATGTGCTAGATTTTATTACTCTTCTCTTTCAATTTAATGAGTTTGATAAAGGATTTGAATTGTTGTCCGAAATGGAAAGTGATGAGGAATATGAAGTATCAAAATTATTTTTAATGTCATTGTATTATCTAGAAACAAATCTATATAATGAGGCAAAATCACATATAGTGAGATTGTTAGAATTAAATGATACTCATGGTGCTGCGTTAAATAATATTGGAGTACTTTTTGCATTGAATGGTGATAAGGAAAAGGCGAAAGAATATTTTAATCGTGCATTGATTCTTTACCCAGGTTATATGGATGCCACAAACAATTTAAAAGAGCTTAGAAATTCACATCCTACGTATCGCTATACAAAAAGAGAATTGAGAAAGAATTTATTACGGTACTCCTAAATTTGTATTTTTTCTTTATATTTAAGCTTTGTTGTTATGTTAAGAAGGGGTTGTAAAATGTTATTAAAGGATAAAATAGTATTCATCACTGGCTCAACCAGAGGTATTGGTCGAGCTACTGCTAAAGCATGTGCGGCACATGGGGGGACATTAATTCTAAATGGTCGTGATGAAGCAGTTCTTGAACAATTAAAAGAAGAAATTACGAGTCAATACGATGTAAAGGTTTATACTGTTGCTTATGATATACTTAATATAGAAGAAATTAAAAAAGCGTTTATTTTGGTAAAGAAAAATATGGGTAATTTGGATATTTTAGTAAATAATGCTGGGATACTAGATGATGCACTTCTCGGAATGGTCAATGAAAAGCAAGTTTCGAAGACTTTTGGAGTTAATGTTGAAGCAGTCATCTACCACATGCAGTACGCTTCACGTTTGATGATGAAGCAAAGGTCGGGCTCTATTATAAACGTTAGTTCTATTATCGGAAGAACTGGCAATGCTGGACAAACTGTTTATGGGGCAAGTAAGTCAGCTGTAATTGGTGCAACGTACTCGGCTGCTAAGGAATTAGCTCCTTATAATATTCGTGTTAATGCAGTGGCACCTGGATTTATTGAAACAGATATGACAAAGCAGCTCTCAGAGGAAAAGTTTGAGCAACGACTATCTGAGATAAAAATGGGACGTATTGGTAAACCAGAAGAAGTAGCTAATACGATTTTATTTTTAGCTTCCGATTTATCTTCGTATGTTACTGGACAAGTTATAGGTGTAGATGGAGGCATGGTTATCTAAAACCATGTCTTTCTTTTTGGAGGTTAGATACTATTATGATTGCGTTTAAAAAACTAGAAGAATCCGACTTAGAACAAGTATTAGAATGGCGCACCAGCGAACATGTTACACAATTTATGTATACAGATATTGAAAAAAATCTGGATAATCAGCAAAAGTGGTTCGAGAAAATATCAAAAGATGATACACAATATTATTGGATCATTCAGTATAAGGGTGTAGCGATTGGGTTAATCTCTTTAAACCAAATTGATCGACACCATCGTAAAGCAACATTTGGCTATTATATTGGTGATTTGAAATATTCAATCATAGCTGGTCGTATTCAACCCTATTTATATAACTATGTTTTTAAAGACCTTCGATTAAATAAGCTTTATGCAGAAGTAATGGAAGGCAATGATGGTATGATGAAGATGCATTTACATTATGGTTTTACTCATGCTGCAACGTTTAAAGAACATGTTTTTAAAAATGGGGAATTTTATAATGTTGAATATTTTGAATTGCTCTCTTCAACATGGGAAAATGAATGCAAGAAATTTCATAAACATAGGGAAGAGTTTCTTTTATAAACATTGAATATTTTGTATTTCCATCCGATAATAATAGTAACAGATTAGTTAGGTAGGGATAATTTATGAATGAACAAAAATTACGTACAATCTTTGCGGAAAGCTTAGGCATTGAAGAATCAAGGGTAACAGAGGATTTAACATATAATTCAATCCCTGAATGGGATTCAATCGCCCATATGGCATTGATCTCTGAGATTGATGATCAGTTTGACACAATGCTTGATACTGAGGATGTTTTAGAAATGAGTACATTTGCTAAAGCAAAAGAAATTTTAGCAAAATATGATGTTCAATTTTAATGAAAAGGGTGTGGTATTTTACCATACCTTTTTCCATTGAGAGGTGTTATTAGATGAGCTTTCATAATATTGTAGTATCAGAAAAAATTGCAGTTATTACTGAAGAGAAACAATATACATATAAAGAGCTAAATGAAATGGTACAACAATTCAAATTTTCAAGTGATGATAAAAAGTTAGTTTTATTACTTTGCAAAAATAAGATTGAAATGTTAAGTGCTTATCTTTCAGCTTTAAATAATCATCATGCGGTTATGCTAATAAGTGCAGATACAAATGCAGAGCTCCTTATATCAATTGTTAATGAATACAAACCCTATTGGATTGTTGGTACATATTCATTTGATGGATATCGACAAGTTGGTTTAATTCAAGAGAGAGTGAGTTCTTCAAATACTCCCATTCATAAAGATTTAGCAATATTACTTAGTACTTCCGGAACGACAGGAAGCCAAAAATTTGTACGATTATCTTATGAAAATATACAATCGAATGCTGAAGCAATTGTAGAATATTTAAACATTGACGAAAATGAAAGAGCCATTATGAATTTACCAATGTCTTATTCATACGGTCTTTCAATTATAAATAGTCACTTGCAGGCAAAGGCTAGTATCCTTTTAACTGATGAAAGTGTCATGTCAAAAATATTTTGGCAATTTGTACAGGAGCAGCAAGCAACTTCTATAGCAGGTGTACCGTTTACTTATCAAATGTTACAACGTATTGGTTTTTTGAAAATGGATTTACCACATTTAAAAACGTTAACACAAGCTGGCGGTCGCTTAAACGAAAAGCTAGTAAAAATTTTCGCACAATATGCTAAAGAGCAAAACAAGCGGTTCTTTGTTATGTATGGTCAAACTGAAGCATCTCCACGAATGTCATACATCCCATCAGAAAGAGTAGTTGAAAAGGCCGGGTCTATAGGTATAGCAATTCCCGGTGGAGACTTGTCAATTGATGCTGAAACAGGTGAGTTAATTTATAAGGGATCAAACGTCATGATGGGGTATGCAAGCTGTTTAGCGGACCTGGAAAAAGGCGATGAAATGAACGGAATTCTTCATACCGGTGATACTGCAACATCAGACCAGGATGATTATTTTATCATTACTGGCCGGATGAAAAGATTTATAAAATTATTTGGATTACGGATTAATTTAGATGAAGTTGAGAAAAAATTAGAGTCAGAAGTCCATACTCTTATCGCTTGTACTGGTAATGATGATAAACTAATGATCGCCATTGATAAAGAGCAATATATTACTAAAGTGCAGGATGTTGTCGAACAATACTATAAACTGCATAGAACTGCCTATAAAGTAATAGTTCTTGATGCTATTCCGCGTTTTGCAAGCGGGAAGATTGATTACGTTACATTAAAGGAGCGATGCATATGACAATTCCCTATCATTTAACAAAAGCCGAAAAAGCTCCTTTATTGCTTGAAAAATTAAATGGATTAACAAATTTGCATTTTGAAAAAAGTCCTCAGTACCGGTCGATGATTGAAAAAGGTGGGTTTCAAATCACCGCTAGTCAGTTAGAAAAAGTGCCGTTTATACCAGTCCAATTATTTAAATTAATGGATTTGGTTTCTGTTCCAAAAGAAGAGGTTATAAAAGTCTTAACTTCAAGTGGGACAACGGGACAACAGGTTTCTAAAATTTACTTAGATAAAGAAACATCAATTGCTCAAACTAAAACTTTAGTAGAAGTAATGAAGCCACTACTTGGTGGTAAACGTTTACCGATGATTATATTAGATACAAAATCTGTTTTGAAAGATAGAAAATCCTTTAGTGCTAGGGGTGCTGGAATTTTAGGGTTTTCAAATTTTGGACGGAAGCATTTTTATGCATTAAATGATGATATGAGTTTAGATATTGAAGGTTTGGAGAACTATTTGGAAGAGTATAAAGGACAACGAATTTTATTGTTTGGATTCACATTTATGATCTGGCAATATGTTTATAAAGAATCATTAAAAAAAGGATATAAGCTTGATTTTGGAGATAGTATTCTAATTCACGGTGGTGGTTGGAAAAAGTTAGAAGATGAAGCTGTTGATGCTTCTACATTCAATCAACTACTTCATGATCAACTTGGTATTCGAGAGGTACATAACTACTATGGAATGGTGGAACAGGTTGGCTCCATTTTTGTCGAGTGTTCCGAAGGGCACTTACATACGCCTAGTTATGCTGACGTAATTATTCGAGATAGCTTGACTTTTGAGCCACTTCAAAATGGGAAGCAAGGATTAATTCAAGTGCTAAGTGAATTACCAAAAAGTTATCCTGGACACTCACTATTAACTGAAGACTTAGGAATGATTTTAGGTGAAGATGACTGTCCATGTGGCTGGAAAGGTAAATATTTTAATGTGGCCGGACGAATTCCAAAAGCAGAACTTCGTGGATGCAGTGATACATTTCAAGGTGGTGTAGAATCGTGAAACTTTTTTGGCCAATAGATATTAGTTTTGACCAAGCAATTGAAAATTTGAAAAGTAAAAACACTTTTACACCTTTCGATGAAGAAGTTCTTCTTTTTACGCAAGCATTATCAAAAAGGCTTGTTAAAATGCGTCAAATGCCAGAAGTGGTTGCGTTAGGCTACTGGTTGAGAAAAGCAAATATCATGGGAATGCAAAAAGAATGGAATAATCAAAATAAAGGCAGATTAATTAAATCTCGTGGAGTAGTTTTCCATATAGCGCCTTCTAATGTGGATACTATCTTTGTATATTCATGGATGTTATCATTACTGGCTGGTAATCGAAATATAATACGTGTTTCTAGCAAGGAACAATCGAATGAACTGATGGACTTGATTTTAGCAGAAATCGCAAGACCCGAATTTGAAAAAATCGCAAAACAGACGATAATATGTACATATAATTATGAAGAAAATTACGGGGAACGAATAAGTGAAATTTGTCATACAAGAGTTATTTGGGGTGGTAATCATACTGTTCAAAGAATTCGCCAGATCTCACTCAATCCTATGGCAAATGAACTTGCATTTCCTGATCGTTTTTCGCTAGCAGTATTATCGGCGGAAGCTGTTATGAATACTAATCATAATGAATTAAATGAGCTCCTTGAGAAATTTTATAATGATGTTTTTTGGTTTGATCAAATGGCATGTTCTTCACCGAGACTTGTTGTGTGGTCTGGCAACCAAAAAGAAAAGGCGAAGGTCCGTTTCTGGTCTGCATTTGAAAACAAAATTAAAAACAAACAATACGAATTAATGGCTGCTACACAAGTTTTGAAATATACAACCAGTTTATGGATGGCAACGGAAACAGATGTTAAACATATTGAAAACGGAAAATACTTTTCTCGATTACAAGTCACAGATGTACCATTAGAAGCACGCGAGCGACATTGTGGTGGGGGCTTATTCTTTGAATATGATGTTGAGTATTTAAGTGATCTACCAAAGGTAATTATAGATAAAGATCAAACATTAGCATATTTTGGATTTGAATACTCCGACTTAGAATCGCTTGTAAATTCAATTACTACTAGAGGTCTAGACCGCATTGTTCCTATTGGTCAAGCGTTGAATTTCGATGGCGTGTGGGACGGTCAAAGTTTTTTAAAATCATTTACTAGAGAAGTAGTAATTCTTTAAATAAAGGAAGAGAGATATGAAAATAATCTGTATCATTCAAGCACGAATGGGTTCCTCTCGGTTGCCAGGTAAAATCTTAAAACCGCTTGGGAATGTCGATGTACTAACATATGATGTGGAGCGTTGTAAACAAATTAAAGGGGTTAGTGAAGTCATTGTTGCTACTTCCACTCTGTCTCAGGACGATGCTATTGAAGAATGGTGTGAAGTACATCAAATCAAGTATTTCAGAGGTTCTGAAAATGATGTATTAGATCGCTACGTTCAGTGCGCAAAGCTGTACAATCCAGATTACGTCATGCGTGTAACTTCGGATTGTCCATTTGTTGACTATGAAATGGCTAGTGAAATAGTTACTCTAATGGAAAGAGAACAAAAAGATATTGTGTTATTAGACGGTGAACTTCCACGAGGACTAGCTGTAGAGCTTATCTCTTATAAAGCATTGCTACGTATTCATGAGGTGGGTCAGGAAGCACGGCACCGTGAACATGTCACATATTATGCATATGAATTTTTGAGTGAATTTACTAATGCTACTTATACAGTGTCTGAAAATCGCCTTGTTCCAGAACTTCGTATTACATTAGATACAGATGAAGATTATGAACTTCTTAAAACAGTGGCGGATTATTTTGATAATCCACTAATCTCAAGTTTAGATGTAATCGAATATTTGAAAGAACACCCTGAAATTGCAAAAATTAATGCACATATTGAACAAAAGCCGGTGATTTAACTGAAGAAAGTGATAATTCGTACAGATGCTTCCACTAATATTGGTAGTGGCCATGTCATGCGCTGCCTAACAATTGCGAAAAACTTAGAAAAACAAAATGTTGATGTTATATTTTGGATGAAAGACTTGCCGGGACATTTAATCAATTACGTTCAACAAGAGGGTTTCGAAACAATTAATCGTGCCGAAAAGGCAGAGTTGTATTTAATCGATCATTATAATATTGATGAAGAGTGGGAGAAAGATCATCGACAATATACTGATAAAATTGTTGTAATTGATGACTTGGCAAACCGACCTCACGATTGTGATTTAATCTTGGATCAAAATTTCTTACCTAATTTTGAATCTCGTTATGATGAATTGGTCCCTAAACATTGTATCCGACTACTTGGCCCCAAATACTTAATAATGCGGGATGAATTTATTGAAGCTCGTTTGAAGGAAAAAGAAAGAAATAACCACATCGAAAGAATTCTTGTTTTTATGGGGGGAAGCGACCCAACAGATGAAACAATAAAAATTTTGAAGGCACTATCTCAATTTGGAAATAGTTTTGAACATATAGATGTTGTCGTAGGAAATGGAAATATAAATAAAGAAGAAATTAAACGAATTTGTGATAGGCAAGGGTATGACTATCATTGTCAAATAGATTATATGGCTAAATTAATGCAGAAGGCTGACTTCTCTATCGGTGCAGGAGGTTCAACAACCTGGGAACGATGCTATGTAGGTCTGCCTTCTTCAAGTACAATTGTTGCTGAGAATCAAGCTCTTACTACAAAATACGCACATGAATTAGGAGCTGTCTTGGATTTAGGCTGGCATGAAAAAGTAACAGTGGAAACCTATGTAGACCTGCTGTTAAAACTGAAGAATCGAGAAGTAGAAGTGAATCAAATAGGAAGAATTGGACTAAGCTTAACTGAAAATACTTTCCCAAACCCGTGGATAGACGAAGTAATGGAGTTGTTAACATGATAAAAATTGGACATAAAGAAATTGGTCGACACACAAAACCTTTCATTATTGCTGAAATGTCAGGGAATCATAATCAGTCTCTCCAGCGTGCTTTACATTTAGTGGACCTCGCTGCTCAGGCCGGTGTAGATGCTTTAAAACTACAAACTTATACACCGGATACAATTACCCTTGATGTACATACTGGCGAATTTTTTATTTCGAATGATGAGAATCTTTGGAAGGGACAATCACTATATAATTTATATAAAGAGGCTTATACACCTTGGGAATGGCATGAAGCGATCTTCAATCGTGCAAAAGAACACGGATTACTTGCTTTTAGTTCACCATTTGATGAAACAGCTGTTGATTTTTTAGAAACATTGGATGTCCCTGCATATAAAATAGCATCATTTGAGAATGTTTCCATCCCACTGATTCGTAAAGTAGCGAAAACTGGAAAACCAATTATTATTTCAACTGGTATGGCAACAGCAGCTGAGTTGGATGAAGCTGTACGTGCAGCCCGTTCAGAAGGTAATGACCAAATCATTTTATTGAAATGTACAAGTACCTACCCAGCGACTCCAACCAATTCAAACATTGCTACAATCCCGCATATGAGTGAGTTGTTTGGGACCGAAGTCGGATTATCGGATCATACTATGGGTGTAGGTGTATCAGTCGCTGCTGTTACTCTTGGTGCGACAGTGATTGAAAAACATTTTACAACTTCTCGTACGGAGGGTGGAGTTGATTCTGCATTTTCTCTGGAGCCACACGAGTTAAAAATGTTAGTTGAAGAGACAGAACGGGCTTGGCAAAGTATTGGGCGGGTAAATTATGGCCCTACTGAAGTTGAAGTGCCTTCGTTAGAACATCGCCGTTCATTGTACATTGCTCAAGATATGAAGGTTGGGGACATCTTAACAAAAGAGAATGTACGCGATGTTCGACCTGGACTAGGTCTTCCTACTAAATACTATGATTTAGTATTAGGAAAAGCTATTAAAAAAGATGTAACTAAAGGGACACCATTAAGTTGGGAGCTGTTGTTATGAGAGTTGTAATTTATAGAGGACAATTCCAATACGATGTTGTAAATGATTTTGGGAATTCAATTGGTGAGGTGTTAACAGAGATTGGGCACGAAGTTATTTACATAAACTTAAATAGCAGTCATGTTGTTAATGAATTAGTAGATACATTTAAGCGACCTGTAGATTTCGTACTATCCTTTAATGGTATAGGCCATGATCTGAAAATACACGGTGAATCATTATACGATTATTTAAAAATTCCTATTGTAATGTGGTTAGTTGATCATCCAATCCACCTATATCAACGAATTATAGAACCAATTAATCATAAAATAGTTGTGTGTATTGATGAAACACATGTTGATTATATTGAACAAAATATTCAAGAAGAGATAATTACTTCCTTTATTTCACATGCTGCAAAAAAAGAATCACTTCAACTAGATGCTCAAAAAAGATATGATGTTGTATTTGCAGGGCATATAGCCACCACAGATCAATATGAAGAAACATTAAATCAAGTTGAAAACTATATACCTAATTTCCGAGATAAAGTGATAACGAAGTTAAATCTACAAGGTAATATCGATTTACGCTTACTAATGAATGATTTTTATCATGAACAACCTAGTCTAAAACAAACCCTAAATGAGATTGGCGTTATGAATATTTTAGATCGTTATATAAGGGCAGTAAAAAGAGAAAGAATTATTAATGATCTTTTAAATCAAGATGTAACAATTGATTTCTTTGGTATTATTCCTGAAAATCACCCATTTTTATTGAATTCTAATTTTAAAAATCATGGCTCTATTCCTTTTGAAGAGATGAAAAGAATATTTAGAGCATCTAAGATGGTACTTAACATTTTACCTAATTTCCCCAATGGTGGACATGAACGAATCTTTACAAGTATGATGCAGGGAGCATTGCCGTTAACAGACACTAATCTATATATTAAAAAACATTTAAAAGAAGTCATAGGATTTGATTTAGTTGACTTCTCGGGTGCTGGAAATGTAATTTTAGAAATCCTAGGTAATGAAGCTGAATTGAAAAAACAAATTAAAAATAATCATCAAATTGCTTATGAAAATCATAGCTGGGAAAATCGGGTGGTAGAAATGTTATATGTAATAGAGATTGCAAAAAAATATTTTAATTCAAAAGGTATATAATATGGAGAAACTATCTAAATTCCTATCCTATGGTAGACAAGTCGTGGACGAAAATGATATTCAAGCTGTAGTAGATATCTTACGTTCTTCCTTCCTTACACAAGGCCCTAAAATTGAAGAGTTTGAAGCAGCGATTGCGGAATATGTTGGCGCAAAATATGCTGTGGCATTTAGTAATGGTACAGCAGCTTTGCATGGCGCTTGTTTTGCAGCAGGTATTGGAGAAGGTGACGAGGTAATTACTACACCGATTACCTTTGCTGCTAGTGCAAATTGTGTTCGTTATGTTGGTGGGACTGTAGTATTTGCTGATATTAATAGAAATACCTATAATATTAATCCTTACGAAATTGAGAAAAAAATTACTTCTAAAACAAAAGCGATAATTCCTGTTGATTTTACTGGTCAGCCAGCTGACATGGATTTTATTAATGAAGTTGCAAAAAAACATAATTTGGTAGTAATTGAAGATGGGGCTCATTCTTTGGGAGCGGAGTATAAAGAACGCAAAGTTGGTACATTGGCAGATATGACGATGTTTAGCTTTCACCCGGTAAAACCAATTACAACGGCTGAAGGTGGCATTATTGTAACGGACAACGCTGACTATTATCGTAAATTACAAGTATTCCGAAGTCATGGAGTTGAAAAGACTCCTTATTCAATTGAACAAGGCGATTGGTATTATGAGATGACTGATCTGGGGTTTAATTACAGAATGACGGATCTTCAGGCTGCACTTGGACTATCTCAATTGAATAAGATTGATTATTTTCTTAATCGTCGCCGTGAGATCGCCCAAATGTATAACGAAGCGTTTGCGATGATACCCGAAATTAAAATACCTGTACAGCTAGAAGGGTCTTATTCAGGATGGCATTTGTATATGATTCAATTAGATGAGAAAATCTCTAGAATTGATATTTTTAGGAAAATGAGAAACTTAAATATTGGAGTACATGTACATTATATACCAGTGTATTGGCATCCTTATTATCAGCAGTTAGGTTATAAAAAGGGGATCTGTAAAAATGCAGAATTATATTATGACCACGCACTGACTTTACCGATTCATCCTAGTTTAACTGATGAAGATGTACAGTATATTACTACCAATTTAATTAAACTAGTTGAATCTTACTAAAATCAGCCGAAATAAAGAGTAATAACATTTAGTTTGCTCAAAAAGTTAGGCAAACTATATTTTCAGGAGCTGATAATATGATGTTAACTTTCAATTCCCCTATCCAAATAATTAATAGTTGTAACCAGATTCCTGATATGAGTCACTATCATGAAATTTCATTTAATGAATTATTAAAAATAAATTTGGTTGCTGAAGAGATAAAGAATAATGCACAAATACTTTTAGTTATCGGAGTTGGTGGGTCGTTCCTAGGATCTAGGGCGGTTATCGACGCATTGTCTCCTTATTTTGATCAATCAGATTTAGGAGTTAAAGTAATCTATGCTGGTCAAAATATGAGTGGTGCATACTTAAACCAACTTTTAGCTTACTTACATAATAAGGAAGTTTATGTAAATGTAATTTCAAAATCAGGTTCAACGATGGAGCCAGCACTTGCTTTTCGATTGATTAAAAAATATATGGAAAAAAGATACGGTGCTTTTTCTAAAAATCGTATTATCATTACTACAGATGCTACAAATGGTATTTTAAAGCAAGTTGCGGATATTGAAGGCTATCGTCAATTTGTCATTCCTTCAAATATAGGTGGTAGATATTCAGTATTTACACCAGCAGGATTATTACCAATTGCTGTAACTGGAGTTGATATTGAAGAATTTCTAAACGGAGCTAAACAAGCTGATACTGATACAAATGGTGATACTTCGAATCATGCTGCCCAACAATATGCCTTTACACGTTATGAATTATATAAACAAGGCTACTCAGTAGAACTTCTAGCTTCATTCGAACCACGTTTAAGTAATCTCCACGAATGGTGGAAGCAGTTGTTTGGTGAAAGTGAAGGGAAAGAGTACAAAGGTTTATATCCTTCTACTGTTAACTATTCAACTGACTTGCATGCAATTGGACAGTTTATACAAGAAGGTAGTCGTATTATGTTCGAAACTTTAATTCATTTTGAAGAAGTAGAAGCAGATATGGAAATCCCATTTACAATAGATGACATTGACGGATTAAATTATTTAGGCGGGCGTTCAATGAATTCGATTAATGCTATTTCAAAGGATGGGGTCGCTTTAGCTCATGAAGAGGGCGGAGTACCTGTTGTGAAAATTGTGATGCCAAAGCTAGATGCTTATCATGTCGGTTATTTAATGTTCTTTTTTATGAAAGCCTGTGTCATTAGTGCGTCTCTTCTTGAAGTAAATCCTTTTGATCAACCTGGTGTAGAAGCATATAAACGTAAAATGGTAGAGCTACTTAAGAATGAGGCGGTGTTAGTGAAAGAGTAAATCTCTCTGGATTCAACACGCAGATGATTAATATCGTCCTTCAGGAACAGAACCAAAATGTAAATTTTATTTAGCAACTATTGCAAAATATGAAGAAATGCTCGTCAAAAATTAATTGCACTTGGGAATGAAGTGAACCAACTTGTTAAGGAGAAAAACTAAGTACTACTTGTGCTTAGTTTTTTCATATTTTTTAACAGTTTTTATGAAAGGTCAAGGGTTTTTGCCGATATAACTTGTAGATATGGAATTTATATATACGCCCGGTCAAAGTCAAGGAGGATGGGGAACATGCGTATTTCGTCACAACAAGCAACAGATACTTCTGCGGCAACGAAAACGTTTCAAACTGCACCTGTAGAAAAAGTAGAAGAGCAAGGTAGCTCAAATTCTAAAACAATGATAAATGAACAGCTTACAACTATTGAAAAAAATGATATTAATGAAGAAAAGTTAAAACAAGCAGTAGATTCTTTGAATGAATTTATGGAATCGAACCATAATTCATCAAAGTTTGTTTATCATGAGGGGTTAGACCGATATTTTGTACAAGTGGTGAATAAAGATACAGATGAGGTCGTAAAAGAAATTCCGCCCAAAAAACTCTTAGATGCATTTTATGAAATGCAAAAAATGGTTGGAATGATTGTAGACGAAAAGATTTAATTAGGAGGATGCAATATGGTAACTCGTGTAGGTGGATTAGCGTCAGGAATGGACATTGACTCAATTGTAGAAAAGTTAATGTCGGCCGAAAAAGCCCCATTAACTAAGCTTTATCAACAACAAACAAAATACGAATGGGAACGAGATGCTTATCGTGAAATTAATACAGCCTTAAGTTCCTTTGATGATTACCTATTTGATAACTATAGATTATCTAGTAATTTTTATAAAAAAACAGTATCTTCAACAAATTCTTCATTAGTTACAGCAACTGCAACATCTGCTGCTATAGGATCTCTTTCAATTGAAGGTGTAAGTCAATTAGCAACTTCTGCCCGTTCTATTGGAACGACAATTAATGCTACAAGTAAAACTACCATGCAGGAATTGTTGTCTAGTAGTAATCCTGATTCTACCTTTACTGATCGAACAATAAAACTTAATGCTATTCAAAAAAATGGTGAATTAGCTACAACTGCAGCATCAATCGAAATAAAAGCGACAGATACTGTTGAAAATGTAGTCAATAAAATTAATGCTAGTGGTATTGGAGTTACAGCAGTTTTTGAAAGTGGTAAATTATCGATCTCTGCACAAAATACAGGTAGTTTGAAACAAGAGGGTGCTGCAGAGGTAATTGTTGAATCGGAGACAGGAAGTACATCTGGAACAGCAGTTGCTGCAGGTACTGAATTATTTTCATTGTTTGGACTGTCAGATAATAAAAATATAGCTAATGGCGGTTCAAACGCGATTTTTACAATTAACGGAATTGCAACTGAAAGATCTTCAAATACGTTCTCGATTAATGGTTACGATGTAACTTTGAATTCAACGTTTAATAAAACAGCAACCAATGCCGATATTTTACAGTCAACAAAGGATCAGTATGATTTTGCACACAAGAATACAGAAACTGCAAAAGCTGAACTAGATGCAGCTTTTGCAAATTTAGGTAATCTTAGCTTAGAAGGTTCAATTAATAATATTATTGGTACTACTAGTGACGATGGATTGGTCCTTAAAAATTACTTATTAAATATGGGAAGTAATGGACCCGAAAAGTTAGATGCTATTTTTAATCTAAGTATATCCAGTTCATTTACGGTAGCAGAAATTGATACACAATTAGAAACTCTTAAAAATTCAAATCCTGTAATATTTACTGATGCAGATATCAAATCTTTGAGAAGTGTTTTAATAACTAAGGGATCTGATGGTACCGAATCACCTTCCAATACAAATAATGGGTATCTTCAAGGTCTAGAGGATACTAAAGGGACAAATACTTCACAGCAAATCCTAGATGTTTTTGGAAAAGATTTAGCCTATTCAGAAGCAGTACTAAATAAAGAGGAAGCATTTACTTCATTCAGTGAGGCTTATAATCTAAATAAAGGTGTACCAGTACCTTCTGGACTAAAAAATTATGCCAGCACTGAACAAGATTATAAGGATTTTATGTCTGGGGTTGATAGTTATGTTGAAGCTAATAGTTCAACACAAGATAGTCCGGTGACTTTGACTTCTTCAACCGATGTAGACAACATGGTCGACAAAATCAAAAAATTCGTTGAAACATACAACGGATTAGTAACAACGATTAACGGTAAATTAAAAGAAACCTACAACCGAAATTATCCACCATTAACTGATGAGCAAAAAGAAGAGATGTCTGAAGATGAAATTGAAAAGTGGGAGAAAAAGGCGCAAACTGGTCTTTTACGAAATGATTCGATTTTAACAAATGGTCTGTACGCTATGCGTAGAACTTTTACAGATGCTGTTGGTGGTTTAGGTGATGATACAATTAATTCATTGGCTGAAATTGGCATTACAACTTCATCCACTACTTCGGATGGTGGGAAATTAGTTATTAATGAAGATAAGCTTCGAACTGCCATTGAAAAAAATGCAGATCAAGTTGCTTCTATCTTTACAAAGACTGGTACTGCAAAAGATGCTTCCAAGGGCGTTACTGAAGATACACGTGGTATCGCACAACGATTACGTGATGAGCTAAAAGGTTTTACTGGCGAAATTGAGAAAAAAGCTGGGAAAGCTTCGTCCACTAATCAATCTTATACAATCGGGAAACGTTTGGACGAAATGAAAACACGAATCGACGCGTGGGTAGATAAGCTTGAAAATATCGAATCACGATACTGGAAGCAATTCACTGCTATGGAAACGGCAATCAACAAAGCAAACAGTCAGTCAAGTATTTTCCAAACGGGATACTAAAATGGAGTTAGATTAATGGAAAATTTACAACAGTTATTACAAATTTCCGCTAAACTATTAAAGCATCTTACCAAAATACCAAATGGGGAAGACCGCTCCATCTATATTGATGAAATTAATGCGATGTTGGATGAGCGTGGAACTCTGATTGAGAAGTTAAGTCGTGAAGGTTTTGTGATAGATGCGAATAATAAAGTTCACAACACTTTAGCACAGTTGGACAAGAATATCCGGGAACGACTAGATCACGTTATGAACCTTGTCAAACAGGATATGAAGGACTTACAAAACTCAAAGAAAAATGAAAGACAATATATGAATCCTTATTCTTCCGTTCAGGTAATGGATGGCATGTATTACGATAAGAAAAAGTAAGAT
This sequence comes from Ureibacillus aquaedulcis, assembly GCF_030418165.1. Taxonomy (GTDB): domain Bacteria; phylum Bacillota; class Bacilli; order Bacillales_A; family Planococcaceae; genus Ureibacillus; species Ureibacillus aquaedulcis. Next base: position 354,313 of record NZ_JAUHTQ010000001.1, read on the forward strand.
TTTGGCCATATTTTACAACAAATATTCAATCTTATTCGTTCAATGATAGTATTATAAAAAAGTATGTATCCCTTTAAAGGAGTGTCCCAAATTGGCAGCACCTAATTCTGCATTAAATGCATATAAACAAAATAGTGTCACAACTGCATCGCCTGGTGAATTAACATTAATGCTCTACAATGGTTGCCTTAAGTTCTTAACAAAGGCAAAAAATGCAATAGCAGATAAAAATATTGAAGAAAAAAATACAAATATTTTAAAGTCTCAAGCTATCATAGCTGAACTCATGTCCACTTTAAATATGGATATTGAGATATCCAAGCAAATGCTTCCCTTATACGACTACATGAACCGTCGCCTGATCGAAGCTAACGTTAAAAACGACACAGCCATTATCGAAGAAGTAATCGGCTTAACAACAGAATTCCGTGATACATGGAAGCAAGTTATCCAAATTACACGTCAGCAGCAATTTAGCAACGCTCAACAAGTTTAATTAAAACTAGCCTTACATCATCTATCAACTTTGGTGTAAGGCTTTCCTTATGCCAAAAATTTAATATTTAGTAATTTAGATATACTTTTAAATAAAAAGCTTACATCTCACTATGCCTAGAATTCCAGAATAAATTACAGTAAAAAGTCATATAGACAGAAGATTCTACTTTAGTTACCTTGGAAATAGGAAATTTTTTAGGAGGAAACACCTATGCAGTTTAAAAGATAAGAAGGGTTTCGGTTTGTTTTTAATGAGCCGATCGAGGCGAGTTTTCGTTTGTTGGTGAATGGACAACCTTTGCCAGCGCTGGATAGTTGTCCGTGTCAGATATTAGATATTAGTCCTCGGGGGATGAAGATGTTTTCGGAGGTGAAATTGGGGGAATACCTAAATAAGGCTGCACTCCAAATCGAGTTGCAATTTGTTTTGGATGTGACGACGATTCAGGCGGTTGGGGAAATTGTTTGGCGGAAGCCCTTTGGCCGAGGCGATCAATATGGCATCCTTTTTCAAGCTCAAAAGAATCTGGATGAACTCATTATTAAAGAGATGAAACTTCGCCGGAAAAAGGAAGTAATGCAGTCTAAACCATATCGATAGAAAAAATTTTTCGACATATTTTGTTTCATATGCTTAGAATTTTTCAAAGTTTGAGTAAGTTCTTACCTATATAATGGCATAAAGAATTTGTATGTAAACAATTTCCGTTAACCGAACCAATCGCGTTAGATGAATTTTTTCTAAATTATTTGTTAAGAATATGTGAATGGAATTGTCGAAAGATGAAAAAGATTCTCTAGTAGTGGTAGGATTTTTTGAACCTATGGCGAATATATATTTACATAGGTGTAATAAAGGAGGAGTTTACATGATTAACTTTAACATTCGTGGTGAAAACATTGAGGTAACTCCAGCGATACGCGAGTACGTTGAAAACAAGATCGAGAAAATCGAACGTTATTTCAGCGAGGGCGTAGATGCTAACGCAAACGTGAATTTAAAAGTTTACAATGGCAAACAAACGAAAGTCGAAGTAACCATTCCTTTGAAGAACCTCACACTTCGCGCAGAAGAGCGTCATGATGATATGTATGCAGCGATTGATCTTATTGTCGATAAACTAGAGCGCCAAATTCGCAAGCACAAAACGAAAGTCAATCGTAAATTCCGTGAAAGTACAGGCATCTACTTTGCACAAGAAGCGATGAACGGGTCTGCGGCTACTACCACATTAGAGGACGAGGAGTTCACGGTTGTACGTACGAAGCAATTCGACCTAAAGCCAATGGATCAGGAAGAAGCTATCTTGCAGATGAATCTACTTGGACATGATTTCTTCGTCTATACGGATTCAGAATCAGATGCAACGAACATCGTCTATAAACGACGTGACGGAAAATACGGGTTAATTGAAACGAATTAACACTCAAATTTAAAAATTAAATATTATCGGGCCCTTGCTTAGTGCAAGGGTCTTTTTTTGTTTGGAGCGGACTTTTGGGGATGATTTTACATGGTTTGATTTTAATCGTCCATACTAAAACCAGTTGTATTTTATCTAATAGCTAATGAAAATCGGGTAGCCATTACAAAATTCGTAATCGTCTGTGCATGGCAAGGCATTAAAAAAGGAGGATTGAGATGGCCGTCACATTAAAATGGGTTTCTGGGGGATTGGAAGCTTTGTTGGGAATCCCATTAATTGGGGGAACAATCATCATTGCCCTAGCTTATTTTCCCTTGCTGGTTATGTTGATTATTCATATTGCCACGTTAATTGTTTGTAAAAGAGAAGGCAAAAGCAGAGTAGGGAGTATTGTGGGGATTGTGACAAATTTGGTTGCCTGGATTCCTTTTTTAGGGATGGCGATGCACATTATCACAGCTGTGATTTTATTGTTATCAGCTTATCAGGATAAGAAGAGAAGTTCATTTAGCTAATAAAGGAGTGCATATACAATGAGAAATTTTCTGCTATTTATAACAGTGATCGGGGCAATGTTGCTGGCTGCTTGTGGAGGAAATGATGAAACGGCTGTTGACTCTACAGTAGAAACGAACGAGGAGCAAGCAACCGGTGATCCTGCAACTGAAAACGAAACTGGAACTGAAACAGAAGGCGGGGAAGAAGCCGCACCTGCAGAAGAGGAAGTATCGGAAGTGGTTGTAGATGATGCAAATGTAACGATTACGTACCAAGGTACTACGACACAAGAGGACGAGATTTTTGGTCAAACTGCATCCATCAAGTTCCAAGTTGTCAATAAACTGGGTAATTCGATTGAGGTGCAATCACGAGAACTTTCTACAGACAATGTCATGGTAGATGAAACGTTGATTGCTTATTCAGAAACAGTTGCAGCAGGGAAAACGGCAAACACAAGCCTGGAGATTTCGGAATATGAAGGCTATGACTTCCCTACATTCAATGAAAACATTGAGCTTACTCTCATCGTCATGAACGGTGATACTTGGGAGACAATTGCTGAATACCCGGTAAGCATTTCAATCAAATAGAAATTTTCCAAAAGGAAGAAAGCGCACAAATGCTGTTAGATCACCAGTTTGTGCGCTTTGAATTTTATTAATAAATAGCAGAATTGAGAACCAAATCTCCTTCAAAACGTCCTATATTATACCTTTATAGTTCTTCACTCTTTTTCCTTCCACCCTTAATACCTCTCAATCCCAAGTATTTTAAAGTCAAATATCTTCAATTCGAACTACCCAAAAATCTAAAAAAATATGGAAAATCGTACTTTTTTCATAGTTTCCTTCGATAGAATATGTCATCTGACCTCATTTTCCAATTCATTCGACAAAATCCAACAATATCCTTGGAAAAATTTAAATATAAAAGTTGAATAACAAAACTATCTACTCATGCCCAATTATCTATAAATCCAACTATGAAATTTCGCCCACCTTTGACAACTTTTTTTACTTATCTATACTAAAAACTGTAAAAAGGCGTTTCATTCGCCACTAGGAAAGTAGAAATACTTTTTTAGCTACATACGTACACCATGGCATTTAACAAACCAAACATTAAAAATTGCCAAGTTTAACTAAAAATTGTGAATTAGAAGGTAGGGGAACTTGTGTTAGAGGCAAAACGACGTGCGGCCATTTTTCTTTTACTCGCGTTTATTTTAGCGGCCGTCGCAGGCTACTTAGTATTGGAAAAGGTCAAACAACTAAATGCAGAGCTTGGAGGGATGGTAGAAGTTTATGTTTCCAATGGAGATATCCCTGCTCGTACATTACTACAATCGAGTCAACTAACCAAAATGGAAATTCCTCAAAAATTCCTGACAGCATCGCATATTACAGATAAAAGTGACATTGTCGGTCAAGTATCGGTGGTTCCTTTAAAGGAAGGGGATATCATTACGCAAAATATGCTGAAGAGTTATTCCAACCTTCAAGATGAAAATAATCGACTTGTCGCGCTATACCGAACAGATAAGATTCAGTTTGACCAGGAAATCGCGGCACTGGATCGAGTGGACATCGTCGTATCGATTGAAGAAGAAGGAAAGAAGAGTACTGAGCTATTCATGAAAGATGTGGCTGTAGCATTTGCATCAGGGACAGGTGAGAAATTCGCCGGGATTGGGGTTGAAGTTTCTTCCGAGGATGCAACGAAATTGATCCATATGCAAAACTATGCAGAATACATACGTGTGCTAAAGGCCAATGTTGGGCAGGAGGATGAGGTTTCTCAGAAGACAACAGAGGAGCCAAAAGAAGAAGTTCCTGCAGAAACGACTAAAGCAAAATCGACTGAAACAAAACCAGAAGGCGAGACAAACACGAAAAAAGATCCTGCTGCAAAGACGAATACTGAAGAACCGCAAGCCCCAAAAACGAAAGCTGAATCTTCAGAAGGAAATTCGTAGGGGAGGGGGAGTCAAGTATGGAGAACAAGTTAAATTTATTAATTATTAGTGACGATAGCTTGCTTCGTCAGCAGCTTCAAACGATTGCGGAAAACACGGGAGAGAATGTGCTCACTGCCACTACAACCGACGCGATACGAGAAATGAATCGTGAAACAAGGGATATTGTCTTGATGACACAGCCTGAAACGGATGTAGCCATTGACCTTGTTCAATCGATGAAGCAAATCAATAGCTCCGTTCTAATCATTTTCATTGCTGATCGAACAGACTTTGTATTGCTGCGGAATATGATGCGTGCAGGAGTGGATGAGTTCTTTGTATTTCCAGAGGAAACCTCGCTCTTTACAAGTCGATTCCCAACAACGGTAAAAAATTATTCCATTACGAAAAACTCAAGAGAAACGGGATCCTCCATTTCTTTTGGTCGAGGAAGAGGGCAAATTTACTCTTTCTATAGTGGAAAAGGTGGCAGCGGAAAATCAGTCATTTCTTCCGTTCTCGCGCAGACACTGAAGCTTGAGTCTACAGCTGAAGTCATTTTGATTGATTTGAATGGCCAATATGGTGGCGTTGAATCAATGTTTTCGATTGAATCAAACCGCTCCGTGGCCGATCTTTTACCAGTAATTGAGGAACTGAATGAAAGCCATATCCGTAATGTGTCTAAAACGGAGCAGCATTCCAAGCTCGAGATTTTAGTGAGCCCGATTGATGCGGAAGTGGCGGAAACTTTAGGAGAAGAATTTGTCGCGAAGTTACTAAGAACCTCTCGGCGTGCCTTTGATTATGTGATCATTGATTTGCCATCTACATTGAATGGCTCGGTCATCACTGCGATGGAGGAGTCAGATAAAATCTTCTATGTACTGACACCGGATACGCCGGCATTACGTGTTTTGAAGCATTATGAAGAATTGGCCGCACGTATCGGCATGAATTTAGTCGGGAAAATGGAAGTAATCCTAAACCATATTGCCAAGGAAAATGAAGTTCAGGAAAAGGATTTGAAAAATGTACTGCGGTACCCGATTGCGGCGACTCTTCGAAAGGACATTAAAGGATTGCAGCCTTTTGTCAACAAGGGGGAGCCGGTTCGAAAGGTTGTAAAGGAAAGGAAGCTTATTCCTTTTGCTAAAGACATTCGGAAGTTTTCTCGGGAAATTTTGAAATCATAAGGGGGTATCGTGATGGCTTCCATTTTTGAAAGAAGAAAAGAATTGGCTTCACAAAAGAAGACTGTTTCCTATCAATACGATAACCATCTTGTAGATGAACTAGTAGAACATTATAAAACGCGCTTGCTCCGCGATACCAATCTGGAGGCATTGACACAGCTTTCGCAAGGTGAAATGCGGCTGAAAATCGAGCAGTATGTGTCGCAGTTTATGTCGGAGGAACGGGTAGTTATTTCCCGCCACGATAAGGAGCTCCTTGTTACTCGAATTTTGGATGAGTCGGTTGGATTAGGGCCGCTTGAGCCTTTGATCAATGACCCAACAATTACAGAGATTCTGATCAACGGCTATAGCGAAGTGCATGTGGAACGAAAAGGGAAACTTGAACAAGTCAATATTACTTTCCGTGATGATGAACATGTTCGCCATATCGTTGACCGAATTGTAGCACCACTTGGTCGTCGGATTGATGAAAGCTCACCGATGGTAGATGCCCGCTTACCTGATGGAAGCCGTGTAAATGCAGTTATTCCGCCGGTGTCTCTAAATGGGACGCTTGTTTCCATCCGAAAGTTCCGAGCAGAGCCATTCCAAATGGATGACTTGCTCGAGTTTAGTTCACTTGATGACAACATGGCCTTTTTCATTGACTGTGTTGTAAGGGCAAAGATGAACATGCTTATTTCAGGAGGTACGGGTTCCGGGAAAACGACATTGCTGAATGTTGCGGCAAGCTCGATTCCACATTTTGAACGAGTAATTACCATAGAAGACTCGGCGGAGCTTCGCCTGAATCGTTCCAACGTTGTAGGGATGGAGGCTCGTCCCGCCAACGTGGAGGGAAAAGGTGAAATCACCATCCGTAATCTCGTACGAAATGCGCTTCGGATGCGTCCTGATCGAATTATCGTCGGGGAGGTTCGTAGTGGAGAAGCATTCGATATGCTTCAAGCGATGAACACGGGTCACGAAGGATCGATTACTACCGTCCATGCCAATACGCCGGATGATGCGTTGCGACGTGTTGAATCCATGGTCGTAATGGCGGGGATGGACCTTCCATCTTCCATTATCCGTGAGTTTATCGTCGGGGCATTGGACATTATTATCCAAGCAACAAGGTTAACAGATGGTACACGTAAAATCGTGTCCATTTCGGAAGTGCAAAAACATGAGGACGGCTCTTCGGAAATCGTTGAGATCTTCACTTTCAAGCGGATTGGGATGTCAGAGGATGGAGATGTTATTGGGTATTTTACTCCAACGGGCAGGAAGCCTAAATGTCTGGAACGCATTCGAATGTTCGGCATTGAAATTTCGGAATCCATCTTTAGACCCCAGCATCAGGAGGTGATTGTATGACCGCTGCTGTAATAGCAGGAGGAGCAGTCCTGTTGCTCATCATTGGATTTTATAATCTATTAGGCTATCGAAAAGAAAAGAAGGAATGGAGAAAGAAGACACACCAATTCTACCGTGAAGGGGAAAAACGAAAAAGTGTCATCGTTCTATGGGGGTCGAAATTCGACCAAACCGAAACGGCAAAGGAAATGGAAGCCAAGTTGCAGGATGCCAATATTCCATTTACGCCATCTGAATTTTATGGAGCGCTATTCGTTTCTTACATGGGGATCTTGTTTGTTCTCGTAAACTTTTTCAGTGTTCCGCTTTTGATTGCCTTAGTTCTGTCTCTTTTATTGCTTGAGGCAGGAAGAAGAATGCTGTTTAAAATCCGGAAAGACCGAAGAAGACAAATCTTGGTCGATCAATTGCCTGATATTTGCCGACTGCTGGCCAATTCCACACGATCGGGGATGACGTTAAATCAAGGGATTCAACTGGTCGCAAAGGAGATGGCGGAACCGGCAAAAAGTGAGTTTAAAAACTTGGCTCATGAATTATCATTAGGCATTGATTTCGGGAGCGCCATTCGCACATTGGAAAAGCGTATTGACAATAAAGAGTTCCATCTGTTTACGGCAACCTTGCTCATTCAAAAGCGGGCAGGCGGAAATTTATATGCCGTGCTGGATGAAATGAGTCAAACACTTGATGAACGAAAGCTCCTTAAACAAGAGATTAAAACGATGACAGCCGAACATAAGTATATCGCGTACATTGTTCCCATCATTCCAATCTTTCTTGTCCTGATGATGAACAATGTAGTAGACGGATTCCTCGATGCCCTGTTTTCAGGGATTGGGATGATCTTATTTGCAATATTTGTTGCAGGAACTGTTGCTACGTTCTTCATCATCAATAAGATTACAAATATTAGGGTGTGACAAAATGGATGGAATTATCGCAATCACCATCATACTTACTGTCTTCTTCATTGGCGTATCGCTTCGAGCATTCTATGTCTATCTAACAAAGCACCGTGAACTAAAGACGACTGTATCCGACACTTTGTATGTATACGACGGCTTTCAAAAGAAAGAAAGTCGCAAGGAAAAATTCTTAAAGAAAATGCTTCATTTTGCAGACGATTTTTCAGATCTGGGTCAGCGAATAAATTTCTTTAGTGAAAATGCGGATGTGAAAAAGTGGATTATCCAGGCGGGATACCCATACGGCATCACGGTTGAAAGATTCCAGGGTCTGAAGATTTTCCTGCTCATCATTGGTGTATTAATGGGTGGCATCATGCTGTTGCTTAGATTTCCATTTTCGCAGTTTATGGTCATTCTGTTGCCCATCGCCGGATTTGCAAGTGCCATTCTTTGGATCCGATCGAAAGCGAAGGCACGCCAAGCAGAAATATCGTACCAATTACCCGATTTTCTCGACACGATGAGTGTGACGTTGCAGGCAGGTGTTGGGTTGACGCAAGCATTGCGGGATATAGTGCCGTATTTTATAGGGCCCATTAAAGAAGAGTTCGAGCGATTTCTTCAAGAAATTAGTGTCGGTGTCCCGAGAGTGGAAGCTTACCGATTATTGCTTGAACGGAATGAATCAAAAGAGTTTCAGATTTTAATCAAGTCTTTAATTCAAGGGGAGCGATTGGGTGTCCCGATTGCCGCCTCTTTTAAACAGCAAGCCGAGGAAATGAGAAAGCTGAAGAAAGAAATGATTAAGGAAAAAGCCGCAAAAGCCTCGCCAAAAGTGACGCTGGTTACAACCTTTCTGATTCTGCCTTCATCCCTCATCTTGATTGGCGGGTTGATGATCATTAATATGTTTAACCAAAATAGCGGGATTTTCGATTTATTAAAATAAAAGGAGAGAAAAAAACATGAAAAAATATATGCAAAGTTTAGTAGTTAATTTTATGGCGCCAGTGAAAAATGAAAAAGGTGCACAATCATTAGAATGGTTAGGGTTGGCTGCGTTATTGATTTTAGTATTAGGGATTATCTCAACGGCTGTTAGTGGTCAATCTGGTTCCATCTCAGATTTAATCGGAAATATCATTCAAAAGATTAGTGGAATGGTAGGCTAGGCATTTACAAAATCGTCCTGATTGGAATGAAGAGTAGTACGATGTTTTCGGGACGATTTAAAAGCAACGAATGAAAAGACTACAAAAATGCTGTAAAACAACTAGAAAATATCTTAATAAAAAAGTAGCACAACTTATAAGATTTTAGTGCTTTTGAATAGTAGGAGTTGAGGCGATTGCAAAGACTTTATGGTTTACTAATGATCTTAGTATTGATGTTGCTTGTTGCTGCATGTAGTAATGAGAAAGCAAAGGAAGCAACCGACGAGGTCGATGCAAAAGAACAGAGTGATGTTTCGACTATAAACGAACAATCACCAGTTAGCGAAAAACCTGAAGATAATGAAGCAAATGAAAATGAAGAAACAAATGAGGATGCAATTGTGGGACCTCCCCTTCCAACAACTTTAGAGGAACTCGAAAAGTTGCCTTCCGGTTATACGGAATATATTAATAGACTCGAAGATGAAGGGAAATTGTTAACGGACGAATTAACAAAAAATCTTCCAGATATTGCAAACAATCCAACAAATGAAGAATTGGATCGTTATTATGAAGCGCTATTGTCTGTATTTCAACAGGACTACGAGGGGCCAGGAGATTTAATCGAGCAACTCAAATTTCAAGCGATTGGCAGTCCAGAGATTGATGATCCGCGCTATCAATTTAAGGAAAACTTGAATGTCATGGTAATCCTGGATGCTTCGGGGAGTATGGCGAATAGCGAAGGCAGCGTAACACGCATGGATGCTGCTAAAAATGCAATTACGGAATTCGTGAAAGGTTTACCGGAAGAGGCAAATGTCGGTTTGCGAATTTACGGACACAAAGGTTCCGGTAAGAATGAAGATAGAGCACTGTCATGCAGTAGCAGTGAATTGGTTTATCCGCTAAGTACGTATAATGCGACAAATTTTGAGCAATCCCTCTCAAAGGTGACGCCAGCTGGCTGGACGCCTATTGGATTAGCTTTAAAAGAGGCCCAGAAGGATTTAGCTTCGTTTAAGGGCGATACGAATACTAATATTGTGTACTTAGTAAGTGACGGGATATCAACTTGTGACGATGACCCGGTTGGAACGGCAAAGTCTCTTTATGATTCTGATATTACGCCGCTCGTCAATGTCATTGGCTTTAATGTGGACCAAGAAGGCCAAAAACAACTGCAGGAGATTGCTGGCGCAACAGAGGGAACATATCAAAATGTTACCGATGCTCAAGGTCTTCAAGAGCAACTGAATGAAGCGAGCAAGATAGCGGAGAAGTGGAAACAGTGGAAAACGTCCGAAGAAGGCTGGATTGATTTCTACAAAACAGATAATGCACTTGATATATTCAGCTATCATACCCATGAATTTGGTAAATGGGTTGATGAAAGGCAAGCAATTGGGTTTACCTTGACTTATCTATTACAAGAACGAGAGAAGATGTCCCGTGAATCACATGACTATCTACAGCAAAAAAACAAGGACTATCATGCTTGGATAGAAGATGAGTATGACAAGTTAAGAGATGAGTTAAAAGCGATGAATGAGATGAATCATGCCCAAGCCATTAAAGCATTAGAGGAAAAATATCTTCAGAATACAAGCAACACACCTTAAAAAGGAAAGTGAGGTGAAAGTGTGAAAGGAAGCAACTTTCGCAGAATCTCTGCAATCTTTATGATTGCCTTTGTCCTGTTCTGGTCTGCAATGCCTTCCATAAGTATGGCCTTTTTCATAACACCAGGGAATGCAATCACACCAGGGCAGGCAATCACGCCAGGACAGGCGATTACAGGTGGGCAATTCATCATGCCGGGAGAAGTGATTGCTCCAGGGGATCCAGTGAATGGAGGAAGTGCCTATCAAGGAGGACCATTTTTGCAAGGCGGGAATGCAGCGGTTTCAGGCCAGCCACTAATCCCATCCTATCAAGGCAGCAATGGTCAATGGATCATTCCCAACATTGCAGGCTCCTTACCAATTAATAACCCGATTACAGCGGGCGATGCCATAACAGGAGGGCAAGGTCCTTCCGGCGGGCAGGCGGTAAATGGTGGAAACGCAAATGGTGACGGCACTGGCCCAACCGGAGGGAATGCGATTAACGGTGGTGACGGAAGCTCGTCAGGAGATTCAATCACAGGTGGAGATCCTGCTAATGGTGGTGAAGGTGCCACTGGTGGCGACGCATTGAATGGAGGAGATGGTTCTACTTCTGGTGATTCGATTACAGGAGGGGATCCGACTCAAGGTGGCAATGGTCCAACTGGTGGAAATGCCCCAATTGGAGGAGAATCTGGCCAAGGTGGGGATGGCCCGACTGGCGGGAATGCCCCAACTGGAGGAGATCCGAGTCAAGGTGGAGATGGTCCAACAGGTGGAGATGCACCAACCAGAGGAGAAGGTCCGACATCGGGTGATACAGGAGGCACTGGTGATTCGGGGGAGGGTGGTTCTAGTAGTGACAACCCTTCATTGTTAAATACGATGGTTCCAACCACTGATACAACAAGAGGACCACTTGGGGTAATAATGGGGGCTTTACAAGACGGAAATCGCTTCATTACATCCTTTGGTAAAAGTTTTGTTGAAGGTCTTACGGCAACCTATGCAGGTTATAGATTTACTGAATTGGCATCAGGAAATTATAAGGTAGTTAGTAATCGGGCAGTGCAAAATCCGGTACTGGATTATTTCTATAATAGCTTCAAAAAATATGACTTGGGCAATCGGCAAGCGTATATGCCGGTTGGTGGAGCGAATCCACGGCCACATAAGATTGATAGTTTTTTCCAAAGCAAGAATTTAACTAATTGGAGTACGCCATCAAGCTTTTTCAAAACAACGTGGAGCAGTGTTAAAACAGGATTGAACGAAAGTTTTAATGTCTTTTCGAAGAAATTTTATGCTCCGTCCAACATGATGAAACTGAATGGACCTGTGAATATAATCGCATCAGCCTTTAATAGTGTTTACGATTATGGTTGGGGCGAAAAAAAGAGTACAGGCATACTATCATCCAACTTCGCCGCTGATTTAACAGTTGATGTTGCAATAGGTGCTGGGACTACAGCTCTATCAAGCGTACTTTCCAGTGCTGTAGGTGGAGCAGTTGCAGGATCAGCATTTCCTGGTGTAGGAACAGCTGTGGGGGCGGTTGTCGGCCTGGGTGCTGGCTTAGTCTCGACCTACCTGATCAATGGGACAGAACCAGGGCGAAGAGCGAAACAGTGGGTCAGCGATAAATTGAGTGCAGGATATCGCAAAGTAGGCGATGGAATAAAAGGATTGGCAAATGGTGCTAAAAAGCTTTTTGGCTTTGGATAACTATTGTATTTCCGATACACTCCTGACTTTTAGTTAGTTAGGGGATAAATGAACACACTGTCATAATTTATCTTCAATCAGCGAAAAGAAATCCCACTGATTGAAGATAGGTCTTGCAGTGGATAAGAAAATCGCAATACTCAAGCCGTTTGTTTGACTATTGGCTTTATCTTAACAATACCTCCTTAGAACATAAGATTGACAAGAAATGTAGGTGTATAAAAAATGTTTAACACAATTAAGTTTTTTCAAGCTGTAGGGGCTTCTTTTTTGGTGACAATCATCGTTTCCTTTTTAGTGGGCTTTTTTCAATTGGGCAATTATGGACTTTTTCTTTTTATTCAAACCATCATAACATATGGAAGCTTGGGCTTTTTTGCCTCTAGATTGAACACTGAAACTCCTTATACTGCTGCTTATTTAGGAGCTATTTTCATGTCCTTCATCAGCATACTCTTCTCTCATTTTGTGTTGCATGTCTATATATTTACTGATCCGAATGGAATTGCGAGAAGTATGTCGCTTGCAGTTTTGGTTAGTTTGCTATTTGCCTACATCACCACTCTTATTAGAACGAAAAGAGAAGAGGTTCTCCCATGATTCGTGAAATACTTGATATTTATAATCGTAATTGGAGTCAAATAACATTTTGGTCTATACTTATTATCTTGCCAGTAACAGTGATTACGTTTTTAAGCATGATTTATGTATCAGGTTCCGAAAATTCAATAGCGCCTCATTACTTTTCAGGTCTCGCAATTTTTTTGAATTTTATTTTATGTATCCCACCCTTTGTGAAAATGGTGCTCGTGGATCGACAGGATGAAACCGTAAAACCAGCTGATGGCATCGCATTTTTCTGTAAGCAATTTGGATTGCTTCTTGTTGTTTCGAGTGTTTTATATTTTATTGCCTTTATCGGGATGTATTTGTTGTTTATCCCAACAGTAATCGCTTTGATTTTGTTATTAGTTTTTCCATTCTTTTCAGAAGGTCATAACATTCAGGAAATTTTCTATCAATCCGCAAAAGCCATTAAAAGGGAGAATATTGCGCTTATTGGAGACATCTTGGTTATCGTATTTATTAATTTGGGGATATGGCTAGTTGTTCTGTTGTTTTTAGAGCAGTACGATAATAACCTGCTCGCATTTTTACTGATCCGCAGTATCATAAATATATTTATCTTCCCCTTTTTCTATATCTACTTAACATTAAGATTCCGAAAAAATTCAGCTATATTAATTGCTGATGAAAGATGGTGATGAAACCAATGGAAAAATTATTAAATCCAAATCAGGAAGTAATGGATTTTAGGAAGTTCAATCTATTATTCATGATTCTCTTATCCTTTATTACACTTGGGGCTTACATAGGGGTATGGTTTTTACAGCATAAACAACGTTTTGAGGAATTTTCTCAAAAAACGAAGCTCTACTTTGGGTGGTGGAAGTTTTTTACTATCTTCTCCTTTGTTTTTCTATTTATCAAATTGTTTGGATCCATGGTGTTAAGTGAGTATGGCATCGTCAATATTCAATCTTATGAAACGATATTTAATTTCTTTTTTATAGGGTTGCTTTACTATTCGATTTTTAGATTAAAGGATTGTTTGGAAGAGGAATATGATCTATACCTGAATAAATATTTACTCTTCTTTTTCCATATTTTTTATATCCAATTTAAATTAAATCAAGTACATTCAACTTCGGAGCGATAAGCTTTAACTCATATTTGTTAAAAGGAGGCGGATGTGTTGAGAAAAAAAGATTCTCATTTTGTAGAGTTTAAGAATAATCGTGTATTTATTACGTTGTTTTTGCATGTGGTGATAGGGCTTTTATGCAGCTTTATCCCAGAAGAAAACGCAGGATTATGGGTTGGGATCAATATAGCTTTAGCGACTGTTTTTGCACTAGTCAATTATACAATCTGGTTATTCCATAAAAATAACAGTAAGCGCTACTTTTCGTTACATACATTTGTCATGCTTTTGGGGATTGCTTTCTATATGATGTCTCCTGCTTTTAGGGCACTGTATCCATCTATCTTTTTTTGGTTATTGCTGCTTGTAACCCTTGTATTGGTTGGTTTCTTGATTATTAAATATGATGCGGTAACCAATGCTTTTGTAAACCCGGGAGATTCGTGGTTTGTAAAGATTTTGGGTATGTATGGAGGAATTATCTTTATCGCTGGTGGAGTTCTTTGGGCTTACATGAATGCGACGGAGACCGGTCCATTTGCTCCGGTGGCGATTATTTTATTTTTCATCGGGATTTTCCTCCTGATGATTGCACCGATTATGCTGGCAACACCTGAGCGAGTAAAAGAATTAGAGAAGCCAAGGTACTAGTTCTTCATACTAATAGGTTTAATAGTGCCTAAAAATTGTTTAGCCAAGGAGGCGATTCTGTTGAAAGGAAGAAAGCTGCTGAAAGAAGAAAGAGGGTCGCTTTCCATTGAATTTTTAGGAATTCTTCCATTATATTTCTTGCTTTTTCTACTTCTCTGGCAAGTCGTTGCTTCCGGTTATGCCGTGATTAGTTTAAAATCTGCTGCATCGGATGGGGCACAGGTGTATGCGGTGTCAGGAGACTGGCTTGAAACAGAAGAGGTAATTAATAAGTCGATAGGCAGTTCATCTATTCTGTCTAATCATCAGGTTTTCATTCAAAATGTACCTGGAAATGCGGATCTTTTTGAAATCGAAATCAAAGCAGAACACCCACTCGTCTTTCTTCCAGATAGCATTGCTAATCTAGCATCAATAACCATTGATTCTAAAGCGACAGGAAAGGTGCTTGTCCCATGAGGCAGTTAGAGAATGAAAAAGTCGCTTTATCGCAAGTGGAATCCAGGGGAGCTAAAGGAGCCTTGAAGCATCTTAACAATGAAAAGGGAAGCGCCGCCATTTATTTATTATGGATCATGACGGTCATCATTGTCCTGACAGTCGTCATTGTCAATATTGCCAAGGTGTATGCGGTTAAGCAACAGGCATCCACTGCTGCTCAACTTGGAGCTTTTGCAGCAACGAGCGAAATTTTGTTCGCAACAGAGGAAGGCATTAAAGATTTCGATGAATACATGATGCAAAAAGCTCTTGAAGCAGGATTGGAATATGAACCCTTGTGGGATGAAATTGAAGAGCGTAAAGAGAGCTATATGGCAAGTGATTACGGGGAACAAGAAGCCTATATTAAAGCTTTAAATGAAATGCTGCCAGGGAGACTGGGGGATCCCATTTTAAAAGGTTACCTTCTTCTGGATTCTGCCCTAAGTACGAAAATATTTAGTACAGTTCAAGACGTAGTTCGAGAAAACGAAGGCAACGAGGAACATGTCGAAATAAAAATCTCACAGGAAAAGTACCGAGTCGAAGTCAAAACCGACGCCACTTACGAGACAATCGGCAATGGGGAATATATTGATAGCTTCGAAAAAGACATTCCCGAACTCGGGTACGGACCGGAATTATCCTACTTACAATATATCTTAAATTAAAATTGCTCCAAAAGAATCTGCATTCTTTCGGAGCAATTTTTTTGTGGCCTAATGTGCATGCCTGGCACACATAATTCCCTTGACATATTATAGCATGTAAAGTATCCTTTACGTAAAGCTAGCTTTACATTTAAGGGTGAGGTGAGAATTTGCAAAACCGCATCAAAGATTTACGTCAGCAGCATGATTTAACCCAGGATGAGCTTGCCGAAAAACTCGAAGTTTCTAGGCAAACGATTATATCTCTAGAAAAAGGCCGATATAATCCTTCGCTCATTCTGGCTCATAAAATTGCAAAATTGTTCGAAATGCAAATTGAAGATGTGTTTATTTTTGAGGAGGGGAAGAATAATGGATAACATGTTGGTGGCAGTATTATTTTGGATTGGTCTTGCAGTAGTTATCGTGAGTGCTTTTTATCTTCCGAGAAGGATGATGAAAAAGAAAAAACAGTATGATGAGAGATTCGTGATGAATGATCATTTGGCTCGCTCTTACAGCTGGATGGGTTCGTTGGTGATAATTTTTATTGTCTGGTTTTTATCGCTTGTTATTTTCCATTCCCTCATCGCATTTTGGCTGATCACAGTAATTTATGTAGGGCATATGCTATCTTACGCCATTGGTACTGCCATTGCGAATGGAAAAAACTGAGATGCGAAGAGTATAAATATCCAGTTATTTGACTTAAAAGATAATAAGATAAAAACGAAAAAAGCCTTCCTTTCGAAACGAGTCCGGTGAAAGAGAGGCTTACTTTTTATTAAACAAGGGATTAATATTGTTCTCCGCTATCCAAGCTTACCTGCCATTCAATGCCGAACTTGTCCTTTACTGCTCCATAGCACTTGCTCCAGAACGTTTCCTGCAGCTCCATTTTTACAGTGCCGCCTTCCTTTAATCGTTCAAAGCTGGAGCGAATGAGTTCTTCATCATCAGTCACCACAGCTAGCGAGATATTGTTTCCTTCAACGAATGGAGAGCCTGGCCAAGTATCCGAGAACATGACGCGGCTTCCCAGAATATCCAATCTTGTATGCATGACCAAATTCTTTGCTTCTTCCGGGATTTCAAAGTTCGGATCTTTTGGTGCATCGCCAAATGTCATAATATTCGGCTTTTCTGTTTTGAATACATCCGCATAAAATTCCGCAGCTTCGCGACAATTTCCATTAAAATTTAAATAGACCTCGATTGCCATTTCTATACACTCCTAACAATTAGAATAATTTAACTGTGGCATATTAAACACCCATTAGTCAAAAATTACACACCCCTTGAGTACCCAAAATTTCAGAACGCAATTTTAAGAGAATCGTGTGTGCCAGGCACTCAGGTTCACAACAGATTTACATTGATTATGTGGTACGTACATTTGCACCGACTCTATAGGAAATGATAAAATGGAAATTGAGACTATATGGGAAGTGAAAAAATCCATGGCAAACATTTTAAATAAAATTTTTGATTTGAATAAAAAAGAAGTTAAGAAACTAACGAAGATTGCCGATCAAGTAGAAGCCTATGCTTCTCAAATGGAGCAATTAAATGACGAAGATCTAAAGGAAAAGACAACAGAATTTAAAGAACGCTATCAAAAAGGCGAAACAATAGATCAACTGCTGCCTGAAGCATTTGCAGTTTGTCGTGAAGCGTCACGCCGCGTACTTGGGATGTATCCTTTCCGCGTCCAAATTATGGGGGCTGCCACTTTAAATGAAGGTAATATCGCGGAAATGAAAACAGGGGAAGGGAAAACCCTAACTTCCACGATGGCTGTATATTTAAACGCGCTTACAGGCAAAGGTGTTCACGTTGTAACAGTCAACGAATATCTGGCAACTCGTGATGCAAATCAAATGGGTGAGCTGTACAATTTCCTTGGTTTGACAGTGGGCCTAAACTTAAACAGCCTGACAAAAGAGGAAAAACGAGAAGCTTATGCTGCAGACATTACATATAGTACGAATAACGAGCTTGGCTTTGACTATTTACGCGATAACATGGTTGTGTATAAGGAAGAACGTGTTCAACGTCCTCTGCATTATGCCGTAATCGATGAAGTCGACTCCATCCTGATAGATGAGGCACGTACGCCATTGATTATTTCTGGACAGGCGGGGAAAACAGCGCAGCTTTACGTTCAATCCAATATGTTCGTAAGCCGCTTGAAAGCCGAAGAAGATTTCACTTACGATGAAACTACAAAAGGCGTTACCCTAACGGAAAGCGGTATTGGGAAGGCCGAGAAAGCATTTGGGATTGATAATCTTTTCGATTTATCACATGTTCGTCTATTGCATGCGATAAACCAATCCTTAAAAGCTCATGTTTCCATGCATCGCGATGTGGATTATGTTGTGCAAGATGGCGAAATCGTCATCGTTGATGGCTTTACGGGCCGTTTAATGAAAGGTCGCCGCTACTCTGACGGGCTTCACCAAGCAATTGAAGCCAAAGAAGTGGTGGATATCCAAAACGAATCGATGACAATGGCGACGATTACGTTCCAAAACTATTTCCGTATGTATGAGAAGTTATCTGGTATGACGGGTACTGCAAAGACGGAAGAAGAAGAGTTCCGCAATATCTACAACATGCAGGTTGTGGTAATTCCAACGAATAAGCCAATTGCCCGTGATGATAAACCGGATTTAATCTTCGCTACAATGAACGGGAAATATAGTGCGGTAGCAGCAGAAATAGCTGATCGCCATAAAAAAGGGCAACCTGTTCT
Organism: Ureibacillus aquaedulcis; assembly: GCF_030418165.1. Lineage (GTDB taxonomy): Bacteria > Bacillota > Bacilli > Bacillales_A > Planococcaceae > Ureibacillus > Ureibacillus aquaedulcis. Next base: position 372,895 of record NZ_JAUHTQ010000001.1, read on the forward strand.
AGTTGGTACAGTTGCGATTGAAACATCGGAAATTATCTCCAATCTATTAGATAAACATAAGATTCCGCATAATGTATTAAATGCGAAGAATCATGAACGCGAAGCCGAAATTATCGCCAATGCAGGGAATAAAGGTGCTGTAACGATTGCCACTAACATGGCCGGCCGTGGTACCGACATTAAGCTTGGTGAAGGCGTCCTTGACCTTGGTGGACTGGCTGTTATCGGTACAGAGCGACACGAGTCGCGCCGTATTGATAATCAGCTGCGCGGTCGTTCTGGCCGTCAAGGGGACCCAGGGGTAACGCAATTCTATTTATCGCTAGAAGACGATCTAATGCGCCGCTTCGGTTCGGATAAAATGAAAGCGATGATGACTAGACTTGGAATGGATGATAACCAGCCGATCCAATCGGGTATGGTCTCAAAAGCGGTGGAATCCGCACAAAAACGTGTTGAAGGCAATAACTTTGACGCCCGTAAACGTTTGTTGCAATACGACGATGTGTTGCGCCAGCAACGTGAGGTTATTTATAAAGAACGTCGCGATGTACTTGAAACTGAAAACATGCGTGCACTTGTGGAGTCCATGATTCAGGAATCCATCGAAAATATTGTCGCTGTTCATACACAAGGCGATCAAAAAGATTGGAACCTAAAATCGCTGGAAGATTACATCCAAGCGAATTTATTGGAAGAGGGTGCCGTTAAAGCAAGTGACCTTGAAGGAAAATCGCCGGAAGAAATCATTTCCTTTATTTACGGTGAGGTTCAAAAACGCTACGATGAAAAAGAAGAAATGTTAAGTCCTGAGCGTATGCGTGAATTTGAAAAAGTCATTTTACTCCGTTCAATCGATACAAAATGGATTGACCATATTGATGCGATGGACCAATTACGTCAAGGGATTCACCTGCGTGCTTATGGACAAACCGATCCGTTGCGCGAATATGAGCAGGAAGGCTTTGCAATGTTCGAGGATATGGTCGCTGCCATTCGCGAGGATGTAACGAAATATGCAATGAAAGCCCAAATCCGCAGCAACCTGGAACGTGAAGAAGTTGCAAAAGGACAAGCTGTCAATCCAAAAGAAGAAGCAGCACCAAAGAAAAAGCAACCTGTTCGTAAAGCAGAGAATGTTGGCCGTAATGATCCATGTCCATGCGGCAGCGGCAAAAAATATAAAAACTGTCATGGTGCTGAATAAGCCCCCACGATTAGTTCCTCGAAATAATGCTTCTTTTAGGAGGCTATTATTTCCTTTACAAATGAAGAAACAAACCTTTGAACCGTAGTCATCTTTTCATCCTGATTAGATGATACGGTTCTCACCGGTTTAAATAAGAGTGCGGAGGATTTTAAATGATCGAATTATCGGAAGTAAGAAATGTATTGGAAACTACAGCCTCGAAATTGGCGGACTTCAGGGGGTCTCTTTGACTTAGAAAACAAAGAGGCACGTATTCAGGAACTGGATGAAATGATGCTTACGCCGGATTTTTGGAATGACCAAAACGGTGCCCAGACCGTCATTAATGAAGCAAACGGATTAAAAGCCATTGTCAATGAATTTAATGACCTTGTGACAACACAAGAAAATCTGGAGATGACATTGGAGCTTTTAAAAGAAGAGCCAGATGATGATCTTCAAGAGGAGTTAGGCAGCGAGCTGGAGGACTTCCAACGCAAAATGGACGGCTTTGAGCTCCAAATGCTTTTAAGTGAGCCTTACGACAAAAACAATGCCATTTTGGAGCTGCACCCAGGTGCAGGTGGTACAGAATCGCAAGACTGGGGTTCGATGCTGCTGCGTATGTATACGCGCTGGGCTGAAAAGCACGGCTTTAAAGTAGAGACGATGGATTATCTTCCTGGTGATGAAGCGGGGATTAAGTCTGTCACTTTGTTAATTCAAGGCCATAATGCATATGGCTACTTGAAAGCCGAAAAAGGGGTTCACCGTTTAGTTCGTATTTCACCTTTTGACTCTGCTGGAAGACGCCACACTTCCTTCGTTTCATGCGATATCATGCCCGAGTTCAACAATGAAATCGAAATTGATATTCGCACTGAGGATTTGAAAATCGATACGTACCGTGCAACAGGTGCCGGTGGTCAGCATATTAATACAACAGATTCAGCTGTTCGTATTACGCATATCCCGACTGGCGTGGTAGTATCCTGCCAAGCGGAACGTTCACAGATTAAAAACCGTGAAAAAGCGATGAATATGCTAAAAGCAAAATTATACCAACTTGAAATTGAAAAACAACAGGCCGAGCTTGATGCGATTCGCGGAGAACAAAAAGAGATAGGCTGGGGTTCCCAGATTCGTTCGTATGTCTTCCATCCATATTCAATGGTAAAAGATCACCGTACAACTTTTGAAACGGGGAATGTCCAAGGGGTAATGGATGGCGATTTGGATGATTTCATCAACGCTTATCTTCGTTCACGCATTGGTCAATAAATAAAAGAAATAAACCTTTTTGGCAAAGCTTAGTTCATTGCCAAAAAGGTTTAATTTATTTTGTGAGTTGGCTGTACCTACAGCACTCCTTCAGCTTTTATTTTTATTCCCTGTAATATCCTTCATTATGCACCTTCTTAGAAAAATAAAATTGGTTATATAGCAAAATTAATTCCTTATTTTATATAGATACTTCTTTCTCCTTGAAACAACCCTGCTGTTTTTGTTTAATTACCCATTAATTACCGCCATATCGCAATTGCATTATTTTTAATTTGTTGTAATATAATAATGAGAACAGATGTTCTATTGTTAGGAGGGATTTAATGGCACATATTCCCACTGAAGCTGTCCCAAATCTAGAATCAGCTATATATTTACCGATGCTGCTTATCGTTTTGGAAAAAGATCAAGCACAAATAGAAGCTGGGCAGTTTAAATTAAAACGTCCATATATCTATTTGATTGATGAAGCAAGAAAACTGGCTGAACATGATTTGAGAAAAACCAAGGCTTATCTAAAAAGTCATCAATTAAGAGTTGTTCAAGGTAAGCGGGACGAAATGTTTACAGAGTATCAATTTCATTATCGGCGGATAATGGATGTTAGAAGATATTCGAATATACGATTAAGAAATCATGTTGAAGATTTACTCAAGATGTACTTGAAAAAAGCGTCCAGTATCAATTCCGATCAAACGAATCAGGATCAGAAGGTCCAATAGGGTCAATCTTTTCAAAAAGTTCAGTAAGTTCTTGGGAGTGTATAGGCTTTGGAGGTTGAGTTAATTCGTTTCGGATGATGATTCTTTGTTGGGAAGCGTGTTTTTGAAGCATTGTTGCACATACGTATTGGGAGCAAAAAGACGCATAATTAATCGGAAGCACAAACTCTTTTCCGTCGATCAAGGTGATTTCTGTAAATTCTTTGTGGCGGCGAATGTTCGTAATGGCATGCAGGCCAACCCAGATGTTGTTTGGCGAAGTTGGAGAAAAGAGAGGGAAGAATACATTTGGTATTCCATCATGAGTAATTATGATAGGTAATTTGTGCTTTGCCTTTCCAAGGAAGGATTTTGAGAAGTTCTTTGCATGGTTATAGTTATATCCCAGGATTTCACAGGATTTTCTAACTATGTAAATAGGTTTTCGTTCAACAATAAATTCTCCATTTTTATCATAGACATGACAGTAAAGTTTTTCCCCGTTTTTAATAGGCATTATTAAATAGGTATTAAAAGAAATACGGTAAGACTCGATTAAAATAATGTTTTTAAGCATAATTACTCCTCCTTTTAATGATTTCATAATGCTATATAACCAATTTAATAAAATCATAATATGAATTTTTTACCAATGCAATTGGAAAAATTGACAAATTATTGAAATAATAAATCAGTAATATAATTACCATTTTTACTTGGAAAACAGTAGAAATCCGAATGACATCCTAAAAATGGGTAATTTTCCACTTTAGAATGAAAAAAACTATCTATTTTTCAGAAAATATTGCAAATTGACAATCAATTTTTTATAATAGAAAAAAGGGAATCGGGGTGATATCGATGGATAAATATTATTCATACACAGATTTTCTTAAGGCAGTTGGGAACTATCAACATGCAAACGAATCTGAAAAGTTATTGAATGACATTTATTTGGACTTGTTTTTGAACCGAATGCAGAGATTGCAAAGAATTGAGCAGCTGAAAGATCTCATCGATAATGCATTGGATGAAAAAGACAAGGAAGCTTTTTATAGGTACACAAAAGAACTAAGCGAATTACAAGAAACTCAAGAAATGGAAGAGACGCAAGAGTCCGTAATGTAAATGAAAAAAATATTTAAAAAGTCGCCATGACAGGTAGCAACCCTTATCCGCTCGGAGTAGGGGCTGAACTAAAGGCGACTTTTTTATATTTGGAATATAATATTAAAAAGCTTCGCTTTATAGTAAAATAACGCTAATAAGTAAAAAGGAGGAAGTTGTCTTTGGTATCATCAAAAGACGTTGCAAAATATGCTGGAGTTTCTCAAACTACAGTTTCAAGGGTACTAAATACACCCGAGTTAGTAAAACAACCTACCGTGGACAAGGTAATGAAGGCGATTCAGGAATTAAACTATATACCCAATGCTAATGCCCGTTCTCTCGTGCAAAAAAGAACCAATACGATTGTCCTTCTATCCGGGCCACTGCATAATCCCTTTTTTGTGGATACGACAACAGCAATTGTAAATTATGCAAATACAAAAGGCTATCGCGTAAACGTTCAATTTGTGAATGATGACAAGCTTACTGAAGCTTATGCAACAGCAATTGAACAAAAGGTTGATGGAATCATTTTATCTTGTATATTAATAGATGATCCGATATTTGAAAGATTGGAAAGCATGCATCTTCCTTTTATTACATATAATCGCAAACACAAAAACAATAGGCACTTTGTTGAAATTGATAATTATAAAGCGGGCTATCTGTCAGCGCAGCATTTAATAGAGCTGGGACATCGCAATATTGCATGGGTAAGCGGTCCATTAACTGTAAGCACATTTTATAACCGATATCATGGATTTTTAAAAGCACTGGAAGATTACAATATAAAAATTCCACAGCAAAATATTATTCATACAGATACCTCGAAAAATGAGGTAACAACGGCATTTAATGACTTGATGAGTTTTAAGTCGCGCCCAACGGCAATTTGTGCGGGTTCAGATTCATTGGCATTATTCTTGATGGATGATGCAGTTTCAATCGGCGTCAAAGTGCCTGAAAAATTAAGTATTATCGGAATAGATAATGTAGATATCAGCAAACATGCAGCAATCAGATTAACAACAATCGGCAGTATTTCAGAAGAAAACCTCGGTTATCTAGCTATTAAAAAGTTGATCGAATTGATTGAAAATAAAAAAAATGGTTGCGTGAAAATCACGGAATCTGTTAAAGTGTTTAATAGAAGTACAACAAGGGAAATATAAAACAGACTTTTTGGGAGTTTGTTTATATTTTAGGACAAAAATGAATACGTAACCATTTTGCAACTCTATTTTTTTAGTTTAAAATGGTTACGTATTCATACAAATTGCAATGGGGTGTAATCTATTTTTTTAGGGGCATTTGTAAGTGCTTACAAATGCAAAAGGGAGGAGAAATATTTATGTTATGGAAAAATCGGAAGTATGGTGAAGAATCACCACATATCCCAGCAGGTCCTTTTAAAGTTCGGCTGCCATTTATCCATTATCGTTTTGAATGGCCGGATTACGTTCAGGGGTTACTAATGTGTGCGGTCGATTTATCGGCAATTCCAATTTTGGTCGATCTATTGGGTATGCCATTTGAGGTCGCATTAGCAGTCATTGTATTAAACGGATTATTCTATCTCTTGCATCATTTACTAGGAGATCCAGCAGTGCCAGGATGGATAACGCCGGCGATTCCGTTAATTACACTTTACTGTACACAGTTTCCGGAGGGACCGGAGCGGGTACATTCACTGATAGCCTTTCAGATGACACTTGGTATATTATCATTGATTCTTGGTGCAACTGGATTAGCATCAAAAGTAGTTAGTCTTATTCCCTCGGCTTTAAAAGCAGGGGTTATTCTAGGTGCAGGTTTTGCAGCGGTTATTTCCGTTTTCAGTGTAGGCGGAAGATTTGAAAGTTTCCCATGGACGATTACAATTGCTGTTGGGATTGGATTTTATTTATTATTCTCAAAGCATTTTGTGAAGTTCCAAAAACGAAACGTACTTTGGGCGACAATAGGGAAATTAGGGATATTTCCAGTCATCATTTTAGCTGTTGTGATTGCCCCACTATTTGGTGAAGCATCTTGGCCGAAGATTGAATGGGGAATCTCTGCGCCAGATTTTGCAACATTATGGAATGAATACACAATATTTGGTTTAGGTTTCCCACCTGTTATGATGTTCATTACTGCTTTACCAACTGTATTAGCAGCATATATCGTATTATTCGGAGATGTATTGCAAACTAAAGCCCTGGTTGAAGAGGGGAGTTCTGTTCGACCGGATGAGAAGATTGAATATAGTGCGAGTCGTGCACATTTAATTTTTGGTATCAGAAACAGTGCAATGAGTATTTTAGGCCCGGACGTAACAATGTGTGGTCCTATATGGTCGGCAATGCAAGTGGTAATGGTTGAACGATTTAAAAAAGGCCGTAAAGCAATGGATTCATTCTTTGGAGGAATTGGTTCGTTCCGCTGGGGTACAAATACTGGATTATTCTTATTGCCGATAGTAAGTTTAGTAGAACCAATCCTTGGTGTTGCTTTAGCATTAACAATGCTAATTCAAGGCTATGTAAGTGTAAAAGTAGGAATTTTAGAGGCTCGTAGCCAAACAGACTTAGGAATTGCGGGAATTATTGGGGCAGTTCTGTGTATCAAAGGCGCTGCTTGGGGCTTTGCCGTAGGTATTTTACTTTGCCTATTAATATATGGCAAAAACTTCTTTAAAGGAGAAGTTGATAATACATTTACAAAGGATCAAACAAATCATGAATTTCAAGATGGAGGGAAAGAACATGAAGAACGAGAGCTTATCGAAGTCTAATACATTTGAAAAAAAATATTACGTCAATGGAGAATGGAAAACATCGGAGAAAGTAGCGGAGCTTTATTCTCCGTATACAAAGGACATTATTGCTTATATTCCACAAGCTGATCGCAGTGAAGTGGAGCAAGTAATTGATATAGCCCATGAAACAAGAGAAGAGATGGGGAAATTAACTGCCTATGAAAGAGCATCCATCTTGGAGCATATTGCACAACTTTTCCATGAAAACCGTACGAAAGCAGCGGAAATTATTTCATTGGAAGCATCGAAACCAATGAAATTTGCATTGGGGGAGATTGATCGTACAATCGAAACCTATAAATTTGCTGCCGAAGAAGCGAAACGTTTAACAGGAGAAATTATTCCTATGGATGCGGCGAGGAATGGGGCAAATCGTTTCGGTTATACAATCGAAGAACCACTGGGTGTCATTGGTGCTATTACGCCGTTTAATTTCCCGCAAAACTTGGTAGCGCATAAAGTGGGACCAGCGATAGCAGCAGGAAATACAATTGTGCTGAAGCCAGCATCTCAAACTCCGCTTTCTGCTTTATTTTTGGCGGAATTGATCGATCAAACTGCTTTGCCTAAAGGAGCATTCAATGTTGTGACAGGCAGCGGAAGAATTGTAGGAGATGCATTGGTTGAAAGTGATAAGGTGAAAATGATTACTTTCACTGGAAGTCCCGCGGTTGGAATTGGTATTCGCGAGAAAGCCGGCTTAAAAAAGGTAGCTTTGGAACTTGGTTCAAACTCGGGGTTAATTATTGATAGGGGCGTAGATTTAACGCAAATTGTACCGAAATGTGTAACTGGTGCCTTTTCAAATCAGGGACAAGTTTGTATTTCATTGCAGCGCACGTATGTAATGGATGAGTTATTCGACGACTTTATTGCTCAATTTGTTGAAGCGACGAAAAAATTGGTTGTAGGCGATCCACTTGATGAAAAAACAGATGTTTCTGCGATGATTCATAGTGCCGAACAAGAACGTGCACTAAGCTGGGTACAGGAAGCTATCGAAAATGGTGCTGAAGTAGTAACGGGCGGGGAAATCGAAGATGGTGTCTTCTTGCCGACGATTATTACAAATGTAGCAGCGCATTCAAAAGTTTCATGTCAGGAAGTGTTTGCACCTATTGTCATTGTCAATCGCATTTCCTCAATAGAGGAAGGCATTGATGCAGTCAATGATTCCAACTATGGCTTGCAGGCGGGGATTTTTACGAATGATATCCAGACTGCTTTCAAGGCTTCCAAAAAGCTTCATGTTGGTGGAGTGATTATCAATGATGTTCCTACATACCGTGTGGACCAAATGCCATATGGCGGTGTGAAGGAAAGCGGGACAGGAAAAGAAGGATTAAAATACGCGATCCATGAAATGACCGAAACAAAATTAGTCATCTGGAATCAATAAAAAGGAGTAGTTTTGATGGCCGAGAAAATTACATTGCCGCCTATCAGCTATACAGGATGGGGTTCTCTATCTAATCTGTTGGATGAAGTGAAAAGATTTAATGCAAAAAAAATTCTGGTAATTACAGATCCATTTTTATTGAATATCGGAATTACGAATAAAGTGACGGATCCGCTTAATGAAGATGGCTATGAAACAGAAATCTATTCGGAAGTTGTACCGGAGCCTCCATTGGCTGTTGGGGAAAAACTAGTAGCCTATACACGCGAAAATCAATTTGATATGGTCATCGGTGTTGGTGGCGGCAGCGCACTTGACTTAGCAAAGCTTGCTGGTGTTTTGGCTTCGCATGAAGGAAAAGTTGAAGAGTATTTAAATTTGACAGGTACAAAAAAAGTCGCGAAAAAAGGCATTCCGACCATTCTGATTCCTACAACATCCGGAACAGGCTCGGAGGTTACAAATATATCCGTGCTATCTCTTGAAACAACGAAAGATGTGGTTACACATGATTACTTGGTAGCAGATGTCGCAATTGTCGACCCGGCATTAACGATTTCCTTGCCGCCAAAAGTAACCGCTGCTACAGGGGTAGATGCATTAACGCATGCTGTAGAAGCATATATATCAAAAAATGCAAGTCCAGTGACGGATGCGCTTGCTCTGCAAGCCATTCGTCTAATCAGCAATTCAATTCGTACAGCTGTTTCAAACGGTGAAGACAAGCAAGCGCGAACAGATATGAGCTACGGTAGCTATCTTGCTGGATTGGCGTTTTTCAATGCCGGGGTTGCAGGTGTACATGCACTGGCCTACCCATTGGGTGGTCAATTCCATATAGCTCATGGTGATTCCAATGCGGTATTGCTTCCATATGTAATGGGGTATATCCGCCAAAGTTGCGAAAAACGCATGAAGGATATTTATGATGCAATGGGCTTTAGTTCTGTAAACCTTTCACAGGAACAAGCATCCTATCGCTGTGTAGCAGAATTGAAGAGATTGGTGGAAGATGTGAATATCCCGTCTACATTGCAAGGCTTCAATATTGCTGAAGAAGCTTTGGAAAGTTTGGCGACCGACGCAATAGAGCAAAAACGAATTCTGGCACGCAGTCCAATGCCTTTGCTTTATGATGATATTTTTGCTATCTATAAAGCTGCATTCGATGGAGAAATCGTAGAAATCAAGAATCACGAAAAGAAATTCATAACTTTATAAAATGATTGAGCATAACTCCAAAAGCAGCTAATCCTTGCTTTTGGAGTTTGTTTTATTTTAGTACCGTTTGTACCATACTAGAAAATAATGCTAAAAGTTTGGTTAAAACGATGATTATAGGCAAAATAAATACTATATAGCTACACTTGAACGAATTAGAATATACGTTCGCATATTTCTCGTAATTTTACAAGGAATATGCTAAAATGAATATACAAGATTTGGATGGAAGGACGAACGAAAAATGGCCACTTTTGACTTACAATCCTCATACCAACCGGGTGGTGATCAGCCGAATGCCATAAAAGAGCTAGTTAAAGGTGTTCAGGAGGGGAAACGTAACCAGACGCTGCTCGGAGCAACAGGTACAGGTAAAACATTTACAATCTCCAATGTTATAAAAGAAGTAAAAAAGCCAACGTTAGTAATCGCTCATAATAAAACATTGGCAGGACAGCTTTATAGTGAATTCAAACAATTTTTCCCCAACAATGCCGTAGAATACTTTGTAAGTTACTACGACTACTTCCAGCCGGAAGCGTATGTACCGCAAACAGATACATACATCGAAAAAGACTCCAGCATTAATGACGAGATTGATAAACTGAGACACTCCGCTACATCGGCTTTGTTTGAAAGAGACGATGTAATTATCATCGCTTCCGTTTCCTGTATTTACGGCTTAGGGAATCCGGAAGAATACCGGGAGATGGTTGTATCAGTCCGAACAGGCACGGAATTGGAACGAAATCAATTATTAAGAAAACTAGTAGACATTCAATATGAAAGAAATGATGTCAACTTTACCAGGGGGACATTCCGTGTAAGAGGAGATGTCGTGGAAATTTTCCCTGCATCCCGTGATGAAAAATGTCTTCGTGTAGAATTCTTCGGAGATGAAGTTGACCGAATTCGAGAAGTGGATGCTTTAACAGGCGAGATTTTGGGTGACCGTGATCACGTGGCAATCTTCCCTGCATCCCACTTCGTAACCCGTGAAGAAAAAATGGTAAAAGCCATTGAAAATATTGAAGTGGAGCTTGAGCATCAATTAGAAAAATTACGGTCAGAAGATAAACTTTTGGAAGCACAGCGTCTGGAACAGCGGACAAACTATGATTTGGAAATGATGCGTGAAATGGGATTCTGTTCAGGAATAGAAAACTATTCACGTCATTTAACATTAAGAGAAGCAGGTGCAACACCATATACATTGCTGGACTATTTCCCGAAAGACTTTTTATTGGTTGTTGATGAGAGCCACGTTACGTTACCGCAAATACGCGGGATGTTCAACGGTGACCAAGCAAGGAAAGGAGTCTTGGTTGAACACGGATTCCGTTTACCGTCTGCACTGGATAACAGGCCGTTAAGATTTGAAGAGTTTGAAGAACATATTAGTCAGGCTATTTATGTTTCTGCTACTCCAGGTCCATACGAACTCGAACACACACCGGAAATGGTTGAACAAATCATACGCCCGACAGGTTTACTCGATCCAACCATCGATGTTCGACCGATAGAAGGGCAAATTGATGATTTGATTGACGAAATCCACGATCGTGTTAGAAAACAAGAGCGTGTGCTTATAACAACCTTGACAAAAAAAATGTCCGAGGATTTAACGGATTATTTAAAAGAATTGGGTATAAAAGTAGAGTATCTTCATTCAGAAGTTAAGACACTGGAGCGTATCGAGATTATAAGAGAGCTGCGAAAAGGGACCCATGATGTTTTGGTAGGGATTAACTTGCTGCGGGAGGGATTGGATATTCCCGAAGTTTCTCTTGTCGCTATTCTTGATGCGGATAAAGAAGGATTTTTACGGTCCGAGCGTTCATTGATCCAGACAATTGGTCGTGCAGCCCGAAATTCCAACGGACATGTTATCATGTACGCGGATAATATGACGGATTCGATGAGAAAAGCGATTGATGAAACAAAACGCCGTCGTACAATCCAAGAAACTTATAACAAAGAGCATGGCATTACACCGCAGACAATTCAGAAAAAAATCCCGGAATTAATTCGAGCGACACAAGCGGCAGAAGCAGAAGAGACATACGTTACGAAAGTGACGAAGGGCAAGAAGATGACAAAGTCCGAAATCGAGAAACTGGTTGCGTCGCTTGAGGTGGAAATGAAGGAAGCCGCAAAAGCACTTGATTTTGAACGTGCAGCTGAATTGAGAGATACAATATTTGAATTGAAGGTTGAGGGATAATAGATTTGAAAAATACTGAAATCGTTGTGCAAGGTGCACGTTCAAATAATTTAAAAAATATTAATGTTACAATCCCGCGCGATAAGCTTGTTGTGGTGACAGGCTTATCTGGATCGGGTAAATCTTCGCTGGCATTCGATACGATATACGCAGAAGGGCAGCGCCGCTATGTCGAGTCCCTTTCCGCCTATGCACGGCAATTTTTAGGTCAGATGGATAAGCCGGATGTTGATTCAATTGAAGGGTTATCTCCCGCCATTTCAATCGATCAAAAAACAACGAGCAAAAACCCTCGTTCTACAGTAGGGACCGTTACGGAAATTTACGATTATCTACGTCTATTGTTCGCACGGATCGGCAAGCCCATTTGTCCGAACCATGGTATAGAAATTGCATCCCAAACCATTGAACAAATGGTCGATCGATTATTGGAGTACCCTGAAAGAACAAAAATGCAATTGCTCGCGCCGGTAGTTTCCGGACGTAAAGGTGCTCATGTAAAACTGCTTGAGGATCTAAAAAAGCAAGGATATGTACGAGTACGTGTAGACGGCGAAATGCAGGATCTGGACGACTCGATTGAACTGGATAAAAACAAAAAACACAATATCGAGGTTGTTATAGACCGTGTTGTTCTGAAAGAAGGCATTTCATCGCGCTTATTTGAGTCTCTTGAAGCCGCTTGTAACCTTGCGGATGGAAAGGTATTAGTGGATGTTATGGAGCATGAGGAGTTATTATTTAGCGAACATCATGCCTGTCCGCTATGTGGATTTTCAATAGGTGAACTAGAACCGCGCATGTTTTCATTCAATAGTCCATTTGGGGCATGTCCTTCATGTGATGGACTTGGGTCGAAACAAGAAGTTGACTTGGACTTGTTAATTCCCGACTGGGAGAGAACGTTGGAGGAACATGCCATCGCCGCATGGGAACCCACAAGCTCACAGTACTATCCGCAGCTTTTAAAAGCGGTTTGTACGCATTATGGAATTGCAATGGATGTCCCGGTTTCCCAACTGCCAACTAGCCAGATGGATAAAATTCTATATGGATCTGGTCATGAAAGGATTCACTTTTACTATGAAAATGAATATGGCAGTGTTCATAACAAAGAGATTCAATTTGAGGGTGTTGTTCGCAATATCGAGCGACGATTCCGTGATTCGACTTCGGATTATGTTCGGGAGCAGATGCAAAAATATATGACCGAACAGGCATGTCCTTCATGTAAAGGCTATCGTTTAAGACCCGAGACACTAGCGGTGAAAGTAGAAGGTTTACATATTGCAGAAGCTACTCAGCATTCAGTTGGTGATATGTATGGGTTTTTCTCCAATTTAACACTTACAGAAAAAGAAATGCAGATCGCCAAGCTCATTATCCGTGAAATAACAGAGAGACTAAGTTTTTTAATCAATGTTGGATTGGATTACCTGACTCTTTCCCGATCAGCAGGTACATTATCAGGTGGAGAAGCGCAAAGGATTCGACTTGCCACACAAATTGGTTCACGTTTATCGGGAGTCCTTTATATTCTGGATGAGCCATCTATCGGGCTCCATCAGCGTGATAATGACCGTCTTGTGGCGACAATGCAGGATATGCGTGATTTAGGAAACACATTGATTGTTGTTGAGCATGATGAAGATACGATGATGGCTGCCGATTATTTGATCGATGTTGGACCAGGGGCGGGTGTCCATGGTGGTGAAATAGTAGCTGCCGGTACGCCGGAAGAAGTAATGAACAATCCAGCATCCATTACCGGACAATATTTAAGCGGCAAGAAATTTATTCCGCTTCCAATTGAGCGTCGAAAGTCTGATGGACGAAAGATTACTATTAAAGGTGCTACAGAAAACAATTTGAAAAATGTGAAAGTCGATATTCCTTTAGGGCAGTTTGTTGCTGTGACAGGAGTTTCGGGATCAGGCAAATCCACGTTGATCAATGAAATTCTATATAAAGCACTTGCTCATAAATTAAATCGGGCACGTATAAAACCAGGTGCGCATAAAGAAATCACGGGAATCGAGCATTTGGAAAAGGTAATCGATATCGACCAGTCTCCAATCGGTCGAACACCTCGTTCGAATCCGGCAACCTACACAGGTGTATTTGATGATATCCGTGACCTTTTTGCATCGACAAATGAAGCAAAAGTTCGTGGTTATAAAAAAGGACGCTTCAGTTTCAATGTGAAAGGCGGGCGCTGTGAAGCATGCAGCGGGGATGGGATTATCCGAATCGAGATGCACTTCCTTCCAGACGTTTATGTACCTTGTGAAGTATGCCATGGAAAACGTTACAACCGTGAAACATTGGAGGTGCGATACAAGGAAAAAAATATAGCTGAACTATTGGATATGACCATTGAAGATGCAGTGGTATTCTTTGAGAATGTCCCAAAAATCCAAAGAAAGCTTCAAACAATTGTAGATGTAGGGCTTGGCTATATGAAGCTGGGACAACCTGCAACCACTCTATCAGGTGGTGAAGCACAGCGGGTAAAATTAGCATCCGAATTACATCGTCGTTCTACTGGGAAATCCATCTATATTTTGGATGAACCGACGACTGGGCTTCATGCACATGATATAGCCCGCCTTCTGAAAGTATTGCAGCGTTTAGTGGAAAATGGCGATACAGTTTTAGTCATTGAACATAACCTGGATGTTATTAAAACGGCCGATTATTTAATTGACCTAGGACCAGAGGGTGGAGAAAAGGGCGGCACGATTTTAGCCACGGGTACACCGGAAGATATCGCGGCGAATGAACAGTCTTATACAGGGCGCTATTTGAAGACGGTTCTGGAACGGGACCGAAAACGAATGGACGCTTTGCTGGCAGAGGCAACGAATAAATAATAATTAACTTTGTATTGAAGTTTCTGTGAATTTTATCAGAAATAATTTACTGATCCAGTAGGTAATTGTCGAAATTTAAAAGAAGATATTGAAACTTTTTGCCCTCCCTCGGCGTATAACTAAGTATACAAATCGAGGGAGGCTTTTTTATTATGGAAAACGAACGTAAACGCATTTTAAAGTTAGTTGAAAATGGAACAATCACGGCTGAAGAGGCAATTGTTTTACTTGAATCGTTAACTAAAGAACAAAACTCCACTCAACATACAATCGTTCCTCTAGCAAAGAATACCGACGAAGAAGGAAATGGTGCAGCTCAGCAACAAACAAATAGCGAAGAAAAGAAATCTACAACCGGCTTTGAGGACATCTTTGGCAAAGCATTTAATAATAAAGAAGCAAACAAAAAAATGGATGAATTTATGAATGATTTAAAACAAGATTTATCTCAATTTAGTGATCGAGTAATGGGATTGATGAACACAACCTTTACTAAAATCAAAGACTTCGATTTAGAATTTCCATTTGGTGAAAAGGTACAGTTTGATAAATCCTATGCCTTTGAAGCAAATGAAGTAAAGGGCATTGAGATTGATATGCCAAACGGGAAAGTGGAACTTGCTAAATCGGATGTTGAACAATTGCTAGTGGAAACACATGTGAAAACGTCGCTTGTTGAGCATGATGAGGAAAAAACAAAAGCTCTATTTGAAGAAAAATTTGTAAACTTAACGAATGAGAAGTTAACAATTTCTGTTTCGCCAAAGCTATCGCAAGTATCATTACGCCTGCTCGTACCTGAAAAATTATACGATCTTGTCTTAATTCGTCTATTGAATGGCGCCGTGACGGTCCAAGACCTGGATGCGAAGCTGCTAAAAGTGAAAACGTATAATGGCGCCGTAAAAGTGGACGATTCTTCGTTCCATCATGCCAATATTGAAACCGGTAATGGGGCGATTGAGCTTCGCCATGTAAAAGGTGAAGATCTAGAGGCAGAAACCGTAAATGGACGCATCTACATTGACGGAGAACTTCAAGAAGTGGAAGCAGAGTCTGTGAATGGCGCAGTTGTTATTACAACAAACGCAAAAGATGCACGTAAAGTAAAAGCGCAAACGGTAGCAGGTGCAGTCGAACTGTATGTACCTAAATCTCTATCACTGGATGGACAAGTGGCAACAAACTTCGGAAAAGCGGATATAGGTTTACCAGACGTGGAAACAAGAGTAGAGGAAGATCAATTCTTCCTTAAAACCTACCACTTCGATAAAATCATCGACAATGCCGATATCTTGAAACTAAATGGTGAGTCTCGAACGGGCACAATCATCGTTCGATACATCGCAGAATAACCTTGAAAACGAATCGCAAACGCGGTTCGTTTTTTGTATGGCAAAAATCAAGAAGTAAAGAATTACTTCCAGTTTGTTTTATGAAACCTGTATAGTTAATAGTAGGCTCTAGTTGTCTAATTAGAGACTGCAAGGTGACACTTCAACTCACAATCATCTCTGAATTGTCAAATAAAGCTGTAACGTGCCACTTCCCATCATCAATACTCCTGATATGTCCATTCAAGACTTGTGTCGGGGTACTCCTACTTACAATCTATTTTTTCCAATTACACTGCTAATTTTTTCATTAGTATATACTCTAAAATTCAAGTTGATTATAAAAAGGAATTTTTGTCTATTTATGGAATAAGAGAAAGAGGGAAGCAGAAATTTAGTTCTTTCCTCACGCAAAATGTGTATATTTTTTTAAAGCTTCACCTCGTATCAATAAATATGAAATGAAAATGTAATAAAATCTGCGAGAATGAGTGCTATAATGGATGGTGAGTGAAAAAATCTAGTTAATAGAAACTTGAACTTAGGTGGTTTTATTTAATGATTCAAATGAATAACGTGGTGAAGAAATATCCAAACGGTGTTGTTGCCGCAAATGGTATTTCTGTTGATATAAAAAAAGGTGAATTTGTCTATGTAGTTGGCCCCAGTGGTGCCGGTAAATCTACTTTTATAAAATTAATGTATCGTGAGGAAAAGCCTACTTCTGGAGATGTCGTCATTGCGGGAATGAACTTATCGAGTCTTAAAAATCGACAAGTTCCGCACTTAAGGCGTCAACTAGGGGTAGTTTTTCAAGATTTCAAACTACTTCCTCGTCTAAATGTCTATGAAAATATTGCGTTTGCCTTGGAAGTTATAGAGGAAAACCCGAAAGAAATCCGAAAACGGGTGATGGAAGTATTAGATTTGGTTGGTTTAAAGCATAAAGTTCGAATGTTCCCAAACGAGCTTTCGGGTGGGGAACAACAGCGTGTTTCCATTGCTAGATCGATTGTAAATATGCCGAAAGTCGTTATTGCGGACGAGCCTACAGGGAACCTGGATCCTGAAACTTCTTGGGAAATTATGAACATTTTCGAAGAGATTAACGCACGTGGGACAACAATCGTCATGGCAACCCATAACCGTGAGATTGTTAATACAATCAGAAAACGTGTAATCGCCATTGAAGGCGGCTTGATTGTCCGTGATGTATACGGAGGTGACTACGGCTATGAAGGGTAGAACAATCCGACGACACTTTCGTGAAAGTATAAAATCACTTGGCCGAAACGGCTGGATGACGTTTGCATCCATCAGTGCCGTAACAGTGACCCTGTTATTAGTAGGCGTCTTTACAATCATCATGATGAACTTAAACAAAGTGGCAGATGATATCGAAAAAGATGTCGAAATTAAAGTTTTGATTGATATTATAGCCGATCCTGCAGAAGCAAAAGCCGCTGAAGCTACACTTATGGAAGAAATCAAGAATATGCCGGGGGTTGCAGAGGTCGTTTATTCATCCAAAGAACAAGAACTAGATTTATTGGTTGATAGTTATGGGGAAGATTTGAGTCTATTCGAACAAAGTAACCCATTAAACAATGTTCTTTATGTTAAAGCGTCAGAACCTCAACAAACAGTAGATATCGCAAAGAAAATAGAGAAATTCGATAATATAAGTGAAGTTAAGTATGGAGAAGAAAAGGTTGGTAAATTATTCAGCTTCTTGAATACAAGTCGAAATGTTGGCCTCGTCCTTATCCTAGGTTTGCTCTTTACAGCCATCTTCTTAATTTCCAATACAATTCGAATTACAATCATTGCTCGTAGAGATGAGATTGAAATTATGAAACTGGTCGGAGCAACGAATTCCTTTGTTCGAATTCCATTTGTCATCGAAGGTATGTGGCTTGGAGTTTTAGGCTCGATTGTTCCAATGACGGTAGTCTCTATTGTTTATGCCAATATATTTAAAATTATAGAACCAAAACTAAACGGTGAATTATTACAGTTGCTAGATGTAACGCCACTACTTTATCAAGTCAATGCATTAATCCTTGTAATGGGTATTTTAATCGGGGTATGGGGCAGCTTTATGTCGGTTAGAAAATTCCTGAAGGTCTAACTATGCCAGCATTGCGAAAAAAGTAGAATAAAAAAGTAGAATCCTGTGTAAGAAAGTGGAAAGGGGTCTTAATCTGTGAAAATAAGTAAAAAGCCAATACGAACTTTAATGACTGCTGCTGTCCTTGTGCTTGCTATCCAAGGACCAGCTACATATGCTGCTAGTTTATCAGATTTGAAAGATGAGAAATCTGAGGTAGAGCAAAAGAAGAATCAATTAAATAGTGAGATCAAAGAAAAAACATCCGAAATTAATACAATCGAAGCTAAGCAAAAGACATTATTAGAGCAAATTACAGAATTAACTGATGAAATTACAAATACAAACAATCAAATCAGTAAGGTAAAACAAGATATCGAAGTAACCGCTGGTGAGATAGAAACATTGAAAGCGGATATTGTTGCACTGCAGGAAAAAATTGACCAACGTAATGAACTGCTTGCAGAACGTGCCCGTGCGCTACAAGCAAATGGTGAAGTTAGTTTTCTGGATGTGCTGCTTGGTGCTAATAGTTTTGTAGATTTCATCGATCGGTACTCAGCCGTGAATACGTTGATGGATGCCGATCGTCAAATCATGAAAGAACAAAAAGAAGATCAGAACAAGCTTGAAGAACAAAAAGCTGCTTTGGAAAATAAAAAACAAGAACTGGAAACTAAAAAAGCGGAGCTTGATAGTTTAAAAGCATCTCTTAATTCGCAAAAAGAAAAGAAAGATAATTTAATAGATGAACTGGAAGCTCAGCAAAAAAAGATTGCAAGTGAAAAGTCGGTATTAGAGGAACGATATGAAGAAGCAGTAGAAATCAGCGATGAAATTAATGCCCAAATCGCTGCGGAACAAAAAAGACTATTAGAAGTTGCTCGTCAACAAGAAGAAGCTAGAAAGGCAGCAGCTGCAGCAGCTGCAGCAAATAATGCAAATAATAATAGCAGCGGCAATAGCGGCGCTTCAGCACCTGCAGTTTCGGCTGGAAATTGGACAAAACCCGCGAATGGTCGTTATACAAGTCCTTATGGCGCACGTATTCACCCAATTTCAGGAACTTATAAATTCCATTATGGAATCGATATTGCAAACGGTACAGGAACTCCTATAGTTTCAGCGGCAGACGGAGTGGTTACATATGCAGGACGTCTTTCTACATATGGTAATGTTGTAATGGTTACACATTCGATTGATGGACAGATCTTCACTTCACTTTATGCGCATCTAAGCTCAATTAATGTAAGTGTTGGAACACAGGTATCAAAAGGTCAACAAATTGCAGGAATGGGAAGCACAGGAGCTTCAACTGGCTCTCACTTACACTTTGAAATTCACGTGGGTACATGGGTAAAACAAAGTGTTGGTAGTGTCAATCCATTAAATTATATTTCTCTATAGTAGTTATCAAAGCAGGCTAGGACATGTTTGTCGCAACTGGCCTGCTTTTATTGTGTCTGTTAGCAACAAATTATTTCTTAATATTCGACATTTATGATATTCTGATGGAGGTTATGTAATAGAAAGTTACACGAAAAGTTTTTACTCTTTAATCTTGGAGGGTGGGAAATGAAAAAGAAAGCAATTGGGCTTAGTGTAGTAATGATTCTTGTAGTTATTATGCTAGGCACTTATATAAAAAATCAGATAGAGGCAAGTGAAGCAATTTCTGAACAGGCAGTCTCCTATGAAATGGACTTGAATCAAGAAGAGGGGCTTGAAAAAGGACAAGTTGCCCCAAACTTTACTTTGCAAACATTAACCGGTGAAACTTTTACTTTATCAGAATTAAAAGGAAAGAAAGTCATTCTGAACTTCTGGGCGAGCTGGTGTCCACCTTGTAAAAAGGAAATGCCCCATCTTCAAAAGTATTATGAAGAAAATGCACAAGATGATAATGCAGTCATTGTTGGCGTAAACATTACCCACGCAGAAAGATCGGTGGATCAAATTAAAACTGTACAGCAATTTGTAGATAGTTTTGACCTCACATTCCCAATCCCGCTAATGGAGGAGGAGGGGGTCGACAAGCTTTATCAGATTATTACCATTCCTTCGACTTTTATGATTGATACGGAGGGCCGCATACAGCGCCAGATCGTAGGACCGCTCGATCAAGAAGCTTTAAGAGATTATGTGAAGAATTTGGATTAATCCATTACATGTATCTGTCCTTAAATTAATAAAATATCCTATTAAATATAAAAATCGGCTTTTCAAAGTGTTATCCCTTTTTGTTTTTTCATAGAGTGAACGAGAGGGGGTAAACAATGAGGAAAAGTCGATTTTTTTTATTAATTGGTGCCGTTTGTATAATAATAGCTGGCTTTATTTTTTGGCAAAACTCGAAGCAAATCGGGGTTGGTGGAAAGGATGTCAGCGATGTTGCTGTCATTGACCAAGCCTATTCCCTTATCACGGAAAACTCGGTATATGGGACGAACGAAGCCGCATTAATCGAAGGGGCAATAAGAGGAATGGCCGGAGCGATTAAAGACCCGTACAGTACGTACTATACGGAAAAAGAAGCGGCCCTGCACAGGCAATCCTTAGCTGGACAACGCGTTGGAATAGGGATTGAAATTACGGAAAAAAACGGGAAATTCATTGTTGTTGCACCTGTAAAATCTTCTCCAGCTGAAAAAGCAGGAATTCGTCCTTATGATGAAATTGTACAAGTAGATGAACAACGTCTTGAAGGGAAAACAATTGGCGAGCTGATGCAATTGATTCAAGGGGAAGCTGGTAAAAAAGTTAATCTCGTCTTATATCGACCAAGTACGGAACGACATATTAAAGTTAGTGTTGAACGGGCGGAAATCAATAATGATACAGTCGCTTCAAAGGTGCTGAAAGTGGATGAATCAGATATAGGCTATGTATCTATTTCTATGTTCGGAGAAAAAACGGCCGAAGAATGGGTGGAAAAGACAACAAAATTAATCAGTGAAGACGTTGAAGGCCTTATAGTCGATCTTCGTGATAATCCAGGCGGATATTTACATAGCGTAGCAGCTGTTGTAAGTAGCATTGAGAAGGATAATACCGTCTTTGCCTATATGCAAAACGGTTCAGGGGCCATGGAGCCTTTAAAGACATCAAAACTGGAAGTGGATGATTTTTATTTAGATAAAATGAAAAAACTCCCAATTGTTGTTCTTCAAAATGAAGGTAGTGCATCTGCAAGTGAAGTGATGGCAGGGGCAGTTCAAAGCTGGGAACGTGCATTGATTGTTGGATCAAAAAGCTTCGGAAAAGGAACTGTTCAAGAAACCTGGGGACTTGAAAATGGGGGAGAACTAAAATTATCGACAAATAAATGGCTCACTCCGGAGAGACAATGGATTCATGGCAAAGGCATCCAAGCGGATATCGAAGCAGAACAGCATCCTTTATTTTCCCTTGAAATTATTCCGTTAACTGGGGAATATGCTGAAGGTGATTTTAAGGAAGAGGTTGCATACACACAGAAAGTACTAAGCGGACTTGGCTATAATATTACTCGGACAGACGGATTCTATGATGAAGATACGGCAGAGGCGGTTGTCCTTTATCGGGAGAAAAATGAACTGAAAAAAGGACGCCACATGGATGAAGAATTCTTTGCGAGTATCCGGGAGCAGGTTATTTCATATAAGGAAAATGCCGAAAATGATGAGCAATTGAACATGGGGATCAGTGTAATGATGAATCGCTTAAAAGGGGATATTTAATTTTGTGAACGAGTCCTCTTGATAGTGGGTGCAAGTTTGCAAGAAAAATACAATTTTATGCCGAAATAGTTAGATTCTATCTACGCAATTGATTGTTCGTTTGATACAATGACATTAGTTATGTGTAAACGGGCGGTGGAAAAGTGGTTACAGAAATATTAATAGAGGTTGCTAGAGGAGTTGGACGATTATTTATGAACCCAATCTTCTATATAGCAATTATCATGGCTATCTATTTAGGCTATCGTCGGGTAAAAAGGGAAAGGAAATTTTTCCACATCCGCATTTTGTGGGGATGGTCCGAAACGATAGGGTTGTTGAAGGAAGGATTATTGATTTCCTTATGTATATCCATTCTCTCACTCGGATTTGGAATAACAATACCAACACAATTTTTATATGTTGTGACATTGATCAGTTTCATCGCACTAATCATCTTTGTCTTTCATTTTCTTTCGCCCATTATTATCTTTTCACTCAGTTTAGTGACACTTTTCTTGTTTGACTATTTCGATGTGTCCTTTAATTTGTTTGGTCTAGAGATTAATGGTGTGGAGATGAAAGAAGGCTTGGCTATAACAGTTGCAATTTTAGCTGGGCTATTATTGGTTGCAGAAGGTATGTTAATTCGTAAATACGGTGCCCAGTACGCATCACCGATTGTGGAAAATTCCAAAAGAGGGCTAAAGGCTGTAGCTTTTCTAAGCAAGAAAATCTGGGTGCTGCCAATCTTTTTTGTGATTCCGGGAGATGTAATTAATGCTTACTTTCCATGGTGGCCCCAAGTTTCATTAGATTCTACAGAGTTTTCTCTTGTCCTATTCCCCATGATCATAGGTTTCCAACAAATGAGCCGACACACTTTACCGGTTTACTTGCACCAGAAACTAGGGCGTTCCGTTATTATTCTGGGGGAAGTAGTCATCATCGGAGGGCTTGTAGCTTATTTCTTCCCAATCGTTGGATTTGCAATGCTGATCGTCGGTCTAGTGGCAAGAATAGCCATCTCTATCCGCTTTGTAATGCGTGAACAAAAGGATGTTTACGCAGTATCAGCAAAATCAAGTGGTGTAGTAATAGCTGGGGTATTGCCGGATTCACCAGCCGAAAAAATGGGATTGGACGTTGGGGAAGTCATACGAAAAGTGAATGGGGTTGAGGTTCATAGTGAACGGGAATTGTATGAAGCATTGCAAATTAATGCTGCTCATTGTCGTCTAGAAGTACTCAATCACCAAAACGAAGTACGATTAACCCAGCATGTAGTCTATAATGGAGATCACCATCGCATCGGGCTGCTAGTGGCGGAATAAAGCTAATATCAACAATAAAAAAAAGCGAAGACTATAAAACGTCTTTGCTTTTTTAGTTTTCATATAGGAGGTTGAAATACTTAGATTGATTATCAATTCAGATAGACGTGCTTTAAAAGAACACGCAGCCTACTATGTAAGCTGCGCAATTTATCCAATAGTTTAGATTAGGATACAATGAAGGGGCCTTACACAAAGCCGGTGACAAAAACGTAGCGTCGTGTCGCCCCCTTAAATCGCTCAATAAACCTATAACTATATTAAAATTTTTATTAAAATTTGCTGCTAGTATTGCAATACAATTATAAAATCTAAAAGAAAAACCTCAATATCGCCATGGTAATGACGCCGACGATAACGGTTTTGGATAAGCTTTTTGTCCAGATCGCAATAATCAATGTGGGAACAAATGCTGCCAAGTTCAGCCAATCAAAGGTCACAATGTTCCCTTCAGCGTGAAAAAGCGCTTCTAATACAAGTGCACTTAAAATACATACAGGTATGTAAGCCAACCAACGCAGGACGACATCGGGTAATTGTATATTTCGAACCAATATAAAAGGAGTAACCCGTGGAACCCATGTGACAAGAGCACAGCCGAGCATCAATAATAGCATTTCCAGTGATATACTCATTTTTCTGTTGCCACCCCAATCGTGGCAACAATCATCGTTGCAATTAGTACGGCTAAGTGTCCAGGCAAGAAATATAAAAGCACATATAGCAAGATTGCCATTAATGCGATTAACTTTAAGTAATGCATAAGTTTGCTTTTCCCGACACTGCTTAAGCTCAGCACAAGCAGTGCACTAAACATAGCGAGTAGGGCAAAGTCCAATCCCCAGTCCTCTGCATTTGGCAGCCACTTACCAATAATTCCGCCAATCGTACATGAAGCAATCCATGCAAGGTAAGCAGTTAGGTTCAGGCCGTCCATCCAATTGCCGCCAAGCTGTTTGTCCTTCATCACTTTTGTAGTGGCAACACCAAATGTTTCATCGGTCAATAATGTACCAAACCCAATATTGCGCAATGGCGAATATCGTGTCAGGTGAGGGGCAACCGTAAGTGACATAAGGAAATGCCGTAAATTAACGATAAAAGTTGTAATAATGATAACCGAAAATGGAGCACCTGCTACATACAATCCACAGAAGATAAATTGTGCGGACCCTGCGTAGACAAGCACTGATAAAAGAAAAATTTCAAGCACTGAAAGGTTTGAAGTGATGCCGATGACACCGAAAGCTATGCCAATGCTAACATAGCCGAGTAAAGTTGGAATACAGTCTTTAATTCCTTGGGAAAATGAATCAGTCGTGATTGTTGACGCATTTACATTTAAGTGGGTACTCAATTTGTTATATTCCTTTCTAGAAAAATCATACCAGTCTCTTTATTTAATAAAATATTAACATTAAAAAAGACTTCCATGTAAAGTAAATTTGTTAATTTTAAAAAATTGGAACTGAATCTATCTTATGACATATTTATGCCGACTTGATGATATTACTTTAAATATTTAATCAGCTATATTAAAATCATATAAAAAAATATTGTAAATCTCATTTAAATCAGTTTTTTTCCGGGAATAGATAGTTTAATAGAGTTAAGATCACAACAAATTATCAGTTTAACTTTGGAGAATATTGCTAAAGATAGTAACAATAAATTCTTTGCAATGAAAAAGTTTAATCCTTAGGTAAACTCACTAGTAGTGTTAGCAAGTGACAAGTCATCATTTTAAATGGAAATTGGGGTGGAACCTGTGAACGATTTTTTTACGGTAGAAAATATTGAAAATTTAGCAGAACATTATCGGACACTTGGACCGCTGATTGGTATTTTCCTCCCATTTATTGAAGCCTTTTTGCCATTCCTTCCATTAGTCGTGATTGTTGTGGCGAATGCAAGCTCCTATGGCTTATGGATAGGATTTTTGTTGTCCTGGATAGGTACGGTACTTGGTTCCTATGTGGTTTTCTTGCTTGTTCGGAGGTTTGGCAGACATCCAAGACTTCAAGGTTTTATAGAGAAAGAAAAGGTTCAAAAACTAATAAAATGGGTCGATATGCGAGGGTTAAGCCCACTGTTCATTTTACTTTGTTTTCCATTTACGCCGTCTGTCCTTGTGAACATCGTGGCTGGTCTATCAAATATTAAGAAAAAGTATTATTTAATCGTGATTATGGCTGGTAAATTTGTAATGATTGCAAGCATGAGTGTACTCGGCTATGACTTAAAAGCGCTTTTAACCGACCCGGTAAAATTAATATTGGCGGGTGTGGGGATTTTCCTGTTATGGATTGTAGGGAAGGCAATAGAAAAACATCTAAATAAAAAAGTTGAGAAAGACTTAAGAGACGAAGCGGATAAAAAAAAGATGAAAATGACCGTTAAAAAAGAGCGTTTACTATAAAGCGCTCTTTTTTTAATTTAGAAACAATCCTTATAATGGAAAAGGATTATAATAGATAGAAAGAGTGCAATTGGTATATAATATTTCTTTGTTTTAAGAGTAGTAGATAGTATAAAAACGAACGTACATTCTGATATAATAAAGATAATACTTCAAAGGAAGAAGGGAACGTCATGTCGTTGCGGGTGATAAGTGGACGAGCCGGTACAGGAAAGTCTACATTCATACACCGGGAAATCGTAAAAGAATTAAAGGAACAACCTTTAGGCTCCCAGATTTATCTAATCGTTCCTGACCAGATGTCATACCAAGCAGAATATGTTCTGACGAATCAATACGATATTAATGGAATTATCCGTGCACAGGTTATGACCTTTAAGCGCTTAGCGTGGCATATCTTGCAGGAAACGGGAGGAATTGCAAAAGAACAAATCGATAAAATTGGTTATCGAATGCTTATACGCCGGTTGCTTGCAGAGAATAAGGAACAATTTTCATTATTCCGTCAAGCCGCCGATAAACGTGGATTTACAAAAGAAATTGAACTGCTCATCAAAGAGTTTAGCCAATATAACATAGATAGTGAAACTTTAAATGAAGCGATCATTAAATTAGAAGAAACTTCTGCTCCTCATACACTTATTGCTAAAGCAAAAGATTTACAGCTGATTCTAACTAAACTAGAAGAAGTGCTAGGTGATAGGTATGTTGATAGCGAGGGGTTTTACCCGATACTGCTTGAACAGCTTCAGAACTCACAAAAAATCAGTGAAGCACATATTTATATTGATGGATTTACAGCGTTTACCGTTCGGGAGTTTGAAATCGTCAAACAGCTGATGTCCTTGGCTAAAAGAGTAACAGTCGTTTTACCTTTTGAGGACCCAAATGATATGTATAATGACCAAGCCGTGTTCTATCGACCTGCTGTTATGTACGATAAATTGCTTCAGGAAGCATATAAAGTTCAAATCGAAGTGGAACCGCGCATTCATTTAGAAAATAATTATCGCTTTCACAACCACGATCTACAACATGTTGAAGAGCAATTTCATAATACAGTTGCAGAGCCAATCCAATCAAATGGGCATGTTCAAATCATTGAAGGGGTAAACCGAAGGGCAGAGATTCATGCGATTGCCCGGGAAATATGTCGAACTGTCCAAGAAGAAGGATTGCGATATCAGGATATCGGGATAATGTACCGTCAAGCAGAGATATATGATCCATTGATTCAAACAATTTTTGCCCAATATGATATCCCTTACTTTACTAATGAAAAGAAGACAATGCTGCACCATCCATTAATCGAATTTAGCCGATCCATCCTGGAAGTGATGACGTCGAATTGGCAGTACGAGCCGGTTTTTAGAAGTGTAAAGACGGATATGTTCTTTCCGGTTAAAAGTGAACTGAAGACAATGCGGGAAAAAGCTGACCTCTTTGAAAATTTCGTGATTGCACAAGGAATTTATGGATATCGATGGTTTGAGGATTCCAGATGGTTTTACAAAAAATATCGTGGCTTAGAGTTTTACTCCAAAAGGCAAACAGATGAAGAAATCGAGATGCAGAAACTGATCGATGAAATGCGGGAAATGATTAAAGCGCCATTAGAAAGACTTCAAAAGATGCTAAGCAAGGCGGAAACGGGTCGGGAAATCGCTATAGCACTGTATAGTTGCATAGATGAATTGAAAGTATACGAAAAATTACAGGAGCTAAAAGCTACGGAATTACTGGAACATGACTTGCATAGTGCCACTGAACACGATCAAGCTTGGAATCATTGGGTAAATGTTCTAGACCAATTTGCTCTTCTGTTCGGTGATCAAAAACTAACTCTTGAAGAAGCTGCCCAAATTTTGGATGAAGGCTTTGATACACTGCAATTTTCAAAAATCCCGCCTTCAGTTGATGAAGTAACGGTTTCAACTGTTGAACTTTCCCACTTTGATAACAAGAAAAGCGTATTTGTCATTGGTGTAAATGATGGCGTGTATCCGATGCGTATGGATTATGAGGGGCTCATCACGGATGTGGAACGAGGTTGGTTTGCCGAAATCAATACTGAGCTATCACCTACTTCCAAAAATCGACTTTTACAGGAAGCACTATTAATCTATCGTGCATTTTCTTCTCCAACTGACCGGCTATATGTCACTTATTCAAGTTCCGATGAAGAAAGTAAAGCATTATTGCCTTCTCTTTATGTAAATCGATTGCACAAATTGTTCGAAGTGGATGGGGTCAAAACATGTCCACATATGAGAGTGATGAATGATCCGATTGAGGAACTGGAAACAAGTAATGCACTTTCTTACTTGCAGCATCCCAGAACTTCATTGGCATATTTAATGATGCAATTACGACAGGCGGAGTACTCGCAGCAGCTCGCTCCGGAATGGGCAGCACTGAAGACATTTTATGAACAAGATAATGATTGGAAGTATGCACTTCAGGCCGTTATGCGTCCATTGGTAAAGAAGAATGTTGCAGAGAAACTGACACCTGAAGTTACCGAGAGCTTGTACGGCAGTAAATTAACATCGAGTGTATCGCGTGTTGAAAAGTTCTATCGTTGTCCTTTTTCACATTTCACGACTTATGGCTTGAAATTAGAGGAACGGGCAGTTTACCGACTAGAAAATTTTGCAATGGGTGATTTATTCCATGAGGCACTGAAATGGATAACGCTGGAAACTGAACGTTTGAATTTGCAATGGAATCGGTTATCAAAAATACAATGCAGCCAGCTTGCACGTCAAGCGGTTGAGCATATCGTCCCTGTATTTTCACATCAAATTTTACTAAGTAGTGCACGCTATCGTTATATCCAGCGAAAACTAATGCGTATTGTTGAAAGAACGATGATGGCCTTATCACAGCATGCCAAAAATTCATTCTTCAAGCCCGTAGCGATTGAAGCGGCATTCGGCCCGAATGAGAAGTTGCCGCCATTGGAACTTGACTTGTCGGGCGGTAAAAAAATGCGTATTCAAGGGCGAATCGATCGAATAGATCGTGCGAAAATTGGAGATAAATCTTATTTGCGTGTCATTGACTATAAATCTTCCAGCCGTGACCTGGATTTAAATGAGGTTTACCATGGTATCTCGCTGCAGCTATTAACTTACTTGGATGTAGCAGTAGAGAATTCGGATGTTTGGTTTGAAGGGGATGTTGATCCGGCCGGAGTTCTGTATGTTCATGTGCATAATCCAATTTTAAAAATGGAGCAAGAAGTAGATGAGGTTGCACTTGAGCTGGAACGTTTGAGAAAGTATCGGATGAAGGGACTTCTAACGGAAAACACCGAGTCGTTAATTGCAATGGATGAGGATCTGGAAATCGACGGAAAGTCAAAAATTGTCCCGGTTCAGATAAATAAGGATGGAAGTGCATCAACTCATTTTTCCAGTATTGTACAGCCAAGTGAAATGGGGCAGATTAAGCAATATGTCAGATATAAACATAGAGTTGCAGGAGAGGGTATCTTAAGCGGTGAAACAGCGATTCAACCATACAGATTAAAAGGAAGAACGGCCTGTGATTTCTGTAGTTTCAAGTCCGTTTGCCAATTTGATACAACCGACCATGAACAATTCTATCACCAACTGCAGGCAGACAAACCAATTAATATCGTTTCGAAAATAAGAGAGGAGATAAAGAACAATGGCGCTGACAATACCTGAAAAACGACCTGACGTTACCTGGACAGATGAACAATGGAAGGCCATCTGGGCAACGGGACAGGATACGCTTGTTTCGGCAGCTGCTGGTTCCGGTAAAACAGCAGTATTGATTAACCGAATGATAGAAAAAGTCATTTCCAGTGAGAATCCCATCGACGTCGATGAGCTGCTTGTTGTTACCTTTACTAATGCATCAGCAGCTGAAATGCGTCATCGGATGGCTGAAGCATTGGAAAAAGAGATCGCCAAAGATCCTAATAATCAGCATTTGCGCCGACAACTAAGCTTAGTAAATAAAGCACAAATTTCTACCTTGCACTCATTTTGTTTAGCCATTGTTCGCCAATATGCCTATCTCATTGAAATCGATCCAGGTTTCCGAATTGCCAATGAAGGTGAATCTGCTTTATTGCGCGACGATGTGTTAGCGGAAGTGTTGGAAGAGGCTTACGATCAAAAAGATGAAGAAAAGGTAAATGCGGTTTATCGTCTAGTTGATAGTTTTACATCTGACCGCGACGATCAAGCCATCGAAACATTAATCGATAAATTGTATGATACGTCAAGGGTTCACCCGGAACCAACAAAATGGTTAAGATCTTTATCTCAACAATATAATCTGCCGGACAACATCACAATTGACGAGCTGGATTTTATAGAGCCATTAAAAAATTCGATTAAGTTCAGTCTGGAAGAAGCACTTGCCCATATTGAAGAAGTTCGCCAATATTCGTTAAAACCGGATGGACCATTTAATTATGGGGAAACAGCACGGCTTGACACCGAGTTGCTTGAGGAAGCAAGACGAATTCTTTCACATGGTACGTGGCAGGAAGCATATGACTTCTTCGCCGCATTAAAATGGTCAACCTTGGCAAGAATGCCGAAGGATAGTTGTGATCCTGAGCTACAAAAAAAGGCCAAGAAGAAAAGAGACCAAGCCAAAGATGTGGTGAAACAACTGAAGGAATCATTCTTCTTACGTAAACCGGAACGGTTGCTCCAGGAAATCCGGCTGATGGCACCAATTATCGAGACATTGGTCGAACTAACGGAAAGCTTTAGTAAAAAGTTTAAAGCCGCAAAGCTGAAAAGAGGACTCGTGGATTTTTCGGACTTAGAACATTATGCCCTTGATATCTTAACGGTGGAAGAAGATGGAGAACTCCACGCATCTCCGGTTGCGCTTGATTTCAAACAAAAGTTTAAAGAAGTATTGGTCGATGAATACCAAGATACCAATATGCTGCAAGAGACGATTTTACAGCTTGTTAAAAGTGGCAGCGAAATCGACGGAAATTTATTTATGGTTGGCGATGTTAAACAATCTATTTACCGGTTCCGACTTGCTGAGCCAATGCTCTTTTTAAATAAATACAATCAATTTGACGAAGATCCAATCTCGAACGGATTGAAAATCGACTTGAATGCAAACTTCCGAAGTCGAAAGGAAGTATTGCACGGAACGAATTTTGTCTTTGAACAGATAATGGGCGAAACGGTAGGGGAAATTCACTATGATGACAAGGCAGGGCTAAAACCCGGTGCTCCTTATAATGATATCGAGATGCCGATTGAATTAGCCATTCTATATGAAGAGGATGATTCCCTAAATACTGAGGAAGCGGAAATGGAAACGCTCATTGATGAGGAAATCAAGAAGTCGCAAGCAGAAGCACGTTTTATAATTAAGCGGATTCGCGAACTGATAGATGGCGGAGAAACTGTTTACGATGCCAAACAAAAGGATCCGGCAAAACGTGTCCGTCCAATGCAGTATAGTGATATTGTAATTTTGATGCGCTCCATGACTTGGTCGAATGATCTAGTCGAAGAGTTTAAGTCTGCTGGTATCCCTTTATATGCTGAATCCTCGAAAGGATATTTTGAAGCACTGGAAGTCATGGTCATGTTAAATGTGTTGAAGATTGTTGATAACCCTTACCAGGACATTCCTTTAGCTTCCGTTTTAAGGGCACCCTTTATCGGTTGTACAGAAAATGAACTGGCAAAGATTCGCCTTGCCAATCAGAAGGCTCCATACTATGAAGCGGTAAAACAGTTTGTTGAAGAGGAACAGTCGGGCCTCAGTAGTAATACGGCGGTGAAATTACAAAGGTTTTTGACCCAACTTGAGACTTGGAGGAACTTGGCGCGCAGAGGTTCCTTATCCGATTTGATATGGAAAATTTATATAGACACGAATTATTATGAAATGGTTGGAGCCATGACGAATGGGAAACAGCGTCAAGCAAATTTAAGAACCTTGCATGATCGAGCGTTGATGTATGAAAAAACGTCCTTCCGTGGATTATTCCGATTTTTACGATTTATCGATCGTATGCGTTCACGTGGAGATGATCTGGGTGTCGCCAAGTCCACTGGGGAAAAAGATGACGTGGTCCGTCTTGTGACAATCCACTCATCCAAAGGATTGGAGTATCCTGTTGTATTTGTTGCTGGATTGGGACGCAATTTTAACCAAATGGATTTTACTAATCCGTATCTCTTTGACCAGCAGTTTGGACTTGCCGTAAAAGCGATTGACCCCGATGACCGTATCATGTATACATCGCTGCCGTTTTTGGCAATGAAAGAGAAGAAAACGCTCGAGTTAAAGGCTGAGGAAATGCGGATATTATATGTAGCCATGACTCGTGCTAAGGAACGACTGATTCTTATTGGTTCTGTAAAGGATTGGGAAAAGATGCGTTCAACTTGGTGTGAAGTACAGCACTTGCCAACAGATGTCATGCTGCCCGAGTATGTGCGTGCACGAGCAAAAAATTATCTCGATTGGATTGGCCCTGCTGTCGCTAGACACGAGTCCTTTGCATCATTAAGTGATGAAGAGTATCGTCCGATAGAACATCCTACTAAATGGGTGATTACACCGATCTCCAACACGTTCTTTATGAGTGCGGTGCATTCAAGTGAGAGTGATGAGTTAACAGGAGAGGTATATCATGAGGTGGATGAAGCGTTGTTAAGTAAATTAAACAACCGATTTACTACACCTTATGCTTATAAAAATTCTGTAACGAAAAGCTCCAAAACCAGTGTTTCCGAGATTAAAAGAATCGAAAGCTTTCAACGTGAAGAAGAACCCGAAACACATGTAATGAAAACGTCAAGCACACCAGCAAAGAAACGACCGCTGTTTTTACAAGAAAAGAAATTATCCGCTGCTGAAATTGGAACCGTTGTTCATACCGTGATGCAGCATGCTCCTCAAAAAGGGTTTTCACGTATTGAAGAAATCACGGATTATCTAAATGTGTTAGTTGAAAGAAAGTTGCTTACAGTAGAAGAGATCCAGGTAGTTGATCCAGAAAAGGTTTTCCATTTCTTTTTAAGTCCCATTGGACAGCGCTTCTCTCGAGCAAAGCAATTGTTCCGGGAGGTACCTTTTACTTTAAGTGTTAAAGATGAAGAGGGCGATTCGCAAATCGTCCAGGGAATCTTGGATTGTTTATTTGAAGATGAAGAAGGCAAGTGGGTTTTGCTAGATTATAAAACAGATAAAATCCACCCTCCATTTTCAGAAGAACCTTACTTGTCGAAAGAAATGAAACAGCGCTACGGTGTTCAATTAAGAATCTATAGTGAGGCAATTGAGGAGATATTACAAGTGAAAGTTGATGAAAAAGTGTTATATCTTTACAATGCCGAAAAAGAGATTCGATTGGATTAACTTTTGCTGGCTGGGTATTCTCATCAAGTAAATTATTTAGAACGAGCCTATTAATTTTAACAAAATTAATAGGCTTTTTTTTAAACGAACGCAGGGTAATCATGTAAAATAAGCTTAGGTATGTTTTAAGCAGTGAAAAGAAAAGGAGAACGGATTGTGAATTTTCAACCTACAACTTTAAATGAGCGAGTAGACGCTCTTGATATTTTACGCGGATTCAGCCTACTGGGGATATTACTGGTAAATATATTCGCCTTCAATTTGCCCCTGCCCTATATTGATCTGGGCAGCTGGTTTACGGAAGCAAAGGATATCATTTGGCATCAAACGTTGGACATTTATGTTCAAAGTAGTTTTTACCCATTGTTCTCGATGTTATTTGGGTATGGACTCGCAATGCAATATATGAAAGCTGAACGTACTGGTACAAATTTTTATAAATTTGCACCAAAAAGACTAGTGCTTCTGCTTATACTTGGCTTACTCCACGCCTTTTTTATTTGGTGGGGAGATATTTTGACGATGTACGCATTCTGCGGATTTTTCCTAATTTTATTCCTTCGATTCGGCAGTGGCTGGTTATTAACTTTTGGATTCGTCATTAATGGAATAATGCAGATATTTTTCATTGGCATTTATGTATTGGCGGGAATTGCCAATATGGAGTTTGAAGAACCGGCAGTTGATATTGCAATGATAAACAATGCGATTACTGCCTATGGAATCGGAAGCTGGACGGAGGCATTCCTCCAAAGATTGAATGATTTGTCGGTACAGATGGGAATCAGTATGTGGATTACCTCATTATTGACAATTTTGCCCTACATGCTAATTGGTGCTGCCTTTGCAAAATGGCGCCTGATCGAAAGAGGGAAAGAATTGATGCGTCTTTGGATACCGTTGACAATCGCATGTCTAGCATTGGGACTTTTCATCAAAAACGCGCCAATTTTATTTACTCGCACTTACTTGCTGGATTATTTAAAAGTTTATGTAGGGGGTCCTATTCTTTCTATCGGTTATATCGGACTGATTGTCTGCCTTTGCATGATTCCGGTAATGCCGAAGCTCCTTAAGCCATTAGCAAAAGCGGGCCGTATGTCTCTTACTCTTTATATCATGCAGTCGATTATTTGTTCATTGGTATTTTATGACTTTGGATTTGGTTTATATGGAAAAGTGGATGTTCAAATGGGTGTGTATATAGCCATTGGGATATTTGTAATCCAAGTCATCATTGCAGAGCTTTGGTTTACTAAGTTCAAACAGGGTCCATTGGAATCGGCCCTAAAGAAATTAACCTATAAATAAAATTCTTCAACGCTAAAATCCCGGTTGGTAAGCCATGATTTTACTTGCGTGAAGATTAGTTAACAAATATTCATTATCTGGCGGAAAAAACTTGTCTGAGAAATGAGCAATTTCAGAAAATTTGATGTATGATGATACTAATCAAGCATTCTTTCGATAGATTTCAAGAATGTGAAGACAACAAAGGAAAAAGAAGGAGCCATTATTTATGAAGATTTTATCGTTCAAATTAAATGGAGAAGTGAAATTCGGTCCAAAAGTTAAAAAGGAAGAAGCGGTTTGGGATGTTCTTGCAATACAAGAAGAACTTAATATTCTTCCTTCCTTCCCTACACAGATTATTGATGGAATTGCGCTAGGTTTTGACTTTGTTGAACAAATCCGTAAATTAGTTGAAGCGGCAAATCAATCAGAACACGTTGCACAATTTAAGCATTCCTTTTCTGATATAGAGTGGCTATCACCGATTCCACGCACACCAAAGAATATCATTTGCATCGGTAAAAACTATAATGAGCATGCAAAAGAAATGGGGGCAGAAGCAGCTCCTCAGGATTTAGTCGTATTTACAAAATCACCAACTTCAATTGCAGCAGATGAACAAGTATTGTCAATTCATGAAGGAAAAACAAGTTCATTAGATTACGAAGGTGAGTTAGCTGTAGTTATCGGAAAAAAAGGAAAAGATATTCCAAAAAATCTTGCCTTTGACTATATTTTTGGCTATACAATTGCAAACGATATAACTGCTCGTGATCTACAAGAGCGTCATAAACAATATTTCTTAGGAAAAAGTTTGGATGGGACATGTCCACTTGGCCCATATATCGTTTCTAAAGATGAAATTACAGATCCTCAAAATTTAACGGTAGTGACAAAAGTCAATGGCGCAGTTCGTCAAAATGGTACAACAGCAGATATGATGTTCCCAATTGAAGAGCTGGTTTCAATTCTGTCAACATATGTAACTCTTGAACCTGGCGATGTGATTTTAACAGGTACACCTGCTGGAGTAGGCAAAGGCATGAATCCACCGACTTTCTTAAAAGCAGGGGATGAGGTAAAAGTATCGATTCAAGGGATTGGAACACTTTCAAATCGATTCGAGTAAACCGAAACTTTGAATTGTCTAGTAAAGAGCCTTATTAAATCTTAAAAAATAGTAAATAATTGTACAATAAAGTAAATAAACACTTTTATATTTGAACACCCAAACAACCCTGTGGTAGGATATTGCTGACAAAGAAAAATAAGGTGGGAATATAATGGACTTATTAACGGGCTCAACACATCTTCACATTACCACTTGGGTAGTTGCATTAATACTATTTTTCGTGGCAGCCTTTGCATCAAAATCTAAAGGGATTCACATGGTATTGCGTTTGTTCTATATTTTGGTCATTATTACTGGTGGCGCATTATTTATCGAGGCGATGGATTATGGACAAGGCATGCAATATGGCATTAAATTCCTTCTAGGGATTATCGTGATTGGTATGATGGAAATGGTATTAGTACGTCAAGCGAAAAACAAACCAACGACAATCTTCTGGGTACTATTCGTAATTTCCTTATTTGCCGTATTATATATGGGTTTCAAATTACCAATGGGTTCCAGTTTCCTGGCTTAATCAAGAAGCATCTAATCGCAAAGCACTTAGTGTTTTGCGATTTTTTCTTTTTTGAGGAAGTTTGCGATGATTCGAAAGGAAGGGTGTATGGAACGGTAGCAAAGCGGTTGGTTTTGCGACGATTCAAAAAGAAAACGGGTTCGAACGGTAGCAAAGCGAACTACAATATTTGTTCCTACATATTTGTGTTGAGCGGACTCTTCTCAATATCAATAGAAAAGCTGGCTAGGGCTTCTATTTGTGCATTGTAATACTTCCTATTGGCTGGATCTTTATTTTTTTGGAAAGTTTAACATTAAATATAGAAGGAAAAATTATTTACAATACATATTGTCACGGTTTTGTCGCATTTAACAATGTAAATACTCATTTTCTTAGCAAAGGATAGCAGAGTATCAATTTTTTTTGGTAAAATGGCGATGGTATGTTTTATCAACTTCATTCAATGAGTAGTGCCTACTTTCATTGAATGAAGTTACAGCCCCGGCCAGCTCGGATACAAGATAGGCCAGGGCACATTTGATAGGAGAGATAATGTTGAAACTTACAAAATGGATTAGCGCCACAGTGGCGTCAGCTTTAGTTGCTGCATCATTTTCTGTAACTACGCCTGCAAGTGCACAGGAGACAAAAACGATTGCAGATGAAACAATATATGATTTATTAGTGGACCGATATTTTAACGCCACAGCAGAAAACGATTACAATGCAGATCCCAAAGACAACACTCAGTTTGCGGGTGGAGACTTTAGAGGGTTAATTGATAAATTTTCTTTAATACAAGATTTGGGTTATAGTATTGTCTCAATCGGATCTATTTTCAAAACCGAAAAGTATGACGGTTCGATGGCAACTAGCTATCATGATCTTGAACCTCATTTTGGTACAGCCGAAGAATTGGAAACTGTGATTGATACGTATAGTCAGAGTAATGTAAAAGTAATGGTTGATTTTCCATTATCAAATGTAAGTGAAAATCATGAATGGGCACAAGATCCAGCAAAGGCTGAATGGATAGCTGGAAGCTCGGATGGTAAAGTGCAGTGGGACT
Source organism: Ureibacillus aquaedulcis (assembly GCF_030418165.1). Taxonomy (GTDB): domain Bacteria; phylum Bacillota; class Bacilli; order Bacillales_A; family Planococcaceae; genus Ureibacillus; species Ureibacillus aquaedulcis. The sequence goes on from NZ_JAUHTQ010000001.1 coordinate 409,973, forward strand.
TGCAAAATGAAGAAGTACAGCAAGCTTTACTTGATGCGGTAGTAGACTTTGTTTCGACATATAAATTTGGCGGTGTTCGATTAACGAACCTAGGAAACGCGGATACTGAATTCTTAAACGAATTAATCTCTGCAATAAAAGAAGTAAACGAGAATCTTTATGTCATTTCAAATGAACAAAGCGATGCAAACTTTGATGCAAACTATTTCTCGGAAACAACTGAAGCTTTTCGAAATGTCTACAAGAATGTGGACCAAGATTCATCCAATCTTTTAGCTCATATTGAACCATATGCAAAAGGGGATCAAGCTCCTACGCAACTTATGCTTGATAATCTCTTAACTGACCGTTTTACTTTAACGAATGAAGCCTTTCCACCAACAAGAACAAGACTAGGAATTGTAGCGACACTGCTGCTGCCCGGCGTTCCAGTAACTCAATACGGAACTGAACTGATAATGAATGGTGAAGCCGGACCTAAGGCACATCAGCTGTACAATTTCAAAACTGACGAAGAAATGATCGACTTTATTGGAGATATTCAAACGTTACGTTCACAATCAGAAACACTGAGAAACGGCGAATATAAGCTACTTAAAAATGAAAATGGTTTCTTGGCATTTGAACGCTTCTCTGATCAGGAAAGATGGATTGTTGTCATTAATAATACCGGAAAGACAACACGATTTGATATATCAGAAGAAGAAATCGGAGCCGGTAAAGAACTTCTTGCCATGCTGGACAGCGATACGATCCGTGTAAACAATGAAGGAAATTATCCAATCATCCTTGACCGTGAAATCGTCGAGATTTTTCAAGTGAAGGATGAAAAAGGGATCAATAAAGGCTATCTAGCAGCATTGGCAGTTGTCTATGTATTATTTATTGGATTTATTATCGCCATTATTAAACGAGGCAAAAGAAAGAGAACGAAAGAACAATAGACGAAAAAGGTAAAATTACATTTGTAATTTTGCCTTTTTTTGTTTAAACGATTGTTATGTTAATAAAATTTTATGGCTAATTTTTGGCGGTAATGTGCTAAATGGTGCAGATTTGGCTCAATTTTTAGTTATTTCTGAAAAATAAAACTAAAATTTATTGACTTCAATTGTTACAGGAATATATAATTTATTGCAAGAATACAAAAAATATTGATTATTTGAGAAGTTTTTAATAATTTGAAGATACTTCATAGTTTGAGAATTTGTAAAATTCAAATTAATAGTATTCACCATGATTACTAGAAAGGAGAGTTAATTTGAAGGGAAATGAACTTTTAAAGATTAATAACTTACATACTGGATTCCGGATTAAAGATACATTTTACGATGCAGTCGATGGCGTATCATTATCAGTTAAGAAAAATGAAATATTGGCAATCGTAGGTGAATCGGGATGCGGCAAAAGTACACTTGCTACATCCATTATTGGTCTATATGACCACAATAAAACGCGAGTACAAGGCGAGATTGTATTTGATAATAAGAACTTGGCAGCTCTTTCAGAAGAGGAAATGAACGATATACGAGGTTTTCAAATTAGCATGATTTTCCAAGATCCACTTTCTGCGTTAAATCCATTAATGCGAATTGGAGAGCAGATCGAGGAAGGTCTAATCTATCATACGAAATTAGACAAGAGTAAACGAGATAGCAGGGTTCTCGAATTACTGCAGCAAGTAGGGATTCGCAATCCAGAACGTGTTGCAAGACAGTTTCCGCACCAATTATCAGGTGGTATGAGACAAAGGGTTATCATTGCAATCGCAATTGCGTGTAAACCTCAAATCATTATTGCGGATGAGCCGACTACTGCACTGGACGTAACAATTCAAGCTCAAATTTTAGACTTATTGATTGAGCTGCAAGCAGAAACGGAAGCAGGAATTATTTTAATCACCCATGACCTAGGTGTTGTAGCTGAAGTTGCAGACCGTGTTGCAGTTATGTATGCAGGGCAAATTATTGAAGAAGCAGCTGTAGAGGAATTGTTTGCAAATCCCAAACACCCGTATACACGTTCTTTATTTAACTCAATCCCTCAGATGAACTCACAGTCGGATCGATTGAATGTAATTGAAGGGATTGTACCTTCGTTAATGAATCTTCCGCGTTCAGGTTGTCGATTCTCTTCCCGTATTCCTTGGATACCAGGAGAAGCTCATGAGGAAAATCCAGCACTTCATGAAATTTCACCAGGACATTTTGTTCGTTGCACATGTTGGAAAGAGTTTCATTTTAAAACGGATAAAGGGGGCGGGACACATGAGCTTTATGCAAATAAATGATTTAAAAGTTCACTATCCTGTTCGCGGCGGATTCTTCAATACTGTAATTGACCGTGTACTTGCTGTTGATGGTATCACAATGGAGTTTGAAAGAGGAAAAGCATATGGTCTAGTTGGCGAGTCGGGGTGTGGGAAATCCACAACAGGTAAAGCCTTGATTGGTCTGGAGAAGATTACCAACGGGAGTATCATATACGAAGGTGAAAATGTTACAAATAAGAGAAGAAATCGTAAATCATCCTTCAATCGCGATGTGCAAATGATTTTCCAGGATGCACATTCGAGCCTGAATCCTCGTAAACGAGTTAAGGATATTATTGCAGAACCGATTCGCAACTTTTTAAACCTTACTCCTAAAGAGGAAGAACGTAAAATCAGTGAATTACTAGAAATTGTAGGGATGCCTGAGGATGCAAAGTTAAAATATCCACATGAATTCTCTGGGGGGCAAAAACAGCGTCTGGGGATTGCAAGGGCAATTGCAACCAATCCGAAGCTAATTATTGCAGACGAACCAGTTTCAGCACTTGATTTGTCTGTACAAGCACAAGTACTGAACTTCATGAAGGATATTCAAAATGAGTTTGGTCTTAGTTATTTATTTATATCCCACGATTTGGGTGTTGTTAAACATATGTGTGACCATATTTCCATAATGTATAAAGGTAGATTTGTAGAAACGGGTACAAAACATGATATTTATACAAACCCGCAGCATATTTACACAAAGCGTCTACTTTCCGCAATACCAGAAGTATCCCCGGCGGGAAGAGAAAATCGAAAACGTGAAAGAATTCTTGTGGAACAGCATTATCAAGCAGAACATAAAAATTATTTTGATGAAAATGAACGTGTATTTGATTTATTACAAGTCTCAAACACTCATTATGTTGCAGCTACTTCACAAGTGAGGGGGGTCTTGTAGAGATGTGGAAAACGATTGTAAGAAGATTTCTAATCATGATCCCTCAATTGTTCGTATTGAGTGTGATTATCTTCGTCTTAGCAAAATTTATGCCTGGTGACCCGTTTACGGGTTTAATCTCACCACAAACGGATCCCGCTCGTATCGCGGAATTAACCGAAAAAGCAGGATTAAATGATCCATGGCATATTCAGTATATGAGATGGATAGGAAATGCCTTCCAGGGTGATTTAGGTCTAAGCTATACGTACAAACGAGATGTTGCCGATCTAATTGGCGAACGCGCATTGAATACATTTTGGCTATCGTTGCTGAGTGTGTTTATACTCTATTTAATCGCTATTCCATTAGGAATCTTAGCAGGAAGATATCAAAACTCCCGATTAGATAAAACAATTGTATTGTATAGTTTTGTTACATATGCAATTCCTACATTTGTTTTGGGATTAATCTTCTTATTCCTATTTGGCTATAAATTGGAGTGGTTCCCTACAAGCGGTAGTGTTGACATTAAATATGAAGCGGGAACTTTGAGATATTACTGGGATAAATTTTATCACATTCTTTTACCGTCGTTTACTTACGCAGTCTTAGGAACTACAGGAATTATCCAATATCTGCGATCTGAAATTATCGATGCAAAAACAATGGATTATGTGCGAACAGCACGAAGCAAAGGGATTCCAATGCGAAAAGTGTATTCAAAACATATTTTCCGTAATTCTTTGCTGCCGATTGCAGCGTTTTTAGGATTTACGATTACGGGTTTGTTAGGTGGCTCGATTTTCGTCGAAACGATTTTTGGTTACCCTGGGATGGGTCAACTATTTGTAAGTTCCATTTCTTCACGTGATTACAGTGTTATTACAGCACTAGTTATGTTATTTGGATTCTTAGCTCTTTTAGGTAGTCTATTATCCGATATTATTATGAGTATTGTTGACCCTCGCATTAGGATTGAATAGGCAAAACTAAAAAAGTTAAGGAGGATCCGAAATGGCAAAAAAAAATAAAAAAACTGGAAACAACAACTATGTAAACTCTCCTCCTACTGGATTGCAGGTAATTTTTCGAGAGTTTATGAAAGATAAATTAGCGATGTTTTCACTAATCTTGTTAGTGGTCGTGATTCTGGGTATCTTTGTATGGGCGTGGCTAGGTATAGATCAGCAACAACTACTGCGTGTAAGCTTAAGAGATAAATTTGCAGAACCTGGCGAAAAATTCTTGCTTGGTGCTGACCAAGGCGGTAAGGATATCGTTGGGCAAATTATTGTCGGTGCACGAAACTCAATGTTAATAGCGATTGCTATTACATTAATTACGGGAGTATTTGGTGTCGCAGTAGGTTTGATTTGTGGATATTTTGGTGGATGGATCGATAATCTGTTTATGAGGATCATTGACTTCTTTATTACAATTCCACAATTAATGTTAATTATTGTGTTCATCACTGTTGTACCGAAATATACGGTAGGAGCATTCATTTTAATTATGAGTCTCTTCTTGTGGACAGGAACAGCGCGTCTTGTTCGTTCCAAAGCTTTATCAGAAAGTAGACGAGACTATGTTCAGGCTTCGAAAACACTCGGTACAAATGATTTTGTCATTATTACCCGTGAAATATTGCCTAACCTAAGTTCGATCATCATTGTTGAAATGACGTTGAACTTTGCGGGAAATGTAGGTATTGAAACCGGTCTATCCTACTTAGGATTTGGATTGCCGCAATCTACACCATCATTGGGTACTTTGGTAGCGAGTGCAAATAATCCGCTTGTATTACAACAATACTGGTGGTCGTGGCTGCCAGCTGCATTATTTATCCTATTAATGATGTTGGGCATCAACTATGTAGGGCAAGCATTACGAAGAGCAGCGGATTCACGTCAACGATTGGGATAAAAAAATTTGAATTATAGTTTCTGAAAATTTTATGTTTTGAAATTACTAGGTTGAAACAGGGGTACCACCATATTTACAAAATGGAAGTAAATATGTTTTATTATAAATAAATCTTATCGGTACAAATAAGAAAAGGGAGGAACAGAAATGAAGAAAACTAAGTGGTCATTAGTAGCACTGCTTTTGTCAGTATTACTTGTTCTAGCGGCTTGTAGTGGCGGAGATGAAGAGCCAACAACTGAAGAACCAGAAGAAACGTCGACTGAAGATACAACTGATGGTGAACCAGCAGGTGAAGATTCAGGTAGTCTATTTGAAGTTGCTGTCACTAACGAAGGCGAAGCAATCGAGGGTGGAACACTTCAAGTAGCAATGGTTAAAGATGAGCCTTTCCAAGGTATCTTCAACTGGGAACTTTATGAGGATGGATATGATGCTGATTTAATGGAATGGATGACAAACTCTCTATTCGAGGTTGATGAAAACTTCATGATTACTGATGAAGGGATCGCAACTTTAGAGGTTGACCAAGAAAACAACAAAGCAACTGTTAAAATTCGTGAAGATGTAAAATGGTCTGACGGTGAGCCGTTAACAATCGAAGACGTTATTTTACCTTACCATATTATTGGGCACAAGGATTATACTGGTGTTCGCTATGATACTGCATTCCAAAATATCATTGGGGCAGAAGAGTATCATGCAGGAACTGCAGAAACAATCTCAGGTCTTAAACAAATTGATGATTACACATTAGAAATTAGCTTTAAACAATTATCTCCATCTATCTTCTACGGTGGGGACGGTCTATGGACATACGCAGCTCCAGCTCATCAAATCGCTGATATCCCTGTAGGTGAATTAGTAGAGTCTGATGCAGTTCGTAAAAACCCTGTATCACTAGGTGCATTCAAGATTGATAAAATCGTGCCAGGTGAATCTGTATCTTTCGTGAAAAACGAAAATTACTGGAAGGGTGTACCAAAACTTGATGGCGTAGTAGTGAAAGTGGTTCCATCAAGCTCTATCTCAGTAGCAATCGAATCAGGCGATTATGATATTGTCCAAAGCTTCAATGCAACAAAAATGCCGGAGATTGAAAACCTTGAAAACATTTCAATCTTAGGACGTCCAGAGCTTTACTATTCTTACCTTGGTTTTAAATTAGGTAAATTCGACACAGTAGAAAATAAAGTAGTAACAGATATGGAAGGCTCTAAAATGGGTAACCAACAATTGCGTCAAGCAATGGGGTATGCTTTAGATATCGAACAAGTTTCTGAAGTATTCTACAACAACCTACGTGAGCGTGCGAATTCTTTAATTCCACCAGTATTTGAAGCATTCTATGATGAAGAATTAGCTGGTTACACTTATGATCCGGAAAAAGCAATGGCTTTATTGGATGAAGCTGGTTACGAAGATGTAGATGGCGACGGATTCCGTGAAGATCCAAATGGTGAACCATTAGAAATCAAATTAGCTTCTATGTCAAGTGATGCAACACAAGAAGAAATCATCGCCTTCTACCTGCAAAACTGGGCTGACGTTGGTTTAAATGTAACATTAACGACTGGTCGTTTAATTGAATTCAACGCATTCTATGATATGGTTGAAGCAGATGACCCAGAGATCGATATTTATATGGGTGCTTGGGGAACTGGTACAAACCCATCTCCGTCTGGCTTATATGGTGAAGCGGATCCATTTAACTACAGCCGTTATACTTCAGAAGAATTAGAAACAACTGTAAGAGCGATCGACTCACCAGAAGCATTTGACACTGAATACCGTGCTGATCAGTTCAAAGCGTTCCAACAACATATCGAGGAAGTGGCTAATATCATTCCAATGCAATTCCGTTACGAGATTATGCCAGTAAACAAACGTGTGAAAAACTTCAGTTTCGATTATGCTGATGAATATACAAGTCATTTACATGAATTAGAATTAGTTGCTGAAGAACCAGTTGCTAACTAATTAAAAGAGTGAGATGAATCCAGGGTATAAACTTCCCCGGATTCATCTTTTTTAATTGTCTGGTGGTAGAGTAATCCCCATTAAAAAGAGCTGTTTCTTTTAGAAACAGCTCATCGAAAAATTAGTAATCCTTATCTGTAAAGAAAATTGCGATTGTACCAGGGCCTGCATGAGCTCCAATACTTGAACCGATCATTGTGATTTCGAAGGATTGCGGATGTAGTTTCTCCTCGATCAACCCTTGAACTTCATGAGCAAACTCTAAATCATCTCCATGGCTGATCCCGACTGTCTTATTTGAGAAGTCGCCGCCTCGTTCTGACATTAGGTCGATTATGCGATTAATCGCTTTTTTGCGACCCCGGATTTTTTCTAGAGGAATCAGTTTTCCATCCTCTACATGTAAAATCGGTTTGATGCTTAGCAGCCCGCCGATAAAAGCACTCGATTTTGATAGTCTTCCTCCTGCAGCCAAGTAGCTTAAGTTTTCAACTGTAAATAGGTGCGTCATATGCTCAGCCATGTGAGTGATTTTCTGGGCTGTTTCATCGCATGACAGACCCTGTTCTCGTAGTTGAACAGCTTCTTGTACAAGCAGGCCAAGTCCCAATGATGCACACTTGGAATCAATTATCTTTAATTTGAAATTCGGATAATTTTCGCGTACCTGGGATGCAATCATCATGGCAGTGCTATATGTACCCGATAAATTTGAAGATAAGGCAATATATATACCTTCTTCATCATTCTTTGCAAGGGCTTCGAACTTATTTAGGAAAAGCTCTGGCGACACCTGCGAAGTTTTGGGAACTACACCTTCACGCATCGCATCATAAACAACTTTCGGCTCAATATCCAAAATATCATTGTATACCTGATTGTTTAAATCCACTCTTAGCGTTAATAGTTCTACATTTTTTTCTGTGAAAAAATCTTTAGGCAAATCACAGCCACTATCTGCGAAGATTTTCATTTTCATACCCCCTTTGAAGTTCTTTTTTAAGTTTAAGGTGCTTTATTGTTCGAGAAATAAACACTAGCGGCATTCCACAATCTATACTTACAATTTTAGTCTTTCAATCAGGATTTTGGCAATGCCATCTTCGTTGTTGCTCAGTGTGATTTCATTCGCGATATTTTTCAAGTCATCAATTCCGTTTGACATCGCAACACCAAGACCAGCATACTCAAGCATTTCTAAGTCATTATCTTCATCCCCAAAAGCGATGATTCGATCACGCGGGATATTCAAATCTTTTGCTACATGGGAAATTCCGACGGCTTTATTTAACCCTTTTTTAACGATTTCAACAATATGGAATGGAGCTCCCCATCGGCGGTGTTCGATTAATTCGGCATGGACGCTTTCTAAATGGTCACGAATTCCCGGTACATTTTCCTCTTCTGCATGAATTAGCAAACTTGTAGGATCCTCATTCAAGCTTCCTCTCAAGTTTCCAATAGTTACACGAGGGTCTCCCATTTTAAATATATCCATCATGCGATTATCCTCATTATGAATAAATACTTCGTCCAGCACTTCGGCAATCAGGTTCTCATATTGATATTTATCCACCGAGTCCACCACATCGTGAACGACACTGATATCAATTGGAGAATGGATCATTTTCCAAGCATTATTTGTGGGATGGTGAACCAGTGCACCATTAAAGTTTACAATCGGAGTAGTTAACATCAGCTCATTATAATAGAGCTGGCTGGCACGGAATGGACGACCAGTTGCTATCATCACTTGATGTCCTGCTTCCTTTGCCTTGAATAAGGTCATTTTCGTTTTTTCGGATATTTTTTTCTCATCCGTTAATAAAGTTCCGTCTAAATCTAATACAATTAAATGTTGTTTCATGAAGGAAATCTCCTTTCTTTCTCTTTAAATTTTATCCTTTTGGATATATTTAGTCAAAAATTGATCATCTGCTTTCTATCTTTAGCAAAAGTTTTCCACCAATGATATGATTGTTAAGAATAGTTTCTTCTACAAGGGACAAAAATATTAGCCAGGAGAAAACTATTTAGGAGCTAAAATAGATTTAGGAACAAGTTTAGGGGTGAAAGAAAATGTATGTTCAAGATGATATGTGGAAAGGGATACCTTTATTACATGTTTATGATAATTCAATGAACCAGCAAACGCCTGTCGTTATTTTTCTTCATGGCTTTCAAAGTGCCAAGGAGCATAACTTGCATTACGCTTATCAATTAGTACAAAGTGGTGTACGTGTCATCATGCCTGATGCTTATTTACACGGTGTACGAAGTGAAAATTTTTCTGAAGTGAAAATGAATATGCACTTCTGGGAAATCGTCCTAAATTCAATTCATGAAGTTAATACGATTTATGAAGAACTGAAGGCACGAGGATATGGTGAGGGTAAAATTGGAATAGCCGGTTCATCAATGGGTGGTATTGTTACTGCCGGATGCTTGAATTCCTACGATTGGATAAGTGCTGCCGGGATCTGTATGGGTGCTCCTGGGTATGTTGAGCTGGCCAATTGGCAAATGGCTCAAATTGAAGCATCAGGAATAAAATTGCCGATCGATGAAAAGCAAAAAGCTCAGATCCTAAATCAGTTAGCTGAATATGATATTACGAAAAGTCCGGAACGATTCAACGGGCGACCTGTAATTTTTTGGCATGGGCATCAAGATAAGACTGTACCATTCAAAAATACATATCATTTTTATACGCAATTACGCGCACACTATGAGCAATCACCAGAGCAATTAGTTTTTATCGAATCGAAAAAATCGGGGCATAAAGTTCCTCGCAGTGGCGTGCTTGCTGTCACAACCTTCCTTTCAGAACATTTGGCATAGCGATATTCATTTGTTATGATAGAGTTAACACTATAGAGAGAGGGGAAATAAAGAAAATGGCAATCAGCGAAGATATGAAAGAAAGCATGTTGGGTGCTTTAGAAAATGTAATCGATCCCGAGCTTGGCATTGATATCGTCAACCTAGGTTTAGTATATGATGTAGATTTGGATGAAGAAGGATTAGCAACTGTTACAATGACACTAACATCTATGGGGTGCCCGCTTGGTCCGGTTATCGTAGATCAAGTAAACACAGCTTTAGGTGAGCTGCCGGAAATCAAAAAAGTGGACGTGAATATCGTTTGGCAGCCAGCATGGTCAAAAGACAACATGTCACGCTATGCGAAAATGGCATTAGGAATCCGATAAAATGCAGATGAGCAACTCTAAAAAATGAGTTGCTCTTTTTTTATTCTACAAGGTGAAACTTCCAGTGAGGTTGAAAACCCCACGCATTTTCTCTAAGTAGGGGATGAATGGTGACATTCCTACTCCTACTCGTCTTTGATTTGTCTAGTTAGAGGGTGGATGGTGACACTTCGACTCATACCCTTCTGGGATTTGTCTAAGCAAAGTTTATATCGTACACTTCTACTCTAAAGTTCCGTCATTAAAAGAGTTATTCAAAAAATATACATTTTCAGTGAGTTTGACGAGTCGGGGAGAGAACGTCTGAGTCGGCTCTACATCTTTGCTGAGAGATTACTCTAACAAAGTAATGTACTTGATAGGCTCCTTGATAGCGCACGAAAAATTATATGATTACCTTGCACATTTAAGGGAAGTAAAGACAATAGATTTAGTTTGTTATTAAAAATCACTTATAACAGGAGGTATTTTTAATATGAAAGCTGTTACTTTCCAAGGTGCAAAAGATATGCAGGTAAAAGAGGTAGCCGATCCAAAGATCGAAAAAAGTGATGATATTATTATCCGAGTGACGTCTACAGCCATTTGCGGATCGGATTTACACATTTATCAAGGAGCCCTTCCGGCATCAAAAGACTATGTTGTCGGTCATGAACCGATGGGAATTGTTGAAGACGTCGGCCCGAGTGTAGAGAAAGTGAAAAAAGGAGACCGCGTAGTATTGCCATTCAATATCTCCTGTGGTCACTGTCATTATTGTGAAAATGATATGGAAAGCCAATGCGATAATTCCAATCCCAATCCACATGTCGATTCTGGCGGCTATTTTGGATTCACTGAACGATATGGCGGTTACCAAGGTGGACAAGCCGAGTTGCTTCGCGTACCATTCGGAAACTTCGTGCCTTTTGTTATTCCCGAATCAGTCGAGTTAGAGGATGAGTCCTTACTCTTTATGTCGGACGTACTCCCAACGGCTTACTGGAGTGTGGAAAGTGGAGGTGTTAAAAAAGGAGATACAGTAGTAGTATTAGGTTGCGGTCCAATTGGTTTGATGACCCAAAAATTTGCCTGGATGAAAGGGGCAAAACGTGTCATTGCGGTTGATAATCTTCCATATCGCTTAAATCATGCGAAGAAAATGAATAATGTTGAAATTATCAACTTTGATGATCACGAGGATACTGGGGACTACATTGCCGAGATAACAAAAGGCGGTGCGGATGTCGTAATTGATTGCGTAGGGATGGATGGGAAAAAGAATCCACTAGAAGTTGTCGAGCAGAAGTTAAAACTTTCAGGGGGTACAACGAGTGCCATCCGTATCGGAATGAAGGCGATCAAAAAGTTTGGTACATTACAAATTACAGGTGTGTATGGGTCTATGTACAATCACTTCCCGTTAGGCAATTTATTTGAACGAAATATTAATATCAAGATGGGACAAGCTCCGGTCATTCATTATATGCCAATGCTATTTGACATGATTAAGGAAGGGAAAATCGATCCAACTGAAATCATCACTCATAAGGTTCCGTTAGATCAAGCCAGTGAAGCATACAAGACATTTAATGACCATGAAGATGAATGTATTAAGGTCATCCTAAAACCTTAGTAGTTTTCAAGTAAAATAAAAGGTACGCAGAAAATTCTCCTCTGCGTACCTGTTTTGTTTGTTCCTTGTAAGTGATGAGTTTCTCCCTAATCTATTCGGCAAATCGAAGTGGGACAGTTTTCGCACGAAATTTCCTGCTTCAAATAATTCAAATCCAAAATTGTAATATAGCCTTTTTCAAACGTAATAATCTTCTGTTTCTTTAAATCGTTTAGCATGCGATTAATCATTTCCCGACTTGTCGAGCACATGTTGGCAACATCCGTATTTGTTAAATGTAGATCTATGAAATATTGATTGTCATTGTCATGAAGGAGTTTTCCATAAGTATTTGATAAACGAATTAATGTAGAAAAGAGTGCTCCTTTTTTGCCATGAATGACTAAATCACGAATTAAGCTTTGATTTTTTAAATTCTCGTTTTGAATCCACTTCAGGTATTCAATCATCAAGGAGGGTTGTTCAGTTAAAATCATTTCCAGAGAATTTTTGTTCAGTACCAGTAATTCCGAGTTGGTAATAGCTTTTGCTGTAGTAGAGTGAAATGTAGTAGGACCGAATAATGAACATTCACCAATGATACTTTTCTTTCCGCAAACGCGAAATGTAAGTTCTTTACCATTTTCAGTTTCTTTACTTATTTGTATGGAACCATTTGCAATAAAAAATAGATCTCCCGCACTTTCGCCCTCATGGAAGATATGATTCCCTTTTTCCACTTTGACGAGCAGGCCATGTTCCTCAAATAGTCGATAAATACCCACTGATAAGTTATCAGTTAATGTCATTCCTTCACATCCTTTTAATTGGCTCAATAATTACAACAATCGTAAAAAAGTATTTTCAATATATGATATCACATGAAACGAAAATAAATTGTAAACTTTTAGTGCCATTTTTTGCATTTCACGAATAAACAATTTATAATCAAATTAGTCAAAAAAGGTCAAACCATTTATCGAAAACTTGTTTATATATAAGAACTTTTAAGTCAAATTAAGAATTTAGGTATTATTCTATACAATTATTTGAAAGGGTGAGTGGGAATGCAATTTCAACAGCAAGACAATCGTAGTCCATTAGAACAATTTGGTCGCAACTTAATTGAAGAGGTTAAAAATGGGAAGATGGATCCTGTTATTGGTCGTGATGAAGAAATTCGAAATGTCATTCGAATCCTATCAAGAAAAACGAAAAATAATCCCATCCTGATTGGTGAACCAGGTGTCGGTAAAACAGCCATTGTTGAAGGGCTGGCTCAACGAATTGTCCGTAAAGATGTCCCTGAAGGGTTAAAGAATTGTATTTTATATGAACTGGATATGAGCGCATTAATCGCAGGGGCAAGCTATCGGGGTCAATTTGAGGAACGTTTAAAAGGTGTGCTGAAAGAAGTAAAAGATTCAGAAGGGCAAATCATTTTATTTATCGATGAAATTCATACAATTGTTGGTGCAGGTAAAACAGAAGGGGCAATGGATGCGGGAAATATGCTTAAGCCGATGCTTGCACGCGGGGAGCTCCATTGTATCGGAGCAACGACTTTGGATGAATACCGTATGTATATTGAAAAAGATCCGGCCCTTGAACGCAGATTCCAGCAGGTCATTGTACGTGAACCATCCATCGAAGACACGGTTTCTATCTTGCGCGGCTTGAAGGAACGCTTTGAATTGCACCATGGTGTTCGAATCCATGACCGTGCAATCATTGCGGCAGCAGAACTTTCAAACCGTTATATAACGGAGAGATTCTTGCCTGACAAAGCCATTGATTTAATCGATGAGGCGTGTGCCATGATTCGTACTGAAATCGACTCGATGCCACATGAGCTTGATCTTGTTACTCGCCGTGTCATGCAGCTTGAGATTGAAGAACAAGCCCTGACAAAAGAAAAAGATGAAGCGAGCAAAAAACGTCTCGAAGCATTACGAACTGAATTGGCTTCCTTGAAAGAGTCGACCGACAAAATACGCAAACAATGGGAAGAAGAGAAACAGTCTCTACAAATTATTCAGAAAAAGCGTGAACAATTAGATAGCAATCGCCGTGATTTAGAAGATGCGGAAAGCAAATATGACTTGAATAAAGCGGCAGAACTGCGACACGGTAAAATTCCTGAGTTGGAAAAGGAACTAACTGCATTGGAAGAAGCGTTGAAGTTGGGTTCTGATACTAGAATTCTGCGAGAGGAAGTAACAGCGGATGAAATTGCTTCGATTATTTCAAGATGGACAGGCATTCCAGTTACGAAGCTTGTGGAAGGTGAGAGAGAAAAACTACTGCGCCTAAAGGATACCTTGCAGGAACGTGTTGTGGGCCAAGATACGGCAGTAAAACTTGTCACTGAGGCTGTATGGCGGGCTCGTTCAGGTATTAAAGATCCTAATCGACCGATTGGTTCCTTTATATTCTTGGGTCCGACCGGGGTAGGGAAAACCGAACTTGCTAAAGCCTTGGCTTCACAGTTGTTTGATTCAGAGGATCATTTTATTCGCATCGATATGAGCGAATATATGGAAAAACATAGTGTATCCCGACTTGTAGGGGCTCCTCCAGGGTATATCGGCTATGAAGAGGGGGGACAGCTAACAGAAGCGGTCCGAAGAAGTCCTTACTCTGTGGTATTATTGGACGAAATTGAAAAAGCCCATCCCGATGTAGCAAATATCTTGCTTCAAATTCTGGACGACGGGCGTATTACGGATAGTCAAGGACGGTTAGTAAACTTTACAAATACAGTCGTCATAATGACATCAAATATTGGTTCACATTATTTGCTTGAAGCGAAACCGGAACACCAGCAATCAATAGAAGATTTAGTTATGGCGGAATTGCGTACACACTTCAAGCCGGAACTATTGAATCGGGTGGATGACATTATTACTTTCCATGCATTAAGTAATGAACACTTCCATGCAATTGCTTGGAAATATATAGGTCAATTGCAGGAACGTGTAGCCGAACAAGAAATTGGGTTAAAAGTTCGTGACGAGGTAGTGGACTGGATTGTTGAAAACGGCATAGATCCTCAATTTGGAGCAAGACCATTAAAGCGATTTATTCAACGCAATGTTGAAACAGCAGTAGCCAAAGAGTTATTGCGAGGAGAGGTACTTCCAGGAGAAGCATTGGAAGTTAAAATGGATAGCGATCAATTACTTGTGACAAAATAGAGCGATTTGGGTGGCTTGTCAAAATGTTCAAGTCACCCATTTTTTTATAAAATAAAAGCACTTCGATTAGAAGTGCTAAAATTTAATCAATATTAGTGATGGTCAGCTTCTGGTGTTGGTTCGTTCGGAATAATTGCACTAATAATAAATACGATAACTGTAAAGATAACGCCTAGGATTAAACTAGTTGTAACATCAAATGGTACTGCTAAAACCGAACTTACTACGTAACCTAACATTAACATTAATAGTACAGACCAAACTAAAGTCATTACATATTGCATTCATTTCACCTCTATAAAACATTTTTAAATAGTATTCCAATTCTCATCTTATTTATCATAACATATACATTCATAAAAAAGAACAACAAACTTAAGAACAAATCGTGAATAAAAGGTTGAGGATATTTTTTTTATGAGCTATAATTATGACCAAGTACTAAATGTTAGTAGTAAAACGGGGGGATTTAAATGAACGCAGGGATTATTGGATTAGGGAAATATGTTCCGGAAAAGATTTTAACAAATTTTGATTTAGAAAAAACTTTAGATACAAATGATGAATGGATTCGTACAAGAACTGGTATACAAGAAAGAAGAATCGCAGCAGAAGAAGAAAATACTTCGGACTTAGCTCTTGCGGCTGCAAAAAAAGCAATGGAAAATGCCAATATTACAGCAGATCAGATTGGTCTAATATTAGTTGCTACGGTAACTCCAGACCGTGCTTTTCCAAGTGTCGCATGCCAAATACAGGAAACGCTAGGTGCTGTTAATGCAGCAGCAATGGATGTTTCGGCAGCATGCTCAGGATTTATTTATGCACTTGCCACGGCAAAGCAATTCATTGAAAGCAAGAGTTACAATTATGTCTTAGTAGTTGGTGTTGAAAAATTATCGAAAGTCACAGACTGGAATGATCGAAACACGGCAGTATTATTCGGCGATGGTGCATGTGCTGCGGTTGTAGGTGAAGTAAGTGAAGGTAGAGGGATTTTATCATTTGAATTAGGTGCAGATGGAACAGGCGGTAAACACCTATTCCTAAATGACGAGCAAACAATTTCAATGAACGGACGAGAAGTATTCAAATTTGCCGTTAGACAAATGGGTGAAACCGCAGTTTCCGTTCTGGAAAAGGCTGGATTATCAAAAGAAGATGTGGATTTACTCATTCCCCATCAGGCAAATATTCGTATAATGGAAGCATCTCGTGAAAGACTTGAATTACCGGATGAAAAACTATCCAAGCATATCCACAAATACGGAAATACTTCATCCGCTTCCATCGGACTTGCTTTGGCAGATGAATTGGAAGATGGTAGAATCAAAGATGATGATATTCTTGTTTTAGTTGGTTTTGGTGGCGGCCTTACTTGGGGTGGAGCAGTCATCAAGTGGGGTAAATAATTTTTTTAAAACAAAGCTGGATTTTAAAATTAAGGGGGATTTCAAGAACTATGAATAGAAGAGTAGTAATTACTGGTATTGGTGCTGTTACACCTCTAGGAAATTCGATAGAAGAAACATGGGAAAATTTAAAAGCAGGGAAATCCGGTGTTGGACCGTTAACGCGATTAGATGTAGAAAAATTCCCTGTAAAAATAGCGGCAGAAGTAAAAGATTTCGATATTGAACAATATATCGAGAAAAAAGAAGCTAGAAAAATGGACCGTTTCACGCATTATGCTCTGGCAGCTTCCATCATGGCGATGAAAGATTCAGGGTTGGCAATTACAGAAGAAATTGCTCCTCGTGTAGGAGTTTGGATTGGTTCTGGTATTGGCGGAATGGAAACATATGAAAATCAATATATCACATTCCAAGAACGTGGTGTAAGACGAGTAAGCCCATTCTTTGTCCCAATGATGATTCCAAATATGGCTTCAGGCCAAGTTTCAATTCACTTTGGAGCTAAGGGCATCAACTCTTGTTCGGTTACTGCCTGTGCATCGGGAACGAACTCAATTGGAGACGCTTTTAAAGTAATCCAGCGCGGAGACGCGGATGCAATGATTACAGGTGGAGCAGAGGCGCCAATCGTGAATATGGCAGTTGCCGGTTTCTGTTCAAGTACGGCACTTTCACTAAACCCGGATGCTGAGACTGCTTCACGTCCATTCGACGCAAACCGTGATGGATTCGTTATTGGTGAAGGAGCGGGCATCTTGGTATTGGAAGAGTACGAATTTGCGAAAGCGCGTGGTGCTAAGATCTATGCTGAAGTTGTAGGCTATGGTTCAACTGGGGATGCGCATCATATCACAGCTCCTGCACCAGAAGGGGAAGGTGCTGCTAGAGCGATCCGTCAAGCACTGGAAGATGGCGGAGTTGATCCATCACAGGTTGGCTATATCAATGCTCACGGTACTAGTACACCATATAATGATTTATTTGAAACAAAAGCAGTAAAAACAGTATTTGGCGAGCATGCTTATAACTTGGCGATGAGCTCGACAAAATCAATGACTGGTCACTTACTAGGCGCTGCCGGTGGGGTGGAAGCAATCTTTACTGCGTTAGCATTAAAAGAAGGGGTACTGCCTCCAACAATCAATCTGACAACTCCGGATCCAGAGTGTGACCTAGATTATATTCCAAATACAGCACGCCAGCAGTATGTAGAATATGGGATGAGTAACTCACTTGGCTTTGGCGGACATAATGCAAGTATTGTCCTGAAAAAGGTTGATTAATTTAAATTTCTAAATCTCGATTAGTTCCAGCTTCAAGTGCCAGCTTATTTCGCGGGCACCTGAAGCTTTTTCTTTTCTAGCTGACGGTGCTGGCTCCTCAGGAAAGTAGAAAACGCCTGAGGATTAGAAAAAACTTGGCTGATTAGGAAGGATTTTGGCAATCGACCTTAGTTGCACTTATGTAGACTAGGAAAGAATTTGCCTTTCATAGTCTGCCAAAAAGCGTCCTTTTGTCGGCCAGTTGTTGGGGGGGGGTCACACGATGTGAGTCATGTCGACGATGCAACAGGATGTTGCGTTTTCGTCGACGCGTAGCTGGGCGAGCACCTTTCGCTTTTAATGTCTAGCTGCAGGTGCTAGCTCCTCGACAACTTCAGAATCGCCCGCAAGGATTAGAAAACTTGGCTGATTGGAAAGGATTTTGGCAATCAGCCTTAGTTGCCCTTATGCAGACTAGGAAAGAATTTGCCTTTCCTAGTCTGCCAAAAAGCGTCCTTTTGTCGATTATTACAGTTGTTGGGGGTCACACGATGTGAGTCATGTCGACGATGCAACAGGATGTTGCGTTTTCGTCGACGCGTAGCTGGGCAAGCACCTTTCGCTTTTTTAGTTTGTCGATAAGTTAAATGCCTTTAGCGAAGAGCTAAAGGCATTTTTGTGTTCATAAATGAATATTTAGTTATTAAAGGGGATGATGGACATGTTTCGATTTATGGTATTTTTATTTAGTTATGGCATTTGCGTTATGTCGGTAGGTAATCTGCTTCTTTATTTAAATTACCGTACTCTTGGCTATTCATGGTCAGCTGTTTGGGCTTTCATTCTTGGGACCCATGAGCTTTACTTAGCAATTGCATCGATTATTGTGCTGTTTATCTTGATTTTCGACCTAATCCCATCGCGTTTTCCATTCTTGTGATTGTTTTTGAAGCAATGGCATTTGCTTTTTCTGCACCTTCGTCCAGAATTTTGTCTAATTCATCTGAATCGATCAATTCATTAAAGCGTTGCTGGATTGGCGTCAAATGTTCAATCAGGCTGGTTGCCACGCCTTCTTTAAAGGCACCATAACCTAGGCCATCATATTTTTGGACAAGAGTTGGAATATCAATTCCGGTAACTGCCGACTCGATTGTCAATAGATTGGAAACACCTGGTTTATTTACTTCATCAAATACTACATAACCATCTGAATCCGTAACGGCGGATTTAACTTTCTTCTCAATTTGTTTCGGTGTATCAAGGAATCGAATTGTTGCTTTTGTATTTGGGTCGGATTTACTCATCTTTTTAGTTGGTTCCTGCAATGATTTAATGCGTGCACCAGCCTTAGGCAATTGGATTTCCGGAACAACAAAAACATCTCCAAAACGTTTGTTAAAGCGTTCAGCTAAATCACGCGTTAACTCGATATGTTGTTTTTGGTCATCCCCAACAGGCACGATATTTGTGTTATACAAGAGAATATCGCCAGCCATTAATGGCGGATATGTTAATAAACCGGCTGTTACCGATTCTTTTCCATCGGATTTATCCTTATACTGCGTCATTCGCTCAAGTTCACCAATTGTTGCAACGCATTGCAGCATCCAACCTGCTTGTGCATGGGCAGGAACTTCTGATTGGATAAATAAAGTTGCCTTATCAGGATCGATTCCTGTGGCTAAATAAGTAGCAGCTAACGTACGAATATTTGAGCGCAATTCTTTGGGATCTTGAGGAACCGTGATTGCATGCTGATCGACGATGCAATAAATAGCATTTCCTTCGTCTTGAAGAGATGGGAATTGCATAAAAGCCCCAATATAGTTGCCCAAAGTTATCACACCTGTTGGTTGAACACCTGAAAAAATTGTTTTCATTGTAAAGCCTCCTAGTTTAAATAAAAATAAAAAAACATCACACGCCCTTACGCTTTCACGTAAAGGGACGAATGATGTTGAATCCGCGGTACCACCCAGTTTGTCAAAAATGACCACTTTGACTTCGTAACGTGAAGCAGCCGTGCTTTACTACTATTTTCATAAAGCCACTCAAAAGTCCATTCCAATTGCTCCGTCTTCTGTTTGCACCAACCACAGACTCTCTTTGCACGGGAGGCAAAAGTACTAATCTTTATCATCGTTTTTTCAATTCGTTATACTGCGATTTAACACAGCGCTTTAATGGAACATTTGCAATTTCATTTCCGAAATAGTATATAAAAAATCATATACAAAAACAGTTTCAAAAGCAAATTTTATTTTCTTATTAATTTTGAATGAAATGGCTGATCTTTGGGTATTAATTGTAACGTAAAAGAAATTATTTTCTTTTCCTGAAAACTTTGTAAACTGAAGCTGTAATTAACAGAAAGTTGTGATTCTTCTCGATTAATGTCGACTAATTGAGAATTTGCTATATCACAATTATATAGGTTTACTTCAAGCGACTAAAGGGAATATAACCCGTGTACTATAACAAAAATATGAAATTTACGTATGAAACAGAAGAAAAAAGGATAATTAATATTGCGTTTACTATCTTTTTTATATGTAAGCTATATCCAAAAGCCTAAGATTATTGTATAATTAATTCATTGATTTAATTAAACTAATTCTAAATTAATAAAAACTTGATTATAGATCACATCATAGCTCGGAAAGGAAGTGTAATAATGATTGTAACATTATTTACATCACCAAGTTGTACATCATGCAGAAAAGCAAAAGCATGGCTGGAAGAACATGAAATTGCTTATCGCGAACGAAATATTTTTTCTGAACCATTAACAATCAGTGAAATAAAAGAAATATTGAGAATGACAGAAGATGGAACCGATGAAATTATCTCAACTCGTTCTAAAATATTCCAAAAATTAAATGTAGATGTTGAAAGTTTACCGCTTCAACAATTATACGAGTTAATTCAAGAGTACCCTGGATTACTTCGCCGTCCAATCATTCTAGACGAAAAACGTCTACAAGTTGGGTATAATGAAGATGAGATTCGACGATTCTTACCTAGAAAAGTTCGAGCATTCCAACTACTCGAAGCGCAAAAAATGGTTAATTAATCATTTCTAGGAATATTCTTGAGAGTATATCGATAAAATCCATTATCACTGGATTTTATCGTTTTTATTTTTTATTAGCTTTTACCTGCCTAGAAGTGAAAGCATTAGTTTCCAAAGATTATATCAGTTTTTTATTCCAGTATGATGATTACATATTTTTAGAAGATTAGGGATAAAATTTACTCTGTATTTGCTCATTTTTGAATGCTTTATACTTGATTTCACACGCTTTGTCATCTACAATTTCAATATTCAATTTATTTTATTTTGCAGTGTTTTTTTCTTTTCATTTTATATAGGTAATCATACAATAGAATTATAGAATAAAGCATAGATATATAGAAAAATGATTTATTCTTTAACCTGTATGACGGTTTTGAATTGTTTGGTTAAACTTCAGCAATCCAAAACATACTAAGGACGCTTTCTTTGTTTTTCAACGAATGACTGTGAAGGGAGTTGAAGTCTAATGGACATCGAACGCGTAAACGAAAATACAATAAAGCTCTTTATTACTTACCGTGATATTGAGGACCGTGGTTATAGCCGCGAAGAAATTTGGTACAACAGAGCAAAAGGGGAAGAACTTTTCTGGGATATGATTGGCGAAATTAATACAGAAGATTACTTCGACCTTGATGGACCAATTTGGATTCATGTAAATGCTTCGGAACATGGCCTTGAAGTAATAGTAACAAGAGCTAATATAAATTCAGATGGGGATTCCAACTCTTTGCTATCTAGTTTTGAGGAGCATCGAGATGCAGCACATAAAAATCTAGATGAATCTATTTTTGATACCTACGATGATGAGGATATAAACCATCCGGGTCTCAATAATATATCTCTTTATAAATTTAGGGACATTGATGAAATTATCCCTGTTGCAAACCGTTTAGTGCAGTTTGGGTTACAATCTTCGCTGTACAAATATGAGAAACACTATTTCCTGGCAGTTGATTTCTCGAATGTTGAGGAAAACACGGAACGGCAAAATATCCGTTCGATCATCAATGAGTACCTAACTGC
This sequence comes from Ureibacillus aquaedulcis, assembly GCF_030418165.1. GTDB lineage: Bacteria > Bacillota > Bacilli > Bacillales_A > Planococcaceae > Ureibacillus > Ureibacillus aquaedulcis. The sequence goes on from NZ_JAUHTQ010000001.1 coordinate 431,858, forward strand.
TTCCAAAATGACTATTTATCGTATACAGGAATATGGCGAAACAATTATGGAACAAGATTGTTTTGAAACAGTCATCGAATATTTTGCATAAGTTAGGGAATCTTTAACTAATAAGGTTTATCGAGCTATAAATGGTTACCTAATTGACCATTAAAACAATAAAACGAGGTGTCTTTCTCAAAAGGCATCTCTTTTTTTGTTCCTAAAAAGCCTCAAAAGATAAGTTTGCCTGTTTTTTCCAAATTGAGTTGAATTTTCAATCTATCCAATTTAGAATAAACGTAAGGAGGTATCTTATGCTTGTAGCCCATACAGAACTAAATAAGCCCTTTATCTTACATTCAAGCATACCTCTGGCAACATTACATCAGCTCCGTAAAACAGAGAAATTTTATTGCCCTCTATGCAAACAGCAATTATTATTTAAAATTGGTTCATTAAAAATTCCCCATTTTGCTCATTCTTCATTAAGTAATTGTGAAAATCTGTTCTCAGATAGAGAATCCGAGACACATCTTAAAGGTAAGGAGCAATTATACAGCTTATTTAGAGCGTTGGAATTGGATGCCCAATTAGAAGCCTATTTACCAAGTATTCAACAGCGACCGGACATCTTATTGGAACGGACTACAAATCAGCCACTGGCGATTGAATTTCAATGCAGTCCAATCTCGATAGAAAAATTAATGGATCGCAATAACGGTTACAAGCGTGAAGGCATTTCTCCTATCTGGATTCCTAATACGCCCGACAAAATTGTGAAAAAAGGTATTCAAAAAATTTCAATTAGCAAAAACTATCAATTGTTTAAACAGAACACGAAACACCATCCATATCTTATGACATACAATCCGAAAGTGCGACAATTTTTTTATCTCTCCAATTTACTCTACTTACATGGAAATCGTTTTATCTCAAAAGTACAAACCATACCATTAACAAGTCAAAAGTTCCCATTCTATTTACCAAAACCTATAACGAAAGAGGAATTCGAGCAATTCTGGCTAATCTATCAACAAACGAAACATAACTATTTGCAATCGAGAGTACTATTAAATAGAAGCGGTGTGAACGATCTGCTTTTAAGAAGTGCTTATGAACTGCGTATGAATTTGCACTCATTGCCAAATTATATTGGTATACCTCTTAAAGGAAGTGAAGGATTAGAAGTATTTTCGGTTGATTGGCAGCTTGCACTATTTTACTTTATCCATACCACCAAGATCGAACTCTGTCATATAAAAGGGCAAACAGTTTATTACTTTTTAAATTGGGCAAGGCTACCGGAAACGAGAATTGCCTATCAGGTGGTTTACAATTATTGCAGTTTCCTTGAAAAGTTATCAATTCATCATTCCTATCAAACTATTGATGATGAAAAATTATTAGAGGTATTATATAACCAATTTCTTGCAATGTAGACGAAATATTGAGAAAATAAACATGTTATTCGAACTTCGAAATAAACGGTAACGGAGGTTTTTTAAAATGGCGAAAAAGGTATTAACTCGTGAAGAAGTACCTGTAGAACTAACATGGGATTTGGAGGGTATTTTCCAATCCGATGAAGCATGGGAACTAGAATTTAAGGAAATTGAAAAGCTCATTCCAGAGGCAGAAAAGTTTAAAGGCCAAGTTGCCCAAGGAGCCAAAAACTTATACGATACATTACAATTCAGCGATAAATTATCAGAACGCTTTGGAAGACTATACGTGTACAGCCATTTGAAGCATGATCAGGATACAACAAATGGGAAGTATCAGGCTATGGATAGCAGAGTAAGATCATTAGGAGCAAAGTTTTCTGCTGCATGGTCATTTGTTACGCCTGAGATTCTTTCAATTGATGAGGAAACAATCAAAAATTATATTAATGAATATGAGCCTCTAAGTTTATACAATCAAATGCTGACGGAATTAAACTTGCAACGTCCCCATATCTTATCGGCTGACAAGGAAGAGTTGCTTGCACAAATGTCGGAAGTAACAGGAGCATCAGGGAATACATTTAGTGCATTAAATAATGCGGACCTGGAGTTCCCGAAAGTTAAAAATGATAAAGGGGAAGAAATCCAGCTAACGCATGGCAACTATGTTACGTTTTTAGAAAGCGATCAACGAGAAGTTAGAGAAAGTGCATTTAAAGCAATGTACCAAACATACGGCAAATTTCAAAATACGTTTGCCACAACATTATCAGGGAACGTAAAAGCTCATAATGTAAGGGCGAAAATTCGTAAGTATGAATCAGCACGACAAAGTGCCATGAGCAATAACTATATTCCAGAAAAAGTTTACGATCAACTAATCTCAACGATTCATGAATTTTTGCCAGTCCTACACCGTTACGTTTCATTAAGAAAAAAGGTTTTAGGTTTAGATGAATTACACATGTACGATCTATTTACACCTCTCGTAAAAGAAGTAAAAGTGGATATGCCTTACGAGGAAGCAAAAGAAATTATGGTGAAGAGTTTTGAGCCGCTTGGTGCAGAATATCAAGCAAATGTACAAAAAGGGTTAGATAGCCGCTGGGTTGATGTACTTGAAAACAAAGGAAAACGCAGTGGTGCTTATTCTTCAGGCACATTTGGTACAAACCCATTCATTTTAATGAACTGGCAAGACAACTTAAATAACCTGTTTACTTTAGCCCACGAATTTGGCCATAGTATGCATAGCTACCTTACTCGTCAAAACCAGCCATATCCGTATGCAAGCTATTCTATTTTTGTAGCTGAGGTTGCCTCAACTTGCAATGAAGAATTATTATTTGATTATCTACTGAAAACAAGTGAGGATGCACAACAAAAAATTTACTTATTAAATCACTGGTTAGATGGATTCCGCAGCACGGTATTCCGTCAAACGATGTTTGCTGAATTTGAACATATTATCCACGAACTTGACGGTAATGGAGAAGCATTGACTGCAGAGCGTTTAACGGAAATCTACTACGATTTAAATAAACAATACTTCGGCGAAGAAATGACGGTAGATGAGGAAATCGGTTTGGAATGGGCTAGAATCCCTCATTTCTATTACAATTACTATGTATACCAATACGCTACTGGCCAAAGTGCAGCTACTGCACTAAGCAAGCAAATTCTAGAAGAAGGCCAACCTGCTGTTGAACGCTATCTCAACAATTTCCTGAAAGCGGGTTGCTCGGACTTCCCAATCGAAGTATTAAAAGCTGCAGGTGTCGACATGGAATCACCTGCACCGATTCAAGAAGCATGTAAAGTCTTCGAAGAGCGATTAAGTGAACTTGAAGCATTACTACTGAAATAAGGTGACTATATTTACAAAAACTCCACAGTGATCTTTAGCTGTGGAGTTTTTTCTTTTCATGGACATTATAAGTTATAGGAAACAGGCTTGTTAGTATTGAATGAAAAGTGAGGAATGGAGGAGTCCGCAGTAGGATTTAAGATTCAGGGAATGTATCGAGGACAATAGAAGGGGAAGGCAGCTTCGAGAAGGGAGCTCAGGGACAATAGAAGTAGAAAAGTAGTTTTTTACAAGTCCATGAGAAGAGAACTCGTGGGCAATAGAAGAAGAAAGGTAAGGTTATAAGTCCCCGAACAGCAAGCTCGTGGACAACAAAAAGGAAAAGTAACTTTAAAAGTCCGCAAGTAGCACAGTAACTGGTCAACAAAAGCAGAAAGCAGCATTACTGTTCCTCGAAAATAATATCTAGTACATCAGCAAATCTAGTACAGTGTAAAAAAACATAACTCTAAGCTTATAAAAGGACAACAGCATATAATCTCTTGCCCTAAGAAGTTGTTATAATTTTAATAGCAATTTTGTATTCAATTTCATGTTGTTGTTTCACAATCTTGCCTACCTTAGAAAGAACCCTGCCTAGATGAATGAGTGTTAATGCCTATAATTAAATATGTTTATTGAAAACGGTTACTATTTGACGAATTTGTGAAACTATTTTCATAGTGTTGCATAGATAATTATTCCGTGATAAAGTAAATACGTGAAATAAATCACATAACAAACATACACCCCTTTGTTTGAACGTGAACATTTCTCCCATCCCCTTTGAAGAGGCGTCAGTCGATGACGTCTCTTTTTTATGTTCATAGCATTTTTGCTTAATATAATTAAAAAACTTCCCCCGTTTAACAACAGAAACTCAATAGCAACCAGAATTGTGTCTCTCTCCCTATGCACTCTATACATACATCCGCCTCTCTTATAAATACTCACAAAAAAATAGACAAAGCCGATTTGACTTTGTCTACTAAAATATAAAGTAAAATAATAGAGTTAAAATTATAATTGCCGGTTAATTCAGCTTACGACGCCAGAGCGTAATTTCATCACAATGAATACGTTCGATTTTTTGCTGAAGCATTCGTTTCTTCAATTCGCGTTCTGCTTGTTGCAAGGACATCGAATAGATTTCTGCTACTTCACTTGTCGTCAAGGTTTGAAAGCGTGAAAATAATTCATCAAAGGAAGGAAGGGGATTGCAAATGATTTCTTCTTCATTCATCATCTCCTGCAATATTTGGACATACACTTCATAGGTATACATGCCACTTACTTTTAATCCCTCGTCTTCGATACATTCGTTAAAGAAAACGATGCTTGGGACTTCCTCGATTTCCATTTCTCGCGTGATATGTAAATCACATTGAAAAGCGCGAGCAGCTTCCTTAGAGCCAAAATCCGAAATGAATTCATCGATGTCAATATCTGATTCCTTGGCAATTTCGATAAGAGCGGAATAGGAAGTGACTTCCTTCGTCTTTAGCAATGCGTGTTCCTGTAGTTTTAGCAAAAAGCGGGCTGATGCACGTTTACCTTGTAACTCAGCTGCTTTCACTGCGATTGAAGGGAGTGCAGGATGAGTAATATCCAATTCCGCCCCCGTCATGCAACCCTTTGTACGACGGCCCAATGTATTAAGAGAGGCGAGCTTCGTACTTAGAATATAACGCCATGTAAAATAATGTTCATATTCCAATTGGAGCTTACGCAGCATCGTCTGCATTTTTAGGGCTTTTTGACAAAGCGGATCGATAAAAATATATAATTCTATTGGTTTAGTAGTAGATGCTGGGGCAGGTTTCGACAATAATTGAACATTATTCACTCTGAACCCTCCTCATCTTCATTTGGCGCGTTAATCATATGATTCGCTGTCAAGACAAGACGTTGGTAGTAGACTTCACGGAAATTCCCTTCAAGTCCAACTTCATCCATTGCTTCCTTCATACATTCCAACCAGGCCTGCGCACGGTCAGGTGTAATCTTAAAGGGGATATGCCGTGCCCTTAGCATCGGATGTCCATGTTCTTCTGTATATATATTAGGCCCACCTAGGTACTGGGTCTGAAATTGAATTTGTTTTCTAGTTGTTTCAGTTAAGTCTTCCGGAAAAATAGGTATTAACTGTGGATGTCTCCCAACACGTTCATAAAAAGCGTGAAGGAGCTCAGAAAGTTTTTCAGCACCAATTTCCTCGTAAGGAATCGTGTATTTTCGATTCATAGGTGTACTCCTTTACTTCTTTTAGTATACGCAAGAATATCCATTTGTAGTATACTGTTTCGTCTATAACCACTGTTTTAAAGTAACGTGATATATATATTTTAACAACGTATTACTTTTTTCTCAAACAAATAGCATGACCGAGTCGTAGGATCGTTATCAAAATCATGGAAAACAAAGAAAAAAACTTCTATAAATCAAGCATTGTAGTAATTCAGTATTTTATTGACATAGTTTTTTGTTTCAGTAAATGGAGGAATTCCGCCATATTTTGAAACGTTTCCTGGACCTGCATTGTAGGCTGCCAGTGCTAATTCAATATTTTGATCGAATTTTTCTAGCATTTGGCCTAAATATTTTGTACCACCCATTATATTTTGTACGGGATCTTTTGGGTCTTGTACACCAAGATATTTTGCTGTACCGGGCATTAGCTGCATTAAACCTGTTGCACCGGCGGAACTGACAGCATGTTCATCATAGTTTGATTCTTGTTTCATGACTGCAGCGATAAGCTTTCCTGGCACACCGTATTTTTGCGAGGCTTGTTCAATAATATCACTATATGCGTTTGCGCCGGCCAATACGTTCGTAAATCCAGCAGTATTTAAGTAATCTTTATTTATGTAATTTGAGAAGACACTCTCCTCATTTTGTGTCAGGTCCGTGTAATAAGAAGTTGGCAATGTCTCACTATTGTAGACAAAAGATGATAAGTAATTGTTATCTATAGAATTGGTCGTTGTATTAGAATTAAGATTTCCGTAATACCCCAGTAAATTTTCAGGGTCAGTTAATGAAGAGGTAGATGGGGTCATCATTTCTTCAAGCAGCCCAGTGAAAACTGAAGGTTCACCCGATACGGATTGAACATTCGATTGTGTATTGCCAATTGATTGAATTGCTTGCAGTTCCAACAACATTTTCATTGATGATATATCCAAAACAATCAACCTTTCTCCGATTTTAATGCATTCATGAAGCGTGCGATTTTTTTATCGGCTATTTGCTTAGGAATGTCGTTTTCTTTCAAGAAGTTTTCAAAGATTTCTTCGCCGAGGGCTTCCTCGTCTGTCTCATATTCTACCTCATAATCATCGCAGTTTAAATAAAAAGAATGGTCAAACACAATAGTTCCACCTTTGTAACTAAATTCTACTCGATCTGTCGTTAGTGTGCCAAATAGACGCAACTGTTCGACGGGTACTTCCAGGTCCTGCAATTGAGTTTTTACACTATCTGCAAAGAACGCTTTTCCAGAAAGCATTAAATCGGCCTGTTCCTTTGTAATGGCATCCGTTATCTCAAGATGAGTATTTGCAGCAGTGCGTACTTTTAATGTACAAACAATGCTTTTTTTCGTTTCACGGATTCTTAAACCACTCAATAACTGTTTTAGCTGAAAGTCCTTCGTATCAAAATAGTGATTTGTTTGACGTACAATCATTTCTTCTGTCACTTGGAATTTTTTTAATAAAGTTTCATATTGTTGTTTAGTTAAGACATTTTTAAATTCAATTTCTAATTCTTGGGTCATGTTTTTCCTTCCTTAACAGGTATTTTCCACATTCTCTTTCTCGAATTGCAGGCAGCTATGTTAAAATATGATAAGAAAAGTGCAGAAGGGGAATTTTACATAATGCGAAATATTTATTACATTGAAAAATATCAATTCGTACATAATGATTTACACCTTAGTTTAAACGAAAATGAAAACAAAATACAAATTCAGCCTGCAGGGCAGGTTTTAACAGATTCAGATCATTTATCATTTATCTACCTCGTTGAAGAACAGGGTGAATATAGCTATTTATACTTGCCGGAAGACTTATGGCCAGCATTGGTGCGAGTTTTAAAGTCTGATCAAAACCCTTATCTTATTTTAAATGAACAAAAAATTGAATTAAGAAATTTTACAGAAGAATTGCAGATGCTCCTCTTCAATATCGAAGGGAACGAAAACTATGGAAAAGCCTTCGTTGAGGCAGTAGAAAAAGCTTTTACCGAGATTTTAAAAGAGGAAGCATAAGAACTTTAAAAAAATCGAGATATTTGATTTAGAAAGTTGAAAGTCTTTGCATTTGGGAGGAGTCTTCAATGGGAACGTGGGGAAATTTTTTAAGTCCTTATATCCAGGCAGTTGATGAGTTGAAAATAAAATTTAGAGGGATGCGTTCACAATTTGGTGCTTCTGGAACAACTTCTCCAATCGAATTTGTGACAGGGCGTGTGAAACCCTTAGCCAGTATATATGATAAAACACTTGAAAAAGGGGTTCCGTTTGAGCCATCAAAACAATTGGCTACCGAATTGCAAGATATTGCAGGGCTGCGGATTATGTGTCAATTTGTGGATGATATATCGACAGTGGCCAATCTGATTCGCCAAAGAGATGATTTGAAAGTTATTGAAGAAATTGATTATATTACCCATAGCAAGCCCAGTGGCTATCGTTCGTATCACATGATTGTAGCGTATCCCGTGGAAACCATCCAAGGCAAAATCGAAGTATTGGCCGAAATTCAAATCAGGACGTTGGCGATGAATTTTTGGGCTTCCATCGAGCATTCCATGAACTATAAGTATAAAGGGGTATTCCCGGAAGAAATCAAAAACCGATTGCAGAATGCTGCAGAAGCTGCTTTTAAGCTAGATGAAGAAATGTCTTCCATAAGAAGTGAGATACAAGAAGCACAGGTATACTTTAGTGAGTTTAAAGATTCAACAAATCCCAAAATTCGAATCCAATCCACTACTGAAGAAAAGGAGCGTGAGTAAGCTTTGCGATTTTCAATCCAGTCACGGCGAGATCCTCAATCAAATGAATTGATGGAGCTCGCAAAAACATATTTAACGGATTTTGGACTTATTTTAGATGAAGAAGAACCCGAAATCGTCATTTCAATCGGAGGGGATGGGACACTGCTTCACGCTTTTCATCGCCATGCGCATCGCTTGGATCAAGTTGCATTTGTAGGGATTCATACTGGTCATCTTGGTTTTTATGCTGACTGGAAACCGTCCGAATTAGAAAAATTGGTGCTTTCCATTGCAAAAAATGAATTTAATGTAGTGGAGTACCCTTTGTTGGAGGTTCAAGTACATTGCCTTAACTCCGAAACGGTCAGGTATCTGGCATTGAATGAGGCAACCATTAAATCTCCTGACGTAACGCTGGTCATGGATGTCGAATTAAATGGCAATCAATTTGAACGTTTCCGAGGAGATGGTTTGTGTGTTTCCACACCATCCGGGAGTACAGCCTATAATAAAGCACTTGGTGGGGCGATTATCCATCCGACTCTACCAGCCATTCAAATTACTGAAATGGCCTCGATCAATAACCGGGTATTCCGTACTGTAGGATCTTCTCTGGTGTTGCCAGCACACCATAATTGCACATTAAAGCCTGTTAAAGATCAGCAATTCACTATGACGATTGATCATAAACATTTTGTGCAAAGCGACCTGAAATGGATTACATTCAATGTGGCCGCCGAAAAAGTCCGTTTTGCACGTTTTCGCCCATTTCCATTCTGGGAACGCGTTCATGACTCATTTGTTTCGAATGATTGATTAGGAGTTAGCATGGACAATAGATTTAAATTGCAATTTCAAGCTAGTAAAGATGGACAACTTTTGCGGGAGGCAATAAGTCGGTTTGGTATATCCAAAAGGGGACTAACATCAATCAAGTACAATGGCGGTGCTTTATTGGTAAATGGGGAGGAAAGAACAGTTCGGCATGTCCTGAAATGTGGGGATGAAGTTACCGTTTTATTTCCACCTGAGGAATTCAGTGAAGGGCTTATTGTTGAGCACAGGGATTTACCCATCCTTTATGAAGATGATGCATTCTTGATTCTGGATAAACCTCCGTTTATGAATATCATTCCTTCCCGCGAGCATCCGACCGGAAGTCTGGCAAACTATATTGGTGGGTACTTTGAAAAACAGGGCATCCATTCAACGGTACATATTGTCACAAGATTAGACCGTGATACTTCGGGGATAGTATGTATCGCCAAGCATAGCCATATTCATCATTTAATGGGGCTTGCCCAAAAACGGAATTTGATTAATAAACAATATGAAGCAATCGTTCATGGACATTTAAAGGAAACAGAGAAATCCATTATCGCACCGATAGGACGTAAAGAGACCAGTATTATTGAGAGGGAGGTTCGTCCAGATGGACAATTTTCCCATACCGATGTCTTGGTCCTAAAAAGAGGGTATACAAAAACAATGGAGCCGGTTACCCACGTAAGGCTAAAACTTCATACTGGCAGAACCCATCAAATACGGGTCCATATGGCTCATATTGGCCACCCTTTAGTGGGCGATGAGCTATATGGCGGGAGTCGCGCCATTCTTAATAGGCAAGCACTACATTGTGTACTGCTGGAACTAGAGCATCCTTTAACTGGGCAACCGTTGCGTTTTACAAGTGAAGTTCTTGAACCAATGCGAAATTTGTTGAATAATTAGATGAAAAGATGTTCGGAAAATAGCGAACATCTTTTGTTTTTGTCATAGACTGTATACAAAGAGAAGATTGCTTTTGTTTATCGGTAATTTATTGAATTATTAAAACTTTGCGATGTCTTAAAAATACCTTTACGACTAAACATTTTCCACCTATTATTACATTGAGAGGAGGGGACAAGTATGGTAGAACAACAAAATAATAAAAATGAAGAGCTCTTTAATGAAGAAGAATTACGACAGTATTTAATAGATGAAAATATTGACCAATTCCGTGAAATCTTTTTGGAGCTCCATTCCTATGACCAGGCCCAATTTTATGAGAAGGTAGGGCCTGATATACGAAGTACCATCTATTTATTCTTGTCTCCTCAAGAAATGGCGACAATATTTGAAACGATTGAATTAGAGGATAAAGAATACGAGCAATTTTTAAATGAAATGGATACTGCATATGGGGCGGAAATGCTTTCTTATATGTATACAGATGATGCGGTAGACGTTTTAAATGAACTGGATGATGAACAGCGTGAAAGCTATCTCGAAATGATGGATAGTGAAACAGCTGAGGAGATCAATGAATTACTGGCATATGCGGAGTATACTGCCGGGGCTATTATGACGACCGAATATGTGTCGGTCTATGAAAATTCGACAGTCCGCTCAGCCATGACGGTTCTGCGTAATGAGGCACCGAACGCTGAAACGATTTATTATGTTTTCGTGGTAGATGATAATCATCGTTTAAGTGGTGTTATTTCTCTTAGAGACTTAATCATTTCGGATGAGGATACATTAATCCATGACATTATGAATGAGCGTGTTGTCTATGTGAAGGCTTCTGATGACCAGGAAGAAGTTGCGCAAATCATGAAGGATTATAATTTTTTGGCCATTCCCGTTGTAAATGACGGTCATGAAATGCTGGGAATCATTACTGTCGATGATATCATCGACGTTATTGATGAAGAAGCAACGGATGACTATTCAAAGCTTGCGGGTTTATCCGATGTGGATGACGTCGAAGCAAGCCCCTTTAAAGCAGCGAAAAAACGATTGCCTTGGTTAATCATGCTGTTGTTTTTAGGGATGATAACAGCAACGCTAATGGGGCAGTTTGAGGCAACTTTAGACAAGGTTGCATTACTTGCCCTCTTTATTCCCCTGATTTCGGGTACTTCCGGAAACAGTGGCACACAAGCTCTTGCTGTTGCTGTACGTGGTATTGCAACAGGTGAAATCGGCGATAAAAGCAAATTCAAAATGCTTCTACGTGAAGTGTTGACGGGGTTAATTACCGGGATTGTTTGTGGCCTGATTGTGGTAGGAATTATTTACTTTTGGAAGGATAACTTAATCATTGGGCTTTTGGTTGGTGCAGCAATCAGTACCTCTATTCTAGTGGCAACCATTGCGGGTTCCTTTATCCCGCTGCTGATTCATAAACTTGGAGCGGACCCAGCAGTTGCATCAGGTCCTTTTATTACAACGTTGAATGATGTAACAAGTATACTAATCTACCTGGGATTAGCATCGGTTTTCTTGGGAAAATTAATGTAGCTGGGCTAGAGGGTTGGTCCAAAATTCATGATCGGTGATTGGATTCACGAAAAACTTCATTTTGCATATTTATAAGTAAAAAAGGGATGTGTAAAATGGAAGAACCAATTTTGTTTATTTCAAGCCCGCCAGTTTATTTTACCGAGATTGCAGAGGTTAAGGATATTTTCTTGGAGGAGAGTACCTCTGTATTTGTACCGAACCGTTCTGATCGCATACTTGATCAAGTTATCGCTAGACAGTTAAATTACTTTTCACAACCTATTAACCAATTTAGAACCTTAGTCTTTCATCTAGTTGATGGCGACAGAATGGTAGGGAAAGTGGCAGAAGTAATGGGTAGTGATGTGAAAATTAAGTTATCCAATCAGATAACGATGATTAACGGCAATGATATAAAACAAATTACGATTGCTAATGAAATTTAGACGATAAAAGAGTGGTTCAATATAAAGTTGAATCGCTCTTTTTTTGCGGGGAAAATATTGGAGAGAGAATCTTTTGGTGGGAAACGTGAAGCGAAGTCGTTTCCCTTAAAAGCTCAAAACGGTAGTAACCGGGAATCGAGGAGCGATATCGTTGCCCTTAAAAGCTGAAAACGTTAATGACTGGGAAGCGAGAAGCGAAGTCGCTTCCCCCTGAAAGCTGAAAACAGTAGTGACCGGGAAGCGAGAAGCGAAGTCGTTGTCCCTGAAAGCTGAATACGTTAATGACCGGGGGGAAGCGAGAAGCGATATCGTTGCTCCTGAAAGCTGAAAACGGTAATGACCGGGAAGCGAGAAGCGATATCGTTGCCCCTGAAAGCTGAAAACAGTAATGACCGGGAAGCGAGAAGCGAAGTCGTTGCCCCTGAAAGCTGAAAACAGTAGTGACCGGGAAGCGAGAAGCGATATCGTTGCCCCTGAAAGCCGAAAACGGTAATGACCGGGAAGCGACTGCCCCCCTATAAACCGAAAAAAATAGTGACCGTTAACCAAGAAGCGATCCCATGACAGAAATTTAACTACCCACTAACCATCTTTCTCCCAAAATGCATTAAATACAAAAAAGACCCAACAGCCGTTATAAATTGGCTGTTTGGGTCCATACTAAGCTATCTTAGTGATGATGGATATTTAGGTCAACATCTGCCACACATTGAATCGCCGTGAAGTTATTTAGATCAACAGTTACACAAGTTTCTGTTTTCTTGAATTTTGTAATGTCTTCGAATGCTTCTGCTACCATTTCACTTGTTTCTTCGTCAAATAACTCTACTGCTTCCTCTTCTTCTACGGCAACAATAGCACGTAAAGTAGCACAGCAATCACCGAATACATCCTCCACTCGGAAGAATGGTGTAAGTGTGTATGTGCAATCTCTACCTTTCGCTACCACCTTGAATGGTCTGCCTAGGTTATCTAAAAGCATGAAAACACGAGTATCCGCGTGACCATGTTTAGTTAGACCACCGATTGGTTCTATGAAACAGCTAGTGCCACAAGTATCGTCATTTCTTACTGCTTGATTTTGTAGCTTTAAAATTGTTTTAACAACTTCACAAATACAACCTGTATTCATCATCTCTTCTCTTGATGAACTCTCGAATTTATTTTTTCCACAACCCATTTTTGTTTCACCCCTCTTAAGTTTAGTTCAATCTACAATATGTGATTTCCGGGATGAAAACCGGGCTTTTGTACTGAGGGCATAAAATTCCTTGAAAATTTCTTGTCATAAATTACCGATTTACCTAACTATCCGGAATGAATACTTTGAAATTTTAATGCCCATAATGAGAGAAAAAAGGGGGTTGAATCTTGAAAAAATTGGCAGTGTTATTTCTGGGTCCACTTTTTTTGATTGGCTGCTCTAATGAACAAACTATTGAGATATCCGGAGTGAGTGCGGATGAAGAGAAAAGAGTAGAAATCGAAGACATCATACGGAATTCGGAGGAAGTGTATTCGGGAACAGCCATTATGGTTGATAAGGAATTGTTGGTGGCCATACAAGTCAAGCCTTGGCTTGGGTTCAAAGAAAGAAAGGTCGAGAAGAGATTACAAAAGGAAATAGAAGAAAAATATCCTGATCTAAAAGTACTTGTTTCCTCGGATTATAAGATGCATTGGGAAACACAAAAACTTCTTGATGAAGAGGATGACAAAAAGTTAACAAAGGAAGTCAAGAAACTTAAGGATTTAGCAAAGGAGGAGACTTAATTGGATCCGCAACAATATCAACAAATAGAACAACAAAATACACCTCCTACCCCGTATTTAAAAAATGCGTTAAAGGCATTTTTAGTAGGTGGGATTATTTGTGCGATTGGACAAGCAATAACGTATTTATATATTATCTTTTTTGATTTTACGGATAAAACTGCAGGAAATGCCACGGTTGCAACGATGGTCTTTATTGCGATGGTGTTGACGGGCTTGGGATTATACCGTAAGCTTGGGGCATTTGCAGGAGCCGGTAGTGCAGTGCCGGTAACGGGATTTGGAAATGCGGTAGTATCTGCAGCAATTGAAGGGCGAACAGAAGGCTGGGTTTTGGGTGTAGGCAGTAATATGTTCAAACTAGCTGGATCGGTTATTTTGTTTGGTGTTGGTTCAGCCTTTTTCATCGCACTGATTAAGCTGATTTTAGTGTCAATGGGTGTGGTAAAATGGTAATTTTATTCCCATCGAAACCATCCATCCTTGCTTGTGGCGCTGTAGCAGGTCCTCTTGAAAATAAGAGTGTTTTTAATTCTTACTTTGACTCGATTTCCGAAGATGAAAGATGGGGTCAAAAGACAAATGAGCAGGGACACTCGAAAATGATTCAGGAAGCCTGTGATATTGTGATGAAGAAAGCTGATTTGAAAAATTTAGATGTCGATTACTTTTTAAGTGGAGATTTAGTAAATCAGATGACCCCAACAAATTTCGCAGCGAGAGAGCTTGCTATTTCCTTTATAGGGCTATTTTCTGCCTGTGCAACTTCTGTTTCATCTGTTATTATTGCAAGTCTTCTAACAGAACTGGGTGCCTCGGAATACGCGATTGCAGGTGCTGCTAGCCAACATAATGCCATTGAAAGGCAATTCCGTTATCCCATTGACTATGGTGCACAGAAGCCAGCGACTGCTCAGTGGACAGTGACGGCAGCAGGCTATGCCCTGATTGGAAAACATGATCCAAAACTGCCATCTATCGTTGCCGGTACGGTTGGAAAGGTGATGGATTATGGGGATGTAAATCCGTTTCATATGGGCGGAGCTATGGCCCCGGCTGCGTACGATACAATCAATTCCCATCTAAAGAAACGTCATCAAAAAATAACGGATTATGATTTAATTATGACTGGAGATTTAGGAAAGATTGGATTAAAGATTCTAAAGGCGATGTTCGCTCAAACAGACGCAAAACAAGAAGAACTACAAGTATTCCGAGATGCTGGGGCAGAATATTACGGAGAAGATGAAGCATTCCAAGCAGGAGCAAGTGGTGCAGGTTGTTCTGCATCCGTCTATTTCAGTTATATAGAGCAACAATTGAAGACTGGACGCTTTAAAAGAGTGTTATTGGTTGCCACTGGCGCTCTTCTCTCTCCAATGTCTTTCCAACAAGGTGAATCGATTCCTTGTACTGCGCATGCGATTGAAATTACGATGGGGTGAGGAGAAAAATATGGTTTTTTTTAGTTTTTTAATTGCATTTATTGTTGGTGGATTAATCTGTGTGGTTGGTCAGTTGATTATGGATGTAGGAAAACTTACACCAGGCCATACATTAGCCATTTTAGTAGTAGCAGGAGCCGTTTTGGATGGCCTTGGATTATATGAGCCCTTGATTGACTTTGCAGGAGCCGGAGCGACAGTCCCGATTACATCCTTTGGTAATTCGTTAACCCATGGAGCTTTAGCCGAAGCTGAAAAGCACGGCTGGGTAGGAGTGTTAACAGGTATGTTTGAGGTAACAAGTTCCGGGATAAGTGCAGCGATTGTATTCGGATTGATAGCAGCATTAATATTTAAACCAAAAGGAAAAGCAAACTAGACGAATTCCCCAACTTTTCTTTGTATGCCGACATAGTATACAAAGTGAAAGGAGGGGATTTTTATGTGGAATCACTGTGGTCAAGTAAGCCCTGCCTATGATTGTTGTGGACCAACTCACAGCATGCCTGCATATGATATGTGTGGAGGCAGCGGAGGATACAAAGGTTCTTACTTCGTGTTAATCGTTGTACTATTCATTTTATTAATCATTGTAGGAAAGTGCTATATGTAAGGAGGGGAGATAAATGCAAAACCCTTTTTTTAAACAGATAGAAAACAAGACGGGCGTAAGCATGGAGGAAATTTTTGCTCTAGCAAATGCAATACAACATGCTGATTTTACGAATGAAAAACAGGTCCGTAAAATTATAAGACGTGTAAGCAAAGTGGCAAATAAACCGGTAACAAAAGAACTTGAAGATCAAATTGTTAAATCCATTGTGCAGGATGGAAAGTCTTTGGATTTGGGGAAAATCCAAAAAATGCTCGGTTAATAGTTCAAAAGCAGTCGCAAATTTTAGCGACTGCTTTTGTTAATAATTGATGGAATCTTCTTGGCTATTGGGAATTAATTTTTCCATTGCGCGATGCGGAATGCCTGCATCCAAAAATTCCGGAGATGTAACTTGATAATGTAACTTCTCATAAAAAGGGATGGCATAGCTTTGTGCATTGAGTTTTAGTTTCGATATGCCAAGCTCTTTAGCATACTTTTCAATATTCTGCATAATGAGCAAACCAAGTTTCTTGCCTCGATAGGGTTCAAGTACACAAACCCGTTCAACCTTGCCTATGTCTTCTTCTATTTTGCGAAGGCGTGCAGCGGCTATCGGTTTGTCTTGGTCTTTAACCAGAAAGTGGATGGAAGATGAATCATTGTCATCCAGCTCGAGGTGCTCAGGCACACCTTGTTCTTCAACAAAAACTCTTTTCCTGACAGAAAATGCCAAACTTAGGTCCTTTTCATTTTCAACAATATTAAATTGATACACTTGTTATTCAGCCCCAGTTAATCGATAAGTTTCGTAAGTAGTCCAAGAGCCATCCTCAAGCTGGTAGACTAGGTGGATGCGATCGATTACTTCCTGTTCGTTTACGCCAATCATGCGTAATTGACCATAAATATCGTCGTGCTCCGTTGCAGTTAAGTCCTGCGCTATCGTAATATGCGGAATAAAGACATGCTTCGGTTTGCCAATATTCAATTGCTGCTGAAGATCTTGATGTATTTTTTGGAGTTGATCTGTTGGCTCAACTTTAAAATAGATGACATTCGTTGTTGGAAAGAATGAACTAATTTTAGACGCGTGAATATTTAAAGGTGCATGGTTTGCTGCAATCGAAGCAATTGATTGGGAAATATTGCTGATTTCATTTTCATCTGCTTCGAATGCCTCTTTAAGCGTAATATGCGGTGTAATTTTTGAATAATGAGAGTCGTAACGTTTGCGATATGTGTTTGCTAAATCTTGTAATCGTTTTGATGGAAATGCTACAATACCGTATTTCATCATTTAAGCCCCCTTAAATTTTCATGATACTAACAATTATAACAGAATTTTAAAAAGTTCGACATTTCACTTGCCGATAATTAATTGAAATTTTCAATTAATGCTCTTTTTAAATCAGGTTTCCAATACTTCCATGTATGATTGCCATTGAATTCTTCATAGAATGTTTTATAACCCTTGGCTGAAAGCAGTGAGTGCAGCTGGCGATTCGGTGTCAAAAAGTCTTTAATCTGTTTGTCTGTCGTCAGGACCTTATCCTCACCTGTGCCAATCACATGATAAACTGAAACCGCATTCATATTATTCGATTGTTCTACAATTTTTAAAACATGTTCATCCACATAAGGGGATTGTAAAATGGCTTTGGCAAAAATCGAAGGATATTTTAATGCTGCCAATAAAGAAACAGTGGCAGCCATCGAATCTCCGATAACCCCTCTTGTCGAGCCTAGTTGAAAAGTAGAAAATTCCTCATCCAAATAAGGAACAAGCTCATGTGCGAGAAAACGAAGGTAAGCCTCGTGAAGATGCCCGGTTGGAATATACTTTTGTCTGCGATCTTCTACACTTTTGTATGGAATTCCGACAATAATAATATTCTCGATTTCATAATCATCAAGTAACTGATCCGCTAATCGAGCAATACCACCGAGTTGGAAATAATCCTTTCCGTCAGAAGCGATTAAGATGTTATATTTATTTAGTGGTGTATAATTTGCAGGTACGTAAATTAATAATTCCTGCTCTTCATTCAGTGAAGAACTAAAAAAAGAAACTTCCCTAATGGAGCCGTGATCCATGTAGTGTCTCCTCCTTATCTTAAAAGGTGATGTACCGAAATTGTATCATAATGAAACTCCCAGGGGTACTATGTAGTATGGCTATAAGGACATAAATAAGTAGTTGAATTCTACATACTCTAAATGAAAAGAGGTTGGAAAGCTTGCAGGATAAAAAAGGTCGAGTTCCCTCAGAAGCTGTTGCACAAGCAACAAAAGAAGCGTTAAAACGGCGCGGAGTGACAATTGAAGATATCGCCGAGATTGTCTATAGATTGCAATTGCCCTACAATACTAACTTGTTGATGGAAGATTGTATTGATTCAGTTGAACGTGTTCTGCGAAAACGAGAGGTCCAACATTCTGTACTCGTAGGGATAGAGCTAGATGAACTCGCCGAAAAGAAAAAGCTTTCAGAGCCGCTGCAATCCATTATCGAATCCGATGAAGGGTTATTTGGGGTTGATGAGACACTTGCACTTGGCGCGGTCATGACATATGGAAGCATTGCATTAACCACTTTTGGTTATTTAGATAAGAGTAAAATAGGGATTATCAAAGAACTTGATACAAAAATAGACAGAAGTGTGCATACATTTCTGGATGATCTAGTTGCCAGTATCGCAGCCAGTGCAGCTTCAAGAATCGCTCACCGCTTTCGTGATTTGGAAGAGGATGGGGTTGCAATGGCAGATACACCAGCACTGGTACTTGAATCATCCTCACATGCTGGTTCGGATTTTTAATCTGGCTAGATAAGTCGTAAAATAATATAAAGATGAAGTAAACTTTTTAGCAAAAGAGGCAAATACGATGAAACCAAATGATATAAAAACTTTAATCACAAGCGGAACGGTGATATTAGCCGTTCTGTTGTATTTATTATTTAGATAAAATTATTGAAGAAACCAGAAGCAGCTCAAATTTTTGTGAAAAAATAATAGACCCTTTCCAAATTGAAAAGGGTCTCGTTTTGTATTTGAATCCAAAAATTCCTAGAAAACAACTACTACCTAAAAATGACTAATAATCCATTTGTCCAAAGTCTTCCTGCGGCAATCCTTCTTCATCTTCTTTTAAGAATAAAAAAGATTCGTCCTTTAATTGATGTAATCTTTCTTCATTTAATCCAATAGACAAAGGTCCTGAAAAAATTTTCTCCCACCAAGTATCAGTCGAAATCATAATAAATTGCCCCCTTCAGATTTGTCTCTTTCCTTATAAATACCATCTGTACAATAAAATTAAACATTTAAGAAGGAATTAGACGATAAATTGTAGTAAATTGTACATAGTTATTATGAACAAATAAATTCTAATTATGTATTAAGGGTAGGGATGTAGATGGCAAGTTTTACAGCACAAGACGTTGAAAACATGATAGAAGAGCAAAAAAAGTTTTATTTAACAGGACATACAAAAAATATAGAATTTCGGAAAAAACAATTACTGAAATTAAAAAGTAAGATCAAGAAATATGAAAAAGATATTTTAAAGGCTTTAAATTTGGATTTAGGAAAAAGTGAGTTTGAAGCCTACTCCAATGAAATTGGCATTGTCCTTGATAGCATAAACAATTTTATAAAAAATATCGATGAATGGTCAAAACCGGTACACGTTAAAACACCGATACATTTCCAGCCTGCCAAGAGCTTTATGGTTAGGGAACCGTACGGGGTTGCCTTAATAATTGGTCCTTTCAATTATCCTTTCCAGCTTGTAATGGAGCCTTTGATTGGCGCTATTATAGGTGGAAATACTGCCATTGTTAAGCCATCTGAAACTACTCCACACACAACCGAAATTACGAAGAAGATTATTGAAGAAACATTTGATACTTCCTATATCCGGGTGGTCGAGGGAGAGAAGGAAGAAGTGACGCATCTGATTCACGCTGCATTTGATTATATTTTCTTTACCGGCAGTGTAGCGGTGGGGAAAGTTGTTATGCGTGCGGCTGCTGAAAGGTTAACCCCGATTACTTTAGAACTTGGCGGCAAAAGTCCGACGATTGTCGATCAAACGGCGAATCTGGAAGTTGCTGCAAAACGAATCATCTGGGGAAAATTCAACAATACCGGGCAAACTTGTGTAGCACCGGATTACCTGCTGGTGCATTCCTCGATTTATGATCGATTCGTTAAAGAATTGCAGGACACTATTGTGCAATTTTATGGCGAAGATGCACAAAGCAGCGGGGACTACGGACGAATTGTGAACAGCCGTCATTTTTCCCGGCTTCAAAAATTACTTTCGGCTGAAAAAGATAAGGTCACATACGGCGGCAACATAGACGAGGAAAATCTTTATATCGAACCGACGATTCTGGAAAATATAGATTGGTCCAGCCCGATAATGGAAGATGAAATCTTTGGACCGATCCTACCTATTATGAAATACGACAACCTAAAATACACAATCCATCAGATTCAAAAGTTGCCCAAGCCCCTGGCTGCCTATTTCTTCTCGGAACATGAAAAGGCCATTGATTATTTCCTTGAGGAATTGCCATTTGGTGGCGGCTGCATTAATGATACGGTAACTCATGTGGCAAATCCTTATTTGCCATTTGGAGGAGTTGGGCCTTCGGGTGTAAATGCCTATCATGGCAAGGCAAGCTTTGAAAACTTTACACATCCAAAATCCATTATGAAGCGTTCCTCAAAATTGGCGAACAATTTATTGTTCCCGCCATATAAACACAAATTAAAACTGGTAAGAGCAATGCTTAAATAAAAAATCATCTAAAAAGCAGCGATTTTCGCTATTTTTTGGCGGAGATCGTGTTTTTTAGAAACTTCCTTATTATTGGAATGCAATAGAAGTGGTATAATATTGTATACAATACTATCAGAAAATGAGCGGTTCTATTTATAGGAAAGATTTTTTGGAATACATATTTATAAGGTTGTCGATTTTTGGTGAATTTTGATATCATTAAATTTATTTAGAAGTTACGGAAATTTAGGGGGCTTTTTAGTGAATAATGTATTTGATGAAAAACGTACAATTGATTTATTGCGTCAATTAGTAAATATTCCTAGTCCATCAGGCTATACCAAAACAATTATGAATTTTATAGGGAATCATTTACATAATCTAGGTATTGACTATAGACAGACAAATAAAGGTGCGATTATTGCTACAATTGAAGGCGAGAATACTAGTATCCACCGTCTCTTAACTGCACATACCGATACATTGGGCGCGATGGTGAAGGAAGTAAAGTCAAACGGACGACTAAAGCTAGCAATGATTGGCGGATTTAAATGGAATGCAGTTGAGGGGGAGTATTGTACAATCCATACTGCACAAGGCAAAAAAATCCGTGGTACAATCCTGCTCCATGAAACAACAGTCCATGTCTATCAGAATCCGGATGCAATCAAAAGAGATGAAAATCATATCGAAGTTCGCATTGATGAAAAATGCTTAAACGCTGAAGATGTTCGCTCGATCGGTATAGAAGTAGGAGATTTTGTATCTTTTGACCCCCGTTTTGAACATACAGATTCCGGGTTTATCAAATCCAGACATTTAGATGATAAAGCTAGTACTGCTTTAATCTTGCAATTAGTCCATTCCATTAAAGAAAATGACATCAAATTGCCTTACACAACACATTTTTATATTTCTAACAATGAAGAGATCGGCTACGGAGGGAATTCCAATATTCCGGAACAAGTAGTGGAATATATTGCGGTAGATATGGGTGCAATCGGTGATGGCCAAAGCTCCGATGAGTTTACTGTATCAATATGCGCCAAGGATTCAAGCGGCCCATATCATTATGAATTAACAAGACATTTAGTTGAGTTGGCAAAAACAAAAGCTATCGATTACAAACTGGATATCTATCCAAATTATGGCTCGGATGCTTCTGCTGCAATCCGCGCGGGATTTGATGTGAAACATGCATTATTTGGACCAGGTATTGAGGCTTCACATGCCTATGAGCGTACTCATGTGGATTCGTTAAGAGCGACAGCACAATTGTTATACGCTTACGTAATTTCACGAATGGATTCGGAGGATTAATATGTATACAGAGGAATTATTAAGTATCATCCCATTGAAGAAAATTACTGGGCAGCTACCAAATACAATAAAAGATATTTCAATCGATTCAAGAAGTGTCCAACCGAAAAGTTTATTTGTGTGTATCAAGGGTGAAACAGTTGACGGTCATAACTTTGCACAGAAAGCAGTTGATGCAGGGGCGACGGTTGTTGTAACTGAACGTGAGCTTTCATTGGAAGGTGAAGTTGCACAAGTAATTGTAAAAAATACAGAACGTGCCTTAGGGCTACTAGCCTCCAAATTTTTCGAGTATCCTTCCAATGATTTGATGATGATCGGTGTAACAGGCACTAATGGAAAGACTAGTGTTTCAGGAATAATCCACCATATCCTGGTAGGACTTGGGGAAAGGTCGGCCCTTTCCGGAACGATTGGCTTTGAATTAAACGGCGTGCTTTATGAAACAGCTAATACGACAAATGATGTATTAAGTACACAGCAAATGATTTTCCGTGCGAAAATGGAAGGCTGTAGTGCGATGGTCATGGAGGTGTCCTCCCACGGTTTAGCGTTGGGAAGATTAGCAGGTGTCGATTATGACGTGGCAGTATTTACAAATCTGACGCATGATCATCTAGATTTCCATGGAACGATGGAAGAGTACGGAAATGCTAAAGGATTATTGTTTTCCCAAATGGGGCAGGACTTTACGAAAAACAAGTATGTTGTATTGAATGCAGATGATGCTTGGTCCGAAAAATACGAAAAAATGACATCATACCCAGTATGGACATATGGTTTGAAAAATCACGCGATTTTCAGGGCGGAAAATTGTAATTATGAAGACGGTCTAACAACATTCGATATGCTTACACCTGAAGGGAAATTCCCGGTAACCATGCATCTGCTGGGCGAATTCAATGTCTATAATGTGTTGGCGGCTACTGCAGTCTTTTACGCTAGAGGATACTCAATTGAAGAAATCATTGAACAAATTGAGGATTTAGCACCAGTACGCGGACGGATGGAACGTGTTAATACGGATTTACCTTTACAAATTTTCATTGATTATGCCCATACACCAGATGCCATCGAAAAAGCAATCACTGCGGCTTTGCCTTATAAAAAGGAAGAAAATAAATTAATTTTCTTATTTGGAACTGGCGGAAACCGGGATAAATCTAAACGCCCTGCAATGGCTAAGGAGGCATCTCGAGCTGACTACGTGGTACTCACAACCGATGACCCGCGCTATGAAGAGTATGATAGTATTACAAGCGATCTAGCTAAAGGAATGACTCACGAAAACTATGCTTGTATTGGAGACCGTGCAGAAGCAGTACGTCATGCCATATCCATAGCAGAGCCGGGAGATATCATTATCTTTGCCGGGAAAGGCCATGAAGATTACCAAATCATCGAAAATACAAAGTATCCTCATAGTGATGCTGAAATTGCAATCGAAGCAGGACGATTAAAATTCGTTTAATGAGACAAAAATAGCATAAAAACTAATTTGCCTTTAGGCTGTTTGGTAAGCGATCGTTTACCAAACAGCCATTAAATTTTATTTGGTAATGTACGATTAATTGGATACTTCCATGAATTTATCCTTAATATAAATCGTACATAAAAGGAAAAATGATTGTACTACGAACGAATAATCTTTTATTATACTGATATGTACTTAGAATGAAATCGGTATACGGAAAAACCAAATTGTCGTCCTTTTGGCGGTAAATATATTTTTCCTGATAGCTTTGATATAGAAAAAGGAGAAAAAGAATGACTTCAAAATTAGAACAAGACATTTTATCGCGTCGTACCTTTGCCATTATCTCTCACCCGGATGCTGGTAAAACGACAATTACAGAGAAATTATTATTATTCGGTGGTGCCATCCGTGACGCTGGTACAGTAAAAGGAAAGAAGACAGGAAAATTTGCTACATCTGACTGGATGGAAATCGAAAAACAACGTGGGATTTCTGTTACCTCATCAGTAATGCAATTTGACTATCTCGGAAACCGGGTGAATATCCTGGATACACCGGGTCACCAAGATTTCTCGGAAGATACGTATCGAACTTTAATGGCAGTAGATAGTGCAGTAATGGTAGTAGACGCTGCCAAAGGGATAGAGGCGCAAACATTAAAACTATTTAAAGTTTGTCGCCTGCGAGGTATACCAATCTTTACATTCATCAACAAACTCGACCGCCAAGGAAAAGAACCTCTCGAATTAATCGAGGAGCTTGAAGAAGTATTAGGAATCAATGCCTATCCGATGAACTGGCCGATCGGGATGGGGAAAGAATTTTTAGGGATTTACGATCGCTACAATAAACGAATTGAACAATTCCGGACAGATGAATCAGAGCGCTTCTTGCCGATCGATGAAGACGGGGAGCTAGCTGTCGAACATCCAATGAAAGTGACTTCTTATTATACTCAAGCAATGGATGATATCATGCTGCTGAACGAAGCAGGGAATGATTTTTCTGAAGAAAAAATCAGACGTGGTGAGTTAACTCCTGTATTCTTTGGATCAGCATTAACAAACTTTGGTGTGCAAACATTCCTTGAAACATATCTACAATTCGCTCCTGCACCACAGCCTCGTTTAACGGAGGATGAGCAGTTTATCGATCCGGTTGAACATAATGAACTTTCGGGGTTTATATTTAAAATCCAGGCAAATATGAACCCGGCGCACCGTGACAGAATTGCATTTGTGCGAATTGTTTCAGGGAAGTTTGAGCGTGGCATGAACGTTACACTTTCACGTACGAATAAATCATTTAAGGTAACGCAATCTACACAGTTCCTGGCAGATGATCGGGAAACAGTGGATGAGGCAGTTGCAGGTGATATTATCGGACTTTATGATACAGGAACATACCAAATTGGGGATACGATTGTAGGCGGCAAGAAACCATTCCAATTCGAGAAACTGCCTCAGTTCACACCAGAGCTTTTTATGCGTGTAACTGCTAAAAATGTGATGAAGTCAAAGCAATTCCATAAAGGGATTCTGCAATTAGTGCAAGAAGGGGCAATCCAATATTATAAAACCCTTCATACGGAAGAAGTAATTCTTGGTGCTGTTGGACAATTACAATTTGAAGTGTTCGAGCATCGTATGAAAAATGAATATAATGTGGAAGTACAAATGCAGCCGATTGGTTCAAAAATCGCCCGCTGGATTGAAAATGAGGAAGATGTAAAAGAATCAATGCATTCTACTCGTTCAATGCTTGTAAAAGACCGCTTCGATAACTTGGTATTCCTGTTTGAAAATGAATTTGCAATGCGTTGGTTCTCGGAGAAAAATGAAGACATTAAACTATACAGCTTATTGTAGGAAATTGAAGAACGTCATGTTATATGGCGTTCTGTTTGCTGTTCATAATCCGCTGTATACAAATTAAATAATTTTATTGCAATTACTACCAGCTATGTTATAATTAATTTAAATAATAACTGAATAACCATTTGACTATTGTCAAAGGGGAGTAGCTTATAAGTATTGAAAAATACTTACTTCACAGTCGTCATTACATGGTGGGAACCATCGGGTGTGAAAGCATTAATTGATTTCATCTTATTTACTGAAATCATTCCAATTGCTTAGCAAGACCTTTGCCTATTTATTTAGGCATGGGTCTTTTCTTTTTGCCCTAAAATGGTTATTCAGTGAAATTTATTTACTTGCAGTAGGAATTAGCAACACCACCAAACTGCATGAGTAAAACAAGCTTATCCAAAAAGCAAAACAAGGTAAGCTGTTTTTCTCATAAAAAACTTTTATCGTGGAAACATAACTTAAGGAGGAAGATGTAGTGGAAATATTTTTAGAGTATGCTTGGGTATTGCTGGTACTGGTTGTATTGGAAGGATTGCTTGCTGCCGATAATGCTGTTGTTATGGCTGTAATGGTTAAACATTTACCCCAAGACCAACAGAAAAAAGCTTTATTTTATGGATTGTTTGGAGCGTTCGTCTTCCGTTTTGCAGCTCTGTTCTTAATTACAGTTCTAGTAAACTATTGGCAAATCCAGGCCATTGGTGCAGCATATCTGTTATTCATCTCGATCAAGAACATCTACGACCAGAAATTTAAGAAAGATGATGAAGAAGAAGATGGTGTTGAAGAACACACTAAAAAAGGAAAAGGCTTCTGGGCAACAGTTGCCAAAGTTGAAATGGCAGACATTGCATTCGCTGTAGACTCTATGTTGGCTGCGGTTGCCATTGCTGTAACATTACCTGAAGTAGGTGATTTCAGTATTGGTGGCATTAATGCGGGACAATTTGGAGTTATGTTCTTCGGTGGGGTTATTGGTCTAATTTTAATGCGTTTCGCAGCTCAGTGGTTCGTAAAGGTTTTACACGACTACCCGGATCTGGAAACTGCTGCCTTTTTAATTGTAGGTTGGGTTGGTGTGAAATTGGCTGTATTAACACTTTCACATGATAAGATTGCTATCCTGCCGCATGAGTTCCCGCATTCAACAACATGGAAATTAATTTTCTGGATTGTATTACTTCTTATTGCAGTCGGTGGATGGTTCTTGGGAGTGACAAAAAAGAAAAAGCAAGCAGCACAAGAATAACATAGTAAAAGTGGGGAACAGTGTATACTGTTCCTCTTTCTTTTTGCCCGAATGATTTTGTTGATTTATGCCAAACTACAACAGAAGATTTCTGGTAGGAAAAAGAGTGATGGTAGATGAAACGCAGAGAATTAATTACCCTTTATAAAATTACTATTAGTTGAAGCGATAAAAATTATTAACAGCTTGAAGGTTCACATTATATTGAAATTCCATTATACTTGTAGAACTAGAACAATAAGTAAAAGAGGCGAATCAAGTGGCCGAATATCAAAAAAAAACTAGAACAATCACACCATTTCAGCTTCTTGTAAGTTATTATTTCTTCGCAATTGCTACTTCCTTCCTGCTATTGAGAATTCCAGCCGTCTATAAAGAGGGTGTTGATGTATCTCTTGTCGATACATTATTTACAGCAGTAAGTGCAGTAAGTGTAACAGGTTTAACGGTATTTAATATATCTGAAACCTTAACATCATTTGGCCTTATTGTATTGCTGGTGATTCTCCAACTGGGAGCAATCGGGATTATGTCATTGGGGACATTTCTATGGATAATATTAGGTAAGAGAATCGGTATGCGCGAAAGGCAATTAATCATGATTGACCACAACCAGTACAACTTATCTGGTGTCGTAAATTTATTGAGGGAAATCGTGAAGATTCTCTTTATCATTGAGGCAATCGGTGCATTTATTCTATCGTTTCATTTCATGCGATACTTTGATACGTGGGAGGAAGCAGTAAAACACGGAATTTTCGCTTCAATTTCCGCCACAACAAATGGCGGGTTTGACATTACTGGCGATAGTCTTATACCTTACCATACAGATTATTTTGTACAATTTGTAGTCATGATTTTAATTGTTTTGGGGGCAATTGGTTTCCCCGTATTAATAGAACTTAAAAGATTTCTATTTCGCAAAGAATCAGGATTTCGCTTTAGTCTCTTTACAAAAATTACAACCGTAACTTATGGGTTATTATTTATTGTCGGGACATTAGTTATTTTACTAATAGAGTCGTTCCACTCTTTAAAGGGGATGACATGGCATGAGAAATTGTTTACAGCAATGTTTCATTCAATTTCCGCTCGTTCCGGAGGATTAACTACTTTTGATGTGACATTATTTAGTGAAGCCACCGACATTTTTTTAAGCTTCCTAATGTTCATAGGGGCTTCGCCAAGTTCAGTGGGTGGAGGAATTCGTACGACGACCTTCGCACTTGCCATTTTGTTCTTATATAACTTTGCAAATGGGCGGACGGAAATACAGTTATACGGACGAGAAATTTATATGATTGATATTTTTAGATCTTATGTTGTCATTATTTTAGCCTTCTTCATGGTAATGATCTCGACTATGATTTTACTAATAACAGAACCAGCTGCTACAACAACACAAATTATATTTGAAATAACTTCTGCTTTCGGTACAGCCGGCATGTCCTTAGGGATTACAGAACATTTGTCGACAGAAGGTAAGTTCGTCATGATGATACTTATGTTTATCGGACGTGTAGGCTTAATATCCTTTTTATATACACTTGGTGGAAAAGTAGACAAACCGCCTTATCACTATCCAAAAGAGCGTGTAATAATTGGGTGATATTTACAAAACCTCATATATTATGAGGTTTTTTTAATAAATGTAAAAAAATTTAGAATTTACAGATTTTTAACGTGCAATTTTCTATAAAATTAGATAAATTATAAATAATAAATAATATAAGTATTATCGGATTAGTAAATAATATTATTTACAAAATATTAACCAAAATTAACATAGACAATTTGAGCAAAAATTTAATTTTATAGGTCTAATGATTTTAAAATTAGAATTCAATAGGTGAAATAATAAGGACTAATGTTATAGATCTAATATCTTATGTCGAGTGTAAAAATATTAAAAAAGATGGGAATTTACTATAGGAATAATTTTTCCACTGTTAAAATGATGTTATCTACCCATTCTCTTACCAAAAAAAGTGTGGAATAATTTATGGTAACTAATATTTTGAAAATTTAGTATAATTTATATTACAAAGTCATAAATTTCCAATGTCTTTAATAGAATATATAGTATAAGAATTGCGTGTGAGAGAGTACTTTTTCCGTGTGGAAAGGATTGGTGAGAGGAAAATGGTGAAAACTGATGGACCTATTTTTAGGAAATTGTTTCATACTGTTAAAGATCCAGTACTAATATTAAATACTTCCTGTCAAATAGAGTCAGTTAATGACCTTGCAGCGCATATGCTAAATATTGATCAATCATCAAGACAACAATTGCAAATGGACGAGACTTCAATGGCGAGATGGAGCAACTATTTAGAAAAGATTAAAAAAAATATGGGTGACTTTTGCAATCTAAACCTCAAAATTAGTGAAAATCAATTCAAAGAATTTCGGCTGAAGGGATACTATCATGAAAAAAAAGATCTTATTTTTGTCACAATATCGCCTGCTTCCGAGACTGTTTCATTAGATCAAAGCAGCAATATTGACATCTATTCCATGTTTAATGATGTTTCCCATGGTATTGTTCTAACTGATTTTAATGGAGAAATTGTTGATGCAAATGCAATAGCATTACAATATATTCAGTGCGAAAAAAGTCAGATTATCATGAAACAACATGAAATGCTTTTTGATTCCCTTACAGACTACGAATATAATAAACTTCAATATTTTGCAAACATAATGAACAATGGACGTGCTTCGATAAGTGTGTCGAGCGTAAATGAAAATGGGCAAATTCATTATTATCAAATGGATAGTAAGTTTAACTATAATATGAATTTAATTGTTACAACAATTACGGATGAAACAGAGAAAATACTGCTGAAAAAGCAAGTTGATCAGCAAGATTCATTGAACTCAATTGGTCATATGGCGGCAAGTATTGCCCATGAGATCCGTAATCCAATGACATCATTAAAAGGGTTTGTTGATTTATTAAAACTAAATTGCAACGATGATCACCAAAATTATCTTTCTGTCATGGATTCTGAATTACAGCGTATGGAGTCGATATTAACTGAACTGCTGTATTTATCGAAACCAAAAGAAAGAAGCTATGATGAAACCTCAATAAAACTAGTAGTGAACGAAGTGATTGAATTAATGCTGCCTCATGCAATGAGCCAAAATATACTGTTGAAAATGGATGATTGTGATTACTATCCTATGTATATTAGAGGAAATCATAATCGTTTAAAACAAATGCTTATTAACTTGGTTAAAAATGCAATAGAGGTTATGTGTAATGGCGGGGTGATTACAATCAAGCTTGAGAATCGTAATGGAGGGGTGGAAGTCTCTGTTATTGATGAAGGCAGAGGTTTGACTGATACAGAGATGGATCAATTGTTTACGCCATTTTTTACAACGAAATCTACTGGAACCGGTTTAGGATTATCCCTGGTAAAAAAGGTAGTAGAAGAACATAACGGCACTATAAATGTAGAAAGTTCGGTTGGATTAGGGACAACCTTTAGAATTGCATTGCCGGTTTGTAAAAGACAATTTTTACGTCAGGATGACGATAACGTAATTGAGATGTGGATGGACTTCACACCTATAAACAGAGTACCTGTCGTATGAGGGAAAAGTATACGGGTTTTGACAAAAGATTCTTTTTATCGCTATAATTCATTTATATATTGATAAAAAGGATGTTTTGTCATGTCTTCTAATGAAATTAAGCAATCGCTTAAATTGTATATTGTATTGTCTAGGGCGAATAAGGCAATTAATGAAGTGACGAATCAGTTTTTTCAACAGCACGGTTTAAATCCAACCGAATTTGCGGTATTAGAGTTGCTCTATCATAAAGGCCGCCAGCCGCTTCAACAGATTGGAAATAAAATCTTGCTAGCTAGTGGTTCTATTACGTATGTAATCGATAAGCTGGAAAAAAGAGGATATCTAGATCGCGTCTCATGTCCATCAGATCGACGCGTTACATTTGCGGAGATAACAGAATCAGGTGCAGAATTTATGAAAAAGCTTTTTCCGGAACACGAAGAAAATTTGCATGAGCTATTAAGTGTTTTAACGCCTGAGGAAAAGGATACTGCCATTGAGCTGTTAAAGAAATTAGGACTTTCCATTAAGGATTTGTCATACTAAAAGGAGTTGTCTCATTAAAATGAGGCAACTCCTTTAGTTGTTTAACAAGGTTTACATGGGAATTTATTCAATGGTTAATCCCATTTTTACCAGTGCTTCAGATAAATCTATTTCTTTTTTATCGAAAATAGTTAAACGAACTAGTTTTTCTGCTTTTTCAAAAACCACTGTCGTTACTTCTTCATTATCATGGTTAGCGACATAGGCTGTTGAGTTAGTTAAATCTTGGTTTCCAATAAATTCAGTGATATCGTATGGTTCATAGTCTTCATTGATTGCACTCATTGTTTCTTCGGTATTAGCTACTAAATCTTTAAACGTCGAATCGTCTGTTGTCATTGCCTCGATCCGCATGCTAACCGAATCATCCTCATCATAGGATAAAAGATCTTTTCCAGGCTCTTCGGGTGTTAGACTGAAACCAGGAATTACTTGGATTGTATATTGTTCTCCTGAAACTGGAGAAAGTTCTTCAGTTTTACTTTGGCCATTGGATGAGAATGTGATTGATGATGCAGTAGTAGAATCAGTATCAGTATCAGTATCAGTATTCTCACTCGGATCTGCAGTTGCAGGTTCTTCTTTTTGCCCATCGTCAGTAGCCGGTTCTTCGGTATCAACAGAATCGTTCACTTCATTGCCTTCAGTATGTGCAGTACCAGTTGCACTATTTGAATCCGGTGCTTCTTCTTCAGTGTTACATGCAGCTAAGACTGTAATTGATAAAAATAAAGTTATGATAAACTTAAGAGTTTTTGACATTTTTTTATCCCCCTTAATAAATTTAACGTTTTAGTAAAATAAAAGTTTCATAAATAATTCATGTATTATCTCAGATTAATAAAGAGGCAGTATCATAAATAAGAGCAAAATAAAGATTTCGTGAGAGACAATAATTAATGGCAAACTTTTCTTCCACTCATAAAGGAATCCCCAGGCTAACCCCGCAAGGAAAGCTGCAATAGCTCCTGGCCAGAAACCACTTATTGCCACGGATAAAGCAAATAGGATACTGGTTATAATGACGGCCAATCCTGGCGATACCCAATTTTTTAAATGCTGCTGTACAAACCCACGCCAGAATAGCTCTTCACCTATAACAATAATGAAAATTAAAAGTAAATAATGCCAAATATTATCCGGTCCATAATTCTCCAAAAAAGTAAGGATTGTTTTTTCAGTACCGGCATTAATATTTGAAATTAAAAAATGTCCGAGTCGAACAATTCCATACAAAATCGTCCCATAGCCAATACCGAATAGCAGATATTGCCAAGTTGATAGTTCATCTTTCAATCTTCCATATATTACAGCAATCGCAATCCCTACTAAAAGAGTAAAGGTGTATAGGTACCAGAAAATATTAATTTCTTTAAAAGTAATATACAACATTACATAAATGAATAGTAAAGAAAGAAGAAGTCCGATCAATTGTTTAGACTTTTCCATTAATAATGACCTCCTCTTTAACATCTTATCAAAAAAAAAATCTCCTATCATCTATTAGCAAATGAAAAGAAGATTTTTATTCAATCTTTTAACTTAAATTACTTTGATGGAAATAATTTACTAAGAAAACCCTTATAATCTAGCAATAAAAATTACTATGATTTATTTAATAGATTTAATGTTCCTTGGGATGGTTTAATATCTTATAGCGTTTATGATTAATAACGGTTTTTTCCTCCATATCTAGATTATGAAAGTTATCCATAATCGTTAAGTCTACAATCACAGAGTTTTCGTTTACTTTTTCAACTACTCCTTGTAAACCTTCTTTAAACTCGACAATATTTCCAACCTCTGCTATTTTCATAAGAGTCAGCTCCTTATCGATTAATATTAAGAAATTTTGCATGAAAAACAAAAAAAAGTAAAGGGAATTTTTGAATTTTTAATTAATTGTCATTAAAAATTTACAATAGAGGTGATCTAAATGGAAAGCTATCAAAAACTGATTGACCAACTTAAAACTGGGGATATAGAAAGTATTACAATACCAAAAGAAGAATTTCTCCAATTCCGCAGACTTCTTGTACAGGATGAAATGTTCAAACATTTTCGTGGGGAAGCTCAACAGGGTGGAGATGTAACTTTCACATTTTTAAAAGTTCCAAGAAGTTGAATATTGAAAATGAAAAACTGTCGA
The DNA here is from genome assembly GCF_030418165.1 of Ureibacillus aquaedulcis. GTDB lineage: Bacteria > Bacillota > Bacilli > Bacillales_A > Planococcaceae > Ureibacillus > Ureibacillus aquaedulcis. The sequence continues at coordinate 464,658 of NZ_JAUHTQ010000001.1, forward strand.
ATTTTGTCTATCGATTTTCACGCTTTATTACTTAAGAACCATTATAATAAAAGCATCATATTTTTTTAGGAGGAATTTAATGGAAATGGACCTTTTAAAAGAAGTTGAGAAAAAAAGACAGCTAATGATTCAGATAGGAATAGAATATGGTCTTCAAAGCTCGAAAACTATACGTATAAGTAAAGAATTGGATCGTTTAATGAACGAGTTTGATATTGAAGTTGCAAATAGGGATGAACAATTAGAAAAAAATGATCAATATAATTATATTTAAAAAAAATAAAAAAAGTTTGTATAAATTGTTTAAAAAGTAATTAATGGGGATATATTATTTATGAACACAGCAACATTCTCATTTCCCCCTTTTAGAGCAGGAGCATTTGGCTTCTGCTCTCTTTTTTTGTTGTTTTTTTAAATGACGGGAAAGATCTGGATGTTTGTCCTGCTTTTATTAACTTATGACATCTTTTATGTAAAGTTTATGTAATAATTTACTATTTATTATCAATAGTTAAAAAATATTTGGTAAACTATTAGAAAACTTGTTTGATCGAAGAGGTTCGAGATAAGCAAAAGTTTCTTATACAATGCAGTGATTTTAGATTGCTTATATATAGTGAATTGAAATAGGGAAGGGTTGTTATAATTTATGATACATACAAAGAAAATCGCGTTTATTGGAACTGGAGTAATGGGAGCAAGTATCGTGAAGCACCTATTAAATGCACAGTATGAAGTTACCGTTTATTCACGTACAAAGTCAAAGGCGGCAGACCTGATTGAACTTGGCGCAGAATGGGCGGAGACTCCAAAAGAAGCGGCAAGTGGAAAAGATATCATTTTTACTATGGTTGGTTTTCCAGCGGACGTTGAAGAGGTCTACCTTGGAGAAAATGGTATACTACAGTCTGCAAAAGAAGGCGCCATTGTTGTGGATATGACAACGTCCCAACCTACATTAGCCAAAAAAATATTTGAAATTGCAAAACAAAAAGGGATTTCTTCGATTGATGCACCTGTTTCTGGTGGTGATATTGGTGCTCAAAATGGGACACTTTCGATCATGGTGGGTGGAGAGGAAGCAACTTTTGAAGAGTTGCTGCCGATTCTACAAATCTTCGGCAAGAATATAGTATACCAAGGAGAAGCGGGCTCAGGACAACATACAAAAATGTGTAACCAATTACTCATTGCAACCAATATGATTGGGGTTTGTGAATCGATTTCATATGCATTAAAGGCAGGATTGGATATCGAGAAAGTACTTCAATCCATTTCCACAGGAGCAGCTGGTTCTTGGTCATTAAGCAATCTAGGGCCCCGTATGATTAAAGGAGATTTAGAACCCGGGTTTTATTTAAAGCATTTTATTAAAGATATGAAAATTGCGATTGATGAAGCGGAAAAAATGGACTTGGATCTTCCTGGAGTAAAATTATCCAAGGAAATTTACAATACTCTTCTAGAAAAAGGATACGGCGATAAAGGAACACAAAGCTTGATCAAGTACTATATTGATTAATTTAATCTTCAATCAGTTTTGGTTGCACTTTAGACAGTCAAAAAATAAGATATTGTTTATTCAGTTGAGAGTGAAAATAATTTTTAGGAGAGAACGCTTTGGGGAAAACAATCAATAACCAAAACTCAAAAGCAAGAAGTCCACTTGCGTTGTATTTATCGCTGCCCATTCTTTCGTGGGCATTCTATGATTTTGCCAATACCATTTTTTCATCCAACATCAATACTGTATTCTTTCCTTTTTATATGGACGAAGTATTAGGGACAGACGAAGTTAGGAAACAGGTCGCAAGTACGTTTATTTCATACGCGAATGCCGTAGCAAGCTTCTTCTTGGTAATCTTTTCTCCACTCTTTGGTGTGTGGATCGATAATACAGGTTATAAGAAGCGCTTTATCGTTTGGTTTGCCTCTATTTCTATCCTTTTTACTTTTATGATGGGGGTTTTTGGCAGCCTTGATTTTAATGTGGATTATTCAGGTGTTCCTCTCAGCTTATTTCTGGTAGTTGTTAGTTTTGTCATCGCAAAATTTTTCTTTAATTCCAGTTTGGTATTTTATGATTCAATGATGGGTGATCTGGGAACAAAAGAAGAGATGCCCCTCATTTCAGGTTTTGGCGTGGCTGTAGGATATTTAGGAACTATATGCGGTTTGCTCGTTTACTTGCTAGTAAGTGACGGAGATTTCCACCGCGCATTCATTCCAACGGCCATTCTGTATTTAGTGTTCTCATTACCATTATTTTTCTTTATTAAGGATAAACCGATTCCTAAGGAACAAAGAAAAAAAATAAAATTCCTTGAAGGCTATAAGGAAATAATCGAAACCTTTAAGGAAATGAAAAAGTATAAAGCCATATTTACTTTCATGATTGCTTACTTTTTCTTAAATGATGCGATTGCAACAACGATTGCCATGATGGCCGTTTATGCTACCGCGATTGTTGGATTTTCATCATCACAATTTATTATTCTTTACCTGGTTAGTACAATATCTACTGTAATTGGGTCAATGATTTTTGGGTATGTCGCAAAATCAATCGGCTCAAAACGTTCAGTGACGATTGTGGCGATTATTATGATTATTGCGCTGTTCATCGCTGTATTTGCCACTGCCCAGTGGATGTTCTGGATTGCTGGCAGCTTGTTTGGAGTATCTCTTGGTTCTATGTGGGTTACTTCCAGAACTTTAATCATTGAATTATCTCCTGAAGAGAAACGCGGGCAATTTTTCGGTTTGTTCGCATTTTCAGGGAAAGTGTCTGCAATAATTGGACCGGCTTTATACGGTACGATCACTTTACTCCTTAAAGATTATGGAACATTTGCAAGTAGAGTAGCACTGGGATCGCTGATCATCCTGACAATAATTGGGCTAATAATACATTTGCAAGTAAAACCTGAAGAAAATAGGTAATAGGAGAAAACCTTCCCTTATGTTACAATTTACTTATAAAAAATTGTATCAAAAGTTGCTAAAATCAGTATTTTAGTCGGGAAAGGAAAGAGTTACTTGGAGCATAAAGGGATATTACTAGAAAGTGGAACAAACGAACTTGAAATTGTCGAATTTGAAGTAGCTAATAATAAATTTGGTATTAATGTAATAAAGGTGAAAGAAATTATCCAACCAATTCCCGTTACTTTTATTCCACACGCACATCCCCATGTTGAAGGGATTGTACAGCTGCGTGGTGAAGTATTGCCTGTGGTTAATATGCTTAAAGTATTAGGAATTTCGAGTGCTGCATTTAGTGCACAGCAAAAATATATTGTTGCTGAATTTAATAAGCAAAAAGTTGTATTCCATGTAGATAATGTAACGCAAATACACCGAATTTCCTGGAATGAAATCGAAAAGCCTTCAGATATGTATCAGGGCGGTTCAAGCCAGGTGATTGGAGTTATTAAACAACAAGACACAATGATCTTATTATTAGACTTTGAAAAAATCATGGTCGACATCAATCCAGACTCTGGTATAAACGTGGATTCCGTCAAAAAATTAGGAAAGCGTGACCATTCTGAAAAGAAAATCATCATTGCCGAGGATTCGCCGCTACTTAGAAAGCTATTGCATGATACGATGCATGAAGCAGGCTATGTTAACCTGGAATTCTTTGAAAATGGGCATGATGCCTACGAATATCTTGAATCATTGCTACGTACAGGCAGTAATATCGAAGAGCATGTACAGTTAGTCGTGACAGATATCGAGATGCCACAAATGGATGGGCATCATTTCACTAAAAAGGTAAAATCTCACCCTTCATTAGCGAAGCTTCCAGTTATCATTTTCTCGAGCTTAATTACTGATGATCTTCGTCATAAAGGGGAAGTAGTGGGTGCCGAGGAGCAAATCAGCAAACCTGAAATCGCGGAGCTAATTTTAAAAGTAGATGAGTTAATCTTATAACAAAGCATATTTTAGGGTATCCATTAAATATATATTTTTATTTAGTAAGGCTCTTCCAATTCGCGAATTGATTTACATTTAGAACACGGTCGGATACCTTCAAGGTTCTTCGGCCGTGTTCTTTTATCTTCCCGCGTTTAAAGTTTGAATTAGTAAACCATTCTTTAGGGTATAGGGGAGTGTGCCTTCCATATGAAATTTCAAAGAGAGAGTGATAACTATCGAAAATATGGAAAATTTAAAAACAGCCATCATTGATATCGGTTCAAATACAATTCGTCTTGTGCTTTATAAATATAATAGACTTGAAGGATTGAGAGAATTCGGAAATATAAAAACAGTTGCAAGATTACGAACCTACCTGCAAGAGAACGGTGATATGTCAGAAGAGGGTATTTTGCTGTTAGCAGAGACCTTGAGCTCATTTAAAAAGATTATTGATGATTACAAAGTAAGTGATATAAAAGCAACTGCAACCGCTGCAATTCGCCAAGCCAGAAATAACCAGCAGATTATTGAACGCATGGAAAAAGAGACTGGCATTTTAATTGATTTGTTATCCGAGGAAGAAGAAGCATATTTTGGATTTCTTGCAGTAGCTCATTCTATTGATACAAAATCCGCTGTTACAATTGATATTGGTGGTGGTTCAACAGAAATCACGCTATTTAAAGATAAAAAATTGCAAAAGACAATTAGTTTTCCTTTTGGTACCGTTTCTCTAAAAGAAATGTTCGTTTCTGGTGAAGTAATCAGTAAAGAGGAAAAGGAATTGTTGCAACAGTATATAAGAGGGCAATTTGAAAAGCTGGACTGGGTTAAGCAGGTTGGAATCCCGATCATAGGAATCGGCGGTAGTGCACGAAATATCGCACAGATTCACCAACAGTTAATTGATTACCCGATATCAGGAGTTCATCAATACGAAGTAAAAATCGACGAGCTGGCAACTTTAAGTAATTATTTGGAAAAGATGACGTTCGAACAATTGAAACAATTGGACGGGCTTTCCTCTGATCGAGCGGATATTATTGGAATTGCTTTGGAGGTATTTAAAGAGTTGATGACCCTTGTCGATGCAAAGGTATTTCAAATAAGTAAAAAGGGCTTGCGTGAAGGTTTAATCTATAATCGGGTACTACAAAGCAATCCTGGTGCTTTTGATAAGTACAATGTTTTTGAAGGGTATGCCAGACGGATTACCTATGAATATGGGCGTTCTGAAAAAGAAAGTATCTTCCTGCGATTAATGACAGAGCAATTTTACAAAGAATGCTGCCGACTAGGATTATTCGAATATAACGAAAAGCACCTTGAACTATTGAGGAGAGCTGCTGCGGTATATGCCATCGGTGAGTATATTGAACAAGATTCATCCAGTCAGCATACTTTTTATTTGCTTGCGAACCAATCCATCTTAGGAATGAATCATGTAGAACGTGTGAAACTGGCGCTGCTCGCATCTTATAAAAATAAAGATTATTTCAGAAGATTTTCGGCTCGTTTTATCACTTGGATTTCAAGAGAAGAGTTAAAAACACTGCGAGATTTCGGAGCCATGCTGAAATTTATTTACGCTTTAAATGTTTCCAAGCGCAATATTGTGGAATCCATAGAGCTGCAAAAAATAGATGAAGTCATTCATGTAATTGTAGAGGCAACGCATCTGCCAATGGCCGAAATCTATCAAAGTGAACGACAGAAAAAACATATTGAACGCCTATTTAAAAAGCCTGTGCAAATTCATTTTTATAAAAAGGGTGAAAAGAAATGACTACTGAAATAAAGTTGGACCCTCATGGAGAGAACAATAATAATGTGTGGACTGATCAAGAGCAAATGTTGGAGGAAATTGCTAAACCGCAATATTACAATAACCGTGAACTTAGCTGGTTGGCATTTAATGAACGTGTATTGGAAGAAGCGGAAGATGCAACAAATCCCTTGCTTGAAAGGCTGAGATTTTTAGCTATATTCAGCTCTAATCTAGATGAGTTTTTCATGGTTCGTGTGGCGGGATTACAGGACCAGGTAAGAGCAGGTTTTTATAAACCCGAGAATAAGTCCGGTCTCACACCAAAGGAGCAGCTGGCGAGAATCGCTCAAATGACCCAAGATCTTGTTCGAAGGCAAATGGAAGTGTTCCGTTATCTTGTATACGATTTATTGCCCCAAGAGAAAGTATATGTTCGTGAATTTAAAGCTTTGAATGAATCTCAAAAACAATTTGTAAATGAATTGTTTGAAGAGACGATCTTCCCGGTACTCACGCCGGTAGCTGTTGATGCATACCGGCCATTTCCTACTCTGATTGGGAAGACATTAAACTTATTAGTGATGCTTGAAGAAAATAATATGTATAGTGAGCACAGTGAAAAAGTAGCCATTGTGCAGGTTCCCTCTGTTTTGGACCGTTATATCGAAGTGCCGAGTGAAAAGGGAGAAAAGGTTTTTGTTTTATTGGAAGACGTCATCTCTTCACATATCGAGAAACTTTTCTATGGCTATAATGTGAAGTCTATTCAAGCTTTCCGTTTAACTCGAAATGCGGATTTGACCATTCATGAAGAAGGTGCCAGGGACTTACTTGTAGAGATTGAAAAAGAACTGAAAAAGCGAAAATGGGGCGTTGGCAGCCGATTAGAGGTACGTAACGGCGAAATCAGTGATGAGGTTCTTGACTATCTATTAGAAGAATTTGAGATTCAGGAATCGGATGTCTTTAAAATCGGCGGACCGCTTGATTTAACTTTCCTTTTTAGTTTTGTAAAGAAAATCTCGGTCGGACGAGAGCACTTACAATATGAAAGCTTCATACCGCTTCGTCCTAAAGATCTAGCGTCAGATGAAAATATTTTTGAAAAGGCCCTAACACAGGATATCTTTTTCCATCACCCTTATGAATCCTTTGAACCGATTGTTGATTTTGTGACGGAAGCTGCATCGGATCCATCTGTTTTAGCTATCAAACAAACTCTGTACCGTGTTAGTGGGAATTCACCAATTATTCATGCACTGAAACAAGCAGCGGAGAATGGGAAACAGGTGACGGTTCTAGTTGAGTTAAAAGCTAGATTTGATGAAGAAAACAATGTCCATTGGGCGAAAGAATTAGAGCAAGCTGGATGCCTAGTGATATATGGAATGAATAATCTAAAAACACATTCTAAAATTACACTGGTTGTTCGCCAAAATAATGGAAAAATCGAGCGTTTTGTTCATCTAGGTACAGGAAACTATAATGACGCCACTGCCAAGATTTATACAGATATGGGGATTATCACGTCAGTGAAGGAATTTGGCATTGATGCTACAAACTTCTTTAATTATTTAAGTGGGTATACAGAAAAACCTGAATTCCATCATCTCGTTGTTGCACCATTTGATATAAGAGATGAGTTTATTGAATTAATAGATGAAGAAATCCGCTGCCATAAAAAGTTTGGAAATGGATTTATTCGTGCAAAAATGAATTCCCTAACAGATAAAGATCTAATTATGAAGTTCTACGAGGCCTCGATAAATGGCGTTAAAGTTGAACTAGTTATAAGGGGTATTTGTTGTTTGCGCCCAGGTATTAAAGGGATTAGTGAAAACATTACAGTTACAAGTATCGTTGCCCGCTTCCTGGAGCACACAAGAATTTATTGGTTCCATCATAACGGAGAAAACAAGATCTACTTATCTTCTGCGGATTTAATGACGCGCAACATGGTGAAGCGTGTTGAAATATTATTCCCGCTATATTCGAATGATATCAAGGAGAGATTAATGGAAATTTTGATGACGCAAATAGCGGATAACGTCAAGGCCCGTATTCAAGATTCCACAGGGGAATATCATTATAAGGAAGTAGATCCTTCAGATATTCGGATAAATTCTCAGGAGCAGTTTTTACTAGAAGCAATGAGTACAGTGGTAGTGGAAGAATAGAATTATTGAAGTGTATTTATTTTTTTTAAAAAATATTGTCTCCCACCTTTTTTGGTGGGAGGGGTATTTTGATAGGTACATATTCATAGGTGGGTATACAATTTTACAGTGAAGTTGATTTAGTTGTACAAATGACCTAAAATTAAATGGAAATATAAATATTTTTTGGATTATAGTGTTATAATATATCTAAATTTTTATTTTTTTGCATCACGTCATGTAGCTACGGGGGATATCAATGATTACTTTTCCAACAAAAGAGTTTGAAAACTTTTTGCAAGATATGATGAAACTAAATCCATTTGATTCGGTCGTCATCTTAAAAAGACAGAATGGAAGAGAGTTTACTGTAGAAATGATTAATTCGAATGCCTCTATTCTTTCCCCTATTCCTTATGTGAAAGGAATGGATGCAAGAGCATTTTTTCAGTGGATGAATTGGGATGACTTGAAAGAATTGCTCCATAATCCAAAGGAAGAAATTGATTTTATCTCCATTGATCATAAAAAACAACTATCCATCTATATTCAACCGATTGCGACCTTCACTGAACAATACTTTGCAATCATTATGAAAGAAGTAAATGAAGAAAAAACTACTTATAGCCTGTTTACTTTTCAAAATGAAAATACTGGTCTACTTAACAAGAGGGCGTTAAATATTAAGTGGAATGAGCACTACCAAAATTATAATGATTCCCGCCATATTTCTTTGTTATTAGTAGACTTGGATCGCTTCAAAAAATACAATGAGTCACTGGGGAAGCAAAAAGCCGATGAAATGATCAAGCAGATAAGCGACCGCTTTAATCAAGTTCGAAGCGAATCTTGCGAGCTTTATCATTATTCCGGAGACGAATTTTTATTTTTAGTGCGCCATTCTCTCCGTGAAGAGGTTGAGCTGGTCGTCAATAAAATTTATGAACTGCTAAAGGAACCTTTCTTGATTGATGTACATGAGTATTTCGTTACTTGTTCCATTGGCATTTCAACCATTTCATCAAATGAAGGTCGAGATTTAGAGACTTTACTGCTTCAGGCTGAACAAGCATTATTCTATGTGAAAAAACACGGACGGGCTCATTTTAGATTTTATCGCGAGGAAATGAGCCACACTTTCAAAAATGAAGTGTTGATGGAGGCTCATCTACGAAGGGCCATTGACTTGAATGAACTCTCGCTGCATCTGCAGCCGCAAATTGATTTCGATACATATGACATTGACAGTTTTGAAGCACTGATCAGATGGAATAATCCGAAGTTTGGATTTGTACCCCCCTCACAATTTATTCCCATTGCCGAATCGTCGGGCCAAATTATCCAGATTGGGGAATGGGTATTAGAGCAGGTTTGCAGGTATCAGCAGGAATGGAAGGCAAAGGGCTACAGACCCGTTCGGATTGCGGTCAACATTTCACCAAAACAATTCAAACAAGAAAATTTTGCTGAAAAGGTGAAACGCGTTATCCGAAAATACGATGTCGAGCCAAAGTATATTGAACTGGAAATCACGGAAAGCTCGATGGTCAACGTGGATGAAACCGAAAGCATCCTGAAAAACTTAAAAGCTTTAGGTGTATTTGTGTCTGTAGATGATTTTGGAACAGGCTACTCCTCATTAAGCTATTTAAAAAAGTATCCGATCGATATTATCAAGATCGATCAGTCTTTTATAGCTGATTTAAATAAAGACGACAAAAATGAGGCCATTGTAAAAGCAATCATCGCCCTCTCCCAAAATCTTGAAATGGATGTCATCGCGGAAGGCGTAGAAGAAATCTCGCAAGAAAATTTCCTGAAACTTCATCAATGCAAAAAAGGCCAGGGCTACCTATATAACAAACCCCTCCCCGTTGAAGAAATCGTAGAAAAATACCTAGCCAAATAACCCGAACCAACAAATTTTATGGACAGTAGAATTTGTTGGTTTTTTTGTATTTTGGGGTGGTTTATAAAAAGGGAAGAATAAATTTTTTATAAGGATCTAAGAGTAATAGCTCCATCGTTTGGTACCGATTTTTTTGAAATGCTTACCGAGAATTCTTTGCATTGTCTTTTTGGAAGGTGCAATATTACACCATTCATAACTTTTATTAGTTGTTATTTTTTCTAGTGGAAATAGTATTCTAAATTCCTGAAGTGTACGAAGTACTGCAGTTTCAATCTTTTCTATGTTGCCGCAATTAAGACAAGTTACATTTCCACTATATCTAGTTGTGCTAGTAGAGAAAGATTCACAAATACCACATTTAAGCCCTTTTTGTAACTGGTGATATTCATAAGATGGCATTTGCTGTAGTGGATGTTCGGAAATATGTTGATTAACTAGTTTTTCTGCAAGATTTTTATATCTTTTATTTAGTATAGATTGTTGTGAATTTAGTTTTTTTATAAGTAGATTAAGTTGTGTAGGTAAAATAAATGGCTTGTCTAAGGGGGCATTGTATAATGTAAATCCTGGGTTGATAAAGATTACTGAGGCTTGAATGGGAATAGAGTAATTAAATTTGATTAACCATTGGCGAAGTAATGATTCCGTTCGTTGTAATTGAGTTAGTGGATTAGAAATTTCGAACCGGTCTTTCCGGAAGAATTGATTAGACTCAAAATAAAAATCACCGGTATAATTTTTTATTTCGAACAAATGAATTCGATTATTCATGATAAGCAGGGTGTCAACTTGAAATGTTTGATTATTTACCAAGAGTAGTAGGTCATTCAAAACTAAACAATCACACTCAAGGTTATGTAGTAGTGCGTCAAAAAGTTGCTCTCCTTCGTAACCTTTAGAAAGATTATAGTAGTTTTGTTGATCGGTCTTTGACAATGCCATTCTAGATTTTAAAGTTCTTAGAAGAAGTAGTTGTGATGGTTCTTGCCGAGATTTATAAATCAGAAGCTTCTCATCCTTTCATCTTTTTATAACACTATTTTATTTTAAAATTATGTATCTTTCTATTATTTTATAAAAGTTTGTCATGTAATTTATGAAGAAAAATATTTGAGGAAGCAGGTTAACTTTGTCTATAACAAGATGTCATAAAGACAAATACTTAGGATCCAGTTTGAATTTGATTTGTTTAATAGTAGCGACTACAAGGACATATATTGTGGAAACAGATTGAGATTGTCTAATAGAAGCGGCCTCAAAGACAAATATTTGAGGACCAGCTTAGACTTGTCTAATAGAAGAGGGCTCAAAGACAAATACTTTGGGACCAGCTTAAACTTGTCTAATAGAAGTGGCCTCATAGACAAATATTTGGGAAACAGCTTAGACTTGTCTAATAGAGGGGGTCTTAAAGACAAATATTTAGGAAACAGCTTAGACTTGTCTAATAGATGAGATCTCAAAGACAAATATTTGAGGACCAGCTTAGACTTGTCTAATAGAAGAGGTCTCAAAGACAAATATTTGGAGACCAGCTTAAACTTGTCTAATAGAGGAGGTCTTAAAGACAAATATTCGGGAAACAGCTTAAGCTTGTCTAATAGAAGCGATCTCAAAGACAAATATTAAGGAAACAGCTTAGACTTGTCTAATAGAAGTGACTTCAGGGACAAGTACTCAAGAAACTACTTAAGATTGTCTTTATAGGAGTTGTCTTAGGCTTAAATGTTTTGTAGCTGAACTACATTTGTCCAATAGAAAACTTCTAGCACCCCCCCTTTATTTATCAATAAATTCAGAAAACTGGATATACATCACTGTAAATATATAGTAATATGAAACTGAATGAACATTCATTTTCAAAAAGGGGCAGGGGGAGTTGTCATGATGTTGAAGAATGAGACGATTATTATTACGGGCGGGTCCAGCGGGATGGGACTTGCTATGGCGAAACAGTTTGTTAAAGATGGTGCTAATGTTGTAATTACTGGTCGGGATAGTGAGCGATTACAAAATGCGAAGCAAGAAATCATGGCTTTTGGTGATCAGATAAAAACATTTCAGATGGATGTACGTGAAATTGAACATGTGAAGGCTATGGTCCAATTCACTGTGGAGGAATTTGGCAAGATTGATGGATTAGTTAATAATGCGGCGGGGAATTTTTTAGTACCAGCCGAAAAACTTTCTCCAAATGGATGGAAGGCAGTGATTGATATTGTCTTAAATGGAACATTCTATTGCTCTTCTGAGGTAGGGAAGTATTGGATTGACAATGGGCTGAAGGGGAAGATTCTCAATATGGTGGCGACATATGCCTGGGGAGCGGGTGCTGGTGTGGTTCATTCTGCAGCTGCCAAAGCAGGGGTATTGTCATTAACGCGGACTTTGGCTGTCGAATGGGGTCATAAATATGGAATCCGAGTAAATGCAATTGCGCCCGGACCGATTGAAAGAACTGGTGGTGCCGGGAAGCTGTGGGAATCGGAGGAACAGGCAGCACGCACCTTGAATTCTGTTCCCCTAAAGAGGCTTGGCACGCCAGAAGAAATTGCAGATCTTGCTTTATTTATCATGTCCGAAAAGGCTTCCTATATGAATGGGGAATGTGTCACATTGGATGGTGGGCAATGGTTGAATCCATTTCCGTTTTAGTTATTGCCGCCAAGCCAAGCGATCGAATGGCAATATCGCTATATGCACGTGATCTAGTCCCAACCAACGATTAATTCACACTTTAATCAAAAATTACGATACAAATTGAAGGCAAATGCTGGCAACATCTGTATTTTAGAATAAACATAACGGTATTCGTAGCATACTAAATACACTTTCTTAAATCAGAAAAAGGGAGGTGTAATAATAATGGGTATGTGGACAGTACCGACAATTATTGCAGGTGTATTAATTGTCGCGGTATCGTATTGGTTGACGGCGGGTGTCATGAAAAGGACAAGACACCGTGAGTCTGCGACGGATGTTCCGATCAGTAAACTTGTAAGAGACCATCCAGTGGCGATGAACCCGATTATTATTATGTATATTATATTTGGGTTGTTTACTGGAATTATTATCTTTTATTATTGGTCAATTTATGGATATTAGTATGTGATTTTTTTTGGAAATCATCCTTCTACTTCAAAATACTGGTCCCATATCATGGTCAATTGTGAACAAATTGTGATATGATATAAGGAGAGTGTAGTTTCCCTGTTGGAAAGTTATTGACAGGAAAAGGAGTAGAAGGTCATGATTTCAACTAACACAAGAGCATTATTAGAGACACCAATTAGTGACTTCATTATTTCATCTGAAAAAGTTGCACATGTTCAAATTGGTAATAGTGCCGAACATGCTTTACTCGTTTTAACCAAAACAGGTTATTCTTCTGTGCCGGTATTGGATATTAAGTATCGCTTACACGGTCTTTTAAGTACTAAAATGATTACGGAATCCATATTAGGATTAGAGCGGATTGAATATGAAAAATTAGGAAATATCAAAGTTGACGACTGTATGGACTCGGATGTTACCTATTTGAAAATATCCGATACGTTCCAAAGAGCGTTAGACTTGGTCATTAATCATGCCTTTTTATGCGTGGTGGATGAAGAAGGAACCTTCGTTGGTATTTTAACTCGTCGTGTTATTTTAAAACAGTTAAAAAAATATATTTATCAGGTAGAAGATTAATAGAATCGATCTAAACGAGAAACTCGACAAAATCCGAAAAATCAGGGTTTTGTCGTTTTTTAAGCTTAGCCTTTAAAAGGGGGAGTATGATGACGGCAACAGAAACAGAAATCATCAAAGTACTAGCAGAAGAGAAGAATATGAGAAAAGCCGCAGAGCGATTATTTCTAACACAGCCAGCCCTCTCCCAAAGACTGCAATCCATCGAAAAAGATTGGGGCGCCCAGATTTTTATCCGTTCGCAAAAGGGTCTTACGCCAACACCGGCTGGAGAATTGGTAATCCAATATGCAAATGAAACAATCATTCGGAAAGAACAAATCTTCGATACCATCCAAGCGCTCAACTCCAAAGTACATGGTACATTGAAAATCGCTTGTGCATCAATTGTGGGGCAGAATTGGCTGCCAAAAGTATTGAAGGAATTTGTTACAATCTATCCCGATGCCAAAATCTCGCTAATCACCGGCTGGAGTTCTGAAATCGTTAAAGCTTTGTACGAAGGCGAAGCACATGTGGGAATTGTACGCGGGCAGGTGGAATGGAAAGGGAAGAAAGTACATTTATTTAGGGATATGATGTACCTTGTCGACAAAGAAATCGAAAAAATTGATGATATCTTGACGACGGATCGGCCCTTTATTCAATTTAGAAGTGATTCGAACTATTATCAGGAGATTCAAATGTGGTGGCAGCGCCATTTCTCTTCCAATCCGAAAAGGCAGATTATTGTTGATCAGATTGAAACATGCAAACAGATGGCCATGAATGGGATCGGCTATGCCATCTTGCCATCCATCACTTTGAGCGGGGAAGAAGAGGTTAATAAAATTCCAATCACACAAAATGAAAAGGATACTGGCCTTACACGAGATACATGGTTAATTGGCTATGATTCATCTTTTGAGTTAAGACAAGTAGCTGCTTTTATGGATGTCGTGACCCAGCATGCTAGCTGCCTTTATGATTATACGAAGTAATGTATATTTATTATTTTAAACCAGCAATATTACGTGCTATTTATTAGAAAATTTAGTACAATCATAAGGTGAGTATATTTTACATAGATAAGGAGATTTAACTGACAAATGACGAACAAACTTAATGCACAAGAAATTATACAATTTATTGCTGATTCCAAGAAGGTAACACCTGTAAAAGTTTACGTAAAAGGTGAAGGTGTTGCTTCATTATCATACGGAGAAAATTCCAAAGTATTCGGTGAGGGAAATAGCGCAGTTGTTTTCGGTGAATGGAATGAAATCGAAGCAAGTTTAAAAGAACACGGAAGCCAAATCGCGGATTATGAGGTTGAAAATGACCGCCGTAACTCAGGCGTTCCTTTATTGGATTTAAAATATCAAAATGCTCGTATTGAACCGGGTGCAATTATCCGTGACCAAGTAACGATTGGGGACAATGCAGTAATTATGATGGGTGCTATTATTAATATCGGCGCCGAAATCGGCGAAAAAACTATGATCGATATGGGGGCTGTATTAGGCGGCCGTGCAACGGTTGGTAAAGGTTGCCATATTGGTGCAGGTACGGTTCTTGCAGGTGTAATCGAACCACCATCAGCAACTCCTGTAATCATTGAAGATGATGTTGTTATCGGTGCTAATGCAGTTGTATTAGAAGGTGTTCGAGTAGGAAAAGGTGCTGTTGTTGCAGCGGGTGCAATCGTAATTAGCGATGTTGAACCATATACAGTGGTAGGTGGAGTACCTGCACGCGTATTGAAGCAATTGGATGAGAAAACAAAATCCAAAACCGAGATTATCGATGCTTTAAGAAATATTTAAGTAGGTGTTACGATGGATACACTTGTACAGATTCGCAGGGAGTTGCATCAAATACCGGAGCTGGGTTTTCAGGAATTTAAGACCCAGAAGTATTTGCTGGATAAAATCTCTCAATTACCACAAGAATATTTAAGTGTTGCGACATGGGAAACGGGTATTGTGGTGAAAATTGAAGGCAGTCATCCATCTAAAACAATTGGTTGGCGTTCAGACATTGATGGTTTGCCAATACTAGAGGAAACAGGTTTATCTTTTTCATCTACCCACGAGGGGAAAATGCATGCTTGCGGCCATGATTGCCATATGACGATTACACTCGGCTTAGTGGAAGCCTTTGCGAAAAACCAGCCCAAGCAAAATGTAGTGATTTACTACCAGCCAGCCGAAGAAGGTCCGGGTGGTGCGGAACCGATGCTGAATTGGTTGAAGGCAGAAAGACCAGATCTTTTACCCGACGAAATCTATGCTTTGCATGTAGCACCAGAATATCCTGTCGGAACAGTGGCAACACGTCCAGGACTACTATTTGCCAATACTTCAGAGCTGTTCATTGATTTAAAAGGGCTGGGTGGACATGCCGCATATCCGCACAAAACGAGGGATATGACTGTTGCGGCTGCTAATTTAATATTGCAATTACAAACCATTGTAAGTCGCAATATTAATCCAATGGATAGTGCCGTGGTTACCATCGGAAAACTGACTTCGGGTACAGTTCAAAATATTATTGCTGAAAATGCGAGATTGGAAGGAACTATCCGTACACTCAATGCAGAGGCAATGGCCGATGTGAAAAAACGAATCGAGGCTATCTGCGCCGGGATTGAGGCTTCATTCGAATGCGCTATAAACATCGATTACGGTTCGATGTACTATGAGGTAAATAACGATCCGCAATGTGCAAAGAAATTGCTGGATTTTGCCCAAAACTTCGAAGGTGCCACTTCTTATGAATGTCCAGCGGCAATGACAGGCGAAGATTTTGGCTATTTCCTAAAAGGAATTCCAGGAGCAATGTTCTGGGCAGGGGCAAACTGTGAATATGGTTTGCACCATGCAAAAATCAATCCTGATGAAGACTTGCTATCTTTTAATGCAAAATTCGTTGAACAATTTATTCGAAGCTTATAATAAAAAAATGGAAATGCCCTTTACGGACATTTCCATTTTTATTTTGCTTCTGTTTCCGCTGCTGGATGCAGTAAATGTGGAGACTTTTTCAATGTCCAAACATAGGCTAATCCAAAACAGCCCAATAAAATAACGGCACCCAATATGAATGGAATCGACAAATGCCATTCTAGTAATACACCAGCTAGTGCAGGGCCAATCATGTTTCCTAGACTCATGTATGCATTATTCATGCCCGCTGCAAAGCCTTGCTCGTTACCAGCAAACTTTGAGATCAATGTATTGACTGCAGGTCGGATAAATACGGTTGCAATCTGGAATAGGGTTGCAACTGTTAAGATAATGAAGAAACCTCCGACATAGACCATTAACACCATGGTGATGGCTGCAACAACCAAATTGACTAAGATTACTTTCATCTCTCCGAAACGTTTAAATAATTTATCGATGATAAACATTTGGAGAACAACCCCAGCAAATCCACCCACTGTAATAACAATCGCAATATCCGTTGGTGAATAATCAAATTTATACGTCAAGAACATGGAAAGTGTTGACTGGAAGTTCGATATTCCGAAGCTAAAAGTGAACACTACAATCAGAATGACGAAATAAGGCGTTTTTACAGAACGAACCAATTGATTTAATAGATTTTCCCGAGGTGCATTTTTTACTGCTTCATCCACTTGCGGTTGGACATTTGGTAAAACAATGAATGATAGCAGGGCTGCTGCCAGTGAGACAAAACCTGCTAAAAAGAATGGGAAATGTAGATTCACATTTGCCAAAAATCCTCCTAATCCAGGACCAATCATAAAGCCGAGCGAAATGGCGGCGCCGATCATTCCCATGCCTTTGCCGCGTTCTTCCATCGTCGTGATATCGGCAACATAAGCCATAATCGTCGTCATGATGAAAGCTGCACCGAAACCACTGAAAAAGCGCCCTAAGTATAAAATCCAGACATCAGTAGCAATTCCGAATATAAGTTGTGATATTCCATAGATAATGAGTCCGCCTATAATAAATACCTTGCGGCCGAATCGATCGGATAAATTTCCGGCAAGGGGTGAAAATAAAAATTGCGCCAAGGCGAAAACTGCGATTAAGGAACCGTAGACCTCGCCGCCTACACCGAAGATATCTAAATAGGAGGGCAGTACAGGTATGACAATCCCTACACCACCCATGGTAATAAACATATTAAGCATTAAAATCGTTAAAGCTATTTTTTTCGTTTTCTGTGACATTACAGTCCACCTTTCCCCTTATCTATATACCCAAAAAGATAGTAAATATTAATTCGTGTATCTAAAAGCTTATCATATTGTATATCGATACACTACAATTTAATAGTAGTCTTTAGGATGATATTCGATAGAAAAAAGCCGATGAGATTCTTTTAGAATGTCATCGACTAAAGAAAAAAATTTCTATCGTATATCCATTTTAAATTCCAGGAAATGTTCATTATACTTTCCAAGCCACTCAGGGCCGAGATTTTCATAAACCTCCAATTTTTCGCGAAGCTCTTCATTCGGGTAGAAGCGTTCATCTTCTATTACTTCGGGATCCATCAATTCCATTGCTGCCGCATTTGGTGTGGAGTATCCTACATAATCATTATTTTGTGCGGAATTTTCAGCATCCAGCATAAAATTGATAAAGGCATGAGCACCATCTATATTTGCCGCTGTTTTTGGAATGACAAAGTTATCAAACCATAAATTTGAACCTTCTTCAGGAACCGCAAAGTCAAGCTCTTCGTTTTCCCACATCATATCCGCTGCCTGTCCAGACCAGGTAAGGGCAACCGATGCTTCGTTATTGATCATTAAAGGAGTAATTTCATCTCCAATGATTGCTTTAATATTAGGCGATAATGAAGTTAATTTCTCAGTTGCTAAATCAAGAAGCTCATCGTCTTTTGCATTAAGTGATTCACCTAATGAGTTCAGCCCCATTCCCATTACTTCACGAGCACCATCAACAAGAAATACTTTTCCTTGTAGAGAGGGGTCCCAAAGATCCTCCCAAGATTGAAAGGTTAAGTGATCTCCCACTAAACCAGGATTAAAGACAATTCCTACTGTTCCCCAAAAATAAGGAACGGAATACTTGTTACCTGGATCAAAAGATAAGTCCAGGAAATAAGGATCAATATTCTTAAGGTTAGGAAGCTTCGAGTGATCAATCGGTAAAAGTAAATCCTTTTCCCTCATCATTGCTACCATATATTCAGATGGAGCAGCTACATCATATGCAGAACCACCTTGCTCAACTTTTGTCATCATGGCCTCGTTTGAGTCGAACGTTTCATAGATCACTTTAATTCCTGTTTCCTCTGTAAATTTATCAAGTAATTCGGGATCGATATATTCGCCCCAGTTATAAACAGTAATCGTATCAGTACTACCGGCAGAACCAGCCGACTGCAGACGGTCTACCACAAAGAATAGGAGAGCACAAACCACTAGAATGGCGATGGTAGCTTGAACTAATGATTTCATCGTTGTACCTCCTCATTTACACGTTTTGAACGATTGGTAACGAAATAATAGCCGATGACAACTAGAATAGTTACTAAGAAGACAAGTCCTGAAATGGCGTTAACTGTTAAAGTGATTCCAGTTCGTGCCATTGAATAAATTTCAATAGATAATGTTGAAAATCCATTCCCCGTTACGAAAAATGTAACAGCAAAATCATCTAATGAATAGGTTAAGGCTAGGAAGAATCCTGCGAAAATTCCGGGTTGAATATAGGGAAGAACTACCCGAGTCAATACATCTCGTTTTGATGCCCCTAAATCACGTGCTGCATCTATGAGTGAAGTGTTCATTTCCAATAGTTTCGGTAAAACCATCAGGACAACGATGGGAACACTGAAGGCTACGTGCGACACTAAAACAGAAGTAAAGCCCAGTTTGACACCAATCATTGTAAACAAAATCAGGAAACTTGCCCCAATGACAACATCTGGACTCACAATTAGTACATTGTTTAAAGAAAGCAAGGTTTTTCGCATTTTTTTATCTTTTATCGAGACGATTCCAATTGCACCTAAAGTGCCAATAATAGTAGCAATCAGTCCAGATAAAAGGGCTACAATCACGGTATTGATCAAGATGGTAATCAATCTTGAATCTTCAAATACCGCATTGTAATGCTCCAATGTGAAGGATTCAAAATTATGCATGGAGCCGCCACTATTAAATGAATAAAAAATTAGATAAAAGATGGGAGCGTATAGCACAACAAATATTAGAAATAGATAAACTTTTGATGAGGTTGATAATTTTTTCACTGTATACGGCCTCCCTTCTTCTGACCTGTAAGGAGCATAATTATAACCATAATAATAATCAGGAATACCGCAATTGTGGACCCCATACCCCAGTTTTGGGAAACAAGGAATTGTTGTTCAATCGCTGTTCCTAATGTAATCACTTGGTTCCCGGCAATTAAACGTGTAATCATGAATAATGAAAGTGCAGGAATGAAAGTTACTTGTATACCTGACTTTACACCGTCAATTGTCAGAGGAAAAATAACTCGACGGAAAGTCGTAAAACTAGAAGCACCTAAGTCACGGGCTGCATACACTAGTGTCGGATTCATTTTATCAAGTGAGTTGAAAATCGGGATAATCATAAATGGTATAAAAATATAAACGGAAACAAAAATGAAACTGAAATCTGTAAATAGAATCTGTTGTGGATCCAATCCAAACACTTCCAGAAATGCGTTAATTGGACCATATAATCCGAAAATGCCGATAAAGGCATACGTTTTTAACAGCAGGTTAATCCAAGATGGGATAATAATCAGCATCAACCATAAGTGCTTATGCTTAGTTCGTGTTAAGAGATAAGCTGTCGGGTAGGCAAACAGAAGTGTAAATAAAGTAATTAAAAATGCATACCAAAAGCTTGTTAAAGTCATTTTTAAATAAACCGGCGAAAAGAAGTTTCGGTAATTAGCTAAAGTAAAATTACCGTTTAAATCCAGCATCGAATAATAAACAATTAGTACGATTGGCGCGATGACAAATAAGGCAATCCAGATAATGTAGGGAAAAAGCGGGCCCTTTGAAGCTTTGTTAAACATTTTCTTCTTCTCCGTAAGACTCCAGGCGTTTATCAAACTCTTCTTCCGTTTCGTTTAAACGCATAACATGGATGCTTTCAGGGTCAAAATCCAAACCTATTTGTTCGCCTACATCTGCCTTCTTGAGTGAATGAACGAGCCATTCATTGCCATCTTTATCATAAGTGGATAGTTCATAATGTACACCACGGAATAATTGTGTATCAACAGTAACTACAAGTTTACCTTTCTCTACTGTAGTAATTTCGAGATCCTCAGGACGGATGACGATATCAATCTTTTCATTTGGTTTCATACCCTGGTCAACACAATCGAAAATTTTGCCGGCAAATTGAACCTTGAAATCTTCAATCATCATGCCATCGACAATATTTGATTCCCCAATAAAGTCTGCAACAAATCGGTTGATTGGTTCATCATATATATCAACCGGAGTGCCGGACTGTTGAATTTCGCCATCATTGAGTACAAAAATTTCATCAGACATGGCTAAAGCCTCTTCTTGATCATGCGTAACGAATACAAAGGTTTTGCCTAAGCGTTGCTGTAATTCACGAAGTTCATATTGCATTTCTGAACGCAGCTTTAAGTCGAGGGCAGATAGTGGTTCGTCCAAAAGAATAACCTCGGGATCATTTACTATCGCACGTGCAATGGCCACACGCTGACGCTGGCCACCGGACATTTCGGAGATTTCGCGATTGCTGAAGCCTCCCAAGTTAACAAATTTTAAAGCTTCCAATACACGTTCCTGAATTTCCTTTTCCTTCAGTTTTTTGATACGCAACCCGAACGCGACATTTTCAAAAACATTTAAATGGGGGAATAAAGCATAGTCCTGAAAAACCGTATTCACTTGACGTTCATTTGCAGGAATTTGATTAATTTTTTTATTATTAAAGTAGATTGAACCTTCAGTCGCATCTGTAAAGCCCGCAATAATACGCAGAATTGTCGTTTTACCGCAGCCTGATGGGCCTAAAAGAGTATAAAACTTTCCTCTTTCAAGTTCAAAATTAATATTTTTTAATACAACTGTTCCATCGTCATAGGATTTTGTTACATTCTCGAAGCGAATAATGGTATTGTTCATTTTCTTGCCTCCTAAACTATAAATAAGATTCTGTTGCAACTAGCAGCAATTCGGTTGTTCCATTGTGAGCATTAAATATTTGATGTTTGGTGGACGCTTCATAGTAAACTGCATTTCCTTCACAGGCGATATATTCATTGTTGCCTAAGACAACTCTAATGCGTCCCTTAATAACGTAGATAAAAGTCTCGGCTAGTGAAGGATTGAACTGTTTATACTCACCTTTCTTTTGAAGAGTTATAAGTACAGGTTCCATGTCCTTTTCATTTGAAGTGGGTATGAGCCATTGGATTTTGTAGTTTTTTTCTTCGTCAAGATAAGAGGTCTGGTCATCGATGTTAAATACAATTTTTTGTTCCTGAAGCGAATCGTCAAAGAAATCCTTAGGAGTTGTACCTAATACTTCCAAAATAGAAAATAATGTTTCAATTGATGGCGAATTTAAATCACGTTCCAGTTGAGAGATATAACCTTTTGTTAGATCGGTTCTTTCGCCCAATTCTTCCTGAGTAAGTCCTTTTTTTAGTCGTAATGCTTTGATTTTCGCACCAATTTGCACCTGAATGACTCCTTACTAGTTTAATATACATAAACTTAAAGTATGAAAGTTTACTATTTTATAACTTATTGTTTACTATTACCGATACTATTATACAGTTTCATATGAGCAATTCAATAGGTGTTTGGGAAAAATTTCCCTGTATAAATGAACTTTTCCATTCATTTTCTTCGGTCAAATAAAAAAGTATTTCTAGGTTGCCTTATGCTATGAACTTCTAAATTGGAGGAAGCAAAAATGCATGATTTAATAGTAGGCAAAGCAGCGCCAAGTTTTGAAATGGATGCGGTAATGCCCGATAAATCTTTCGGGAAAGTATCGTTGGAAGACAACATGAAACATGATAAATGGACAGTATTATTTTTTTACCCGATGGATTTTACCTTTATTTGTCCTACCGAGATTACGGAAATGTCGGATTATTTTGATGAGTTTGATGAACTTGATGCCAGGTTGATCGGTGTTTCCACAGACACGATTTATACGCATTTGGCTTGGATCAATACCGAACGAACAAAAAATGGCCTTGGTCAACTCCAGTACCCTTTGGCAGCTGACACTAACCATCGAGTGGCAAAAAAGTATGGTGTTTTAATAGAAGAAGAGGGGATTGCCTTAAGAGGTCTATTCATTATTAACCCTAAAGGAGAACTCCAATACATGGTAGTGCACCACAATAATATAGGGCGTGATACGGAAGAGGTGCTGCGTGTTCTTCAGGCACTTCAAACTGGACGCCTTTGCCCAGCAAGCTGGAGACCGGGCGACGATACGTTATAACTTTAATTACAGAATCCTGATATTTCTTTCTAAAGGGGGAGTTTCATGAAATTACGTTCAAAAATGCCTGAGTTAATGGGTGAAGCTGCTTGGTTAAACGGAAGTGTAAAGCGGGATGACTTAGTGGGGAAGAGGCCAACCATTATACATTTTTGGTCCATGAGCTGCCATGAATGTAAAGAGGGGTTTCCGCAGTTCAATCAATTTAGAAAGGCTTTTGATGAGCGAGTGAACTTTATAGCAGTTCATATGCCAAGATCACAGGAGGATACTGATATTGGAAGAATAAAAAAAATAGCCCGCAGATATAAAATTACGCAACCTATATTTGTTGATAACCAAATGACGCTCACCGACCTTTTTAATAACCAATATGTACCTTCTTATTATCTATTTGATCAAAATGGGCTACTCAGACATTATCAATCTGGAGGAAGTGGCATGAAGATGCTGGAAAAGCGTGTACTTAAATTATTGAATGAAAAAGTCGACGGAATATAAAACAGTGTAGACATAATGGCGAATTGTCTACACTGCTGAAACTTACACAGGGCTTGATTGTGCAAGCTTCATTAGATAATATTGTTCCTCTCTTGCCATATGGTCAGCCATTAATGCGGAAAAGATTCCTAAACTTTCCGCATTAAGTTCCATCTCCTCGAGTTCATGCAAAAACGTCTTGAACAAGTTCATCTCTAATTCGACATCTCTATTAAACCTTGCAAGTGCCGGGAATTTGTGGACATTTGTACGTAAAAAACCAGTTAATTCAACAGCTTTTAAATAGAAATCATCGAAATGCTTCGTGAACTTATGGCTCTTCTCTTTCAATCTTCTTTCAACACCGTCCAATCGGTCATTTATTGCTCCGGCGTGTCCGGAAGCATCTAATAGCCAAAGTAAATGATGGTGGAGCTCATGAAATATAGGTGGAGTTGTTCCTGTTTTAAGATAGCCGATATTCCGTTGATATTCTTCCAATTCATTGACCATGTGATTGACAAAACTTGGCGTAAGGTGGATTTTCATTTCATCCGTTATATGGCGTTCAATAATTGAGAGTTTAAATTCTTTTAGTTGACTTACGTAGTCTTCAACTTGGTTTGTAAAAGGAATCATTGTGGATTCATTTTGTTGCAATACTTGGGACAGCAAGTGGTCAAATACTTGAATAAACTGGATGGCTTTTGCAATATCCTCTGTTTCTGATGGATAGAGAGAATCATGGATAAATCGGGAATGGTCACCTAAGATTCTTAACCAAAATTGATGTTCAAATAGGGCACTTTCATAAAAAGTGGTGGACAAGCTGTTTACACCTCCAGAATTTGCAGTACACAATAACGTATTCAAACCATGATTGCATTATTAAAGAAACTCTTTATATAACTTTTACTTATAAGCTTGATAATTTATAGCTAATATTCAATGGTGAACTTTTACAGTAAAATTATAGCAATTAGGAGGGAAAGCCATGATAAAAACATTAAAGGACCAATGGAACGCCAATTTATACGATCAAAGTCACTATTTTGTATCACAGTATGGGACGGAGCTGCTGCAACTCCTAGCGCCACAGGAAAACGAAAAAATACTTGATCTTGGCTGTGGAACTGGGGATTTAGCGAGAGAATTAAAGGATTTGGGGACTCACGTCATAGGGGTAGATAAATCAGTAAACATGATTGAACAGGCGAAGGGGAAATATGCCGAAATATCATTTAAAGTAAAGGATGCAACCGAATTAGGTTATAAAGAGGAGTTTGATGCCGTATTTTCAAACGCAACCCTTCATTGGGTCAAACATCCTGAAAAAGCATTACAGTGTATCTTTGATAGTTTAAAGAAAGGTGGTCGTTTTGTTGCTGAATTTGGTGGGAAAGGCAACGTACAATCCATTACAGATGAAGTGATTCTTCAAATAGAAGCAGAAGGAATAAAATTCAGGAAGGAACAGTTTCCATGGTTCTATCCGAGTATAGCCCAGTATACGGGTATGATGGAGGCGGCCGGCTTTAGAGTAACATTTGCACAACATTTTGATCGACCTACCAAATTGGAAGGGGAGCAAGGATTAAAGAAGTGGATTGAGATGTTTGGTGGGGAAATATTTAATAGTGTAAATGAACAACAAAAGCGAACTATCGTTAGCCGAGTTGAAAACAATTTAAAGGCAATTCTATTTCACGACGGGAATTGGTACGCGGACTATAAAAGAATTCGAGTAATTGGTGTGAAGGAATAAAGATTGAAAGATATTCAATTGCGAATAAATCACTTCGACGTGCAGCTCCAATTTTGGCCCTTAGTAATTTTTTTGATGGTTATTTGTACAAAAAGATGATACTAAGTTAAAATAGTATCATTGATGATTGTGTACGGAGGGTCAAGATGAAAAAAGAATTTGTAGTAGTAGGATTGGGCCGCTTTGGAGGCAGTATCGTGAGAGAGCTGATTCGCCTGGGTGCAGACGTATTGGCCATTGATGCAGAAGCAGAGCGTGTGGATGAATTTGCAAAAATTGCAACGCAAGCAGTCATTGCAGACACAACAGATGAAGAAGTGATTAAGTCATTAGGTATTCGAAATTTTGAACATGTAATCATTGCGATTGGCGAGAACATTCAGGCTAGTATTTTAACAACGCTAATCCTTAAGGACCTTGGTGTAAAACAAATCACCGTTAAAGCTCAAAATGACTACCATGCGAGAGTACTCCATAAAATTGGGGCAGATCATGTTGTCCACCCAGAGCGGGATATGGGTATTCGGATTGCGAATAATATGATGTCAAGCAATGTACTCGACTATTTAGAGTTATCCGATGAGCATTCCATCATGGAGATAAGGGCAAATGAGCGTATTGCTGGTTCTTCGTTGATGGATTTAGATATACGAGCAAAATACGGAATTAACATTGTGGGAATTAAAAGAGGAGAATCTATACTCATTTCTCCGGCAGCAGATGAAAAAATATTGCTTGGTGATATTCTACTGATGATTGGTGCAGATGTAGATATTAATCGCTTCGTAAAAAAAATGATGAGCTAGTAGAGGAAATTACCGATAATAAAAAATATGCTGTCGCAATAGCCGGCAAAAGAAAAAGGTTGTCCAATGTGGGACAACCTTTTTCAATGCTTAAACTTCCATAATAATTGGTAAAATCATTGGACGACGTTTTGTTTTCTCAAATAAATATGGTCCTAAAACGTCAGTAATTTCGTTTTTCATTTCTGTCCATTGTGTAGACTTAGCTTGAACCATTTCATTTAGATGACTGTTTAACATTTTCTGTGCTTCGCTAATGAGTGATCCTGACTCACGCATGTAAACAAATCCACGTGATATGATATCCGGACCAGCCACAAGTTTTTGTTTTTTCATATCGACACTTACAACGACAATTACTAGACCTTCTTCAGATAATATGCGTCGGTCGCGTAAAACGATATTTCCAATATCGCCAATCCCGCTTCCATCGATATAGACATCTCCGGAAGGAATCTTGCCGGCAACATGTGCTTCATTGGAACTTAACGCAAGTACTTCGCCATTTTCCATAACAAATGTATTGTCAATCGGAACATCGCAATCCTCTGCTAGTTTAGTATGCATTTTTAACATGCGATACTCACCGTGAATCGGCATAAAGAACTTCGGTTTCATTAGGCGGAGCATCAGCTTTTGCTCTTCTTGCGAACCGTGTCCAGATGTATGGATATTATTTAAGGAACCGTGGATCACTTCCGCACCAGCTCGGAATAAAAGGTTAATGATTTTATTCACGCTCATTTGGTTACCCGGAATTGGTGAAGATGAGAATACAACAGTATCGCCAGGTTGAATCTGGATTTGTCTATGAGTACCATTTGCAATTCTCGATAAAGCAGCCATTGGTTCACCCTGTGAGCCTGTACATAATATCAATACTTCATTTGCCGGTAAACGGTTGATTGTCTGCGCATCGACAAATGTTTCTTTTGGTGCAGTAATATAGCCTAATTCGCGGCCAATAGAAATGGCATTATCCATTGAACGTCCAAATACGGCTATTTTTCGGCCGAACTGCGCAGCAGCATCTGTTACTTGCTGCAGGCGATGAATATTGGAAGCGAAAGTCGCAAAAATAATACGGCCATCCACTTTGCGTAGAATATCATCAATGCTTTCGCCAACTTTACGTTCAGACATTGTAAAGTTTGGTACTTCTGCATTTGTACTATCAGAAAGTAGGCAGAGGACGCCATCGCGACCGATTTCGGCCATTTTCGTTAAGTTCGCAGGTTCTCCGACTGGAGTGAAGTCGAACTTGAAATCTCCTGTATGAACAATATTTCCAGGAGGTGTCTTTACAACAATTCCATACGCGTCCGGAATACTGTGAGTCGTACGGAAGAAGCTGACAGATGTTTTTCTGAATTTGATGACATCGTCTTCCTTGATTTCAATAAGCTTTGTTGTACGCAACAACCCATGTTCATCAAGCTTGTTTCGCAGTAAGCCCAAAGCAAGCTTACCACCGTATACAGGAATATTTAATTGGCGCAATAGATAAGGGATGCCGCCAATATGATCTTCATGGCCATGAGTAATAAACAGCCCTTTAATTTTATCAACATTTCGTACTAGATAAGTGTAATCCGGGATAACATAGTCGATTCCTAATAAATCGTCATCCGGAAATTTGATTCCAGCATCAATGACAATTATTTCATCCTGGAATTGTACTGCATATGTGTTTTTTCCGATTTCGCCCAGTCCGCCGAGAGCGAATACCGCTGCCTGATCATTTTTGACAAATTTCATAATGGCCTAAGCATTCTCCAACTGGAAGTTCGGGCTATTTTTTTCATATTCCAAATAATTGCCCTCAAGTAATTGGATATACTCGATATTGTAATTGCGATCTTTTAAATAGTTGCGGACTTCTCTTTCAGAAGCTGCTTCTAAATAAAGGCTTTTAGTATTTTCGCGAACTGGTACCTCTTGAGCATTCTCTTGGTAATAAACTTTGTAAATCATGATTTCTCTCCTTTAAGTAACGTACATTTGCGTGCATCGTTTCGATTATTTAAAGTGAACTACTTGCTATAAAAAGAGTAGCGCTACATTGTATATGATAAAGATAATAAAAAATAAACTATCTAAAGCTACCGATTTTTGCAAAAAGCTTTATCTTCTTTTCAATAATATTTCTTAACACGAAAAAACACTTGTACCCATTTTACCATCAATTGGTTAAAGAGTCTTGTTCTACTGTTAGGCAATTTAAAATTTCGAATTGAATTGTACAAATCGCCAATCTCATGAGGGTAAGACTTAGTTGCACTTAGTGGATTAGAATGTTTTATACTGTCTACCCGCTATTAAGTTAGGCATTGATTTAAGTATAATTGGTTTAAGTTTGTATTTCCAATTAATGAAAGAAGGTAAATGTCAATAATCTAGGTTAAAGATGCATTTCCTTTATATTATCATGCGTTTGTCTTAAAATAAAGAAAAGCCCTCCAAATTGAAGGGCTTAAGCGATTGATTTTTTTCCGAGGATGCCATTTAATCGTTTCAAAATTCTCTTTTTGAGTCGCTTTAACATGGCGCATCACTCCTAACTTAGAGAATAATGACTTTTTCTATATGTAAAGTATTTTCCGTTTACATATAAATATGTGTTGAGTGGGGTAAGAAATGACAAATATTATATTTTTTGATGTGGATGGGACGCTTTATAATAGTGAGAAAAAAATTCCTGTTTCGGCTAAAAAGGCAATTGAAGCAGCACGTAATAAGGGTTATGAAATTGCGATTGCAACTGGCAGGGCACCTTTCATGATACAAAGTATTTTGGACGAGCTGGAGATTGATACATATGTTACATTCAATGGTCAATATGTGGTGTATAAAGGAGAAGTAATTTATACAGATAGTGTACCAAAAGAATATTTGGCAAAGATAATTGATTTTGGAATACAGCGCAATCATCCGGTAGTTTTTATCGATGATAAGGAAATGATTGCATCGATAGAAGGACATTCTTTTATCGAACAAAGTATAAATACACTAAAATATCCTTATCCTAATTGCAATCCGTTATTTTATGAAGATAATGATGTATATCAAACGCTTATTTTTATGGAAGAGTCAGCGGAGCAATTGTATAGAGATACGTTTACGGAAGTCAACTTTGTTAGATGGCATCCGTATTCATGCGATATTTTGCCAAAAGACGGCTCAAAAGCAAGAGGAATTAAGACTTTACTAGAAAAATTAAATATACCCATCGAAAAAACGATTGCATTTGGTGATGGATTAAACGATATCGAGATGCTTCGTGAAGTTGGCACTTCTGTTGCTATGGGCAATGGGGTGGAGCAGGCAAAGGCAGTGGCCGATCTTGTAACGGATCATGTAGACCGCGACGGCATAGCGAAGGCGATGAAGATGCTTAATATCATCTAATTCAAGGAAAAGGCTTTGCAACTATAAAAAATGCCTTTCTTTACTAGTGTATGTAGTATGCATTAAAATGCTTAGACTATAAATAAAATAATTTGTTAATAATGAAGGGGGCGTCTTAGAAGTAATTTTGGACGCCCCCTTTACTATTATTTAAATGATTTATTCATCACCCAATGGGAATGAGTTTTCCACTTGTTCAAATGGATTTGCATTATTGATGTGATCGTAAAACATAACGCCATTTAGGTGGTCAAGTTCATGTTGGAAGGCGATGGCAGGGAACCCCTTCAGGCGCAATTTCTTCTCTTCCCCATCAACCGTGAAGAACTTAACTGTAATCCTTGCATATCTAGGGACAAACCCCGGGATTGAACGATCGACGGATAGGCAGCCTTCACCGGAAGGGAGGTATGTTTTTTCTACAGAATGGCTAACGATTTTAGGGTTTATGCAAACAAAGCTGAGTTGTTCGCCCCGGTCGTCTTCCAAATGCAGGGCAAACATCCTTTTTAATGAGTTTACTTGATTGGCTGCCAACCCCACTCCAGGACGCAGGCCATATTTCTCTGAAAGTTCGGGGTCCTGACTGTTGATTAGATATTCCAGCATATCATTAGCGAGTTTTCGGTCTTCCTCTGTTAAAGGCAGCTTTAACTCCTGGGCTTTTGTTCTTAAAGTAGGATGGCCATCACGAATAATATCTTCCATTAAAATCATATTTAAACTTCCTTTCAATAAAAAACTATGTATTTAAAGTATAGTAGGTATCTTTGCTTATCGCCAAGCATTCGTCAATCTTTGATTGATTGCCAGTTTGCTTCGGATAGGGGTTTGTTTCCTTGGGTTCCGTAAAAAACTGAGTTTTTCTCTTTCCAAAATATCATATGTTGCTTTTTTTTGCTTAAGAAAAGTTTAGGTATAAAAGTATATGTGAATACAAATAAAAACGATTCTCATAGGGAAAGTTATTTGAGGAAACTAATAAATACATGAGTTGACAATTTCTGTTGTAATACAGTTTTGATATTAATATATAACAGATTTCAAAAAAAGAATAAAGGAACAATGAGAAAAAAAGTGCTAAATAAACAGAATTCAATGATTGACCGAATGAATTTATTTTTATATACTCAATTTAACAAGTTATTGTACTAATATTTTTGAAAAAAATTTTAATACAGAATATAAGGAGAGGTGCTATATGGGAGAAAAATTTTTAAACCAATTTGATCCAGCTGCTACTTTAGAGTCAATCGAAAATCAGTTTGAAATGTTCCAGATCTTAAATGAAGAAGGAAAAGTTGTTAATGAGGAAGCGGTTCCGAATTTATCTGACGAAGAGTTAGTTGAGCTGATGTCACGTATGGTATATACACGAATTTTGGATCAACGTTCTATTTCTCTAAATCGACAAGGAAGACTTGGTTTCTATGCACCGACTGCAGGGCAGGAGGCATCTCAATTAGCTTCGCACTTCGCTCTGGAAAAGAACGACTGGATTTTACCTGGGTACCGTGATGTTCCACAAATTGTTTATCATGGCTTGCCGCTATGGAAAGCTTTCCTATTTAGCAGAGGACATTTTGTAGGAAATCAAATTCCGGAAGGCGTGAATGTTTTGCCGCCTCAAATTATTATCGGTGCACAATACGTTCAAGCAGCAGGAGTTGCACTGGGAATTAAAAAGCGTGGTACGGCTGATGTTGCAATTACTTATACAGGGGATGGCGGTTCGTCGCAAGGAGATTTCTATGAAGGAATCAACTTTGCAGGGGCATTCAAGGCGCCAGCAATATTCATCGTGCAAAATAACCAATTTGCGATTTCTACACCACGCGATGTACAGACAGCTGCAAAAACAATTGCACAAAAAGGGATTGCAGCAGGTATCCCAAGTGTATTAGTAGATGGTATGGATCCACTTGCTGTTTACGTAGCAACTAAAGATGCACGTGATCGTGCGGTTAGGGGAGAAGGTCCATCATTAATCGAGACAATGTGCTATCGTTATGGTCCACATACAATGTCTGGTGATGATCCAACACGTTACCGTACTTCCGATATAGATAATGAATGGGCAGCAAAAGACCCGATCGTTCGTTTCCGTATTTACCTGGAAGGGAAAGGTCTATGGAATGAACAGAAAGAAACTGAAGTAATTGAACAAGCAAAAGAAGAGATTAAAGAAGCGATTAAAAAAGCAGACGAAACACCTAAACAAAAAGTTACGGACTTAATTTCAAATATGTATGAAGAAAAACCA
Source organism: Ureibacillus aquaedulcis (assembly GCF_030418165.1). GTDB lineage: Bacteria > Bacillota > Bacilli > Bacillales_A > Planococcaceae > Ureibacillus > Ureibacillus aquaedulcis. The sequence goes on from NZ_JAUHTQ010000001.1 coordinate 496,314, forward strand.
TTTAATCTACAAGAGCAATATGAAATCTTTGAAGCGAAGGAGTCGAAATAACCTATGGCACAAATGACAATGATTCAAGCGATTACGGATGCACTGCGCTGTGAACTAAGAGATGATGAAAATGTTCTGGTGTTCGGTGAAGATGTAGGAGTAAACGGTGGGGTTTTCCGTGCTACAGAAGGTCTTCAGAAGGAATTCGGTGTAGACCGGGTATTCGATACACCGCTTGCTGAATCTGGAATCGGTGGTTTGGCAGTAGGTTTATCTTTAACTGGCTTCCGTTCCGTTCCCGAAATCCAATTCTTCGGCTTCGTGTACGAAGTAATGGACTCTATTAGTGGTCAATTAGCTCGTTATCGCTACCGTACAGGAAATACATTCAATATGCCTGTAACGATTCGTTCACCATTCGGCGGCGGCGTTCATACACCTGAAATGCACTCAGATAGTTTAGAAGGTTTAATGGCTCAACAACCAGGTTTAAAAGTGGTCATTCCTTCTACTCCATACGATGCAAAAGGATTACTGATTTCATCGATTCGTGATAATGATCCGGTTATTTTCTTGGAACATCTAAAATTATATCGTTCCGTTAAAGAAGAAGTACCTGAGGAATCATACACAATTCCGCTTGGAAAAGCAGATGTAAAGCGTGAAGGTAAAGACTTATCAATCTTTGCTTATGGCTTAATGGTCCACGAAAGCCTAAAGGCAGCACAGGAGCTTGAAAAAGAAGGATACTCAGTGGAAGTGGTGGATTTACGTACGGTCCAACCATTGGATATCGAAACGATTATTGCATCCGTTGAAAAAACAAACCGTGCAATTGTTGTGCAAGAAGCTCAAAAGCAAGCCGGTATTGCTGCAAACGTAGTAGCTGAAATAACAGAGCGTGCGATTTTAAGCCTAGAAGCTCCTGTTTTGCGTGTAGCAGCACCTGATACGATTTATCCATTCCCGCAAGCTGAAAACATATGGCTACCAAACTATAAAGATATTCTAGAAACTGCGAAAAAAGTTTTAACGTTCTAAACATAGGAAGAAAGGGTGAACAATATGGCGTTTGAATTCCGCATGCCTGATATCGGAGAAGGTATACATGAAGGTGAAATCGTAAAATGGTTCGTGAAAGCGGGCGACAAGATTCAAGAAGATGATGTATTATGTGAGATTCAAAATGATAAAGCAGTTGTAGAAATGCCTTCACCTGTAGAAGGGACAATCCTGGAAATCCTAGTGGAAGAAGGTTCGGTAGCAGTGGTAGGCGATGTCATCATCCGAATCGATGCACCTGGATACGAAAATCTACAGTTCAAGGGTGACGACCACCACAAAGAAGAATCGACTTCTACTACAAGTGCACAAGTTCAAGGTACAGCCGAAGATGGCGACCCTGTAGAAAAAGCACCAGTTGAAGGGGATTCTAAACAAGATCCGGCTGTTAATATTTCAGGAAATGAATTAGAATCAGACAGTTCAGGAAATGAACGAATTATAGCAATGCCATCCGTTCGTAAATATGCTAGAACTAAAGGTGTCAACATCCAGCTTGTAAGCGGCTCCGGCAAAAATGGGCGCATCCTCAAAGAAGACATTGAAAACTACCTAAATGGTGGTGCAACTTCTTCTGAAACTGAGGCTGTAGAAGAATCACCTGTGGTTGAGACTGCTTCAGTTGAAGAGAAAGTGACTGCAAGTGGGTCTGTCAACCTGGAAGGGGAATTCCCGGAAACTCGCGAGAAAATGTCCGGAATCCGTAAGGCGATTGCCAAAGCAATGGTGCACTCAAAACAAACTGCTCCACATGTTACATTAATGGACGAAGTGGATGTAACAGAATTGGTAGCACACCGCAAAAAATTCAAGGATATTGCTGCGGAAAAAGGAATCAAATTAACCTATTTACCTTATGTAGTAAAAGCATTGGTTTCTACATTACGTGAATACCCAGAGTTCAACCGTTCATTTGATGATGCAACGAGTGAAATTATTCAAAAGCATTACTTCAACATTGGCATCGCTGCTGATACTGAAAAAGGCTTACTAGTCCCTGTTGTAAAACATGCTGATCGCAAATCGGTTTTCAATATTTCTGCCGAAATTAATGAATTGGCAACAAAAGCTCGTGAAGGTCGACTTTCACCGAATGAAATGAAAGGCGGTTCATGTTCAATTACGAATATTGGATCAGCTGGAGGTCAATGGTTTACTCCAGTAATTAACCATCCTGAAGTAGCAATTTTAGGGATTGGAAGAATTTCTGAGAAACCAGTGATAAAAAATGGTGAAATTGTAGGTGCACCTGTGTTAGCATTATCATTGAGCTTTGATCATCGAATGATCGACGGAGCCACAGCACAAAATGCTTTAAATCATTTAAAACGTTTGTTAAGTGACCCGGAACTTTTATTAATGGAGGCGTAAAAAATGGTAGTAGGAGATTTCGCAATAGAAATTGACACTTTAGTAGTAGGGGCTGGACCTGGTGGTTATGTAGCGGCAATTCGTGCAGCTCAAACCGGTCAAAAAGTTACAATTGTAGAAAGAGATGTAGTAGGTGGCGTTTGCCTTAACGTAGGATGTATTCCTTCCAAAGCGTTGATTTCAGTTGGTCACCGTTTCGAACAAGCACAACATTCGGAAGATATGGGTGTTTTCGCTTCTGAAGTAAAACTTGATTTTGAAAAAGTACAGAACTTCAAAAACAGTGTCGTTAATAAATTAACTGGCGGTGTTGAAGGCCTATTAAAAGGAAATAAAGTAGAAATCGTTAAAGGTGAAGCATACTTCAGTGATGCAAATACAGTTCGTATTATCAATGGAGATTCTGCTCAAACATATACATTCAAAAATGCGATTCTAGCAACTGGTTCCCGTCCTGTTGAAATTCCAACTTTCAAATATACAGAACGTGTACTTAACTCAACAGGTGCTCTTAACTTAAAAGAATTACCGAAAAAATTAGTTGTTATTGGTGGCGGATACATCGGTACTGAATTAGGTTCTGCTTTTGCAAACTTCGGTACTGAAGTAACAATCGTTGAAGGCGGTAAAGATATCTTGGCTGGCTTCGAAAAACAAATGACGGCCATCGTAAAAAAAGGCTTAAAGAAAAAAGGCGTTACAATCGAAGTAGGTGCATCTGCTAAAGGTGTAGAAGAAAACGAAAACGGCGTAATCGTTACTTATGAAGTTGGCGGAGAAGAGAAAAAGGTTGAAGCTGATTACGTATTAGTAACTGTAGGTCGTCGTCCAAACACGGATGAAATCGGCTTGGAGCAAATCGGTATCGAATTTGCTGAACGCGGCTTAATCAAAGTTGATAAACAATGCCGTACAAATATTCCAAATATCTATGCGATTGGTGATATTGTTGATGGTCCACAACTTGCTCACAAAGCATCTTACGAAGGTAAAGTTGCTGCTGAAGCAATCGCTGGTGAACACTCAATTGTAGATTACCTAGCAATTCCTGCTGTATGCTTCACAGATCCAGAAATGGCTACTGTTGGTTACAGTGAAGAATCAGCAAAAGCTGAAGGTTTGGAAGTTAACGTTGCTAAATTCCCATTTGCAGCTAACGGCCGTGCATTAGCTTTAAACCAAACTGAAGGTTTTGTTAAACTAGTGGCACGTAAAGAAGATGGTTTACTTGTAGGTGCTCAAATCATTGGTGCTGGTGCATCTGACATGATTTCTGAGCTTTGCCTAGCAATCGAGGGCGGCATGACTGCTGAAGACGTTGCTTTAACAATTCACCCTCACCCAACATTAGGTGAAATTACAATGGAAACTGCTGAAGTACTTCTTGGCAACCCAATCCATATTATTTCAAAATAATCTTTTCATCTAAGCGCATTATGCTACAACCATTTGTAGCTAATGCGTTTTTTTGTATTAAGAAAATGGGGATTTTAACTTAAAGCATAATTTTTTCTTAATATCTAGCTAATAATTTAATTTTCCAGTCGTTAGATTGCCCTTTAGCCCTTCCGATGGGAAATATAGAGAATACTTCTTTTAAGCTACAAAATTATATTACAAAGCTACAAAATATTTGAAAAATTCTTTATAATGGAGATATTATTATTTAAAATCGGAGGATTAGATGAAGTTAGATTCCATGCAATCGAAAATATTTTTATATAATATTATGATTATTTTTTTAATTTCTGTTGCGATTGGGATATCTTTTTATCTCACATTATCCAATGCCATTAAAGAGGAAATTGGGGCTAAGGCATTGCAAATAGCAAAAACCACGGCAATTCGTGATGATGTTAAAGCAGGTTTTTACTCAAACAATCCTTCTGAAATCTTACAGCCCATCGCTGAAGAAATACGTAAGGAAACTGGTGCTGAGTATGTTGTAATTGGAGATCTAAATGGGATACGTTATGCACATCCAGTCGAGAGTCGAATTGGACAGAAGATGGTAGGAAATGATAATAAAGGCGTACTAGAGGAGGGGTTATCCTACATCTCGGAAGCAACCGGTACCCTTGGACCAGCAGTACGGGGAAAGACACCTGTGTTTGATGATGATCATCAAATTATTGGTGTAATCTCGGTTGGGTATTTAAAGAAAGACATTAGTGATATCTTCTCTAAATATATAGATAATATTGTTTGGATTGTTGCTGTTTTTATTCTAGTCGGACTAATTTTTGCTTCACTTTTATCTACTAGGATAAAAAAAGATTTATTAAATTTTGAGCCAATTGAGATTGCGGAACTCTTAAAACAACAAAATGCATTAATTGAATCCGTTCGGGAAGGAATTATTATGGTCAATGAGAAAGGGATAATAACTGTTCTGAATTCTGCAGCTTACAAGATGTTGTCGGATGGGGAAGATATTCAACTTGTAGGAAAACATATTCGCAACGTATTACCAAACACTCAAATGGATCAAATTTTATCAACTGGTGAGAGGCATCTCGATCGTAATATGGAGATTAACGGGAATGAAGTATTGGTAAATCGAATTCCCATATTAAATGGGGAAAGAGTAGTAGGGGTTGTTTCAAGCTTTCGCCTACAATCTGAAATTGATCGACTGTCTATGGAACTTTCGCAAGTAAAAAAATATACGGAAGCTTTAAGAGCTCAAACACATGAATACAATAATTTTTTGTATGCGATATCCGGACTTATTTATCTGCAAAATTATGAAGAAGCTCTCGAGTTAATTCACAGTGAACGAGAAGAACAGGGGAATTTAATTCACTTTATTTCAGATCGATTGCAAGATCCCTTTATAAGTGGAATTTTAATTGGTTTTTTCAATCGAGCCAAAGAGTTAAAGGTAAGACTGATTTTTGATGAAGATAGTAATCTCAAATCTTTACCTAAACATATTCAAAAACACTTATTTGTTTCGATACTTGGTAATTTGGTGACAAATGCATTCGAAGCAGTTGAACATCTGCCTGAAGAACAAAGACTAGTTCGTATATTAATACTTGATAATGGAAAAGAGCTATTGATAGAAGTAGAAGATAGTGGGGAAGGAATTCATAACAAAGTTAAACATATACTCTTTGAAAAAAGAGTTTCAACAAAAGGGGTAGATAATGATCGACATGGCTTTGGCTTAATGAAAGTCAAAGAGAATCTCCTTGAGTTAGGAGGAGAAATATATACCGAGAATGGTGATCTTGGGGGAGCGCTATTTATCGTTGTTGTACATAAGGGGGATAATGAGTATGAGGGACAAAATAGAGGTGTTGATTGTTGAAGATGATAAAAGAATTGCTACTATTCATCAAAAATTTTTAAGTAAGATTGAAGGTTTTGAATGTATTGGGGTAGCGCATAGTGGAGAAGAAGCGTTCGAATGGATTGAAACAGTAAAGCCGGATTTGGTATTGCTGGATGTATATTTTCCTGACTTATTAGGAACAGAAGTCTTGGATTATATTAAAGCTAATAGCCGAGAGACTGACATTATATTCATCACGGCCGCATCAGAATCAGTCATTTTAAAGAAAGCATTGCGTGGTGGAGTTGTAGATTATCTATTAAAGCCAGTAACATTTGAAAAGTTTGAAGAATGTATGGAAACCTATCGTGCCAAAAGGAGACTCCTCGAGAAAAATTCCACTCTTGATGAACATGAAATCAAAGAATTATGGAATATGTCGAAACCGATACAAATAAATGAAATAACACCAAAAGGTATCGATGTCATTACAAATGGGAAAGTATTCGATTATTTGCAAACATACCCAGAAGGAATAACTGCGGAAAAGCTAGGGAAGGACCTAGGGTTAAGTCGATCGACTGCTCGTCGTTACTTGGAATACTTAGTATCGGAAAATAAGGTCTATACTGATTTAATTTATGGGACGGTTGGAAGGCCTGAAAGACGATATATACCGGAAAAGGAATATTGCAGATAAAGTAGGTAACTCAAAATCGTTTAATAGACGATTTTTGAGTTACCTTTTTATTTTTCTAAAACATATTAAATAAAAAAGCAAACTGCAATCTATCATATATTATTGTATATCCCTCTCGTGGACAATATGAGCAAAATCAGCTTTATGAAGAAAATATTAACTTATACTCGTTTTATTGTAAAAAGTATGCGCTTTCATTAAGTTATTTATATACATTTACTTCTAAAAATGAATGTATCATAAGGGGGAAAATAAAGTAATGAAGAGGATACTATTAATTTGTTTAGCAATTGTTATGGCTGCAGTTCTTACGGCATGTCAAGGGGAGACAAGTGGAACTACGGAGGCTGAAGGTACTTCTGGATATCCGGAAAGCAATATTACGATTGTAGCGCCATCCGGAGCTGGTGGTGGCTGGGATTTAACAGCACGTGCGATTGCCAAAGTTATGTCAGAAACTGGTTTAGTTGAACAACCAATTACAGTTGAAAATAGAGCAGGTGGTGGTGGTGCTGTGTTTATGGCTGAATATGCCACAAAAGAAGTAGAGAATGATTATATGCTGATGGCTAAATCACCTCCTATTATTATTAATAATTTAAAGGCAGAAGGAAATAGTCCTTACGGTTATAAAGATACTACTCCACTTGCACAATTAACGCGTGATTATGGTGCGATTGTTGTAAAAGCTGATTCAAAATTCAACACTTTAACTGACTTGTTAGATGCTATTAAAGCAGATCCAACATCTATTACAATGGCAGGTGGTTCAGCGCCTGGTTCTATGGATCATCTTGTAGGGATCCTGCCGGCTTATGGGTACGGAATCGATCCTAAAATAGTAAAATATGTTTCTTACGATGGTGGCGGTGAAGCGATTGCTGCGTTATTAGGTGGTAATGCTGATGCCATTGCTACAGATGCTTCCGCAATTGGAGAATATGTAAAATCTGGAGATGTGAAAGTATTAGCAGTAAGTTCTACTGAAAGATTATCTGGTGAGTTGGAAGAAGTACCAACGTTCCAAGAATTAGGAATAGATGCGGAATTTACAATCTGGAGAGGATTATTCGGACCTAAGAATATGTCTGAAGAGGCTGTGAATTATTGGTCAACAAAATTAAGCGAAATGGCTGTAAGCGAAGAATGGACTGCTGAATTAGAAAGAAATGGCTGGCAAAATGAGTATAAAAATGCAGAAGACTTTACTAAATTTTTAGAAGAACAAGAGACAGTAGTTAGTGAGTTGCTTGAAGCATTAGATATGCATAAATAAAGAGAAAGCTGTCCATTAAGCTATGTCTTATAGGACAGCACTTTTTTTAGAGGATAGAAAAAATGAGTTTTTCGTAGGTATCCGAAAAAAGCCATTGGGATGATAAATCGTGTTTTTGTAAAAGGATTGGAGGTGCAGGAATTGGTAAAATCATTTGATAAAATTAGCGGAATTGTTTTTTTAGTTATTAGTCTATTGTTTATTTCCGGAAGCCTACAGATTTCTGGCAGCGCATACGGTTCTGCAGTCGGACCAAAAACATACCCATTAATCTTGGGAGTTGTGTTAGGCCTTCTTAGCTTGCGTTTGATATACGAGAGCTTCAAAAAGAATGCACAAACCCAACATGCAGAAAAATCGCAAATGAATTATAAGAATTTCGGTATAATTCTAGTTTCTGCCATACTATATATTTTCTTATTAGAAATTATAGGATTCGTAATATCAACGTTTCTATTCTTGTTAGTGGCTTTCCAAGTGATGGAGAAAGGGAAGTTTATATCCTCGATTATAATCGCAGCAGTCTTCTCAATTGGGGTTTATATGATGTATGTAAATTTACTTGGAGGCACTTTACCGAAATTTTCTTTATTTTAAAATTGGGGGATATAAATGGGCACAGTTCAATACTTAATGGATGGTTTTGCTACAGCTTTACAGTGGCATAATATATTATTTGCACTTGTTGGCGTTATTATCGGAACCGCGGTTGGAGTACTACCGGGAATTGGGCCAATGAGTGGTGTTGCATTGCTAATTCCCGTAACTGCAACAATCACCTCGGGAATGCCGACTGAAGCAGCAGCTGCCAGTTCGATTATTCTTCTGGCGGGGGTATATTACGGAGCAATGTATGGGGGATCTACAACTTCAATTTTATTAAACACCCCGGGTGAATCTTCCTCGGTAGTAACTGCTCTGGATGGATATCAAATGGCCCAGCAGGGAAGAGCAGGGGCCGCATTATCAATTTCAGCAATAGGCTCGTTTGTCGCAGGAATTATTTCGCTAATAGGGTTGGTTTTATTGGCTAAACCTTTATCAAGTATTGCTTTGGAGTTTGGGCCAGCAGAATATTTTTCATTGATGCTTTTAGGGTTATGTGCAGTGAGTGGCTTAGCGGGTAAATCGGTAACGAAAGCCTTGATTATGACGGTTCTAGGGCTGATGCTTGGAACTATCGGAATTGATGCCGTATCGGGAATAGCGCGGTTTACTTATGACATACCAGTTTTATATGGAGGCATAGAGTTCTTAACAATAGCTGTAGGCTTGTTTGCAATCGGAGAAGTGTTTAAAACAATTTTGGAACGTGAAGCCGACGATGAACCTATTGCAAAAATTAGTCGCATAATGCCGACTAAGCAAGATTTAAAAGATAGTGCTAAACCAATTGCACGAGGATCATTGTTAGGATTTTTTATAGGAGTGCTTCCGGGAGCAGGAGCAACTCTTGCATCCTTTTTCTCTTATATAACAGAAAAAAAAGTCAGCAAAAAACCAGACTCTTTTGGAAAAGGGAATATTGCTGGTGTAGCAGGTCCTGAATCTGCCAATAATGCTGCCTCAGGTGGAGCCATGATTCCGCTTCTAACTTTAGGAATTCCTGGCTCAGGGACAACAGCGATTTTGATGGGTGCACTTATTATGTACAATGTGCAGCCAGGTCCATTATTGTTCAATGACCACCCTGATATTGCATGGGGTTTAATTGCCAGTATGTTTATCGGGAATTTAGTGTTACTAATATTGAATATGCCTCTGGTAAAGATATTTGCGAAGATTATTCAAACGCCAAAGAAATATTTATTGCCAATTATTATTGCCATCTCCTTCTTTGGTGTTTATGCAGTACAGTATTCGACTTTTGATTTGTATCTTTTAATTGCCTGTGGGGTATTTGGCTATTTATTCACCAAAAATGATTACCCTGTAGCGCCATTGGTTTTAGCCTTAGTGTTAGGACCAATGATTGAGAATAACATGCGTCGAGCACTAACAATTTCCAATGGGGAGTGGAGTGTTTTTGTAACAAGCCCGTTATCTTTAATATTTTTAATTATTGCAATTGCTTGGATTGTAGTACCACTAATTTTAAAACTATTAGGAAGAAACGTCGTTATAAATGAAGAAGAATAAGAAGAGATGAGATGGAGAAATAATTCTTTGTCTCATTTTTCTTATTTTCTGCGTTTTCTCTTGAATTATTAGGTTTTCTTTCGAAGAGTTATAGACATTGTTAAACTTGAAGAGTAAAATATCGTTTATTAAGGGGGGTGAATGGCAATAAAAGTGATTGCGCTTAGTTATTGCCTATTGATGAAAATCATAAGAACCATCGCTCAAATTCTAATACTCTACGCTTTTTACTATATCGGGGTTTTTGTTGTCGAAATAACTGGACTGCCCCTTCCGGCAAGTATTTTAGGTTTGGTACTACTGGCTTTCTGCCTCCAAATGAAGTGGGTGAAGGTGGAATATATTCAGGAGGGTGCTGGGTTTTTAATTGCTTTTATGACTCTATTTTTTATTCCTCCGATTGTTGGAATTATTGATTATCCTCAATTATTATCAGTCGAGGGCTTTCTTTTGCTAGGGTCTGTTTTTGTAAGTACGTTATTTGCCATTTTAATCTCAAGCAAACTTAGTGAAATGATCGAGAAGAAAGAATTAGAGCTGATTGAAAAGAAAGAATTTAAGTCTGCTATAAGAAAAGAACAAGAATTCGTTGAACAACTTCAACCTGATGAAGAGTGCTTGGACGGTGAAAACCAAGCAGTTCCCGTTACCTTAAGTAAAAACCAACCACAACAAAATGAAAGCTTGAAGGAGGCTGGGACACTTGAAAGCAATCATCTTCATCGTTAGCACGGTCATTATATTTGCCCTTATGTATAAAATTCATAGAAAGTTTCCTTATCCATTCTTATTGCCGATATTGACGACGACAATCGTGATGGTTGGCGTGTTATTAGTTTTTGGGATTCCATTTTCTGATTACATGGAAGGCGGGAAATATATCCAGCATCTATTGGGACCAGCCGTTGTTGCCTTGGCCTATCCTTTATATAATCAAAGAAAATTAATTGTGAAGTTTAAATATACAATTCTATCAGGTATTCTAATAGCAATGATAAGTGGGTTGATAAGTGTCTATACTCTGTTGAAATTAATGAAAATGGATACTGACCTAATTTTAACATCTTTGCCAAAATCGCTTACTACCCCTGTGGCAATGCAAGTAAGTGAAACAATAGGAGGGATTGCGCCCTTGACTGCTGTATTTGTAATGGTGGCGGGTTTTACGGGAGCATTATTTGGACCGGCTGTTTACAAGTATTCAAAGATTACCTCATCAATTGGGAGAGGCATCTCTATGGGAAGTGCAAGTCATGGTGTAGGTGTTTCCAAGTTAAAGGATTATGGTGAAGAGGATCTGTCCATTGGTTCATTATCAATGGGTTTAAGTGCCGTCTTTGGTGCTGTAATCTGTCCGATTTTTGTATTCCTGTTTATTTAAAGATGCTGAACAATAACTAAATAGAAAGAATCAGAAAAAACACGACTTTCCGCTAGCTAGTAGGGGAGAATCGTGTTTTTTAATGTAGAATTATAAGATTTTAGATAATCGGCATACGCTCTTTAATCACGCGGATCGTTTTAAGAGATAAATCTTCTGGACCTTGAACAGGTAACCCAGCTTCAATATTCATTTTAATATAGTCGATAATCTCTTCAGTTATTATTTCCCCGGGAATGAAAATCGGGATACCTGGAGGGTAAACCATAATAAATTCTGCGCAAATATACCCAGCAGACTCTTCTAACGGCATTACTTCTGTACTAGCATAAAAAGCATCTCGAGGAGTCATTGCCAATGCAGGAATTTCCGGTACATTAACAATTGTCTCTTTTTGGATTGCCTCCGATTCGAAAGTTTGCGACATTCTTTGCAATGCATTAACGAGTAGATTGATTTCCTTTTTCGAATCGCCTAATGTTACAAGGCAAAGGATATTATAAAGGTCGGACAATTCGACTTCAATATTGGCATTTTGACGTAGCCATTCTTCAGCGTGATGACCTGTAATGCCTAAATCTTTTACACTGATAAGGATTTTTGTCGGATCCATATCATATGTTGCAGATGAGTGAAGTTTCTCTCTTCCTGCTACTTTCAGATGAGGAATATTATTAATTCTTTTTCTAGCATCCTTTGCAAGACGTATAGACTCGTCAATTAAATCATGTCCATGAACGGCTAATTGACGTCTCGCACAGTCTAATGAGGCCAAAATAGGGTATGATGTTGAAGTTGTTGTTAACATCGATAAAACAGATTGTACTCGATTTACCGAAACAAGCCCCTCACGAACATTTAATACCGAACTTTGTGTCATAGATCCACCTAGCTTATGGACACTTGTCGCAGCCATATCAGCACCTGCCTGCATAGCAGATAAAGGGAGTTCATCATGGAATTTGATATGAACTCCATGTGCTTCATCCACAATAACCGGAATGTTGTGTGAATGGACGATATCAACAATACGTTTCAAGTCGGTTGCAAATCCAAAATAAGTAGGGTTGATTACAAGCATCGCTTTTGCATCTGGATATGTTTTTAACGCTTTTTCTACAGATTCTGCAGAAATACCATGGGCAATTCCATACTCTTCATCAACTTCAGGATGGATAAAAATCGGAATAGCACCAGATAAAACAATTGCAGACATTGTTGATTTATGAACATTCCGTGGTACCAATATTTTATCACCTGGACTAACGACGGATAGAATCATCGTCATGATGGCGCCACTAGTACCTTGAACGGAAAAGAATGTATGGTCAGCACCAAAGGCTTCTGCTGCTAAGTTTTGTGCTTCTTTAATCGCGCCTTTTGGTGAATGTAAGTCATCTAGTGGAGCAATATTGATTAAATCAATTGATAAAACGTTGTCGCCGACGAACTCACGAAAAGCAGGATCCATACCTTGACCTTTTTTATGTCCGGGAATATGAAATTGTATTGGATGTCTGTTTCGATGTTTGAGTAATACGTCGAACAATGGAGTCTCTAACTGTGACAACGCAGGTACCACCTCGCTTTATATATTTTTGAAAACAAGAAGAATTATAGCATCTATTGGACTTCATGACTACAAAAATAAAAGGATTTTTTTCTGCCAAATAGAAGTATTTATTTTAAAGAGAAAAAAAGGAGATGAAGAAATGAATTGGGATACAAGAATTACAAGATTATTAGAAATAAAATATCCAATTATACAAGGTGGATTAGCCTATTTAGCCTACTCGGATTTGGCTGCTGCTGTTTCTAATGCAGGTGGTTTGGGCCAAATCACTGCGATGAGTTTAAAATCACCACAACTTTTAAGGGAGGAAATACATAAGGTCCGTGAAAAAACAGACCGGCCATTTGGTGTAAACTTTGCCATTGGCATGCACGGCAAAGGATACGAAGAAATGGTCAAGGTAGCAATCGAGGAAAATGTGCCGGTAATTTCTATGACTGGGGGAAATCCTGCACCAATCTTTGAGTTATTAAAAGATACTGACATCAAGAAGTTGGTGTTGGTGGCAGCCAGACGCCAGGCGCAAAAGGCGGAACAGCTTGGGGCGGATGCCGTGATGGTTGTCGGCCATGAAGGAGGGGGCCATTTGGGACGAGATGATGTGGGCACCATGGTTCTGGTTCCACAAGTTGCAGATAGTGTTTCCATACCCGTAATTGCTTCCGGGGGTATTGGAGATGGTCGAGGCTGGATGGCTGCTCATGCACTAGGAGCAGAAGGAATTGAGATGGGAACAAGATTTATCGCCACAAAGGAATGTATACATGCATCTCCACAATATATAAAGAGCCTATTAAATAGTACAGAAACAGATACTACTATTATCAAACGTTCAATCGGTGCCCCGGCACGAGTATTAAAGAGCGATTTTACAGAAAAGATATTAGAGATTGAAAATGTTTCCCCGACCTATGAAGCATTAAAAGAATATATAAGTGGGGAGGCTAATAAGAAATTTATTTATGATGGCGATGAAGCAAGTGGTTTTGGTTGGGCCGGTCAAGTAACCGGAATGATTGAGGACGTCCCAACAGTACAGGAGCTAATTAATCGAATGGTTGTACAAGCAGAAGCAATCAGAGTAAAATGGGGACATTAAATTTAGAAGGTGGGATTTTTCTATGGAATACTCATATCCATTTTCGCCGGATTGGTCAACAACAGAAATTATCGATGTTGTCCGCTTTTTTGAAGGTGTGGAGCAAGCATATGAAAAAGGGATAAAAAGAGAGGATATGCTGGCAAGATATCGTCGTTTTAAGGAGATTGTTCCTTCTCAGGCAGAGGAAAAAACAGTTTTCCGTGAGTTTGAAGAGGTAAGTGGCTACGTAAGCTACAAAGTTGTTAAATTAACGAAAGAACAAGAAGATGGCAACCTGATTAAAATGTAATAGCGCGAGGGTGATTCATTTGAGCATTTAATAGATGAACAGATGAAATCACCCTCTTTTTTTATGAAGTTATGGAATTCAGGCTATCGAGAAAAAGGGGAGGCTGTCCGTTTCAACTTTTCTTTGAGGTGAAACGATGTGGGCATCATAATTCTCACTTCCCGCAATGAGGTCACTGATCATTTTAGAACCAAGCGCACTATATACGGTACCGTTGCCACCATATCCCAGAACGTAATAATGATGCGGTTTTGTCGGATGTGGACCGATAAATGGCAATTGATCTTTCGATTCTGCGAATGTTGAAGCATAGCAGCAGTCAACTTCCAGTTCCAAGTGTGGGAATAATGACTGTGTTTCCTTTAATAGCTTTTGTGCATAATTTTCAATCATTTTCTTATCCACCGTAGCTTCCGATAATTTTTCGTCCAGTCCTCCGACCATAATGGCTCCTTCAGCTGTCGTACGCAAGTAGAGATACGGTCTTTTTGTTTCCCAAATCATTGCTTTTTCATGCCAATGTGTACTGGATTGTATAGGCTTTGTTACCATCACGTAAGAACGCTTAAAAGTAGCATCATCTTTCTTTGCATTGTGCTTTTTCTCATAGCCTATTGTATATACTACATCTCTGGCTTGGAATAAATGCGTTGTCGTTTTTAGTTGGACAAGCTGATTTTCATATGAAGTATCCGTTACAACTGTCTCTTCAAATAAATCAACCCCGTGATCCTGTAAATAGTTCAATAAACTTGTGATAAATTTCAAGGGATTTATTTCTGCATCACGCAAAGTAACCAATGCAGCGGGCTTTTTAAAAGGCATATAAAAGGATAAAGTAGATTCATCCCAAAATTCGCATGGAAAATGGTTCATATATAATGCTTCATATTCGGTACGCAATTTAACTGCATCCGATTGATTACTAGCAAAGTAAATACTTGGTCTCCGTTGGAAATCCACTTCATGTGGCAACTCATTAACAATTTTCTCGATATCATCCAATGCTTCAAAGCATAATTGATAAAATCGGATTGCTTCCTTCTCCCCGATCTGCTGGATTAGTTCAGAGAGCATTATATCATTTGAATACTGCAGCAACCCCGTATTCGCAGCTGTACTGCCATGTCCGAAATGTCGTTGATCGATTATTGCGACAGATAAACCCTGTTTCAATAATCTAAAAGCAGTTAAGCAGCCGGAAATACCGCCTCCAATGACAATGGCATCATATTGTTTCTTTGGTTGTTTTGGGGACTTCACTATTAATTCAATAGAATTTGTTGTTGGCCAATATAATGTTCCGTTATGAAGTTTCATCTATATACACTCCTTGAAGTTGTCAAATAACGTCCTATCTCTATACCCTTTTTTTATTTTTTAAATCACTCTGGATATATTGGGATTCTTGAAATGTGGAATAAGTTGTGCACAAATAGGAGGGGACCTAGGATAAATGATAAAATTACCGGAATTAGGCTAAAAAAATAAAAAAAGAATTAGTAGAAATATGTAATGTTTGTCAGTATCTTGTGCATATTAATGATACAACACACCAAAAACGAAGCAGTTGCTCTAACCAAGGAAACTACATGAAGGCTATAAACCAGAGTAACTTTTAAGAAGGCAATTAAAAAGACAAAAGTTAGAAAGTTAACTTTTGCCTTTGGGGTGGAGTCGATATTATTTTCCGATAATAGTGTTATAAACAGGCAGTAATGCTTCAAACGTTTCTTCTGTTAGTTGTAAAAATTGTTCTGACGAAAGTTTGACAGCTTCTTCTCGTGGAATGTGACGTCCTACCAGAAACTCGCCTTTTTTAATATCTCTTAATCGAATTAATAATTCTTCCAGCTGTTTTTCACGCCCTGTTTTTAAAGGAATTGAGTCTTGTGACATATGATCGCCCGAGAAGATAAATGAGTCAGGCAACTCGTCGAACAGATCAATCGCATTAAGTAGGCGAGTTGCCATTTCAGATTTTTGTGGTGCTTCATAAATAATTGCAACAATAATGAATAAATGTGTATTCCAAAGCCCAATTTGAAAATGAGGAAGAGATTTATATCCACGCTTATAAGGAGCAAAAGCTACCCAGGAATCTTTTGGTGGATTTATAGTTCTTCTAGCATGCTTTGCCACATGGGGGAAAAATTCATCTCCCGTCTTAGCACTAAAATAACTTGAAAACCTTTCACCTAGTTCTTGGAATTTCGGGCGAACAATGGTTGTTAGAGCCTCCATTCGCGGTTCTAGACCATCAATTTCAAAAACCTCGAAATCCTTGTTTGTCCATTTAATTTTGTTCATTTATCTGTGCCCCCTCTTGATTTACATGTTTATTTTATCAGCTTTTTGGGAAAAATTTTGTAACAAACATATTCATAAGACCAAAATTTTAAAAAATGAAAGGGAAGTGATTTAATATGAAACAGATGATCAAAATTATACGTAAAGTTGACATTGAAAAGCAATATGAACAGGTTTTGCGTCTAGAGCTTGATTATGAACTTGCCTCCTTATACGCAGCGATGCAGGACAAAGATGAAAAAGAAATGGATAAAAGCAAAAAACGTCTTAAGGAAATACAAGATGAATTAGATGGTCTCCACGCATATGTATAACAAATTAATAATTTACTAAAAATCACTTGCTCACATTTTGGCTGCAAGTGATTTTTGTTATACTAAGGGATAAAGAGGGAATTTTTCGAATACTAGGCGACACTCTCCATCCATTTAATAGGATTGTTGGGAGAAAGCTTATATGGGATTGTTCAAAGAAGGTGGGGGTTTAATGGATTTACATGTAGTCGACCAATTTGCCAAGGCAACTATTATTGAAGCAGGAAAAAGAATCAGGGATGCTTTTTCTTATGATATCCAAGTCGAAACAAAAGCGGATGCGAATGATTTAGTGACAAATATTGATCGGGAGACGGAACTTTTCTTTATTGATAAAATCAAGGCATTTAATCCCGAACACAAAATTTTAGGTGAAGAGGGAATGGGTGAACAGATTGAATCGCTCGAAGGGCCGGTTTGGATTATTGATCCAATAGATGGAACGATGAATTTCATAAAGCAACATCGTCATTTTATGATTACCATTGGTTTCTTCGTTGATGGCGTGGGAAAACTTGGGTACATATTTGATGTGATGAATGAAGATATGTTTTGTGCAATAGAAGGAGAGGGAGCATGGTATAATGATTCTCCGTTAAGGAAATTGCAACCACTGCCTCTTGAAGAAGCTATCATTGGAATCAATGCAAGCTGGGTGTCGCCAAATAGGCGGGTAAACCATGAGAAAATGATTGAATTAGTGCGTACAGTCAGGGGTACACGTTCCTATGGATCGGCTGCGATGGAAATAGCATTTGTTGCCAGCGGGAAACTGGACGCGTATATATCAATGAGATTATCTCCATGGGATATTGGCGGTGGAACAATCATTGCTCAAGAGGTTGGCGCAATTGCCACAAATTTAAAAGGCCAACCGTGCAATCTATTGACGCAAGATACCTTTATCATTGCCAATCCATCAATTCACCAACAAATTCTGGAACATTATATTGAGGAAAAGTAAATCCTGTGGAGTAAGGATTACAAGAGGTACTTGTTAATTAAGCAAAAGTGTCCGTCAACTCCTGCCATACTTGGTTGGAGTTGTCTTTTCTTATGGAAAAACACAATTTGTCGTATTGCAGATTCAACAAATCGTGTTTTGCATAAGAATTAATTTGACTTCATGTGGCAGTCTATGTGTAAAGATTTATAAAAGACCTTGTTCCCGGAATTTACGTTTCATTTTGAATCCGATGAACATGACAGCACATAAGGCTAAAAGTCCTGCGATTGCTCCGAGGAATGTTTTTGCTGCGATTGCATATCCAATCGAAATCATGGATAACATCGCGGCTACTGCAAAAATAAACATGACTGCTTTCGCTTTATTCATGAAAATATGCCTCCTTAATATGTACGGAAAAATAACTTTATTAATATTATTGTCGAATTGTAAAAAAACATGAAAAGACAATATGAACTTCTTGTGCTATAATAACACAGTTAATCATACGAAAAAAGAATATGGAGTGGAATAATGACAAAGTTACGCGAAGATTTACGCAATATCGCAATTATCGCCCACGTTGACCATGGGAAAACAACATTAGTTGACCAATTGTTAAAACAATCAGGAACTTTTCGTTCAAATGAACATGTCGAAGAACGTGCAATGGACTCAAATGATATCGAACGTGAACGCGGGATTACAATCCTTGCTAAAAATACAGCTGTAAACTATGAAGGAACAAGAATTAATATCCTTGATACACCTGGACATGCCGATTTCGGTGGAGAAGTAGAACGTATTTTAAAAATGGTAGACGGCGTTCTATTAGTGGTTGATGCATATGAAGGGTGTATGCCACAAACTCGCTTTGTACTGAAAAAAGCGCTTGAGCAAAAGTTGACGCCAATTGTTGTAGTAAACAAAGTCGATAAAGATTCAGCTCGTCCGGAAGAAGTTGTCGACGAAGTAATTGATTTACTGATCGAACTTGGCGCAGACGAAGAGCAATTAGAATTCCCTGTAGTATTCGCTTCTGGTGTAAACGGTACTGCTTCTCTTGACTCAGACCCATCTAAACAAGAGGAAAACATGAAATGCTTATTCGAATCAATTATCGAGCATATTCCTGCACCAGTAGATACAACTGAAGAACCATTGCAATTCCAAGTAGCATTACTTGATTATAATGACTTCGTTGGTCGTATCGGAATTGGACGCGTATTCCGCGGAAAAATTCACGTTGGACAACAAGTAGCCTTAATGAAACTTGATGGCAGTGTGAAAAACTTCCGTGTTACAAAAATATTTGGTTTCTTCGGTTTAAAACGTGAAGAAATCCAAGAAGCATACTCTGGTGATTTGATTGCCGTATCGGGTATGGAAGAAATCAATGTCGGAGAAACAGTATGTCCAGTAGAGCATCAAGAAGCGTTAACACCATTACGTATTGATGAACCTACTTTACAAATGACTTTCTTGGTTAACAATTCTCCTTTTGCCGGTCGCGAAGGAAAATGGATTACTTCAAGAAAAATTGAAGAGCGTCTTCGTTCTCAATTGCAAACAGACGTATCCCTTCGTGTAGAAGATACAGATTCACCGGATGCTTGGATTGTTTCAGGCCGTGGAGAGCTTCACTTATCCATCCTGATCGAGAACATGCGTCGTGAAGGCTATGAATTACAAGTATCAAAACCACAGGTAATTATCCGTGAGATCGATGGCGTGAAATGTGAACCGATTGAACGTGTTCAAATTGATGTGCCGGAGGACAGCGTTGGTTCAATTATCGAATCACTTGGTAACCGTAAAGGTGAAATGCTGGATATGATCAATGAGGGGAATGGACAAGTTCGTTTAATCTTCATGGTTCCTGCACGTGGATTAATCGGCTACACAACTGAATTCATGTCCTTAACAAAAGGTTTCGGTATCATTAACCATACATTTGATTCTTATCAACCAGTTGTTGCAGGTCGTGTTGGTGGCCGTCACCAAGGTGCACTTGTTTCTATGGAAACTGGTAAGTCGACAACCTATGGTATGATGCAAATTGAAGACCGTGGTACACTATTTGTTGAACCAGGTACTGAAATTTACGAAGGTATGATTGTCGGTGAAAATAACCGTGATAATGATATCACAGTTAATATTACAAAAATGAAACAAAAAACAAATGTACGTTCAGCAACAAAAGACGCAACAAACGTTATTAAACGTCCTCGTATTTTAACGCTTGAAGAAGCACTAGAATTCTTAGATGAAGATGAGTACTTGGAAGTAACACCTGAATCTATCCGTTTACGTAAACAAGTTCTAGATAAAAACGAACGTGAAAAACAAGCGAAAAAGAAAAAATTCGCTGAACAGTAAGAGTTTGTTTTTTGCTCAGATTGTGAAAGGTGTTGTAGAAGTTGAACTTGTTTGGGACACTAAATTATATTCAAGCATCTGCACCTACGAATACTGGTGAAACAACCTTTGTATTCCAACGTATGTCAGGTATAACTCGATATCTATACGAAAATATGCCAAGCTATGCAGTAGCAGGATATATAACATTTTTGCTAATCTTTATCCTATCGGCAATTGTTTATAAACTTGGCTTTGCTAAAAATGACCTAAAATTAATACAAAATATTATTATTTATATTTTCCTGTTCATTGGGTGTATTGTTTTAACGTTTTTAGCTCTTTTCCTGCCGATGATTGAAGGGTTAATCGTTGCAGCATTAATCTTGATTCTTTATAAGACACGTCTATGGCGTGAAAAAAGAGAAGAAAAAAGAGCCGCATCTTAAATGACGGCAAATAGAGGTAGCTTCAGAAGTTGTTCCTTGGACAACTTTTGGGGTTGCCTCTTTTTTGTGTTAACGATAAATGGCCGACTATATTTTCATTAGAACAAGGGCGGGACTTTTGCGAGCTTGATTGCTTTAGGAGCGATTTTACTGGATTTATGAGCGGATTTTGTTCCATTACGAGCGACTTTACTAAGTTTGCAGGCGTATTCTTTCCCTTATGTGCTATTTACTCTATTCCCGAGCGAATTTGCCTCAAAATAAAAAACTCCAAAAGTAAACAACGATACCTTCAGAGTTTAAGATAATAATTCCTTGATTTCGGCCGTTATAGTATTCAATCCCAACGAGAAACAACCTCTAGGTAATCACACATTTTTCCTATATAGCATACTCTACACTTGATAAACAAGTATGTTAAAGGGAGGTTGGAGCATTGAAAAAATGGGTGAAGTCCAGTCTGTTGGTTATAATAGCAAGTCTAACGGTTCTTCTCATTGCAGCATGCAATGATTCAGAGGAGCTTCAAACGGTCAAAGTCGGTGAAGTTACTCGCTCCATTTTCTACGCACCTCAATATGTAGCGATTACCCAAGGTTTTTTTGAAGAAGAAGGGTTAAATATAGAATTATCTACAGTCGCTGGTGGAGACAAAACGATGACTGCTTTATTGTCAGGTGGTATTGATATTGCCCTTGTTGGTTCGGAAACATCGATTTACGTATCTGCACAGGGAGCAAATGATCCGATTAAAAACTTCGCGCAGTTAACTCAGACAGACGGCACTTTCTTGGTTGCTCGTGAGGAAATTGAAGATTTTTCGTGGGATATGCTTAACGGTTCAACATTCCTCGGTCAGCGTAAAGGTGGAATGCCTCAAATGGCTGGAGAATTTGTATTGAAAAAACACGGAATCGACCCTCAGGAGGATTTAGAGCTAATTCAAAATATTGACTTTGCGAACATTTCAACAGCATTTGCTTCGGGTACAGGAGATTTCGTTCAATTATTCGAGCCAACTGCCAGCGTTTTTGAGCAGGAGGGAATTGGGCACATTGTTGCTTCATTCGGTACCGAGTCAGGTCACCTACCTTATACCGTTTTCATGGCAAAGGATAGCTTTATGAAAGAAGATCCAGAAACAATAGAGAAGTTTACAAGAGCGCTAAAGAAAGCTCAGGACTTTGTTTACGAAGCTTCCGCAACAGAAGTGGCTGAAGCTATTCAGCCTTACTTTGAAGATACTGATGTAGAATTGATTGCAACAGTGGTTGAACGTTATCGTGAACAAGAATCATTTGCAAAAGATCCGATTCTAGATGAAGAAGAGTGGAATAATCTGCAAGACATTATGGATGAAGCCGGAGAATTACCAAAACGTATGGATTATAACGAATTAGTAGATACGACATTTGCAGAGAAGGTTTTGGAGTAAATGTCCTTTCTGAATGTCAGCAACGTCCACCATACGTATTTTTCAACAGAAGCAGCAACAGTGGCCTTAAAAGATATTAATCTTGCAATCAATAAAGGGGAATTCGTTTCCTTTATCGGTCCCAGCGGCTGTGGTAAAACAACGCTTCTTTCAATAATTGCGGGTCTTTTTAAACCGACTTCAGGCTCTGTTCAAATTGAAAATCAAGATGTCCATGGAAATATAGATTTGTCGATTGGCTATATGCTGCAACAAGATTATCTGTTTCCTTGGAAAACGATAGAAGAGAATATCACTATAGGATTAAAGCTGCTTAAGGATGACAAGAAAAACTATGGAAATGTCGCTTCCGCTCTTTTAAGCGATGTCGGCTTGCCGCCCGTCGAGAAAAAGTATCCAATGGAATTATCCGGTGGGATGCGTCAAAGGGTAGCGTTGGCTAGAACCCTAGCAGTCGATCCGAAAATCTTGCTTTTGGATGAACCGTTTTCAGCGCTGGATTACCAGTCGAAGTTAAAGCTTGAGGATTTGGTTTCCCACAAATTAAAAGAATATGGAAAAACAGCAGTTCTCGTTACACATGATCTTGGTGAAGCGATTGCCATGAGTGACCGCATCTTCCTTTTTTCGGCACGTCCCGGCAGGCTGCATCAAACCTTTGAGGTGCCAAATGAATTAAGAGTGCTAACGCCTTTTGAAGCAAGGGCACATTCAAGCTATTCCACCCTATTCCAAAAGATATGGAAGGAGTTGGAAAGTCTTGAATAATCAAAAACTTCATGAACAATTTTTGCAATCTCTTAGGAAAGAAAAAAGATGGGTTCGATTTTATCAATTGTTGATCCTTATTGCATTTTTCGGGTTATGGGAAATGGCTTCCCGTTTCAGCTGGATAGATCCATTAATCTTCAGCTCACCATCAAAAGTAACGAGTCTGCTTATCGACAATATTGCAGATGGTTCCATTTTAGTGCATATTAGCTATACGTTATTTGAAACTGTACTCGGGTTTATTATAGGGACCTTGCTGGGAACGATTTTAGCCGCAATTCTTTGGTGGTCGCCTTTTTTATCCAAGGTGTTGGATCCATACTTGGTTATATTAAATTCCATGCCCAAAGTTGCTCTTGGTCCAATCCTGATTGTGGCGATGGGACCCGGAATGGGCTCGATTATTACCATGGGGGCAATTATATCGGTCATCATTTCAACGATCGTGATCTATACTTCCTTCAGAAATGTTGATGCCAATTACTTAAAAGTATTGCAAACCTTTAATGCAACACGCTCACAAATGTTTAAAGAAGCCATTTTACCATCCTCATTTCCAACTATTATTTCGACATTAAAAGTGAATGTGGGTTTATCATGGGTAGGGGTCATTGTGGGAGAGTTCCTAGTGTCCTCCAAGGGGCTGGGCTATTTAATCATTTACGGTTTCCAAGTATTCAACTTTAACCTGGTTCTTATGTCTCTGCTCATCATTGCCGTATTTGCTACCATTATGTATCAATTAGTGGAATTGCTTGAAAAAAGGCTTATTAAAAATATATGAAAATAAAAAATCCTTGAATGATTACTTCAAGGATTTTTTGATGTTGTTCGAAGTTAGAATTCTTCATCGATGGGCGATGAAGTACGGAAAAAACGAAAATTCCCAGTTGCCAATCTGCTTTCCGTATTGACGGAAATTCGACCATGACATTCCGTACACATATAAGTATGGATTGGTCGGTTACGCAATTTCTTTGCTAATGGCAGGTCATCGTCAAGCTCGTTGATCGAATCGCAAATTACACATTTGACACGCATTTATATTGGCCTCCTATCGGTCAACGCGGATCGCTGCAATATTTTTGATAGGATTGTCAACGTTTGAACCATCGGCAAATAGTAGATGTACAGGACCGCCATCGTTAATGGGCTTCCCATCCTGGCTATATTTAAAAATAACTGTATTTGCTTCTTCAACGGACATAGCTACTTCTTGGCCGTTCATTAATTCGAAGACTACTTGCTTTGCATCATCTTCAATTTCGGCATTTTTCAGGAAGTGTTTTATTTCCATTCCGAATGTACCAGTTTTCATACCTTGACGGTCAAATTTTCTTTCTGTCTTTAGTGTAGGAGGATAAACAGCTCCCTCCATAATTTCACGCGACCAATGTCTGCCTGTATTTAATAGGTATTTTAGGTCTTCATCTTCAGCTTCCGGTTTTTCCAGGAAGTAAGTATTTAAATCTATACGGCGATCGTCAAAAATCCATACAGTAGGATCTAAAGTGATTCTATATTTAACTGCACCTTTAACTGGTATAATACTTTCCATTTCAAAAGTCCCCCTAAATCTATATATCCATTTTAGTATAACGCGATTGATGGCAATTAATAAAGAAATATAAATCAAAGTTACCTTTTCATATGTATACACTTGCATTTTTATCAGCTAAAAGATAAACTTTAATAAGATAGAATAGAAGAAATTCAAATGATGGGGGCGTCCTCATGGATACGAAATCACAAGCTTCCTTCCAGGAACAAGCTTTAGAATTGCTGCTTAAGGATGCAGATAAAATTGCACGTTTAATAAAAGTTCAAATGGATCATTTAACAATGCCATCATGTCCTTTATATGAAGAAGTTCTAGATACTCAAATGTTTGGCTTATCACGTGAGATTGACTTTGCTGTAAAGCTTGGATTGATTGAGCGTGAACGGGGAAAAGAAATTCTAGATACATTAGAAAAAGAGCTTTCCTTGTTACATGAAGCATATACAAACAAATAATTTAAAACTCAAACGCATCTTGGCGATTTGAGTTTTTTTTACAAACAAGAACGTTATTACAAATTAATCTGCTCAAGGGAATCCGTTGCTATTGCAATAAGGAGCTAATTTTTAGCTAAGATGGGGAATTGAGAATGAAAAAATATCTAAATTACTATGTGAAGAATTTTGATTATCCGTTGTTCTTTACGTATTTGTTTTTATGCCTGTTTGGACTTGTCATGATTTACAGTTCAAGTATTATGGTCAGCATTGTCGAAGAAGATGGTACCTCTACATACTATTATCGAAAGCAATTAATAAATCTGATTATCGCATCTTTTGCATTTCTAGTAGGTGCATTTTTCCCATATAAGCACTTCAGCAGCAAAAGAATCATGCAAATATTGCTATTCCTCACTTTTATATTCCTAATATGGGTAAAAATTGATGGGATCGAAGCCGGGGGAGCAAGAAGCTGGATTAATTTGTTTGGGCTTATGAATTTCCAGCCTTCCGAATTTGCTAAACTATTTATAATCTTGTATTTTGCAGGCGCCTTTTATCGAAAAAGTTTAAATAATCCTATGGAAAATTTGGAGCCGAATAATATTGTTTATCCAATACTTGTTTGGTTAGCCATTATTTTATTCGTCGGTACAGAAACAGATTTAGGAGCAGTATTGATTTTATCCGGTATTGCGGTATCTGTTGTTGCTGCCAGCGGGATTCAATTCAAGAAGTTCATCAAGTTTTTCACGGTGCTTATCGGATTTGGTTCAGCACTTATAGGTCTGATAATTTTAGTAAAAGGCAGCGAAATTCTTACAGATAACCGAATGGGCCGCATCAAATCTTTCTTAAACCCATTTGAATATGAAAGCGGTTCTAGTTATCAAATAATTAATGGCTATATTGCAATCGGTTCTGGGGGCTTAGAAGGGGTTGGTCTAGGCCAGTCAATTCAAAAATTAGGTTATTTACCTGAACCCCAAACCGATTTTATCATGGCGATTATCGCCGAAGAATTAGGTATTCTAGGTGTCATCATTGTACTGGGCGGTTTAGGATTTATTATAATTAGGGCTTTGATTATTGCTCTAAAAACAAAAGATCCGCTTGCTAGAATGATAGCTGCCGGGATCGGCAGCTGGATTGCTGTTCAATCGTTCATAAACCTTGGGGGATTATCGGGACTTATCCCGTTAACCGGTGTGACGCTACCATTTATCAGTTATGGCGGAACATCTATATTGTTATTATCATTTGCAATGGGAGTATTAATTAATATTTCCATGTATGTGAAGCTGGAGAAGAAGTTATAAGGGGGAATCGTTGTGAAGAAAATTAACAAAATTTTAGTTGCAAACCGGGGAGAAATTGCAATTCGTATTTTTCGTGCATGTAACGAATTGAAACTTAAAACTGTAGCGATTTATTCAAGGGAAGATAGTGGTTCGTATCATCGTTATAAATCGGATGAATCTTACCTGGTAGGGGAAGGCAAGAAACCGATTGATGCATACTTGGATATTGAAGGAATCATTGAAATCGCTAAGCAAGCGAACGTTGATGCTATTCACCCTGGATATGGCTTCTTATCAGAAAATCTTGAATTTGCTAGACGTTGTGAGGAGGAAGGCATTATCTTCATTGGCCCTACTTCAGCACACTTGGATATGTTTGGTGACAAGGTGAAAGCAAGGGAACAAGCGATTGCTGCAAAAATCCCTGTTATCCCTGGGACTGATGGTCCAGTTTCTAGTATCGAAGAGGTTTATGAATTTGGTGAATCCCATGGCTATCCACTAATGATTAAAGCAGCTCTTGGCGGCGGCGGTCGAGGTATGCGACTAGTCCACTCGAAAGAGGAACTGGCATCCAGCTATGAACGTGCAAAATCCGAAGCAAAAGCTGCCTTCGGCTCTGATGAAGTATACGTAGAAAAAGCAATCATAAAACCAAAGCATATAGAAGTACAAATCCTGGGGGATGCTTCAGGCAATATTATTCACCTTTATGAACGCGATTGCTCGATTCAAAGACGACACCAAAAAGTAGTTGAAATTGCTCCATCCAATTCTATATCAAAGGATCTTCGTAATCGAATCTGTGATGCTGCTGTACAATTAATGCAGAATGTGGGATACATAAATGCAGGTACTGTAGAATTTTTAGTTTCCGGTGACGAATTTTACTTTATTGAAGTAAATCCAAGAATTCAGGTTGAACATACAATTACTGAAATGATTACGGGAATCGATATCGTTCATGCGCAAATCAAGATTGCGGAAGGGCATCTTCTGCACTCACAGGAAATTGGCATCCCTGCACAAAGCGAGATACCACTTTTCGGTTATGCTATCCAATCACGTGTAACAACAGAAGACCCAGCGAACGATTTTATGCCGGATACAGGTAAACTGATGGTTTACCGTTCAAGTGGCGGTTTTGGAGTACGCCTGGACGCGGGGAATGGTTTCCAAGGGGCTGTAGTAACGCCTTACTACGATTCACTGCTTGTTAAAATCTCTACTTGGGGCATGACATTTAAAGAAGCGTCCGCGAAGATGCATCGTAACTTAAGAGAATTCCGTATTCGTGGAGTTAAAACCAATATTCCATTTTTGGAAAATGTAGTACTGCATGATCATTTTATCTCTGGCAAGTTTGATACAAGCTTTATCGATACAACTCCGGAACTGTTTAATTTCCCTGTACGTAAAGATAGAGGGACAAAGATATTAAACTACATCGGGAATGTAACATTAAATGGATTCCCTGGAGTTGAAAAACGTTCAAAACCAATCTTGGTACAGCCAAACAAACCGAAAGTTGATTTAAAAACTGAAATTCAACCTGGTACAAAGCAAATTCTGGAAGAGCGCGGAGCAGAAGGGCTAATTTCGTGGATTAAAGAGCAACAAGATGTATTGTTGACTGATACAACGTTCCGTGATGCCCACCAATCTTTACTGGCTACTCGTGTACGTTCGCAGGATATGTACCAAATAGCTGACTATAATGCTCGCATGCTAAAGGATTTCTTCTCATTTGAATTATGGGGTGGGGCAACATTTGATGTAGCTTACCGTTTTTTAAAGGAAGACCCATGGGCACGTCTTGAAAAATTGCGTGAACAAATGCCGAATGTATTGTTCCAAATGTTATTGCGCGGAGCAAATGCAGTAGGATATAAAAACTATCCAGATAATTTAATTCGTGAGTTTATAAGAGAATCCGCATCTTCGGGAATTGATATTTTCCGAATTTTCGATAGCTTGAACTGGATTAAAGGAATGGAAGTGGCGATCGATGAAGTCCGTCAAACAGGCAAAATTGCAGAAGCAGCAATTTGTTACACTGGCGACATTTTAGATGATTCACGCTCAAAATATTCTGTCCAGTACTATAAAGAAATGGCAAAAGAACTAGAAGCAGCTGGAGCGCACATTTTAGCGATTAAAGATATGGCTGGCTTATTAAAACCGGAAGCTGCATATCGTTTAATTTCAGAATTGAAAGAATCGACTGAATTGCCGATTCATCTCCATACCCACGATACAAGCGGAAATGGGATCTATACTTATGCAAGAGCCATTGAGGCTGGTGTAGATATTATTGATACAGCACTTGGATCAATGTCAGGATTGACGTCACAACCAAGCGCCAATTCGCTGTATTATGCCATGAAGGGCAGCAAGCGTGAAGTGCGTGCAGATATCGATGCACTTGAACAATTATCAGCGTATTGGCAGGATGTACGTACTTTCTATAGTGACTTTGAAAGCGGCATGAATAGCCCGCATTCAGAAATCTATGTTCATGAAATGCCTGGCGGACAGTACAGCAATCTCCAACAGCAAGCGAAAGCAGTAGGTTTAGGGGATCGATGGGATGAAGTGAAAAAAATGTACTCACGTGTCAATCTGTTATTTGGTGATATCGTGAAAGTAACGCCTTCTTCGAAAGTAGTGGGAGATATGGCATTATTTATGGTTCAGAATGACTTGAATGAGGACAATATTTTTGAGCGTGGTTTAACGATTGATTTCCCGGATTCAGTTGTTGAATTGTTCCAGGGCTATTTAGGCCAAATCCCTGGCGGCTTCCCTCAGGAATTACAAAAAGTGATTTTAAAGGACCGAGAAGCAATTACTGTTCGACCTGGTGAACTGCTTGAACCGGTCAATTTCGAAGAGCTGGAAAAAACATTAACCAAAAAATTAGGTCGTCCTGCATCTCATCAAGATGTTTTGGCGTATGCATTATACCCTAAAGTATTTGAAGATTACGTAACTGCACAAGAATTATTTGGAGATATCTCGGTATTGGATACACCAACTTTCCTTTACGGATTAAAATTGGGTGAAGAAATCGAGGTTGAAATCGAAAAAGGGAAAACGCTTATCATCAAATTAATAGAAATCGGCGAGCCGCAACATGATGGAACGCGAATCATGTATTTCGAGTTAAACGGTCAATCTCGTGAGTTAGTAATCCAGGATATGACAGTTGAGGTAGATGGAAACGTATCATTAAAGGCAAATCCAGGAGATCCAAATCAAATTGGTGCAACAATGCCGGGAACAGTACTAAAAGTCGTAGTATCTAAGGGTAGCCCAGTAAAACGTGGTGACCATTTATTGATTACGGAAGCAATGAAGATGGAGACGACTGTTCAAGCACCGAAAGATGGGATTGTAAAAGAAGTATACGCATCTGCTGGCGATGCTATTTCGACAGGCGATTTATTAATAGAATTAGAGTAGTGGAATGGGCAACGGAAGTATTCCGTTGCCTGTTTTTTATAAGACTATTTGCCTTTCCTTTTAATTTGCTTGTTGCTCCGCTTACACTATTAATTCGTATAAGAAAAAACACAACCCGTCCTCGATGGCGGGTTGTGTTTTTTTCTAATTATCTTTTTTCATTATAGTTACTGCGCGAGATTAGTAAAATCATATAGCAGAACAAACCAAACAAACAAGAAATAAATAATGAGTGTAATAATGCCACGATTAAGTTAAGTTTTGTAAAGACAACCAGCATTCCTGTTGTAACCTGAGCCAATAAGATGATGAATGCAATAATCCAGCCATTATAAATAACACGCTGGTTTTTGTAATGCTTGATGGCATGAATCATAATATATGTAACCCAAATAAAAATTAATAGTACTGCCAATCGGTGTCCCATTTGAACCCATTCGTACATATTATTTGGTAATGCAAACGGCTTATCATTGTTGCAAAACGGCCAGTCGCTGCAAGCTAGACTGGATTGGGTATGTCGCACTAAAGCACCAGTATAAACAACTATATATGAATATAAAGAAACGCCCAATGTATGCCATTTAAGTTTTTTACCAATATATACTTTATCGGCATCAAATTTTTTATCTACTTCGAATACGATCATTGCCAATAGCAAAACACTCGCAAATGAAATTAGTGATATTCCGAAGTGCAGTGCAAGGATAAAATCTCCTTGCCCCCATAAAACTTGTGCAGCACCGATTAATGCTTGAGCTATTAAGAAAAAGATTGCTAAACTGCCTAAAAATTTTACTTCACGAATGGAACCTAGTTTACGCCAAGTCCAAATAACTAATGCCAGGACAAGTATTGAAACGGAACCTGTTACTAAACGATGTGAGAATTCTATTAAAACTTCTGTTGTTATTTCTTTTGGAATAAGGGACCCATTACAATCCGGCCAGTTTCGACCGCAGCCTAAACCGCTTTCAGTCTTTGTAACAAGGGCTCCACCCAGAAGAATAAGCAACATACCGATTGTTGTAGCTAAAGCGATCCACTTCAGTAATTTGCTTTGATTCTGTTGCATTTTATGAGCCACCTACTTTTTCTAATCAATACGCTTATTGAAAGACATAAATTTATCATTGATTATGACTTGGAACATGTCTTTGCTTACACTGGTTTAGTTCTGCATTTTTATAGTGCTGCCAGTGTGAAAAGCATCTCTGCCTTTATGATGATAGCGAATAAATAGATAAAAGACAACTTCAAACGGTAGAAGGTTTCACATAGCGAAAGGGTTTTCACAAATTGTTCATAATTTCGTGCTATTACTTTCACAAATGTACCAGTAAAATGCATTACTATAGAGATGTTCATAATACATTTGGCTAACATAACTTGCATTTTGACAAACTTCATTGAAATTTAATGTAATGTCTAGAAATCCACAACAAATTTCGATATAGTTAATGTTAGCGAAATATGCTTACAAAAATGAAAGATAAACATCAACAGGTTTTTGCTTCACGCTTGTTAGGCGATAGGAACCGGCAACGACATGCTTTCTAAAGATTTTCTTGCACTTATTAAAATAGAACCTTAATTCTTCTCTAAATCTTTATTCTTGGGATTTAGGGATTAATTACTCTTATTTGAGCAGTTTGTTAGGTATGAAATGAGGGAAGTAAGTCAGGGTTGATCGTTTAAGCAAAGAGGGTAAAAGATGTTTTGATTTAACTGCTTTTAACATTTTGTGAGCGAAGTTTTGTTATGCAAGGCGATACAAGTTGCCAACATGTGTGACTGGTTGGGAAAATAGCGAATGTCTTGGTCAAAGAAAATTCAGTAACAAAGTATTTAGGTTCTTTTAGATGAAGGTGAAACTTCTATTGGTATAAAGCTTTACTCTTAATGTGTGATTTATATCACTCACATTATTTTTACAATAAGCTATAATTGTACTTAGGAATATCAAACAGCATATATACCAATGCTATTATGTAGAAATGCTGATACATCCTAACATAATTATGGTATTATGGAGATTGTTTTAGTGGTCTCTTGAAGAAATACTTTGTACAGGCTG
The DNA here is from genome assembly GCF_030418165.1 of Ureibacillus aquaedulcis. Classification (GTDB taxonomy): domain Bacteria; phylum Bacillota; class Bacilli; order Bacillales_A; family Planococcaceae; genus Ureibacillus; species Ureibacillus aquaedulcis. The sequence continues at coordinate 527,905 of NZ_JAUHTQ010000001.1, forward strand.
TCTCATTTTTGGCTACACTATTGAAAAATGGTTTGCTGGCACTAAAGAATCTAAGTTAAGGCACAGAGGAAATCTGATTACAACTTTATGCTTGTTTCTAAATGAAAGAGCGTCTTAAAGTGTGCTTTTTTACATTTTGGAATTCTTCTTTGCAAAGGGATTCATATAGAACTAAAAACCAATGTCATGGTTACACATGAAATACAACAAAGAAAGAGGGGTTAATTAAGCTATGATGAAAGGGCTTAAAAAATGGCGTCTTTTCTCACTGTTAGCGGTAATGACAGTATTTCTTTCTGCATGTGGTGAAGAGTATATTACTACTCTTAAACCAACGGGTGCAGTGGGGAAAGAACAATTTAATTTACTATTATTCTCAATTGCAATTATGGCATTAGTAACAATAGTAGTATCAGTTCTTTATTTATATGCTTTTATGAAGGCTCGCCGTTCTAAATTAGGCGAAGACTACATGCCAAAACAAGTAGAAGGAAGCCATACACTGGAAGTAATCTGGACAGTTATTCCTATCATTTTACTTTTAATTTTAGCGGTTCCAACATTAATTTCTACTTATAAATTTGCGGATGTTAAAGCGATGGATAAAGTAGACGAAGAAGGAAATAAAACAGCGCTAACAGTCAATGTTACTGCTAAATTATATTGGTGGGAATTTGAATATCCAGAACAAGGTATTGTAACAGCTCAAGAACTTGTTGTACCTACTGATGAAAAAGTTTACTTCAATTTAAAAGCTGCTGACGTTAAACACTCATTCTGGATTCCGGCTGTCGGCGGTAAAATGGATACAAACGTAGAAAACGTTAACAAATTCTATCTAGAATTTGGAGAAGAATCAGCTGATCTTAAGGATGGCGTATTCTATGGTAAATGTGCTGAGCTTTGTGGCCCTTCACATGCTTTGATGGATTTCAAAGTGAAAGCTGTTGACCGTAATGAATTCAATGATTGGGTTGCTGCAATGCAAGCTACAGAAGGTGCAACTGCTTCAGCTGAATCAACTGACTTAGGTGAACAAACATTTGCAAATAGCTGTTTAATGTGTCACGCCGTATCAGGAGTTGGTGCTTCTGGAGCTATGGGACCAAACTTAACAACATTTGGTGATCGCAATCGTGTAGCAGGTGTGCTTGAACATTCCAAAGAAAGTTTAGAAGAATGGGTTAAAGACCCAGAAGCAATTAAACCAGGCAACTTAATGACTGGTAAATATGGTGAACTTTCAGATGAAGAAATCAGCGCAGTTGCAGATTACATTATGGGATTATCTATCGAAGAATAATACGAACGAGATAGTAACACTTGAAGGAGGTAAAAGTTGTGAGCTCTGCCGCAGTTACAAATAAAAAGGGCTTTGGAGCAACATTATGGGACTATTTAACAACTGTCGATCATAAGAAACTTGGCGTAATGTATTTATTTGCCGGGACTTTATTCTTCGCAATCGCAGGTTTTGAAGCATTATTAATGCGTCTTCAGTTAATGATTCCAAATAATGATTTTGTTTCAGCCGGTACATTCAATGAATTACTAACAATGCATGGTACGACAATGCTATTCTTAGCAGCTACGCCATTGCTATTTGGCTTTATGAACGCAATCGTACCATTACAAATTGGTGCACGGGACGTTGCATTCCCATTCCTGAATTCTTTAGGATTCTGGTTGTTCTTCTTGGGAGCACTATTTTTACACTTATCATTCTTTTTAGGTGGAGCGCCTGATGCTGGTTGGACTAACTATGCGTCATTAGCATTATACTCACCTGGACATGGTATCGACTTTTATGTATTAGGTTTACAAATTTCGGGTGCCGGGACATTAATTTCTGGTATTAACTTCATCGTTACGATCATTACAATGCGTGCACCTGGTATGACATTTATGCGTATGCCATTATTTACTTGGACTTCTCTAATTTCAAGTGCATTAATTTTATTCGCATTCCCTCCACTAACTGTAGGTTTATTCTTAATGTTAGTTGACCGTATGTTCGAAGCTAACTTCTTCGACCATACAATGGGTGGTAACACAATAATTTGGGAGCATTTATTCTGGATTTTTGGTCACCCTGAAGTATATATCTTAGTTTTACCTGCATTCGGTTTATTCTCTGAGATCATTCCGGTATTTGCACGTAAACGTTTATTCGGATACTCTTCAATGGTATTCGCTACAATTTTAATCGGTTTCCTAGGTTTCATGGTTTGGGCCCACCACATGTTCACAACAGGACTTGGTGCAACAGCTAACGCAATCTTTGCCGTTGCTACAATGGCAATTGCCGTTCCGACGGGTATGAAGGTATTTAACTGGATTATGACGATTTGGGGCGGGTCGGTTAAAGTAACAGTACCAATGCTTTACGCACTTGGTTTCATTCCATCATTCGTAGCTGGTGGGGTAACAGGTGTTATGCAGGCAGCTGCACCACTTGACTACCAATTACATGATTCTTACTTTATCGTAGCCCACTTCCACTACGTTATCGTTGGTGGTATCGTTACAGCTATCTTTGGTTCAATGCACTTCTATTGGCCAATTATGTTCAACCGTGCTTTAAGCGAGAAATTAGGAGTATGGACTTTCTGGATCTTCTTTATTGGGTTCCACTGTACATTCTTTATCCAGCATTTCTTAGGTTTAATGGGTATGCCTCGTCGTGTATTCACATTCCAGGCAGATCAAGGTTGGGATTTATTTAACTTTATCTCATCAATCGGTGCTATTTTAATGGCAATTGGTGTAATTTTATTAGTAATTAATATTATTATCACTGCTAAATCTAAACCATTAAATTGCCGCGACTACTGGGGAGATGGGCGTTCACTTGAGTGGGCAATCAAAACACCAGTACCGTTCTATAACTTTAAACAAACTCCACTTGTACGTGGATATGACCCTTATTGGTTGGAAAAACATGAAGGAAACAAAGAAGGCATGATTTATGCAGAGCCACTTGGCGACATCCACATGCCGAACAATTCAATTTTACCTTTAGTTATGTCAATTGGTACTTTTGTTGCTGCATTCGGTGCACTTTACCATCCAGATGGTAAAGCTTGGGCAATTCCAGTATTGATTCTTGGTCTTGCAATTACGGTTGGTGCTATGATCGTACGTTCTGTTAAAGATGATCTTGGTTTCCATGTTCATGTTGAAGAAGTTATAGCAACAGAAGAACATCTTTATGGAAAAGGGGGTAACAAATAATGGAAGAAACTAAATTTACCCCTCAAACTTGGCCTGATAAGCCAGAACAAGCAACTATGGAAGGGAAAAATAAATTCGTAGGAATTTGGATTTTCATTTGTAGTGATATCACACTATTTGCCAGTGTGTTTGCTACTTACCTTTCTTTAAAAGATAAAGGTCCAGCAGGTATGGAGTTCTCTGCTGCTTCATTATTCGAATTACCGTTAGCATTTGTAATGACAATGTTGCTTTTAACATCATCATTAACTTCGGTTTATGCAATGTACCATTTGAAAAACCATAATTTCAAAGGCGTTCAAATTTGGATGAGTATTACCGTATTATTAGGTCTTGGATTCCTTGCCCTTGAGATTTATGAGTTCTATCACTATGTACACCTTGGCTTCGGTTATACACAATCAGCGTTCTCATCTGCATTCTTTACTTTGGTAGGAACGCACGGATTGCACGTAGTAATTGGTTTAGTTTGGATTGTATGTTTAATCGTTCGTAATGCAAGACGTGGATTAAGCTTATATAATGCGCCTAAATACTATGCTGCGTCTATCTTCTGGCACTTTATCGATGTAATTTGGGTATTTATCTTTACTGTAGTTTACTTGATGGGGGTGTTAGGATAATATGGGACACGATACACAAGTTCAAGCAAAATCTAAAAAGCAGTATGAGTACGACCGTCATCATAATGCTGTTCACATGCGTAAGCAAGTAATTAATTTTGCGATTATGATTTTCTTAACATTCTTAGCATTTGCTGTAGTAGTAGCAGATTTTTCGGCTTATTTCATTAAACCTGTTATTCTGCTATTAGCGGGTGTTCAAGTTGTATTACAATTGTATTCATTCATGCACATGGATGACAAAAAGGCTAGCCACATGGGTGTTATCTCTACATTCGTTTGGTTTGGTGCAGTCATTGCATTTACGATGTTCCTGACTTTCTTAACAATCATTTGGTGGTAAGAAGGTTGGAAAAACAAGTCGCTCATTTTATGAGCGACTTGTTTTCATTTTCGCTAAGAATTTTTCTTACTGAACTTGAGTAGATAATTCTTTGGGAAGGAAATTGCTTATAATTGTCATACTTCGTTCATTGATGTTAAGATGTAAGCGTTCTATAATAGAACTACTGAAGTTTAAAGGAGCGCATGATTATGCCATTAAATATATTTGGTTTTCAAGCACTGTGGAGCCCTTATTTAATAGGGATTATACTATTTTTAACCGTTGTCTATTTTTTAGTAACAACAGTTTGGAGAAAAGATTTTAAAGTAAGCGAACCTTTAAAAAAAAGTGAAGCAACCTATTTTATATTGGCTATGATTTTGCTTTATATAATTAAGGGATCCCCGATTGATTTAATGTCTCATATTATGTTTACATATCATATGGTTCAAATGGCTTTTCTACTATTACTGGTACCAATGCTATTGATCAAAGGTATACCTTGGTGGGTGTGGAAAGTAGTTGTAGAAGCACCTGTTGTACGAAGCATTTTTAAGATATTTACTCAGCCTGTTGTTTCAGCCTTTGTTTTTGCCATTATGTTTTCACTGTATCATATGCCGGGTGTTTTTGATGTCATTAAGTTAGATGAAACACTTCACGGGATTTTTGCTTTCGTCTTATTCCTATCAGCCTTCTTTATGAATTGGCCATTAATTGGTAATGTTCCTGGTCAAAAGCAAATGAAACCCTTGTACAAAATTGCCTATGTCATTGCGAATGCCGTATTAATCACGCCTGCATGTGCTTTAATTATCTTTAATCCTAATCCGATGTATTCAACATATACGGACGGGGAGACTTGGTTAAAGGCAATGGAATTATGTGTACCATCGAGCACATTATCCGGTTTGTCTCTTTCAGGACCAGAACTTTTCAACAATATGAACCCTCTTGAAGATCAGCAATTAGGCGGCGTTTTAATGAAAATTATTCAGGAGATTATCTTTGGTATTGTAATAGCTACTATCTTTAGAAAATGGTGGATACAAGAAAAGAGAGATGACAAAGCGATTACCGAAAATGCTTTAAGAGAATTCCAAGCTAAAAAACAAAGTCAACAATTTTAATTTCGATACAAAAATACATTATATTTTTAAACCTTTTTAAGGTTCAGATTACTAAATGATAGGAGAATGTAAAATGGGTGTACCTATTCTACCTACAATTAGTACTTCATTTATAGTTATCAGTGCGGTGTTAGTCGCAATTGGATGGGGTCTAATTTATAAGAAAAAAATTGAAGCACACAAAAAGGTAATGTTAGCTGCTGGAGTATCAGCTTTAATTTTCTTTATCATCTATGCTTCCCGAACTGTCTTTATTGGAAATACCTCTTTTGGTGGTCCAGATGACATAAAAATCTATTACACATTCTTTTTAATTTTCCACATTATTTTAGCTACTGTGGGGGCAGTATTCGGTGTTGTTAGTATTATGACAGGGTTAAAAACAAAACTAAGCATCCACCGAAAAATCGGCCCAATTACAAGTATTATTTGGTTTTTCGTAGCAATTACGGGAGTAGCAGTCTATTTGCTCTTGTATGTGATTTACCATGGTGGAGAAACGACTTCACTAATAAAAGCAATATTAGGTTTATAGTATAGGTTCAACAGTCTTTAAGCTTGTCTTGAAGGCTGTTTTTTTCTTTAGAAAACTATATCGGCAATTTCGTTTAAATCTTAGGGGAGATCTTTAGGTAGGTTTCTATTTCTAATCTATTAAATAGATTAATAGAAAAAGGACAAGGAGAGTTAATCCAAGTCCTTCTAAAATGCAAGCTTAAGCTACAATGCCAAAAGCAGCAAGTTCTTTTTTTACACTATCGAGAATTTGTTCACATTCCGTTACTAGGTGTTTAGGGAATACTTCATCTTCACCATACTCAACACCATGTGGATAGTAATATTTCCCAAGAGCAGGTTTGGCAATTGTTAAAACAGCTGAGCGATTACCAACGTCCCCTGAAATTGCTTTGCAGAATACACGTAAATAATAGCGACCTTCTTTTAAATCAAAACGTTTGTCGAAAGTCATGCGATCATAATCCCAAGCACCATCACATTCAAGTCCGTTTTTTTCCATAACGCTTACAAGCAGTTCTTGTTCAGCAGTTATATTTTCAAGTGTTTTGTTATCGAAATACATTAATAAATCCTCCTTTAGCTAACTTGTACATAAAAGTATACGCTCATTTTCTATAATAGAGCAAAATTTCTTTTGTTTCAATGGCAACATTGTGTCAACAACTATATTATTGATATAATAGTACCAATAAATATAAAGGATAGAGACCGATAATGAAAACCCTTTTTCGAATATTAATTGTCCTTTCTTTTCTTGCAATTATCTTTTTTTATTCTACAGGCTCAAATAGTTACGAACCTTTAGAAGGGCCAAATTCGACATCCCAAATCATTCCCAAAACGATTAATGAACCAGAAACTTCCGATGACTTCTTACCACGGCCAAAAAATGGATTATCAACATTCATCGGTAAAAGCACCAAGGAGCTACTAAATCTTTATAAGGATCCCGCACGAATAGATCAATCCGCATATGGTTATGAATGGTGGGTGTATAATCAAAACCCGAGTGAATTTATGATGTTTGCAGTTACTAATGGTGTGGTTACACAAGTGTATACAAATGCAAAACCCCTGGATATAAGTCCTTATAAAATTGGCCAATCGCTTGAAGACATTTATAGTATGACGATTATTGATTCAGAACTGAATGCAGCAATTGAAGACAATATTTATACGTTTACGATGAGTGAAGATGATATGAATACAAGAATATTAGCGAAATTTGATAGCATTTTTGCACAGCTTTATATTGATAGCGAGACGGGCACGTTAAGTGGCATTCGTTTTATGGACAGCAAAACATTGGTCATACATCGCCCTTATGAAATGTCCTTTGTTGGAAAATTGTTATCTCCACCCAATCCAACTTCTTATCTAATAGAAGAAAGCAATCAATCTAATGCATCTCAAATTACTGACTTACTAAATGTATTTCGAGTAGACAACGAATTACCGATTCTTTCCAAACAGGATGCTGCAACAAAAGTTGCTATGGAGCATAGCGAAGAAATGTATTCTCAAAGTTATTTGTCACATGATTCCCCAACCAAGGGCTCCCTGGAGGAAAGATTGGATTCTGAAGGAATTGAATATAAAAAGGCTGAAGAAAATATCGCTACTTCCTATATTGATTCAATAGAAGCAGTACATGGATGGCTAAACTCCAGTTCACATCGAAAGTACATGCTGGATGAGAATTATACTCATGTAGGTTCAGGGGCATTTATGAATTACTATACACAAATCTTTATAGAAGAAGAAATGAATGAATTAGAAGAATAGTGTATTAATGAACTTCTTAGTCGAGTAGATTGGCTATAGAGGTTCTTTTTTATACAAAATTAAACATCTAAGCCAACTTAATTTTTAGTGTCACTATTGGAACCTAGGCATAAAATAGGGAAAAGGAGTGACAGCTTGCAATTAGCAGAACTTTTAAAAGAATGGCCATGTACAGTAAAAGGCGGTTCTATTCGAGTTGAAGTTAGCGGAATTGAGGATTATGCACAAGGTGTTAAAGAAGGCGATTTATTCATCGTACGTAAAGGGCGAAAATCGGATGGATTAAAATATGTCGATATGGCGATAAAAAACGGGGCGGTTGGCATCGTTATCGAAGATGAAAAACAGTTAGATTCATTGACATTGACTGTGCCGGTCATCTGGGTTCCGAATGTCTTGAAATTTATGTCATATGGTGCTGCAAAACTAAATCAATTCCCGGCAGACGCAATGCAAGTTATCGCAATTACAGGTACGAACGGAAAAACAACTGTAAGTCACTTTATCGGACAGCTACTACATGCACTACATAAAAATGTAATAGTCATTGGAACGAACGGAATCTATATTAATGGTGTTGAAGTAAATTTAGATTATGAGCATTTAACTACACTTCAGCCTAAGCATTTGCACAAAATTTTAAAAATCGCTGTAAGTCGTGGTGTAGAATATGTTGTCTTGGAAGCTTCCTCGATGGGCCTTGCAAAACATCGTCTGGATGATTGTTCAATCGATATTGGAGTTTTTTTAAATTTAGCAGAAGATCACATAGAAGATCACGGGTCCTATGATAAATATAAAGCCGCTAAACAACTTCTTGCCACTCTATCGGAACAACTAGTATTGAACGGGGATGATTCATTTTGCCGCACAGTTGGCCTCCAGGCGAAAAAGAAAAAGGCTTATTTTGGATTGGGAAATCGTGTGGATTATCAACTTCAGCTTCTTGCAGAAGGGGGAACGCTCTCAACATGCTGCTTGCAAAGCAATAAAGGGCAAAAAGTTTTCTCCATTCCTTTTGTAGGGGAGCATCATTTGCAAAATGCCATTGCAGCCATTACGACTGTAAGTGAATTAGGCTTTCCGATAGAGGATATTTGTGATGCCGTTAATAGGCTCACTTTACCTGATGGACGTCTGGAATCGATTGACAATACTCTGGGTATTGATATTTATATTGATTATGCGCATACGGAAGCGGCATTAAGGGCAGTTTTGCAAACATTGAATAAAACAGTAAAAAGAAACTTAATAGTTGTCTTCAGTTGTGGTGGTGACCGGGATAAACACAAAAGAATCAAGATGGGAGCCGTCGCTTCTAAATACGCAGATATGATTTATCTAACGACAGATAATCCCCGAAGTGAAGATCCCGAACTCATCAATGCACAGATTGCAGCTGGTTTTTCTCCAAAGCAACAGTACGAAATGATATTGGATAGAGGAGAGGCTATTGAAACGGCAATTCGCCTGGCAGCTAAAGGAGATACGATCCTAATTGCTGGAAAGGGTCACGAAACCACCCAAACAATTGGTTCGGTGGAAATCAATTTCTCCGATTTTGAAAGCGTAAAGCTTGCACTTAAGAAAGTGTTAAAAGACCATGTGGAATGAAATGAAAGTCCCAAAAGTTTTGCAAAGAAACTTTGGGGCTTTTTTGCATTGGAAGACTATTGAATTGATAATTTCATAGAAAAGAAGATGTATTCAGCTTTTACACATGATATTAAAATGAGTTTTGCAAAATTTACATTCCATGGAGTGAGCTGCCAGGAAAACCAATAGGCTTAAAAAATAAAAACTTCTTGATACAAATTTCAATGAAGTTCTGCTATGATTGGTAGTAGTAGATTGGAGGAAGCAATGATGATAATGACATCAGAATGGGCCTTCATCTTAGATGAAGCAGATGAAATAAGTGCGATGATTCTTTCTTCAGAACAAGCTCAAAAGTTGCAAAGTGCATATGAAGATGTATATAGCGATGAAAGTCTGGTCCATCAAATTTCTGCATTTAATCGCATGAAAGAACAATATGAGGATGTCCAACGATTTGGTAAATACCATCCTGATTATCATACAATTATGAAACAAATTCGGCAGCAAAAAAGAAGTCTGGATATAGATGAACGGGTTGCCAATCTAAAGATAGCGGAAAACGATTTTCAAGATCTGCTTGATGAAATCAGCTTAATCATAGGGAAATCCGTTTCGGAAGCGGTAAAGGTACCAGCAAGCAATCCATTCTTTGCAACAAGCTCTTCTTCGTGTGGGACGGGCTGTGGTACTGGCGGAAGCTGCTCTTGTTCAGCTTAAAAAGCAGTCAAGTGGTGGTTCTTATTCTCCTGGAGCTGGCGACTATCGCACAAATAAAAGGGTGACTCGGTTTGAGTCACCCTTTGTTTTCCATAAAAGTGCCCTCGAATACTTTTTCGAAGGCATTTTTTATTATTCAGCTTCGGTTTGCTCTTCAAGTACACTTTGAAGAACTGTGACAGCGATGTCAGGCCGGTCCGTTATAATCCCTTTTGCACCATTTTCGATCAGGCTTCTCATCGTGTCCTCATCATCTATTGTCCAATAGTGCACTGGAATGTTCAGCTTGGCCAGAAAGGCGATGAATCTTGGTGAATCTAAAGATACCATGCCATGCTTTGGCGGAATTTGGAACACGTCGACTTTTGGGTGGTAGAGATGGCCAAATTGACTTGTGAATGCTGTAAAGGCTTTTCTCACATCATTTTCCCCTGCACCTAAGGCAACTCGATTTTGTGCATATAAATTAAAACGATCCACTTGTTCACTATAAAAACTTGTAATTACAATACGGTTATATGCATCAAATTCTTCGATGAGCCGCCACAATTTGGAAGGCATTAGGCTTCCTTCATACGTATCAGGATGATCCTTGATATCTATATTAATATACATATTTGGGAACACCTCTAACAGTTCACGCAAACTAACGATTTCAATCTTTTCTTCTCTATAGGGGAACTGTCCATCTAAATCTTCGAAGTGATAGCCGAAATTTAATTCTTTCAATTCTTCCAAAGTAAAATCTTTTATGGAACCTGTACCATCACTCGTGCGATCGACTGTTTCGTCGTGGAATACGGCAATTTCTTCGTCTTTGGTTAGGCGGATATCAATTTCAAATCCATCTACACCGAGAGCATGTGCTTTTTCGAAAGCAGGCATTGTGTGCTCGGGAGCCAAGCGAGAGCCTCCTCGATGGGCAAGTACAATTGGTCGTCCGTAGTGGAGTACTTCTTTATCTTCTCTTTTTTGAGGTTTTATGATTGCTTTACTACCAGCCCAAGCCGCTGCACTGGCAGCTGCAATTGCAATAGCTACTTTTGTTTTTTTACCCATGGAAATCCTCCTTAGATCTTTGCTGAGCGTTCAATATTCCAAATTGTTTCCTTCAAGTAATCTTCATTTTTAAACTTAGAGCAAGTATATCTTGGAAATAGTAATGTTAAAGTCCATTTGTATTAGGTGAGGTTTTTCACTTGCAGTTATAGACGAGACTAAAAACGCTGTATATTGGTCACCATTGATTATGGACATAAGTAAATCTAAATGAAAGTAAAAGAATTGTAAACTCTCTCAAGATGATTATAACGGAAATTATACACAAGTGTCACTAAACTCTGTTGCTATCAAAATTGACATTATGGTATTCTTTTATGTAAGAAATGAGGGAAATGAAATGCAAGAACGACAAGGGTTAATTGTATATATTCATCAGTTGAAGCATGCCAAAAGTTTAAGAAAATATGGACATGTACATTATATTTCTCGAAAGCTAAAATATGTTGTTATTTATTGTAATCGTCAAGAAATTGAAGGAACGATAAATAAAATACAACGCCTTCCTTTTGTGAAAGACGTTGTAGAGTCGTTTCGTCCATTCTTGAAAACTGAATTTGAAAATGCCAAACCGGATAAAGCAAAAGAATATGACTATAAAGTTGGTTTATAGCCATTTAAAAGATAAGAAACTCTTACGGGGAGTGTCGAGCTGCAGGTGCTAGCTCCTCGACAACTTCAGAATCGCCTGCAGGGATTAGAAAACCTGGCTGATTGCAAATGCTCTTGGCAATCAGCCTTAGTTGCACTTATGCAGACAAGGTCTTTCCTTGTCTGCCAAAAAGCGTCCTTTAGCCGATTCCTCCGTCGCACATGGATGTGCAAGTGCCGACAATGCAACAGGACGTTGCGCTTTTGTCGGCCAGTTGTTGGGGCTCACACGACGTGAGTCATGTCGACAATGCAACAGGACGTTGCGTTCTCGTCGACGCGGAGCTGGGCGAGCACCCTCCGCTTTTCTATTGTTTTGGTGGGATAAAATGATTCATTCGTAAAATGCCAATTAAGTGCTGATAAAACAGGACTGGTTCAGAAAATACCGAGGAGTGCTTGATTTCCATTGGAATGGCTTTTTTACCTAGTTCATTTAAAGTTTCTTCAAAGATCTCGAGTCTTTTGGAAGGTTTCTCAGGATTATACGGAATACCTTCACGACATATATAGATCGGCATAAACTTACTTTCACCTACCGGTTTTAATGCAACAGCAATGGAAGCAACCTGTGCATCACCTTTAGTTGAAATAAAGATAAATGCATGATGATATCTTTTTTCGTTTGTTTTAATAAGTTCGCAAAGTTCATAAATATCTCCGAACCCACGACCAAGTTCAATAAATTGTTGAATCAACTTTCACACATCCTTTCCGATAACAATAGTATCACGACGAAAGGGGGGAAGGCACATGAAATATGCAATTAGTTTTTTGGGAATTTTACTGCTCGTCATTTGCGGAACGCTCTTCCTTCAGTACCAAGTGTTTTCAAATAAGCTTGATACGGGAGAAGGAGACTTTACATATACTCAGGAAATAGAAATTACATATCGTAGTGGAAGTTTGGATATTCGGCACCATCTACATAATTTGAGCAACCAGGCTATTGAGATAGATTGGCCAAACTTGGCAGTAAGTACTGATTGTTTTCTAGAATCAAAAACGAGCTGTGATCGTTTAAGCAAAGACAAAACGAAATTTGAGGCTTCCTCAAGCACAAATGCATCCTTATCCTACACCATCCCATTAGAAGGTGGTCTAAAGACCAATGAGCTATTAAAAAATATATTTGTCGTTTTAAAGAATGGGCAAGCGGCATATTCTACAGTTCATATATCGACTGATAAGGAAGTGGAGGGACAGTGGATTACTGGTTTACCGTTAATAGGACAGCAGTCACTATCAATGGTCAACTATACGATGTTTGGTGGGACAGGAGACATTTCAGAAATATATTGGCAAAGCGGAGTAATGAGTATCCAGAAAGCGACAGACCTATTAGCAGTTTATTCCCATAAACCATTAAGCAAAGAAATAAGTGACCAACTTAAAGCGGAAACATTTTTAAATGAAGATCCTATTGTCCTTGTGCAAGGTAAAAATATACCCGATCTACAGGGAAAACGTATTTTCTTTTTAAATGAGCTTTCGATTGCCTCTTTGCAGGAAAAGGTCATCCTTCCGCAAATAAGAACGCAGTATGGTCTAGACGGAAGTCCGCAATGGGTAAGTGAAGTGATTGCTTCGTTTTTAACGGAAACGGCGATTGGCAGCGATAAATCCGTTGGTATCGTGAAGACTTTAACAAACCAAATGTCAGATGTCCAGAAATTGAGCTGGATAGGAATGTTGAATGATTTAAAAGGTTCAAAAGTGACTCTTGAAAAATTAGATGAACAACTATCAAAAGTCTTTGGTCTCCATACGGAATTTTTCGCCATGAATGAAGAGTCGGCTCGTATTTTCCCTATTTTATTCAATGATGAAAGGGACGTATATGTAGGAAATGAACTGAAAAAAGATGTGAAAGCAATATTGAAAGATGGACAAGTTCTTTACCCACTTGATTCAGTCTTAAAAGTCTTAGGTTATCAGACTTCAGTGGGCAAAAACGGCTATTATGTTCAAAATGAAACGCAAAAGTTTAGATTCCCTCAAGGTTATGGGTTTTATGTTTATAACAATCAGCGTTATAATACTATTTCCGAACCACTTACAGTTATAGCGGATAGTTTTTATATTGAAGAGACATGGCTTCAGAGACTATTTAATGTCGAGATACAAAGAAATGAGAGTTCAATAACAATTAGACAGCAGCAATAAGGAATGGAGAGAACCTCCGGATTTAGTGCTAAGGCTACAGCAACTTAACAATAATAAAAGGCTTGGTGATAAAATGCGAGTTGTAGCAGGTGAAAGAAAAGGAATGCCGCTAAAAGCAATTACAGGGACAACTACCAGACCGACAACGGATAAAGTAAAGGAATCTATTTTTAATATCATTGGTCCTTTCTTTTCTGGTGGGATCGCATTGGATTTATTTGCAGGAAGTGGGGGACTTGGCATCGAAACTTTAAGTAGAGGTGCCAGCAAGGCAATATTTGTTGAAAAAGATGGCCGGGCTTTTCAAACTTTGCAGGAAAATATAAAAAAGTGCCGTTATGAAGATGTATCAGAAACCTTCAGAACGGATGCCACACGTGCTGTAAAAGGGCTATTAAAAAGAGATATCCAGCTGGATTATTTGTTTTTGGACCCACCCTACCACAAAACAGAATATTATGAATTACTAAATTCCTTGGTGGAACAGGGGAAGCTCTCCAAGGATGCAATCATTGTATGCGAACATTCTGTCGAGGTAAGCTTGCCATCAAACTACGGCCATTATGCCTTAGTAAGGCAAGAAACATATGGAAGTACCATTGTATCTGTTTATCGAAATGAGTCTTAGAGGAAATTGCTTAAGGGAAATGGGGAGAAGTCGTTGTCTGAAAAAATTGCAGTTGTACCGGGAAGTTTCGATCCAATCACGAATGGACATTTGGATATTATAAAGCGGGCAGCAGATGTGTTTGATATCATTTACGTCGCTGTATTAAATAACTCTTCCAAGAAACCACTTTTTTCAATAGACGAGAGAATGGAGTTAATTTCGGAAGTAACGAAGGATATATCAAACATTCGCATTGAAAGTTCTTCAGGGCTATTAATCGATTATGCGAGAGCTAAAAATGCGAAGGCGATCGTGCGCGGTCTCCGTGCGATTTCGGATTTTGAATACGAAATGCAAATCACGTCCATGAATAAATTTCTGAACGAATCAATCGAAACGTTCTTTATTATGACGAAAAACCAATACTCTTTCTTAAGTTCAAGCATTGTAAAAGAGGTTGCTCAGTATGGAGGTACGGTTACCGGCCTTGTTCCGGAAATCGTAGAGAAAGCGTTACTGGGGAAATTTAATAAATAACTCAGGATTTTAAGTATAGATTTAACGACAGAATCGTAAAACAAGATTCTGTCGTTTTTAGTTCCACACTTTTTGGGGGATGGGTTATGAAATTTATAGGAAGAGCAGAAAAAATAGAGTGGGAATCAGAATGACGAATAAAATTCTCATCAATATATATGGTTTTAAAGACAAATGTTCACTTTTTGCAATAACTCCAACTTGCATATGGATACTCAAGCCTTGGCTTGTTAAAAAGGTAGCCATAAGGACTAGGAGAAGTGTAGGCTGATCGGCGAATAGTTCTTGCGCGATTCGCAAACCGTTTGTCATTTCCAGCATTGCTGCAATCAGCAGCATGACATTATTATGTATGTCAGGAACTAAGCTTTTAACAGAATGCATGATAACCGTATAAATTGTCGTAAAAAAGATAATAGTAGCGCCAACAATCAAAACTGTCGGTATACTATCCTTCACACTGCTGGTAAAAGGGTTTAATTGTTTTGTTGCAGATTCAGTGACTGCACTGGATATACCCTTGTCCGACCTACGAAAATAAAAAAATATCCCACTTAACATCAGTAGTGAAACACTATGGTATAAAATTAAAAACTGCCAGCTGAAAGTTGTATCATTCAATAAATCATTGCCTACAAAACCCAATACGAATAAAGGGCTTGGACTATGACAAATACTTAAGAGAATATTGGCTTCTCGAAGGGATATTTGTTTGCTTTTCTTGAGATAAGCAATCGTTGCGGCTCCAGTCGGAAAACCTCCAAGTGCACTAATGCCATAGGTCTTAAAATAGAGTTTAAATCTGGATGAAGAATTATTTGTATTTGGCGTTAATCTAATAAACCATTGAGTTAAGATTAAATAGGGCAATAAATAGGGAAATAGAGCCTCCATAAATAATTCGACACCTAAATCGGTACCTTCATGTGCGATTCCTGGGAAAAATAATAATAAACAGATTAATGTGATACAGATAAATAAATAGAGTACAGGAATAAGCATCATCTCTTTTCAAATTTTTGTTTTCCATTTCCGCAAATGCTAAACTAATATATGCGACATGCTAAAAATTTAGTCTTAAAAGGTTATTTTAGGAGGTGCTATACAGATGAAAAAATCGTTCCTATATATGATTATCCTGTTTATAACCGTATTTTTCTTAAGTTTTTATCAACTTGATTACTATATAATGAAGCCTGGCAGCGCATACGATGTCAGTGAATTTGTTACGGTAGAAGACGGGCAGAAGGACCAAGAAGGAACCATGAGCCTAATGACGGTAGCTATGGCTCAAGCAACACCTCTTACATACGCTGTTTCGTATTTTAAGGAGTTTGAGGAAGTATTTAAAGAAGAAGAAGTAAGACAAGAGGAAGAAGACGAAGAAGAATACAGTGTACGTCAACTAAAGCTGATGGCGGATTCTCAGTTCAACGCTTTATATGTTGCCTTCCAGAAAGCAAACCTGCCTTATACAATTGAATATCATGGGGTGACAGTGCTAAATGTGCTTGCAGAAGGTGCAGCTGATGGAGAGCTTGAACCAGGTGATGAAATAGTTGAAGTTGATGGTACCTTAATTGAAAAAGCAGAGGAGCTTACAGAAATTTTAGGCGCCAAGAAAGAGAATGACACAGTTAAATTAGTGATTGATCGTAATGACGAGCTTCTGGATCGAACAATCAAATTGAAACCGATACCTGGCAGTGAAAAAGTAGGGATTGGTATAACATACTCCGAAAGCAAATTTATCAAGACGGAGCCAAACGTAAAAGTCGATGCCGAAAAAATTGGTGGCCCTTCAGCAGGATTGATGTTCACATTGGAAATTTTGGACCAATTACTGGATGAAGATTTAACTAAAGGATACAGCATCGCAGGTACAGGTGAAATGAATGAAGATGGAACGGTTGGCCGAATTGGCGGTATTGAAAAGAAAGTGGTTGCAGCTGACAAGGATGGGGTAGAAATCTTCTTCGCGCCAGATGATGAAATCACGGAAGCTATGCTTCAAATCAACCCGCATCTTAAATCAAATTATGAAGCGGCAGTCGAAACTGCTAAAAAAATAAACACCGATATGGAGATCGTACCCGTAAAAACAATAGATGACGCACTTAATTATATAGAAAAGCTGGAAACCAAAAAGTGATTAGGATGGTTGGGGCTGTTTTGGGAGGAGAAAAAGGAAGCGCCTTTTTCTCCTCTTAATTTTATTATGAGGTTTGTCGTATCGTGTCCGTCTCCATCGCTACAAGCGAATTGGAGGAGTTTGATAATCAACTGCTATTTTTTTCCCCGATGCCAGCTCCACTCCTAAGGCATACATATCGGTCGCGCGGATGTCCAATAATAGCATCGGATCATTCGTGGAGGCTACTCGACTTATTAAAGGTAACTGAAACTGTTTTTTATATTGCGATAAATATGCCTGACCATTCTTCGTCATGCCTAATAGTCGAATATATGAGGGTTTAGCGGAATAGTGTAATTGCTCTTTTGTTATACCGGTATAAATATGTGTTACCATGCGCTGCAGTCTTGTCCATGTATATCGTTTTGACTTAAGCTGAGTCATGAACTCGTTAAAGGAATTACTCTTTTTGGCCGCCTTGATAAGGGCAAATTCGATTCCCTCGCTTACGTCAGCAAAACGCGTCAACTGTTCGGCAGTATTTCGTAAAATGGCAAAACGCAAGTAGGGCCAAAATGTTTCCCATTGGACAAAGGAGCTGTACTGCTGTTGCCAGTCCGCTAATAGCATAAATGATTCCTCGGGAACAAATTGTTTAATCTTTTCAAGGGATTGCTGCTCAAAAATTGCCTTTCTAATCCCCGTTGCACTTGCGATGGTAGACTCGGTATTAATATCCTCATGAAAACCGGCCTGAATGCGAGGAATTGTCATAGGTTCTATCCTAAGATTTAAACGTTTAGCAGCTTCTATATAGTGATATCCCAGAATGTTATTCGGCTTTGATAAATCGATTGTTTGGCTTTGTTCCGTTTCGCGAAGTTCCTCGTATGCCTTATATAAACTTTGGGGATAACTAATCCCAGTTGCAACATACTGTTTAATGAGTGCGTTATATTGTTCTTCGTGCACCTTTAACAACTTGTAGGTGTTTAAAAATGGGTGAATGGTACCTTCTTCACTGCCAAACGCAAAATTTGTACAGCCAATAGCCTCCAACAGTTGAATAGCACCTTCGGAAAAAAGGGTAGCATGTCCGGTACTGAACACATAGGGAAGTTCAATCACAAGATCTGCCCCGTTTTGCAGGGCCATTTTGGTACGGTGCCATTTATCAATGACTGCAGGTTCGCCACGCTGTAAAAAGTGACCACTCATAACAGCGATCACCACATCAGCATTTGACTTTTCTTTTGATTGGCTTATATGATAAAAATGTCCATTATGGAATGGATTATACTCAACAACTACACCAACAGCGTTCATTTATGTTACACTCCTAAGTGGGAAGCCTTTCTTTTCAAAAAGTTCCCGGAAAGTTTGTAAAGAAGAAAAATCAACTTGGCGAAGTTTAAGAATCTCCTTAATCTATCGTTTTTCATTATTTATCTAAATTATATTACTCAATTCTTATAGTGACAAGAAAATATCTTGACATCTAAAAATACACATTATATAATCAACATTGTTGTCTCGAGGTGATTAGTGAATGAAATGGTCAATTCATCAATTATCGAAGTATCGCCAAAATGGGATGCCGATTGATGCAGAAGTACAATTGGATGATGTAATGAAGCGAAACAAAGAAATTCGTCATATTTCACCCGTTCATGTAAAAGGACACTGTACTTTCGGTGCATCGCAAATGACATGTCAATTTACGATGACAGCGACATTAACACTTCCATGTTCTAGAACGTGGGAAGATGTTGAATATCCGATTAATGTCGATGCAGTTGAAATTTTCAGCTGGATAGATCCTGAACATCGTGGTAATGACGATGAAGATATACATTATATTGATGGTGAAGTTATCGACTTAAAACCAGTTCTTGAAGAACTTGTACTTCTTGAAGTGCCTTTGCAAGTATTTAAAGAGGACACGGAAGGGAAAGTACAGGGAGGCAAAAACTGGAGCTATTCAACAGATGAAGATGAAGCTCGTCAAAACGAAAATGACGAACCAAAAGTGGATCCAAGACTGGCTGATTTAGCTAAGTATTTTGATCAAACAGATGAATAGATAATCTGTAAGGAGGTGCCAATAATGGCTGTACCATTTAGAAGAACTTCTAAAACTGCAAAAAGAAAGCGTCGTACGCATTTCAAATTATCTGTACCTGGTATGGTAGCATGCCCAAACTGTGGTGAAGCAACTTTATCTCACCACGTATGTAAAGCTTGTGGTCACTACAAAGGTAAAGAAGTAGTTAGTAAATAATTCAGTATTTACTAATAATAAGGCTATTAGAGAGGCCATGGCTCTCTAGTAGCCTTTTTTATTTGTGCGAGAAATTATAGAAGTTCGCTTTCGCGGATAATTTTTATAGAGAAGAAATTTATGCCTTACTCGAAAGCTTCAAACGGAAGTAAAGCCGGAGTTAAAGGACGATTCAAGAGGAGGAGCGTTTCGAACGTAGCAAAGCTGGGGTTATTGAGACGGTTCAGAAAGAAGAGAGAATTGAACAGTAGCATACCCGTTGTTAATACGACCATTCAGGAGGATGAGCGTTTCAAACAGTAGCAAAGCTTGGGGTATCGCGACGATTCAGGAAGAATTGTAAAACCAACGGAGCAAAGCCGCCGTAATTACGACGCTACAAGAAAAGTTGCCAAACGGTAGCAAAGCCAGCCATAAAACAAGTTCCTAGAGAATTTTAGGAAAGTATATAGCATTCACCCTCTCCCAAAAAACCTCACCGACAACCCCAATCCTCCTAACCGTCCATACTAAGTAAGGATTTTGCATCCTTATTTGTACTTTTACACGCAATTTTGGACACCGCAAAAATAGGTCAATCCTTGTAAAATGCTCATTCGTCCCGTACTATTTACTTGAAGGGGCCAGTTATTTCATAAGTATCCATATAGCTAAAGGGGATGTTTTGGTATGGTTTACAAGATAGAAAACAATGAAGGGGTTATTACGTTCACCATTGACCGTGCAGAAAAAAGAAATGCCGTAAACGATGAAGTGATGGAAGGTTTTAAGGAAGTTATTACATATATCAAAGGAAATAAGGATGTACGTTTTCTGGTTATTACAGGCGCTGGGGATCAAGCTTTTTGTTCTGGAGGAGACCTATCGGAATTCCATCAGTTGAAAACTGAAGAACAAGCCTTTGGGATGTTAAGTAAGATGGGCAACATTCTTTACGATTTAGCAACCTTGCATGTACCAACAATTGCATTAATAAATGGAGCAGCTGTTGGCGGGGGCTGTGAAATAGCAACAGCTTGTGATTTTCGTCTTGTTGCAAGCCGTGTAAAATGTGGCTTTATACAGGGTACTTTATCTATCACAAGCGGTTGGGGCGGCGGAACCTATTTGTTTGAAAGGGGTTTGCCACATGACCGGGCT
Organism: Ureibacillus aquaedulcis; assembly: GCF_030418165.1. Lineage (GTDB taxonomy): Bacteria > Bacillota > Bacilli > Bacillales_A > Planococcaceae > Ureibacillus > Ureibacillus aquaedulcis. Next base: position 548,415 of record NZ_JAUHTQ010000001.1, read on the forward strand.
TTAAAAATGCTCATAGATTCAAAAAAATATAATGCAAAGCTTCTTTATGAAATAGGATGGGCAACCAGTATTTTCGAAGGGCCAAAAGAACAAGCCCTGGAAGAATTTATTGGCGACATGAGGAAGATTCATCCTGATGTTCATCAAGCATATAAAGGAATTGAACTTCGGAAATGGAAAGAAAGCAATATTTATGAGCGTGTGATGGAAGAAATTCGTCTGTGTGCAAAACTATGGGAAAGCGATGCTCATAACGAAGCCGTGAATCGATTCTTGAACAAGTCGAAATGAGAAGGTACACATCCCTCCGAGTGAAGGGGTGTTAGCTGACTCTTATTGCTGAAAGAGTAGTAGAAAGAAATTTAATACAATTTATCCTTTTTCCGTGGTTTGTTATTCTATTTAATCTATTTACCTGCATATAGTAGTAAAAAATGCGAGGTGATAGAAATGGATGGAAAAAGACGTAAAGATCAATGGACGGCCGATGACGATGAAAAATTAGCCGAAATCGTTATACAAGCTGTGCAAAATGGTAAAACCCAACTTGAAGCTTTTGCAGAAGCTGCAAGTTTATTAAATCGTACAAAACAAGCATGCGGCTTTCGGTGGAATAAAACGCTCAGACAGCAATATGGCCAAATGCTGAATAGTGTACGAAAACGTCCAAAGCAATTAATGCGCAGCCATTTAAAACTAGCACTCAATAGTTTCGATGAACTTACCGAAGCATATAACGAACTAGAAACAAGATATCGGGAATTGCAATCCGAACATGAAAAAATACTGAAGTGGCTACAGCAAGGTTCTAGCTTTATTGAACAACATAAATAAACGTTAACCGAGTTATGTATGTTCGAATTTCTTTCAAGCACAATTTTGAATTTCAGGGCTTTTACTTAAGAATGGCATCAATGTATTTAGGGTCGCCTAAATGAGAAAAGAAGATAATGGAAAAAAGCATTACTTTAAACAGATGGGCGGCACAAAAATGCATGATTATTTTGATGTATTCGTGATGCATTGTGTTATTATTTTATCCGACTGTTTTAATATTTTTTGATCTTATTCTTTAAATGGTGTGGTCGGATTTTAAAATATGCCTAAACAGGGAACAATTTTCATCAAACATATCGTAAATACTTGGTATATCCATTATAATTAAAAATTAATATGACAAGGTCTGCCATTTGGTAGACCTTTAATTTTCGTTATGCATTTTTGGAAGTTGGACATACGGAAAAATCAATAGATTAAAGTACAGGGGAGGGTGAATTGATGGAAATTGTGGTACTGGGCGCTGGTTCTGTAGGAATGCTCATAGCTAGCTTTTTATCGGAATTTAATGATAGAGTTACTCTAGTCACTCGCAGAGAAGAACAGGCAAGAATCCTTAACCAAAAAGGGCTTTTACGGAAAAACTTGGATGGCACAACCACTAGCTTTAAAATCAATAGCAGCACCGACTTCCCGAGTATTCCTTCGAATACTCTGATCATCATAGCAGTCAAATATATACAACTTACACAAGTTTATGAGACATTACATAATTTAGATCCTTCAATCCCGCTCCTTTTCCTGCAAAACGGTCTAGCACACCTAGAGGAAGCTATTACCTTACCACAACAAAAAATAGCTTTTGGTTCATGCCAATTCGGGGCCGAACGTGAAAATGATCGAACGGTCCATCATCGTGGGCAGGGTGTTCTAAAAATTGCTGTTGAAAAAGGGGAAGTCCAACCATTTGCTCTCTTTTTGGAGAGTCCTAACCCGTTATTCAAGGTAGAATTTGTAGAGAGTCCAGAAAGCATGCTATTTGAGAAGGCATTATTAAATTGTTTTATTAATCCATTAACTTCTATTTTAGAGGTGACGAACGGGGTGTTGGTTGAAAATCCAGGCACTTATCGGCTTCTTAAGAACTTATATAAAGAGTTAATGGTGGCATTCCCAAAAGAAATGGCCCGAATTTCCTTTGATGATATTGAGAATCTCTGCCGGAGAACAGCTGCAAATACCTCTTCGATGTTAGGGGATATATTGAACTTCAGACCAACGGAAATCGAAACAATTGTTGGGGCTGTTTTAAAAAAAGCAGCGAAAAACGGTGGGAGATTACCAATGTTGGAAACGTTGTATTTACTAGTACTAGCAAAGGAAGGAAGCGGTGAGAAAATGTGAAAATCCTGATTCAATATACAATGAGCATCATTATCTTTTTTCCTATTATTTTATTTCTTATCACCTATTTTATAGCTCGAAAACAGAAAAAAAGTAAGGCGAAATCATTCGGGCTTGCAAGTGATGCAACGACAATTGTAATGTTTTTCTCGGTACCTCTTTCAATATCAAGTTTATGGGAAAAAAATTATAATGTACTTGTTTTTGTGATTGCAATTGTTATAGCAATTATTTTTACATACATAGATTGGCGTACAAAAAAAGAGATTGAGGTTCTGCGTTTATTTAAGAAGGTATGGAGACTATACTTTATATTATTAACAACCGCGTTTCTTGTTATATGGATTGTTGGTTTGATTCAAAGTATAATTGAGTATGCATTTAGCTGATTTAAGCATTTTCTTTTGAAGTAGAAGTTCGATACCTTACAATAAGGAATGAGATAAAAACTTCAAATTAGATAGAAATGAGAACAAGATTTAAAACTGTTCGTAGAGTAGAGGAGATTTTTTTTATGAGGCTGGAGCATATTGAAATACCAGTTAACAATAAATTGCTGGCTGATTATTGGTCGGGTAGTGAGCAATTACTTTCATTTTTTGACTATAAATATGATGATGTAGCTTTTAAAACTCGCCATGATTACCTAAAATCAAAGCATTATTATAGCAAAGAGCTGAGTAATGTTATTCGTCAATATATGGAACCGTTTGGTATTTCTAAAAAAGTAGAAGAAAATTTAACAGCTCTGGCAAATGGCTCGGTAGCTGTGGTCGGAGGGCAACAAGCCGGGATTTTAACTGGTCCCTTGTATTCTGTACACAAAGCCATTTCGGTTATTTTATTAGCGAAAGAGCAGAGCGTAAAATTAGGAGAAAAAGTTGTTCCGATTTTCTGGATTGCCGGAGAGGACCATGACTTGGATGAGATCAATCATACCTTTACGATTGTTAACGGTTCTATTAAGAAACGTTCATATAGTGAGCGTTCTAAATTAAAAACGATGGCTTCGACAACACGCATTAATAAGGAAGAATTAAAAAGCTTAATAAGCACAATTTTCATAGACTATGGTGAAACTGAATATACCCATGATCTATATAAAGATTGTATAAAAGAACTGGAAGAAAGTGAAACCTTTACCGACTTTTTTGCGCGTTTAATGAATGATTTGTTCAATACGGAAGGTTTATTAATGATTGATGCAGCGTACGAGCCTTTTAGGGGACTCGAATCAGATTCATTTGTCAAAATAATCGAGAACAATGAGCAAATAGCAAAAGTGGTTGTTGAAAAGGAGAAACTTCTAAGCGGGGCTGGGTTTGGCAATCCAATCGATGCCAGTCTCGAGAATGCAAATCTTTTTTATGTACAAGAAGGCGAACGTTTTTTATTGGAAAGAAGCGAGAATTTCTACCAGGATGCTAGCGGGTTTATTCAATTATCCAGGGAGCAGCTAGTAGAGGTTGCAAAAAACAATCCGGAAAAGTTGAGCAATAATGTAGTAACCAGACCTCTTATGCAAGAGATGATGATACCGGTATTGGCTTTTGTTGGTGGGCCAGGTGAATTAGCTTATTGGGCGACGTTGAAGGATGCCTTCCATGTTCTGGATTTAAAAATGCCTATTTTGGCACCAAGATTGAATATTACGCTGGTAGAACGAAAAATTGATCAGCTTCTTTCTACATACCAATTATCGATTCTAGATATTATTAATGGCAAAGCAAAGTCATTGAAATCAAAGTATATCGACAGTGTACAGGATACTGAAGCGAGACAGCAACTAGAGACTTTGAACTTGCTTGTGAAAGAGCAATATAAAAAGCTGGAGGCGCACTTGGAAACACAAAACATTGAACTTCAAGCGCTGGTAGACAAAAATAAACAGTATCATGAAAAACAGTTTGAGTATTTAAGCAGGAAGATTGAGCAGCAAGTATTGATCAAGCATGATAAAACGATTCGTCAATTTGAACTGCTGCAACTGGAAATCTATCCAAACGACAGTCTGCAAGAGCGGGTCTATAATCCTTTCCAATATATGAATTACTATGGACCAACACTAATTCAGGATTTATGTTCACTTCCATTGGAAATTGCAAATAAGCACTATGTAATCCATCTGTAATATTTGTAGTACGAGTTTAATGTGTTTGAGTAATTATACCTATAATGCATGTTGGAGCCCTTTGTATAGAGCTTTCGGTGCACTAAAAGAAGTCGTCTCAAAAAGAGATGACTTCTTTTTTGTGCCAAATTACACAGCTTAAATAGTGTAGAAAAGTACTATATACACAAATTGTAAAAAGTAGTTAACAATCTCTTTAAATGTGTGGAGGAAAGTGGGGGAATGTGGTACATTATTTACTAAAGTGGGGTGAGTAGCATGTTCATGGGAGAATATCAACATTCCGTTGATGCAAAAGGACGCCTTATTATACCTTCCAAATTTCGTGAAGATTTAGGGAATACTTTTGTCATAACACGCGGACTTGATAACTGTTTATTTGGATATCCTATGGATGAATGGCGAAAACTCGAGGAAAAATTAAAGGAATTACCAATGACAAAAAAAGATGCCCGCGCGTTTGCGAGGTTCTTCTTTTCTGGAGCAACAGAAGTTGAAATAGACAAGCAAGGTAGAATTAATATCCCATCCACTTTAGCTGCGTATGCAAAACTTGAAAAAGAATGCGTAGTTTTAGGTGTATCAAGTAAAATTGAAATTTGGGCTAAGGAATCTTGGGAATCATATTTCAACGAAGCTGAGGATTCTTTTAATGAAATAGCAGAAAATTTGATTGGCTTTGACTTCTAGAAAAGTTGCCGCCAAGAAGGAGTAATGGTTAATGTTCGATCACACAACCGTATTATTAAAAGAAACTGTTGATGGACTGAACATCAATCCGCAGGGAATCTATGTGGATTGTACATTAGGTGGCGCTGGGCATAGCGAATACTTAGTACAGCAATTATCATCAGAAGGTCGACTTATTTGTTTCGACCAAGATACGACAGCAATTGAAAATGCAAAAGTACGTTTAGCAGATTATTTAGATCGAGTGACTTTCGTTCATTCGAATTTCCGTAATGTAAAAGAAGAATTGCAAAAAATTAATATTCAAAAAATTGATGGCATTCTATATGACTTAGGTGTCTCTTCGCCACAATTGGATACACCAGAGCGAGGATTTAGTTATCATCATGATGCACCTTTAGATATGCGTATGGACCAAACAGCACCCCTTTCTGCTTTCCATGTGGTGAATGAATGGGCATACGAAGATTTAGTACGTATTTTTTTCCGTTATGGAGAAGAAAAATTCTCTAAGCAAATTGCACGCAAAATCGAAGAAGCAAGAAAAAATGCACCAATTGAAACGACTGGGCAACTGGTCGAACTAATTAAAGAAGGAATCCCTGCGCCGGCTCGCAGAAAAGGCGGGCATCCAGCGAAAAGAGTATTTCAAGCAATTCGTATTGCAGTAAATGATGAATTGGGTGCTGCAGAAGATTCATTAGTGGATGCACTTAAGTTGTTAAAAGTGGGCGGAAGAATTAGCGTTATTACATTCCATTCGTTAGAGGACCGTTTGACAAAATCTATTTTTAAAGAGGCTTCATCACTTCCAGAATTGCCGCCAGGGTTACCGGTAGTTCCTGATGAGTACAAGCCTACACTAAAATTAGTTACAAGAAAGCCGATTGTACCAACAGATGAGGAACTTGAAAAAAATAATCGTTCACGATCAGCAAAACTTAGAATTGCCGAGAAAATAAACGAGAAAGGATGACGATAAAATGGCGGTACGAGCTAGGCAAAATTCCTATATTAGCCAACCTGTAAATCCCGAACAACAACAAGTTAAACAACAAAGTAGCAAAAGAAAGAAATCGATAATTACAGCAAAAGAGAAAATGCTCTATATAGCTTTTGTAGTCATGGTTGCAGTTCTAGCAGTTACTATACTACATAAACAAAGTTCAATTCAGCAAACAACCATGGATATACAACAGATCGAATCAGAGATTACAGAAATCGAAAAACAAAATGTGAATTTAAAAGTTCAAGTAAGTGAGCTATCAACCTATGAAAGAATCTGGGAGAAAGCAAAAGAACTCGGTTTAACACTTAATGAGAAAAATGTGAAGGTAGTGCCGGGAGAATGAAAAAAAAGAGATTTCGATTCCAATGGGGAGCCTTTCTAATGTTAGTTATTTATGGAGGGCTCTTTTTTGCATTATTTATCCGCATTTTTTACATTCAGTCTACTGGTGAAGTAAAGGGACAGCAATTAGAAGCTAAAGCAGCAGCACTTTATGGGAAAGAAGCTGTCCTAAGCGCCGAACGCGGTAAAATCTTGGACCGCAATGGCGGGGTAATTGCGGAGGATACATTAAGTTATCGGCTGGTTGCCGTTGTAAACCCTGAAGCAACTACGGATTCTGATAAACCAAGACATGTAGTAGATCCTGAAAAAACGGCTAAAGTGTTGGCAAAATATATACCGATGGAAGAGTCAGAGATTCATAAAATCTTAACCAAAAAACTCAGTGACGGCAGAACACCCTACCAGGTTGAATTTGGCGTTGCCGGTCGCAGTATAAGCCATGAGGTAATGACCGCCATTAAAAATGAAAAACTTGAGGGGATTACCTTTGTAAGCGACTCAAAACGGTACTATCCAAATGGTCCCTTTGCATCGCATTTAATCGGCTTTGCACTAAAGGAAGAACAAGAGGATGGCAGTTTTAAAACAGTTGGGAAAATGGGATTGGAATATACGTACAATAAAGAGTTGACAGGTAAGGATGGCTCAATGCAATACGAGAGTGATATATTTGGATACTTGCTTCCCAATAGCGAAAAAATGGTAACACCTGCAGAGAACGGGGATAATATCTATCTGACTCTGGATAAAACGATTCAAAACTTCTTGGAAGAGTCAATGACGAATGTTTATAAAGAATACGATCCGGAATCGATGGTAGCAGTAGTTGCGGACGCAAAAACAGGCGAAATTTTAGCAATGTCCCAGCGCCCAACCTTTGATCCGGATACAAGGGAAGGGCTTGATTCATGGAATAACAATATCATTGAGTCGGTAATTGAACCCGGATCTACCATGAAAACTTTTACTCTAGCAACAGCGATAGAAACAGATAATTGGCATCCAAATGCTATTTATCAGTCAGGTTCTTATACCTTGATGGACAGGACTATTCGAGACCATAATTTGAATGGGTGGGGGCCGATTACGTATTTAGAAGGATTCCAACGTTCATCGAACACCGCTATGGCAAATATGCTAGAATATATCGGCAATGATACTTTGATTGATTACTTTAAAAAATTTGGATTTGGAGAAAAGACGGGTATTGATTTACCTGGTGAAGCATCAGGTACCTTACTAACAAAATGGCCGATTAACTATGTCACAACGTCCTATGGACAAGGATCTACAGTAACACCCATTCAGCTTGTTCAAGCAATGACGGCAATTGCGAATGATGGTGAAATGATGCAGCCATTTGTGATTGATAAAATCGTAGATTCCTCCACAGGTGAAGTGATTAAGGACGAGAAACCAACTGTCAAAGGAAAGCCCGTATCGAAAGAGACAGCAAAGCAAGTACGTGAAATTTTAGCTTCTACCGTTACTTCGGAAGCTGGAACTGCTAAGGGTTTTGCCATTGAGGGCTATGAAGTAGCCGGGAAAACCGGTACAGCATATATTCCAAGATCAGATGGGTCCGGCAGATACTTGACTGGTAATAAGAATAATTATTTATATTCATTTCTAGGAATGGCTCCTGCGGATGATCCACAATTAATTGTCTATGTTGCCGTAAAACAACCTAAACTAGAAGTGACGGAAGTCGGCTCTCAACCTGTCTCGGAAGTGTTTACTTCTGTCATGCAAAATAGCCTGAAGTATTTAAACATCAATCCTGAAGATGTTGCAGAAGCAGAAAAAACAACGATGAAGGATTATGTTGGTGAAAATGCTGAAAACGTTCAAACGGAGTTAATGAACCAAGGTGTTACACCAGTAGTGATTGGAGATGGCGGCAAGATTATTGCTCAATATCCCGAAAAAGACCTATCAATGACCAAGGGAAGTATTGTCTTTTTGAAAACGGAAGGGTCAATTACTTTGCCTTCATTCGAAAATTGGTCCCTAAGAAATCTATTGGCTTATAAAATGATGTCTGGGCTGACGATCGAAATAGTAGGAGAAGGATATGTTGAAAGTCAAAGTGTATCCGCTAATACAATAATTGAAAAAGGTTCCCCGATTGTTGTGCAATTAAGGACACCGGAAGAGATTTATTCTTCACCGCCTGTTGAAGAAACTCCTGCTGAAGGAGAAGAGTTACCGCAAGATTAACTTTATTTTGCAAAATTACGATAGATTTTTGCGAAGTAAAGTTGGGCGATTTTGGCTAAATCATCCGAATAGAAATTGCTTTTAATTCATACTTTGTTAAAAACGAGGTGTGAATAGTAGATGAAGTGGATTTCTACCATTTCAAAAAATCGCTTAAAGTTAATTGTTTATGGGTTTATTCTTTTTGGTATCGCTGTTGTTATCCGGTTATTTTATGTACAAGTCATTCAGCATGATGAGCTGACAAAACTGGCGAAAGAAAACTGGGATCGGGAGATTCCTTTTGCTTCAGAAAGAGGGGAAATCCTGGACCGTAATGGGGAAGTCATTGTTACAAATAAATTAGCCCCAACTCTTTATTTTATGCCTGCACAGAACGATAATATTGAAGAAGCGGCAAAGCAAATTGCTTCAGTATTAGGTCTTGATGCACAAAAGTTGTATGAGAAAATGAACACACGAGAATATTTAGTTAAACTTGAAAAAAATATTACGTACGAACAAGCAGTTAAAATTCAAAGTCTCAAAATAGGCGGGCTATATAGCGGTGCCGATTATATCAGACATTATCCTTATGGAGACTTATTATCACGATTTATAGGATTTACCGGCTACGACACACAAGGGCTTGCAGGTATTGAATATCAATATGATAAAGTATTAACTTCCAAGCAAGCAGCAATTCGACTCTATACCGATGCACAAGGGAATTCCTTGCCTCATGTGGATGATGAATGGCGTGAGGGAGATCAAGGTGCAACTGTAGAGTTAACGATTGATTTGGAAGTCCAAAAGGTTGTCGAAAGAGAATTATCGCAAGCCATGGAAAAATATGATGCGGATCAAGCATTAGCAATCGCCATGAATGTTAATACTGGTGAAATATTAGGATTATCTTCTTATCCTACATATGATCCCGCTAATTTTACTGATGTAGATCAATCAATCTATAACCGAAATTTGCCCGTTTGGATGACCTATGAGCCTGGGTCTACATTCAAAATTATTACATTAAGTGCAGCACTTGAAGAAAAAGTTGTAGATTTAGATAAAGATACATTTTTTGACAAGGGATATACTATGGTGGAAGATACCCGCTTACGTTGTTGGAAGCGGGAGGGGCATGGTCAAGAAACGTTTTTGCAAGTCGTAGAAAATTCCTGTAATCCAGGCTTTATTGAGCTTGGGCAGCGAGTTGGTTCTGAGAAGCTTTTACAATATATAAAAGATTTTGGCTTTGGTAAACCTACTGGCTCCAATATTCCAGGGGAAGCATCGGGAATTCTTTTTTCTGAAGAAAACTTTGGTCCCGTCGAACACGCTACAACCTCCTTTGGTCAAGGGATTGCTGTTACTCCAATCCAACAGGTTCAAGCAGTAGCTGCTGCCGTAAATGGCGGCAAGTTATATACGCCTTATGTGGTATCAAGAGTCGTCGATCCCGAAACCGGCAAGACAATTTCTGAAACGAAGCCGGAAATGAAGAGTACGGTAATAAGTGAAGAAACATCAGCAGAAGTTCGGAGAGCCTTGGAATCGGTTGTTGCCAATGGTTCTGGTAGACAAGCTTTTCGGGATGGTCTTCGAATCGGGGGTAAAACAGGAACGGCACAAAAAGCAGTGGATGGCCGCTATAAAGATGGTGAGTATATCGTATCATTTATAGGATTTGCTCCAGCAGATAACCCGGAAGTCGTAGTTTATGTGGCGATCGATAATCCAAAAAGCGCTACTGTTTTTGGTAGTACGATTGCTGCGCCAATCGTTGGACAAATTATTGAGGATATTGCACCTACAGTCGGAATTGAAGTAAATCGTGAAGGCCAGATGGAAAAGCAATATCGTTGGGGAGATCCAATAACTGACCGAGTACCTAATTTGGTTGGCTATTCCGTAGATGAATTGGCGAAATTGCAGTATCCATTTAAAATGGAGCTGCACGGAGAAGGGACAATTATAAAAGCACAATTGCCTGAACCGGACAATATACTTGAACAAGATGGCACAATACATCTTTATCTAGATGAAAAAAATTAATTATTAACTTCTTAGTTTAAATGCTGAACATAGATTTTAGAGTAGTACTAAAGAAGAATGAACAGAAATTAGAGGAGATCTAACATGACAATCACAACAACAATAACCATTCTAGCAATTTCATTTATCGTTTCTGTGGTTTTAGCACCGATATTCATCCCGATACTTCGTCGATTGAAGTTTGGACAGAGTATTCGGGAAGAAGGTCCACAATCACATATGAAAAAAGCTGGAACTCCAACGATGGGGGGCATAATTTTTTTAATTTCGATAATTGCTACAACGGTAATTGTTGGAAATATGTCTGACATATTTACGACGCAAACTGTCGTGATCATACTAGTCTTAGCTGGATTTGGTTTGATTGGATTTTTAGATGACGGCATTAAAGTAATTTTGAAACGAAATTTAGGATTAACATCCCTGCAAAAGTTAATTGGTCAAATTATCATCTCCATCGCAGCATTTCTATTATTGCGACTTGGTTCTTTCGATACGTCAATTAGTGTACCATTCACCGATTGGTCGGTTGATTTAGGAATATTATATGTCGGATTTTTAATTTTCTGGTTGGTCGGCTTCTCAAATGCGGTTAATTTGACGGATGGACTGGATGGGCTTGTTGCTGGGACAGCATCAATTGCGTTTACAGCATTCGGAGTAATCGCATTATTTAATGAACAAGCCGATGTAGCATTATTTACATTTGCAGTAACGGGTGCACTTTTAGGGTTTTTGATTTTCAATGCAAATCCTGCAAAGGTGTTTATGGGTGATACGGGATCCCTTGCTTTAGGTGGATCCCTTGCACTTGTATCCGTTCTTGTAAAAGCCGAGTTGCTTCTATTATTAGTAGGATTAGTTTTTGTTATCGAAACATTATCGGTTATCCTGCAGGTAGCGAGTTTTAAATTACGGGGGAAACGCATTTTTAAAATGAGTCCAATCCATCACCATTTTGAATTGTCTGGTTGGTCTGAGCGTAAAGTTGTAAGCGTCTTTTGGTCAACAGCAGTAGTTGTGGCATTAATCGCAGTAGTATCGGAGGCATTCCTATGATTAAATATACAAAATTACAACATAAAAAAGTCTTGGTTCTAGGTTTAGCAAAAAGTGGTGTAGCAGCAGCAGAGCTGCTCCATCAGTTGGGTGCTTTCGTTACAGTGAATGATTCAAAGCCATTTGATGAGAATCCACAGGCACAAAGCTTACTGGAAAAAGGAATTACAGTTATTTGTGGACGACATCCCGAAGATTTACTCGATGAAGGATTCGAGTTGCTGGTTAAAAACCCCGGTATCCCATATACAAATCCTATCGTTGATGATGCGGTAAAACGAGGCATACAGGTGATTACAGAAGTGGAGCTTGCCTATTTAGTTAGTGAGGCGCCAATTATCGGGATTACAGGAACAAATGGCAAGACCACGACGACTACTTTACTATTTGAGATGTTGAATAGTGGAGGGAAAAATCCATTAATTGCCGGGAATATTGGGACCGTTGCCTGTGGGGTTGCTGCCGGTGCAACTAAAGAAAATGTCATTGTTACAGAATTATCCTCATTCCAATTGATGGGGACAATTGATTTCAAACCAAGAATCGCCATTTTAACAAACCTTTATGATGCCCATTTAGATTATCATGGTACATTTGAGGATTACGCAGAGGCTAAATTCAACATTACAAAAAATCAAGATGAAACAGATTGGTTCATTTATAATGCCGACCAGGAAATAGTGAAGCAATATGCTGCTAAATCCAAGGCCATAAAAATCCCATTTAGTTCAAGCGGGCGTTCCAATGAGGGAATCAGTGCAGATGAGACAACGATTTATTGGCAGGGTGAAGCCTATTTAGAAAGATTAAATATTGCCTTACCAGGGAAACATAACTTAGAAAATATTTTGGCTGCACTTGCTGCATGTATTTTGTATGGTTGTGAAAAGGAAGCATTGGAGGAAGTATTAAAAACATTTACGGGAGTCCGCCATCGTACACAATTTGTCCGTGAGTGGAACGGACGAAAAATTTATAATGACTCCAAAGCAACAAATACCCTGGCGACAAAAGTTGCTCTAGAAGCTTTTACACAGCCAACAGTTCTACTGGCTGGTGGGTTGGATCGCGGTCACTCCTTTGAAGAGCTTCGCTCATCTATGAGAAATGTTAAAAGTGTAGTTGCCTTCGGACAGACTGCAGAGAGATTTATTGAATTTGCGCAAAGCTGTGGAGTAGGGGAAACGGTATTGGCAGAGAATGTGGAAGATGCCGTGGCTAAAGCAGCTCCTATTTCCAAAAGCGGGGATGTTATCTTATTATCTCCTGCTTGTGCAAGCTGGGATCAGTACAAAAGCTTTGAAATTCGAGGGGACTTATTCATTGATGCCGTCATGAAGCTTGAATAAATTTATGGCTTATTTTAGTAAAATGACCATATTCTTGTGCTTAGGGTAAGACCTCTAAGCACGGTACTTTTTTGAGTATTTAATAAGAAAGGATGCCTTAGCTGAAGTTTACGTATAAGAGGCTCTTTATATTTTCTGCAATCGCGCTGTCATTATTTGGAGTCATTTTCATTTATTCTGCCGGTACATATTGGAGTTCAATTCACTATGCGGATGAACTGCCTTTCTATATAAAGCAAACTATATACTTAATTTTAGCTATCGTCGTATTTTTGATTGTTACAAACATGCCGCTTTTTACACAGGAAAAGACCTGGGTAGCACTTTATGTATTCTCGATCTTGTTATTGATCCTAGTATTGATTCCGGGTATCGGTCTTGAACGAAATGGTTCACAGAGCTGGATTGGGCTCGGTCCCTTAACGATTCAACCAGCGGAGCTCGTTAAAATTACAACTTTAATGTATTTGAGTTTTTTGCTTAGCAAAGTAAGAAATGATGAACGTGTTGTTCAAATCAAGCATTTTTTGATTATTATCATTCCGTGTGGGCTAATCATGCTGCAGCCTGATTTTGGGTCCGTGTTTATCTTGGTGGTAGCGGCATTTATTTTACTCTTTATTGCGAAATATCCCATCAAATTATATGTGGGTTTTATCGTACTTGGAATAGTAGGCTTGGTTGCTTTAATAGCCTCGGCTCCATATCGATTGAAACGGATTGAAGCTTTTATCAATCCCTGGGCGGATCCGTTAGTAAGCGGATTCCAGGCTGTGCAATCTTTGCTGGCTATCGGACCTGCAGGGTTGCTCGGACATGGTTTCCAAGAAAGCCGCCAAAAGTTTCTATATTTACCGGAGCCGCAGAATGACTTCATCTTCTCTATCATTTTAGAGGAAATTGGATTTCTCGGTGGCTGTGTTGTGTTGGCTCTCTTTGCTGTTTTTATTTATTCCGGCTGTGGACTGGCTATTCAATCACTGAAAAGTTCCGATTTTTATGCTATTTCCGCATTAGTTGGGATGGTTGGATTCCAAGCTGCCTTGAATATTGGCGTTGTTATTGGCTTGATTCCCGTAACTGGAGTAACTTTGCCATTTATTAGTTATGGCGGTACGTCACTCATGATTATATGGTTTGTTGTAGCCATTATAATAAGCTTTGCCAATCATACTGACACTACGTAATTCCTTTAGTCCAAGGATGGTATCAAAGAAATGAATAATAATGGAGGAAAGGAGGAGTAAAAATATGGATAAAATAATCGATATTGAAGAACGGATCCCAACCCTTAGAGAAAAAAGAAGAAAAAGAACAAATTTTAAATTTATCTTCCTAATCATATTATTCTTGGTAACACTATTTTTACTCCTTTACTTTCAATCTCCATATAGCGAAATCAAAAAAGTCGAAGTGATTGGCGCCGAGTTGGTAGATGCGGATTTTTATAGAGAACAATCCACTTTACAAACGGGAGATTCGATGTGGGGATTTAAAGTAACAGATGTAAAGGACCAATTAAGTAAAGAACACTGGGTAAAAGATGTTACAGTAAAAAGAAAGTGGTTAACAACCGTCAGAATTGAAGTGAAAGAATGGCAAAAGGTAGCGTACATTTCTCTTGAAAATGAGCTATACCCTATGCTGGAAAATGGGGACGTTTTTAAAGAAGCCAGCAGCATAGAGCCGATTGACGCCCCGTTATTTCTGGAGTTCAAAGATGAAAAGTTGAGAAAAAGATTATTGGAAGAACTTGCAAAGCTGGATTCAACGGTTTTATCATTAATATCGCAAATTAATTCGACTCCTACCAGTGCCGACCCTTTTGCCGTTACATTGTTTATGAATGATGGATATGAGGTGCGAGCCGAGGTTACTACATTAGCTGAGAAGTTAAATTATTATCCTTCTATTGTAGCTCAGATTGAAAGTGCCGGTTCGAGTGAAAAAGGGATAATTGATATCGAGGTTGGTTCTTATTACAAATCCTTTAAAGACGAGTATGCAGAATTTGATTTAAATACGGATGAATTAGAAGAAGCGGTGACCGAAGAACAGGAAGTGATGGATGATGAAGAAACCACTTCAAACTAAAAAAAACAGCAAATTTACAAGAAAGCAGCTCATCATACTAATTGTATGCATCGCAACGGGGATTATTATTGGCTACTCATATAAATTAACAAAAAATCATGAGAAAATTAATAATTCCTATGTTGAACAAGAAGAATCTTATCGTGAGGATTTAATCGAACAACAGGAAAGAAACAAGGAATTAGCGGAAGAATTAAAAGACCTGCAAGATCAGCTTAGAGATTACGAAAGATCCTTTGCTAAAGATGAAGATGAATATGAGCATTTACTTGAGGAAGCGGAGAACTTGCGATTGATGCTTGGAACAATTCCAGCGCAAGGGCCAGGAATCCAGGTTACTTTAAAAGACAATGAGTATAATCCGAATTCCACAAATCCGAATGAATACATTGTGCATGAAAGCCATGTTTTCTCTGTAATCAATGAGTTGAAGATTTCAGGGGCTGAAAGCATCTCAATCAATGGACAAAGGTTAAAATCGAATTCATATATCAGATGTAATGGTCCTGTAATTACAATTGACGGGAAACAATACCCGGCGCCATTCGTGATAGAAGCAGTTGGAGATTCGAAAACACTTGTATCATCCTTAAAAATTGTCGGAGGAGTATTTGACCAATTACTAAATGATAATATTGTTGTAACGATCGAGGAAAAAGATCTTATTAAAATGACTTCAATAAGTGATGAGACATAGCTTTATTCGAGGACAAGCCTACAGCGTTTAGGAGGGGAACCAATGAAGAAAAGAATAGTTACCCAAATAACGGTTATCTCATTTATTGTAGGTCTTATGATTGCTGTTCAATATAATACAGTACAAAATCCTACAGCACGGGACACACGAGATATTTGGGCTATTAGGCAGGAATTATCCGAAGAAAAAGAACATCACTCGAAGTTGTTATCGGAAATAGCTACCTATAATAACTCTATCGAACAATATGAAGACGAAGATGCTGAAAATCAAGCTATTCTACTTAATAAGACGGTGGATGATCTTAAACGTGAATTTGGCTTATTGCCTGTAAATGGACCGGGATTGGTACTTAACATTTCTCCAGCCATGGAATTAGTGCAGTTTGGTTATGAAATTGAACCCATTTCGCCTGATTTATTAATTCGATTGGTAAATGAAATTTACCGCTATGATGGCCTTTTTATTGAGATAGATGGGCAGCGCCTTACAAATCGGTCAGCTATTCGAGATATCAATGGTGTAACAACCGTCAATGGCGTCTCCATTGATGAGACGAATATTACGATAAAGATTATAACTGAAACCTTCGAAAAAGCTGAAAAGCTATATGGTTACTTATACGCTTCAACTTTCAGGGACGATTTTTACTTGGATAACCTAAACTTAAGCATAAATGAAGCACAAAAAAATATTAACATTAGCGAATTTGACGGACCATTATCAACAGATTACTTAGTTGAAAACAGCGAAGGGGACTAACTATGTGGTTACCATTATTAGGACTGATATTAGGCTTGGGTTTAGGATTATTAACCGATATACAAATCCCTGCCATTTATGAAAATTATTTATCCATAGCAGTTTTGGCAGCTTTGGATACTTTATTTGGCGGGATTCGTGCAAACCTTCAGCAAGTGTATGACGATAAAGTTTTTGTATCGGGGTTTTTCTTTAACATCGCACTTGCAGCTGGACTAGCATTTTTGGGCGTTCATTTAGGTGTTGACCTGTATTTGGCTGCCATTTTCGCCTTTGGTGTCCGACTATTCCAAAATATTGCAGTCATTCGACGAATTTTGATATCAAAATGGGAAGAGAGACATATAAAAAAGGATGAAAATACAGTATAATAGCTGTAAAATTAAATCTTGTATATGATTTTATTTAGACATTACTTTGCAATTACAATAGAATAAAATATAGTAGGAAACGAAGGAGGTGCGGAATGATGAATCACCAGGATATTTATATATCACTTGATATTGGTTCATCTTCTATTAAAGTTTTGATAGGAGAGATTACAGATAACCAATTGCACGTAATTGGTGTTGGTAATGTAAAATCCAACGGTATACGTAAAGGCGCAATCGTTGATATAGATGCTACTGTGCAATCCATTAAAAAAGCAATTGAACAAGCAGAACGCATGACAGGAATTAAAATAAACGAAGTAGTACTTGGTATACCCGCAAATCAAACAACACTTCAGCCAGTAAAAGGAGTAGTAGCTGTAAACAGCGAAAACCGTGAAATTACTGATGAAGATCTAGACAGAGTAATTGAATCCGCACAAGTGATGTCAATTCCGCCTGAAAGAGAGCTTGTCAATATAATCCCTCGTCAGTTCATAGTTGATAATCTAGATGAAATTAAAGATCCGCGAGGTATGATTGGTATTCGCCTAGAAATGGATGCTACAATGATTACAACTTCAAAGACTTTAGTCCATAATGTTTTGCGATGTGTGGAACGAGCTGGTCTGCAAATTAGAGAAATCTATCTACAACCATTGGCTGCTGGATTCTTCGCTTTGACTGAAGACGAGAAGAACCAAGGAACTGCCTTTATCGATCTAGGTGGCGGTTCAACAACAGTGGCGGTTTTTGAAGAAGGTTTACTAACACGAACAGGAGTTATTCCTGTTGGTGGCGAACATATAACAAAAGATTTATCAATTGTACTTAAAACACCAACGGAACAAGCGGAAATTATAAAGAAACAGTTTGGACATGCCTTTTATGAAGATGCTTCGGACGATGAAATTTTTGAAGTGCCAGTGTCGGGAACAGATGCTATGGATCAATACAGCCAAAAGTTTATATCGGAAATTATCGGTGTCCGTCTTGAAGAATTATTCGAACTAGTCTTAGATGAATTAGCTCGTTTAGGAGTTCGCGATTTGCCTGGTGGAGTAGTCCTTACAGGTGGTGTTGCTCAACTGGAGGGTATTGCACAACTTGCTCGCCAAGTTATGCAAACACGTGTAAGAATTTATACTCCTGACTATATAGGAGTTCGTGAATCGACTTATACAACTGCTGTAGGGTTAATACGCTATGCACATTCAGAGGATGATTTCTATGGCAGAGGTCCAGTCCAGGCACCTGCATATGCATCAGTTGGTGCTGGAACACCGCCTCCTAAAAAAACATCCAACACTGTGGAAAAAGAAAGCAACAATACAAACAAAACAAGCGTAATCAATAAAGCTAAGAAACTTTTCGATAAGTTCTTTGAATAATAATTCGAGATTAGTGTGGCAGGAGGAGAAACTATGTTAGAATTTGATACGAATATAGACCAACTGGCTAACATCAAGGTAATTGGTGTCGGCGGTGGCGGTAATAACGCAGTTAATAGAATGATTGAGCATGGTGTACAAGGTGTTGACTTTATCGCTGTAAATACGGATGCACAAGCATTAAATCTATCAAAAGCAGAATATAGATTACAGATTGGCAATAAGCTTACAAGAGGTCTAGGTGCAGGGGCCAACCCGGAAGTAGGAAAGAAAGCAGCAGAAGAAAGCCGCGAACAAATTGAGGAAGTTCTACGTGGGGCGGATATGGTTTTCGTAACAGCTGGTATGGGTGGAGGCACTGGTACTGGTGCTGCTCCAGTTATTGCGTCAATCGCACGTGATTTAGGAGCCCTGACTGTTGGTGTAGTAACACGCCCATTCTCATTTGAGGGCCGTAAACGACAAACTCAGGCAATTGGTGGTATTGCAGCAATGAAAGAAGCTGTCGATACTTTAATCGTTATTCCAAATGATAAATTATTGCAAATTGTTGATAAAAGCACACCAATGCTTGAAGCGTTCCGTGAGGCAGATAATGTACTTCGCCAAGGGGTACAAGGTATTTCAGACTTAATCGCAACACCTGGTTTAATCAACCTTGACTTTGCGGACGTTAAAACAATCATGTCCGACAAAGGCTCTGCGTTAATGGGAATCGGTATTGCGACGGGTGAGAACCGGGCAACTGAAGCAGCGAAAAAAGCGATTTCAAGTCCATTGCTTGAAACTTCAATTGACGGTGCGAAAGGTGTCATCATGAACATTACCGGCGGATCGAATTTAAGCTTATTTGAAGTACAAGAAGCAGCCGATATCGTTGCATCAGCTTCAGATGAAGAAGTAAACATGATCTTCGGTTCGGTAATTAATGAAAACTTAAATGATGAAATTATCGTAACTGTTATCGCAACAGGTTTCTCTGACGATATCCTTACACAGCCACAACGCCAGCAAAGTACTCGTCCAATGGGCACTATGCGTGGTGGACAAGCTCAGGCTCAGCCACAAGCACCGATGCGTGAACGAGTTCAAGAGCAACCGATACAACAAGAACCACAAAGACAGGTTCAACAACAGCAACAACAAGATGATGTATTAGAAATTCCAACATTCTTACGTAACCGCCGTAATCGATAATACGTCCTGGTAAGATAAAATTCGACATAAAAGAAGCCGTCTCATTAAGTTGAGATGGCTTCTTTTTTGAATTACTAGAAGAACTAAAGAGTAGGAGTGTCATAATCCAGGTTTTTAATAAGAAAGATTAAAGATGAAATAGAGGGAAGCTTCACAATCCTGATTCTAACAAGACAGAGCGTAGATTAATGAGGTTAGAAAAGTCACATCCCATGCTCAACCAAGACAAATCAGAGATGATTCAGTATGGACTTGTCACAATCGCCCTCTAAAATTGTAAAGAAGATTAGTATATAGAAAGTTGTTGAATGCAGGATCTGCAGCCTACTATGTAAGCAGCGAAACTTCTCCGGAAGCTTTAGAAGTTGTAATTTTCGTGGGCGGACCTTTACATAAGCACTTAGACAAGTTGCAGAGACACTGCAAGGGGCTTTGCGGCTTGTGTGCTAAGTCCCCCCACCCAAGACAAGCTTAATTAGTATTTTTTTAAGATTACTTTATCAGGTTTCTTGAGGATAGTATGTAGAAAGTTGTTGAATTCGCCTACTATGTAAGCTGCGAAACTTCTCCGGAAGCTCTAGAAGTTGTAATTTTCTTAGGCGGACCTTTACATGGGCACAAAGACAAGTCGCAGAGACACTGCAAGGTGGCTTTGCGGCTTGTGTGCTTAGTACGACCACCCAAATAATACTTTATTAGAATTTAATTAGTAAGAATCACATTAGAATCCCTTTTCTGTTCTCCTTTTACCTCACCTCTATAAAAAATTCTACAAATTGTGTCAAAAAACTTCACTTTATAAAAAATATTGTCAAAAAGAAAATTCATATTTGTACGATGGTTTGACATTTTCTGAACACATAGGGTGTTACTCTATTAACAGGAGGACGCTGAAATGATTGGAGAATTACTCGTACTATACAATACGTTATTTAACTATTTTTTATTAAAATTTACGCAAGAAATAACGGGATTGTATGTGAAAAGGAGTAGGTTGCTACTTAGTGCGTTTTGTAGTGGACTGATTGCCAGCATTTTCTATCAGACATTAATTGGAGCCTTACTTAGTTTCATCGTACTAATTGGACTAGCATTTTCCTTTAGACTCCAGGCGTTGTTAAAGCAAGGCACTGTACTTTTTCTTGCTACCTTCTTTCTGGGTGGCGTGTTAACAAGCTTACTGCCCTTTTTATTAAATCAATCCGAAGTTACATTTTTTATTTTATGTACAGCCATTGCCTTTCTAGTATTAACAGCGATCCATTCGAAATGGAGAGCCATGTCGCTCTCAAAAATCCAACATTCATTTGTCGTAGACTGTGACCTCGAAATATTTAAAAAAACGTACAGTTTGAAGGGCTTTATTGATACGGGAAATGAATGTACCGAACCCATGAGTGGTAAACCGGTCCATTTTCTTTCATATTCCGCAGTGTCGAATTATTTGCCGGATGATTTTCACAAAGCGCTGCTGGAATGGGATGAAAAGAATCCTTATCAACTAAAAATGTTTCCTGCGTATGTTTATCCAAAGGTGAGGGTATTGACGCTATCTACAGTCCAACAGGAACGCTCTACAGTACTTGCCTTCCGATTTGATAAGTTAAAACTAAATGGTGCAACTACGAAGGAAATATTCGAACAGTATATTGTCTTCACCAAACAAGATGCGAGGTACCCACAAGACGCACAAATGATTCTTCACGTTCTGGCACTATAAATTATTATGCTTTTATGTGAGCAGATAGTAGTAAACTCTTTGAAAACTTGCATAGTTTTATTTTGGAAGGTTTAAGGGTCAGCGATGTTTCGGACAAGGGATACTCGAGAAGCATTCATCCCAAGCAAGGGTACTAAATCTCCTTCCTAAGTGATTAGTAAATGAAGAAGTGTAGGAGAGGTAAGGCCACATGAGCTTATTCAGCTACCCAACAGTAGTGGATAGAACGATCCGCTATATGGGACCACTTAATCAAATTTACGCATAAAGGGGGAAAATGATTGTTTAATAAGATAATTGACCTATTCAGAAAAATTTGGAGTAAGTTTCGTCTTAAAGGAACGTACTATATAGGAGGGCACGATTCATTGCCAGTACCATTAACTAGAGAAGAAGAGATGACAGTTATTGAAGCCTTTATGAATGGTGATTTGAGAGCAAGAGATACCCTAATTGAAAGAAATCTTCGTCTTGTTGTCTATATTGCAAGACGATTTGATAATACAGGTACTCCAATAGAAGATTTAATCAGCATTGGATCCATTGGTTTAATTAAAGCAATTGAAACATTCAATACTGAAAAAAATATCAAGTTGGCGACATATGCTTCTAGATGTATTGAAAATGAAATTTTGATGCATTTGAGAAAGACAAGCCGTATGAAAGGTGAGGTTTCATTAGACGAGCCTTTAAATTCCGATCCAGACGGAAATGAACTACTCCTTTCTGATATTCTGGGAACGGAAGAACAAATCATTATGAATGATGTCGAGAAAAAGATTGAACGACAGCATATGTTCCAAGCAATTAACGGTTTAAGTGAACGTGAGCGTTATATTATGGAATGCCGTTTTGGGCTAAATGGCAAGCAAGAAATGACACAAAAAGAAGTGGCAGACCATTTAGGGATATCCCAGTCCTATATTTCACGCTTGGAAAAGAAAATTATTTTAGATTTGCGGGAACATTTAAATCAACCAATTTCTTAAAATGTAAAATTCATAATCACTTGAGGCGGAGCTAAGGAGCAGCTCCGCTTTTTGATGTCCAGCTGCAAACGCCAGCTCCTCGACAACTTC
>NZ_JAUHTQ010000010.1 GCF_030418165.1 Ureibacillus aquaedulcis
GGTTGATATCTTTAGCCTTTCTACTATCCGTGGCAAGTAGTCTGTACAGTAGTTATCAACGGAGTATTGATTTATTAGAAGAACAATCCCTGGAAAAAAATCGGGTTTATGCTTTAAAGCTTTCCCAAACCGCCAATTTATTTTTGGATCATTCAATCAAGATACTTGATTATAGTGCTTCGCAAATTGCGGATCAGATGGATGATGAAGAGGCATTGAATAATGAGGTGAATCGTCTTTTCCATCAACAAAGTTCTTTTAATTCCGTCGTTATTGCCAATTCGGAAGGATTAATGCTGGCAGGAGCACCTGGTCAATACAGGCTTAAGGGAAAGACAATTACTTCCAAAGAAGGAATCGAGCAATTAAAAAAGCAACAATTAACTATTTCCGACCCTTATAGAGCTTCAACGGGAAAATTGCTTATCACGGTCAGTTACCCTGTATTTTCCAGCGATGGACAGTATAAAGGGAGTGTTATTGGCAGTATTTATATTCATGAATCCAATTTCTTTGAAGCTATATTAGGTGAACATCAATATCAGGATGGTACATATGTCTATGTAGTTGATTCAAAAGGGCGATTGATTTATCACTTTGATAAATCACGTCTAGGTGAGGACGTTTCAAAAAATAAAGTTGTACAAAGAATCGGTCAAGGGGAGAGCGGAGCACAGCCTGTCACAAATATGTTAAATGAGGAAATGCTTGCGGGTTTCAGTCCATTGGAAAAGGTGAAATGGGGAGTTGTCGTACAAACTCCGCGAGAGATAGCGATTCATTCGGTTGGTAAACAAGTGCTGACAATCTTCTACTTCGAGATACCACTTTTACTTATTTCTATTATTATCGTAATAGTGTTAGCAACAAAGATTACAAAACCTTTGCAGCAGATTGCCACACTTACAGAAAATAGTATTAAGGACAGCGAAATGGGGAATCTCAAAGGATTGAATGCTTGGTACTATGAAGCTTCTCAAATTAAAAAGGCGCTGATTCAAAGCTTGTCGTTTTTACACGGACAGGTTAGTACTTTAAAGGACGAAAATTCAACCGATCCTCTTACGAAATTGATGAATCGACGATCTTTGGATACCATATTGCAATCTTGGACTAATCAAGGGAAAATGTATGCTGTTATTATGTTGGATATAGATTATTTTAAATCGATTAATGATACTTATGGACATGCTATGGGAGATGAAGTGTTAAGATTCCTATCCCTCCAAATGAGGAATACAGTAAGAGAGCAGGATATTTGTTGTCGCTATGGTGGGGAAGAGTTTATTATCTTGCTGCCAGATACAGGTGTTAAGGATGCTTACGAGATTGCGGAGCAATTAAGAAGGAAGGTTGAAGGTACAATAAGTCCTTCAGGTAAACCTGTTACATTTTCTGGCGGAACTGCAGGATTCCCGAAACAGGCTGCAAATCCGGAAGACCTAATCGAGCTAGCGGACCGCGCTCTTTATGAAGCGAAGAGTCTAGGGCGAAATCAGGTGGTAATAGCTAATTCGAATAATCTTCTGTAGTTATATAAGAAGATAAAACAAAAATGCAATTTGCGAAGGTGCAAATTGCATTTTCATTTTGCCAAAAGACAGGTCCTTTATTGGATAAGTGCTTTAATATCTTCAATGAGCTCAATACAAACTTCTTTAGTAGTGGCCCATGAAGTTACAAATCGTATCGCGATTTTGTCTTCCATTGGTTCCCAAATCTCAAAAGCATAAAGTTCCTGCAGCTTCTTCACCTGCTCCTTACTAAAAATGGGGAAGATTTGGTTGGTAGGCGATTCACTCAAAAGGGGAATCCCTAATTCTTTTAGTTCGTTACTTAGAAAGCCTGCCAACTCATTCTCGTGCCGACCCATTTTGAAATAGAGGTCATCTTTAAAGGCCGCTTCAAATTGAATACCTACTACATATCCTTTTGCCAGCATGGCCCCTTTGTTTTTAATATGGTATCTGAAATAGGATTTTAACTGATCATTGAAGAAGACAATTGCTTCA
This sequence comes from Ureibacillus aquaedulcis, assembly GCF_030418165.1. Lineage (GTDB taxonomy): Bacteria > Bacillota > Bacilli > Bacillales_A > Planococcaceae > Ureibacillus > Ureibacillus aquaedulcis. Next base: position 2,013 of record NZ_JAUHTQ010000010.1, read on the forward strand.
CCGCTCAACATGCCAATTTTTGTCCCGCCGATGTACATGACATCACAAAGGTCCTTCAATTGATTGAAATCCACATCACTTGCTGCCAGACCGCTTGAGAGGCGAGCTCCATCAATATATAAATATAGATGATTTTCTTTACAAAAATCATATAAAGCTTTTAATTCGGCCTTATTATAAACTGTACCTATTTCTGTAGATTGAGAAATATAAACCATCCCGATTTTTACCATATGCTCATCCTGGTGATACTTTAGAGCTGCTTCTATTTCTGCTACAGTCAACTTTCCATCTATTCCAGGAAGAGTATAGACCTTATGGCCAGTAGCTTCTATTGCGCCGGTTTCATGAACATTGATATGGCCGGTACTGCATGACAGCACCGCTTCATATGGCCGGAGAATGTGAGAAATGACAGAAGCATTCGCCTGGGTACCACCCGTTACAAAATGGATATCACATTGATCGCATTCCAGCTTTTCTTTTATTAGGTTCTTTGCAGCATCTGAATGCTTGTCCAGTCCATATCCAGCATTTTGTTCATTACTTGCTTTTTGTAAGGCATCCAGAAGTTCGGGATGGCAAAGTTCGCTATAATCATTTTTAAAACTATATTTCATTTATTGACCTTCTTTGCTGTTTTTTACTATAGTATAACATTAATTTATATTTTCGAGATGTTTAGAATATTAGATAAAAAAGAGATAGGGAAAATGAGAAGAGTTTGTATTGAAGTATTAATGGGAATCTCGAATGCTATCCCACTAGTTAATGTATGTAATATTAGAGGCAGGGTTAGGCATGAATACAATGAACAGTGTTCATGCCATCTTATTATATTGTTTTATTGAAATTAAAAGAAAAGGTTTTTCAAATTAATTGCTTTTGAGAATAATCTAGCATCTCTTCCAAGCTTATTGTCCATGGAGCTATATTGGCTTAGGCATTGTTTAAATAAATCATCACAATATCTCCTAGCACCTTTATTCCTATTATATAAATAGCATTCATCATGAAATCTACAGCAAGCGTCTACTGGGTTTATAGGGGAGCCGGGACCCGTACAGCCAGGTCCACAATAACGATATCCAGGATAGCAAAAACCAATTCTCCTATTTCTCATAAGTGAGACCTCTTTTCTGGCTTCTAGTTTTTACTATCATATGTAAGTTCAATTATTCTAGTAAGGGCTTTTCATCTTGTTTCCATAACGATGAAGTAAAAGTTTTGCAAATAAAAAAACACCTTGAATTCCTGAATAAAAGGAATCTTGGTGCTATCAGCCTAAACTTAATTTAATTACGTTGGCGAGATTAATCACCGCCACCGCCACCACCGTCGCCGCCACCGCCGTCAGCACTGCCCCCTGCGTCGGAACCAAAATCCCACCAATCAAATGCATTGCCGGAACTGGATTTTTTTCCTCTGATACGTTTTTCATAGGCACGTTCCGCGGGTGTCATCTTGCGCCATTTGAAGAAGTAAAGGATACTGGCGATGATTCGAACAACCACGAATATGGCAAAATAAATGAGAAAACAAAAGACTGCAATGGCTACGACAATTCCGAAAATATTCCCCAGTGTATCTAGCATTTTTCCACCAGCCTTTTTTGTAGAGAAGTAGGTGTAAAACTTCTATTCGCAATCAGTTCAACTTTTGGCTGATCGGAATCGATTAGAAGAAAGTAAACTTTTAAATAATTGTACCAATTTTTTACTTCTCAATACCAATGCAGAAGGACTTAAAACGATATGGTAAATAATAACCAAATTCGCCTAACGGAATGTATTTTGGAAGCTTCGAAATTATGTTCAAAAAAAGAAGAGCACATGAAGTGCCCTCCTTTTACTAACGACGATGTTCTACCAGGTCGATTGCACCTAATACAATGTGTGCCAAACCGAAACCGAAAATGGTGTTAGCCAACATCTGGTTCGATCCTTTTTGTTTCATGGCATACCCTGCAGCGGTTACAGCTGAACCAAGTACAGTAGGAATTAAGCCTTCACGAAAATTGTTCATAAAAGTTCCCTCCGCATCGAATGTTAGTAGGTGTTAAATCACCACTCCTATTATGACTTATAAACACAATGAATATTCGACAATTATCCTAGAATCTTCGGCAAGGGTTGAAGCCATGGATATTAGAAAAAATATTTATGCTTAAGAGGTTGTTCCTGTGAAGGAGATAACCCAGATTTGTGGAAGTATACTAATTAAATCCTATTTAATGGTAGGAAATCAGTTTTGGTTCAAGAATTACATAGATAAGAAAACTATAGGGAGTGTACATATGAGCAATAAAGCACGAAATTTAGGTATTGATATTGGAAAGCTTCCAACAGGCAAAAAAAATTGTATTACCGATGTAGCAGGAGTGAAGGTTGGTCATGTAACATTGGACTATGAATTGGAAAGTGAAGGGGAATATGCCTGCACCGGCGTAACTGCTATACTGCCGCATGGTGAAAACCTATTTCAAAATAAGGTCACCGCAGCAAGTTATGTAATAAATGGCTTTGGGAAATCTGCCGGGCTCGTTCAAGTAAATGAACTAGGTGTAATTGAATCACCGATTATGCTTACAAATACCTTTGGTGTGCCTCAAGTGATGCAAGGAACCCTCCAGTATATGCTAGACTCGAATGATGATATTGGCATCAAAACAGGAACCATTAATATTGTTGTGGGTGAATGTAATGATGGTTACCTGAATTCGATTAGGGCATGTCCGGTAAGGCCTGAACATGCAATAGAGGCTATTCAAAAAGCAAATAGCGATAAAGCGGAAGAGGGAGCAATTGGTGCAGGAAAAGGGATGGTTTGCTTTGGTTATAAAGGCGGGATTGGCTCCTCGTCCCGGGTGGTGAAGGTGGAGAGAGATGGAGGAGATGATATTTCCTACACTGTAGGATGCATGGTTTTAAGTAATTTTGGCACCAGTACTGAATTCTTGAAAGAACATTATAAGATATCGAGCTCGCAGAAAGAATCGATCCATAAGCCTAATGACGGTTCAATCATTATCGTTCTTGCTACAGATGCACCACTAAGCAGCAGACAATTAGCCCGTGTGATTAGACGCTGTGGTATTGGACTGGGACGCATCGGAAGTCATTTTTCTCATGGGAGTGGGGATATTGTGATTGGCTTTACAACTGCCCATAACATACCTCATACAACAAGTGAATTACTTGAAAGTCGAACACAGCTGCGTGAGGATCACCCAATAATGAACCAATTGTTTGCAGCAGCTGCAGAGACAACAGAAGAAGCAATTATTAATTCACTTTCACAGGCACGAACAACTACGGGACGTAATGGAAATACAGTTCATGCATTTGACTTTACACAATAACAATAGTAATACTCCAGTTATTTGAGGAATTAAAAAACCTTGAATAACTTTTTTTAAAATATGAATCCTCTGAAAGCCGCTCTTCAAAAGGGGCACATACAACAAACAATTGAGACAAAAAATAGTAAAAATAAATTATTACATAATAATGTTAAGGAAATAATTAATTCCCATAAATATTATTTAATACCTAGTAAAAAAATGTAAAGTATGATAGATTTGATTTTAAATACGAAATAGTCTAAATATTCATATTCTTATACTGTTTTTTTACGGAGGTGATTTCTATACAAGAAAAGATTTTTTCTTCAATACCCATGCTTGAGCTTCCTAAGGTGCAGCTCCACCCAATCATTCGCGAAAACCAGGAGCCATTGCTCAACTTAACCGATAGCCATTCAAGGATATATTCAAGATCCATATATTTTGAACAGCAAATTCCGAATAGTTTACAATCAATCTATTTAAGACAAAACGCATATGAAAGGTTGGTAGAGGCTTTAACTTTACTCCCTGTAGAATATAGTTTCATCGTGTATGATGGCTATCGTCCAATTCAGGTGCAGCAGCATTTATTCCAATTATTTTCTGAAGAGATTAAGGGGAACCATCCAGATTTTTCGGAAGAGGAAATTTTAGAAGAAACCCTGAAATATGTTGCGTTTCCAAGTGTGGATCCAACTAAAACCTCCCCCCATTTAACCGGAGGTGCTATTGATTTAACTTTGGGAGATTTGGAAGGGAACCCACTGGATCTCGGAAGTGTATTTGATGAAATGAGTGTGAAATCGGCTACCCGCTATTACGAACACCATCCTTTTGAAAATGAAGAAGCATTAAAAAATAGACGTCTTCTCTATAACTGTATGACCACTGTTGGTTTTACGAATTATTCCGAGGAGTGGTGGCATTTTGACTATGGAAATGCGACTTGGGCGAGGCGTGTAAATTCGGGGGAAGCAAAATATGGTGCTGTAGAATCGAAGATTAAGGCACATCAACTAAAGGAGTATCGATATTATGAAAGTGTATATTAGTGCAGATTTAGAAGGAATTACAGGTACAACCGCTTGGATTGAAACTGAGCTTAATACCCAGGATATCCAGCCTTTTTTGAAGCAAATGACGAAGGAAGTTGAAGCTGCAATAGAAGGTGCCATAGCAGGTGGGGCTACAGAAATATTGCTGAAGGATGCCCATGATTCTGCCCGCAATCTTGACATTTCAAACTTACCGGTAAATTGCAAGGTTATTCGAGGGTGGACTGGCGACCCGATGTGCATGGTTGCAGGACTTGATGAGAGCTTCGATCGAGCAATTTTCATTGGCTACCATAGTAAAGGGGGGAGTCATCGAAATCCATTAGCCCACACATTGGTTGTAAATGCAGATGTAAAGATAAACGGCGAATATGCAAGTGAATTTTTAATTAATACTTATGCCGCTGGTCTACATGGAGTGCCGGTTGCTTTTGTCAGTGGAGATGTAGGCCTTACAGAAGAAATACAAACAATCAATGAGAATATCATCACTTTCGCTACTAAAGAAGGTATTGGTAGTGCGACTGTGAATGTGAGTCCGAATCTTACGATAAAAGAGACGAAGATACTTGTAGAAGAAGCAATGAGGGTTGATAGAGAAGCGCTTCAAGTAAAACTGCCCGAACAGTTTGTTGTAGAAATCGTTTACCGTGACCATGCACGTGCATACCGCAACTCCTTCTACCCTGGTGCTACTTTTAAAGCACATAACACTGTAGAGTTTGTTACGGATGATTATTATGAAGTTTTACGTATCTTACAGTTTTTGACATAAATAGGTGATGGAATGAAAATAACGGATATCACGGTAGGGGTCGTGGAAGCACCCCTTATTACACCATTTAAAACAGCACTAAGGACTGTGGAAAAGATTCAGAATGTTGCAATTTATATCCATACAGATGTCGGTAAAGTGGGGGTTGGCGAAGCTGCTCCGACCGCTGTCATAACGGGTGAAACAAATGCATCCATATCCTTTGCAATCACTGAATATATAAAACCCGCGATTATGGGAATGGAAATTGAAGATTTTGCTCAAATAATGGAGCGCATCGATAAGAGTATCTATAAAAATACAAGTGCCAAAGCTGCTGTTGATATGGCGCTATATGACTTGCTGGCAAAACGTTATGAGGCTCCGCTTTATAAGCTGTTAGGCGGCTATAGAAATGAATTGATCACAGACATCACGATAAGTGTGAATGATGTGGATGAGATGGTCAAGGACAGCCTGGCAGCAGTAGCGAGAGGCTTCACCATTCTAAAGGTGAAAGTTGGTAAAGATCCTTTAGGTGATGTAGAACGTGTTACAGCGATTCGTGACGCAGTGGGACCAAATGTCACTTTGCGTGTAGACGCTAATCAAGGCTGGACACCTAAGCAAGCAGTACGAATTATCGGCGCTCTTGAGGATGCCAACACGAATATTGAGCTAGTCGAACAACCTGTTCACTATAGCGACATCGAAGGAATGCGTTATGTAACAGCCAATACGCTAACAAGTATTTTAGCTGATGAGAGTGTCTTTTCTCCTAAGGAGGCAATCACACTTATTGAAAAGCGTGCTGCTGATTTAATAAATATTAAGTTGATGAAGACGGGCGGAATTTATCAAGCCCTGAAAATCGTCCATATTGCAGAAGCAAACGGAATTGAGTGTATGGTTGGCTGCATGCTGGAAACGAAAATTAGTGTAAGTGCTGCTGCTCATTTTGCTGCATCTCAGAAAAATATCACCATGATGGATTTAGATGGACCTTTACTATGTATGAATGATCCAATGACAGGGGGCCCGACATTTGATGGGCAGGTAATAACAATGTCAAGCGAACCTGGAATCGGATTTTCATTATAAAAAAAGAGAGATTTAAGAAACGGGAGGGGTTTTATGAGAAAGTTGTGGTTATTGCTTTTGGCTGCAATGACAGCTTTAGTTTTAGCTGCTTGTAGTGAGGAAGGAGGCGAATCTTCTGGAGGAGAAGTTGCAGAATATCGCACTGTTTATTCAGGGGAAATCAAGACCTTAAATTACTTGAAAACAGCAGAAGCGAATGAGTTTGCTATGTCTGCTAACTTGATTGACGGCTTAATCGAATACGATCAATATGGAATTGTACAGCCAAGTTTAGCCGAAGAATGGTCTGTAAATGAAGACAATACAGTTTGGACATTCAAGTTGCGCGAAGGCGTGAAATGGGTGACAAATGAAGGCGAAGAGTATGCAGATGTTGTGGCGCAAGATTTTGTGGATGGCTTAAATTATGTACTTGATGCCAAAAATGAGTCTTCGACAGCTTGGATTGCAACTGTCGTTAAAAACGGCGATGCTTTCTATAATGGCGAAGTTACAGATTTCTCTGAAGTAGGCGTAAAGGCAATTGATGAGTATACAGTAGAGTATACAATGGAAAATCCCACACCTTATTTCCTATCAATGCTTAACTATGTATGTTTCTTCCCGGTTAATGGCGAGTTTTTAGCTGAGCAGGGTGAAGCATTTGGTACTACTAAAGAAACAACTCTTTATAACGGGGCGTTCATCCTTGACAAATTTGAATCTCAAAATGAGCGTGTACTTGTAAAAAATGATACGTATTGGGACAAAGAGAATGTATTCATCGACCGCATCCGCTATAAATACAATAAAGAGGCTTTAACGGTTGCACCAGAGTTATTCTTGCGCGGTGAAATCGATTCAGCAGAAATTCCAACCTCAGTCGTTGATGAATGGTTTAATGATGAAGAGAAAAAATCGCAGCTTCGTCAAATTCGAAATAACTTCTATACGTATTTCTATGCGTTAAACTTTAATCCGCAGTTTGATGCAGAATATGAACCGGAAAATTGGAAAGTTGCTGTAAACAACAAAAACTTCCGTAAATCATTGTATCATGCACTGGATCGTGTATCCGCTATGTTGACAACTGAGCCTTTCGAGCCGGAAAGTCTGCTTAACAACACGATTACACCGAAGAACTTTGTGGATGTTGATGGTGTGGATTATACACAACTTGCGCCTTTGGCAGACATTTCGAATACCGATTCATTCAATGCTGATCTAGCATTGGAGTTCAAAGAAAAAGCAATGGCCGAGCTTGATGGTAAAGCAACATTCCCTGTGAAAGTGGTAATTCCATATAACTCTGGCAGCCCGGATTGGGCAAATCGCACACAGGTTGTTGAACAACAACTTGAAAATCTATTAGGAGCAGATTATATCGACCTGATTGTAGAAGCGGGTCCTTCTACTGGCTTCTTATCAGAAGTTCGTCACCCAGGGAAGTATGCATTACTTGAAGCAAACTGGGGCCCTGACTATGCCGACCCTGCATCTTATACGGATCCGTTCTCAGAAGGTGGAACATACAACAAGCCAGAACTTGCTGAAGGTTACACAGATACAAATGGTAAATCAAAATATCAAAACTTGGTGGATGCAGCAAAAGCAGAAATGGATCCAGCCAAACGTTATGAATTATTTGCACAAGCTGAAGCATTCTTAATTGAAGAAGCATTTGTAATCCCGTATGCAGTTGGCGGTACTGGCTATATTGCTTCTAAGCTAAATCCATTTGAAGCACAGTACTCTCCTTTTGGTGTAACGTTGGAGAAATTTAAAGGGCAAAGACTTCTGGATGAGCCAATGAGCAATGATGAATTCAAGGAAGCTTTGGCAGCATGGGAACAAGAAAGAGCTGAAGCGTTAGCAAACGCAGGTGAATAGAAAGTAGCAGTTTTTCAGACAAAATGAAAGAAGGAGATGACCTGGAGCAGCATTGGCATCTCCTTCATTCATTCTTTTTTAAACTATGGGGGGTAAGAATATATGTGGTATATAGGAAAACGATTATTGCAGTCTGTGTTCACACTTTTTATTATTATCACGATTGTTTTCTCCTTACTACGCCTAATGCCTGAAGAAGGGTATCTAGGAGCTGCAGCCGAGAAGATGACACCGGAACAACAAGAAATAATTTTAACAAACTTAGGTTTGCGCGACCCTTTACTTGTTCAACTAGGTAATTTTTATATGGATCTATTTAAAGGAGATTTAGGAACTTCAGTTACATACCGTACCGATGTGCCGGTTACAACGATCATTTCCGAGAAAATTATGTATTCGCTGTTTTTTGGACTTGGCGCCGTGGCACTATCGCTTATTATCGGGGTACCATTAGGTATCTTAATGGCACATATGAAAGGACGCTGGCTTGATCGTTTGGGGACTGGATATATCGTGTTTGTTGTTGCTGTTCCAGCAGCAGTCTATTATATCTTTATTCAGATGTATGTAACAGATATATTCAATCTCCCATTATTATTTGATGAGTACAATAAAATGAGCTGGATTTTGCCGTTGACATCCATGGCACTTGCACCTACCGCCTCATACGCTATGTGGATGCGCCGTTATATGGTGGATGAATTAAACAAAGATTATATTAAACTTGCAAGAGCAAAAGGTGTTAAAGAACGTACACTAATGTTTCGGCATGTAATGCGAAATGCTTTCATCCCAATGGCACAGTACTTGCCGGCAACTATATTATTTACAATCACTGGTTCGATTTATATTGAATCATTATATTCAATCCCTGGAATGGGCGGTTTGCTTGTTGACGCTATACAAAGACAAGATAACTCAGTGGTGCAAGGGCTAGTATTAATATTCTCTTCTTTAGGGATCATAGGTCTATTTCTGGGAGATCTAGCCATGGCACTTGTCGATCCCCGAATTAAGCTAGGAAAAGGAGGGAGTACACGTTAATGGGCATCTATTCTGAAGAAATTTCGAATATTTCACAAAAATCAAACGAGAATCTATTTGATTTTGCAACGGTTGATGAACAAAAGGCAGAGCAAACAGGGTACTCGAATTATTCCTATTGGCGTTCAACTTGGCAGTTTTTTTTAAAAAATCGAATTGCTGTATTCCTATTGGTTGTCGTTGGATTAATAGTTGCATTCGTAATTATACAGCCTTATTTACCATATCAAAAATCTCCGACAGAGATTTATATTGATGAACAAACAGGTTCCCAAGCTCGGAATATTGCGCCAGGCTCAGAATTTTGGTTTGGGACGAATTCAATAGGGCAAGATTTATGGTCACGTATTTGGGAAGGAACAAGAACATCCCTGTTTATCGGGTTTGTTGTCGCTTTGGCAGAAGTTGCGGTAGGGATTTCGGTTGGGGCGCTATGGGGCTTTTCGAGAAAGCTTGAAGCACCCATTACACAGGTGTATAACATCGTCGAAAATATTCCGACAACCATTGTTTTAATCCTGATGTCCTTTATTTTACGACCAAGCATTTCGACCATCATTATTGCGATGTGTATTACCGGATGGGTAGAGATGGCAAGGTTTATTCGAAACCAAATTGTTATTTTACGAGACAGAGAATACAATCTTGCATCAAAATGTTTGGGAACACCAAGCTATCGCATTATTCTTAAAAACTTATTGCCTTATCTGATCTCCGTTATTATGCTTCGGATGAGTTTAGCCATCCCGTTTGCAATCGGGGCTGAAGTATTTTTAACGTACATCGGACTAGGGTTGCCAATCAGCGAACCATCATTAGGAAACTTGATTAATGAAGGGCGTGTATTGATGATGTCGCCGGATTTACGTTATCAGTTAATCTTCCCGAGTGTCGTATTAAGTATTATAACAATTGCTTTCTATATTATAGGAAACGCTTTTGCAGATGCAGCAGATCCAAAAAATCATGTGTAGAGGAGGATGACGATGGGGGACAACAACGAAAAGTCACGCATTTTATCCATTCAAAATTTAATCATTAAGTTTAAACTTCGTGGCCAGGTGCTAACAGCGATTCGTGATATTTCTCTTGATCTATACAAGGGTGAGAGTCTTGCGATTGTAGGTGAATCAGGTTCGGGTAAATCTGTTCTTGTGAAATCGATAATGGGTTTGCTAGATAAAAACGGTTTTATCGATCAGGGGAAAATCCTTTATAAAGATTATGATTTATCGCAGTTTAGCACGGAGAAGGATTGGCTAAAAATCCGTGGCAAGGAAATTGCCATGGTAACACAGGATCCGATGACATCCTTGAATCCCTTAAAAACGGTTGGGAAACAGATAGAAGAATGTGTCAATTTACATCAAGGCTTAAAAGGAAAAGAAGCTTATGAACGAACTTTAAAATTACTTAGAGATGTAGGTATCCACGATGTTGAAAAACGCTATAAGCAATACCCGCATGAATTTTCCGGTGGCATGCGTCAACGAATCGTAATCGCCATTGCCGTCGCTTGCAATCCAAAAATCCTTATCTGTGATGAACCGACAACCGCACTTGATGTTACGATCCAGGCGCAAATCTTGCAGCTGCTAAAAAATTTGCAAGAAATGTATGGTCTTACAACGATCTATATTACACATGATTTAGGGGTCGTTGCAAAAGTTGCAGACCGGATTGCGGTTATGTATGCAGGGGATATTATCGAAGTCGGCAAAACACATGAAGTTTTCTTTGATGGCAAGCACCCATACACATGGGCCCTTCTATCCTCCTTGCCGCAGTTGGGAGCCAAGGGAGAAGAGCTATACTCCATTAAAGGAACACCCCCTAATCTCTTTAATGAGATAAAAGGAGATGCATTTGCACCTCGTAATCCATATGCTTTGAACATCGATTTTGTGGAGCGTCCACCTTTCTTTAAAGTAACGGAAACGCACTATGCGAAAACTTGGCTACTGCATTCCGATGCACCAAAGGTAGAACCTCCGCAAAGCCTGCAAGCATTCTTCGAAGAGGGGAGACGATACGCTTATGAGCAATAGAGAAGTAGTACTGGAAGTGAAAAATTTAAATGTTACCTTTAGTAAAGGGAAGAACAAATTTCGGGCAATTAGAGATGTAAGTTTTGAAATATATAAAGGTGAAACTTTTGGACTCGTGGGAGAATCAGGTTCCGGCAAAACTACAATTGGTCGTTCGATTATGCGAATTAATGAAGTGACTGGCGGCGAAATCTTGTTTAAAGGTAAGCCGATAAATGGAAAAATCTCGAAGGATTGGGATCAGGAAATTACCCAAAAAATTCAAATGATTTTCCAAGACCCGATGGCATCACTAAATGAACGAGCAAAAGTCGACTATATTATTTCCGAAGGCTTAGTGAACACGAAAAAGTATAAAAATAATGCAGAGCGTTTGGAGAAAGTTCGTAATGCCCTGCTGGAGGTAGGGTTACTACCGGAGTTTGCGAGCCGTTTTCCCCATGAATTCTCAGGGGGACAACGCCAAAGGATCGGGATTGCCCGTGCGCTTGTTATGGAGCCTGAGTTCATAATTGCAGACGAACCGATTTCAGCTCTGGATGTTTCCATTCGGGCCCAAGTTTTAAATCTATTATCGAATCTACAAAAACAAAATGACTTAACCTATTTATTTATTGCCCATGATTTATCAATAGTTCGTTTTATTACCGACCGGACTGCAGTTATTTATAAAGGGCAGATCGTGGAGCTGGCGGAAACGGAAAAACTGTTTTCGAATCCAATACACCCCTATACAAGGGCCCTGATTTCAGCAGTTCCCGAGCCTAATCCTTATAAAGAACGTGCCAAAACCATAGAAATATATGATCCCTCGCAGCATAATTATATAAAGGATCCTCCTTCATTTGTAGAGATTGAGGATGGCCATTTTGTGCTTGCAAATGAAGAAGAATTAACACGTTACCGTACAATGTTCAAAATAGGAGTGTGACACAAATATGAAGATTCCAAAAGGGTTAAAACAGGGGGATACAATCGGTCTAATTGGTGCTTCTGCTGCTACACCTCCAGAAAGCTTGCCCAAAGCCATCGAAGCAGTCGAAAAACTGGGCTTTAAGGTTGTTGTAGGAGATTCGTGCCGAGAAAGACATGGCTATTTAGCCGGGAGCGACGGGCTGCGAGCTAACGATGTGAATCGTATGTTCCGAGATTCATCGATTGATGGTATCTTTAGCATTCGAGGAGGCTATGGAGCTACCAAAATTCTCCCTTTGCTGGATTATGAGATGATTAAAGAAAATCCCAAAGTATTTGCCGGCTATAGTGATGTGACAGCTCTGCATATCGCCTTTAACCAGCTATGCAATTTGGTGACTTACCATACCCCTATGCCATCGACGGAATTCATAAAACCAGAGATGGACGATTATACATGGTCATCGTTTATAGAAAGTGTGACCTTTACGGAAAAGACAAATTATTACTTAGCTAATCCAACAAATCAAGAAATGACGACACTTGTATCCGGAAAGGCAACGGGACAGCTTGTTGGCGGAAACTTAACGCTGGTAGCTGCTTCGCTTGGAACACCTTACGAAATTGATACAAAAGGGAAAATACTATTTTTGGAAGATATTGATGAGTATGAACGCAGTGTGGATCGAATGCTTACTCAACTTAAGTTATCCGGAAAGTTAGATGAAGCATCAGGAATTTTGTTGGGGGCATGGACAAATTGCGGGCCGCAAAATCCCGATCGTCCCGAACACAGTTTACGACTCCAAACAATTTTTGAAGAGATTTTAGTGCCATCAAATAAGCCAATCCTAATGGATATCGCCTGTGGGCATTGCCTGCCAACCATGTCGCTTCCTATGGGGAGAACGATTTCTTTTGATGCAGAAACAAAAACAATAGAAGTCGTTGAATAGGTGCTTCAATGGAAAAAGACATTCAAACACTTATACAACAGCTGCCTTACAAAATCAAACTACTAGTGAAAGAGGCAGGAACGGATCATTCCTTACTGACGAAAGATCTGGATGATGTTTTCTCTAGTGCCAGCTTGATAAAAGTGCCAATTCTATTGGCTGTGTTGGATTATGTCGAAAATGAAAATATTTCATTATATCAAATTGTGAAGATTTCGAAGGAAAACCGGGTGGAATTCAGTGTGCTAACCGAGCTCGAGGCAGAAGAATGTGCCTTAGGCGATCTGCTTTTGTGGATGATTATTATAAGTGACAACACAGCGACGAACGTATTGATCGATTTAATCGGATTAGAGAAATTGAATCAATATTTTAAAAAAATTGGTTTAACTCAAACTAGAATTCAACGGAAAATGATGGATTTTGCTCAATTGGAGAAAGGCTTCGATAATCTAACCACTGCCAGGGACATGGGAACACTTTATACAGCAATCTACCGTAAATCACTACTATCATTGGAATATAGTAATCTCGTAATCGATATTTTAAGCCGGCAACGCGTCTACGATTCCTTAAAAAGATACATAGTTGATGATGTCAAAATAGCTCATAAAACGGGTAGTCTGGATACAGTTGAACATGATGTTGGAATCGTTTTTTCCAATAAGGGTGACTATATCATCGGCGTTTTTGTCACTGATCACAGCAATAGCGAAGCAGCGAAAGGCTGCATAGGGAAAATTTCCATGATTGTATATGAGCATATGGGGAAGGGGGAGTAAATTCTTAATGAAAGCGATAATAAAATCGATGGTTGCTAACCTACATGCAGAAGCTAATGCTAATTCAGAATTGATTGATGAAGGGTTATATGGCATGGTTGTTGAAATAGTGGAACAACGAGATGATTGGTGCTATGTACGAACTCCTTATCGTTATGAAGGATTTTGCAAATCAATTGAATTAATAGTGGATTCTGCAAAAGCAACTGAGTGGCAGGAAGAAGCCAACTATATCATTTCCCAAGGATTTGCGGATGTGTTGCTGGGGCCCAAAATTCAAAATGCAAAGCTAATAACACTTGTGAGGGGTTCAATTGTCCGAGTATTGCCAAATGAAGAACTAGATCAAGAGTGGGCAATGATTGAACTGGCAACGGGTGAAGTAGGGTATACCCGTAAACAGTGGATCAGCGAGAAGGTAGAGCAAAATGTTTTAACGGAAGAGAACTTTAGGGAACAAGTCGTACAAACGGCATTAAGCTATCTCACAACACCTTATCGTTGGGGTGGGAAGTCCCCGTTAGGTATAGATTGTTCTGGTCTTTGTTCGATGGCTTATATGTTGAATGGCGTCATAATTTACCGAGATGCCAAAATTGCTGATGGCTTCCCCATTAAGGAAATCAGCATAGAACAAATTCAAAAAGGAGATCTTCTTTACTTCCCGGGACATATCGCCATGTATATGGGAGATGGTCTATATGTACATTCTTCCCTCGGGGGCAATGAGGTTAGCATCAATAGTCTAAATAAGGAACATATTCATTATCGCGACGACTTAGCAACAACCATTACGGCGGTAGGGAGTTTATTTCCTGCAAAATAGTTAAAGGCTAGAAGAGCACATCATCCGAATAAAGAGGTGGTGTGCTTTTTATTGTAAGGAAGAGTGATGAAGTTTTTCCCGGGGACTGGCCTTTTTTAAATAATAATGTGGTATGGATTGTTGGATATAGTTTTCGATTACCCAGGAGTTATATTGAAGAAATTATAAAAGACCGTTTGGATTGATTTCGGGATTCCATTAAGACTGGGACAGGAAATCGGATGAGACGGTAGCGCTGTCGGGTTATTAGTACAATTGATGAAGAGAAGTGTTTTGAATGGTAGTAAAGTCTAAGTTATTATGCCAAGTTAAAAAGAGAAGAGCATTGTGTGGTAGCAAAGCGAGCCACAACAATAAGAGTTCGCTTCAGAGATGAGCCTGATAGCCCATAAAAGTACGCTAACGTGAAACGGTATAACAGCGTTCGCTCCCTATTAGCATTAAGATGTGTGCACTCTAGTTAAGTTAATGAATCGTTTGAATGCAGTCAACTGCAGCGGCAGTTCGATGTACGGAAGAAAGTCGAACTCAATTGTCCAAGCCAATACTAAAGAGGATGGAAGAAATTTGTACAACATGGCAAGAAAAATTTAGACTATAGCATTAATTCATGCTATATGAATCATAATGGAGATATAAACACAAGCTCCTTTGTTTATTTTGGATAATAATGGGTACTATTAAGTAATGATATTATTGGAGGAAGATTATGATAAAACATTATCAAAAAATTGCAGTAGCAATTGATTTCTCAAAACAGTCGATGAAGGCTCTTGATCGCGCAATTCTTGTAGCTAAGGATAATAGTGCAAGTTTGCAATTGATTAATGTAATCGATACCAAATCATTTGGTTCTGTAGCAGCTTATGATCCTGATTATGCAGAACAACAAAAAGAAGAACATGTTACAAAAATGGATGGGTTGAAAAATGAAGTTATTGCGGCAGGAGTTCCTGTGGTAGAGGTGATCGTCAAAGAGGGATCGGCAAAGGAAGTTTTAACAGAGCTTACAGGAATAGAATTACTTATTTGTGGTGCAACAGGCGTCAGCAATATCGAAAAAATGCTCATTGGATCAGTGGCAGAGCAAATTGTGCAAAATGCGACTTGTGACGTACAAATAATACGATAACAAAAGATTCTATGGCGTTGCGTAATCGCTGTCATCCTGTATTATGGAGTGTTATTTATTCGCTAGTAAAGGGGGATTTTGCCATTGACCCGCTGAACATCTATTTCATCGTGTAAATAGATGTTTTTTGTCGTGGGGCGAAGAATAAATTTTCTCTTTTAAGAAAGATTATTCTGGATAATAACAGGATAATTTTGTTTGAGGATTTTTGAGTCAGTTAAGTTATTCTAGTATACTTTGTAACTATTATGTAATAGTGAAATACAGTATCCCTCTTCAATAAATTAAAGATATTTTGCTGTAGTAAGATGTATAATATTTATTCTATAAAATGTATGCAATTTACTATAAAATGCTAATAAATTCTAAATGAGTTAAATTGTAAAGTACCTTGCAACTAGCGTTGCACCAATATTCAAGCTGTTTTATAACAAGGAATTCCCTCCATATAATCAATTATAGAATGAAAGCAATTTATGGGAATTCAATTAACTTAATATAAGAAATGAATATGCGTTTAACTTCATATTTTCTATGAAATGCAGAAAAAATCTCTTTTACACAAATAATTTTTTTAAAAAAACTATTGCATTTCATATTTTGTAAATGTTATCTTGGGATAAGGGTTGTTCACAACTTTATCATATTTACAGAGAAAGGGGCTAAAAGAGAATTATGAAGAAAAATCGATGGTTAATCGCTCTTTCTGCCATTGCAATTCATCTATCGATTGGAGGAGCTTATGCATACAGTGTTTACAAGATTCCAATTGTAACAGAGATGGGATGGACTGAAACAAATGTTACTGTAGCCTTTACAATTATGATGGGGCTTGCTGGATTTGCAGCGGCACTATTTGGTAGTTTAGTAGAAAAAATGGGGCCTAGGAAATCAGCTATGGTCGCGGCTGTGTTATTTGGAGCTGGACAAGCAGGTGCCGGTTTAGCAATTATGATGGACTCTGTTGTACTATATTGGTTAACTTACGGGGTATTAAGTGGATTGGGTATGGGTATTGGATATATTGCTCCGGTATCGACATTGGTAAAATGGTTCCCCGATCGCCGTGGTTTAGCAACAGGGATGGCTGTATTAGGTTTTGGTTCGGGTGCGCTAATTACTGCGCCGGTTGCCGCAAACTTAATGGAAGGTGTAGGGATTCCAACTACATACTTTATCTTGGGAGTAAGTTATTTTATCTTGATGATTTTAGGAGCTTCATATATTGCACCTCCAGTTAAAGGATACATGCCTGAGGGAATGAAGAAGGCAACGGAATCAGGAGAGAAGAAAGTAAAACTGGATTTGGCTCAAATGTCAGCAAAAGAAGCTGTAAAAACAAGACAATTCTGGATGTTATGGGCTATGCACTTAGTGAACGTAACAGCAGGTATTATGATGATTTCTGTTGCTTCGCCAATGGCTCAGGAAATTGTAGGTTTATCAGTTGCCGGAGCAGCAACAATGGTTGGTGTAATGGGATTATTCAATGGTGGCGGCCGATTAATTTGGGCTGCGATTTCTGACTATATCGGTCGTACAAATATTTTTGTTATCTTCTTTACAATTCAGGTAATAACATTTGCAGTATTGCCGTTTACAACAAACGTGATTCTTTTCCAAGTATTTATCTTCTTGGTAGTAAGTTGTTATGGTGGTGGATTCTCTAACCTGCCTGCATATGCAAGTGATTTATTTGGAACAAAACAGCTTGGTGTCATCCACGGTTATTTATTAACAACATGGTCTTTAGGCGGAATTTTTGGTCCGATTATCGTAAGTACTGTAAAGAATATGTACGGTAGCTATATTCCGGTGTTCTATCTGTTTACTGGATTAATCGCTGTTTCACTTTTAATTTCACTATTACTGCGTGCAGATGTAAACAAAAAGAAAAAGTCTCTTGTGGGCAAAAAAGAGTCAGTTGGAGATCTCTCAACGACAACGTCATAAAAATTATATAAACAGTAAATTGCCGAATAAAGGACATTTCGCACATGTCCTTATTCGGTTTTTTATATTTAAGGTTGTTAAAAAACCAGAATCGATTCTTCAAAAAATGTAATATAATTCATATTTGTCGTCAACTTGATAATCAAAACCTTGCGTAATTGTGACTGAAAAGAGCATATTCTGTCATGTTTATAATAGATTTTTATCATAATGATCCATGCCCTGCACATGTTATGACAATTATCATTTGAAGAAGATTACATCTGACTCTACCCAAACAGCAACAGTATGCAATAATAATAGGGAGAGGTGAAGAATATGGCACAATTGACAGCTGTCCAAAAAAATTATAGTAAAAAAGAAGAAATTTTAAATTCAGTAAGTCATGGTCTAGGTGCCCTGCTTTCAATCCCGGCTACTTTGTTTTTAGTTCACAAGGCACGTATAGAAGGCTCTACTATTGAATTGGTGAGTTACATCATATTTGGACTTTCGATGTTCTGTTTATATGCAGCATCTACTATCTACCACGCATGGCCTACACATAAAAGTGTTTTGAAAAAGCTTGATCATAGCTCTATTTTTCTAATGATTGCCGGAACATATACGCCTGTTGCGCTAATCGCGATTGGAGGAAAATTAGGTTGGACAATCTTTTTTATAGAATGGGGATTGGCGCTATTCGGGATTCTTTTTAAGATGTATTTTGTACATCGTTTTGCAAGGTTATCGCTACTAGTTTATTTAGGGATGGGTTGGCTTGCCATTGTCTTTTATGACCCGATGTTAAGTTACATCACAATGAACGGATTTCTCCTCCTTCTAGCAGGAGGGCTAAGCTATACAATTGGTACGTTTTTTTACAAAAATAAAAAAATCCCATACAATCATGCAATTTGGCATGTGTTTGTAATGGGAGGCAGTTTATTTATGTATCTTACTATTTATCTATATATGTAGCACAAGCACAAACCTGTACATTTCTTCTTTAGAAATGTACAGGTTTTTTATTGCTGCATTTCAAAGCCGTTAATCTGTGTAACATCCACCACTAATGTATGATTGTCTGGTGTCAAAAAAATTACTGAATTTTTGGGTTCGTGAAAATCGATTAATCCACTTACTTCGATGGGGGAGCCGTTTACGTAGATTTTTTTTATGTTTTTTGAGGGTACAGTCTTTCTGATGAGTTTAAGGAATTCTTCATTCTGTATGGGTCTATTCATCAGTTCGATCATTGTGGTTTGAAGCATTTTTAAATGACTGCTCAAAACATTTGTCGAGTGTTTTGTATTTAGCATAAGGTTATTAATCACTTGATGGAATTTAAGAAGTGATTGTTCCATTATGACTTGTTTCTCGATGATTTGTTTTAAATCAGAACTTATCTTCTCATCCAAGTAGGAAATGTTGTATGATTTTTGATTTCCTTTATGATCTAGTTGAGGGTTAAAAAAGATTTTCGGATTAGAATAATTGGTTTTGGGAGGATTCATCTACAATAACTCCTTTCCCTTTATAAGCTATTTGTAGTATATGCGTTTAAGTAAATTGTTGTTATACAAAAACAGATGATATGAAAAAAATCGACCAACCTGAGTAGTCAGCCGATTTCACTATCCTTTATTCTTCGTAGAGCATTTTCTTTGTCATGCCGCCATCAACTGTTAAATTAATGCCTGTGACAAAATTATTTCTTTCATCTGTTAGATAAAAACAAGCACGTGCAATATCTTCAGGCTTTCCTACGCGACCGGAGAAATGCTGAAGATGGTCGATCTCTCTTAAACTGTCATAGTCACCGGTCTCAATCCAACCAGGTGAAATACAATTTACGCGGATGGAGTCTGTCCCAAGAGAACTTGCGAGTGCATGGGTTAGTGCTACAATCCCTCCTTTTGTGGCAGCGTATGATTCACTATGAGGTTCAGACATAAAAGCACGTGTGGAAGCCATTGATACAATAGCTCCTCCTTTGGGATTCAATCTCATAAACTTTGCAGCTTCTCTTGAACATAGGAAGACGCTTCTCAAGTTTGTATTGATAATATCATCGAAAATCTCAATTGAAAGATCGTAAGGGGAAATAGGTTTGAAAATTCCTGCGTTATTAATAAGAATATCAATCTTTTTAAAATGCAGCACAGCAGTCGTCATTAAATGAATGATAGCTTGTTCTTTGCGTACATCTGTCGGAACGAAAATGACTTTGCATCCATCTTCTGCAAGATTGGAACATACTGATTGACCTAACTCTTCATTGATATCGGCCATTACAACGCAAGCGCCTTGCTGGGCATACTGTGTAGCCACTTCTTTTCCGATTCCCTGTGCAGCACCTGTAACAATGACCGTTTTATTTTGAAACATATAATCCCTCCTGCTTTCTAATTCTTTAATATTAAAATACATGAATTTTACCAAAAAGGAAAAGTGGTTAGCTCAGGTACAAACACCCAAGCCAACCACTTAGTTTGTTTTGATTTATCTTTCGTCGTGTGGTGCTACATGCAATGGTGGAGGTACTAACCACCCTTTACTTTTGTTTAATCGCAGCAATCTGGCACCGAGTTGTGCCTTGGCCATATGCATTTGGCCATACATCATGGAGATATCTTCACGTGTAGACATACCCATTGCCGTACTGCAGGCAACTAATCCAGCAGCAAGGTTTCCTGAAATTATTGCACTGATTTCGGGGTCATTGTATCTTGCACCTACTGGAATGTCTTCAAGCCTAGCATTAGGGCGTTCAGGTGGAGCAGGAGGAAGTCCGATGCCATTCACTTTTAGAATTTCTTTCAATTGCTTATTTTCTTCCTCCATACCTGTAATGGATTCTTCAACCAACTTAGCAAGATCGCGGTCCCCGGTATGATTGTATAATGTTTGATACATTGCAATCATGCCATTATTCGTTAAAACGTTAGACCATATCGTAAAGATTTCTCCATAATGAAGCGGCTCTTCTTTTGGATTTCTACTCATGATTCCCATATATAGCACTCCTTACTGGTTCTTAAAATTTTCCTACAAAACTAGAGTAGTCAAGTTGCAAAATAATATTCAAAATTAATAAATTATCATAATATTTTTGTGACTCACTTCATTGTAAAGAAAATTTGAAGGAACTTCGTGAGCAAAGGCAGAACTTTAGTACAGGGTGTTCGAGAAGGAATTATATTTCTTGAAGGAAGGGGAGCGTTAAGAAATTTCAAATTGGGACATGGGTCAGTACCGATCCGTTTGAAAACAGATATTGGTCGCATTACGGTAGTAGCGGCAGTTTTACAGAAAGTATATAGGATGATTAGGGGGAGAGATGTTTATGAAAAAAATACTGGTTTTTGGCGGTACAAGATTTTTTGGGAAGAAGCTTGTGGAATACCTTATTGCAGAAGGACATGAAGTAACAATTGCTACTCGCGGAAAAACTGAGCATTCTTTCGGAGAAAAGGTAAACCATTCAATTGTAGACCGAACAAATAAAGATGACCTCGCATCTGCATTTGCAAATGCACAATGGGATATTATTTACGATAATATCTGTTACTCTCCTAATGATGCATTGGCTGCATGTGAGATTTTCGACGGGAAAACGAAGAAATATGTGTTTACTTCCACTATGTCAACTTATACAGATCTAGGTGCGGACCTTTCCGAAGCGGACTTCGATCCCTATACTTACGAAATTAGATTCGGAAACGATGGGGACTATTCATACGGAGAAGGCAAACGCCTAGCGGAAGCTGTATTTTTCCAAAAGGCAACTTTCCCTGTTGTTGCAGTACGCTTTCCTATTGTTCTAGGAGAAGATGATTATACAAGAAGGTTGCACTTCCATGTAGAGAGAGTTTCAGAAGAGAAAGTCATTAGCTTTTTAAATATGGATGCCCGCATGTCCTACATTTTATCGGATGATGCAGGTGATTTCTTAAAATTTGCAGGTTTCTCTGATATTGTTGGCCCATATAACGCGACTTCTTCGGGAACTTATTCATTAAAAGAATTAATGAGAATGATTGAACAGAATGTTGGGAAGAAAGCAAAGATCGCTCTTGTTGGAGACGAGGAAACGCGTTCGCCCTTCGCAGTTCCGAAAGATTGGTTTATGTCCCAGGAAAAATCAATTGAAGCAGGATTTACATGCCGACCATTGGAAAATTGGCTGCCAAACCTTATTAAAACTTTATCTCAGCAAATTAAATAAAAACTGGATATAAAACAACTCTAAAAAGTTGTAGTGAAAGCCCGAAAGACTTATAGTGAACCCATTAAAACGGTTCGCCTATCGCTAATACATCATCTAATTCTGCTGCTTTTTTAAAGGCTCCTGCTCTTTATAAAAGCAGTTTTTTGGTTCGTAGGAAATATGAAATGACACGCTTTAGTTCCTTGCGGATTCCTGATTATACTCAGTAAATATGCAACTATAGTCCCCGCATACTTTCGATTAAAATCGGGAAAATACGGTTAATACTTGTATAAATTAAATTTGATTGTTCCTACCGAAAGTAAAATGTTAAAATAAAATGGATTGACTGGTAATATTTTCACTGGAAAATACGAAAGGTAAACTTTCCTGGTCTTGCATAAGCGCAACTAAAACTTATTGCTACATATGTTTATATAGGCTAAGTTTTCAAATTGACATCAGGGAGTGAGACGTTTGAAGAGAGGACAAAAAAAATACACAACATTTGAGAATGTCGTTATATTTCCTGGTACAGTTGAAAAATTAATTGCTCGTGCCCACGAATATGTTGAAAACTATCAATATGATCTAGCCAATAACAGCTTTGAAGAAGCATTGAAGTATACAGAGGGAGATGAAGTAACGCTAAGTGTCTATGCCTATTCACTATATGAAACAAAATCATTTGAAAGAGCTAAAGAAGTTTGCGAACGATTATTGAGCATTGGTCCGACGATGTATTTAGAGGTAATGGAGTTGTACTTAACGATATGTATGCAGCTGAAACAATACAAACAAGTTGAAAGCATCATTACTTCATTACTGGAGGAGGGTGCAATCCCTCAGGAGCAAATAGATAAATTTGAACGTCTAAAGGATATAAACGCAAATATTGCGGACAATGCAAAGAAACAAGAAGATATTACTACCAGTGTAAATGAAATAGACGGCGATTTATTTAAACTTGAAAAATTTATGTCACTATCACCCAATAAGCAATTAACCCTGGTACACGAACTTACTACAATGAACATCCGACCGATCGTGCAGCACTTGAAGGCGATTGTCGAAAATGCAGAAACCCATCCTTTTATTAAAAGTATTGTATTAATCTTGCTTGTCGAACAGCAAGTGGACGTAAATGTAAAGATAAGCAAGTTCAATCAAGAAAAGTATGTGAATCCTTCTGTGTTGGAACTGCCGACGAAAATGCCTCAATTTCTGACGGTGTCCAAAATGATTTCGGATAAATTGGAAAAAGAGCCGTCTACCTTGGAAATGGTAGAATACTTACTTTCTAAACACGCAATTGTCACTTATCCTTTTGAATGGCTTCATTATGAATCGGAAGATGTAGCCCTAAGTTATATAGATTTGGTCAGAACGATGTTTGGCAGTGTGCAGGAAATGGATGATGAACTGGTAGAATTTCTGCAGATCCTCGAAAAGTTAACAGAACTACAAGAAGTATGAAAAAAGTTGAAACTGCGAGTATCTATGTTATACTAAAATGGTTGTCAAAATCGTAGATACGAGTGGTTTGTCTAACAATTGTAAACTAATTTTGGAGGTATTATATATGTCAGCTAAATGGGAAAAACAAGAAGGTAATATTGGTACATTAACAATCGAAGTACCAGCTGAAGAAGTTAACAAAGCGATCGATAAAGCTTTTGCTAAAGTGGTAAAAGAAATTAACGTACCTGGATTCCGTAAAGGGAAAATGCCGCGTCCAATGTTCGAAAAACGCTTTGGTGTAGAAGCTCTATACCAAGATGCTTTAGAAATTTTAGTTCCGGATGCATACTCGAATGCAATCGATGAAACAGGCATCACTCCTGTTGATTACCCAGAAATCGACGGTACTGAAAACTTCGCTAAAGGTGAAAACTTCACTTTCATCGCAAAAGTTACTGTTAAACCTGAGCCAAAACTTGGAGATTACAAAGGTTTAGAAGTGAAAAAGAGCGAAACAGTAGTAACTGATGAAGAAGTAGAAGCACAAATCGAGGAACAATTAGCTCGTAAGGCTGAGTTGGAAATTAAAGAAGATGAAGCAATCGTAACAGGTGACACTGCTACAATCGATTTCGAAGGTTTCTTGGGTGAAGAAGCATTCGAAGGCGGTAAAGGTGAAGACTATGCGCTAGAAATCGGTTCTGGTTCATTCATTCCAGGATTTGAAGAACAATTAGTTGGGTTAAAAGCTGGAGAATCTAAAGACGTAGTTGTAACATTCCCTGAAGAATACCATGCTGAAGAGTTAGCAGGTAAAGAAGCTACATTCAAAGTAGCAGTTAAAGAAGTAAAAACAAAAGTTCTTCCAGAATTAAACGACGAATTCGCAAAAGAAATCGACCCAGAAGTTGAATCTCTAGAAGCGTTGCGTGCGAAAATCAAAGAACAAACAGTTGAACAAAAGAAAGCAGACGCTGAAAGCACACTACGCGACGAATTAGTAGAAAAAGCGGCTGAAAATGCTGAAGTTGAAATTCCTGAAAGCATGACTCACAACGAAATTCACCGCATGATTGAAGAATTCGGTCAACGTCTACAAATGCAAGGTATGACTTTAGATCTTTACTACCAATTCTCTGGACAAGATGAGCACGCACTGCACGAACAAATGCGTCCGGAAGCTGAAAGCCGTGTTCGCGTTTCATTAGTACTTGAAGCAATCGCGAAAGCTGAGAACATCGAAGTTACTGAAGAAGACGTTAAAGCGGAGCTTGAAAAAATGTCTGGTCAATTCGGCATGACAGCTGATCAAATTTTAGCTGCATTAGGTGGAACTACTGAAATTTTAGAGAATGATATCCGTACTCAAAAAACTGTAGAATTCCTAGTTGAAAATGCGAAAATTACAGAATAATCTTCACTTTTCCAATGCAATGTAATTGCTTGAAGAAAAGTTAAATGTTAGTTTAATAATAGAAGATGAACAAGGTACGGCATATTACCGTACCTTGTTTTCAAACTAAGAAGATTCAGATATTTAGTAATTTTTACATTAACACAATAGTTCTTAGTGGAGTTAATGAATTAATTCTGACATACTGGATAATACATAGACAAAAAATGCTTATAATAAATATCTAATTATGAGCTCATACAAAACAACTTATTTGATAATGATGACAGAATCTTGTAAGATTGTTGCTTGAATAGGGGTGAAGCACATTGTTCAAATTTAATGATGAAAAAGGCAATTTAAAGTGCTCGTTCTGTGGAAAACCACAAGAACAAGTACGAAAACTAGTAGCTGGACCAGGCGTATACATTTGTGATGAATGTATCGAGCTATGTTCTGAAATCGTTGTAGAAGAATTAGGGGTTGAAGAAGAAATTGATTTTCAGGAAATCCCTAAGCCAAAAGAAATTTTATCGATTTTAGATGAATATGTTATTGGACAAGAGCGCGCCAAAAAAGCTTTAGCTGTTGCTGTGTACAATCACTATAAACGTATTAATTCGAACAGTAAGATTGATGATGTGGAATTGTCAAAATCCAACATCGTTTTAATCGGACCAACAGGTAGTGGGAAAACACTCCTTGCTCAAACACTAGCTCGAATTTTAAATGTGCCATTTGCAATTGCAGATGCGACTTCACTAACAGAAGCGGGTTATGTTGGGGAGGATGTTGAAAATATCCTTTTAAAATTGATACAAGCGGCTGATTATGATATTGAACGTGCAGAAAAAGGAATTATTTATATAGATGAGATCGACAAAGTAGCTCGCAAATCTGAAAATCCTTCCATTACACGTGATGTATCAGGCGAAGGTGTTCAACAAGCATTACTTAAAATTCTTGAGGGTACAACGGCAAGTGTTCCTCCACAAGGCGGAAGAAAACACCCACATCAAGAATTTTTACAAATAGATACTACAAATATTCTATTTATCGTAGGTGGCGCATTTGATGGAATCGAACAAATCATTAAGCGTCGTCAAGGACGAAAAGTGATAGGATTTGGCTCAGATCCAAAGAAAATGGAGGAAGACAAAGCATCCCTTCTTTCACAATTAATTCCAGAAGACTTACTGAAATTTGGTCTAATTCCGGAGTTTATTGGGCGTTTACCAGTTTTGGCTTCTCTGGAACAACTAGATGAAGAGGCGCTGGTACAAATTTTGACTGAACCAAAAAATGCTCTTGTTAAGCAGTACCAAAAAATGCTCGAGCTAGATAAGGTTGAGCTGGAATTCAATGAAGAAGCGCTTCAAGCGATTGCAAAAGAGGCAATCGAACGTAAGACAGGTGCTCGTGGATTACGTTCAATTATTGAATCGACTATGTTGGAAATGATGTTCGAGCTTCCTTCCCGTGAAGATATAGTAAAATGTATTGTAACGAAGGAAACAATCACGGACAAAGCAACACCAAAATTAATTCTTGCTGATGGCACAGAGTTAAAAAAGAACGACAAAAAAACTTCAGCTTAATTAGCTTGAGTTCAGCATACTAAGAGCGAGAGCTGACTTCGACCTTGCGTAAAAAACGCTAGTCGCAAGTCGGCTCTTTCTTCCAAAATAAACTTTATACATATGGTGTCTAATTTGAGCATCTATTTACATAATAAGTAGTAGGTTGGATAAAATGAATAAATGAGATTTTGAATTCTCTTTACAGAAATTACTACGATTATGTACGTGAAAAGTTAAGTTTTTAACACATACTAACAAAGCGGGTTGTTACGGAAAACGTGGATGGAGGTGAATACCCGCATGAGTAAAACAATCGAGAATATACCACTTTTACCATTACGTGGTCTATTAGTTTACCCTACAATGGTTTTACATATCGATGTTGGGAGAGCTCGTTCGGTAGCGGCTTTAGAGCATGCAATGTTAAATGATAATCAAATCTTCTTGGCAACACAAAGGGATTTACGTGTTGAACAACCAAAAGAGGAAGAGCTTTATTCGATTGGGACTTTAGTAAATGTAAAACAAATGCTGAAGCTTCCAAACGGTACGCTGCGCATTTTGGTGGAGGGTATTAGCCGTGCCCAGATGACTAATTATGAAGAACAAAATGACTTTACTACAGTTGACGTAGAAGTCCATGAAGATGTAAAAGAAAAAGATGCCGAGATTGAGGCATTGATGCGTACCTTGGTAAGTTATTTCGAAAAGTATGCAAAATCTTCGAATAAAATTACGACAGAAACAATCGACTCTATCTTGGATATAGAGGAACCAGGACGCTTGGCGGATATCGTAGCTTCCCATTTACCATTCAAAGTCGCGGAGAAACAAGAAGTTCTTGGGATTTTCAATGTAAAGAAACGATTGGATCACTTAATTATCAGACTTCATGACGAACAAGAAGTACTTAACCTTGAGAAAAAGATCAACTCTAAAGTGAAACAAGCGATGGAGCGTACGCAAAAAGAATACTATTTGCGTGAACAGATGAAAGCAATCCAGGCCGAGCTCGGTGACAGAGAGGGCAAAACAGGTGAAGTAGCAGAATTGCGCAAGCGTGTTGAAAATGCCGGTATGCCTGAATCGACTCTGAAGGTTGCATTAAAAGAATTGGATCGTTACGAAAAGCTGCCTGCAGCAAGTGCAGAAAGTGGCGTTATTCGAAATTATATTGAATGGCTTGTGACGATTCCATGGAAAGAAAGTACGGAAGACCGACTTGACATTAAGCATGCGGAAGAAATATTGGATCGTGACCATGATGGTTTAGAAAAAGTGAAAGAGCGTATCTTGGAATACCTATCTGTTCGTCAGTTGATGAACTCTGTTCGCGGTCCGATCTTGTGTTTGGCAGGACCTCCAGGGGTAGGTAAAACTTCGTTGGCTCGTTCAGTTGCAGAAAGCTTAAACCGTAATTTTGTACGTGCATCTCTTGGCGGTGTTCGAGATGAGTCGGAAATTCGCGGACATCGTCGAACATATGTCGGAGCGATGCCTGGTCGAATTATTCAAGGAATGAAAAAAGCGGGTACAGTTAACCCTGTCTTCTTGCTTGATGAAATTGACAAAATGTCAAACGACTTCCGTGGGGACCCTTCTGCCGCAATGTTGGAAGTATTGGATCCTGAACAAAACAGTACTTTTAGCGACCATTATATTGAAGAGTCGTATGACTTATCGCAAGTTATGTTCATTGCAACGGCAAATGATTTAAGTACAATACCTGGTCCTTTACTTGACCGTATGGAAGTTATTTCGATTGCGGGCTACACGGAAATCGAAAAAACAATGATTACGAAGAATCATTTAATTCCAAAACAAATTAGTGAGAATGGGTTGAAGAAAGCACAGCTTACTATTAAAGACGAAGCTATCGTTGATTTAATTCGTTACTATACACGTGAAGCGGGTGTGCGTAATCTTCAGAGACAAATTGCGGCTTTATGTCGCAAGGCTGCCAAAATCATCGTTTCCGGCGAGAAAAAACGTGTAACGGTAAACTCGAAGGTATTGGAAGAAATGCTTGGAAAGCACAGATACCATTATGGTCAAGCAGAAACGGAAAACCAGGTTGGTGTGGCAACAGGCCTTGCTTATACGACTGTTGGCGGAGATACTCTTCAAATTGAGGTGTCATTAACACCAGGGAAGGGTAAATTAATCCTGACAGGTAAACTTGGGGACGTAATGAAAGAGTCGGCTCAAACAGCGCTATCTTACGTTCGTTCACTATCCGATAAATTAGAAATCAACACTGATTTTTTTGACCAGAATGATATTCATATCCATGTTCCTGAAGGTGCCGTGCCAAAAGATGGTCCTTCTGCAGGGATTACAATGGCAACGGCTTTAGTATCAGCAATTTCCAATAAACCAATCAAACGCGAAGTAGGTATGACAGGCGAAATTACCTTGCGTGGCCGAGTGCTTCCGATTGGCGGGTTAAAAGAAAAATCGCTGGGTGCTCACCGGGCAGGATTAACAACAATCATTATCCCTAAAGATAATGAAAAAGATATTGATGATATTCCAGAGAGTATTCGTGAACAACTTACGTTTAAACCTGTATCATCTGCAGAAGAAGTGCTGAATATAGCGCTTGTTGGAGGTTTTTAAACAATGAAAGTCCATAATGTTGAAATGGTCATCAGTGCTGTAAAGCCGGAGCAGTATCCAGAAGATGGGCTTCCCGAATTTGCATTGGCTGGTCGATCGAATGTTGGTAAATCATCTTTTATCAACAAAATGATTGGAAGAAAAGCATTAGCCCGTATTTCATCAAAACCAGGGAAAACACAAACGTTGAACTTCTACAAAATCGAAGAGCAATTATTCTTCGTCGATGTACCTGGTTATGGCTACGCGAAAGTTTCGAAAACCGAGCGTGAAGCCTGGGGCAAAATGATTGAACGATATATAACAGCGCGTAGTGTCCTACGTGCTGTTGTATTAATCATTGATCTACGTCATCCGCCTACAAACGATGACGTGATGATGTATGATTTCTTGAAGTATTACAATATCCCTGCAATTATTATCGCTACAAAAGCGGATAAAATAAAAAAAGGGAAATGGGATCAGCATAAAAAGGTAGTGAGAGACACATTGGAAATGGACAAAAATGATCCATTAATCGTTTTCTCATCCGAAACTGGTCTTGGCTTTGAACAAGCTTGGCAAGAAATAGAAAAACGAATGTAATGCCTACATACTTTCATGCACTAGTGATGATTCGCTAGTGCATTTTGTCTAATTAAGCACAAAACTTTAGATATGGGATTGGTATTACGAGTATTCAATTGGAGAAGTGAATCGACCGCTAGCCCTTGGTATTACGACAATTCAAATGGAAATGCGTATCGACCGGCAGCAGAGCGCCTGGTATTAGAACGTTTCAATAAGAAAACTGCATCGAATGGTAGCGAAGCGACGATTAATATGACGACAATTTAGGAAAAAATTCAGTGCACGCTGGCAAAATATTTGCAATATTACTATTTAAGTCTTCATTATTGAAACATAATGTAATGTTTGTTACACTTACTTTAGAATAATTCTAATTTAAAAATGATAAATAATTTCATAACCTGTTCACAAAAAGATTAGGGATAACGCTTTCTTTATGTTAGAATAGACTCTATGAAATAGATCGTGTGAGGTGTAAAGTTCATGCATACACTTGTAGTAGGCTTGAATTATAAAACTGCGCCAGTCGAAATTCGTGAAAAATTGTCGTTTATTGAGAGTGAACTTCCGAAGGCGATGGCAGCATTAAAAAATGAAAAAAGCATATTGGAAGACGTAATTGTTTCAACTTGTAATCGAACTGAGATATATGCAGTTGTAGACCAATTGCATACAGGTCGTTATTATATTAAACAATTTCTGGCAAAGTGGTTCGACATTCCAGTGGACCAATTTGACGAGCATCTATACATTCGTGAAGATGATGACTCATTGCATCATCTTTTCCGCGTTACATCGGGAATTGACTCAATGGTGTTAGGTGAGACGCAAATTCTAGGACAAGTAAAGAAGAGCTTTTTAGACGCTCAAGAAGTAGGGACAACAGGTACTATTTATAATCAGTTGTTTAAGCAGGCTGTTACATTTGCTAAACGTGCTCATAATGAAACAACGATTAATGAAAATGCAGTATCTGTTTCTTATGCAGCAGTGGAACTTGCCAAAAAGATTTTTGGTACATTAAAAAATAAGCATGTCGCGATATTAGGGGCCGGCAAGATGGGCGAACTTGCGATTCAAAACCTATACGGCAACGGCGTAGGGAAAGTGACGGTAGTCAATCGTACTTTTGAAAAAGCAGAAAAGCTTGCATCTAAATTTAATGGGGATGCAAAATCAATACAAGAACTGCAATGTATGTTATTGGAAGCCGACATTTTAATCAGTTCAACAGGTGCTACCGAGTATGTAATCGATTTTGAATTAATGCAATTTGTCGAACGTTTACGTAAGGGCAAACCTTTATTTATGGTAGATATTGCTGTTCCACGTGATATAGATCCTCGTATTAGTGATCTGCCAAATGTTTTCTTGTATGATATTGATGACTTGCAAGGAATTGTTGAGGCAAATTTAGCGGAGCGTGAGCAAGCGGCTAAAGAAATTACGGATATGATTGGACAAGAGGTTATTCAATTCAAGGATTGGTTTGCAACTCTTGGCGTTGTTCCGGTAATCTCCGCATTACGCAAGAAAGCAAATCGTATTCAACAAGAAACGATGGCTAGTATTGAAAACAAAATGCCGAACCTAACGGAACGTGAACGCAAAATTTTAAATAAACATACGAAATCGATCATTAATCAACTTTTGAAGGATCCTATATTGCAGGCAAAAGAATTGGCTAACTCCCACAAAGCCAATCAACAACTTCAACTTTTCCAACAGATTTTTGGAATTGAAGAAGATGTTGCAGACGAAGTGAATGAACAACAGCAAAAAGAAAAAGCCTTTATCGAAAGTTCACAGAACAGCGGCGTTCTAGATGGGAAATTGTCATTCTAACTTTATTCAACCTTGACATGAAGTTTTGTTGCTAAAAGGTGTACAAGTCTTTCATAGATGAACTCTAAAATAATAAGACTACTGTCAATTTAGTCAAGGCTTAATAATGATTATGAAATTGAGGCGTTTTCGTATCTATATATCAACATTAGATACGAGGACGCCTGTTTTTACAAACTTTGCATGATTTCAACTAGTTATTTTACTGGTAAGCTATGATAACCAAAGCGTAAATGGAATTTATACATAATATTACGCAAAAATTGTAAATTCGGTATTAGCATCATAAAAGTTGTAAAAGATGAAGAAGGGTAGCGAAATGACAGAATTAGCAATGGCTAGGCTAAATGAAATAATGGTTGTCCTATATGCAATAGGCATCGTTTTTTATTTCATTGATTTTTTCTATAAACGTGTAAAAATTCGTCGAATAGGATTTTGGTTTATTTCCATCGTATGGATATTGCAGACAATTTTCTTTGTACTATTTATTATCGAAACAAAACGATTTCCAATTCTTTCATTATCGGAAGGAATTTATTTTTATGCCTGGTTGCTGGTGACACTCTCGATTCTCTTACATTGTATTGCACGTGTAGACTTACCTGTGTTTTTTATTAATGTATTAGGATTTATTTTTGTCACGATTCATTTATTTGCGCCAGCACAGGTAGAAAATCCGCTGGTAAAATCGCTTGAATCCGAAATGGTGTTCATTCATATATCCTTTGCCATACTTTCCTATGCGGCGTTTTCTCTATCATTTGTTTTTTCCGTCTTATATTTAATACTATATAGATTATTAAAAGAGAAAAAATATACGAAATTATGGTCAAGGCTTCCAGATCTACATCAAACGAGCAGATGGATGCTTTATTCAATCTTGGTTGGTGTACCAATCATTTTTATTAGTTTAATTTTGGGACTTGAATGGGCATTTTTAAAACTGGATGCACTGTCCATATTTGATGTGAAGATTTTAGGGTCCTTTGTGATCACACTGATTTATCTGTTGATTTTGGTATTGCATCATAGTGGAAGATTAACAGGGTTGAATTTTGCTTGGGCTCAAATTTATACTTTTTTACTAGTTGTCATCAATTTCTTTTTAGGAAGTAAATTATCCGACTTCCACATTTGGTATTAGCTATAGAATGCAGGTTTTTTAGAGGAAAGGTAGGCTCATCATGAGAAAAATTATAGTAGGTTCAAGAAGAAGTAAGTTAGCTCTAACGCAAACAAACTGGTTTATCAACGAATTAAAAAATGCAGGGGTTCCTTTTGAATTTGAGGTAAAAGAAATTGTAACAAAAGGAGATCGTATTTTGGACGTTCAATTATCCAAGGTTGGCGGTAAAGGCTTATTTGTGAAAGAAATTGAGCAAGCTCTTTTTGATAAAGAAATTGACTTTGCCGTCCATTCAATGAAGGATATGCCAGCTGTATTGCCGGAAGGCTTAGTAATCGGCTGTATCCCTCCTCGCGAAGACGCAAGAGATGCATTTATTTCTAACGGGCATGTAAAGTTCGCAGACCTTCCAAAAGGCGCCGTCGTTGGGACGAGCTCATTACGTCGAGGTGCACAGCTGCTTCAAGCAAGACCCGACCTGGAAATAAAGTGGATCCGCGGAAACGTAGAAACACGCCTGGCTAAATTAGAAAGTGAAGGCTTTGATGCAATTATTTTAGCAGCTGCCGGATTGAAACGTCTCGGTTGGAATGATGAGGTTGTAACTGAATACTTGGATACGGATATTTGCTTGCCGGCTGTTGCACAGGGGACACTTGGTATTGAGTGCCGTGGGGATGATGAAGAACTTCTATCGGAATTAGCAAAACTGACAGATCGAATCACATGGAACGAAGCACATACAGAACGAGCATTTTTAGCTGCTATGGACGGGGGCTGCCAGGTACCGATTGCAGGCTATGCAACTACTGAAGGGGAAACAATCACTTTTACTGGCTTAGTAGCAGCACCTGACTCATCTGTGATCTATAAGGAAACAGTAACGGGAACAAACCCGGAAGAGCTTGGGAAAGAAGCAGCGAAAATTTTAACAGAGCAAGGGGCCTTTGATTTAATTCAAAAAGTGAAGGCTGAGCTGGATGCTTAAACCACTTGAAGGGAAAACAGTCGTTGTGACAGGTTCTTCCAAAACTTCGGCTGTTCTTTTTGAAATAGAGGCATTGGGTGGAGAAGCAGAATT
Organism: Ureibacillus aquaedulcis; assembly: GCF_030418165.1. Lineage (GTDB taxonomy): Bacteria > Bacillota > Bacilli > Bacillales_A > Planococcaceae > Ureibacillus > Ureibacillus aquaedulcis. The sequence continues at coordinate 35,664 of NZ_JAUHTQ010000010.1, forward strand.
TTATCCTCTCATTGAAACTACCGAAAAAATTCAGCCGGATGACAAGCTGAAATTGGAACAGGCTCAAAATTTTGATTGGCTAATATTTACGAGTCAAAATGCCGTAGAAGCTTTTTTAAACAAAATTAAGCGTCATCAGTTGAAACGTTCCGATTTTGGTGGGAAAATTGCTGCAGTGGGTTCTAAAACTGCAGATTTACTGAAGGAACATCATTTCGAGGTGAACTTTACACCGACTGTTTATAGTGCAGATGTGTTTGTAAGTGAGTTTCCTCAGGTAGCAGGCGACAACCCGGGATGTTTGTTTTTAAGAGGAAGTAAGGCAAAAGAAACTTTGAAGAATGGGTTGCCTTTTGAACTAACGGAATGGACGGTCTATGAGACGCATGAAAAACTGTCTACAGTAGAACCATTGATCCGCCTTATCCAATCCAGAAAGCAACCGATTGTTATTTTTGCTAGTCCATCTGCAGTGGATGTTTTTGCAAAAAACATCGTTCCTATTGTGGGATGGCAAAACGCAAAATACGCAAGTATTGGTCATATTACAGCAGCTAGAATTGAGCATTATGGAGCTCAAGTTACATATAAACCAACAAATTATACAATGCTAGCGGTTATAGAAGAAATACGAATGAGAGAGGAAATTAGACATGACAGAACTTAATTTCAGAAGACATCGCCGTCTTCGTTCATCACAAGCAATGCGCTCAATGGTTAAAGAAACTTATTTACACAAAGAAGATTTAATTTATCCGATTTTTGTAATGGAAGGGGAAAACATTAAGAATCCAGTAAATTCTATGCCGGGTGTTTTCCAATTTTCTTTAGATACTTTAAATGCGGAAGTAGATGAAGTGGTTGAGTTTGGTATTCCTGCGGTGATTCTATTTGGTTTACCAGCCCAAAAAGATGCAGAAGGAACAGGCGCTTTCCATGATCATGGCATTGTTCAGGAAGCGACTCGCCAAATTAAGGAGCGTCATCCTGAATTAATCGTAATTGCAGATACATGTCTATGTGAATTCACGGACCATGGCCACTGTGGAGTTGTAGAGGGAGAGAAAATTTTAAACGATGCTTCTCTTGATGTGCTGGGCCGTACTGCTGTTTCCCAAGCTAAAGCTGGTGCAGATATTATTGCACCTTCCAATATGATGGACGGTTTCGTTGCCGCCATTCGTGTTGCATTGGATGAAGCTGGATTCGAAGATGTACCGATTATGTCCTACGCTGTAAAATATGCATCTGCATACTACGGACCGTTCCGTGAAGCAGCTGATGGTGCTCCTCAATTCGGTGACCGCAAAACCTATCAAATGGACCCGGCCAATCGTTTAGAAGCTTTCCGTGAGGCAGAATCGGATATTGAAGAAGGAGCAGATTTCCTGATCATCAAACCTGCTTTATCTTACTTGGATATCATCCGTGATGTTCGAAATAATTACACTTTGCCAATCGTTGCCTATAACGTATCAGGTGAATATGCGATGATTAAAGCAGCTGCCCAAAATGGATGGATCGAAGAAAAGCCTGTAGTAATGGAAACTTTACTAGGTATGAAGCGTGCTGGAGCAGACATGATTTTAACTTATCATGCAAAAGACGTTGCTCGCTGGTTGGAGGGAAAATAATATGACTTATGAAAAATCAATCCAAGCTTTCTCTGAAGCGGTTCATCTAATGCCAGGCGGGGTAAATAGCCCGGTTCGTGCATTTAAATCGGTGAATACCGACCCAATTTTCATGGAATCAGGTAAGGGAGCCATCATAAAAGACATCGATGGCAATGAATACATTGACTATGTATTAAGCTGGGGTCCACTTATTCTAGGCCATTCACATCCTGAAGTTGTAGAAGCAATTCAAGAACAGGTTGCAAAAGGAGCATCATTTGGTGCACCAACTTTATTGGAAAATAAATTGGCACAAATCGTAATAGACCGAGTTCCTTCTGTTGAGATGGTTCGTTTTGTGTCATCAGGAACAGAAGCTACTATGGCAGCATTACGTCTTGCACGCGGATATACTGGAAGAGACATCATTTTAAAATTTGAAGGTTCTTATCATGGTCATGGCGATTCTTTGTTAATTAAAGCAGGCTCTGGGGTAGCGACCCTTGGATTGCCGGATAGCCCTGGAGTACCTGCCGATATCGCAAAAAACACAATGACTGTTGCTTATAACGACTTAGAAGCTGTTCAAGTTGTTTTTGAAACATATGGTCAACAAATTGCTGGGGTCATTGTAGAACCGGTTGCCGGCAACATGGGAGTTGTGCCTCCTAAACCGGGTTTCTTGGAAGGACTGCGTAAAGTAACAGAAGAGAATGGTGCTCTCCTGATTTTTGATGAAGTAATGACAGGTTTCCGTGTTGATTACAATTGTGCACAAGGCTACTTTGGTGTTAACCCGGATTTAACTTGCCTTGGTAAGGTGGTAGGTGGAGGTCTGCCAGTAGGGGCTTTCGCTGGTAAACGTGAGATTATGGAACACATTGCCCCAGCTGGTTCGGTATACCAAGCTGGTACATTATCGGGTAATCCGCTTGCCATGACAGCAGGTATTGAAACATTATCTCGTTTAACTCCAGAGTCCTATGAGCATTTCAAAAAGCTTGGAGACCAATTGGAAGCAGGAATTCGTGAAGCAGCAACGAAATATAATATTCCACATACAGTCAACCGTGCCGGTTCAATGATTGGTTTATTCCTGACGAACGAGGAAGTAGTAGACTTTGCATCTGCGAAAACAGCGGATTTAGAGATGTTTGCTGAATACTTCAGATTAATGGCCGAAGAAGGAATTTATTTACCACCTTCCCAGTTTGAAGGATTATTTATTTCAACAGCACATACTGAAGAGCATATTGCCAAAACAGTACAAGCATTCCACAATGTATTTGCTAAACTAGCTAAATAATTATGATCTGTAATAAAGCATCTTTTTCGTTATGGAAAAGATGCTTATTTTTTTATGGGAAACGATACCTTTCATTTTATTGTGCTAAGAATTTTATTCAGAAATACTTTCAATGCATATACAATAGATTGCAAACTAAAAGATTAACGGAATGAATTAGCATACTTACAATCTTCATGCATATGGTAGTTACGGGAGGGATGCCAAGTGCAAAAAATTAACTGGGATATGATGACGCAGTTTGTTTTTCCAGAGCAATTAGGCCTTGTAGAAGAAATAGTTTCGGTAAATATTAAACCAATTTGGCAGCAGATTGAAACGGAAGACTCTGTGCGTTTAGTTGGAATCTATCATATTGCTGCAGTTGCGCGCTTTAATCCGGATGAACTGCCAGAATATAGCGATGGTACTTTAATTGAGGAACTTGAGTTTGAAGGAAATAATGGCTACTTCGAATATGCATTGCCATTAGAGATCGACTTACCTAGAGAAAAGGTAGCTTATGAAAGTTCACCAGAGGTATATGTGAATGAAGTTGCCCATTTTGTATACGATGGCACGAATTGTACATTTAAATGGGATGTAGATTGCCAATTTGATGAAGCAGTTGAAGGTGCATTGTTTCAATACCAGCAGGCACCTATTGAATTAGAACAAATTCCACTACCGCAAAAACCTGTACTTCAAGAGGTAGAATCAGTTGTTGAGGTAAATTTGGAAGAATCGTTGCTTCAGGAGACAGCTCCAGTAGCTGAACGACCACCAGAAGAATCGGTGCTTCAAAAGACAGCTCCAGTAACTGAACAACCACCAGAAGAATCGGTGCTTCAAAAGACAGCTCTAGTAGCCGAACAACCAGCGGAGGAACCGGTAGTTCAAGAGACAGCTTCAATAGCTGAAGAACCACCACAAGAACAAGTGCTCCTAGAGACTACTCCAGTAGCTGAGGAACCACCAGAAGAATCAGTAGTTCAAGAGACAGCTTCGGTAGCTGAGGAACCCCAAAAAGTATCGGTACAAGAGCAACAAGAAGTACCTCTAATAGAAGTTGCTCCTTCCTACGAGGATTTTCAACAGAATGAAGAAGCCTCCAATAGCGAAGAAATACGTTTCGGTGGAGAAGATGGGATTTTCCCGGAAGAATCGGCACTTAGTGAAGGACAAACACCTTTGGAAGCAGTTCAAGAAGTAGAGAATTCCAATATGCCATTAGAGCCTAAGTTGGATAAAACGAATGAAAGCCCGAATTTGATAACACAACCGAAGTATGAAGTTAGCGATGGTACAATAGTAGATAATATTGCTGAACAAAGTATAGAGGAACCACAATTAGCAATAAACGAAAAGGAAAAAGTCGTAGAAGCCAGAAATCAATACTTCCCTACAGATACGGATGATTTTTATAATGAGCTTACTGAATCTTATACGATACTAACTGTATCTAATAAGACTTATCGCGAATAAAAAGCTTACGAATACTAAAATGGCCCGTGGAACAAAATCCAGGGGAGTTTACAAAGCAGCCATAGTTTGCTGCTTCTTTTGTGCAAAATTTTTCTTCCTTTCATTAAAATTGTTGTCACTTCAAAACTGTTGATGGTATATTATACTGTAAGAACAGTAATACTTTGTTATAAAGCGTCTTCCTTTCGGTTTTCGGATTTCAAGACGATTGCAAGGTATATAAGTGAATAATGTTAGATGCGTTGAAAAGGAAGAGTAAAATGTCCTTGCTTACTATAGAGAGGAAACGGCAGCTGAAAAGTTTCTGTGAGCATTCATTTGAAGGTAGCCTTGGAGCAGCTTTTGTGAACTAGTAGTAGCAAAATGCCGGGTAAACCCCGTTAGCTAATTGAGAGCCGAGAATTTGGTGAAAATTTGTTGCGAATAATGAATGACACTGACTCGGAACTAAAGGTGGTACCGCGAATCTAAACTCCTTCGTCCTTTTATTAGGGCGAAAGGAGTTTTTTTATTTTTATTTCGCCACTAGCCAAAACACTATATAAGGAGGAGTCAATATGACCGAACAACAAAACCTATCGATGCCAACCAAATATGATCCGCAAAGTATTGAAACTGGACGCTATGAATGGTGGCTGCAAGGAAAATTTTTCGAAGCAGAACCTGAAAGTGGGAAACAACCTTATTCCATCGTGATTCCCCCTCCGAACGTAACGGGTAAATTGCACTTGGGTCATGCTTGGGACACAACATTGCAAGATATTTTAATTCGCATGAAACGTATGCAAGGTTATGATGCCCTTTGGTTGCCGGGCATGGACCATGCGGGAATTGCAACACAAGCAAAAGTAGAAGAAAAATTGCGAGCAGACGGAATTTCAAGATATGATCTTGGCCGTGAGAAATTCCTTGAAAAAACATGGGAATGGAAGGATGAATATGCCAGTCATATCCGTGCACAATGGGCAAAGCTTGGTTTAGCACTGGATTATTCACGCGAACGTTTCACTTTGGATGAGGGCTTATCCGATGCAGTAAAAGAAGTATTCGTTAAATTATACGAAAAAGGTTTAATTTACCGCGGCGAGCGTATTATCAACTGGGACCCAGCAGCAAAAACGGCTTTATCAGACATCGAAGTTATCCATAAAGAAGTAGAAGGTGCTTTCTACCATATGGAGTATCCATTAACAGATGGTTCTGGTAAATTGCGTGTGGCTACAACTCGACCAGAAACGATGCTTGGGGATTCTGGGGTTGCTGTACATCCTGAAGATGAAAGATATAAACATTTAATCGGGAAAACCGTAATTCTTCCTATCGTGGGTCGTGAAATTCCAATCGTAGCTGATACTTATGTAGATATGGAATTTGGAACAGGGGTTGTTAAAATGACACCTGCCCATGATCCAAACGATTTTGAGGTTGGTAACCGCCATAACTTGGAACGTATTCTTGTTATGAATGAAGATGGTTCCATGAATGATCTTGCTGGAAAATATGCCGGAATGGATCGCTTCGACTGTCGTAAACAAATCGTTGCAGACTTGCAAGAAGCTGGCGTTTTAGTTGAAATTGAACCGCATGTCCACCAAGTTGGCCACTCTGAACGTTCAGGTGCTGTAGTGGAACCTTACCTTTCTGCACAATGGTTTGTTAAAATGGGGCCACTTGCAGAAGAAGCTTTGGCTATTCAAAAACAAGAGGATGAAAAAGTAAACTTCATACCAAATCGTTTCGAAAACACATATAACCGTTGGATGGAAAATATCCATGACTGGTGTATTTCACGTCAATTATGGTGGGGTCATCAAATTCCTGCTTGGTACCATAATGAAACAGGTGAAATCTATGTTGGTAAAGATGCTCCTAGTGATGCAAATAATTGGACGCAAGATGAAGATGTATTAGACACTTGGTTCTCTTCCGCATTATGGCCGTTTTCGACAATGGGCTGGCCAGATACCGAAAATGAAGAATTCAAGCGATACTACCCAACAAGCACTTTGGTAACGGGTTACGATATCATTTTCTTCTGGGTTTCCCGAATGATCTTCCAAGGAAAAGAATTTACCGGCGAGCGTCCATTTAAAGATGTATTAATCCATGGTTTAGTTCGTGATGGGGAAGGACGCAAAATGAGTAAGTCTCTTGGAAATGGTGTCGACCCAATGGATGTCATCGACCAGTACGGTGCAGATGCACTTCGCTACTTCTTGGCAACAGGCTCATCACCAGGCCAGGATTTGCGTTATACAACTGAAAAAGTAGAATCTGTTTGGAACTTTGCCAATAAGATCTGGAATGCTTCCCGCTTTGCCCTCATGAACATGGAAGGCATGACATACGAAGAAATCGATTTAACGGGTAATCTAAATGTTGCCGATAAGTGGATTTTAAACCGCTTGAACGAAACAATTGAACGTGTTACTGCTTTATCCGATAAATACGAGTTCGGTGAAGTTGGCCGTGAGCTTTATAACTTTATCTGGGATGACTTCTGTTCTTGGTATATTGAAATGGCAAAACTCCCTCTTTATAGCGAAGATGAAGCGGCGAAGAAGACAACTCGCTCTGTATTAGCATATGTTCTAGATAACACAATGCGACTGCTTCACCCGTTAATGCCGTTCATTACGGAAGAAATTTGGCAGCACCTTCCTCATGAAGGGGAATCCATTACAGTGGCGGCATGGCCAACTGTAAAAGAAGAATTCAATTTTGCCCAGGATGCAGAAAGCATGAAGCTTCTGACAGAAATTATCCGTTCAGTACGTAATGTCCGTGCTGAAGTGAACACGCCTATGAGCAAGAAAGTACCTTTAACTATTTCAGCGAATGATGAAGAGATTGCTGGCATTCTTCAAACAAATAAGGCGTATATTGAAAAATTCTGTAACCCAGAAACGCTATCAATTGGCGTAGCGCTTGAAGCACCTGCTCAATCGATGACTGCGGTTGTAACTGGGGCAGAAATCTACTTGCCGCTTGCAGGTTTAATCAACCTTGAAGAGGAAATTGCCCGTCTGGAAAAAGAACTAGAGAAATGGGCTAAAGAAGTAAAATTAGTAAATGGCAAGCTGAATAACGAAAAATTCGTTTCAAAAGCACCTGAAAGCTTGGTTGCAAAAGAACGTGAAAAATTGGCGGAGTACCAAGAAAAACACGAAGCTGTAGAAAAACGTTTAGCAGAATTAAGAAATATGTAACCTCCTAATAGGTGTCCTAGAGCTCCTCTAGCAGACTGCAGTCAAACTTGGAATACCCGAGTTTGCTGCAGTCTTATTTCTTATAAACCATAGTTGAGGAAGTTGGGTACTTGGTTTTGGCTGAATTGTCCAATAGAGGCTGTCTATGGGACAAAATAAAGGTTGAAGCAGGCTGAATTGTCCGATAGAAGCTGTCTATGGGACAAAGAGAAGGTTCAAGCAGGCTGAATTGTCCAATAGAGGCTGTCTATGGGACAAAGCAAAGGTTCAAGCAGCCTGCATTGTCCAATAGAGGCTGTCTATGGGACAAAGAGAAGGTTCAAGCAGACTAATTGTCCAATAGAGGCTGTCTATGGGACAAAATAAAGGTTCAAGCAGCCTGCATTGTCCAATAGAGGCTGTCTATGGGACAAAGAGAAGGTTCAAGCAGACTAATTGTTCAATAGAGGCTGTCTATGGGACAAAATAAAGGTTGAAGCAGGCTGAATTGTCCGATAGAAGCTGTCTATAAGACAAAGAAAAGATTAGATTAAGCTGAAGTGTCCAAAAGAAGTTGTCTACAAAACGAGGAAGCCAACGAGCCAAAGTGTCCAAAAGTAGCAGTCTACAAGACAAAAAGAAGAATCAAGCAAGCGAATGTGTCCAATAGGAGCTTCTTAAAGACAAATGCATCTTTTGACAATCCAAAAGGGCTAAAAATTCCCCATTAATTTAATTCAAAATTTAAAACTGTCTCTAGCTCCATACTTTCCATTATCCAGTACAGTTTGAAAAACTCTGTTTAATTAATTTCCTGTGCTTATGTTTGTTATTTTACAATTACAGCAGAGTATGCGACAGTTTAAACATATAAATATTTTTGATGCTAGGAGAAATCAACATGTTTCATTCTATCGAGGAATGTACCGATTTTATTTTTAAATTAAGGGCAAGTACATATAAAGGCAAACCGCTTGAAGCAGTACGAAAAATTCTGTTTGAATTGGGCAATCCCCATGAAAAAGTTAAATTTATTCATTTTGCTGGTTCTAATGGGAAGGGGTCTACACTAAATGCTACTAGGGAAATTTTAATGGAGCATGGTTTACGTGTGGGTGCTTTTATATCGCCACACTTGGAACGAGTGAATGAACGAATCACAATCAACCGTGAACAAATCAAAGATGGAGATTTTCTACATTATGCAAACATGGTGGATAGCATTATCCGGAAGAAATTAGACTGTCAGTATCCAAGCTTTTTTGAAATTATTACGGTGATTGCATGCCTACACTTTGCAAATGAACCAATTGATGTTGCTTTAATGGAAACGGGAATTGGGGGACGAATCGATTCAACGAATGTAATTACCCCTGAAGTTTCAGTGATTACCACAATATCCTTGGAACATACCGAGATATTGGGAGATACAATTGAAAAAATAGCTTTCGAGAAAGCGGGAATCGTGAAAACAGGGAAGCCGGTTGTTGTAGGGGCTAAGCAAATAGAAGCGCGGGAAGTTATTAAAGAAAAAGCAGCCCAAAATCTGTCTGATTGCTTCTGTTTGGATGAAGAAATCATTATTAAAAATGCAACGAAAGGATACCCTCAAGTTTTCGACTTTTCCTTTGGAAACTATGAAATAAATAATATTCCCTTGGCAATGCAAGGAGACCATCAAGTGAATAATGCAGCTCTTGCAGTAACGGCTTCTTTATTGTTTGACCGGGCGATAACCGAAACAACGATTCGTGAAGCTTTAAAGAAGGCACGATGGGAAGGGCGATTCGAGCGGCTAAGTGAACAAATCATCATTGATGGGGCTCATAATTCGGAAGGGACAGAAGCTTTAATACAGACCCTAAAAGAGGCGTTCCCTACAAAGAAATATAGATTCGTCTATGCTGCTCTACAAGATAAGGATCATGAAGCTAGTATTGCCATGATGGACCTTGTCGCATCTTCAATGGGCTTTACAGAGATTGAGCTGCCAAGAGCCGCCAAAGCCGCCGTCCTTGCTGCAAAATCAAATCACCCAAAAATCCGGATTAGTGATAATTGGAAACGGTTCATACAAGAAGAGTTGAAGTCCTTGAAAGAAGATGAATTATTGATTATTACAGGATCTTTATATTTCATTGCAGATGTACGTAAATTTTTAATAGAGAAGGTTGAACAAAATGATACCGAGATTGGATGACTATAAGAAAAAATGGGAAGTAGCAAGTGATCAATCCATAAAACCTGGTTTAGATGCAATGAAGGAAGCCTTAAGGTTGTTAAATAACCCCGAAAAAAACCTCGCATTTGTTCATGTAGCAGGTACCAATGGAAAGGGTTCAACGATTACCTTTTTAGAAGGTATTTCCAGAAGGCATGGATTAAACGTTGGTAAGTTTATGTCTCCATGTATAGTCGATGTCCATGATCAGCTTCAAATAAATGGTATCCCGATTTCTGAAAAAGAGATGGATGATGTTTTCAGTCGGCTAAAAAACGCTGGACTTAGTGGGAAATTAACAGATTTTGAGCTGTTAACATGTGCGGCATTCCTTTATTTCTCCCAGCAGGAGCTAGATTTTGTCCTTCTGGAAGCTGGGATGGGGGGACTTGAGGACAGTACGAACGTCATCACGCCGATTGTTTCGATTATCACAAGTATTGCACTGGAGCATACGAAATTTCTTGGAACAACCATCGAAAGTATTGCTGTGCATAAAGCTGGGATTATAAAACAGAATACCCCGGTTGTTGTCGGAAGATTACCTATAGAGGCATCTGCCGTAGTTGACAATGCAGCCTTTGATAAACGTGCCTCTCTAATTGAACTTGGGGATCATTTTGAAGTATCGATTGATGGTTCCTCCGAAGTTTATACGAATGATGAAAAGGGATTACAGATTAAGAACATAGTCCGTGCTTTACCCGGAAAACATCAAGCTGACAATATGGCGATAGCAATCACTGCATTTTTTGAAGTTGCAGAGTTTTTGGATATAACAGCAGACCTGGATAAAATCCGAAAAGGCATATATGGGGCGTGTTTACCCGGACGGTTTGAGGAAGTTTTACCGAATGTTTATTTCGATGGGGCCCATAATCCTGCAAGCGCGGAGAAACTTGTTCAAACCATAAAGGGAGAATTTTCTGACGAAAAAATTCGATTTGTCGTAGGAATGCTGGGAGATAAAGATGTTAGGGCCGTATTACACCTACTGGAACAAGTGAGTGACGAATTTTACTTTGTTGATTTTGCAAATGACCGGGCGATGACAGCAAAGGAAATGCTTTCGCTTTCAAATGCATCACATGCATCCTCGTTAAAAGACTATACTTCATTCCTTGAAGCAGCATCAACAAGTGAGGGGAAAACCTTTGTTACAGGATCACTTTATTTATTAACAGAAATCAGAGGGTCATTAATAAAAAACAAAATTTAATCGGTATTTGTTTTAAATGCGTATCATTTGTAAATAGTACTAGTAAGTCGTGTTGAAACATATCGTTTAATGGCATTTAATGCGAAATATTTTTTTAGTGAGACGACAAATGTCTCGCTTTTTTTTAACTTATTTTTGTTACCGTTAAAATATGAGGTGATGCGTATGAAATTTCCAAATGCAATCGGAAGGCGAGAGCTTAAAAATGCAGCAGTGATCGGTTCCATTGCGGGCCTTGCTGGTGTCGTGTTTTTTATACTTTTACTTAGTTCCATGAATTCTTCTACAAGCCAACCACAGCAACAGGCAAGTTCTGGTGAAGGTGAAGAGGAAATCATCCCTGTACAATCATCAAATGAATCAAATGAATCGAATGAAGTAATTGAAGATGGTTCTTCAGTAGACTTTTTCGCTAATCAATATGGAGTGTTTCAAAGTAAAGAATCTGCATCAGACTTTATTTCGGAATACCCCGTTCTAAATACAAGTGCAACAGTTGAAGTGGATGGGAAATTCTATGTTTGGTCTTCTATTACACCTATTAGAGAAGAACTAATTTTATCGGATACTCCAACCTCTTTTGCAAAGTCTTTTAAGTTTTCGGCAGCTGCTTGCACTGAAGAAACGTTAAAAGGTTTGCCTACGATTTTAGAAAGCAACGACCCCTCAAAATTTTATTTTCAGGATGGCAATGTTCCAGACAATATTCCACAGGACTGGCAATCAATAACTTCGGCATTATCAAGCTTTTCACAGGATTTAGGTACCGCCCGACTACATTTAATCGCTCATTATTATGACCAAAATGACTGTATGAAAATTGAATTTTAAGCCGAATTGGAGTGCGAAAATATAATTTTAGGATTTGTATAAGATTTTTCAAAATTCCATTCCTCGGCTATCATTGGAGTAGGAGGAATGGATATGAATTTTAAAACGAATCATCGCCTTGTTTTGGCATCAGCATCACCTAGAAGAAGGGAGCTTTTTTCAAAATTGGGTGTCCCTTTCGAGGTGGTTTCAAGCAATGTAGAGGAAACGTCAGTGCAAGCCGAGACAATGGACGCCTATGTACGTGAAGTTGCGTTATTGAAAGCACGCGATATAGCAAAAAGAGAGAAGGGCAAAACAATTATTGGTGCAGATACGGTAGTTGTCTTCCAGGATACATTGCTACATAAACCAAATGATGCAGAAGAAGCAATCTCTCATTTAACTAGATTATCGGAGAATCTTCATCAGGTAATGACGGCGGTTGTCATTATACAACCAGATGGGGTAGAAGAAGTATTTGTAGAACAAACCAAAGTTTATTTTAAAAAATTATCCAGAGAGCTTATTGAAAGGTACGTTGAGACCGGTGATCCGTTTGACAAAGCGGGCGGTTATGGCATTCAAACAGATGGCGTACTCTTTGTGGATCGTATTGTGGGGGATTATAACAATGTGGTGGGCCTGCCGTTAGCAAGCCTATTCGAAAAACTGATCTCCTTAAACATTCTAGAACTATAGGAAGTGATAAATGAATGACGATTGCCCCATTTCCCGAGCTTAAAATACGTGATGTTCATGTAGAAGACCGGCCGAGGGAGAGGTTGATTCGACAAGGAGCCCAAAGTTTATCGAACCAAGAATTGATCGCAATTTTATTGCGCACAGGTACAAAGCAAGAGTCGGTATTGACTCTTTCGAATCGTGTTCTAAATTATTTCGAAAAGCTTCATGAATTGAAACATGCCACTATTGAAGAGATCATATCGATTAAAGGAATTGGGGAAGCGAAAGCTGTTCAACTTTTAGCAGCGATTGAGCTAGGCAGAAGATTATCTCAAAAGCAAGTAGATGATCGGTTTACCATTCGTTCTCCGCAGGATGCTGCTACTTTCCTGATGCCGGAAATGTCTTCGCTTCAGCAGGAACATTTTGTCGTATTATTTCTGAACGTAAAAAATCAGGTAATGCATAAACAAACCATTTTCATAGGAAGTTTGAATTCTAGCATTGTTCATCCACGCGAGATTTTTCGTGAAGCAGTAAAGCGTTCAGCAGCTTCAATCATTTGTTCGCATAATCATCCATCAGGAAATGCCACACCAAGTCCAGAGGATATAGAAGTAACCAAACGGCTGCAGGAAGCAGGATATATCATTGGGATTGAATTAATTGATCATGTCATTATTGGCGACCATCAGTATATTAGCCTAAAAGAAAAAGGCTATATGTAACTTTAATAAAAAAAATTTAGTCGAATGTCCAGTTTTTTCGGATGTTCGACTTTTTTTGGGGCAAATTAAATTAAACTGGATAACAAGGTAATGACAATTTCGTTACAAACGAAAGAAGAAATGCGTCAAAATTGTTAATTGTACGGTTTTTTTATTTCATTTTCATTTCAAAGAACCTATTCTGTTCTTTTTCGTCATTTCAATGGAGTACTTGTTACGTGAATGTAAAAACTTACATAATTATTTTATTTGTTTCATTGACAAATTCGAAATAAAATGAAGAATGTCGATTAATAATGAATCATTAGAGAAATGTAGTAGAACAGTACATGTGACACTATAAATTCTCGATCTTTTCAGCTATAATAATTCTTATGATTTTAAGCACTTTTAATAGATTGCTTAAAGAAGAAAGGGAGTACTAAATTTGTTTGGATTAGGAAATAAGGATGTCGGGATAGATCTTGGCACAGCGAATACACTAGTTTTCATTAAAGGAAAAGGGATTGTATTAAGAGAACCTTCTGTAGTAGCAAAAAATACAAAAACAGGGGATATAGTTGCCGTTGGTAATGATGCGAAAAATATGATTGGTCGTACACCGGGGTCCATTGTGGCCATTAGACCGATGAAAGATGGGGTTATTGCGGATTTCGATATTACTACATCGATGATTCAATACTATCTGAAACAAGCTTTGAAAAATTCAGGTTCCAATTTAAAAAAACCAAATGTTATGATCTGTGTTCCATACGGAATTACATCGGTGGAGCAGCGTGCAGTCATTGATGCATCTCGACAAGCAGGTGCAAAAGAAGCCTTTACTATTGAAGAACCGTTTGCAGCTGCAATCGGTGCAGACCTGCCCGTTTGGGATCCAACTGGTTCAATGGTTGTCGATATCGGTGGTGGTACAACGGAAGTTGCTGTTATTTCACTGGGCGGCATTGTAACAAGTGAATCGGTTCGTATGGGTGGAGATGCAATGGACCAATCCATTATCAGCTATATTCGCAAAACGTATAACCTGACTATTGGTGAGCGTACTGCAGAAAAAATCAAGATTGAAATTGGTACAGCGCGAGTAGACGACATCAATGAAAAAATGGAGATCCGTGGACGTGACCTACTAACGGGACTCCCAAAAACAATTGAAATTACGGCAGAAGAAATTTCTGATTCGTTAAAAGAAGCGATTTCAGTTATAATTGATGGAGTGAAGAAAACGCTGGAGCAGACACCTCCAGAGCTTTCCGCAGACGTTATGGAAAGAGGAATCGTACTAACTGGCGGTGGGGCGCTTTTACGCAACCTTGATAAAGTCATCAGTGACGAAACGAATATGCCGGTGTTTATCGCAGAAAATCCACTTGATTGCGTGGCTATTGGTACAGGTAAAGCACTAGACCATATTGACTTAGTTCGTTCTCAACAGATGAAAGGGTAAGGAGGATTCGCAATGCCACATTTTACGAACAAGAAATTAATACTGCTGCTAGTAGGCACAATTTTCCTTGTGGCATTGATTAGCTTCTCTTTACGAGATCGACAAAACGCAAGCGTTCCGGAACAATTTATTAAAGACACTGTTGGTTTTGCACAATCCATTGTTGCAAAACCAGCAAATTACATAACAGGTATTTTTAATGATATTAATTCTTTATTAAATACGTACGAAGAAAATAAACGTCTAAAAATGCGTTTGGAAGATTTTGCTGTACTTCAAGCAGAAGTTAATACTTTGCAGTCTGAAAATGAATCTTTAAAAGAACTAGTAGACAAAGAGGATAGTTTAAAAGATTTTGATCCGTTAAAAGCCACTGTTATTGCCAGAAATCCTGATCAATGGGAAGAAAAAATCATTCTGAACAAAGGTTCATCTCATGGTGTTAAACTAAATATGGCAGTTATGACAGCAAATGGCTTAATAGGTAAAATTAGTTTAGTCACACCTTTCACATCCGAAGTTGAGCTGCTATATTCGAACAACCCCAATTATCGTGTATCTGCCATCGTTCAGGGAGAAAAATCGGATGTTTTTGGTTTAATAGAAGGATATGACACGGAGCGTAATGAATTAATATTAAAGAGAATCGATTCTAGCTTCAAAGTGAAGAAGGGCGAACAGGTCGTAACGTCAGGTTTAGGCGGTATTTACCCTAAAGGGATCTTGATCGGGGAAGTAACAGAAGTAACAACTGATGATTATGGTCTTACGAGCATGGCTTATGTGAAACCAGCAACAAACTTTTCAATGCTGGAGGATGTTGTTATTGCCTTAAGAACTTCCATCTCGGTTGACGGTTCAGATGGCACAGGTACTAACGCTGATTTGACAAATGGTTCCGATGAAAGTGAAACTACTGATACTATAGAAGGTGAAGAATAGATGATACGTTTCTTGATTCCCTTTGTAGCAGTCGTTTTATTTTTGTTGGAGCCAGAGTTTGCCTTGTTTTCTCCGATTAGTTGGGGAGAGCACACACTTACCTTGGTGCCTCGATTTGTGATTCTTTATTTAATATTTATTTCCATCTATTATAGTAAAAAGAGAGCATGTCTATATGGTTTAATTTTTGGACTCTTGTATGATGTGTTCTACATTGATATTATTGGATTATATTCCTTTTTATATCCACTTCTTTGTTTTGTTGCTGGCTCAACTGTAAAATTTATCCACCAAAACTTGAGCATCACAACAATATTATCCGTCGTGCTAGTAGCTTTAATGGAAGTTTTTTTGTATTATTTCTTTAATTTTATTCAGTTTACAACAATTCCGGTAAGCGATTTTTTAAGCAACCGATTACTACCTACTATAATCGCAAACCTATTATTTTTAATAATGCTTGGTTGGGCATTTAAATACTTAATCAATGCGCGTTTGTTACAGCGTGCCCGAGATAATTCTTAAATTGACTAGGCGTGAGGTGTCGCTTTTTTATGAATAAACAGCTTGTCCATATAAAGGGGACTAAAGCGGGATTGGTACTTCGGCTTGATGATCAGTGCGCCTACGCAGAACTTGTAGAAGAACTTGAACGTAAAGTTTCAGAAGGTGGAATCGATGGAAAAGTTGATGTGCAATTGCATCTGGGAAATCGCTACCTGCTGAGTGCACAGCAAAAAGAGCTCATCGAAATTGTACAGGGCCCGGGAAATATGCACGTTTCGAAGGTGCACAGTGATGTTATAACAATTGAAGAAAGTAATGAGAAAGTGCTTACAGAACAGAGCGAGACCTATATCGGGATTATTCGCTCCGGACAAATAATAAAAACTGATGGGGATATTGTTGTTATTGGTGATGTAAATCCAAATGGGAAAATTGAAGCTGGTGGAAGTATATTTGTTCTTGGAAATCTAAGAGGAATTGCACATGCAGGAGTAAATGGAAATAAAGAGGCAATTATCGTTGCGTCTCATTTTGAACCTACCCACGTTTTAATTGACGACCAAATCGAAACTATGTCGAACGAAAAACCATTTGTTAAAGAAAATGCAGAACAAATCTTTGCATATATTAATAGAGATGGCATAATTTCATATGAACGAGTACAGGAAGTAAGAAAAATACGTCCATTATTAAGTACGATTAAAGGGGGAAGCTAATGTGGGTGTAGCAATAGTAATAACTTCAGGTAAAGGCGGCGTAGGTAAAACAACAACAACTGCCAATCTGGGAACTGCATTGGCTCTTCAAGGGAAAAAAGTATGTTTAGTAGATACAGATATTGGCTTACGTAACTTAGACTTAGTATTAGGTTTGGATAATCGCATTATTTATGACCTGGTCGATGTCGTAGAAGGTCGCTGTAAAATTCATCAAGCGTTGGTTAAGGACAAACGTGTCGATGAAAAACTATTTTTATTGCCTGCCGCTCAAACAACGGACAAGAATGCCGTTACGCCAGAGCAAATGAAGAGTTTAATAGACGAGTTAAAGCGTGAATATGATTATGTTTTAATTGACTGCCCTGCTGGGATTGAACAGGGGTATAAAAATGCGGTAGCGGGTGCCGACCGTGCTATTGTTGTTACAACACCTGAAATCTCAGCTGTTCGAGATGCCGACCGCATTATCGGATTATTGGAGCAGGAAGCAATTGAACCGCCAAAATTGATCATTAATCGTATTCGCAAAGACTTAATGAAAAATGGTGACTCTTTGGATATCAATGAAATTACGACACATTTATCAATCGATCTATTGGGGATTGTGATTGATAGTGAAGACGTAATCAGTTCATCCAACAAGGGTGAACCTATTGTCATGGATCCTAATAGCAAGGCTTCACTGGGTTATCGAAATATAGCCAGAAGAATTTTAGGCGAATCTGTTCCTTTAATGTCCATTGAAGACAGCTCTAAAGGGATGTTCAAAAAATTAATATCTATTTTCTCGAAATAGAGACAAAAGGTTATTGGTGAAAATCAATAGCCTTTTTTTGTAGGGAATATTGGAAAATTGATTCAACACCTGTATAACAAAGTAATTCTTGTGAGTATAATTTTACTTAGAAAGATACTAATAAAATTGTTGCTTAGGTGAGCGGTCTAAGCACACAAGCCGCAGAGCCAACTTGTAGTTGTCTCTGCGACTTGTCTTCGGGGCCAACACGGCGTTGGTCATGGTGACAATGCAGCAGGACGTTGCGTTTTTGTCACCGGCTTATGTAAAGGCCCGCTCAAGGAAAGTTGTACAAAGAAAACTTTCAGCTTGGGAGTTGAAGTATCACAATATAGACTCTAATTTGACAAACCAGAGATGGTTGAAAGTAGAAGTGTCACAATACAAGCACTAATTAGACAAGTCAAAGAAGAACGAGTTTGGTTGTGTCATAATGATCACCCAAAATAGAAAAAATTACTTCTTACAAGCTTTGCTGCAATCCCGACTTGTCTTTTATGCGAACAAGTATGAACCAAGCTAATCTTCTTAAACGATTGTTTAAACTCATTTCCAGTATTACCTTATTTCAATCTTGCTCACCCCTTTTAAAAACGAAAAAATTATTTTAATTTGCATTCGACGTAATCGGACAGTATCTTTTCATTTCCACTAGAATCCTAATTTCATATTTTTCATATACTATGAAAAAGAGAATGGGATGAGGTAGTGAACAAGAAATGGAAATGGATTGCGGCAATTG
The DNA here is from genome assembly GCF_030418165.1 of Ureibacillus aquaedulcis. Lineage (GTDB taxonomy): Bacteria > Bacillota > Bacilli > Bacillales_A > Planococcaceae > Ureibacillus > Ureibacillus aquaedulcis. The sequence goes on from NZ_JAUHTQ010000010.1 coordinate 54,056, forward strand.
TTCTCTGCGGGGTCGTCATATTAGGTACTCAACTTCAAGAAAGAGGTCAATTAGCGGTAGACGTAAAAAAAATTGTTTATAGCTCTGAAGATCTGACAGTAATGCGGAATTTGCTGCAAGAAGTATTTGGTCAAGAATCAGATGAGACGATTACGGTTTCAACTGAAAATGTAAATTCAGAGCTACTATCATTTGTCTCTGTAAAACCGTATGATCAAGGCTATCTGTTAACATTTGAAGAAGCCATTCCAATACTTGCAATTGAAAATGGACTTGTTGTGTATACAGGCCATGACAAAAACACCGGCAAAACCATATCAGTGTTTTATGAGGGGGATACCACTGTTACTTATGGAAATGTGGATTCGTTTTCATTATTGCCATATACATCAATTGAACGGGGAGGTACCCTTGCGAATAAAGAACCTGGGGATCTTTATATCAAGATTGAAGAGGGCGGGAAAGTATTAAACCTGGAGGAGACTTTAGAATGGATGAAAGAGCATACGCAATCATGATGCGTATGACCATTCATCCATTATTTTTGCCGATTCTGTTCAGTATTGTGTTATATGGAAATATATCTTATTACGCACTTATTTTATCTTCTTTAATTATTCATGAAGTAGGGCATATCCTGGCAGCCTATTTTTGTAAAGTGAAGGTGGAAAGGTGTGTCATCATGCCCTATGGTGGAGAGATTCAATTAAAGGGCGGGAATTCGATAGCTCCGAAAAAGCAATTGATTATTGCACTGGGTGGACCGATTGCCACAATTTGTTGTATGGCTGCAACGCCGTTTCTTGACCCATTAATAGCGGACCCATTATTAAAAATTCAAATTATCTTGCTGGCTGTCAATATTATTCCTATATGGCCATTGGACGGCGGCCGGATCATCATGTCCCTTATCCATATATTTTATCCGAGGATTCGGGTAGTAGAATTATATTTAGCCATTTCACTCGTATTGATTACGGGTACTGTCTTAATAACATTTATTTTATTGCCAAAATCTTCATTTTTGCTCGTTTTGAGTATCTTTTTATTTATACAAATAGTGAATGAGTGGAGATATCGAAAATATCGTCTTGCATTTGAGAAACATGTAATTAAACGGTTGACTTAAAATGCTGTGCTATGATAGTATTGTAATGTTATTGTTTGTAGCACCCGTGCTACAACCGCTCTGGGAAGGTCTTAAGCATCGAAAGATCACCTTTCACTACAGGCGAGTCTGAGTCTAAGAGGAGGTGCATTTTAATGTACGCAATTATCGAAACTGGTGGAAAACAAATCAAAGTAGAAGCTGGACAAGAGATCTATGTTGAAAAACTAGGTGTTGAAGCTGATGAAGTAGTTACTTTTGATAAAGTTTTATTCGTAGGTGGAGAAACAGTTAAAGTTGGAGCTCCAACTGTTGCAGGTGCTACTGTTACAGCGAAAGTTGTAAAAGAAGGACGCGCGAAAAAAATTACTGTATTCAAATACAAAGCGAAGAAAAACTACCGTCGTAAACAAGGTCATCGTCAACCTTACACAAAATTAGTTGTTGAAGCAATCAACGCTTAAGAGTCGAGGTGAGTGGAATGATTACTGTTACAATCCATCACGATGAAAATAGACATGTCTCTGCATTCGAGTTTTCAGGTCATGCCGAATATGATCAAACTGGTAAGGATTTAGTATGTGCAGGTGCGTCTACAATTGCCATTGGTACTGTAAATGCCATTTATGCATTATTGCAAATCGAACCTAAAATTGATCAGGCAACAGAAGGTGGAGGCTACCTGCGTGTAGATCTTCCTACTGATATTGACGCGGAAGTCGATGCAAAATTACAGCTTATTGTCCAAGTTATGACTGCTCAAGTTTACTCGATGGTCCAAACTTACGGACAATATATTAAAATCAACTACAACCAAGTAGCCTAGTAGGAGGTGGAACGAAATGAAATTGTTACTTTCTTTAGACCTTCAATTTTTCGCTTCGAAAAAAGGGGTAGGTTCTACAAAGAACGGACGTGACTCTGAGTCAAAACGCCTTGGTGCTAAACGTGCTGATGGTCAATTCGTATCTGGTGGTTCAATTCTTTACCGTCAACGCGGTACAAAAATTTACCCTGGTACAAACGTAGGCCGTGGTGGAGATGACACACTTTATGCTAAAGTTGACGGTGTTGTTAAATTCGAACGTTTAGGTCGCGACAAGAAAAAAGTTAGTGTATACCCTGTAGCTCAAGAAGCTTAATCGTATATATTATAAAAAAAGGACTGCTAGCCAGCAGTCCTTTTTCATGTATAAGGAAAGTTATCTTTATCTAATAACTAGTAAACAATAATAAATGTTCTTAATGGATATCTGAAATTTTCTTATAGTATTCCTACACACTTTAGGGCAAAGAAAGGCGAAAAATAGAAAAACTTGCTATACTAATAAAGATATTGGTAGGATTTTTTCTATTACGTTTGGAGGATTAATATGAAAACTTCTACACTTTCGATTAATGATGTTTTACGATTTGCTAATCATGATTTCATGAATCAAATTCAATTAATTAAAATGTACCTAGACCTGGATAGGGTTGAAGATGCAAAAACGATGATTGAAAAAATTTCAGAGCAAAGTAAAAGCCTTTCAAATATCAACAAATTAAAATTACCCAAGACGGTGGAATGGTTGCAAACGATCCAGTGGAGATATCCTGCGTTTGAACTTACTTTGAATAGTAACGTAACTTTTCCGGTTGATCTGAAAAAAGATGGACAAATTGTAGAATACTTAGAAAAGACAGTTATTCATGTTTATGATACTCTAGATCCTTTTACTGAACAGCAACTAGATATCTCAATTGAAACAAACGAGGCACAATTCACTTTGCTCTTTGACTTAAAGGGTAAGTGGGAAACTGATTTGTTCAATTATGAAGAGAATAACAATATAAAGGTTCAAACATATGAGCAAACTACGAAAGAGTGGAAGTATGCTTTGAGCATAGAACAGGAGTGAATGAAATGTTTGTCGATCACGTAAAGATTTATGTGAAAGGTGGAGACGGCGGAGATGGTATGGTGGCCTTTCGCCGTGAAAAGTATGTACCGAATGGTGGGCCAGCCGGTGGAGATGGCGGTAATGGAGGAAATGTTGTTTTCCTGGTAGAAGAAGGATTGCGAACACTTATGGACTTCCGTTACCAACGCCATTTTAAAGCTGACCGTGGTGAACACGGCATGAGCAAAGGGATGCATGGAAGAAACTCGGGTGACTTAGTTGTAAAAGTCCCACCTGGTACAGTTGTTATGAACGAAGAAACAGGAGCAGTACTGGCTGATCTGGTGGAACATGGCCAAACAGCAGTCATTGCTCGCGGTGGACGTGGAGGACGGGGAAACAGCCGTTTTGCTACACCTGCAAATCCAGCGCCTGAACTTGCGGAAAAAGGTGAGCCAGGGCAGGAATTAAATGTTATATTAGAGTTAAAAGTGTTGGCAGACGTTGGTTTGGTTGGTTTCCCAAGCGTAGGTAAATCAACTTTGCTTTCTGTTGTGTCAGCTGCAAAACCAAAAATCGGTGCTTACCACTTCACAACGATTGTTCCTAATCTCGGAATGGTTGAAACAGAAGATGGACGAAGCTTTGCCATGGCAGATTTACCGGGACTGATTGAAGGAGCCCATCAGGGTGTAGGCTTGGGGATGCAATTCCTTCGCCATATCGAAAGAACAAGAGTAATTGTCCATGTGATCGATATGTCAGGTATGGAGGGTCGTGATCCTTACGAAGATTACTTGACAATCAATGAAGAATTAAAGCAATATAATTTACGTTTGACTGAAAGACCACAGATTGTGGTTGCCAATAAAATGGACATGCCGGATGCGGAAGAAAACTTGAAAGAATTTAAAGAAAAAGTTGGAGATTCCGTAAAAGTATATCCAGTTTCTGCCGTTTCAAGACAAGGGTTGAAACCAGTATTGTTTGAAGTAGCGGACTTGCTTGAAGTTACACCTCATTTTGAATTACATGAAGTAGTTGCAGAAGATAGCGATGCAACGGTACTATATAAACATGAGAAAAAAGGTGAAGACTTCGAAATTACTCGTGATGATGATGGAGCGTATGTACTGTCAGGCTACTCCATTGAGCGTCTATTCAAAATGACTGACTTTAGCCGTGAAGATGGTATTCGTCGATTTGCAAGACAATTACGTGGAATGGGTGTCGATGAAGCCTTGCGTGAACGTGGAGCAAAAGACGGAGACATCGTCCGCCTGCTGGAGTTTGAATTTGAATTTGTAGAATAGTTTTGGATTTTTGTATCGGTACAGATTTTGGGGGGAGAGTATGAAAAACGTTGCCAATCAACGGTATTATTTAGTAAGGGAAGATGTGCTGACTGATGCAATGCAAAAAACATTAGAGGCAAAGCATTTATTGCAAAGTGGTGCGGTTTCTTCAATTTGGGATGCGGTAAAAGAAGTGGATTTATCGCGAAGCGCATTTTATAAATATCGAGATGCCGTTTTTCCTTTTCACTCCATTGTACGTGAACGAATTCTAACGATTTTTATACAATTGCAAGATGAAAAAGGAACACTCGCAAGCCTATTGGAAATTGTTACTGTTGCGCAATGCAATATTTTAACGATCCATCAAACCATACCTATACAGGGAAGAGCCAATGTCACCCTATCCCTGGATGTAACGAGCATGGTCTATGAACTGGATGAACTGATTCAACAATTGAAGAAATTGGAATTTGTCGAGTCTGCTGAAGTGATTAGTTCAGGTGCGCTTTAACCTATAAAAATAAAGAAGAGAGCAAAGGAAAATTTTGCTCTCTCTTTTTCAACATAAAATAGATTGAATAATGATACTTATTAGTTAATTCAAGGGGGCCAACATAGTGAAAAATGATGAAGCCAAACAACAGATTGCATATTTAGGACCGGAAGCTTCCTTTACATATTTAGCAACGAAGAGTTTATTTCCGAGTGACGACCTTCTGCCTTTTTCAACCATACCTGAGTGCATTGAAGCAGTATCCGAAGAGAAGGTCAACCTAGCCGTAGTACCTCTGGAAAACACGATAGAAGGAACAGTGCCACTGACAATCGATTATTTATATCATGAGGCCAATTTGTTCATTGTAGCCGATTGCCTATCTAAAATTCAACAGCATTTAATGGTACATAAAAATCAAAAAGACAATTGGGAAAAGATCGAAGAAATTTATTCGCATCCACATGCTTTAGCACAATGCCATAAATACCTGTACTACCGTTTTAGTTCTGTTCCGTTGAACCGATACTCTTCCACATCGGCTGCAGCCAAACTAGTATCGGAAAACCCGGATCGTTGCATTGCTGCCATTGGCAACAGTTCATCTGCAGAGAAATATGATCTGGAAATCGTGCAAAGAAATGTCCATGATTTTCAATTCAATCATACGCGTTTCCTGGTACTATCAAAAAAGAATATGCGTCTGCCCATCGAGAAATCAGAGGGAAATGCGAAGACCACTTTAATGATTACTTTACCCTTGAACGTATCGGGGGCACTACATCAAGTACTATCGGTTCTTGCTTGGCGTAAGCTGGATTTAAGCAAGATTGAATCACGTCCTCTAAAAACAGGTTTGGGGGAGTATTTCTTCATTATGGATGTACATGCGGATGAAAATGATGCTATGATGAAGGGAGCCATGGAAGAACTGGCGGCTCTGGGGTGCAGCGTAAAATCTCTTGGTACTTATTATACATACTTGACACAAGAGTGATAGAGGTGTGAATATGAACATTATTCTATTTGATGGAGAATGCCATTTTTGTGATGCCAGTGTTCAATTTATCATTAAGCGGGATAGAAATAAGTATTTTAAGTTTGCTTCGATTCAAAGTGATATCGGGAAAAAATTGTTAAAAGAATTCCAGGTTCCTGAAACAGTGGATAGCCTCGTATTCATTGAAGGGAAACAGTGTTATGTAAAATCAACGGCAGCATTGAAAGTTGCTCGAAGGTTGGATGGGCCGTGGAGTTTGTTTTACCCCTTCTTATTCATCCCTTCGTTTTTGCGGGATGCAATCTACGATATTGTCGCAAAAAATCGCTACAAACTAGGAAAACAAAACGAATGTAAAATTCCGACAAAGGAAGAATTGGAACGGTTTATAAATTAATAAAAGTGGGCTGCTCGCAATTGGAGAGCCCGCTTTTTTGTTTCATTTTATCCTTCTTCGACTAAATATCCTTTTTCGCGCAGCATGTGTTCTGCCAGGTCTAATAGTTCTTCGGAAGAAGCGGAAATCTCATGCAAATGTGTACCATCTGTTAAAACGGATAGATAATTTGCATTTGTCTCATTGATACGGTGCAGGAAACTTTTTACATCATGTCGGTTTGATAACATCATGGATGCGGTAATTTCACCGTAAACAGGATGGTCTATGATGACGCTTTTTAATGTAACCCCACAATCTACTATTGTTAACATTTCATCTTCAGCTTGTGCAGCTGTATGTAAACATACAATCTTTCGTTCGAAAATTTCCCTTTGCTCTTCGCTTTGCAGATAGACATAACCCTGGCTTGTCGCAATGATAGGTTCATTCCGTGCTTTTAATAAGTTCATATCATTGACAATTACCTGCCTCGAAACATTTGCGTGATTTGCTAGATCTGTTCCTGTTATGGGATGCCTGCTCGCTTTTAAAATTTGAAGCAATTCATGTCGGCGATCCTCGCCCAACATTTTTTTCATTTTCATACCTCTTTCATATGGAATTTCATGTATATACATCACTCTAACATTCATAGTTTATCACGAGGAACAACACAAAGCGTTTTATTTTTTTGTGTCCTTTTCCTATGACTCACATATTATAAAACGAGAAAAGGAGGATGTTTGTGCAAACTCATATTGTTCAAAAAGGTGAGACACTTTGGCGTATTGCTAAACAGTATGGTATAGGGCTTGATGAATTAAAACGTTTAAATACGCATTTGGCTAACCCTGATTATATTGTTCCAGGAATGGAGATTATTTTGCCTGAAGGTGGCACAGCTAACCCGAAATCATCGATGACAAAAGGGCAGCAAACCGCACCGATGCCATCCAAGGAAATGATGACTGCACCAAAAGAAAAATTAACTAGACCGGTAGAAAAAGAGCAACCGGTGAAAGAGGTCCCGAAAAAAATGGAAACTGCTCCGATTCCGGCACCAATCCCGCAGCCAATGCCGGTACCAATGCCGATGCCGATGCCAGCACCACAGGTCGATCTTATGCCGCAATTCCAATTCGATTTTGCACCACAAATGCATTTCGAGCACCCAAAAACTTTACCTGCACCGGCACCAATGCCGATGCCACAACCACAGCCAATCTATATACAAGTTCCACAACCAAAAGTAGAAACGAAGGTTGAACAAACTGTAGAAAAAGAAGTAGAGTACGTACAAGTACCGGTACCTCAACCACAAGTTATCTATGTCTGCTGTCCACAGCCACAGCCGATGCCATGTGGATGTCATGAGAAAATGCATCACCATAATCCGTGTCATGAAAAAATGCATCATCATCACCCTTGTGGATGTCATGAGCAGGTATATTACCATAACCCATGTGGTTGCCAAGAACAGCATTATCACCAACCACATCCATATGGATTTGATGAATACGGTGATTATGATCAGGCACCATATGGATACAATGAGCAGGATTATCAACAAATGCCGCAACAACATCATTACGATTGTGGCTGCGGTGGAGGAGGATACCCTTCTCAAGAAATGATGCATTATGGTATGGATAATTTTGAGCCAAACTATGATATGGCGCCAATGACGAATGTAGCACCCGCAATGGAAGAGCCATATGAAGACCAAGATGGATTGCCGGATTGGTTATTGGATTCTTCGGAAGTAAAAGCAAATATGGTTGTTCAAGATTATGAGCAAGGTGCAGGTGCACAAAGCTTCGATGATTATAATCCATACGACCCTATGGATGAAACCGGGCAAGGAGCTAACCCTTATCAAGAAGGATACAACTATGGAAACAGCGCTGCTCCATCTTCCCAAAACTATTACGGATCTTATGACATGCAACCAGGAATGCAGGGTACCATGCAGCACATGATGCCGCAGCACATGATGCCTCAACAAATGATGCCACAGCACATGATGTCACAAAACATAATGCCACCAAATTGCCAAGGATATCCTTATAACCCTTATTCATCTCAAAATAATCCTTGGAACTACTAAAATGCAAATTAAAAGCAATATATGGAAAAAGGAGACAGATCAAGGAACACTATTTATAAAAAAATATGATCATATAAAGGTTGCAGAAAAAGTTAAAACAATTCATCGGCAGCTGGGGGATATTAAGTTTCCATATGTTATTCCGTTAGTTAAAAGCAAGGATTCGGATTTAGTTGTTCAGTATTGGCAACATGGGAGTTTTAGCGCCGATTTCTCAAATTCAGCTCATCGAAAACAAAGCTTTAAAATTTTGAAAGCATTGCATAATACGAGTGAGAAGATTGATTGGAAAAGTCAAGCAACATTCCCGAGACAACAACTTTATCAAAAGTGGAATGCAAGATTGGAACGTTTCTTAATTAATGAAAAAGAATTGCTTCCGTTATTGCAGCATGCTTATTATGATATTACATTGTTTGCAAGCAGAGTATTAAAACAAATGCGTAAGCAAAAGAACAAAATAAGCGGGGAACTTACATTGCTTCATGGCGATGTAGTACATCATAATTTTTTAATTTGCAAAGATGGCAAAATGAAGTTAATCGACTTTGATTTAGCAGTTGTAGGTGATTCAGCGGAGGAAATGATTCTTTGGATGCACCGCGTATTGCCTACAATTGATTATGATTTGGAAAAACTATTGAATGAAAACCCCTATTTATATAAGCTTTGCTTGCAAAAAATTAATTATCTCCAATATCCTAATGAGCTATTAAGGGAATGGCTATATGTGCTGCAATTAGGTAAATATGAGCGGGAAGCTTTCTTAGACTATTTAATGCCATTTACCGAAAAAGCGTTAAGGCATTGGCCTGAATTAATAATAGAAACAGAAAAATTATATTCGAATCGTCACTAAGATTGCATAGTATGATAAAATAAGTAAGGCGTTTACTAAATATAAAAGTCAATTGGACCGTCTAATGGGACGGTCTCTTTTGTTGTTCATTTAGCTCATAGCGGAAGTTGGTTTATATTGTTCGGGCTATACCCGAACAATATGCTATAATCTATTCAGTGAATGTGGGGGATCTAGATGTATGATTATATAATTGGACAAATAAAACGGATAACACCGGAATATGTCGTTTTGGAACAACAGGGAATAGGATGGCAGATTTTCACGTCAAATCCTTTTGCCTTTCGTATAAGAGAAGAGCTTCAACAAATTTTTATACATATGCATGTACGGGAAGATGCCCAAATGCTATTTGGTTTTAAATCACTTGATGAAAGAGAGCTTTTCCGTAAACTCATTCTAGTGTCAGGGATTGGTCCTAAAGGTGCCTTGGCTATTTTAGCCAGCGGTAATCCTTCACAAGTTATTTCTGCTATTGAAATGGAAGATGAAGCCTTTTTAGTCAAGTTTCCAGGCGTGGGAAAAAAGACAGCCAGACAAATGATCCTCGACTTGAAAGGGAAGCTTGGTTCACTGCTGGATCAGGTGGAATTACCAAGCACGGAAGATGAATTGCCGTTATTCGGGGTTAACGCAAACAAACAAGAATTAGAGGAAGCAATTTTAGCTTTACTGGCACTTGGCTACTCTGAAAAAGAATTAACGAAAATCAGGCCGATCCTAGAGGAGAACGATGAACTGTCAACCACTGAAAGCTATATGAAACATGCATTACAGCTGTTGCTAAAAATGAAGTAAGGAGGAGGAAACATGTCCGATCGAATTATTTCAAGTGAATCGAATGACTTTGATGAGCAGTATGAGTTATCCCTCAGGCCACAAAAACTTTCACAATATATCGGTCAGCACAAGGTAAAAGAAAATCTGAACATTTTTATTGAAGCCGCAAAGCTGAGACAGGAAAGCCTTGATCATGTATTACTATACGGACCTCCGGGATTGGGGAAAACCACTTTAGCAACTGTTATTTCCAATGAAATGGATGTTAATATACGATTAACCAGTGGACCCGCAATTGAACGACCTGGTGATTTAGCTGCAATCGTCAGTTCGCTGGAGCCGGGGGACGTTCTATTTATTGATGAAATTCACCGACTCCCAAGAGCCATAGAAGAGGTACTATATCCGGCAATGGAGGACTTCTGCCTGGATATTGTGGTAGGAAAGGGACCTGAAGCACGCTCAATCCGCCTGGATTTACCACCCTTTACATTGGTCGGTGCTACAACAAGGGCCGGAGCATTATCTGCTCCATTAAGAGATCGATTTGGCGTGTTGCTAAGACTAGAATTTTATGATGAAGAGGCACTGGTTGAAATCGTCTTGCGCAGTAGCCAATTATTTAATGTTGAAATAGACCGGCTTGCCGCAAGAGAAATTGCACGCCGTTCAAGAGGAACTCCACGTATAGCAAATCGCCTATTAAAGAGGGTACGGGATTATGCCCAGGTGCTCGGGGATGGGACCATTTCACATCCATTGGCAAATCAAGCACTGGAATTACTGCAAGTAGACCCACTGGGACTTGATCATATTGACCATAAATTGATGGTGGGTATGATCGAACGATTCCGAGGCGGTCCGGTTGGCCTTGATACCATTGCTGCATCGATAGGTGAAGAAAGCCAAACAATCGAGGATGTATATGAACCCTACTTAATGCAAATCGGGTTTATCCAAAGGACGCCAAGAGGGCGCGAAGCAACAAAATTAGCATATGACCATTTTGGTTATACTTATCCAGAACAATCATAATGAAAGAAGATGTAGATATGAAAGTAGAAGATTTTGATTTCCATTTACCTGAAGAGCTAATTGCTCAAACTCCATTGGAAGATCGAACAGCAAGTCGGCTAATGGTAGTTGACCGTAAAACAGGAGAAGTAGAACATAGTCATTTCCCTCATATTGTAGATGAACTGCAAAAAGGGGATTGCCTTGTTCTGAATGATACACGAGTTATGCCTGCAAGACTATTTGGCGTAAAAGAAGAAACAGGGGCTCATATAGAAGTATTGTTATTGAAGCAAGGCAACGATGATGAGTGGGAAACATTGGTCAAGCCGGCAAAACGCGTAAAAGTTGGTACCGTAATTACTTTTGGTGATGGTTTACTTAAAGCCACTTGCACAGGTGAATTGGACCATGGCGGGCGATTATTTAAATTTAGCTATGAGGGAATCTTTTATGAAATTCTCGATCAGCTGGGGGAAATGCCTTTACCTCCTTATATCCATGAAAAACTAGAAAATCGCGAACGTTATCAAACGGTCTATTCGAAAGAGATTGGATCTGCAGCTGCACCGACAGCCGGATTACATTTTACCAATGAAATTCTGGAACAGATAAAAGAAAAAGGCGTGGAGATTGTTTTTATTACATTGCATGTTGGTCTTGGTACATTCCGTCCAGTAAGTGTAGACTCCATTGAAAGCCATGATATGCACTCAGAGTTTTACAGCGTAAATGAAGAAGCAGCAAAAACAATTAATCGAGTAAAAGCAAATGGCGGAAAAGTGGTTGCAGTGGGTACTACTTCCACACGTACACTTGAAACAATTGCACAAAAATACGATGGCGAAATTCGAGCAGAACAAGGCTGGACAAATATCTTTATCTATCCGGGTTTTGAATATAAAGCAATTGATGGATTAATAACAAATTTCCACTTACCAAAATCCACATTGGTCATGCTGGTAAGTGCGTTAACTTCTCGAGACATAATCTTGAAAGCGTATAATCAAGCAGTAGAGGAGCAATATCGTTTCTTCAGTTTTGGAGATGCGATGTTTATTCGACCAGCCCGCAATTGATTTTTGCGTAGAATGTTTAAGAAATTGGGGCAACCTAAAGAGAAATGATCGAAGACTAAGAGGGCCCCATCGTGTGGCAACGTCTTCGTGACCAACATCGTGTTGGCCCGAAGTACTGTTTTTACTTCACAAGAGAGGAATTATTTAGAATGACAACAAAACCAGCAGTAACTTATGAATTGATTAAAACATGTAAACAAACAGGAGCCAGACTCGGTATCGTTCATACACCACATGGTTCTTTTGAAACGCCAGCATTTATGCCGGTTGGGACACAAGCAACTGTAAAAACGATGTCGCCTGAAGAGCTTAAAGAGATGGACGCGGGTATTATTTTGTCCAACACTTATCATCTATGGCTGCGTCCTGGTAATGATATTGTAAAAGAAGCAGGCGGCCTTCATAAATTTATGAACTGGGATCGTCCAATTTTAACCGATTCAGGCGGCTTCCAAGTATTTTCACTAAGCGAGTTTCGTAAAATTGAAGAAGAGGGCGTTCATTTCCGTAATCATTTGAATGGGGACAAGCTTTTCTTGAGCCCGGAAAAAGCAATGGAAATTCAAAATGATTTGGGTTCCGATATTATGATGGCATTTGATGAATGTCCACCATACCCTGCAACTTATGAATATATGCTAAATTCCGTTGACCGTACATCACGTTGGGCAAAACGCTGTAAGGAAGCTCATTCCCGTCCAGAAGATCAAGGATTATTTGGAATTGTCCAAGGCGGGGAATTTGAAGAGCTGCGCAAACGTTCGGCGGAAGCTTTAGTGGAACTTGACTTCCCAGGATATGCAATTGGTGGACTATCTGTAGGTGAACCTAAGGACGTTATGAATCGTGTATTGGAATTTACGACGCCGTTATTGCCTGACAACAAACCGCGTTATTTAATGGGGGTAGGTTCTCCTGATTCATTGATTGATGGAGCCATCCGCGGAGTTGATATGTTTGATTGTGTATTGCCGACTCGTATCGCTAGAAATGGCACATTAATGACTTCCGAAGGACGTTTAGTCGTGAAGAATGCAAAATACGCTCGCGATTTTGGCCCAATTGATCCGAACTGTGATTGCTATACATGTAAAAACTATACACGTGCATATGTACGCCACCTAATTAGAACAGAAGAAACGTTTGGTATTCGTTTAACGACATACCATAATTTACACTTCTTGCTAAAATTAATGGAACAAGTTCGACAAGCAATCCGTGAAGATCGACTTGGCGACTTCCGTGAAGAATTCTTCGAAAAATACGGATTTAATAAGCCGGATGCTAAAAATTTCTAAAAACAGCTTTTTTAGTGGAGAAATGTGGAGTTTTATGAAAAAGCGTGATTATTTTCATAATTATAGTAGTTTCGTATCGCTTTTTCTATTCATTCTATACTATACTTATTAAGTAAGATTTAGAAAGGAGGACATAAAACTATGGATACAATCGTTGGTTTACTTCCAATACTTATTATGTTCGTTGCGATGTGGTTCATCTTAATCCGTCCAGCTCAAAAAAGACAAAAACAAACTGTACAAATGCAAAATAGCATAAAACGAGGAGACCAAGTCGTAACAATCGGTGGTCTACATGGCGAAGTAGATGCTCTAGAGGACACGGCAATTTACATTATTGTCGATGGTAAAACTCGTTTAAAATTCGAGCGTCAAGCAATCGGTCGAGTACTTACTGAGAAATAATGTTAAAATCAAAAGCTTACTAAAACGGACAAGCACCGTTCTAGTAAGCTTTTTTTCGTGCCAATAGGAATTCTTTTCAATGAATACTTACATGTCAGTATGCCCAAAATGTGTACTGAAGGATGTGGGTATATGGAAACTTATATTGAAATTTTTCTTAGAACTGTTTTTCTTTATATTTTTATATTAATCGTTTTTCGCCTGATGGGTAAAAGAGAAGTAGGCGAATTAAGCATAATGGACCTGGTAGTCTTTGTATTAATCGCTGAATGTGTTGCATTTGCATTGGAGGATGTAGATAAACCTGTTTTTGAGAACGTTTTTCCCATCATCATTTTACTGATCATTCAATTTATCAATTCTTTAATTACATTGAAAAGCAAAAAAATACGTGACATTATAGATGGCGATCCATCCCTGATCATCCGTGATGGTGTAATCAATCAAGAGGAAATGCGAAAGCAGCGCTACAACTTGGATGACTTGTTCCAGCAAATGCGCGAAGAAAGAGTCCCATCTGTCCAACAAATTGATTATGCTTTTCTAGAGCCATCAGGTAAGTTATCTATTTTCTTAAAAAGTGACAATCCACTTATATTATCACTTATTGTGGATGGTTATATCGTTGATAAACATTTAACAATAATGAACAAAGATAAAGATTGGCTAATGAACGAACTAAAAAAACTAGGGTATAGCGAAAGAATCAGGGACATTTTCTACTGCTGTTACGAAAACGATGAATTGCATGTACAATTAAAGACGACGGGAAACAATTGAGCGTAAAACCTTGAAATCACTCCACTTAATTTGATTTGTAAGAATTAATAATAGTGTCAGGATGAGTAATGTGAATGCACTATTTGTCCAAAAATCAAATGACGCCATAGGGATGAGGTAGGACTGTATAAAACAAGTTATAATGAAAATACCATACGGAATAGCAAAGAATCGAAAACCGGCAGCAATCATCTTGTGATTGCGGAGTGTAGCCATGTGTAAAAATGAAGTGACCAAAACACCAAAGCCTATCGCAATAATTGCACCGTATTCTTGAATAAATGGCTGCGAGGCTAGTACAAACATCACAAATAGCTTGCCAAGACCGCCATAAATTGAATTCATCATGGCAGGGCGTGCTTCATCGATTGCTTGTAAAATCGAGTGGAGCGGACTCTGGATATAGTAAAAGTAAAAGATCGGCGCCAAAATTTTCATAAATCCTCGGTTCTCTTCCAAATCGAAGAGCTTCATTGCAAGTTCATCGCCGTGGATGAAGAAATACGTTGCAGCATAACACCCGACCAAAGAAGATAAGCGCAAAGAAATGCCGATCCGTTCATTTAATAATTGCGTATTACTTCTGGCAACCGCATCACTAACAGCTGGAATCAATACGATTGCAAGTGCATTAGGAATGAAAGATGGGAATAAAAGCAGCGGTACATGAACACCGGAAATAATCCCGTATAAAGTAGTGGCTCCGACGGCTGTCAATCCTGAAACAGTTAATGCCTTCAAGAAAACGATAGGTTCCAAAAACCAAGTAAAAGTACCAAATAATCGACTGCCCGCAGATGGTACGGCAATTCTCAATAGTGGCATTGCTGGATAGGCTTTGTTTGATTCGTTTTTCTTGGCTTTCTTTTTCTTGTATTGATAGTGAATGTATAGGTAAATAAATGAGAAAACTTCCCCAAATGCAGTAATCGCCATCGCATATGCAGCCGTCAATGCAGGGTTGTCAGCTGTAACCAAGTATGGCAATAGCAGCGTAATGAGTGCGATTCGAATAGCTTGCTCCAACATCTGTGACCACGCAGTAGCAGAAATGACCGCGATGCCCTGCAAATAACCTCGTATCAGACCCGAAAAAACTACAATCGGTACAGCTCCCAAACCAATATAAAGCGTTAACCTTGTTGCATCATTATGTAAAAGTGTCCCAGCCAAGTATGGTATAAACAAGAACAGTAACGGTGTGAAGATAATAATGGAAAGTACCGACCATCTTGTAGCTGTTTTCATAACAGCCTGGAGTTGACCTTCTCTCCGTTTAGCATGCAGCTCTGCTATTACTTTTGCTACAGCTATCGGTATACCTAATTGCAATAAGGATACAAAGAAGATGAATGCTGGATAGGCAGTCATATATATACCTACAGCTTCTTCGCCAGCAACCCGCATAAACTGCATTCTGTATATGAAGCCGAACAGTTTAGATAAAAAAATAACAAACGTTAGAAAAATAGTCCCTTTAACAAATGAACTCATTCATTCAATCCCTTCTCATTTCAAGAAATTTCATATACAATATTTGTATGCTTGAATGTAGTGAGTTAAAACTATCGGTTGGGGGGATTGTAATGATTCAGTTCGAACAGCTATACAAAGAAGTTTTACCGGTATTACAAAGCAAAATGGAAGAAATAAATTATTATGAATACGATGGAATCAAATTAGAAGATATCTGGAATTTCTGCATCAAAAAAAAGTGGCGAAAGAAAAAAGTAGAAGACATGCATTTATATGAAATAGTGGAAACAATCTACTCGGTAAAGCCTTCCGAGATTGTCAGCTTCTTCCAGATCCAGCAATTTCGGACGGAGAATTGGTTTGGAGACATAAGCCGGGACGAATTGCAAGAGTTATTAAAGCCCAAAAATGCAGCAGATGCTAAATAAATCCATGTCCATTGGTTTGACAGCCAGCGAATCGTGTCTCATAATGAGTTTTGTACATAAACTATACTCGTTTAGTTTAAACCAAAACTAAACTGAAATTTTGATAGAAAACGCTAGATGCAGATCTCTAATATTGATTAAGGTTAGGTTATATATTAGAGATGCAACTTCGATTTAGCGCCCAAAAGCGGCAAATCGTGTTTTCTATCTGTGTATACATCAAGAGGTATACGCAAATTTGAGGAGGATTTATAGATGAAGCTTAAAAGCCGTATAATTACTTTTGTACTAGTGGCGGTAGTACTATTTGCTGCGATGGGTGCAACAGTACAAGGAGTTTTGAAGGATGTAAAACTCGGGCTTGATTTACAGGGTGGGTTCGAAGTTCTATATGAAGTAGACTCACTTGTTGACGGTCAGAAAATTACACAAGATGTTTTGACTGACACGACGTCGGCACTTACTAATCGAATAAACCAATTCGGGGTAAGTGAACCGAGCATACAAGTCGAAGGTGAGGATCGAATTCGTGTACAACTTGCTGGAATCGATGATCAATCTTCAGCTCGTGAATTATTATCAAGTACGGCGAACTTAACATTCCGAGACGTAAATGACAATATTTTATTGGATGGTACGGACTTAAAAGAAGGTGGGGCAGCTGCTTCCTTCGATCAGCAGAATCGTCCGATTGTAACACTTACATTGAAAGATGCTGCCAAGTTTGCAGAAGTGACGAAGAAAGTATCTCAAATGGGACCTGGTCAAAACCTTCTAGTTGTTTGGCTGGATTTTGAAGAGGGCGTTGATTCGTACGCTGCAGAAGCACAAAAGGAAGATCCGAAATTTGTATCCGCAGCCGGAGTAGATCAAGTATTAAATACGACGGATGTCATGATTAGTGGTAATTTTACTGTTCAAGAGACAAAAGATTTTGCCAGTGTTTTAAATGCAGGGGCATTACCGGTTAAGTTGACGGAAATTTATTCTACCTCTGTGGGTGCACAGTTTGGTGAAGAAGCATTGAATAGCACAGTATTTGCCAGTGTAGTCGGAGTTATTTTAATTTTCATCTTTATGCTCTTTTACTACCGTTTACCAGGCTTTATCTCGATCATTACTTTATCGGTATTTACTTATTTAGTCTTGGTTGTATTCAATGCAATAAACGCTGTCTTGACATTGCCGGGTATCGCGGCACTTGTACTAGGGATAGGGATGGCGGTAGACGCCAATATCTTGACTGCTGAACGTATACGCGAGGAGCTGCGAGTAGGTAGATCGGTAAAAGAGGCTTACCAACATGGTTCGAAACAATCCTTATCTGCTATTATCGATGCACAGTTAACAACCCTACTAGCTGCAGCAGTACTATTCTTCTTTGGTACAAGCTCGGTAAAAGGGTTCGCAACAACATTAATGATTACAATTGTACTAAGTTTCGTAACCGCTTTGTGGTTATCACGAATTTTATTGGGTTTACTAGTAAACAGTGGCTACTTCAATAGTCCATCACTTTACGGAGTACGAAAATCAAAAATACATGATGAATCAGAAGGAATCGAAACATTAGATTTATCTACAAATTTTGATCGATTGGACTTTGTTGGAAATCGTAAAAAATTCTATTCATTATCAATTGTCATCTTGATAGTCGGTGCTGTCATCATTGGTATTTTCAAGTTGAATCTAGGAATTGATTTCTCAAGCGGTACTCGTGTAGAAATTCTCTCAGATCAGCAAATTTCGCAGGAAGAAGTAACAGAGTATATCGATGAAATTGGGTTCCCTTCCGAAAAAGTGATTATTTCCGGGGAAGATCAAAATACAGCAGTAGTTACTTATAAAGAGGATTTAACTCAACAACAGATTCTTGATTTTAAAGCGGCAGTACTTGACGAGTATGGTCATGAGCCAAGCGTAAGTACAGTATCACCAACAGTTGGACAAGAGTTGGTGAAAAATGCGATTTATGCTTTAGCTATTGCTGCATTAGGAATAATCATCTATGTGGCGTTCCGTTTCGAATGGCGCATGGGTGTGGGCGCAATTGCTTCGTTGCTGCATGATGTATTCTTTATGGTTGCTATTTTCAGTTTCTTCCGATTGGAAGTGGATATTACATTCATTGCGGCCATTTTAACAATCGTTGGTTATTCCATTAATGACACAATTGTTACGTTTGACCGTATTCGTGAAAACGTGAATCGAAAAGGTAAAATTACGACAAGAGAAGAGTTGGCCGAGATTGTGAATAAATCGCTTCGCCAAACAATGGGCCGTTCAGTGAATACTGTACTGACAGTAATCATTGTAGTAATAGCCTTATTACTATTTGGTGCTCCAGCAATTCAAAACTTCTCAATCGCTTTACTGATTGGTTTAATTACAGGTATGTATTCATCCATTTGTATTGCAGCTCAAATTTGGTACACATTAAAATGTCGCGAAATGGACAAAAAAGGTACTGCAGTAGAAAGCAAAGAGAAGAAACAATGGGGTTCAGACGAGCCTGTTGTTTAATAAACTGATAAAAAGACAAAGTGTGGAATCTCTCACTTTGTCTTTTTTACTGTCTAGGCGCAGTCTAATAAACTTTGAAGTATGGAAAGATTCAATAAGCCAATTGGGCAAAAGTTTCTCAAAAGCGGGTATATTGTGACATAACGAGCTAGATTAAGAGAATGGAATATCACCAATGCCGGTGTAATGTGACAAAACTGGTTAGCAATGCTGATGAAGTGTCCTAAAACTAGGATTAATCCGACAAAACTAATCAACTGAATTAGCGAATGTCTTATTAAATTATGAAACTTTAATTGAGAAAAAATATATATTTATTAAATAACACTAATAACGAACATTCCATATATATAAAGCACCTATTCCTATTTTTATCAATTAATCTATTTTTATCGGTTAGTAGTTCACGAGATTTTTCGGTATAATGAAAACTTGAGGAAGTGAGCAAATGATACAATCAACAAAAAAATGGGTTGTCGAACAGCCTGATGAAGACCTAATCAAACAACTGCAAAGTGGATTAAATATATCATCCCTGGCAGCCAAAATATTATCTGCCAGGGGCTATTCATCTTCTGAACAAGCTAAAACCATTATTAATATGGATGAATCAAACCTGCACGACCCGTATTTATTAAATGGCATGAAAGAAGCGGTTGAGCGGATCGAAGAAGCTTTAAATAGTGGCGAGAAAATCTTAATCTACGGGGATTATGATGCTGATGGAATTACAAGCACAACCGTAATGATGAATGTATTGCTCGATTTAGGGGCTGATGTTGAATACTGCATTCCCAATCGATTTACACACGGTTATGGACCGCACGAAGAATTATTTCGGGAAGCACACAAAAATGGTGTCCAATTAATTATTACGGTCGACAATGGCATTAGTGGGATTGAACCTGTTCGAGTGGCTAAAGAGCTTGGTATGGATGTCATAGTAACTGATCATCACGAAGCGGGAGAGGTATTGCCGCCAGCGGATGTAATTATTCACCCTAGAGTGCCGGAAGGGCATTATCCTTTTGGGGAACTGGCAGGCGTAGGGGTGGCTTTTAAATTAGCCCACGCTTTATATGGTGAAGTTCCTGATCATTTATTTGAGTTCGCAGCTATTGGAACCATTGCGGACCTAGTACCGCTTGCAGGAGAAAATCGTTATATCGTACAGCAAGGGCTAAAGCAGTTGAAATCATCTTCTAATCCCTGGGTACGCGCATTATGTGATGTCACAAGCGTGAAACAACAGGAAATCGATGAAGAGGCAATTGGCTTCTATTTTGCACCAAGGCTAAATGCCATCGGGAGACTGGGCGATGCAGATCCTGGTGTAGCCTTTTTAATGAGTGAAAATGATGGCGATGCAGCAACCGGTGCAAAACTCTTGAATCAAAAGAATGTAGAACGAAAAGAAATTGTCAGTACCATAACCGATCAGGCGATTGAAATGATAGAAAACGACCCGGCAATTTCGAATTCGCTGGTTTTAGTACTGGCAAAAGAGGGATGGAACGCCGGTGTTATTGGAATTGTAGCTTCACGCTTGGTGGAGAAATATTATCGGCCGACAATTGTACTATCTCTTGATCCAGTAAAAGGAACAGCAAAAGGATCAGGTCGAAGTATCGAAGGTTTCCACCTATATAATGAGTTGGCTAAAAATCGCGAAATACTGCCTCATTTCGGTGGACACCCAATGGCGGCAGGAATGACCTTTGCAGCGGAGCATGTGGATGAGCTGCGAAGCCGTCTGCATCAGCAAGCATCAAAATGTCTAACGGATGAGATGTTGACGCCAAAGCTTTCGATTGATGTACCTGTGGAAATCAGCGAAGCCACTGTGGAAGCAATTGAGGAAATCAAGCAGCTTGGACCATTTGGGACTGGTTTTGCAAAGCCGAATTACGCTCTACAAAACGTCCAGGTTCGCTCGATGAGAAAAATTGGCGCCGGAGAAAATCATTTGAAACTAGAATTGGAAGATGCACATGGATTCATCGATGCAATCGCGTTTAGTAAAGGCTATTTGTACGATGAAATTACCTATGGTGTCAATCTCTCCTTTGTCGGCGATTTACAGATTAATGAATGGCAAGGAAAGAAAAAAGCGCAATTAATGATATCGGATGTCAAAACAAACGAATGGCAGCTTTATGATTATAGGGGCAAGAACCAAGTACAAAAATGGGTTCATTCATTGCCAAAAGAATGTAGTATTATTGCCTTCCAGCACTCAACAAAAGAATGCTTTGAAGGACAAATGGCAAATGAAATTCATCTTATAACGAATGAAGATAATATTTCTAACCTTTCGGCAAATATTTTGTTATTAGATTTGCCAAAAAGTGCACACACTTTAGAAAAGTTAATCTCAAAGAATAAGCCTGAACGAGTTTATGCTGTCTTTTATACGCCGGAGTCCAAATATTTCAATGGAATGCCTACAAGGGAGCATTTTGGCTGGTATTATGGTTTTTTGAAAAAACGTCCAAATTTCAATCTTCAAAAGCACATACAGCAATTGGCCCAACATATTGGCCTAAATGGAGAAGTAATAAAATTTATGACGAACGTGTTTTTTGAGCTAGGTTTTGTTACAATAGAAAATGGTCTGACAACAGTAAATAATAATGTCCCAAAACGATCGCTCTCTGAAGCAAGTGTCTATCAACAAAGAGCCGAACAGATTGAATTGGAACAACAGCTTTTGTATGCACCATATATAGAACTAAAACAATGGTTCAAAGAACGAATGAAGGAATATAACTATTCCTAAGGAGGACAAATTAGTAATGGATTTAACGCAATATGTAACAACTGTAGAAAACTGGCCAAAAGATGGCATTAGCTTCAAAGATATCACGACGATTATGGATAATGGCCCAGCTTTTAAATATGCGGTAGATAAAATTGTAGAATTTGCAAAAGAAGTAGGGGCTGATGTTATAGTTGGTCCTGAAGCCCGTGGTTTCATTATTGGATGCCCAGTAGCATATGCTCTGGAAATTGGTTTTGCTCCCGTACGCAAAGAGGGGAAGCTGCCTCGTGAGGTCGTACGCGTAGAGTACGGTTTAGAGTATGGACAAGACGTATTAACAATGCATATGGACGCAATCAAGCCAGGACAAAAAGTATTGATTGTAGACGACTTATTAGCTACTGGCGGAACTGTTGATGCTACAATCCAGTTAATTGAAAAATTAGGTGGCATTGTTGCAGGCTGTGCATTTATTATTGAACTACAAGAACTGGAAGGCCGCAACAAAATCGGAAATTACCCTGTTAAAACATTAATCGAATACTAATTCGAAGTAAAAGCTGTTTAAAAGTGAAAAGACTTTTAAACAGTTTTTTATTTTCAGCACTAAGCTCCTGTTATAGGTTTCATAATTACAAAATATTAACGTAAGGTTAATATTGTCTTTATTTTAATTTAGTAACATAGGTTTTAATTACATTTTCAATAGGGTATGTAATACCAACCAATTGAATGTCATGGAGGTAGCATTTTGGACTCTTTTGTTTCTTCGTTTCTTCATCATTTTAATTTTGTCACGTTTCTTATTTTTTTATTGTTTTATTCCTATCAGTTTGTCTATATGCTCGTTGCACTCAAGAGTAAACGGAAAAAAAGGAATGTGGCCAATAATCATCATCCAAACAAATATGCGGTAATTATTGCAGCAAGAAATGAAGAACTAGTAATAGGGGAATTAATCAAAAGTATCCGAAAACAAAGCTATTCCCAAGAATATGTCGATATCTTTGTTATAGCGGATAATTGTACGGATCAGACGGCTGAAGTAGCTAAACAGGCAGGGGCAATTGTCCGGGAAAGATTCAACAAGAATCAGATAGGCAAAGGCTATGCTCTTGATTTTATGTTCAAAATTATTGGCAATGAATACTCCTCCAAAGAATATGATGGGTATTTCATTTTTGATGCTGACAATCTGCTCGACGAGAACTATATTGCTGAAATGAATCGCACGTTCAACCAAGGTTATAGGGTTGTAACAAGCTATCGGAATTCTAAAAATTTCGATCAAAACTGGATTACTGCCGGCTATGCCATTTGGTTTTTGCATGAAGCAGAATATTTGAACCTTCCAAGAATGATACTGAATACGAGCTGTGCCATTTCAGGTACAGGTTTTCTAGTGCATTCCGATCTAATAAAAAAGAACGGTGGATGGAACTACCATCTCCTTACGGAAGATATTGAATTCTCAATTTCGCAGATTCTAAAGGGCGAGAAAATTGGGTATTGTCAGGATGCTGTTTTTTATGATGAGCAACCCATCACATTTAGACAATCTTGGAGACAGAGATTACGCTGGGCAAAAGGATTTTACCAAGTGCTGTCAAAGTATGGCAAAGATTTAATGCGCTGTATTTTTACAAGGAATCAAAATAGTTTTTCCTCTTTTGATATGTCGATGACCATCATGCCGGCGATGATTCTTACAAATCTCTCAATAGTAGTCAATGGGCTGTTTTATCTAGCGGTATTGTTTGATGTGTTAGAAGATGTGGGCGTAAGTGGTACAACACTTGTTATAATGCGATCAATCGGCATGTACTATTGTGTGATGTTTCTTATGGCGTTAATAACTACAATAACAGAATGGAGAAGAATACATTGTGCAGGATGGAAGAAAATTGCCTATTCATTTACATTTCCATTCTTTATGATGACCTACATTCCCATTGCAATCGTTGCTTTATTTAAAGAAGTGGAGTGGAAGCAAATCCAGCACACTGTCGTTAAATCCATAGATGAAGTTCAGTAGGTTGGTTATTTTGAAGCTGACTAGAAAAAAGGTTGTCTCATTTCGAAGTGAGATAACCTTTTTTGTACATGAATATTAATAATTTCACAGTATTTCTACAAAAAAGATTAAAATGTGTCATTTTTTATAAAGTATTTGTCGACGTGCCTTTACATCAAGCATAAATATTTTATACAATTATAACTATATATCCTAATCGGAAAATTTTTAACAAGGTGGACAACAAATGGCGAAAGAGCAAATATTGACGCCCGAAGATGTATTCGCGCTAGTCAAAGCATATATGAACGATGAACATGTTGCCTTTGTAAAGAAAGCTTACGAAGTAGCAAATGAAGCACATAAAGAACAATCACGCAGTTCAGGTGAACCATATATCATACATCCAATACAAGTTGCCGGCATTCTTGCGGAACTCCAAATGGATCCAGATACCGTTGCTGCTGGTTTTCTTCATGATGTAGTGGAGGATACGACTGTAACACGTGAAGATCTGGTAAATGAATTTAGTGAAGAAGTCGCAATGTTGGTTGACGGGGTAACAAAACTCGAGAAAATTAAATATTTATCCAAAAAAGAACAACAAGCTGAAACCCATCGAAAAATGTTTGTTGCCATGGCACAGGATATCCGTGTTATTTTAATCAAGCTTGCTGACCGACTTCATAATATGCGGACTTTAAAACATCTATCTGCTGAAAAACAAAGACGTATATCGAATGAAACCTTAGAAATTTTTGCACCACTTGCTCATCGCCTTGGAATTTCAAAAGTTAAATGGGAGTTGGAAGATACAGCATTACGTTACTTAAATCCTCAACAATATTATCGTATTGTTAGTTTGATGAAAAGAAAACGTGTTGAACGTGAAGCATATTTAGAAAATGTGATGAATGAAGTAAGGTCACAACTGGTCGATGTCGAGATACATGCAGATATTTCGGGACGACCGAAGCATATCTATAGTATTTATCGAAAAATGGTATTACAAAATAAACAATTCAATGAAATCTATGATTTACTTGCCGTACGCGTGCTGGTAGATAGCATTAAGGATTGTTACGCTGTCCTGGGAATTGTACATACATTATGGAAGCCAATGCCTGGTCGTTTCAAGGATTATATAGCGATGCCGAAGCAAAACCTATATCAATCGCTTCATACAACAGTTATTGGACCATATGGAGATCCTTTGGAGGTACAGATTCGTACGCGGGATATGCATCAAATCGCTGAGTACGGGATTGCAGCACACTGGGCATATAAAGAAGGTAAATCTGTTAACGGCGAAAAAGAAACGATCGACCAAAAACTAACTTGGTTCCGTGAAATCCTGGAATTTCAAAATGAATCTTCCAATGCAGAAGAATTTATGGAATCATTGAAATTCGATTTATTTTCGGATATGGTCTACGTGTTTACACCAAAAGGCGAAGTGATCGAACTCCCGTCGGGTTCGGTTCCAATTGACTTTGCGTACCGTGTGCATTCAGAAGTCGGAAATCGAACAATTGGTGCAAAAGTAAACGGGAAGATGGTTCCATTAGATACGCCTTTAAAGACTGGCGATATTATTGAAATTCTGACATCCAAACAATCCTTCGGGCCAAGTCGGGATTGGTTGAAGTTAGCCCAAAGCTCCCAAGCAAAAAATAAAATCAAGCAATTTTTCAAGAAGCACTTACGTGATGAAAATGTCGTCAAAGGTAAAGATTTGGTCGAGAAGGAAATTAAATCACAAGATTTTGACGCTAAAGAAGTGCTTTCCGCAGAAAATATAAAACGAGTACTAGAAAAGCTTAACTATACGAACGAAGAAGATTTATATGCTGCAGTTGGTGTTGGAGGCATTACTGCCCAGCAAATCGTAAACCGTTTAGCGGAGAAGAAAAGAAGAGAACGTGAACAGGAAGTTGCCCTGGAAAAAATCGTAAAAGAGATGCAAAATAATCAGGCAAAGAGAAGTCGAACTGAATCGGGTGTAATCGTGAAGGGAATCGAAAATCTGCTTATCCGATTATCACGCTGCTGTACACCTGTTCCTGGAGATGAAATTGTCGGATTTATTACAAAGGGCCGTGGAGTTTCTGTCCATCGTGCAGATTGCCCGAATATTGAAGAGGGCGAGAATGCAGATCGTTTAATCGAAGTGGAATGGGAACATAGCGAGACACCGATTCGAAAAGAATATCCAGTGGATATTGAAGTTTCGGCATTTGACCGTCCAGGCATTTTAAACGATGTTATGCATGCTGTAAGTGAAGCTAAAACGAATATTTTAGCCGTAACCGGCCGAGCAGACCAGGATAAGATTGCTACGATTCATCTAACGATCTCCATTTCGAATATTTCCGCTTTGCATAAAGTGGTGGAAAGAATTAAACAATTACCTGATATATATTCAGTGCAACGTGTAATAAATTAATAAGTCCGAGGTAGAAAAATGCGAGTAGTAATTCAAAGAAGCAAACAAGCATCAGTTGCAGTCGAAGGTCAAATAACCGGTGCAATTGAGTCAGGATACGTCTTATTGGTAGGATTGACTCATGACGATACACTGGAGGACGTAAAATACGTAGCAAAAAAAGTCGCGGAGCTTAGACTTTGGGAAGATCATGACGGCAAGATGAACCATTCGATTGTAGAAAATGGTGGGGCAATTCTATCTGTATCGCAATTTACTTTATACGCAGATACGAGAAAGGGAAGAAGACCAAGTTTTATTGATGCAGCAAGACCTGAAACTGCACTCCCTTTATGGGAGGCATTTAACGAAGAGCTGAAAAATACTCATAATTTAAAAGTAGAGACGGGTGTTTTTGGAGCAATGATGGATGTATCATTAGTAAATGATGGTCCTGTTACAATCATCGTCGAGTCTAGACCAAAAGAATAATGCCAAAAGGAGGTTGACTGAAGGGCTGTCAAAGTACGACTCTTTAGGATCAACCACTTTTTTTAATTCATAAAATGGAAAAAGAGGCATCCCCTAATTTTCGGGTTAGCCTCTTTTCATTATGGTTCTAGTTGTGCATCGAAGTAATTTAAGATCCCTTGATAAATTCCCAAAGTTGCTTGCTCGTGATAAAAGTCGGTCGTCACAACACTTTCCTCGCTTGGGTTACTTAGATAGCCTAGCTCAATTAATATTGCTGCTTGTTTGTTTTCGCGTGTTACCAAATAATTCCCTGGTTGAACTCCCCGATTTCGAATTGTAACCTTTTCAGAAAGTCCTTCATGGACATATTCCGCCAACTCTTGTTGATAACCATTTGTATAATAAGTGGTGAAACCAGATATCGAACTATCATCGGTTGCATCATAATGGATACTGATAAATGCGTCCGCAGCATACTGATGTGAGATGGACACCCTTTTTCTGAGGTCCACATAGGTATCCGATTCACGGGTCAGTATAACTTCGGCACCAGCAGAGCGTAATTTGGATTTCAGTAATTCAACCGTTTTTAGGTTAATCTCTTTTTCTTCCGTCCCACGGGCACCGGTTGTTCCTTTGTCATTACCACCATGGCCTGGGTCTATAACAAGGGTCAGACCTTTTAGCGTTCCTTTTTTACGTTCTTCCTTTTTTTGGGATTCTTTTCCCTCGTCTACTATGGAATTTGTATTTCCATCATCTGAAACGACCCAATTTGCCACATAGGCAGTTGTGGTTTTATCAACTTCCACCTTATACCATTCACCCTCGGTTGAAAGGATATTATACTTTTCTCCTGCGTCTGCGTGAACGACTACATTGGAAGAAGTGGATGGTTCATCACGAAGGTTTGTGCCATTATAGATGATTGTCACAAAAGGACTTTCGGTTTCAATCGTTTTTTCCGACTCCGTAGAAGTGAGGATTTTTTCATTCACTTGAAATGACCCGTAAAAACTATATACCCAACCTTCTTTTTTACCAAATCGAATTTTTACCCAATTGTTATTTCTCTCAAGAACATCGTATTGTTCACCCTCTTTCGCTGTACCAAGCTTCTTGGAGGATAAATCGGGTTTTTTTCGTATATTTACTACATCTACTGCAATAGTAAATAGATTCGGGTCAATCTTAACGTTGGTTTTTTCTTTTCCATCTTCATTAGTATCTGTCGTTTCTTCCTCAGAGGGATGGCTTTGTTGGTTCACTTCGTTTTTCTTGATTGTTACATAGTCTGTAGAAACCCATCCCAAGGCGCCATTAAATGAAATTTGGACCCAATTTGCCTCGCTCTCCAGCACTTTTGCCTCGTCACCAGTGTTTAACTGACTTAAAACAGGGGATGATACGGATGGTTCTGCCCGTAAGTTTAAATGGTCCACTTGTGAAATAACGGAATGAGTTTCGGTGTTATCCCCATTAGAGGAATCACTCGCCTTTGTGGCAGATGTTAGCCATGAAGCTACCCAACCTTCCATATCCTTCGTTTTTACATGATACCAATCATCCTGTTTCTCGATAAATGTAAGGCCTTGTCCTTCCTTTAAGGTCTCCATAATCGGATAGGATAACCCCGGACCTTCTCGTAAGTACAAAATATCTGCGGAAACGACTAAATCGGGCTCTTCACTTGAAGCAAAAGCTGATTTTGTTTCATATGTATAAGGAGACAGCAATGAAATAAGTAATATGAAAGTAATCCAGAATTTTAGCGATTTATGATACATTCATTATCTCCTTTCCAAAGAATTCTAATCATGGGCGTTAACCCGATATATACTCTTTTCATTTTAAATTCAAATAGACAATAAAATCTACACTTTTTTGAAAATAGTTGACAAATCTGCCATGACACAATTAAGATAGGATATATTATATAGAACAATGAATGCCATTGACCAAGCAAGTAGAAATTACCTCTGTAGACAAGAGAGGGAAAGACTAGGCTGAAATCTTTCCTGCTGCATGTAGTGACGAACAACACTTGAGAGGCTCTTTTTCGAAAAACAGCAATGTCTAGTAGGGAAAGACGGAAACGGCCGTTATCCGTTTACGAGAGGATGTACTTTAGTGTACATCAACTAGGGTGGAACCGCGGAAGTTAATATAAGCTTTCGTCCCTTGCAATATGCAAGGGACGGGAGCTTTTTTATTTTTTCCAAAAAAGTCCGCAAATCAATAAAGAATGAGAGGGGCATATTAATGGCTTTTAAAGTACCAAGAGGAACCCAGGATATTCTGCCTGAACAAACGCCGAAATGGCAAAAGGTTGAATCGATCCTGAGAGAATTAACTCACGTTTATCGTTATAAAGAAATTCGTACACCTATTTTTGAGCAAACAGAGTTATTTCAGCGAGGAGTAGGGGACACAACGGATATCGTTCAAAAAGAAATGTACACATTCGAGGACCGTGGAGGACGTTCATTGACTCTTCGTCCGGAGGGGACAGCATCTAGTGTTCGTGCTTATGTTGAACATAAATTGTTTGGTAATCCAGACCAACCAGTCAAGCTTTCGTATATGGGACCAATGTTCCGGTATGAACGCCAACAAGCAGGTCGTTATCGACAATTTGTACAGTTTGGAGTAGAAGCCATTGGCAGCAGTGACCCTGCAATCGATGCAGAAGTTATCTCACTTGCAATGGACATTTACCAAACAGTTGGTTTAAAAGATTTAAAATTGGTCATAAATTCTCTTGGAGATAAAGAAACAAGAGAGGCACACAGATCGGCCTTGATAAAGCATTTTGAACCTAGTATCAGTGAATTTTGTTCCGATTGCCAAAATCGTCTAGCGAAAAATCCTTTACGTATTCTAGATTGTAAAAAGGATCATGATCACCCATTGATGAAAACTGCCCCGGCATTAACGGATTATTTAACACAATCATCTGCTCAATATTTTGATCAAGTGAAAAAATACCTGGATGTGCTGGGCATCACTTATGTAGTTGATCCAAACTTAGTCCGTGGCCTGGATTACTATAACCATACAGCTTTTGAAATCATGAGTACTTCCGAAGGTTTTGGAGCGATTACAACACTGTGCGGCGGTGGCCGATACAATGGATTAGTTGAGGATATTGGCGGACCGGATGCACCCGGAATCGGTTTTGCAATGTCGATTGAACGTCTGCTTTTAGCTTTGGAAGCCGAGGGAGTAGAGTTGGATCTGGAAGATCGTCTGGATGTCTTTCTTGTCGCGATGGGTGATGAAGCGAAATTAAAATCTGCCGAATTAATCAGCTCTTTCCGTACAAAAGGGATTTCGGCCGATATGGATTATGCAGATCGAAAAATGAAAGCGCAAATGAAGTCAGCTGACCGACAGGGTGCAAAATATGTACTGGTTATTGGCGAATCAGAGCTCGAAGAAATGAGCGTCAACGTCAAGGAGATGGAAACAGGAATACAAGAAAAAGTTCCATTCCCTGAATTAGTGAATTACTTATTAAAACATAAATAATCAATTGGAAGCAAATTGGAGGAAAGATAATGGCTCAGAGAACACATGCATGTGCTGAAATAAGTGAACAACAGCAAGGTGAAAAGGTAGTTTTAAAAGGATGGGTACAGAAACGCCGTGACTTAGGTGGGTTAATCTTCGTGGATGTACGTGACCGTAGTGGAATCGTGCAAGTCGTATTTGGAGACGAAGCAAAAGACGCATTGGCGGTTGCAGAAAAAATTCGCAACGAGTATGTAGTTGAAATCGAAGGCACTGTTGTACTTCGTGATGAAAGTCAAGTCAACCCGAACATTGAATCCGGAAAAATTGAAGTAATCGCTTCCTCCATCAACATTATCAATGAAGCAAAAACACCACCTTTTGCAATCGATGATAAAGTGGAAGTATCAGAAGATATTCGTTTGAAATATCGCTATTTAGACTTACGTCGTCCGGTAATGTTCAATACGTTCAAATTACGCTCAGATATTACACGTTCGATTCGGAACTTCCTGCAAAACGAAGGTTTCTTGGAAGTAGAGACACCAATCTTGACGAAATCAACTCCAGAAGGTGCACGCGACTACTTAGTGCCGTCCCGTGTACATGAAGGCGAATTTTATGCATTGCCACAATCCCCACAATTGTTTAAGCAATTACTAATGGTTTCAGGGTTTGAGAAGTACTTCCAAATTGCTCGATGCTTCCGGGACGAAGATTTGCGTGCAGACCGTCAACCAGAATTTACACAGGTTGATATTGAAACATCATTTATGTCCATGGATGAAATTATTGAAATGAATGAGCGCTTAATCCAGAAAGTGATGAAAGAAGCAAAAGGTGTAGACGTACAGCTTCCATTCCAGCGTATGCCATACAAAGAAGCAATGGCTCGTTACGGTTCAGATAAACCGGACGTTCGCTTCGGCCTTGAACTTGTTGGGCTTTCAGAGATCGTCCGCGTTTCTTCATTCAAGGTATTTGCACAGGCTGTCGAGTCAGGCGGCGAAGTAAAAGCAATCAATGTAAAAGGAAATGCGGACAAATACTCTCGTAAAGATATTGATGCATTGACAGAGTTTGTTAAGATTTACGGTGCAAAAGGTTTAGCTTGGTTAAAAGTAACGGACGAAGGCTTGAACGGTCCGATCGCAAAATTCTTTGAGGGTGAAGTTGCCGAGAACTTAATCAATGCAACAAATGCTGAAAGTGGAGACTTGCTATTATTCGTAGCCGACTCATCCGATGTGGTAGCAGCGAGTTTAGGTGCTTTACGAAATAAATTAGGAAAAGAACTAGAATTAATCGATGAATCTGTTTATGCTTTCCTATGGATTACTGATTGGCCATTGCTTGAGTACGATGAAGAAGCAGGCCGTTATACAGCTGCCCACCATCCGTTTACACGTCCGTTTGAAGAAGATATCGATAAAATGGAAACAAATCCGGCGGAAGTACGTGCACAAGCTTACGATATCGTATTGAATGGGTACGAATTAGGCGGGGGATCATTACGGATTTACGAACGTGACCTTCAGGAAAAAATGTTCAAATTACTAGGTTTCTCTCAAGAAGAAGCACAAGAACAATTCGGATTCCTACTAGAAGCATTTGAATACGGAGTACCCCCACATGGAGGACTTGCATTTGGTTTAGACCGATTTGTTATGCTACTAGCAGGCCGTACAAACCTGCGCGACACAATCGCATTCCCGAAAACAGCTACAGCAAGCTGTTTACTTACTTCAGCTCCAAGCGAAGTATCGGATGCGCAATTACAAGAATTAAGCTTGGCTGTTACAAAGAAAAAAGAAGATTAATTTAATTTAAATGACGCAAATAGCTGTTTATGAATTTAGCCGTTTGCGTTTTTTTTTGTACGATATTGTAGTCTGCGAGTAGCCATATCGTGAACATGAGAAGGAATGAAAAACTGTTAAAAGTCTATGAGTAGCAAGATCACGGTCAATGAAGGAAAAGATAAGCTGCTACATTTCCATCAGAAAGATTCTCTATACGTTATTCTTAAAAAGTAAAATCCATAATCCTAAAATAGAGCTGTAAAGTACCTATTGTTAAGATATCTTAATTACCAAACAAGAAGCATAATTTTTTCCATATCGGTAATTCTGTATCAAAAACAAATCCCCTAATATAATTTTATTAGTATAATGAAAGTTCCCTTTTAACTCATAGTCTTTAGAAATACATTAACAAGAAAATGAGACAAATCTACCATTAGTTGTTGAAAAAGATTTTATAAGAAAAAAATTTAATATTTTTACTAATACATATTGAAAATTCAGATAATTATTGTTATTATAGATTTAACACGAATCCTAAGGTGTTTGTGAAGCTTATTTCACTGTTTTGACCGAACAACAAATCGTTGGGAATTCATATTTTGCTTTGGCGAACAAGCCCTGCAAACGGATGAGGGAAGTTTAAAGAAGTAAAGAGGGTACCCACCTGTGAATAAGCGGGTTCAAAACGATGCTTTCCATGCTTACGGCATTTTGGGATTCGTCATGCCAAAACTCTCCTAACAGTTTAGGAGGGTTTTTTATTTATCAATGTATACTTTCTTAGTCTTTTGATTCAAATTTACAGTAAGGATTCCGTATGTTATAATTCCGAGTAGTATAATATAGATTGAGAGGCATACAATTATGTTACATCAGTTTTCAAGAAATGAATTAGCCATTGGAAGCGAAGGACTTGAGAAACTAAGAAATACGACAGTAGCTATTTTAGGGGTCGGCGGTGTAGGTTCCTTTGCTGCTGAAGCATGTGCTCGAAGCGGTGTTGGTCGAATCATTCTAGTGGACAAGGATAACGTGGATATAACGAATGTAAATCGTCAGTTAGTGGCTTATCTTTCAACAGTTGGTAAATCGAAATCAGCTGTTATGAAGGAGCGTATTGCTGATATAAATCCCGATTGTGAAGTAATCGATATGCATATGTTCTATACAGAAGAAACATACGAGAACTTCTTTGCGCAAAATATTGATTTTGTGATTGATGCATCCGATACAGTGATGTACAAAATCCACTTGATGAAGGAATGCTTGAAGAGAGGGATTCCGATAATTTCAAGTATGGGTGCAGCGAACAAAATGGACCCTACCCGATTCCAGATCGCCGATATTTCGAAAACACATACTGATCCATTGGCGAAAGTAATTCGGACTAAGCTTCGCAAAGAAGGGATTACCAAAGGGGTTATGGTGGTTTTTTCTGATGAATCACCAATTGTCGTTCGTCCTGATGTTGTGGAAGAAGTAGGAAATCCAAATGCTCAAATTCGTAAAGCAAAAATGCCGCCTTCATCCAATGCGTTTGTCCCATCTGTTGCAGGTTTAATTGCAGCAAGCTGGGTCATCAACCAGATTTTAAAAGATGTAAAAATTACAAGAGTCAACGATTAATTCAGAAGGAGGTGTCTAGTTATAAATAGACACCTCCTTTCTTTATCCAATCCAAAAAGGAGAGAGAGCATGAGTGAAGTTCTAGAGGTTGAATATAGAGGGTTAAATATACTGGACGAAATTAGCACTGTGGAAATCGCATTAGATTATCAACACAATGCAATCCATATCTACGATAGAAATGAAGTGGTCGAGCCTGAATTTAATTTTTCTACAAGAAAGTACGAATTGAGTGAAGGGTTTTTTAAAATGGCTAAAGTATTGTATAATAAGCGATTTTTTGAAGTCCCGAGTCAAGCAGTGGAACAATGGATTGATGAAAGGATTTGGGTTTTTTATGGATCAAAAAAGTCTATTTTAAAGTTTGATAAGGCTGGCGTGATTGAGATTCCCAAAGATATATTTGGGAATGGAAAACAAATTCCTGGAGGACATCCTTTATATAATAAATATGTATTGAGAGTAATATAAATGATTTTGCTTTTCTTGAATAATAGATTTCGACAATTTTTACATTAAAAAATTCTGAATATAGAAGCGGAATTATCTCAAAAAAGAAACTTTTTTACATGAATATCGCATTATTTCGGTCAATTTTTAACTTCCCTAAAATTATGCCGACAAAATTGTTATAGTATTCTTACCTTTTTATAAGGGATGCAATGGGGAGGGGATTTATAAATGTCGACTAGAATTCCTATGGAGACTGCGGTAAATTTACTAGAGATGAAAGAGCAATTGGATGAGGTAGTATTTAATTACATTGATACGCAACAAAAATGGGAAGTTGCTTATTCCAAACTGGATTCATTATTGGAAAAAGTAATCAGTTATTACGAAAGCTACATGAAGGCGAATGGGGACAAGCCGAAGGAAAATACGACTGCGAACTTATTGCTGACTATGTCATACAAATTAATCTATTTCCATACGATTTCCAACTACCATTTAGAAGAAATGAATCAAGTTGAAAGTAAGGACCAAACTTTAGAGTTATTAACACTGGCTGCTAATTGTATTCCAAATATACAAAAAGAAAATCATGGAGAGGTTTTGTATGAGATTGCGAAAAGCTATGAAGAAATTTCGCAAGAACAAGGCACTCAACAAAAATTTGTAGATAGAATCCTGGAACAAAATAATAGAATAACGGATTGCTTTGCTTCATTTTCGAAAGCAGCAGGTCTATTGTTGAAATAGATTGTCTGAAAGGCAGAATCGCATTTTTGTGATTTTGCCTTTTTTTTACATAATACATATTCCTCATTTTGCAGTTTATCGTAGCAAGAAGGTTGTTATTTTTATGAAAGATTGTCCTTTATATAATACATAAACGCTAACTAACCTAATTTATTCAATCTTATTATAAAAAATAAGAGTTTACAAAAATGCTTCAGGAATTGACTCTTTACAAAAGTCCTACGTTTTACGGTCTAATACGAACATCTATTTTTACAAAATTGGTCGAAAGTATAGGATATTTTATTAAAAAAATCTTCAATAATTTGGTATATCTACTCTTTTAAGGATTTAGCATTATGACTATAATGAAACAAATGTTCTTTTAAGGGGGTATGAAAATGGTGGATACTCAATTTAAGAACCCGTTATTAAAAGCGTTTCTGGACGAATTGGAGCATTTGGAACTTTATCAACAATATTGTAAGTCACCAAACGAATGGTTAAAGAAACTGATTGATGAACGGTTTATGCAATTTTATATTCGAATTCGTGCGATTTCCTATTTTTCTAAAATAATTTATTTCACAGCTCGTCATTTTGATATGGAAAGGAGAAAATATGAAAAGCGGTACGTTTTGACTTTAGATGGATCTAGCAGTGATGGAAATGGAAGTAAAAAAGAAGGTACAAGTACATTAAAGGAATTGATTGTGGATGAATCGGCAACAGTACACTTTCCTGATAAGTTGAATGATGAATTAAACCAGTATATCCAACATCCTTTGCTCTATAAAGCAGTACAATCATTGAATAAAAGACAACAACAGATTTTATTTCTTGCCTACGTTTTGAATATTTCCGATACAGAAATCAGCAAAAAGTTGAATGTCACGCAGCAAGCTATATCAAAATCCAAAAATAACGCTTTAGCGAAAGTGAGGCGATTGATAAATGCTTGATGAACAATTCATTAACTTAATCAGCAACAACGGTTTTCCGATTGTCATTTCCATTTACCTATTGCTGAGGTTCGAAAAAAAGATTGAATGCCTGGAACAATCCATTCAAGCATTACGATACGAAGTGGATAGATCAAAGGATAAGGAGTGATTCCTATTAAAGATTATATTTCTCCTTTAGAGTTAATAGAGCTTCTTAAGCCAAAAATTAAAAAAGAATTAAACCAAACTGATCCAAAAAATCGCGATGATCTGGAACATGAAATCATTCTTAAAATTTTAGAAGGTCTAAAGACTAAAAAATTCCAAAGGATTCCAACGTTTTTCGAACTACTTGAAAAGGAGCGACATCAAGAATAGAAATTGGAGTGCTTGAACTTAACTGAATGAATACACATTTATAAAAAGGGGTTTAGGACCATTAAATCACAACCCTTTTACAAAAGATTTTTCTTCGCAGAAATAACGATATTTTATAATTCAGGAAAGGGGTTATCCGATTGTTAAAGGACAACTCCTTTTTTTGATGCCTTTTTAAGAATAAGTGTAGGACATCGACAAACAAAAAAACAAAAAGAAAAGAAAATTATTCAACACTATGTATTGGTTGAAAAAAGTGATGATTTATATATGTTAGGAAAAATCACATGATATCAGTATAGTAAGCGTTTTCTACTAATATTTAAGAAACTAAATATTGAAAATATTCATAAAAATTAGAAAATGATTATTTACACGAACGATTTAGGGGTGTATAATCAAAAACATTAAGAAATACGTTAGGAAAAGTGACGTGAAAAAACGACTGAACCTTATCTTGAATTATTAATACAACCAGCAGTTTGTTATATCAGTAAATTAATTTGGTAGTAAGGGTTTTTGCTCTTCTATATAAGTTCTACATAAAAAAGAGGGGGTATTAACAAGAATTATTGTAAACTCATCAAACCATAACCAATGAAGGGAGATCGTAATGATGAAACTACGAAAATTATCAATTTTGCTTTTAATTAGTATGTTCACACTAGTATTAGCAGCGTGTAGTGGAGGAGAAACAGGATCTTCATCAAAGAGCAGCAATTCACAATCTACTAATAACGGAGAGCCTCAATCCGGAGGCACATTGACAAGGGCGCATATTTATGGAGACCCCCAAAACTTGGACCCGATTATTCGTTCCCATGGTACAGCGACATCCATGATTACGTGGAATATATTTGAACCTCTTGTTCGCTATGATGCGGAGAAGGGTGAATATCTTCCCGGGAATGCAGAATCGTGGGAAAACAATGAAGAGGGGACTGTATACACATTCAAACTAAAGCAAGGTGTTAAATTCCATAACGGTAGAGAAGTTAAAGCGGAAGATTTTAAATACTCCTTAGAGCGGTTAGTGAATCCAGAAAATGCTTCCCCAAATGCGGGAAATCTTCAAATGGTTGTTGGTTATGAAGAGTATACAAGTGGTTCAGCATCAGAACTTACTGGAGTAAAAGTTGTCGATGACTATACGTTGGAAATTACGATTTCAGCTCCAAATAATACATTCCTTTCTATCATGTCTTTACCTTATACCGCTGCTGTACCTAAAGAAGTGGTTGAAGAACTGGGGGATGAATTTGGTTCGAAGCCAGTTGGTGCGGGTCCCTTCAAGTTTTCCAGCTGGGTGAGGGACAGTGAAATTGTACTTGAAAAATATGAAGATTATTTTGCTGGAGCCCCTTATCTAGATACAGTTGTATACAAGATATTAACCGACCAAGCAGCCCGCGATACTGCATTTAGTTCCGAACAAATCGACATGATGATACTGGGTGATGCGCAATATGCACAATACAAAAGCAATACTCAATATGCAGAACTTATGATAGAAGTTCCAGAGCTATTTATTCGTAATTTACGATTCAACCTGGAAAAAGAAGGTCCATGGCAAGATGTAAAGGTAAGACAAGCGATTAACTATGCAATAGACCGTGAGACGATTATTGCTACTGTCCTCGGAGGCAAAGCATATCCAGCAAAAGGTATATTGCCAACAAGCATTAAAGGCTACAACGAAGAAGTATTTAGTTATCCTTATGATCCAGAAAAAGCAAAGGAATTGTTGAAAGAAGCAGGCTACGAAAATGGATTTACGCTGCCAATTCTTACAACATCCCATTCCGCTTTTGGTGTAACGGCTGTAGAAGCAATGAGCGGCTACCTTGAAGAGGTAGGCATCAAGATTGAAATTGAGCAAGTAGATATGGCTACTCTTGCTGACCGAGCTAGCTCAGGCGATTTTGACACAATGATGTATTCAAATGGAGGAATGACAAATCTCGTTGAATTTATCTCTAAATATTTCCATAGCGACAACTTTGGTGCTACAGGCAATACAGGCTATTACAAAAATGAGGAGGTTGATGCTTTATTGGATAAAGCATTAACAACTACTGATGAGAATGAAATGATTGAGCTTTCTAGGCAAGCAGAGGCAATTGTTGTGGAAGAAGCCCCTATGTGGTTCTTCAACTATAACAAAGCTGTAATCGTTCATCAGCCATGGGTAAAAGGGCTGCAACCTGTACCAACGGATATCGACTATCAAGACTTAAGGAAAGTCTGGATTGACGAATCGGCCAAAAACTAGTTGATTGGTGAAAATAGGAGAAAGTCAAAATCATTTAATGGATTTGCTTTCTCTTTATTAAAAAGGAAGGGAGCGGAAGCAGATGATTCAATATACATTAAAGCGTTTATTAGAAACAATCCCTATCTGGGTTGCCATCACATTAATCGTTTTTTTATTAATGAACTTTATTCCGGGGGATCCAGTCATGCAGTTGATGGATGCCCGCTCCGGTGCAATTGATGAACAAGTTGTAGAACAAATTCGAGAAGAATGGGGATTGAATGATCCTTTGTATATGCAATACCTAAACTTTCTCACGAATTTAGTACAGGGTGATCTAGGTACTTCTTTTCAATCTCGAATGGAAGTTACATCAGTTTTGCTGGAGAGGATACCCGTCACGATTCAAGTAACACTTCTTGGATTATTCTTTGCGATTGTGATAGGAGTTACGGCAGGTATCATCAGCGCCATGAAACGCGGTAATTGGTTAGATACTTTTGTTAGTACATTTTCTATTGCAGGCGTTTCCCTGCCAGCATTCTTCTTAGGCCTTCTATTAATGTATATCTTCTCTGTCAAACTGAATTGGCTCCCTGCTTCAGGATATAAATTGGGAGAAGTGAAGTTTCTAATATTACCAGCCATAACATTGGGTCTTTCGGTTAGTGGAATTATTGCACGCATAACGCGTTCTTCCATGATTGATGTTCTAAAGATGGATTATATGGTTACCTCATATGCAAAAGGACTCTCAAAATATCGTATTCTCGGTATTCACGCCATGAAAAATGCACTTTCACCAATTTTAACGATTATAGGGGTGCAACTAGGTTTATTGCTTTCAGGAGCAGTTATAACAGAAACAATATTTGGACTTCCAGGGATTGGTCGATTGTTGATTGATGGAATATTGCAGCGCGATATTCCTGTTGTGCAAGGGTGTGTGATTTTTATTTCAACGGTGTTTTTAGTTGTCAATCTACTTACGGATATTTGTTGCCGTTTAGTTGATCCACGAATTCGCAGTGAACATTAACCAAAAGGAAGGAGCTGCTGCTGATGGTGAAGTTGGAAACGTCTAGTGGAAATTTAGAGGTTCAAAGTACACAACCACTCCAGAAAGTTAAAGCCAGAAGGAAGTTTAAGATCTCGCTTTCCAATGTATTAATAGGTTTGACTATGGTGATTTTTGCAACTGTTCTATGTGCGCCGCTTATTACAAGTTACAATCCCAATGAAAATGATTTAACCTCTGTACTGCAAGCACCCTCTGCTGCACACCTGATGGGTACGGATCACTTAGGGAGGGATATTTTTACTAGGGTATTATTCGGTGGACAAAAATCGTTGCTTATCGCACTTCTTGTACAAGGAATTGCTGTTTCTGTCGGGGCTTTGCTGGGATTGATAGCAGGATATATAGGTGGTAGAACGGATAAATTCATTATGGCACTAACAAATATTATTTTCAGTTTCCCAGGAATCCTTTTTGCCATCGCCATTATGGCTGCACTAGGCACTAGTGTATTTAACTTGATTCTCGCTTTAAGTTTGGTAAGCTGGCCGGAAATGTGCCGACTTGTACGTTCGCAAACCATGGCATTGAAGGAAAGGGAGTTTGTTGAAGGCGGCTATGCACTTGGAGCTAGTGTTTATCGCATTCTATTTAAATACATCCTGCCAAATTGCTATGGAAATATTGTTGTTATAGCGACATTAGGGATGGCAGGTACTATGTTGGCAGAAGCAAGTCTGAGTTTTTTGGGGCTTGGTGTACAGCCTCCGGATGCAAGTTGGGGTTCCATGGTAAATACGGGGAAGGATTACTTATATCAAGCTCCTTGGTATGTATTTTCTCCAGGAATCGTAATGTTCATCACAATATTAGGTATCAACTTAATGGGTGATAAACTTCGTGATTACTTCGATCCGAAGATGTAAGAAGGATGGAAGTTAACG
Organism: Ureibacillus aquaedulcis; assembly: GCF_030418165.1. Lineage (GTDB taxonomy): Bacteria > Bacillota > Bacilli > Bacillales_A > Planococcaceae > Ureibacillus > Ureibacillus aquaedulcis. The sequence continues at coordinate 94,301 of NZ_JAUHTQ010000010.1, forward strand.
ATTATTTCCGGAACAAACCTTTCGAATGTACTAATAATGATAAAAGGGAGGTCTTGCAATGAGCAAATTACTTGAAATTTGCGATTTAAAGGTGGGCTTTACAAAAAACGATGAATTTACTCCTGTCATCAAAGGAATCAATTTTTCACTAAATAAAGGTGAAAATTTAGGCATAGTCGGTGAGTCAGGTTGTGGAAAGAGTATGACCTCCCTTGCAATTATGGGCTTATTGAAACATAAAGGGTTGACTGTTTCCGAGGGTCAAATTAAATGGAATGGCAGAAATTTAATAGATCAAAGTGAAAAAGAGCAAAAAAGCATGCTTGGAAATGAAGTGGCGATGATTTTTCAGGAACCGATGACCGCATTGAATCCAATGTTAACGGTTGGTACACAGATTGTGGAGCAAATCCGTGCCCACCGAAAAGTCTCCAAAAAGGAAGCAGAGGCTCATGCCATACAAATGCTGAAAAAAGTCGGAATTCCTTCCCCTGAATCAAGGATGAATGTATACCCACATGAAATGTCCGGAGGCATGAGACAGCGTGTCATGATTGCAATGGCAATAAGTTGTGAACCGGAACTATTGATTGCGGATGAACCAACGACAGCACTCGATGTAACAATTCAGGCCCAGATTTTAGATCTGCTTTCAAATTTAGTAAGCGAAACAAACCGTTCAATGATTTTGATTACACATGATTTAGGAGTGGTTGCAAATTATTGCCAGCGTGTGATGGTGATGTATTCAGGAAAAGTGATGGAGGAATCTCCAACAAATGAATTATTTGATAAACCGTTGCATCCTTACACTAAAGGATTGATCGAATCGGTTAAATCAATCGAAGAAAATAGTGAACGCATTGCATCGATACCCGGAATGGTCCCATTGCCAGGTGAAGTAATCGCCGGTTGTGTATTTTGTGAGCGTTGTCCATATGCAACCGATATCTGCAGCCAACAAGAACCGCCTATTGAAACGACTGATGATGGTCGTAGGGTAAGCTGCTGGAATTACAAGAATCTTTCAGAGGTGGTGGGGGCATATGAATGAGGCATTTAATATGAAAGCAATACAAGAACCGTTAATGGAGATTAAAAAGTTGAAAAAACACTTTCCAATAAAAAAGGGCTTTTTTGATAAGTTAAAAGATAAAACGGAGCTTTCTGTGAAGGCGGTCGATAATGTAACGTTCACTATTTATAAAGGGGAGACATTAGCATTGGTGGGTGAATCAGGATGCGGTAAAAGTACGACTGGCCGTTCGCTCCTTCGTTTAATAGAGCCGACTGAAGGAGAGGTTACTTTCGAAGGGAAAAACATCCTGTCTATGAAGAAACAGGACATGAAAGATATCCGCAGGGAACTGCAAATTGTTTTTCAAGACCCGTATGCCTCCCTCCACCCTCGGATGACAGTTCGTGAGATTATTATGGAGCCATTGATCATACACAATGTGGGATCGGCCAGTGAACGTGTAAAACAAGTTGAGGAGTTAATGGAAATTGTCGGTTTGTCCAGCAAGATGAAAAATCGCTACCCCCATGAATTTTCCGGTGGACAGAGACAACGTATCGGCATAGCGAAGGCATTGGCACTAAAACCAAAGATTATTGTGTGTGATGAAGCAGTGTCTGCTTTAGATGTTTCGGTTCAAGCAAACATTCTGAATCTATTGAAAGATTTACAGGATGAATTTCAATTAACCTATCTATTTATTTCACATGATTTAGGCGTAGTAAAAAATATCTCCAATCGTGTAGGGGTTATGTATCTTGGGAAATTAGTGGAAATTGCGGATACACATACATTATTTACAAACCCTCGCCATCCCTATACTCAAGCACTGTTATCCGCAAGGCCGGTTATTGATAAGGGATTGCAGACAGAAAGGATCGTATTGGAAGGAGAAATCCCGACACCTATTAATCCTCCGTCAGGTTGCCGTTTCCATACAAGGTGTCCATTAAAAACAGAACGGTGTATGAAAGAATCCCCAGAAATGGTGAATCTACAAGGCGGCCATAGTGTTGCATGTTTTTTAGCGAATTAGAAGAACACGATTACTTTTCTATATCTAATAGGAAGAAGTGTTGATGGAATGCCAAAAAAAACCTTTCTATTGCTTTTGTTCATCATGTTTTTATCCATGACAGGTTATGGCATTGTCCTTCCCGTCTTGCCATACTTCGCGGAAGAGCTCGGGCTTACCTCGTTTCAAATGTCCAGTTTAATTACTGGATGGGCATTTACGCAATTTTTGGTGCTTCCATTATGGGGCAAGATTATAGATAAAGTTGGCAGGAAACCTGTGCTCCTATTTGGTATGGTGGGCTTCGGAATTGCATTTGTGTTAATGATCTTGGCCGAAAGTTACTGGCAATTATTAAGCATTCGTATTATCGGGGCTATTTTGTCGAGTGGGACATTGCCAGCGGTTTTAGCACTTGTTGCAGATACGAATGACGACCAGACACGAGGAGCAGCAATGTCAAAAATGTCCGCTGCAAATGGAATAGGATTCTTAGTAGGGCCGGCAGTAGGAAGTGCATTTGTACCCTTTGGAATCACAATACCATTTATAGTTGCAGGGGTTCTTAGCTTAATTACAATCCCGTTTGTGGCACTTTTTATTCAGGAACCAAGCAAAAATAATCAAGGGCAAGAACAGATTCCCATTACTAAATCCTTGGTATATTCCTTTAAACCAGGGTACTTTATGTTATTTATGATCACTCTTGGGATTTCAATTTCAATATCCAGCATTCTCGGAATACTCGGCTATTTTATGATTGAAAAATTTGACTCTTCCGCGACGTTGACAGGATGGGCATTTACTGCACAATCAGCAGCGGCAGTGATTGTTCAAATCTTTCTAATGAGTTGGCTATATAGACATATTAATGAGGAAAGCATTACGAAATACGGAATTATAATAACAGCGGTGGGCTTTTTGTTCCTCGTACTTCCTGTACATGTCAGTTTCGTTTTTATAGGTGTTTTTATCATAGGTGTAGGGCAGGCGTTGATCCGTCCGACTCTATTAACATTGCTTTCAAAGAAAGAGGATCTTGGGCGGGGAATGGTGATGAGCTTGCATGGTGCTTATGATAGTTTGGGTCGCAGTATCGGTCCATTAATCGCGGGTTGGTTGTTCATGGTGAATGAAATTGCACCTTTTATCATGTCATGCATTCTTTGCCTAATACTGTTCCTCATAATGTTATCTCAGGATGTAAAGCTATATCGATTTGAAAACAAAAGCAAAGAGGTGTAAAGGATGGATATTCTGTTCAACAATCAAATTGTATCACGGGACTCGGTCAGCATAGACATTGAAGATCGAGGCTATCAGTTTGGTGACGGTATTTATGAAGTGGTATCAATCTATAATGGAGAACTCTTTGAATGGGAGGCACACCTGGAACGTTTTGTACGAAGTGCTAAAGAAATCGCATTAACATTACCTGAACAATTTGATTTGCTTAAGGAAAATATAATGCGATTAATAGAGGACAATCACATTGAGGAAGGCTATGCCTATTTCCAGTTAACCAGAGGGACTGCACTTCGAATGCATGCATTTCCGGAACCTCAAGCAGAACCTGTGTTAACCGGGATGGTAAAGAATGCAACCAGCCCTCCAATTACTGCGGTGAAGGCTATTACAACAGAAGATATACGATGGCTTCGGGTTGATATAAAAAGCCTTAATTTATTGCCGAACTGCATGGCAAAGCAAAAGGCGGTAGAAGCAGGGGCTCAGGAAGCAATATTCATAAGGGATCACTATGTTACAGAAGCGAGCAGCTCCAATGTATTTGGCGTAAAAAATGGAGTTCTTTATACACATCCAATCAATAACCTCATATTAAATGGCATTACACGGCAAGTGGTCCTGCGCCTGGCTGGAAATCTGCATTACAAAGTAGTTGAAGAAGCTTTCACAAGAGATGAACTGATGGACATGGACGAAGTATTCATCACGAATACAGGCCTTAATGTCTGTCCTGTAATTGAAATAGACGGCATGTTAATCGGAGAAGGGGTTTGTGGACCAATCACTTCCTCACTTATGTCTGCCTTTGGTGAGCTAATACAGCGTAACGGAAAAGAAAAAGTTTATACGGAATAATAAGGAGGAGATTTAATATGAAAGAATTACAACCATTTAAGATGTCGAAACGTTTTGAAAATGTAAAGTTGATCAGTGCAGCGGCAGCAAAGACGCCACATGATTTAATTCCTCTTTCTTTTGGATTTCCTGCTAAAGAAGCCTACGATGTATCCCTTATGGCAAAGTGTTCCTCTAAGGCTATTGAAGAAGGGGGTTATAAAAGTTTTGAATATGGAGGGGCAACTGGTCCTTCCAGAATTGTCAAATGGCTAAAAAAACGTTCCGAAATCCGTGGAATATATGCGCCGGAAGAAAATATTCTTGTCACAACCGGTTCTGGTCAGGCCATGGATATTCTGGCACGCGGTTTAACTAATGAAGGGGATGAGGTATGGGTTGAAGCCCCAACATTCTTCGGTGCTCTACGAAACTTTACTTTAGCTGGTTTAAAGTGTCGAGGGTTTGAGATTGATGAAAACGGACTTAAGGTAGATTTAGTTGAAGAAGCTTTGGTTGCAGCAAAGAATAATGGGTTGCCAATGCCAAAATTTATTTATATCATGCCAAATTTCCACAATCCTGGTGGCGTGACATTATCACTGGAGAGAAGAATGAAATTGGCAAAGCTAGCATTAGCATACAACTTTTTTATAATAGAAGACGATGCTTATACGGAGCTTAACTTTTCAGAACGGGTGCTCCCTGCAGTATATCAATTTGCACCTCAACGTGTGATTTATATGAGTACATTTTCTAAAACAATAGCACCTGCTATTCGAATGGGATGGCTTGTGGCACCACCAGAAATTATTATGCAATTACGATCCTTAAAGGCTGATGGCTCAACGAGTGTGTTGATGCAGGAAATTGTCGCCGCCTATTTGGAAACAATTGACTTCGATGACCATGTGGGGAATATTTCCAAACTTTATAAATCTAGATTGGACGCTATGATTAAAGCAATCGATGATTATTTAGGTGATGAAGTTACCTATACGGCACCTGAGGGTGGTTTCTTCTTATGGTTAACCTTTAAGGAAGAAGTAGCAACGTCTTTGTTTGAAGAACTTGCATTGGAAAAAGGAGTAAGTTTTATTTTAGGTGAGCATTGTTATGCTGAAAATGAGGAAAAAAATCATATACGATTGTGCTTTTCCTACTGTGATGAAGAAATGTGCAAAGAAGCAATTAAACGAATTGCGGAAGCCTACTATGAAAAATATCCAGTGAAAAAGCTTGTTTAAGGAGGATGAGGATATATATGTCAAGTCAAACAGCCAATGCAGTCAGAACACCTTTTATTTATATACGACGGGATTTGCCTGAAATTTATATTGAAGAGATGAAAAAATTAGGTGCAAAGGTTGCAGTTGAACCTTGGGAGTGGAATAAAGAAGAACCAACACCCAAAATCGATTTAACAAATTGTGATGTCCTGTTAACTCTCGGCATGCGAGATGATTTGTCGGTATTGAAGTATGCACCGAATGTAAAATGGGTCCATTCATTTAGTGTTGGAATTGAAGCAATGATAAAAAGCAATTTTCAAAATAATAGTGATATCATCGTAACAAACTCCAAAGGCTGTACGGCAATTCCTATTGCCGAACATACATTGGCGATGATTTTAGCATTTTCGCGGGGGTTGCAAACGATGATAAATAATAAAAAAGATTGTTCGTGGGAAACAATACCTACTATCGATTTAGCGTTAGCAACTGTTGGAATTATCGGTTACGGCCAGATTGGGCTAGCAATTGCGGAGCGTTGCAAGGCTCTTGGAATGCGTGTTATAGGCTGTAAACGCAATCCCGATAAGAAACTGGAAGAACATGATGATGCGGATGAAATTGTTGGGATGGGAGAATTGGACTCAGTACTCGCTCAATCAGATTTTGTGGTGCTGTCCTTGCCGTCAACCAAAGAAACAAAATACTTATTCGATAAAGAAAAATTGAAGAAAATGAAAAAAGGAAGTTATCTGATTAATGTTGGACGAGGCGATGCGATTATTGAATCAGATCTTGTGGAAGTGTTGAATGAAGGTTTATTGGCCGGAGCTTCTTTAGATGTATTTGAAGTTGAACCGCTTCCCGTGAATCATCCATTTTGGACAATGGATAATGTGATAGTTTCCCCTCATAATGCCTACTTCTCCTCGCAGCATATGGAGCATAACATGGAACTGTTCATGACAAATCTAAAAAATTATATGGAAGGTAATTCATTGATCAACGTGGTTGATAAACAATTAGGTTATTAATGATAGAGTAATATTTGTTCCTGGATAATCTTTTTTTATGAATTTAAAAAATATAATGTAGACAAAGTCCATTATTGACTTTGTCTACATTATAGATGATACATAGATTTCACGATTTATTTTTAAATGACTTCAATTTATCATAAATGCCGGCCATTCTCTTTTCTTCGCCTGCTAAGACTGGTTTGTAGAACTCGATATTTTCGATTTTTTCAGGCAGGTATTCCTGGTTGACCCAGCCTCCGAATGTGCCGATTGGATAGTCATGAGGATATTGATAGCCAACATGCCCCAAGACTTGAGCACCTGCATAATGTGCATCCCGAAGATGTGGAGGGATATCCCCCGTTTTTCCTTCATGAATTGCAGCAGTTGCCGCATCCAATGCAGAGTAGGCAGAGTTTGACTTCGGCGATAAGCACATTTCGATTACAGCATTGGCCAAGGGAATCCGGGCTTCCGGCAATCCTAAAGTTTTAGCTGACTCAGTAGCTGAATAGACATGGGCACCTACCGCCGGATTTGCTAGTCCCACATCTTCATAGGCCATAACGAGCAACCTTCTGCAAACTGCAATTAAATCTCCGTTTTCAAGCAGGTGTGCCAAATAATAAATAGCCGCATTTGTATCGCTGCCTCTTACTGACTTTTGGAGCGCAGACAGTAAGTTATAGAAATGGGAACCACCCTTGTCCCCGTAGACTCCAATCCTTTTTGAAAGATGTTCAATGATATGATCTTCCACGATTGCTTGTCCATCAACCTCATTGGAAGCATAGAAAATAGATTCTAATAGGGTCAAGGCTTTTCTTGCATCACCATTCGCTGCAAGGGCAATCTTATTAATTTGCTCTTCGGTAATCAAAATGTTTTCTTTTCCGAGTCCACGCTCTACATCGGTTAGGGCAGTGGCAATTAATTGTGCAATGTCTTCGATCGTATGCCGTTTAAGCTGAAGTATTTCTCCGCAACGGGAACGAATCGCTGGATTTACATCATGGAACGGGTTTTCTGTGGTAGCCCCAATCAAAACAATAGACCCATTTTCTACATGGGGCAAAAGAGTGTCCTGCTGTAATTTATTGAAACGATGAATTTCATCTAAGAATAAAAGTACTTTTCCTGCAATTCTTGCTTCAGAAACGATTTGCTCAACGTCCTTTTTTCCTGCATTTGTTGCATTAAGAGCGAAAAAGGGTAATTTCGAGCTGCCTGCAATAGCATAGGCAATCGAGGTTTTCCCAATTCCAGGCTCTCCGTAAAGAAGCATTGAAGGGACATGGCCATTATGGATCATCTTGTACAGTGCTGTATCTTTTCCTATTATATGCTGTTGCCCGATCACCTCATCCAGATTTCGCGAGCGCATTCGGTATGCCAACGGTTCATTGTGCATGTCTTCCTCCTCCAATTTTTCGTGTCCTCCCTCTATATTAGTGCTTTTCCAAGTGGAATTAAAGGATTTATGTTATACTTGAGCATAGAAATGGACAAGAAAAATAGAGGTGTTATAATGAAAATTTCTACAAAGGGTAGATACGGATTAACTATTATGATTGAATTAGCAAAACATTTTGGAGACGGACCGATTCCGTTGCGTCAGATTGCGGCTGAAAAAGATTTGTCGGAAGCCTATCTAGAGCAGCTTGTTTCTCCGCTTCGTATTGCCGGTCTAGTAAAAAGTGTCCGTGGTGCATATGGCGGTTACTTATTGGCACTGCCTCCCAGCCAAATCTCGGCTGCAGATGTCATTAAAGTATTAGAGGGACCGATCCAGCCAGTCGAAGGAATTGAAAATGAAGAAGTGCCACAACAGCAGCTTTGGATGAGAATCCGCGATGCCGTAAAAAATGTACTTGATACAACATCAATAGAAGACTTGGCTAATTATAATGACGATACCGATGTAGATGGCTATATGTTCTATATTTAAGCATAGAGTTAACATGTAACCGAACTTATATATACTATGAACTGTTCATACAGTTTTTAAAGGAGCTTTTGATTTACAATGGAAACAATCTATCTAGACCATGCCGCAACTTCACCGGTCCATCCCGAGGTGATTGCAGTGATGACTAAAGCTTTTGAGCAAACTTTCGGTAATCCTTCCAGTATCCATACTGCCGGTAGACAGGCGCGAAAGGTTTTAGATGATGCGCGCACTAGTTTAGCCCGTGCAGTTGGTGCAAAAGATACCGAAATTATATTCACGAGTGGTGGAACGGAAGCGGATAATACCGCGATCTTTGGTGTTGTCAATATGCTTGGCTCAAAAGGCAAGCACATTATCACGACGCAGATCGAACATCATGCGGTGCTCAATGCATGCGAAAAGCTTGAAAAAGAAGGATATGAGGTCACTTACTTGCCTGTAGATGAAAGTGGGCTTATCTCTATTGATGCCTTCAAGAATGCCCTGCGTGAAGATACTATTCTTGTAACGATTATGTATGGGAATAATGAAGTCGGGACAGTCCAGCCTATCGCAGAAATTGGACAGATCCTGAAAGAGCACCAAGCCGTTTTTCATACTGACGCAGTACAGGCATTTGGTTTGGAACTGTTAAATGTTGATGAGCTTCAGGTCGATTTACTTAGTGTTTCAAGTCATAAATTAAACGGACCAAAAGGGATCGGTTTTTTATATCAAAGAACAGGTACACCGCTAAGTGCGACATTTTTAGGCGGCTCCCAAGAGAAAAAGAGAAGAGCGGGCACTGAAAATGTTCCTGCGGCAGTCGGTTTTGCCAAGGCGGTTGAAATTGCGCAATCCGACATGGAAGCCAAAGTGGCACAATATGAACAGTTCCGCAGTACTTTCGTAACTGTCCTTGATGGAGAAGATATTGAATATAAAGTAAATGGCAATGCCAAGCATTCATTGCCGCATGTTTTAAATATTAGCTTTAAAGGAATGGATGTAGAATCCTTCCTGGTAAACTTAGATATGTCCGGCGTTTATGCATCCAGTGGTTCTGCGTGTACAGCTGGTTCAATTGATCCATCCCATGTGCTGGTAGCGATGTTTGGAGCGGACCGTGACGAGCTTCGCAACTCCATTCGTTTTAGTTTTGGGCTGGGAATAACAGAAGAATTGGTAAAAGAAGCAGCCATACGCACAGCAAAAATTGTGAAAAGGCTTGCGAAATAATAGAGAAAAGGTGAAACAACAATGGTAGAAACAAGAGACCCATCACAAATCCGTGTAGTTGTTGGTATGTCTGGTGGGGTCGATTCGTCAGTTGCGGCCTACTTGCTTAAAAAGCAAGGGTACGACGTCATCGGGATATTTATGAAAAACTGGGATGATACAGACGAATTTGGTGTATGTACAGCAACAGAGGATTATGATGATGTTATTAAAGTGTGTAATCAAATCGGCATTCCGTATTATGCCGTGAACTTTGAAAAACAATATTGGGACAAAGTATTTACTTACTTCCTTGAAGAATATAAAGCAGGTCGCACTCCAAACCCTGATGTTATGTGCAATAAAGAAATCAAATTTAAAGCATTTCTGGACCATGCCATGAAATTAGGGGCGGACTATTTGGCAACCGGGCACTATGCACGTGTTGAAGAACGCGACGGTGAAGTAGCAATGCTGCGCGGTGTTGATAATAATAAAGACCAAACTTATTTCCTCAACCAATTATCACAAGAGCAATTAAAGCATGTAATGTTCCCGATCGGGGATATTGCGAAGCCCGAGGTGCGCAAAATTGCGGAAGAAGCAGGTCTTGCAACGGCCAAGAAAAAAGATTCCACAGGTATTTGCTTTATCGGCGAGCGCAATTTCAAAGAATTTTTAAGTCAATACCTGCCAGCGCAGCCTGGGAAGATGGAGACTTTTGATGGACGGGTAATGGGTACGCATGATGGTTTAATGTATTATACAATTGGTCAACGCCATGGCCTGGGCATCGGTGGAGATGGAGATCCATGGTTTGTTATTGGAAAAGATCTTGAACGAAATGTATTATATGTTGAACAAGGCTTCCATCATGATGCATTATATTCCACTTCCTTGAAAGCAGTTAAAATGGGCTTTACATCGAACAAGGAAAGACCTTCTAAATTTAGCTGTACGGCAAAGTTCCGTTATCGACAAGAAGATACACCTGTTGAAGTAGAGCTTTTGGAAGATGGGACAGCTCATATTACTTTTGAAGAACCAGTTCGTGCCATTACACCTGGTCAAGCCGTTGTTTTATATGATGGCGAGGAATGTCTGGGTGGCGGTACAATTGATGAAGTATTCAAAGCTAGTGAAAAATTAACGTATGTAGGCTAATGAAAATTAGCGAGTTAGGAACACTCTCAATTAGAGTAAGCAAGGAAGACGGTTGCTAATTTGCATAGGGCTTATCGGTTAAAAACATAGGTAAGCTCCGATTCTAGAGGTGAAAAAATGGATTATAACGAAATCGGAATACTTGCATTCCAGGAAAAAAGATATGAAGATGCTGCAAAAGCGTTTACTGAAGCGATTGAAAATAATCCGGATGATGCCATCGGATATGTGAATTTCGGGAACTTATTAGCTTCAATGAATGACAATGAACGAGCAGAACGCTTTTTTCAAAAAGCGATTACAATTGATGAAACGGCAGCAACTGCCTACTATGGCCTAGCAAATTTATATTTCAATGTAGAACGCTATATTGAAGCTGCAAAGCTCTATCAAAAAGCGATCGAGCATGGAATCCAAGGGGCAGATGCTTATTATATGCTGGGGAAATCCTTTGAACGCGATGAAAAGCCGAAGTTAGCTCTGCCATACATGCAAAGAGCGGCTGAACTTGAACCGAATGACCTGCAAATTCGTTTGTCGTATGGAATTCTGCTTTGTACCCTGGAAATGTTCGATGTGGCAAAAGGTGAACTAGAATTTGTTCTGGAACAAGATGCAAATAATGCAGATGCCCATTATAACTTGGGTGTCCTTTATGCCGTATCCACTGAAGAAACAGAGTTGGCTTTGGAGCATTTAAAAAAAGCATATACAATTGATTCCAACTTCGATCAAGCGAAATATATATACGATATGATCAGTCAGAGAAATAATTAAAAAACATGCCGGCCCATCGTAGGTCGGCATGTTTTTTATTTTAGAAGGAACATTTATATGATTCCCATTTCGTGGCGCTATTCTTTCACTGCACAAAACTTTACAACTTCGCTATAGTCTAAATCTCCTCCGAAAATATCCAGTGAACTGCCGATTGTGACATGAAGTCGTCCATTTGTAAGGTCTCTGAATTTTTGAAGATCCTCCAACGATCTTACACCGCCAGCATAGGTCGTCGGAATAGATGTCCAAGTTGCTAAATCCTTTACCAATTCTTCTTGCATCCCACTTCGTTTTCCTTCTACATCCACTGCATGAATAAGCAATTCATCACAAAATTGCTCAATAAAAGCGATGGATTCTTGGTTAACTTCGAAATCACTGAATTTCGTCCATTTATCTGTTACGACAAACCACTTGTCATCAGCTTTTTTGCAGCTTAAATCAATAACAATATGCTCTTTGCCAACCGCATTCACAAGTTTCTCCAATCGAGCGTTATCCAATTTTCCATCATGAAAAATAAAGGAGGTAACAATAACGTGGGATGCCCCAGCATCGATATATTTTTTTGCATTATCAGCAGTGATCCCGCCGCCGATTTGTAAGCCGTTTGGATAGGATTGTAGAGCAAGCAGTGCAGCTTCTTCATTACCTGAACCGAGCATTATGACGTGGCCGCCAGTTAGGCGATCCCTTTTGAACATATTCGCGAAATAGGCTGAATCGTTATCGGATATAAAGTTCTCGACAACACTTTTGTCCTGATGGCCCAATGTACTTCCTATAATTTGCTTGACTTTTCCATCATGTAAATCGATACAAGGTCTAAATTCCACTATTTTTCACAAGTCCCTTCTATTCTCAACTATGTATTTAAATACGAATATCTTCATAATTATCATAGCATTCCGAAATGAAAAATTCGAGAGCCGCAATCTTTTTCATTGTAGGACAGTAATCCATTGATATGGTAAAATCATATGTATCAAAGCATGAAAGAGGTAATAGGGATGGCAGAAAATCTTAATTTATTTGAAGTGAATAAATTGTTTATTCTTGGCCGTCCAGTTGTGTCGATTTTTCATAATGCGACAAATATGTATTCAATTGTTCGAGTGAAAATACAAGAAACAAATTTACAGTATGACGACAAGGAAATGATTGTCGTAGGCTATTTTCCAAAATTAAACGAAGAAGAATTGTATCGATTTACAGGTACACTGAAAACTCATCCAAAGTACGGACAACAATTTCAAGTAGAAACATTTGTCAAAGAGGTGCCAGCTACAGAACAAGGAATCATTCATTACTTATCAAGTGATTTGTTTTCGGGGATCGGTCGAAAAACCGCGGAATTGATTGTCGAGAAATTAGGCGTGGATGCAATTCGTATTATTATGGAAGACCCCTACGCATTAGACAGCGTTCCCAGATTAAATGAAGAGAAGAAGTCCAAGATCCGTGAGACACTGGAACAAAACCTGGGTCTGGAAAAAGTCATGATTAAGTTGAATGAGTGGGGTTTTGGTCCACAACTTGGAATGAAAATCTATCAAACTTATCGTGAAGAAACAATTACCCTATTGACCGAAAATCCATATCGTCTCATAGAAGATGTGGAAGGCGTCGGATTTGGACGAGCAGATGAGCTGGGCAGTAAGTTGGGAATTACTGGAGCACACCCAGACCGTATAAAAGCAGCAGTATTGCATGTGCTGACAAACGCTTCGCTTTCTGATGGACATGTGTACTTAGATGCAGAACATGTTCTGCCTGAAGTAAAGTCGATGCTCGAACAGCGCCAACATCAGGAAATCCCCTATGAGAGCATTTCAAAAGCGATTATTGAAATGAGGGAAGAAGGCAAAATCTGCGGAGAAGAAACACGACTTTATTTACCTTCCCTTTACTTTAGCGAAGTGGGGATCGCCTCCAAGATATTGGAGTTATTGAATCAAAACGGCAAACAACGTTTTTCAAAGGATGAAGTTCGCAAGGCGATTGGAGAAGTTGAGGATCGCTTGGATGTTTCATACGCAGAAACACAGGCCAAGGCCATTGAATGTGCACTTAATTCTTCTTTAATGATTCTGACTGGTGGTCCAGGGACAGGAAAAACAACAGTCATTCGTGGTTTCGTCGAGGTATATGCAGAACTTCATGGGTTGTCTTTAAACCCCAAGGAGTACGCACAAAAAGAAGAGCCGTTCCCAATTGTTTTAGCAGCACCTACTGGAAGGGCGGCAAAAAGATTGGCAGAGTCTACTGAACTTCCCGCCATGACGATCCATCGATTACTTGGGTTCAATGGTCAGGAAAAAGAAGAGGAGACAGAACGGGAAATCGAAGGGCGACTCATCATTATTGATGAGATGTCGATGGTCGATACATGGCTTGCGCATCAATTGCTTAAAAGTATTAGTGAAGATGTACAGGTCGTTTTTGTAGGAGACCAAGACCAATTGCCTCCAGTTGGACCTGGACAAGTATTAAAGGATTTGTTGGCATCCAAGAAAGTGCCTACTGTTGAATTGACGGATGTCTACCGTCAGGCTGAAGGTTCAACAATTATCGAATTGGCCCATCAAATCAAAAAAGGCAATATTCCTCAATCAGTTGAAAACAAAACAAGCGACCGTTCCTTCATTAAAGCTTCGGCTGACCAAATTGCAAGCGTAGTGACGCAGGTTGTCAAAAGTGCGGTTTCGAAGGGGCAATCGATACGCGATATTCAGGTGCTGGCTCCTATGTATAAAGGGCCGGCCGGAATCGATATGCTGAACAAAAGAATCCAGGAACTAGTAAACCCAAATGATGACGGGCAAAGAAAAGAGCTTGTCTTTGGTGATGTAACATATCGAATTGGCGATAAAGTTTTGCAGCTTGTTAATCAGCCTGAAAGTAATATTTTCAACGGTGATATGGGAGAGGTTATTGCAATCATCCGAGCCAAGGAAAATATTGAGAAGCAGGATTTACTTGTCGTTTCTTATGATGGCAATGAGGTTACCTACCAGCGAGGTGATCTAAATCAAATTACGCTTGCCTATTGTTGTTCCATTCATAAGTCACAGGGAAGTGAATTCCCAACGGTTATTATGCCGATTGTACGGGGCTATTCAAAGATGCTTCGTCGTAATCTTCTCTACACCGGGATTACAAGAGCTAAGAACTTTTTAATTCTTTGTGGCGAACCTGATGTCTTCACAGCCGGTCTTTCGAAAACCGATGATTTACTGCGGCTAACTAGTTTGAAAGCTAGATTAAATCCATTGGTGATAGAGGAAGAAAAGGAGAAGAAGGTCGAAGTGAAGCAAGTTCCTAATGAAGGGACAGATGAACAATCAGATGCAAACAAGCAACCGGAAGCCATCTCCGCAAAAGTGGATATGCTAACCCCGGTGCTAAATGCAGAAACCGCTCCATATATCCACCCGCTCATTGGGATGAATGGTTTATCGCCTTATGATTTTCTTGAAGAGGAAAACTAACGCGTAAGATGCAGGATAGCGCACAAAATGTGAGCAAGGCCATGCCAACTTGATATAAATTATCCACCTAGAAAAATTGCAAATATTATCCTTTCCAGGCATATAGTAGTTTTATGGAAAAAAGGAAGGTGATATTTGTGAATCAGATAGGTGGAAATCAGTTCCCCTCGGATACAAAACGGGTAATCACGGTGGAAGGCAATAGCAAATTTGAGGTGAAACCGGATTTTGCTGCATTGCAAATAGACGTTGTTACTCAATCGGAAGATTTAAGCGAAGCTCAAAGAGAAAATTCCACTAAAATGAATCAAGTCATTCAGTCTCTGCTGGCACTAAATATTGACAGAAACGATATTCAAACCGCTTTTTTTAATGTCTTTCCAGGATACGACTATGTAGATGGAAGACAAGTATTCAGAGGATATGAGGTAACCAATGCGATTACAGTCGAGGTTCATGATTTAAATAAAATGGGATTAGTGATTGATACCGCAATCCAGAATGGTGCGAATCGTATCTCGCAATTGGAGTTTAAACTGGAAAATGATTCGGCGTACTATCAAAAAGCATTACAATTGGCACTTCACAATGCACATGAAAAAGCAAACGCCATTGCCTCATCATTAAGGCTATCCTATATGCCGGTGCCTATCGAGATTACAGAAGAAACTACAGGTGGGCCGATCGTGGTAAAATCAGTATCCGTCTCAGCAGCAAGAACTGTAGAGACACCTATTGAACAGGGATTGATATCGGTAGAGGCAACCCTAAAGGTCAAATATCAGTTCTAGGGGACAGGCTAGGACAGAAGTAAGAATTCTTTGAATGATGGAAGAATCCATATTAAGAAATTGATACTGTGTAAATTGATTGGAGTGGAGGGGCGACTCCTGGGGGAACAGCACGAGGGAGAGACTACAGGCTCGAGCCGTGCCCGAGGATGCGCGTCCCCGCGACGGAAATCAATTTTAGCTATATCAAAAAAACATCATTTTCCTACTCGAGGAAAATGGTTTTTTCGGGTTATGTCCCAGCCTCTTTTTTGGAGGGAATAATTAGCCTCATGCCGAAGTGAGTATAATCAATTGATACAAGGAACAATGCATGAAAATACAAAACAATAAAAACAGCGCAGTAAAATAAAGAAAGTGGGAGCGAATTGACGAAATACGAGCAAAAAACAAAAGAAACAGATAATAGTGTCATCGAATTTATTGAAACAGTAGAAAGCTCGAAAAAAAGAGAAGATGCTTATAAATTATTGGAAATATTCGAGGAGACTTCCGGCTTTCAAGCTAAGATGTGGGGACCAAGCATTATTGGATTTGGTTCTTATCATTATAAATATGAATCGGGCCATGAAGGCGACGCACCACTAGTAGGGTTCTCTCCAAGAAAGGCTAAAATCAGTTTATATTTTGCTACAGGCGATACTGAGAGGGAAAAAATAATGGAACGTTTCGGAAAACATACATCTGGCAAGGCTTGTGTGTACATTAATAAACTAGCAGACGTGGACGAAGATGTATTAAGGGAGCTCATTCAACAATCTATCGCATTTTTGAAAAAAATGTATCCGTAAGGCTGAAACTTTTGAAAGCCTGAAGCGTAAAAAGAAGAGATTATATTTTATGATGGGAGTGCTTGAAATGGCGTTTTTCAAAAAGTTGGGAGCAAGTATTGGGATTGGTTCCGCAAAGGTAGATACGAAACTGGAAAGTTCCTCTTATCAAGCCGGCGAACAAATAAAGGGTGAAATCGAGATCTATGGAGGAAATGTCGAACAGCAGATTAATGCCATTTATTTAACTTTATATACAACATATATAAAGGAAGTCGACGACAATAAATATACTGCTAACGCTCCGATCCAGAAGTTTAAGGTTAGTGATCCGTTTATCATTAATGCGAATGAAACTAAAACCATTCCATTTTCTTTTGCTATTCCTTTGGATGTCCCAATTACGGTAGGAAAAACGAAAGTGTGGGTTGCTACTGAATTGGATATTAGAAGCGGCGTGGATTCAGAAGACAAGGATTACATTGATATCCGACCATCCAAAATTGCTTCAAGGGTACTGGATGAAGTAGAACAATTAGGATTTAAATTGCGCAAGGTAGAATGCCAGCAGGCTTCATACAAATATCGAAGCAACTATTCATTTATTCAGGAATTTGAATTTGTTCCAACTACTGGCGCTTTTAGAGGTCGACTAGACGAGCTAGAAGTTGTTTTCCTTTCTCAATCTCAAAGCCAAGTTGAATTACTAATGCAAGTGGACCGAAAAGCAAGAGGACTCGGAGGATTCCTGGCAGAAGCGTTGGATGCTGATGAAACCCACGTGAAAATGACGGTTTCACAACAGGATCTGTATACGTTAGGTGAACAACTAAGACAAGTCATTTCGAGATATTCTTAAAAATAGTAGCCGCAATAAGCCAAAAGCTTATAGCGGCTTTTTTACATTTTTATCTATTTATTCAAACAAGAAGTATGCTATGATTCAAACTATATTGGAGGTTGAATGCAATCATGAACGATCAACGTTGGTTGTCCCGGAATTTCTTTATCTTTTTCTTTACCTGGGGCGTATATTTGCAGTATTGGTCAGGTTGGCTGAGTGAAGCAAAAGGATTATCGGTACAACAAGTAAGTCTCATTATGGGCTTTGGATTAGTAGCACGGGCCTTCTCGACCATGTTTGTTTTTCCAGTGGCTTCGAAATATTTAAGCGACAAAAAATTAACGCAATTTTTAGTAATTAGTGCATTGATTTCTGCCATCTTATATATCCCGTTTACTAATTTCGTCGCAATATTCATTGTAACGATGATATTCAGTTTATTCTATCCGTCGTTATTGCCCGCAATCGAGAGTAATGCATCCACACTTGTACAGCAAGGGAATGTCCACTATGGAAAGAGTCGCTCCTATGGGTCGATCAGTTTTGTAATTTCTGTTTTTATACTTAGCCTTATTATTGGCATTCTGGGTGAGAGTGTAATCTTATGGTGCATGATTGGCTATCTGATCATCATGCTGAGTCTGCAAGCCATGCCTGCTCCGGAAGTACTGAATATGAAGCCTACAGTAGAAGATCGCTCACAAGAATTCTCGATGAGAAGCCTGTGGAAAATAAAAGGATTCCCGATTGTAATGGTGATTATTATCCTGCTGCAAGGATCCCTTGCCTCTTATTACAATTATAGTTACATCTATTTACAGAAATATTTGGAAGTAAATACTTTTTACATCGGGATGATACTGAACGTTGCAGTATTATTTGAAATTTTATTCTTTTTAAAGGTCGATCAATTATTTTCTAAATGGAAAACATCTTCATTGCTGCTTCTTGCAGGTTCCGGTTCCACTCTGAGATGGGTGATGATTTTCGCATTTCCGAATGTGTGGATGTTCATTCTATCACAGGCTTTGCATGCACTTGCATTTGCGATGTCCCATTATGCCTTTGTTCAATACATAACACGTAATTTGCCAAAACAGCAACTATCCAATGCGCAAGGATTATACTCTGCGTTAGCAACAAGTTTGAGTGCGGCTGTTCTCACGTTATTTGGAGGATTCCTATATGACATCGAGCCCGGTCTTGCCTTCTTGGGAATGACAGTCGCTACTGTTCCGGCCATAATCATTATTCTTTTAACTAAAAAGAGCTATCAATATTAGAAAAAGTCGCCCTTAGTTGGGGGCGACTTCTTTACGTTTTAATAAGAATTTTACGGAAAGGCCAATAATCATAACCACCATCACAACTATGATTTCAAATTTATATATTGCTTCCTGTGAAGTGAAAAAGTGTGCCACATAGTTGTCTTTTACGATCATTTTCGCAGCTGTCCACGTTAGAAGGGCTGACCCCAGTACAATAATAACCGGGAATTTTTCCATTAATTTGGTTACAAATGCACTGCCCCAAACAACAATGGGAATGGAGACAATGAGACCGATAATAACGAGCAGGATACTGCCGTGAGCAGCACCAGCTACAGCGATTATATTATCCACACCCATCAATAGGTCGGCTAGGAGAATTGTTCCGATTGCACCCCAAAAATTCTTCTTGCTTGGTTTTACATTCAAGTCTTCTTCTGTCAGTAGGAGTTTGTATGAGATATACAATAGCAAGATACCACCTACCAATAAGAGACCATCGTACTGAAGTAGTTTAACAGCGACCAAAGTTAGTAGGATGCGAACCAGGATGGCACAAAATGTTCCCCAAAAAATAACGGACTTTTGCTGGCTCTTTGGCAAGTTTTTCGCAACCAGCCCGATCAGTAAAGCATTATCGCCAGCAAGAATTAAATCGATAAAAATTATAGTGATCAGGGCAGATAAAAATTCACCAGATAAGATTTCCACTACATTTTCGCTCCAATCTTTTTTAGCAATGTTCGTCCACTTATCAATCAATATATGAAAAGGCTAGTCTTTTAAGAAGGGGAATGTGGAATCTCTATTGAACTAAGTACTAATTTATGGTAATTTCTTAATAATTTTATTGTCATTGTGAGGGATGAACATGATAAAAAAACTTACGGAAGCAAATCGAAAGCAGCTGATGGAATTCGTTTGCATTAAGCCAGCCGAGAACTTATTCATTATCGGTGATGTTGAAGCATTCGGGTTTGATAATGAGTTTCAAACGATCTGGGGGGGATTTGACGAAGCTGGAGAACTTATTGCAGTGCTACTGAAATATGAAACTAATTATATACCTTATGCGACAGGGCAATATGATATGGAAGGCTTCGCTGAAATCATCAATAGTGACCCGAATATGCGTGAATTATCGGGTTTGAAAGAAATAGTAGAAAGGCTGGAGCCTCTAATTCCAAAGAAAAAACGAAGCAGCAATTCATTTTACTATGCGAAGTGTCAAAGGTTGCTGGAAAATAAGAGTGCTGAGGAGTTAGGGAAGGTTGAAAAGCTTACTTTAGATGAAGTTGAAGAGAATGTCGATCTTCTAAAGGGAATACCTGAATTTCAGACTAGCAATATTAGCGTGGAATCAAAGAAACGCATGATTGAAAATAAAACAGGGCGAACATACTTTATTCGAGTGGATGGTGAAATGGCAACAACTGCGTCGACTACGGCAGAAAATAGTTCCTCGGCTATGATTATTGCTGTTGCAACAAGAGAGAATTTCAAACGGCAGGGACTTGCTACAGATTGTATGATTAAGCTTTGTAAAGACCTTTTGGCTGAAGGAAAAGAGCTTTGTTTATTCTATGATAATCCGGAAGCAGGAAAAATTTATAAGCGTCTTGGCTTTGAGGATATCGGATTTTGGAATATGTATCGTTATGAGTAAAGGATAAAGTAAAATAGTTATAATTGACACAATGTCATCCATTTCATATAATTTATTAGAAAATACGAATTTATTTTCTATAGGATTTCCGCGATGCTGTTTTTTATAGAAGGCATCTTAAAATCAGTAGTGTAGAATAATACTAAAACAATGATGGAAACAGTAAGTTTATGCGGGGCGGACAGAAAGAGATTCCTTAGGCTGAAAGAATCTTGCGTACAGCATTAACCGAAAGCTACTCCTGAGTGCAGCTAATCCCTGCCGTTCACTTACGTTACAGTGCTTGAGATATAAGTTTGGTGACTTAAGCTTCTTAATCAACAGAGGCTAAAAAGAAATCGCTTGCCAGTCAAGGCGTGACGAGTGAAATAACCGGAGTGACCATAAAGGTCATGAAGATTTTTTAACGAGTAAGAATGAAAGTGATTGTCTTTAGCCGACTTATAAATTAGGGTGGTACCGCGAAATGACAGTCTTCGTCCCTTTACCTGGGATGGGGGCTTTTTATTTTGCTAAAAATATGAATTGCCGGAACTAGCCGGCATTTTTGTTGGGAAAACTGTGATAGTCTCGGGGTAAGTCCATTGTACAGGCGGGTTTACAATCCGAAAATATGGTAACGAACTTAAACTTTGCGCCATCTTGTAAAAAACAAATTGAACTTAATTTTGGAGGTAGATTTAAATGAAAGCATCAGATATTCGTCGCAAATATTTAGAATTTTTTATTGAAAAAGGACATGCCCAAGAACCATCAGCACCACTAGTCCCAATTAATGACGCTTCATTGCTTTGGATTAACTCAGGTGTGGCAACATTAAAAAAATACTTTGATGGACGTGTCATCCCTGATAATCCCCGTATCACAAATGCACAAAAATCAATTCGTACAAACGATATTGAAAACGTAGGGAAAACAGCGCGCCACCATACATTCTTCGAAATGTTAGGAAACTTCTCGATTGGGGATTACTTTAAAAAAGAAGCGATCCACTTTGCTTGGGAGTTCTTGACGGATTCAAAATGGATGGGATTCAACCCGGAGCTATTATCCATTACGATTCATCCAGAAGACCAAGAAGCATATGATATCTGGAAAAATGAAATCGGCATTCCTGAAGAACGCTTAATCCGAATTGAAGGGAACTTCTGGGATATCGGGGAAGGTCCATCTGGTCCAAACTCCGAAATTTTCTACGACCGTGGATCTGAATATGGCAACGATGAAAATGATCCGGAGTTATATCCAGGTGGAGAAAACGAACGTTATCTTGAAATTTGGAACTTGGTATTCTCGCAATTCAACCATAACCCGGATGGTACATATACGCCGCTTCCAAAGCAAAATATTGATACAGGCATGGGTCTTGAACGTATGGCATCTGTTGTACAAAATGTGCCAACAAACTTCGATACGGATTTATTTATGCCAATTATCGAGAAAATTGAAGACTTTGCAAACCGTACGTACAAACGCCCTGGTGAAATCGATTTAAAAGAAATCTTCGGTAGCGAAGAAGATATCAATACACCATTTAAAGTAATTGCCGACCATATTCGCACTGTTGCCTTTGCAATTGGAGATGGAGCACTTCCTTCAAATGAGGGACGCGGTTATGTATTGCGCCGTCTGTTACGTCGTGCTGTTCGTTATGCTAAACAAATTGGAATCGAAAAACCATTTATGTTTGAACTGGTACCAACTGTTGGTGAAATCATGCAGGACTTCTACCCTGAAGTGAAAGAAAAAACGGAATTTATTCAGCGGGTGATTAAAAACGAAGAAAATCGCTTCCACGAAACACTGGATGGCGGATTGGCAATTCTTTCTGAAGTCATCAAAAAGGAGAAAGCAGCAGGATTAAATGTCATTCCTGGCAGCGATGCATTCCGTCTTTATGACACATATGGTTTCCCTGTGGAGCTAACGGAAGAATATGCTGAAGAGGCTGGTATGAAGGTTGACCATGAAGGTTTTGAAGCAGCGATGGAAGAACAGCGTGAACGTGCTCGTGCAGCTCGTGCGGATGTTGATTCAATGCAAGTACAATCAGAAGTTTTAGCGAACTTGAAGCAAGAGTCTAATTTTGTTGGCTATGATACGCTGCAAACGGAAACGAAAGTTGTGGCTATGGTAGCAAATGGCCAAATTGTAGAGGTTGCTTCCGAAGGGGACGAGGTTCTGGTAATTCTAGCTGAAACACCTTTCTACGCTGAAATGGGTGGGCAAGTTGCAGATCACGGGACAATCGAAAATGATACATTCAAAGCTTTTGTAAAAGATGTACAAAAAGCCCCAAATGGCCAATCGCTTCATACAGTGGTAGTGGAATCCGGTGAAATGAACTTAAATGATGATGTGGTGGCGACGGTTGATCGTGAAGAACGCAATCTAGTAGTGAAAAACCATACAGCAACACACATTATGCAAAGTGCTTTAAAAGATGTCCTTGGTGACCACGTAAACCAAGCAGGTTCATATGTAGGTCCAGACCGTCTACGTTTTGACTTCTCTCACTTTGGTCCAGCTACAAAAGAAGAGATTGAAAAAATAGAACGTATTGTTAACGAAAAAATTTGGGATGATATTGAAGTAGTGATTGAAGAAATGTCGATTGCAGAAGCAAAAGCAATGGGAGCTATGGCATTATTCGGTGAAAAATATGGAGATGTCGTTCGTGTTGTTCAAGTAAGTGACTATTCTGTTGAACTTTGCGGTGGTATTCATGTAAAACGTTCATCTGAAATCGGTTTATTCAAGATTGTCTCTGAAGCAGGTATTGGAGCAGGTACTCGCCGTATTGAAGCCGTTACTGGTAAAGCGGCATATGAAGCTGTAAAAGAAGAACAACGCATTCTGGAAGAATCAGCAAGTCTTTTAAAAGCGAATCCAAAAGACTTGGTTGCACGTGTTGAAAATCTGCAGCATGAATTAAAAGAGCAACAACGTGACAATGATGCGCTATCACAAAAAATTGCCAATTCCCAAGCAAGTGCAGTTCTGGATGCCGCTCAAAAAATTGGAGATGTAACAGTACTGGCAACGAAAGTCGATGCAAAAGATAACAATCAATTGCGACAAATGATGGATGATTTAAAAGGTAAGCTGGAAAAAGCAGTCATCGTACTTGGCGCTGTCGATGGCGAAAAAGTTATGCTTTGTGCCGGAGTATCGAAGGATTTAGTCGGAGGAAACTATCATGCCGGCAACATCGTGAAAACTGTTGCAGAAGCTTGCGGAGGTAAAGGCGGCGGTCGTCCGGATATGGCGATGGCTGGAGCGAAGGATGCCTCTAAACTTGAAGAAGCATTAGTTTCTGTGTATGATTACGTTAAATCTTTTTAATCTTATATAGCAAAAGTATGAAATACTCCTATTACAAATATACTTGTTGTAACATAAAATGGATAGAATACCATAACAATATTTGATTGACAGCAAGAATAAGTTATAATAAAGAAAATGGGGATGTAGACCGTTGTTGCATCTCCTAATTTCTGAAAGCGAGGTGCTGGTCTTGAGTTCGTTTGATAAAACAATGAAATTTAGTTTCCCAGAAGAATCAATGGAACAAGAAGTAAAGCAAGTGATGCTGAAGGTGTACTCTTCACTGGAAGAGAAGGGGTATAATCCTACTAATCAAATTGTAGGGTATCTTTTATCTGGTGATCCGGCATACATCCCTCGCCATCAGGATGCACGAAATTTAATACGCAAGCTTGAGCGTGATGAAATTCTTGAAGAGCTGGTTAAGTTTTATATTAAGAAGAATAACGAGGCATAATAGATAATATGAGAATTATGGGTTTGGACGTAGGGTCAAAAACGGTAGGCGTTGCCATTAGCGATGCGCTAGGATGGACTGCACAAGGAATTGAGACCGTAAAAATTAACGAAGAAACAGGCGACTTTGGAATAGAACGTATAAAAGAGCTTGTAAAAGAATATGCTGTTACCGAATTTGTAGTAGGCTTTCCTAAAAACATGAACAACACAGTCGGACCGCGTGGAGAAGCTTCCAATAATTATAAAATATTATTGGAAGAGACCTTCCATTTACCGGTCAAACTGTGGGACGAACGTTTAACTACAATGGCTGCAGAGCGAATGCTTATCGACGCCGATGTTAGCCGAAAAAAGCGCAAACAAGTAATCGATAAAATGGCTGCCGTCATGATTCTGCAAGGGTATCTGGATAGTAAAGGAAACGTCTGAAAATTTATTTTGAGACGTTCCTTTGCGAAGAGTATGGTGACATTTTAATGTGACCACCGCAGGAGCAAGAATTAATATTCGCATTCCCGAATATTTACTCTCTGCCCCGAAAGTGAAGTGACAGGGGCATGCTTTGCCCCGAACCTTGCTAAGGGGCAAAAACAACTTACATTCAAGCGTTTAGTAAAGTTGAAAATTTATGAAGAGGTGACCAATAATGGTACAAGAACACGATCACGAACAAAGACATATTACAATTGTCGACGAAAATGGAAATGAACAATTATGCGAAGTAATTCACACTTTCGATTCTGAAGAATTTGGTAAATCTTATGTTCTTTATTCTTTAGTTGGGGCAGAAGAAGATGATGAAGGACAAATTGAAATCTTCGCTTCTGCATTCACGCCATCAGAAAACGGAGAAGACGGAGAATTAGAACCGATTGAAACGGAAGCTGAATGGGATTTAATCGAAGATGTTTTAAATCAATTAGAAGATCAATTCGATGACGAAGAAGAATAATATCTAAATGAAAAGGTGGGCGTAAATTTTGCCTACCTTTTTTAATCTTAAGGACGTAATTTATTATAAAATAGAATCAATATTTGCGTATAACTTTGTAAAACTATTTGGAGGTGTCCAAAATGGACGAACAGTATTTTAAAGTTCAATTAGAGGATGGTACTGAACAGCAATGTAGAGCCATTTTTACGTTTGATAGTGATGAACATTCATATGTGTTATATTCCATGGTTGACGATGAGGGAAATGACAGCGAGGAAATATCGGCACTTCGTTTTGAACTCGATGAGAATGGGGAAATGACAGATTTCACTCCTTTAGAAACGGAAGCTGAATGGGAAATGGTAGATGAGGTGCTGAATACGCTAATTGCTGAATTCAGCGAGGGAGAAGAAGATTTCTTTACAATTTCAGATGAAAATGGTGAAGAAGTACTATGTGAAGTGATTCATCGTTTTGAATTGGAAGAGTTTAATAAATCCTACATCCTCTACACATTTGCAGACCAGGAAGAAATTGGGGAAATATTCGCAGCATGCTATATCGCTGGTGAAAAAGGGGAAGTCCAAGACCTGCTGCCAATAGAAACCGATGAGGAATGGGATAAAGTTGAACAAGAGCTTCAGTCATTGAATCAAAAATAATAATTATGAGTTCAGGGATAATCTAAAGTGTGGTTAACACTTTTTGGATTATCTTTTTTTATGGTTTAGTTTAGAAAGAAGAAAAGTTATTTGGAAACCTCTGAGGGATTGGGCTGCTGCTGATTTTTGAAACCCGTTTCGATGGGTCTATAGGATTAACGGGAAATGAGAAGGCCTCTCGAAGCCGGGTGAGTCGACTTTATAGCAAGATCGGGCATTGAAAACAGGTCTCGAAAACCGATTTGGTGACTCTATCGCATAAACGGGAAGTGAGTCGGCCTCTCGAAGCCCGATGAGGTGACTTAAAAGCGAACGGTAACTGAAAGTGAGTCTCGAAGCCCGATTCGATGGCTACATAGCATAAACGGGAAGTGTGAAGGCCTCTCGAAGTTCC
>NZ_JAUHTQ010000011.1 GCF_030418165.1 Ureibacillus aquaedulcis
GTATTCATTAACGTTTTGTTGTTCAGTTTTCAAGGTTCATATCGCATCATCGTTTTTCAACAGCGACTTTTATATATTATCACGTTCTCTCTTTAGTGTCAACAACTTTTTAAAAATAAGTTTCGAAGACTACTTGAGACAACTTTTATATAATATCAATTTATCAACTCGAAGTCAATTACTTTTTCGATATTTGATAAATTACTTTCACGTCACCGTAGCGACTTTTACTATATTACAACCCTAGGCGCTACATGTCAACACCTTATTTAAAAAAGAAACTGTTTGATTTCAACCATATCAAAACACTACTCTCTACGTTAAATTAAGAAATAATTTAAAAGCTAACTTAGACAAAAGCCTCGGAAGTTGTTCTCAAAAAATAAAACTCTATTAGAGAATTATATTAAAATTAGCGTAGACAAACTTTGTCTACGCGTAAAATAAGTGACAAATATCTCGCGATGGTTACCTCGTTCATACTCTCATGCACATCATGATTAATTGAGGTTATCTTCAGCTTATAAGCGTCGTCTTTTGAATTTATCTAAATAAGATTTTGTTCATACCATTGTTTCGCTGCTCCAACTTCACTCATCGTTAGTTGATGGCCGCGATTTTCCCAATGTACATTTACAGAAGCTCCTGCAGTTTCTAGCAATTGTTGAAGTTCCACAGACTCTTGTTGCGGGCAAATCGGATCGTTTGTGCCAGCTGCTATAAATACGTTCTTAGTTTTTAAATCCGGTAATTCTACTCCGCGTCTAGGTACCATTGGATGGTGTAGAATCGCACCCTTTAAAGCGTCTTTATAATGGAATAAGAGACTGGCAGCAATATTGGCACCATTTGAATATCCGATTGCTACGATGTTTTGACGATTAAAGTTATATTCCTTTGATGCATCATCTAAAAATGCATTTAATTCGTTTGTACGGAAGATTAAATCCTCTTCATCAAAGACACCTTCTGCTAAACGTCTAAAGAATCGAGGCATGCCATTTTCCAATACATTCCCTCTAACGCTTAAATAAGATGCTTCCGGATCCACGATTTCTGCTAATTGCACTAATCCATTTTCGTCTCCACCCGTACCATGCAGCAAAAGCAATACAGGCTTATCTGGATTTGTACCCTCTTTAAATATGTGTTTCATCTTTATACCTCCTAGTCTATTAATCAGGCCTTTTAATCGAGAATAACCCACCTATTTCTGCATATTCGGCCCCCGCCAGACGGCTAACCGGGTTTAATCTCTCCACATTTATCCTTCCATTTTCTTCGTAAATCTCATCACTTAAATGGAATTGTACTACTTCACCTATCACTAAATCACTAATCACCCTGCCCTCAGATTCTAGAGGTATGGCTTTGACCAGTTTGCATTCCATCCGGACCTTTGCTTCTTTTATCCCCGGTACGCTAATTAATTTGCTTGGCAATTGCGTCATCTTAGCAAGCTCTAGCTCACTTTTGTTGTACGGTAATCGGGCAGCTGTTTCATTAACCTTCTCCACATTATCCCGATCTACAATATGAACAACAAATTCTTCATTACTTTTTATATTTCTTGCCGTATCCTTTATATTTCCATTCTCCCTTTGGATAGCCAAAGAAATCATTGGAGGATGTGCACATACTATATTGAAGTAACTGAAGGGTGCCCCGTTAACGATCTTTTCATCCGAAATCGTTGTTACAAAGGCAATCGGTCTCGGAATAATGGAACCTTTAAGGATTTTGGAAACTTCGTGTTCAGTTATAGCATTCGGGTTTATGGAAATCATATTATCTCTCCTTAATCAAGTGATTTAACTTCAATAGGAATGAGTGACATTTCTAAGCGGTCTCGCAAATGTTCATATTGTTCAGGAAGCATTAATTGTTTGCCCATTGTCTCATAAGATTCATCATGAGCAAAACCTGGTGGATCAGTAGCGATTTCGAATAAAATTTCCCCCGACTCACGGAAGTAGATTGCGTCAAAGTAGTTTCGATCTTTTATTTCAGTCACGTGCTGGCCATGATTCATAGCATATTCCTGCCACTCTTGATGATCCGCAGCATCCTTTGCGCGCCACGCAATATGGTGGACTGTCCCAACACCCATTGTTCCACGTACGCCAGTTGTCATTTTTACATCAATAATATTGCCAATATCGGCTGTTGCTTTAAAACGAGTATAATCCCCTTCTGTCCCAACAGTTTCTAAACCCATTACATCAACCAGTGTAGCAGCTGTTTCTTGTGGTCGAGCGGAATATAAAATAGCGCCGCCGAAACCTTTAATCGCTACTTCCTTAGATACTCCACCAAAAGTCCATGGATTTAATTCTCCTTCTTCACGTTCAACAATTTCAAGATGGAGACCATGTGGGTCGTCAAATTGAAGATAGGCTTCCCCAAACCGTTCTGCTTCTATATATTCAATATCAAATTGCGATAGGCGATTTCTCCAAAATTCCATTGCTCCAGTAGGTACTACATAGGTTGTCACACCTACTTGGCCATCGCCTATTCTCCCCTTATATGCATCTGCCCAAGGGAAAAAGGTAATAATTGAACCTGGTTTACCACCTTCGTTACCAAAGTATAGGTGATATGTTCCAGGGTCATCAAAGTTAATTGTTTGTTTTACTAATCTTAGACCTAATATACCTGCATAAAAATCTATGTTTTCTTGAGGATGCCCAACAATAGCTGTAATGTGGTGAATCCCTGCTGTATGTTTTTTCATCATTATTTGCCTCCTAGATTTATGTCAGCATAAAATCTGAGCACATCCTTCAATCCTTTTTAATTGATTTGCTCAAATTTTATACTTTTGATTTATATACAACATGCACACAAGCATGTGCACATGTTGTAATTGTAAGAATCCTACTCATGCGTCTTTTGCTCTTTCTGCCGCTGGGCGAGCACCTTCCGCTTTTCTTGTCTAGCTGCAGGTGCTAGCTCCTCCACAACTTCAAATTCGCCTGCAAGGACGAAAAACGTCCTTTGGTCGATTTCTCCAGTTGCGTTCGGAGCTGGGCGAGCACCTTCCGCTTTTCTTGTCTAGCTGCAGGTGCTAGCTCCTCCACAACTTCAAATTCGCCTGCAAGGACGAAAAGCGTCCTTTGGTCGATTTCTCCAGTTGCGTTCGGAGCTGGGCGAGCACCTTCCGCTTTTCTATTAGCGGATTGTTTTTAAAGCTGTTGCCCAAGGTATTACTTGGTCGAGCATTTGATTTACTGAATCGGCTTGAACTTCTTTCGGTTTGAAGTCAGTTCCATTCTCGAAATCAGTGAATAAAGATAATGCAGGGTGTACACGTACATCCGCTACTAGTAATTCACCCAAGATTCCTCGTAAGTGTTCCGCTGCACGAGCTCCACCTACCGAACCATAAGATACGATACCGGCAGCTTTGTTATTCCACTCTTCACGCAAGTAATCTAATGCGTTCTTAAGTGCTCCTGTAATAGAGTGGTTATATTCTTGTACGATGAATACAAATCCATCCTGAGCGGCTACCGCCTGTGACCAAGCGGCTGCTCCTGAAGCATCACCACCAGCTTCGCCTAGTAAAGGTAATTTGTAATCCGCAATATCGATAATCGTGTAGTTAGCATCACCGCGTTTATCCGCTAATTCTTTTACCCAAGCGCCTACTTGAGGGCTTACACGTCCTTCACGAGTTGAACCTAAAATAATCCCGATATTTAATTTTGTCATTGTTTTCTCCTCCTCCTGCTTTTTACCGAATAATTTATCTAGAAACCCCATCTGATAAAATTCACTTCCTTATTCGTATTCTTTTTCAAAGTGTTTTGTACTGCGGACTGTATCAATAGGTCTTACCAATTTTTCGATCTGGTCACGTTTTTCTTCGAAGAAAGGTGGTAAAGATAACTTCTCACCGAGTGTTTCGTATGGTTCATCACCCATAAAGCCTGGACCGTCTGTTGCCAATTCAAACAAAATTGAAGGAGCTGCATTCGTATAAAGCGAGCCAAAAAAATAACGCTCCACATATCCCGAGTTAGGTAACTTAAATCCTTGTAAACGTTGTTGCCAAGCTTCCAAGTCCGAACGGTCATCTACTCGGAATGCTGTATGATGAACAGTCCCAAATCCTTGTCTAGCTTGAGGAAGGACCGTATTGTATTCAAGAATTACTTGTGCTCCGTTACCGCCTTCACCCATTTCAAATAGGTGGAATGAGTCTTCCTGGGCAATTTCTCTCATAAAGAATACTTGTTCCAAAACCTCTTTAAGGTAATCAAAGTATGAAGTGCGTACAAAGATTGGCCCTAAACCCGTAATGGCATATTCTAAAGGAATCGGCCCGTTTTGCCATGGTGTTCCAGATTCTACTCCTTCATTAAACTCATCAGAAATTAATTGATATTGTTGATCGTCAAAATCAACGAAACCCAGAACCTTCTTACCGAATTGTTCTTTTATCCCCGTGTGCTTCACTTCTAAACGAGTAAAGCGTTTTTCCCAATATTCCAATGCGTCATCATTTGGTACACGGAATGATGTCTTTGAAATCTCATTTGTACCATGGACACCCTTAGAGATACCAGGGAAATCAAAGAATGTCATATCTGTCCCCGCACTTCCAACGTCATCACTAAAAAATAAGTGGTATGTTTTAATATCATCTTGATTCACTGTTTTCTTTACTAAACGAAGGCCCAATGTATAAGTAAAGAAATTATAAATTTTTTCTGCACTACTTGTAATTGCAGTTACGTGGTGCAGACCTTTTAATTCATTCATCAGAATTCCTCCTAATTAATATCTCGAATTCGAGATATTTAGTTAAAAAAATATTTGCCTCAAATTTTCTATATTATTATGGTTCTGTTACTGCACTTTTATTCAATAAGTATTGTCTTCGACTTAGAAAATCCCTAATAGTAAAATAACCTTTTCTATTTAATAAGAGGGCAAACTTATGGAATGCCCTCTTAATTTTCCTTGCCTAGGCTTATGCAGCTGGGTTAACTTCTAATTCAACTTTGATTTTGATGTCTTTACCTACTAAAACTCCACCAGTTTCAAGAGCTGCGTTCCAAGTTAAACCGAATTCTTCACGGTTAATTTTAGCTTCTGCTTCGAAACCATAAACTTCTACGCCCCATGGGTTTTTACCTTTACCGCCATATTCAACATCAAATGTTACTGGTTTTGTTACATCCTTGATCGTTAAATCACCAGTTACTTTGTAGTCATCACCATCTCTAGTGATGCTTGTTGATTTGAAGTCGATTGTCGGGAATTGTTCAGCATCAAAGAAATCCGCACCTTGTAGGTGATTATCACGGTCTTCGCTGCGAGTATTAATGCTCGCCACATCAAATTTGAATGCAATTGCAGCTGTAGTTAAGTCTGCAAGATCTGCTGCTTCTACTTCTGCTGTATAAGCATCGAAGTTTCCTTTCACTTTAGAAACCATCATGTGTTTTACTTCAAATCCTACACTTGAGTGAGATTGATCTACTGTCCATTTTGCCATTTTAAATTTCCTCCAATTTTGTCTCGAAATCGAGATATTATATTAAAAAAATAATTTAACTTACGAATTCATTTTTTGTTTGGAATTAATTTATCT
The DNA here is from genome assembly GCF_030418165.1 of Ureibacillus aquaedulcis. Classification (GTDB taxonomy): domain Bacteria; phylum Bacillota; class Bacilli; order Bacillales_A; family Planococcaceae; genus Ureibacillus; species Ureibacillus aquaedulcis. The sequence continues at coordinate 5,606 of NZ_JAUHTQ010000011.1, forward strand.
TTAATTCGAGATAAATTTAACATAGTTCCAACCACCTTGTCAATATAGGGTTTGAATTTTTTTAAAAGGTTGCCCATTTTTAGAGCAACCTTATAATTATTTCTTTTGCTGTTTCGTATATTTCTCCCATTGTGTAAGAGATGGATAAGGGTCGAATGCCCATTCCGTACGACCATTAAACTTATACATCCCGTAGTGTAAATGTGGCGGGAACTTACCGGAAGTACCTTCTTTTCCATAACCCGAACTACCTACGCCACCAAGGAGCATTCCTGGTTCTACTAGATCCCCAACTTTTAAATCCTTGTTAAAGTAGGCTAAATGGGCATAGTAATGATAGGTATTGTGATTATCTCGTATTCCTACACGCCATCCACCAAATTCATTCCATCCCATTACTTCTACTACACCATAAGAAGTGGAAACTACAGGTGTACTGTACCCTGCAAATATATCCGTTCCTTCATGTATACGCCTTCCGCCCCATCCCCGGTTGGCACCCCATGTTCCTCGGTAGCTATAATTATAACCACGTACAGGAACCGGGAAAACATGCGTATCCAAATCAATCGTGTCATAATTTTTATACATTTTAGCTATTGTTAATATCTGATTAACAACCTCCTCGCTCTGGTAATAATCATACAAAGCGAGTTTGAAATCTTCTTCTGTTGGGCCAAACTGACTTAAATAGTTAACCAGTGTAAACATCACATCTTCGTCATCTTCACGACTCGCATCGCCATCACCATTCCCATCGAGTCCTAAACCTCCGAAATATTCAATTGAAAAAATGGAAGTATCATCAGGTTGAGGGTTCATTGCCCCCACCCAAGACTCTTTAGAAAACTGAATGGCAATGGTGCTTTCTCGTTTTGGGATGTCCGGTCTAACCGCTTGGATATTCCGTTCATATTGGTCAATAGCCGCTAAATTATACCAAGGAACAATATGATCCTGGAATTGGATATACATAGACATACGTTGTTCGACTACTTGTTCCTGTGAAGGTGCCTCATTTGCTTTTACCTCGTAGGAAAGAATTGTGCCGCCAGTTAATAAGCCTATAAACAATGCAATTAAATGCCGAACCAAATGGAACCCTCCTTTCATCATTTAGAATGTGCAGTAATTTTCATTCCATGAGTAGAGAAACAAATGCTCCTCAAATCAATTGGTACAATGGTACAAAAACTCGGTTTATCTGATGGATATATTTTGTTCGATTTGTGGGATAGTATTAAAAGAAGATTTTGTTATTTCTTAGCTTCCTTATAGGAAATAACTTATTGCTTGTGGTAAGATAAGGAAAAAGCAAGGGGGAATTAAAATGGAAAACTTACAATCGGTTGAGCAATTTGAGCAGTTAAAAGCTAATGGAAAGACAATCTTTATGTTTTCGGCAGATTGGTGTGGAGATTGCCGTTTCATTGATCCTGTTATGCCAACAATCGAAGAGAAATATGCGCACACATATCAATTTATCAAAGTAGATCGTGATGAATTCATCGATTTATGTATCCAATTGGATGTATTCGGCATCCCAAGTTTTGTTGCCTTTAGTGATAATGAAGAAATCGGTCGTTTTGTTAGCAAGGATCGTAAAACACAAGAAGAAATCGAAGCATTCATTGATGGTTTAAAATAACAGTCATGATTTTTGAATCTGCGGGTACTATAACTGTACAATATCTTGAATTAAAAAAGCGCCTCTTTAAAAGACGCTTTTTCATAATATAATGGATAGATGGCCGCAGAAAATAACATCCCCGACGCAATAGGCGAAGGGGGTTTTTTGCTTCACCAAAAAGCATCTCCTTATGTTTTAGGTTTGAGGGTACTTCGAACAAGCCAGGTAGCTGTGCGAGCCAGAATTTCCGTACGTAATTGAACAAGTTCCTCAAACTCATAAAAGTATAAAAGCTTTTCTTCCCTTACACTTCTTCCATTTGGAGTTTTTGTTAAGACAAAATGGGCAAAGGATTCTGAAAAATCCTCTTCCGGAGAATACATGGCATATCTCGATACATAAAAATCCTCTATCTTGCCATGTCCACCGGTTTCCCAAAACCGTTTATAGAAAGCATTCAAATAGGCACCTTCATAAAAGCAGCCTGAGTCTTTTAAAAATAACGAATTACAGCCTTCTTTTGGTACCCAATAATCAATCTGACTCCCGTTTAAAGAGAGGAAATGCGCGTATTCATGTAAATAGGTGACCAAGGTTTCTGAAGCAAGTTCGATATCTTTATTATTCATTCCCAACGTCCAAAATCGGCCATATTTATCATGCAAGGTTATGTATGCGAGTGTGTCTCCACTTTCAAACACTTCGAATTGGTCGATTTCTTCCCGATATTGTTCTGGAATCAGCCAACTAAAGCTATACCAAAGATTGGAATGATACTCCAAAACCTCTTTTTGAACTTTTTCTTCTGTGTAGATGATTTCTCCGTCATTATCGACATTATAGCTTGCAAGGAGGGTGATTCCTTCCTGACCGGTTGCAACAGATTCTTCATAGACAAGCGAGCCATATTCAGCTTCAAGTTCTGCCACTATTTGATTTCCCCACTCTACACAAGAATTAAAATCATTGCATTCAATATTCAGCGAACAAGTTTTTTCTTCTATGATATAAATCTCATTATCATAGCAAGCATTTACTAACGCAATCTCGTCACTGGAAGTTTCCAACTGTATATCCTCTTCTGAAATCTCGGTAATAGAACTTGTTTCGATTACTGGTTTGGCATATACCGTGACAACTGGCTTTTCTTCCACCGACTCTTCGCAACCGACTAAAAGCATGATGCTGAAAATCAAGAGAAAGCGGAAAATTTTCAAAAAGGGTCCCTCCTCCTTTCGCATATGTCACTATATATTACTAAATCCAATGATTTGAAATGAATGATATTTCAAGTATTTTTTAATGTTTCTCATTAGTAACGGCAACTTACTCGACAATAAAAAAGTGCCCGCTTTAAATACTATAAAGTGTACACTTTTTCTTATACTTTTTAGTTATATCCATTCTCTCCATAAGGTTTCAGTTCATCAAGCCATTTCTGTTCCATTTCCTTTAAGGCTTCTCTTTCGTTAAAGAATGGATTACCCTCATCCTTTTTCAATCTCTCCAAAATTTCGATGGAAAACGCTTCTTTACCAAATTCATTCCATTCTGATTGCAAACCTTTATTCAGATGTGTATTGTTGTTAAGCGTAAATCTAACACCGTTAATCGTTTTTAAGTTTCTTGTACTTTCCACAAACGACTTTCCGTTAGTATTATTTTTAATTTGATAAACACCAGCAACAATCTCGATTTCTTGATACTGTTGCTTTAATTCTTTTTTTCTATCCATATGCCTCACTCACTTTCTGCTGATGCTCTATTTTTTTATCCAATAGGCGCTGCCATCTGCTTTTCGATCAAAAAATCCATATTGGATTAGGTATCTTCTCAGTAATACAAAGTCTTCATAGATTTCTTTTAAAATCCCGTTCATTTCTTTTTCCGTGTATACGGCAGATGCATCGAATCTATCTACAATGGCTCTTAAAATAACAATACGTTGCTTTTCTTTCGGAGGGAATTTTGCTAATGGCCCACCTAGTCCTTCTGTAAAGTATTTATCCAAAATTTTTGCCTGTTCCTCGGTCGTAACAGAATACCGATCATCCACCATTGTTGCATGTTTGTGAGGTGCTACAAATGCCGGTGCATTCTGATCCTTTTCCTTTAACAATTCCATAATGGCAAGCATTGTTTTTGCCTGGCGTTCCTTTTCCTTCAAGACAAAACGATGATGGCGGATTGTAGAGCTGCTCCCTATCGCCATCTCTTCCTGAACTTCTTTATCGCTCTTTCCAGCATAAAAATGGCGAAGAAGTGTTGTTTGGTGTTCAGTCAGCCCTGTAAATTTTTTATCCAGGCCCACTAAATACTCAAACACCGAGCCATGTGTTTGTTCTACATGCAATCGAATAAAACGCTTTGCTTCATACAAAACTTCCCCTTGAGGGTAAATAATGCCCTTCTCTATCCTTTCGCCGCACATCAGGCAGGTATATTGACTTGCATCCTCTGTGTATCCCTTTTTCATTTCCTCTAATGTAGCATTCCAGAATATTTCTGACTGACTCATATATTATGAACACCCCTAACCCTAAACGAAAAATGGAACCGTTTATTTTTATTGTAAACAAATAAATTAATTGTTTGTATAATTACTAACAATTTAACAAAACGTTTAGGAGGTGTCAAGAACGAGATATGGTAAATCGCCAATGGCTTTGTACCAGTGAAACCTTCACTCTATTAGAACGTATACAATATAAAAAACAGGAAGGAGTGCATACGCATTGAATAAAAGTAAATTATTACTCTCGCTATTTGGCGTAGTTATTTGTTTTACTATGTTTGTTATAGGAATGCTTTACTCTGATCAAATAGCAGGATTAACTATAGTGGGCATAATCGGATTGGCAGGGTTCTCATATTTTATCTTTCGCATCGCATTTAATCTGATTGGTCCAAACACAACTAATTAGGGGGATAAGAAATAGGTAATATTACAAGCACTAGTGTTAAAAGTACCTGATTGCTGAATCATCCCCTCCTTAAGATTCGGGTTTTATCTTGACTAGAAAACAACCATAAAAAAAGAGGGAAGTATTTCTCCCCTCCAATTCGTTCTCTTATATTAGTTGACGAATAATAATTTTGCGGCAATATAGTTTCTAGCTTCGGCAGTAAGTAATTGTAGTTGGACAACTTCCCGTTCACTTGCCCCTTCACCGGTAACAAAATCAACGAATGTGCCACTTAAATTCTCAAAAATACTGATGACTTGATAGCCTCTGTCAAAATAACTATCAATTTTATTTTTCTCTTCCATAAAAGTTTCATATTCAGACATGCCTACACCTCACTTTTTACTAAAAGTCGATACATTGACGATAAGCATCTTTACAAGATATGTGGACATACTGCAATTTATAACAAATTTCACGAATTTCGATGGCACAAAACTTCTCTTAATCTGGATTTCCCATCGGAGTAGAGGGAATGGCAAAATCTTATCAAAAAGTGCTTTAAATTAAAAAAGGTGAAAAAGCATAAACTTTTTCACCATCTGTGTATTTAATTCGCCGTACTTTTTTTGCTTCGAACCGCATGAATAATAAAAGTTAAAACAAACGCTAAAACTAATACAATTATAAATAGTTCATTAGGAATGTGTATATCTATGATTGTTAACCCCATTTTGACCGCAATAAATACAATTAACACGTAAGCTGTCGTTTCCAATTCAGGTACTCTATTCATAAGGGCAATAAAGAACGTTGCAATCCCTCGCATCAATAGAATACCTATCATACCGCCAAGCAGCACGACCCAAACTTTTTCGGAAATGGCAAGTGCCGTCAAAATACTATCGACGGAAAAAGCTAAATCCATTAACTCTACACTAATAACCGTTGCCCAAAATACGCCGAATACTTTTACTAACCAGCCCTTTGGTTTTGCGTCCGCTTCTTCTTCTGCATCTTGGCCTTTGCTTTTTTCTCGGAAAAATTTAATGGCCAAGTACAACAGATAAAGTGCGCCTATTAATTTAATCACCCAGAATTTAATTAATACGGTACCTAGTCCGATAAAGATAAAACGGAAAATGTAAGCTCCCCATAGTCCATAAATCAACGCCTTTTTTTGCTGCTCCTTTGGTAGTGGTTTTACAAACGCAGAAAGTACCAATGCGTTATCAGCTGATAATATACATTCCATCACTGCCAAAGATAAAATAAGTCCCCAGCTTTCCGAACTTGATAAAACTTCTACCCACATATGCCAATCAAACAAAGAGGCATAGGTTGAAAATATTTCTTCTAGCACCTTACTCGTCTCCTCAAACTAAAAATTGTAATTTATATATCTTCCAATAGAAAATAAGTATATCTATATAATAGATACACTACTTTTTAGTTCTGTATCGTTTATATAGAATATTGTTTCTAATAGACATAATTATATACCTTTCAATAAATTTCAACCATTTTTCACACCAACAAATTTATATTTACTCCCAAAACCCACCTGCTTTCAATTAAAATTTACTTTTTCGAAAAAATTTCTATAGGTATGAATTTAGGATAATAATTCCATAATCCTTCGAATATGATGAATGACACTACGTATAGATGGGGGTTTGGGAGTTGGAAAATGTGAAAGCTGTCGCCACTTTTCAGCTAATTGGGTCGGAAGTATATCGAACAAATACTTATATACAATTCGGCTCTTCTCGGAAGTCATTAGGTGCGGTGGTAATGTTAAATCCAGGTTCAGCAGATCTGCAGGGAGAAGCAAGGAAAAAGCTTATTATGAATGGATCCCATACTGACGAAACGACAATAGACAATACCATGCGGCAATTGATTCAATTCATGAAAGCAGCACATTCAAACTTGGAAGGCAGACTTCATATCTATAATTTGTTTTATGTAAGAAATACGAATGGCGTGGATTCCATTAACCTTTTTGAACACTTAAAAGGTACTGGCAAATATCCTACTATTACACTGCCCTCTTTATTTGAAATGACGCAGCATCCTTGGATTCTAATTGGCTGGGGCGTAGAAAAAAGAAGTAGATGGAAATATTTTGAGGAGGAAAAAAGAAGGTGGATTCAGTTAATTCAGGATAGCGGAATTCCTTCTTTCGGGATTCAATCCGAAAATAAAGAATACTATCATCCTTGCCCACAAGGACCTGCCAAGATCGAAAGACTAGAGCAGCTCATCCAGGCATATAACGCAAACATCAAACCCCTTTCATTGGAAAAGTAAAAAGCCCATTATCTTGTCGCTCCTTGTACAGAAATCGAATTTCTAGGTATATAGCATAGCATTTCACTTATTTTCGAAACAGGTTTAAAGTCAAAAAAAAGAGCTAGGAAAACAATACTTCCTAGCTTTTAATCATTGCCTAGCCTTCGCTTGTTTCCGCATCCGGTCCACCAAGAAACCGCCTTTAAATGATTTAGGTTCATATGAAATGATAAATGCTTTTGGCTCAATTGCTTCAACTAATGTAAACACTTCTTTTTCGCGATTACGTTTTGCCAGTATCTCGTATTTGTAACGGTCACTATCCCGCCCTTCACCTACATAGGTGGTAATCGCAAACCCATTTATTCTTAATGTATCAATTAACTCTTGATTTTTATCTTGCGTATTGATCGTGATATATACGTAGCCGATTGCTAGTTTATTTTCTATCTTCGTTCCCAGGAACATTCCCAGTCCAAACCCAACAGCATAGACAATCATTGCAGCCAAGCTTTGGTCTCCATTAAATACCAAAGAAAGACCAAATACATAAATAAGCATTTCAACTATCCCAAAAATGGCTGCGAATAATGTAAGGTTTTTTACTAAGAAAATCGTTCGTAGTGTTAATAATGGCACATACACGAGCTGTAACAATAAAATTAATAATATATTAGTCATCCAGGTTCCTCTTTCAAAATTTAGATATAATATTATCTTTTACCCATAATATCGCATTGTACTCCTATTATTTTTCGGGCTGATTGAAATGCTATGAAAAAACACCAGTCAGATAACTCCTGAACTAGTGTTTGGAAGTTTCTTTATAATTATTTGGTTAATGCTTTTTTAATTTCCTCTACTTGTCCAATATGCCGTTGCTCGTGATAGCCAACTAAAGATATCCATTGGCTCAATGTAAGGACCCCGAATCGGCGATGGGCAAACGTTTTTTGATTCAGCTCTTCCTCACTATGGTGATGGGCGATTTTTTCTAAAAATGCTCTTGAAGCGCTTAATTTCTCTCTTAACTCTTCGGATGTAAGAAAATTGTTGGACGGAATTAAAATTTCCGGAGCACTGATTTTCTTCGTGCGATCCGCCACAACATGAAGAGGGAACGATCCAGGTTCATCATACTCTTCTTGGTTAAGTGCCAGACGAATCTGCCTCACTACATTCAGTTCCATGATATATAAATGCTCCAAGATTTGTGCAATACTCCATGAACCTTCTTCTACAACCTCATTTAGTTGTTCATCTGTTAAACTACTAACACTTTTCAGTAGTTCCTCACGCACTGCATTAAGATTGTCCATTATCATCACCCCATAAAAAATCATTACTATTTCATATTCCTTCACTTTTCAACTTAGAACTACCTGAAAAAGTGAGATACATGACGCATCTCACTTTGAAGTGGGGTATATACGAATATAGGGGTGTAAATGCTATTTAGATAATTAATAGCATTGGAAGAACAGGATGTTGTTCCGGTTGATGGAATCGTAAACCCAGCCTCTTGTTCCTCTCCATCGGAAGCCGATAATTTGGTTTCCAAAAGCAACCATCGGGAAGAACCAAAAAGCATTGCCGTTTCTCATCCACACGAAGGTATTTCTGAAGAAGCATCGTCTTATTCCACCTACTCCACCTCTGCGAGTGAACTCTTGTTGTTGGAATGTTGACATTTGCGGTGTAAAGCTCGGTGGTGGCGAAGTTGGTGCTTGAAGTTGACCTGGACCGCCTCCACCCGGGAATCCTCCTGGGCTACCTGGGAATCCTCCTTGACCTCCCGGGAATCCTCCTGGGCTACCCGGGAATCCTCCTTGACCTCCTGGGAATCCTGGCATACCTGGGAAAGTTCCAGGATAACCTGGCGCTCCCTGTGGGAATTGTTGTTGTCCCCCTCTTCCACGACCTCTTCTTGGGGATTCATCAAAGAAATCGTCATCATAATCAAACGGGTTCATTTCACTCCTCCTTTCTTCTGAACTACAATTAATTTATGTAGAAATACGGGGCCCGTATAGGTTGAACATCCAAGTTGCAAAAGTTTGAGTAGAAAATTTCCACAGATTTTTTTCTTCAAGTAGATAAGGAACCTACAATCACCTTTTCCGTTCGGCTACCATCAATTTGGGAAACTTTAAGAAAACCCAATAATGATGAATATTATAGAGATTTGCGAATATGTTTTAACGAATGCTTTTTCTTAAGCAGCCAAAAAAACTGGCTTAACAACCTAGAAGGAGCTGAATGCTATTCTTCAATTTGTCATTCCAAAGGAAAAATACAGCTTATGTCTTGTTAACCCATGTAAAAAAGATGTGCAAGACGTTTATTTGAGATATTCTGGATATGCAGTTGAGGGCTCAACCTATTACGAATTTGAAACAGTCCAAATGCAAACTGATGTACTTTATGGGGAGAGCTATGCCATTTTGGAAGAAGACAATACATGGGAAGTGAATACAACATTTCAATATGAAGTTCTTTATGTTTCAGATGATGGCCTTATTTTAAAGAAATTTTATCGTAAGAAACTAGACAATGTGCAGACGCTAGAATCTCATCCACTATTCCAATCAACAATTTGGATTATAGAAGAAACCGCAAGTGAATACATCAATGAGGAAGATATTATTCAAATCGTGACGCAAGATGTGTATGCCTCGAAAGTTCCAACAAATAGCAGCACTTATCGTTACTTACTAGAACGAAGTGAGTTATTCGAACAGTTTTTTGAAGATTTATATACTGAAATGGATAATTATTATAATGGAGTAAAACAGGACTCTCCGGAAAAGTGGGATTTTGCTAACTTTCTTCAGAGCGAATACGGTGTACAATTAGAGCAATCTGAAGGAGCCGATATTGTATTATCGAACTGCCTAGGATTAATGCGAAAATTAAACTTAACCTATGCAGAAATGGCAGAGTACTTCTGTAAATATGTCTTGTAATGAATGAATGATCTAATACGTATTTGGGCCAATTGTAATAATAGTTCGGGCTACAGATCCCCCCTCCCCCTTATTTTCCCTATCCTGCTTAAAAAGGTTCAAACGCTAAGATATTTGCTGGTTCTTTTAAAAGGACATCATCTTTTGATGAAGTCCTTTTAAGCTTTCTATTTAAGGATAATTAATTCGAAAGATGGGATAAATAGAGATTTTTTACAATTATGAGTAATATTTTCTTTTGAAATTGATAATATTGTGACGATTTTACTCATAAATTTTAATCATAAAAGAGTGGTGTCGAAAAGAAGGAGGTCATAGGCCATTTTATACGTGTTTCTCATACTTTCAGGAATCTGTTTATTCATTGCTATAAGAAAAAAACGCTTTGTTTATTTAGCTGTGCCGTTTGTTGCAATAGCGCTATATATAATTGTTGAAATTATACTCGTACCAGCCCCATTTTTAGATACCGTAAGATTTATCTTTAGCTTACAGTAATATTCTCCTTTTAACCTCTTATTATTGACCTCTTTTTGCCAATCGTTTTCGATTCTAAATAATTGCTGACATCTTTATTTTTTCCTTGCCGCATCAAGCAGACAGGGTAAAAATACAATCCTGTTATAAAGGAAGTGTGAAATATAAACTTCAAGAGATAAATCGTATACATCCTTGCAACAGTAGGTTTTCAGGAAATTGAGAACAGGGGTGATCCAATGAAAAGAATCGAGAAAAGAAGAGCAGATGCTTACTTCCGTGAAAAGAATACCTATATGGTTATTTATTTTATTATTTGGGCGATTGTTTCTTATGGTGTAGTGCTATTTGCCGAACCTTTAAGTGACATTTACTTTAACGGTTTCCCGCTGCACTACTATATGGGAGCTCAAGGCGCTTTGGCAGTCTTCATTATATTGCTATTTGTTAATGCATTTGTTGGGGATAAAATCGACAAAAAGTATGGAATCGACCATAACAAGAATGAAGCAATTGGACGGGGAACTACTGTCGATCATTAATGATTAAAAGCCTAGCGACAAAGGAGGATGATTTTTGGATACACAATTTATAACATCGTTAGTCATTATTTTAGCGACTTTTGCTTTATATATCTTTATAGCGATATTCAATAAAGCAAAAGAAACATCCGATTTCTACGTTGCCGGCCGCGGAGTTCCACCGATTTGGAATGGGATGGCTATTGGTGCTGACTGGATGAGCGCTGCTTCTTTCATTGGAATGGCCGGAACTATTATGATGCTGGGCTACGATGGTTTAGCCTACATTATGGGGTGGACTGGAGGTTATTTGCTTTTAACATTCCTGCTCGCTCCCCAATTGAGAAAGTCTGGAAGCTATACTGTACCTGAGTTTATCGGGGATCGCTTTAAAAGCAAAACAGCACTGATTATCGCAGCGATTTGTACGATGATTATCAGTTTCACTTACTCGATTGGTCAATTGTCTGGGTCCGGTGTAGTAATCGGCCGTCTATTCGAAATCGATGCAAAGCTAGGAACAATGATTGGGGTAGTATTGATTGCATTTTATGCGGCATTTGGGGGAATGAAGGGGATTACTTGGACACAAGTAGCACAATATATTGTGTTGATCGTTGCTTATCTTGTACCCGTTATTTTCATGTCTCTACAAATTACAGGCAACCCACTACCATGGTTATCTTATGGAGAAATTGTCGGGAAGTTAGGAGAGCTGGATCGTGAATTGGGTTTATCCGAATACTTTGCACCATTTGAAAAAGGGACCAAGTGGCAATTCCTTGCACTTATGTTTACCTTAATGGCGGGTACTGCGGGTCTTCCTCACGTAATCGCTCGCTTCTATACGGTATCAACGATGAAAGCTGCTCGTTGGTCAGGTGCTTGGGCGCTATTATTCATCGGTTTATTATACTTCTCTGCACCTGCATATGCTGCGTTTTCCCGTTTTATCCTTATGACTCAAGTAGCCGGCAGTAAGATAGCCGAACTTCCTGCTTGGACGAAAACTTGGGTAGATACTGGGCTATTAAAGGTAGCGGATACAAGTGGCAATGGTATCCTTGAGTGGAATGAGTTAATAATTGCGAATGACATTGTCGTAATGGCTACACCGGAAATAGCAAATTTAGGTGTATTTGTAATTGGTCTAGTAGCTGCCGGCGCTATGGCAGCTGCCCTTTCAACTGCAGGCGGCTTATTGATTGCCATTTCATCTGCATTTGCTCATGATATTTATTATCGTATTTTAAGACCCACTGCAACTGACAAACAACGGTTGAATGTTGGTCGTATTACAATCATTATAGCGACGCTGTTAGCTGGTTTGGTAGCCCTGAATCCTCCAGGAGCCATTACGCAAATTGTAGCTTGGGCATTCGCATTAGCCACAGGTACGTTCTTCCCTGCATTGGTGCTGGGCGTATGGTGGAAGCGTTCAAACTCAAAAGGGTTGATTGCCGGGTTGCTTGTTGGTCTAGGAGTAACTTTAACTTATATCTTCGCAGCTAAATACGGCGGCTTTACTATTCTTGGCATTATCGATACCGGTGCGGGTGTATTCGGTGCAATCGCAGCATTTGCAACAAACATCATCGTCTCGCTGGCAACAAAACCACCTTCACAGGAAATCCAGGACGCCGTTATCAACCTGCGCTACCCTGAGCAAATGACTTACAAAGACGGCGAAGTTTATATGGAAGAATAAAAAAAGTGCCAGGCACTCGAACAATTCACAATTGCTTGAGCGCCTGGTATTTTTTATGGACTAAGAAATAGTATAAAACCAGAGAAACTAGAATAATAGGTACCATTGCCAAGAAGAGCATCCGATAGGTTGTGTGCGGTTCTACCAACCCTAGAATAAACGGCCCTATCCCCAATCCAAGGTCGAGGAATATAAAATAAGTCGATGTTGCTAAACCAAAGCGATGAGGTTCTGTCGATTTGACTGCTAGTGCTTGTGCAATCGAATTCAAGTTTCCATAACCGATTCCTATTAGACCTGCTGCAACTAGAAAAAGGAATGCGTTTGTCGCTTGGCTGAAAACCAGCATTCCGATAGCAAAAATAACAAACGCCGGGTAAGATACAATATTAGCCCCTTTGCGATCCATTAATGGACCGGTAATCGGACGAGTACATAGTATTGTTATAGCATAAACAAGGAAAAAGAAACTCCCTGCCTCTACTAAATCTATACTTTCTGAGTAGAACGATAGAAACGACATAACCCCTGAATAGGCAAAACCAATAAATAGCACGATAATGGATATAGGCAGTGCTTTTGGTTCTATATAGTTACTTAGCTTAAAGCCCTTTACTTTCGGTGCTTCCGTCACCTTCGCCGGTGTCTTTATATGATTCAGGTTCACTGTGAAATACATTAATACACAGACAATTACTAAGACGGCATTAAACCAAAAGATTGATGTAAAACTATCTGTATTTTGGGTAAGCAGAATACCGATGAACGGACCAATGGCTGTCGCAAGTACAGCACTCATACTAAAATAGCCGATTCCTTCACCACGTCTTGATGGAGGAATAATCTGTGCGATTAATGTCCCTGTTGTTGTCCCAATAATCCCTACTGCAATTCCGTGCAATAAACGAATCAATATTAATACCGGCAAGTTCGCGGCAATAAAATATGCCCATGTAGTAATGAAAAAAGCGATTAATCCAATTTGAAAGGTTTTTTTGCTTCCCATGGAGGTAATAATACGTCCTGTTAATAATCGTCCCAATAATGATCCTACGATAAAGATACTGGAGACTAATCCTGCCGTACTAGTAGATGCATCAAATTCATCTACAGCATAGCCTGCGATAACTACAAGCAACAAATAAAATATTAATGTAACCAGGAAGTTGGTTAACGAAATCATGATAAAATTTTTGGTCCATAATGGCTCCTTGTCTAACACGTCTAACTCTCCTAACTTAGTAACTTTTGTAAAATTTGATTCAATACAACTCGAGTAGTTTCGAGATCCTCTGAGTCAATTCCCACCGTAAGCTCATTAAAAAACGAAGACAACTCTAATTGTAGAGATGCATATACCTCAGCCCCTCTTTCGGTAAGCTGTACATACTTTTCTCTTTTATCTTCCCCTTGTTTGATTTCCACGTAGCCAAGTTCCATCAGCTTTTGAATAATTCTAGTAACACTCGGTTTTTCTACACGTGTTTCCTTTGCCAATTCGGCTAAGGTGCAGGATTCCTTAATGCTGATTAAACGCAGTACGACCCACTGAGATGTATATAGCTGGTGCTTTGCTAATCGATTGTTTACTGCATTTACATACGGCCTATACAAATCCCTATAGCTATCAAAAAGGGTTGGTTCCAAATTATTCATTTCACAACCTCCAAATAGATAGTTACCCTAACTAACTATTTTAGTCTACACCCAATTTAAAGGAATGTCCAGGTTCGGTAAAAACCCATCTGCACTATTTTCTATATAAGAGAAGAAATTTTTGTTTTTGAACTTATTATCCTGTGCCCAACATGCAAAAGCAGATTCCGAAGAAAAACCTCATTAAAAGCCAATCTGATAGCTTATAAATGACAATATAAGTTTTATGTATCGCTTCTTCCATAATTGTCTATCCTATTTTCATAGCAAGAAATATATGGAGGAATTTGACCAATGTTACAATTTGAATCTGAACTTGAAGGAAAACATGCACAATTCGGTTACTTGCGTGACAAACTTAAAAACTATGGTTTTTGTCTTGGGGGTTACTGGGATTATGACCGAGGCTTCTTCGATGCGATCCTGTCTAGACAAAATGGGGAGACAATCTATTTAAGGCTGCCTTTCGTTGTCATTAGTGGGGAGCTCGATTCTGATCATGCACATATACAATTTAAAACACCTTATGTCATTAAGCATATTGTTAATTATGGTTTAGACTTTGATGAAGGCTCACTCCTTGATCCAACAGGATTTAGTCAATTCCAGACTCCTATTGATAAGGATGGGCAAATCCAAAACAAACACAAATGGGTACAAGCTGGAGAGCAAGTTGTAGGGAAGGTACTCCAATACCTCAACTAATATTTAAAAGCCATATAGAACGTTTGGAATCAAAGGGTCTATATGGCTTTTATTACGCTTTTTTAAAAAATTTGGTTACTTGATCGTAAACAAATTCCGTGTCGGGAATCGGTTGATTTTTTATTCTTAGAGTGGTCATTCGATTTATGAGTCTTGCCAAGTGATCTTCTAAAGTCCGATTTAAATTGAATAACACCCCATATGAATAGACATTCGGAAGTTCCTCTTCAATCCAGCGCAATTTCCCACAGACTTCAATCACTTCACTCAGTACTTTAAACTCAAATTTAAATTTCATATTGGAGTTCACCGGCAGTTTTAAATTCGATAAAATCCTAATACCGCCCAAACTTAAATTTTCAATTAAAATCGGGGTCGAGCCAACCTGTACAACCTGATCATTGACTTCTGCAATCGTCATTTCACCTTGGATATGAACAGGTAATTCAAACCGATAAAATTTCCGATTTTCCCGCAGACTGCCTTTTCTTTTCGATTTTTGTACTGCTTTCAGATACCCAACCTGCATCATTTTTTCATACTTTTCTTTCGCAACAGGCTCCGAAAAGAGAAAACCCTGAATCATATCGCATTCGTTATGCTTTAAAAACTCCAGTTGGTCCTTTTCTTCCACCCCTTCGGCAACAACTTTCATATCCAATCTTTTTCCTAAAAATAAAATGGAAGCAATTACCCCTTTATCGATTTCACTGTCACTTTTAATATTGCTAATGAATGTTTTGTCTATTTTCATGGTATCCGGTTTTATTTTTCTTAAATAATCCAAGGAGGAGTACCCCGTTCCAAAATCATCCACCGCCACTTTCACTCCTAACGATTTCAACTCCTTTAAAATAGTTAAAACCGTCTGATCCGTTTTTAAGAGAGAACTTTCTGTTATCTCCAATTGTAGGTAATGGGGCTTTACATCATATTTTTCTAATTGAGTCTGCACAAATTCAACCAAGCCCTTTTTCATAAAACGCATCGGCGAAATATTAATCGATACTGGATAGAGACGGTACCCTTTTTGCTTCCACTCATGGAGAATGGCACAAACCCTCTCGATTTCCCAATCAGTAATTTGATTGACCATATGATTTTCTTCCGCTAATGGAATAAATTCCGCCGGTGAAACATCTCCCCATTGCGGATGCTGCCAGCGGATAAGCACTTCTGCTCCTACAATGAACCCTTTACTCGGTTCAACCTGAGGCTGAAAATATAAAGTGAACTCCTCATTCAATAAAGCTTGGCGCATATCCCGGTCAAGGACATACTTTTTATAGGATGGAATATCTCTGGAGTGTGAAAACAACTGATAATTATTTTTCCCCTGCCGCTTTGCTTGATAGAGAGCCGTATGAGCATTTTCCAACAAAGTAAGCCTACGATCCCCTTCCTCAGGGAAAAATGTTATGCCGATACTCGTTGTCATATGCAGCACATAATCCTGGATAGTAATGGGCTCTTCAAAAGAACGGAGTATTTTTTCTGCTAACTGATAAACTTCTTTTTCGTCATCATAGTTTTTCACCAGCAGAATAAAGTCATTACTATTTAACCGTGCTAGATAACCATCTTGGGGAGTTAAATCGGATAGTCGAAGTGCAATCTTTTTCAGTGCTTCATCTCCGATTTGATACCCCAAGGAGTTATTGATAATATAGAATCGGTCAATATCCAAATAAAGAAGCGCAAAGTTCATGCCTTCCCTACAATAATTGTCCAACTGCTCAAACAAACTTTTTTGATTTGGCAGGCGTGTTAACGAGTCATAGTTTGCCAGGAAATTCAGTTTTTCTTCGATATCCATTTCATGAGTGACATCCGTGATCATGCCGAAAATCTGTGTTACGCTTCCCTCTTCTTTAACTCTGGGGATTATTTGCTCCAGCAACCACTTCTTCTGCCCTTTTCCATCAGTGATTGGATAAAGCATCTGGACCGATTGCCCCTTTGCAACCAGTTCAAAATTAGCTGCTACTTCTTTTTTATGCATAGGATGTACCATTTGAAATCTCAAAGAAGGTGTATCATAAATCTTAGTCAAAGGAATCTGTAGAATTTCCTCAAAACCCTTTGAGGCGTAAACTAATTCACCGTGTATTTCCTCACGCATCCAAATCCCGGATGATAAGTGATCGAATATATATTGGAAATTATCAATTTCGCTTTCAATGCCTTTCTCATCCAAAGGTGCTGCATGTTTATGATTAATATCACTGTTTTCTTTCAGTTCGGTCGTTTCAAGAACCTCTTCATTATTAAAAAGGCGTTTTAAAATGTTCAACCTTGGCTCTTTATATTTCAAATTCCCCACTTCCTCCTATACTCAATAATAAATTGGAAATGTTTAGTTTTTATTATTTTAGTATAAAAGTCACCTATATTGTATGGGTATTTTATACCTACCTCACTTATGAAGCAAGATTACTTTTTATTAAAAACTCCAAACGGATTAGACTTCATGGATTGCACGGAAAAATTTCCAAACAAAAATGCCCCAAAGCTTGTGTTAGAACAAACTTTTGGGACATTCCTTTATTTTAGCTGTATTGATGTTGATGTAGTCTTGCAAAGATTCCATTATCTGCAACTAGCTCATTGTATGAACCGTCTTCTTCTATTCCATTCTGCGTTACGACCATCACGCGATCCGCATCTTTAATGGTAGCCAGTCGATGGGCAATAACCAAAGTTGTTCGGTTCTCTGCTAATTCAGCTAGTGATTCTTGAATAATCTTTTCTGTTTCTGTATCAAGAGCAGAAGTTGCCTCGTCCAAAATAAGAATTGGCGGATTTTTCAAGAACATTCGAGCAATCGCAAGTCTTTGTTTTTGTCCTCCAGAAAGCTTTAAGCCACGCTCACCGATTTCTGTTTCTAACCCATGAGATAGGTTATTAACAAAATCCTCTAAATGTGCTTTTCGGAGTGCTTCCAGAATTTCTTCCTCTGAAGCTCCAAGTTTACCATAAGCGATATTTTCGCGAATTGTCCCTGTAAATAAGAATACATCCTGTTGAACAATTCCGATTTGGTCACGCAATGAACTTTTTGACATATCACGGATATCCATCCCATCGATTGAAATGGCCCCGCTGTCTACATCATAAAAACGCGGAATCAACGAACAAATCGTTGTTTTCCCTGCTCCGGAAGGTCCAACAAAAGCTGTCATTTCCCCCGCTCTTAACTCGAATGAAATATCATTCAAAATGACTTTGTCACCCTCATATCCGAAAGTAACATTTTCAAATTTAATGTCTCCATGTAGGTAAGAAACATCAACTGCTCCCTCTTTGTCTTGCACTTCCGGTTGTTCGTTCAGCATCTCCTGGAATCGTTTAAATCCTGCCATTCCTTTTGGATATAACTCAAGCAGCGCACTAATTTTATCGATTGGTTTAATTAACACATTTGTGTAAAGTACAAAGCTTACGAGTTCTCCATAAGTTAGTTTCCCGTTAAAGCTCAGCCACGCTCCAAACACCAGCACGACTAAAGTTAATAGCCTTGTCATCATGTAAATTCCTGAATGCGTTCCAGCCATAACTTTATAACCCAGTAATTTCGCAGTTTTGAATAACCCGTTCTGCTCACGGAAACGTTCCATTTCAAACTTTTCATTTGTAAAGGACTGCACTACGCGAATTCCAGAAACACTATCTTCAATACGACCATTAACATCTGCAATTTTGCCGTACATTTCTTTCCAGGCAGCATTCATCTTCTTGTTGCTGTATGTAACAATCCAAATTAAAAACGGTACTGCCACTAAAGCGACAAGGGCCAACGTCGAATTGACATTGAACATTATTGCAAATGCCCCTATAAACGTCATAATGGCGATGAAAAAGTCTTCCGGTCCGTGATGGGCAAATTCGCCGATGTCGAACAAATCATTTGTAATACGGCTCATTAAATGACCCGTTTTATTATTATCGAAGAATCGGAAAGACTGCTTTTGGAAATGGTTAAATAAATCCTGCCGCATATCGGTCTCGATATTGATCCCCAATTTATGTCCTAAGTAGTTGACAATGAAGTTCAAAATTGTACTCAACACATATACCAGTAATAGTAAAATACTTACTTTGACAATCATTCCCCACTCATTTGTTGGAAGTAGCTCATCAATAAACCACTGAACAGCTATTGGAAATGCTAATTCCAAAATGGCTACAATAATCGCACTTGAAAAGTCGACCACAAATAACCGTTTATGCGGTTTATAATAAGCAAAAAACTTTGAAAGCATAAAAGTCTCCTCTCATTTCGGTTTACGAAGCATAATGTCTAATTCTAACCTATCCATAGGCGAAATGTTAGAAAAAATTATGTTAGTCTCAGAATTTTTACAAGCTGTTCATTCAAATAGTTCGCTTTCTGCTCAAAGTCATCCTGGTACCATTGAATAATTATTCCTAGAATAGCATTCGCTGCATAGGAAGCTTGTAAATTTGGGTCAATCCCCTCTGCACTCTTATAGTCTTTTTCTAGGTTGCCCGTTAATAAATTTTTTACCTCTTCAAGCAATAAATAATAATAGGTGAGGGGTACATTCTTAGATAATATGATACGATAATATTCTTTATATCTCTCTACGTGATGGAAGATCCGAACAGTTGAAGGATTTAATTTTTTTGGATTAAGCTTTGCCACATGTCGGTAAGGCTCTTGATAAGAGTTAGCCAAATCATCCATGATTTCCTTGAAGTATTCCCCAAATAAATCCCCTACTTGTGTGTAATGCAAATAAAAAGTACCTCTGTTGACCTTGGCAATCCTGCATATTTCAGAGATTGAAATGGCTTCCAGCGGTTTATTTTTCAACAAAGTTAGTAATGCTTTGTGAAGTGCTTCCTTCGTCTTCACCACTCTTAGATCAACTTGGCCCAAATTTTTTCACCTCTTCTTGAACAAAAAAGTCAGAATGTGTTCATTACTCAACATTATACTCTTT
Source organism: Ureibacillus aquaedulcis (assembly GCF_030418165.1). Taxonomy (GTDB): domain Bacteria; phylum Bacillota; class Bacilli; order Bacillales_A; family Planococcaceae; genus Ureibacillus; species Ureibacillus aquaedulcis. Next base: position 25,437 of record NZ_JAUHTQ010000011.1, read on the forward strand.
TTTGCTGATTGAAAGCGTTTACTTAATTCATTTATAATTTTTATTGTACAACTGTTCAATAATTTATTTTGGGAGGTTTTTTTAGATGAGATTACAGGAAAAAGTGGCAATCGTTACAGGGGCAGCTTCAGGCATGGGGAAAGCCATCGCGGAAGCTTATGCAAAAGAAGGCGCAAAAGTTGTAGTATCCGACTACAATTTCGAGGGAGCCAATGCTGTAGCAGAAAGCATTAAAGCTGCTGGTGGAGAAGCTATTGCGAACCGCACAAACGTTGCTGAATTAACTGATCTAGAAAACCTGTTTGCTGAAACAAAGGCTGCATTCGGTAAATTGGATATTTTAGTTAACAATGCCGGCATTATGGACGGCATGGAGCCAGTTGGTGAAATTTCAGATGAAAAATGGGATCGTGTATTTGCCGTAAATACAACTGGTGTAATGCGCGCCATGCGTATCGCAACAAATATTTTCCTAGAGCAAGGCCATGGCGTCATCGTCAACAACATTTCTGCTGGTGGATTACGTGGTGCCCGAGCAGGTGCAGCCTATACAGCCTCAAAACATGCTGTCACTGGCTTAACAAAAAATACGGCTTTCATGTATGCCAATTCCGGCATCCGTTGCAATGGAATCGCACCAGGCGGCGTGGAAACGAATATCGGTGCTTCGATGACAAACATATCAGAATTCGGTATGGGCCGCCAAATGACTGGCAGTGGTACAATGCCACGAGTAGGTAAACCCGAAGAAATCGCGCAACTTGCACTATTCCTGGGCTCCGACGAATCAAGTTTCATAAATGGTCAAGTGATTGCCGCAGATGCGGGCTGGACTGCATATTAATATTTTTGTAGATTGTGGGGGACCCAGTGTAATGGGTTCTCTTTTTTAGTTCGGCTTGTTGGTTGATTGATGAAGTATGGGCTACAGTGGGCTGCAATCTTGGGGTGTTGGTGTTGGCAATCTTACTTAAATTAGGGTAGATTACTCAGAAAGCATTTTGTAAACAGTAAAAGTTCATTATGTAGCTGAACGTGACTGTGAGCCGCTTTTCTTATGGATAATAGAAGCTTGGGTGGAGTAGGAATTGTCCTTGAGCGGTGGTCTCATGGACAAGGGAACCTCGGGTGGTGCCGGAATCGTCCTTTAGGAGTGGTGTCATGGACATTTGATGCTTGGCTGGGGCCGGAATTGTCCTTGAGCGGTGGTCTCATGGACATTTGATGCTTGGCTGCAGCTGGTATTGTCCTTGAGCGGTGGTCTCATGGACATTTGATGCTTGGCTGCAGCTGGTATTGTCCTTGAGCGGTGGTCACATGGACATTAGAACCTCGGGTGGTGCCGGAATTGTCCTTGAGCGGTGATCTCACGGACAATGGAACCTCGCTGGAGCCGGAATTGTCCTTAAGCGTGGTCTCATAGACAATAGAAACCCGAATTCGGCCGCACCTGTCCTTGAGCGGTGGTCTCACGGACAATAGAAGCCTCAATTCGGTCGGACCTGTCCTTGAGCGGTATTCTCATGGACAATAGAAACCCGAATTCGGCTGAACCTGTCCTTGAGCGGTGGTCTCACGGACAATAGAAGCCTCAATTCGATCGGACCTGTCTCTGAGCGCTGTTCTCAAGCAACAACAGAAACCGTGATGTAGCTAAAGCTGACTGTGAGCGGCTCTGCTGATAGTAAAGTAATCACACCTTTTACGAGAGGCGTCTCTTTGCCCTGTTCTCACTAAATTCGGTTTGATTGGGCATCGAGATGCTCTCTCGCTTCCCCTAATCGCCTATTTTTGATTTCTTCGGGCTCCGAGATGCAACCTCACTTCCCCTAATCGCATATTTCTAATGGCATCGCGCCCCGAGAAGCAACCTCTTAATACCTACCTACTTATTATCAGGCTGCGCGGGACTCTCTTTTGAGGCTAACTGCTGTGTTATACTCCTTCAACCGATTCCAAATATCGATAAAGTGTTGATTTACTGATACCGGTTTCATTTTTGATTTCAAGTAGTGTGTAATTCCCTGAATGATACATGGAGATGGCCTTTTTTATATTCTCGTCCGATTTTTTAGGCCGTCCAATCGATTTGCCTTGTTCTTTGGCATTGGCAATTCCGAGAATGGTTGACTGTTTGACAATATCTGATTGAAAGGCAATCAACTGCTCTAGAATTTCCGGTAGCTCTAAAGATAGGGCTTCCCTGCTCTGTATCCCTTCCTTTATAAATTGAATGGTCACCCCGTCTTTTTCACATAATTTGAGTAGTTCCATCAGGTGTCTGGTCGTGTCAGCTACTGCAAACATCCTTTCAACGATAATGACGTCCCCCTTCTGTAAACCCATTAACATTCGTTCAAGTTCTTCTCTTTTTTTGGGGAAACCGTGTGATTCCCGAAAGAGCTCTTCACAGTTTTGAAGCTGTTTCAACTGATGTTCGCAATTTTCATCGTTATACAAAGGGCGTATATACCCATAAATCATTCTATTCACTCCTCACATCTTTCCTAAAAATGTTCCTTTTTAGGAATAAAAGTGGTATGATAACCAAAGAATTTTTATTATAAAGGAGAGTACCATGCAAAGTTTAAAACAACAATGGTTTGGCAATATCCGAGGCGATATTTTATCCGGTCTTGTCGTAGCCCTTGCACTTATTCCCGAAGCCATTGCCTTTTCCATTATCGCCGGCGTTGACCCAATGGTAGGACTGTATGCATCCTTTACGATGGCAGTCACTATTGCATTTGCAGGCGGTCGTCCTGGGATGATCTCGGCTGCAACCGGTGCAATGGCCCTGGTAATGGTTCCGTTGATAAGAGATTACGGTTTAGAGTATCTGTTTGCCGCAACCCTTTTAACCGGAGTCATTCAAATACTCTTTGGCTTACTGAAAGTAGCCAAGTTAATGAAGTTTATCCCCAATGCTGTCATGATTGGCTTTGTTAATTCACTGGCGATTTTAATCTTTATGGCTCAAGTACCGCATTTTATCGGTATTTCCAACATGACCTATGTCTTTGTGGGAATCACTTTACTGCTTGTTTATACATTACCACGTTTTATAAAAGTGATTCCAGCACCACTTATTGCGATCGTTTCTTTAACTATTGTTGCTATTTTTAGCGGGGTTAATTTAAGGACGATTGGTGATCTTGGAACAATTACACAAACACTGCCATCGTTCATTATTCCGGATGTTCCCTTCAATCTGGAGACATTCAAAATCATTTTTCCTTTCTCCATTTCACTTGCCATAGTCGGTTTAGTGGAATCCTTATTAACCTCTCAAATTGTTGATGATATGACAGCAACTGAGAGCAACAAAAACCAGGAGGCAAGAGGACAAGGGATTGCGAACATTGTCACAGGCTTTTTTGGAGGAATGGCCGGTTGTGCGATGATCGGTCAATCTGTCATTAATGTAAAGTCTGGTGGACGTGGACGTCTCTCTACATTGGTTGCCGGGATTTTCCTTATGTTTTTAATTCTTGTGCTGGGCGATTTAGTTGTCAAAATCCCGATGCCTGTTTTAGTAGGGATCATGATTATGGTATGTATAGGTACTTTTGATTGGACTTCATTCAAGTATCTCGCTAAAGCTCCCCGTACTGATGCCATTGTCATGCTTACAACAGTTGTAAGCGTAGTTTGGACGCATGACCTTTCTAAAGGAGTAATTGCCGGAGTCATTTTAAGTGCTGTATTTTTTGTGGTTAAGATATCTTCCGTCAAAATCACACAAGAGAATAATCGTTACTATGTAAATGGGCAACTTTTCTTTGCTTCCACTGATTCTTTTATCGACTTCTTTAAATATAATGATTTTAACAGTAGTACGATCCAAATTGACTTCTCAAATAGCCGAATTTGGGATGATTCAGGTGTTGGTGCACTTGTGAAAGTAGAAGATCTTTTAAAAGAAAAAGGGATTGAAGTCGAAGTTGTCGAACTAGATGCTTCCAGCAAGAAAATACTATCGAAACTACAAGGTGTATCTTCATCACATTAGGAGGTTAACGGGATGTATAAACATATTTTACTAGCTGCCGATGGCTCAGAAAATGCTGTCCGTGCTGCAAAAGAAGCCATTAAAATTGCCGCATGTCACGAGGATTCAATGATTGAAATCGTCTATGTGGTAGACTTTGATCAATCAAAATCCGATGTGTTGCACTCAAGCTCGAGTGAAGCAAGGAATTTAGAGCGACGCAAAAAAATTGCTAGAGTAGAACAATTGATAAAAGAATCCAATGTTTCTTATAAAGTAACCTTCCTGCATGGCACACCTGGTCCTGAAATCGTCAAATATGCAAATGAACAACAGGCCGAATTGGTTGTGATTGGCAGTCGTGGTCTTAATAGCCTGCAGGAGATGGTATTAGGGAGCGTAAGTCACAAAGTGATGAAACGCGTTAACTGTCCAGCACTCATCGTGAAGTAGAAGAAAGCCAAAATATTCTAAAGGCAACAAGCATCTCACACATATTGAGATGCTTGTTTTTTAATCATGTTAGCACTTAAAGACTTGCTTAATCATATTTCCATTAGTGTTATATATTCTTACTTCAGCATATGCCCCGTTGATAAAGGTAAGTTGTGGCGGCATATGTCCACAATCAATATCATACGCAATCGGTAAGTTCAGTTCTTCAGCTAGCTCCATATAGACATCTAGAATGTGATAATCATTTACTGTTTCATTTGCAGTACTTCTGCCAAATAGAATCCCGCTGCAATGTTCAAACCATCCTGCCAGCTTCATTTGAATAAGCGATCTACGTAAATCCGGCACCGTTAAATCACAATTTTCAAGGTACCATATAATAGGATCATTGTTTATGTACTTTTGCTGGAATTGCCCGACATCCCCATATGGTGTACCGATCAAATGACGTATTACATCAATACAACCACCCAATAAGCGGCCTTTAATATAAATAGGCGTATTTTTAATGGTCTTCCACTTTGTAGGCTCCGTTAAATGATAGACCCAATCAGTAACATATTCATGCTGCCACCTTAGCTGGTACATTTCGGAAGGATACTGGATGATTTCTTCCCCATCCTTTGTACTTAGTACCTTCTCCCACATTGCTGTTGTTGGATCTGAGGTTTGTCCACGTAAATCAATCAAGTTTGGTCCATGGGCTGTAGCAATTCCCGTCTTTAGGGTCATGGCCAGCAAAAGTACACTGATATCTGAATAGCCAAGAACCCACTTTGACTTGATATTATCAAAATCAATAAACTCCAGAACTTCGACTAATAATTCTCCGCCCCAGGGAGGGAAAATCAACTGAATTGAGTCATCTTGCAGCATATAATTTAATTCATCTGCTCTTGTTTTCGCGGGGGCAGATCGGGCTTTATATTGAGTCCAACAAGTTTGTCCTATTTTAAACCGATAGCCTTTTCCTTCCATTCGGTAAACTGCCTCTTCCAATAAGGAATGTTGTTCTAAATGCAGTCCGGATGAGGGTGAAGTAACACCAACTTTTACTGGCTTTTTAAAAAGTGGATAACGAATCATTTCATAGCCCCTTTTCATTTGAAATGCTTTTTTCTTATTAACATATTATCAACTCCCTCTATTTACGCGTAAATTTCCACAAAAAATAAAGCCGATTTCAAAGTTGAAATCAGCTTTATCCTTAGTCATTTATTTATTTTCATCTGCTCTATTCATATCAGTAGTTCCGTCTGTACCAGTTCCAGTACCGCTTGATTCATTACCTTCTGTCGCTGTTCCACCAGCACCATTGCCGCCTGTAGTTCCGCCTGTACCAGCACCATTCATAGTACCACCTGTTCCACCAGTCGTACCGTTCGTTGTACCACCAGTAGAATTATTAGTACCATTCGTGCCATCTGTAGTACCATTGTTAGTGCCCATGCCATCATCTGTATCTAGCACTTCATCATCACCAACAGTATTATTATTAGTACCTGTACCATTGTTTGTATCGTCATTTAAATTGTTGGTACCTTGATCATGCACATCTTCGTTTATGACATCATTATTTTGACCTGCTTCGTCATTATCATTCATGCCACAACCAACTAATGCACCTGCAAAAAGAAACATAAACGGAATTGCCAATATTTTTTTCAACACAAATTCCCTCCTTAACGTGATGGTAATAGAATGTGCTGTTTTAAGGAGGTTATACAAAAAATAATTTATAAATTCTCTCCATAAATCGCTACAGTTTGGCGCACAATAAGAAACTCCCGACCATTCCAATGAAGCAGATTTTCAACGTAACCTAATCCATCTGCATGGTAACGGCCAGCAATTTGTTGCATACCAAGCAAGTCATACTTGCCATTACGCGCCAAGTCAACAGGATATAGAGCACTTACCGGATCCACCCAACCCTCGATTGGTTGTTTTAAAGTTCCATCTGCATTATAAATTACGTTTAAGTATTCGTTCCCTTTATTTTGCAGATCTAAAGTATACTTTTTTCTTGGATTCTCACTATATACTTCCGCCTTGTAATTATTTGCGTATTGCACCTTAAATGGATGCCGCTCGTTATATTGAACAGAATCAAAAATCTTGATCATTTTTCCTTGAATAGAAGAATACACATACGCAAAGATAATCCCTCCGCTTCCACCAGAATCTATAGCGATAAAAATATCCTTTATCCCATTTCCCGTTAAATCGCCCAGCCAGATTGTCGGATCATATCCAGCACTTTCCGGAAGTATGAATGCTTGAACCTGATTTGTTCGGCCATTTTTAACCATCAACTGTATTTTCGTTATATAAGGACTATCTTGCTGTTTTGAACCAACTAGAAATACCCAATCCAAAAAGCCATCGCCTGTAACATCACCAACTTGACTAGCAACAATCATTTGACCAGAGGTAAGAGGTACACCAGGAATTCTTCCCCAATAGAATTGGTTATTCATCTTCATTCTCCTTGCTCATCATGTCTCCTGTTACTAGTAAATGTTACACTGTATGGAAAAGTGCCTTAGATTTCTTATGTGCTTCATCCGCCCACCAGTGTTTAGAATCGAAGGTTAGCGTTTCTTTTTCCAGGAGAAGATAATGGCGACGATAATGAAAAAGCCTAAATAGCCCATTAAGGAGTAGACCTTGCCTACCAAAGTCGTAAAGCCTATAAAGCTTGCCATGAACCCAATGGCACCTGCCATAATGACAGCTGGCTTATACGTTGAATCCTTTGGAGGCACAAAGCGGACAATAAAGGAATAAAGTAGCCCTACAGCCGTACTATAAATCATTCCCAACAAGGCAATAGCCATTATAATTCCTAATATCGGATGCATATTAGCCGCGATTTCCAGAATTGGCATGTCCTTACCTGCTACGATATCCATTTTGGCAAACATTGCAACGTTAATGAATAAAATCAGGATCCCAAGGGTGATTCCGCCTATTAGCCCACCTAACCCTGCAACTCTTCGACTACTCGCAGTACTGCCAATAACCGTCAGCATCGCCACACCTGTGGCTATATTGTAGGAAACATAGAGCAAAGCACCCGTTAACCAATTAGGAGCCGCTACACGCTGATGCTGAGCCAAGATATGTTGTTCGGCTATCGTTAAATCCATCGTAAAAATGGAATAAAGTGCGATAATCAGCATAATGGAAAGCAAATAAGGAGTAGCTACACCAATAATACTTATAATGTTTTTTACATTAAGCATTAATGTGAGAACCGTAATGACAACCATAAATAAACTGCCGTTAACAGGGGCAACACCAAATATTTGATAAAAGGTAGCCCCTGCACCCGCAAACATCGCTACAGTGACAGCAAATAAAAAGAAGGTAATCATGATATCCAATATTGCCCCAAAAGAACGCCCCGCTATATGATAAACAACTTCCTTATGAGATGAAGTTTGTAGTTCATAGCCTAATTGTGCAATGCTCATTCCCAGAAAGGAAAAACCGATCATGGCTACGATGGCACCGGCAATTCCGTAAGTACCGAAGCCAGTAAAAAATTGCATAATTTCCTGGCCGGAAGCAAAGCCCCCACCAACAACCAACCCCACAAATGCTCCGCCGATTTGAAAACTCTTTTTCACCAATTCCCTCATTTCTAAATTGGACAATCATCTATACAAGCTATCATGTATGATATTTCTATATACATACGTCTAATAGAGTCATGAAATGTTTTTCAAATTTCGACGAAAAACCGCAGGAAGCAAACGATTTTCGAGCCTCCTGCGGTTTTTAATAATCATTTATATGTTTTACTAGCTACTGTATATTTACCAATGGTTTCTAGATCCGGGGTATAGCCTATACCAACTTCCTGGGGAACCGTGATATAGCCATCCTGGGCAATCACTTCCGGTGTAATAATATCCTGTTCAAAATAATGGCTGGAGCCTGCTGTATCTCCAGGCATAACAAAGTTTGAAAGTGCCGTCAAAGCGATGTTATGCGCACGCCCGATTCCGGACTCGAGCATACCGCCGCACCAAACAGGAATCCCCATTTTTTCACAGTAGTCATGAATTTTTTTTGCCTCTGAAATACCGCCGACACGACCAATTTTAATATTGATAACCCCGCAGCTTCCTAATTCGACCGCTTTTCTTGCATCCTCCAGCGACAGAATGCTTTCATCTAAACAAATCGGCGTCTTGATTTGTTTTTGTAACACGGCATGGTCAATAATATCATCAGATGCGAGGGGTTGCTCAATCATCATCAGGTTAAATTCATCCAACTGTTTGAGAGTCTGGATATCCTTCAAAGTATAAGCAGAATTTGCATCAGCCATCATTGGTACATCCGGGAAGTGCTTACGCAGAACGCGCATTACCTCTACATCCCAGCCTGGCTTGATTTTGAGTTTTATACGTTTATAACCATCCTTAACAGCGTTGTCGACAACCTCTATTTGTTTTTCAATCGTCTCCTGGATTCCCAGGCTTATCCCTACTTCAATTTTTTCTTTCATACCACCCATAGCCTGTGCCAAGGATTGATTTGATTGTTGAGCATAAATATCCCAAAGTGCCCCTTCGATTGCAGACTTGGCCATATTATTTTTTCGAATACCCTTAAATAACTCTAAAGCATCATTCGGGTGTTGTATCTCTTGATTTAAAATCAGTGGGATGAGGAAATCCTCCAGCATATGCCAGGTGGTTTTTAATGTTTCTTCTGTATACCATGGCGCCTCGAAGGCAACGGATTCCCCGAAGCCGATTGTCCCCTGCTCATCCCGCACTTCCAATACTAAAAATTCCTTGTTGTAAATAGTGCCAAAGCTTGTAGAGAAAGGGTTTTTAAGTTGCATTTTTAAATGGCGAATGGTAACTTCCTTTATTTTCATCATTATCCTCTTTTCCTTCATGATCAATGGATTTGTTCACTTTTACGACCACATAGTAATAAATATACATCCTTTTTGCAGAATAAGTTGAGAAGTCGACTCTGTAGGCATAGGAAAAGTTAACTTATTCATTCTATAACGTTCTATTATAACAAGGTTCGTTAGATCAATAATCATTATGAACTCTCTATTGCTTATTTTAAAAATCTTGATTCCCGATAATAGAATGTTACAATTATAGGAAAGTTTTTGAATTTCTTCATAAATTGATCGTAAGGGGATGTACGATTTGCAGAAACAACACATAGGGGTGCTTTTTGGGGGCGTATTGCTTTTAGTTGTTGCAATGGGGATCAGCCGGTTTGCATTTACGCCGATATTACCGTTTATGCGAATTGGGGAAGGGCTTTCCTTTGAGGAAGGCGGCTACTTAGCCTCCAGTAATTATATCGGTTATTTTGTGGGTGCCCTGGGTGCTGGTTTTATTTACCGGAACAAAAAGAACTTCTTGCTCTTAACCGTTATACTGAATGTCTTTTCAATTTTCTTTATGGGACTGACACATTCATTTTTATTATGGGTGCTATTGCGATTCATTGCGGGTGCAACAAGCGGTTTTATTTTCGTATTAACATCCAGTATTATCATGGACTATTTAGCAGCCCATTTTCAGACAAGATTTTCGGGCTTTTTATTCTCCGGGATTGGGATAGGTATTGCCATTTCCGGTTTGCTCGTACCTTTTTTAGAAGGAAGCTTCGGTTGGGAAGGCACTTGGTTGGGGCTTGGCATTTTATCCGCCCTATTACTTATGATTACACTATTCCTTTGGAGAAATATCTCTATCCAGAATAGCGAAAAAGTTGAAAAATCAAAAGAAACGAAAATCCTGCAAGGCTTCATGCCTTGGTTGATCATAGCCTATGGTTTAGAGGGCCTTGGCTATATTATTACCGGGACATTCTTGGTAGATATTATCTACAATATTGAGAGTTTAAGACCCTTTGCGAGTTTTAGTTGGGTCATCGCAGGAATCGCTGCCGCGCCAGCCGCACCGCTTTGGATGCTGTTCATTTCCAGATACTCTACTGTGAAAGTACTATCTATTGCTTATACCCTGCAAGTGATCGGCATTCTTTTGCCCGTCATTACACAGACATCTTGGAGTGTTCTTTTATCCGCCTTTTTATTTGGCTTTACCTTTGTTGGAATTGTTTCTCTATCAACCGCTTATGCACGAGAGCTATTTCCGAAACAAAGTGGAGTCGTGGTTTCCGCATTAACAACCGTCTATGCACTTGGTCAAATAATTGGACCTATATTGGCAAGCTCTGTTGAAGCATACTTTAATAGCTTTAAGGCGCCACTTTCCTTTGCAGGCTCCATTGTAACGCTTGCCCTTGCAATTTTGTTGGTAGGAAAATGGTATAGTACCCGTAAAGAGCTTTCCAAAGACATTGAGGTTTATCATCATTCTAGTTAGCTATTGCTTTATGTAGTTTCCCTTTAAACAAGGGAAACTTTTTTTGTTTCCTGATTAAATTCCCTTTGACAAAATATCCTTCTTTTTCTCGAGACAATCTCCTAATATTTATTGGAAAGTAGATTCAATCCTTATCATTTATATTAGACTTCAGCACATTTTTTACTTTCATGGCTATATGTCCATTAACTAAATCTATTAACCGAATAATATGATACTGAAAGGAGGTGAATAAAGGTTTGTAATTGTTCTCCTCATCGTTTTTGCCAAGTTCATACTCCTCCTCCAAATAGGCAAGATGATGACTTAAATCTGGATGAATGGATACAAACCCTCTTATCAATCTATTATTACTCTGATGTTTTTAGGAGATGACACTTTGGCCGTGAAAAAGTGGAGCTTTAAAAAGAACTGGATAGCATGTTGGTAAACTTACTCACCTGGTAGATTCAAGCCAACAACGACGGTTAATTCATTTCTTCCCCCTCTTATAAGAAAGCTCCATGGCATCCCGGAAATGTGTAAACAGCATCTCTTGCAAACATTGCTGATTTTATGGGAACCTCATAAGAGAATTATCAATTTGATGATGTAAGCAAATGCTTTGATCATAATGATACAGTTGAAAAAACATGGGAACGACTCGATAGAAATCTAGCAATTCGGACATCAAAACGCTAAAAAAGAAAAATTATCATCTTATTAAATTCCGGCAGATGCGCGCATCATGATAATTGCACAATTACTCTATCAGAGGCGGCGGAATCCGTATTCCATCCAATATCTCATAATCAGCAAAAAGAGTAGTTATCGAAAAGGCTTCGGGGATGTATATTTCCTTTAGTATAAACAGGGATTTCTGAACCTAGATGCCTTATGTTTCAGAAATGGAATCTAATGATATGAAGGATTCCAATCGATTATTATTATCTAGTAATTGATCACAATAATAATGATGAAAACTCCTCCTTTCAGACATTATTAGCGATTGTGACTAAAAATAGTATTTTAGTTTTTACGAAGACTTTTCGTAAATATGGTGTACCCGTTATTGAGTAGCACCCAACTCAGGTTAGAACAGTAATTTCTTCCACAAACCCATTTTATACAACCTATTTAATGTCTATTAGTTCGCAACTAATAGGCATCTTTTTTTTGAGGTTTTAAAACCTAACCACAACGTATCTCTCCATAATTTCCAATACGGTCTTTCAGCGAATAAAAAAGGTGAGGGGAAATTGAATTTCCCTTCACCTCTTTTAAAGCTATTCTTTTTTCTTTGCGAAGACGTTTTTCATTTTTTCTGTCAACCCCATTACTGCTGGCATGAAGACCGGCAGCATGATAAAGCTTAATAATACGAGACCGACTAATACTAAAATCGCCACTTGCATTAAAGTAACAATCCCGGAAGGAATTAATGCAGCGAATGTACCACCCAAGATTAAGGCCGCAGACAAGACAACCCCACCAATGTGTTTGGCTGCATCAATGATTGCCACACTTCCTTGTTCCTTCACCTCATGATAACGCATCATTAAGAAGATACTATAATCCACCCCTAATGTAACAATCATGATGAAACTAAAGAATGGAACGTTCCAGCTTAAAATACTTTGCCCCAGTAATGCCTCACTCAATAATTCAGAAAGTCCGAGTGATGTATAGTAAGCCAGAATTAGCGATGCAATTATAATAATCGGCTGCCAAATCGAACGTGTAATGACGACTAATACCAGTGCAATACCAACCATCATGATAACGATTGTGCGTGTAAAGTCATCACTGGAAATTTGCTGTAAGTCCACATTGGCGACCGACTTGCCGCCTAAGGCAATTTCAGCATCACTAAGACTTGAGTTTTTGGCAGTTGCATTGATTTGTTCATCGATATCTTCGATGATTGACATTGCTTCTTTTGAATATGGATTTACGTCTAAAATAATCGTCATTTTTGACATTGTGCGATCATTGGACATGTACATATTCAAGCTTTCTTCAAATTCGCCACCGTCCAGAGCTTCCTGTGGTATATAGAAAACGCTATTTGCATCCGAGGTACTTACTTCCCCAAGATAATCTTGGGCATCTAATAGGCCATCACTGATTTCGGTCAAGCCTTCAGTGCTTTGAGCTAAACCGTCTTGCAGTTGCGTCATCTTATCTTGAAGTGTTGCCAAGCCCTCTTGCAATTGTTTTTGACCATCATTCACGGTTGATAACCCTGATTCGAGTTCCCCCGTTTTTGAACTAATTTGATTTACTCCTGTTTGACCTGAGTCAAGGCCTGTCGCAAATGTACCCGCTCCAGTTTGCAGTTGTCCTACCCCAGTTTCAACCTGCTGCAAGCCATTAGTGATTTGAGAAAAAGATGCATTTGCTTCTTGTAGTGATGTAACAGCTACATCGTACTGTGGAGTCAGTTCTTGCAATCTTGCTGATAATTGTGATAGTTGTTCTTGAGCCGATTTCGCGGTACCAATAACTGTTTGAACATTTTCATCTGTTGCAAGCTCCGGGTTTGATTGGACTAAGGCATTCATGGATTGTTCAATTGCTGCATAGCCTTGGGAGCTACTTTCAATACCGCTTTCTACAGTAGTAAACAACTCGCTAAATGCACTAAAGCCATTTTCAATTTCCCCATACCCTTCTTGTAACCGGGAAGCCCCATCACTTAAATCGCCGATGCTTTGTTTTAAAGCACTTAAACCATCTTCTAATTCGGCTGCACCATTCGCCCCATCTTCAAAGCCTTGGGCTACTTGATTTAAGGCATCACCTAACTGGCCGACACCCTGCTCCATTGCAGCTGTGCCATCAATTAGTTGTTGGACACTATCAAAGCTGTTTTCATCTACTTCACCAAGTTTGTTTTCCGCTTCAGAAAGGCCATTATTAATCGTTCCCAGCCCTTCCTGTGCAGAACCAAGACCCTCATTTAATGTATTCGTTTGATCTTGGATATATAAATCCTGTATTTTTTCCCCAGCTGGACGTGTAACTGATAAGACTTGGGAGACACCATCCACGTTCGAAATAACATCTGTCAGTTCGTCTATATCCTGCAGCCCTTGTTGAGTAGCAAGTGAGTCACCTGCTTTTATGACCAGTGTTGTTGGTGATGAGAACCCCGATGGAAAATGACCTTCAATGACATTGATGGCTTGCTTCGATTCATATTCATCACTAATTTCGACTAAGTCGTTATAATTCAGCTCGCCGGTATATTTGATAATGAATGGTACAGAAAGTACAGCTACTAAAACCAGTGCGACAATTGGTCTAAAGAAGGAATGCTTCGATAAGAATAACCATATTTTATTTTCACTATGGCCATTAATTGATTTGGCCGGCCAGAACATCTTGATGCCAAATACAGCCATAAAGAACGGATTTAGTGTAAGCAATACTAGCAATAAAACTGCTACCCCGATCGCAACAGCTGATGTAGCTTGATATAATTTAAATTCTGCCAAGTACAATACGATAAATCCGATAAATACCGCAATTCCGCTATAAATAACTGTTTTACCCGCCGTTTTATAAGTCTCTGTAATAGCTTTTAATATATGTCCGCCTTTACCGAGCTCTTCTTTAAAACGTGTGTAAAGAAGAATATTGTAATCTGTTCCTATCCCGAACAAAATAACGATCAAAAAGACTTGCGTAAAATTTGAGAATGGGAAGTTAAACTTATCAACAAGTTGAGTAACAATCCCAAGAGAAACAATATAAGATACGCCCACCGTAATAAGTGAAATCAAAGGAACCACAGGTGAACGGAATACCAAGATCAATACGACCAAAATGAAAACAATCGCAATGACCTCTGTTTTCTTAATTCCTGCTTGTGAGGACTTCGCAAAATCATCCATGACAATGTCTGTCCCAGTATAGTAAGAATCAACTGAATCTAATTCAGTTATTTCACGTAAGCCTTGGGCAGCTTCTTCAACTGTTCCTTGCTTTTTGTCAACGGAAATTTGGGTCAAAATCGTTGTTCCGTCTTCGGAAACCAGTTGCTTCTCAGCCTCTTCACTATCTTCGGGAGCAAGCATATCCGTTATTCCCAGCTCATCACGATGAGTTTTTAAGTTTTGGATAGCCCCTTCAACCTCTTTTAGCTGAGTCTCATTTAACGCTTCATCACTGCCACTTGTAAACACCGCTATAAATTCATAGGTGTCTGTTCCTTCATCTGCCATCTCTGTCAACAACTCGGAGGCAACTTTACTTTGCGTATAGGATGGAATGTCCGTTTGACCTTTTTCACGTACGAGTGTATCTAAATTTGGCATCGTGACAATCATTACCACTGAAATAATTACCCATACTACAAACGATACCGTACGCATATTCAGCCAATTTTTCAAAATCGATCACCTTTCTTTTATTAATTCGTTTAGTTTCACCAAAACTTCTTATTGGGAAACAGCCTATTAATACACTAACATGATAAAAAAGTTTAAAATATAGACAATGAGGGTCCAATTGTTTAAAAAATCTAATCTAATCAGGGGGGAACTATGAAGCATAGTGATGAAACAAAAAGAATACTTTCCGTTTCCTTGAAGGAGCTAATGAAAAATAAGCCTCTCGATAAGATTTCCATTCGTGAGTTGACTGAAAATGCGAATGTGAACCGCCAAACCTTTTACTACCATTTCGAAGATATTTACGATTTGCTCAAGTGGACTTTCCAGCAGGAAACAATTCAATTGCTGGATGTACATGAGGATGCACTTGTTTGGAAAGAAGGCCTGCTTGAGCTTTTTAAATATTTGGAGGCCAATAAGGAATTTTGTTTATCTGCATTACAATCTTTAGGTCGGGGTCATTTAAAACGATTTTTCTATTCCGATATTTCGGCAATTTTTGGTAGAGTCATTAAATCACTTTGTGAGGAATTGAATGCCAGTGAGGAGCATAATGCATTTCTAACTCATTTCTACACATTGTCCTTGGCTGGTCTTGTCGAGAGTTGGCTCTTAGGGGAAATGGACCAAACACCTGAGGAAATTATTGAAATGATCGATACGATTATACAAGATCAGATACGTGGGGCAGAGCATCGGCTTAAGGGGATAGGTTAACCCCCCTCGGTAAGTATATTTTATTATCAGCCTGATATTTATTGTCCGCGACGCCAAAATTACCAAGAGTTCAAACTATCATCAGCATTTCTTACAGTAAAAAATAGCATCCCCTTCTTATAAAGAAGTGATGCTACTTTTTTTGTGCCCGTTTTGTAGATTGGGGAATGCAGAGCTCTTCCCTATACTTCGCGACGGTGCGTCTTGCAATTGGAATCCCTTCTGCCAACAGGAAATTCGCTATTTTCTGATCGGACAACGGCTTTTTTATGTCTTCCCTTTCGACAATTGACTTTATTTTTTCTTTAATAAACAATGGTGACTCCACTTCACCACTTTGCATCTTCACTCCACGAATAAAAAAGGCTTTCAATGCAAATACCCCTTTTGGTGTGCGGATGTATTTATTGCTGATTGTGCGGCTAACGGTGGATTCGTGAAGACCCACAACATCCGCAATTTCCTTTAACCGAAGAGGAACTAAGGCCTTGTTCCCCTTTTGTAAAAAGGCTGTTTGTTTTTGTAGAATACTTTCTGTTACCTTATACAATGTTTCGTGACGCTGCTCTATCCCCCGCATCAGAAGTAAAGCATCTGAAAGTTTTGTTTTTAAGTATGTCTTCGTTTGCACGCAAGCCTCTGTTAGAAGCAACTCTTCATAATATGCATTAATCGAAATTTGAGGCAAATTCGCATTATTTATCTGTATGACAAACTCCCCATTAAATTCTTCCACAATGAGATCCGGAACAATATATTCTTGTTTCCCGGATTGGACTTCCATTAGCGGACGTGGATTCAACTGCTTAATATATGAAAATGCCTCTTCTACTTCTGCTTTTGCAACTTCATATAGATTAGCAACTAACTGAAAATTTCCGTCAGCTAAATCCTCCAGATGTTTTTGGATAAGTATCTCGGTAAGTTTAGGAGCATTGCCACAGCGCACCACTTGCAAAGACAAACACTCTCTTAAACTACGTGCACCTATACCAGCAGGTTCAAAGCTTTGCAGTAAAGAAATAAGCTCCTCACATTTTTCAACCGACACACAGAATCGTTCGGCTGTTTCCTCAATTTCACAGTCCAAATAACCTAAGTCATTTAAATTTCGAATCAAATACAGGACAATTTCTCTTTCCCTTTTCGTTATACTTCTTTGAACCGCTAACTGCTCCATTAAATAGGTTTCCATTGATTTCTCTTGCTGTGGCACATTCAGCAATGGGTCAAAAAACTCATCTTTTACAAAACTTGCAGCTCCTGAATTCGGTACCCGTGCCATCTCGAGTAAATGCTCCCTATTATGTTCCTTCAGTTCAATTAACGGATTAGCATTGGCTTCTTCCTTAATGAAATGTTCAAGCTCCTCAGAGGAATATTTTAGAATCTCCAATGACTGCTTTACCTGAGGGGTTAAGGAAAGCTTGTTTTCAAGCTTTTGCACAAAGTGTAAAGAAGTCTCCACCAGAATCCTCCCCTTCCATTAATTTTTCGAAACTCGTATATTTAAACGCTTCATCCGATATTGCAGGCTTTGCCTGCTTATCCCTAATGCCAACGCCGTATTGGTAATATGATACTGATGAGCTTTTAGGTATTCCTCGATCGTTTGCTTTTCAAATAAGGCTAATTGTTCAGTTAAGTTCGTGCCATCTTTATTTTTCGGTGTTTCAATTTTTGGTTGGGTTGGCATAGGTCTCGCCATTTCACTTTTACGGTACTGATAAGGTAAGTGATTAAACTCAATCACTTGTTCATGATTTACCAAATTCATGGACGCTTCAATGACATGCTCCAGTTCGCGAACATTCCCAGGCCAGCTTTGAGATTCGAAAAATTGAAGTACTTCCTCTGATACAGACATAACATTTAACTTGAATAACTCATTATATTTTTTTATGAATTCTTCTATGAGGACCGGGATATCCCCATTACGTTCCCTTAACGGCGGAATAAATAAGGTTACCACTGCTAAACGGTAATATAAATCTTTTCTTAGGTGATTATTCGCAATCGCATCAATTGGATCTTCGTTGATTGTTGCAATCACTCGAACATCAATCGAGATTTCTTTGGAGCCTCCGATTCTGCGTACCTTTCGCTCTTGCAATACGCGCAGTAGTTTTGCTTGCAAGGCAATATTTAGGGAGTTCAATTCATCCAGCAATAACGTGCCACCCTGTGCTTGCTCAAATAATCCCGGACTGTCAATCGCACCGGTGAATGCACCTTTTGTCGTGCCAAATAGAATTCCCTCAATCAATGTATCTGGCAATGCGGCACAGTTTTGTGTGATAAAAGGAGCTCCTGAACGTTCACTTTCTGCATGAATGCTTTGTGCAAACAATTCTTTCCCTGTACCGGTTTCACCGATTATCAAGACATTGGAATTGGTTCGTGTTGCACGTTTCGCTAAATCTATTACCTCTTTTATCTCACTGCTTTTTCCTATAATATGATGGAACGTAAAGTCTGTTTTCGTTTGTCTAAGGTTTTGGCGCATCAATCGTTCCATCCTTGTAACGTCTGTTGCGATTTCTACAGCTGCATAAATCTTCCCATCAACCGTTAACGGAAATGTATTATTAATGGTCGTTATTTCTACACCGCGATTATTAAAATAGGTTTGTTTGACATTGACGATTTCCTCGCCTTGCTGCAATGATTTTAATAGTGTACTGCTTTGGTTTTCCTGAAATTGAAAGACATCCCGGACATCTTTGTGCAGAACATCTTCTTTCTCCATTACTTCCATTTCACGCATTTTTTTATTGTAGATAATGGTTTTCCCATCACGATTAACAGCATGAATTCCAACACCGACACGCTCGATAATTTCTTCATATAATTCTTTCATAACTTTCTTACCGTGATTCAATTTTCATCACCTCATTCCTATCATACTGTAAAAATATTTTGCTAAAAAGATGGAATTGCTATAAATTTTGCGCAAAATTATTTGGCAAGTTCATAAAATTAGTTATTTTCATTGAAGGTTAAAGTTGGCATGAAAATTGCTTATTAAAATATGATACTAGAAAGAGAATTTTAAGGGGGAATTTAAATGTCGACAAAATCAGCTAATGTAATCGAGCAAACAGAAAAATTTGGTGCACATAACTATCATCCACTGCCAATTGTGATTTCAGAAGCCGAGGGAGTATGGGTACAAGATCCTGAAGGCAATAAATATATGGATATGCTTTCTGCTTATTCTGCACTAAATCAAGGGCATCGTCACCCTAAGATTATTGGGGCACTCATTGACCAAGCTAATCGTGCTACTTTAACTTCCCGTGCTTTCCATAATGACCAGCTTGGTCCATGGTATGAGAAGCTAACAAAAATAACTGGAAAAAATATGGTATTGCCAATGAATACGGGTGCTGAAGCTGTAGAATCTGCAATAAAAGTTGCACGTCGCTGGGCCTATAATGTAAAAGGTGTAGAGGACAACAAGGCCGAAATTATCGGCTGTAATGGCAATTTCCACGGCCGGACAATGGGAGCAGTTTCCCTGTCATCTGATGCAGAATACAAAAAAGGTTTTGGACCACTTCTGCCAGGATTCCAATTAATTCCTTACGGTGACGCCGAGGCTCTAAGGGCTGCGATTACGCCAAATACAGCAGCATTTATCGTGGAGCCAATTCAGGGCGAAGCTGGAATTGTCATGCCTCCAAAAGGATTCTTAAAAGAAGTCGAACAGATCTGTAAAGAAAACAATGTCCTATTCATCGCTGATGAAATTCAAACCGGGCTTGCTCGTACAGGTAAAATGTTCGCTCACCAGTGGGAAGAGGTAAATCCAGACGTGATTATCCTTGGGAAGGCTCTTGGTGGAGGTGTATTGCCGATTTCCGCTGTTGTGGCAAATAGCGATATACTTGGCGTCTTAAACCCAGGTTCCCACGGTTCAACATTCGGCGGCAACCCGCTTGCTTGTGCAGTTTCAATCGCTTCATTAGAAGTTCTTGAAGAGGAAAGATTAACTGAACGCTCATTGGAATTGGGTAACTATTTCCAGGAACAATTACGCTCCATTAACCACCCTTCCATTAAGGAAGTACGTGGCAGTGGATTATTTATTGGTGTAGAGTTAACGGTTCCTGCTCGTTCATTCTGTGAGCAATTAAAGGACCTGGGATTGTTATGCAAAGAGACTCATGATTTTGTCATTCGATTTGCTCCTCCATTAATCATTACAAAAGAAGAAATAGATTGGGCTTTAGAAAAAATCAAAACTGTATTTGCATAACAGGTATCCAAAAAGGCTGTTCGAAATATTTTCGGATAGCCTTTTACTTACGTTAAGATAGAAAAGAATCGAAAGGAGCCACGTTTATGCAAACAATCTATATATCTGGATACCGTTCTCATGAACTCGGTATTTTTAATGATAAACATCCCGGCATACCGGTTATTAAGAAAGCAATCGAAAATGAATTAAGAATTTTGTTTGACGAGGGGCTGGAATGGGTAGTGATTAGTGGGCAGCAAGGGGTAGAAACTTGGGCAGCAGAAGTCATAATTGATTTGAAAAATGAATATCCTAATTTAAAATATTCCGTTATCACACCTTTTTTAGATCAGGAAAAGAACTGGAACGAGCAAAAACAGCAAAAATATCACGATATTGTTTCAAAGGCAGATTTTGTAACCAGTGTTACGAAAAGACCTTATGAGGCTCCTTGGCAATTTATCGAGAAAGATAAGTTCATTATTCAAAACACAGATGGCTTGCTGTTGGTCTATGATGAAGACAATGAAGGCTCTCCGAAATATATAAAGAAACTTGCACAAAAGTATGAGGAGCAGCATAACTATAAGATAATAGAAATTAATGCCTACGACTTACAATCGATTGCAGAGGAAATGCAAAGACAGGATTGGTAGCGCACATTTCATCTTGATAGTGTCGGTTGATGATTCACTTATTGTCCTCAGACATACCTTCTTCTTTCTTCACCCTTCTAGCTTGATCAATTATTCAATCGTTTTTTCTAAAAACAAAATAAATTGATTAAATTTTCTGTCTTTTTATTCTTTTTTTGTTATAATGATATGAAATCCAAAACATTAAGAATTTTGAAGGAGATGATGCTATGCAGCAAATCAGATTTGTAAAGGAACCGAAACCGATCAATGTATCCCATGATACGTACAGAAGAGAGTGCTGTTACACTAGTGGAGTGCATATTCCATTTGATGATTTTGTAGGAATTTTGGAGAGCATGTCCCATGATACGAAGCTTTATTTCGAATTCCATAATCCAGGAAAACAAATAGCTCGAGGCACTTATTTGAATGGGCATGCAGGTCTTGCAAAAAGTATCGTAAATTACTATCAAAATACGAAAGACATGAATGTTAAAAGCGTAATCGGCCAAGACTTCTATGTTAAAATTGTTTAATTTTGAGGTGACAATTAGGTGAATACCATGTAAAAACACCGCTTTGTTCGAATGCCATTGGCGCTTCGCTCAAGCGGTGTTTATATTATATTATATTATATTATATTATTTCTTTTGAATTGAAATTGTCCAAGATGCTTCATCTAATTGCTCGAAGTTCGTAACAGTATGACCAGCTTCTGCTGCCCAAGAAGGAATTGACTCTGTTCCTTGTGTGCAATCAAATTCCACTACCAGTACATCACCCGAGTTCATTTCTTCAATCTCATTTTGTGCTTCTATTAGTGGAAATGGGCAAACCATTCCTTTTACCTCTAAAGTCTTTTGCATGACTTTTCCTCCTCTTAAAGTTTATGCAGGCGTTACCTGTTCTTTTAGTTTCGCTGCCTTTGCTTTTTGACGCGGGCGTACAAATACAAAGTAAGATGCTGTCCAAGTACCTAATATCATGAATACCAGACCAATCCAACCTTGCCAAGTCATCATTGCAGTCATTACCAACCCGTTCCCGATTGAACAGCCACCTGCAAGACTTGCACCGACACCCATTAAATTCCCGCCGATAAAGCTATTAATCCCAGTTTTTACATCAGGCATTCTGAAACGGAATTCTTTACTTGCTTTCGCCGCAATAAATGATCCTGCAAAAATGCCCAGTACCAAGAATACACCCCAGTTTAGGTTACCTTGATCACCCGTAGTTAAATATTGAAGAATATTAGCTGATGGTGTTGTAATCCCCAAACCAAAGACACGTCCTGTTGCGGCACTTAATGGCCATGCAATTAAAGCAATGATACCGACTAATGTTGCCGTTACAAATGGATGCCAACGTTTTTCAAATAAAATGTGAGCTAATCCCGTACGTTTCGGTTTTAAAGAGGGAACAACTACTTTAGGCTTAGTTAGTTGTTTATATACAATAAATCCAACGATCGCAACGAATGGGAGAATGATTACCCAATGGTTGATGCCAAAAGTTTCGGCAATTGAGTTAGTTGGGAATACGGCGCTTGCCTGTGCTTGTTGATTGAAAGGTGCAAAAACACCTGACTTCATCATTGTACTCATTAACATATAGCCAGCTAATGCGATCCAGCTACCAATTAAGCCTTCCCCGGCACGATACCAAGTACCAGTTGCACAGCCTCCCGCTAGAATAATCCCAATACCGAAAATAAATGAACCAATTATGACCGAAAGAATTGGTAAAGAGCCAGCAGAATATTCAAATACACCTAAATCTATAAGTAAAAATACTCCCACACTTTGCACAGCAATGGCAATTAGCAGTGCATAAAACATGCGGTTATTTTTTGCTATATACATATCACGGAATCCACCTGTTAAACAAAAACGACCTCTTTGCATAACGAAGCCCAGTAATGCTCCACAAAGTAGTCCGGTAATTATCATGTAAGACACAATCTCACTCCCTATTCAATTTTAATTCATAGTAAATCGATATGATTATATTACATTGCGAATTACTAGTTTACAATAGTTTTTTTGTATACAAAAATAAAAATAGTCTATTTAGCTCATTACTATGCCATATTTTTGAAAACTCAATTTCTTAATAAACATGAATAATCTATCTGAAAAGTGTTGACAATTTAATTGATAATGATTATCATTATCGTATAAAGTTACTCTTTCGAGACGAACCCCTCAGACTCTCGAATAAATTTGATGGAAAATGGCAAATCTACTAAAGGTTTGCCATTTGCTATTTTGGCTTCTAATTTCGGGTATAGCATACATATATACTATTAAAGGAGTGTTGATAGAATGGAATTTCGTATTGAAAAAGATACACTGGGTGAAGTACGTGTACCAGCAGACAAAATTTGGGGCGCTCAAACTCAGCGAAGTAGAGAAAACTTTCAAATTGGCGAAGAAAAAATGCCGATTGAAATTATACGTGCTTTTGCAACTTTAAAAAAATCAGCTGCAATTGCAAATAAAAAATTAGGCAAGCTTGCCGCTGTTAAAGCGGATGCTATTGTTGCTGCAGCTGATGAAATTCTTGCCGGTAAATGGGACGAACACTTCCCTCTAGTAGTATGGCAAACAGGCAGTGGTACACAATCCAATATGAATGTAAATGAAGTGATTGCCTTCCGTGCCAACCAATTGCTTGAAGAACAAGGCAGTGCCGAGCGAATTCACCCGAATGACGATGTAAACAAATCACAAAGCTCAAACGATACATTCCCTACTGCTTTGCATATCGCTGCGGTTGAAATTGTTGAAAACTATTTAATGCCCCGACTTCAACTATTAAAAGCGACTTTGAAAGAAAAGTCGGATGCATTTAACGATATTATTAAAATTGGTCGCACTCACTTACAGGATGCTACACCTCTGACGTTAGGCCAGGAAATTAGCGGCTGGCATCATATGCTTGTTAAATCCGAAAAGATGATTATGGTCAATACGCAATTTTTAAAGGATCTTGCTATTGGTGGAACTGCTGTTGGTACAGGCATTAATGCACATCCCAAGTTTGGCGACATGGTTGCACAAGAGATAAGTTCCTTAACCGGCATGTCCTTTAAGTCTTCAGAAAACAAATTCCACGCACTAACGAGCCATGATGAAATCGTATCAGCTCATGGTGCATTGAAGGCTCTTGCAGTGGATTTAATGAAGATTGCAAACGATGTACGTTGGCTGGCAAGTGGACCAAGAAGCGGAATTGGCGAAATTACGATTCCTGAGAACGAACCTGGAAGTTCCATTATGCCAGGGAAAGTCAACCCTACTCAAAGTGAAGCGATGACAATGGTTGTCACGCAAGTGGTTGGAAATGATGCAACAATTGCTTTTGCTGCCTCCCAAGGGAATTTCGAGTTAAATGTCTTTAAGCCTGTTATCATTTATAATTTCCTGCAATCTGCTCGTCTTCTAGCCGATTCAATGAAGTCATTTAACGATAACTGTGCAATTGGAATCGAGCCAAATAAAGAGGTACTTGAACGAAACCTTGAAAATTCATTGATGCTAGTCACGGCCCTGAACCCTTATATTGGCTATGAAAATGCCGCAAAAATTGCGAAAAAAGCTCACAAGGATGGTACGACTTTAAAAGAGGCAACCCTTTCGCTTGGATTATTAACGGAAGAACAATTCGATGAATATATCGATCCGAAGAAAATGATTTATCCAAATGCGGAGTAATCATACTTTGCAAGAATAAGGCAGTTCATTGTAAACCAGGCTGGAAAAAACGTTATGCTTCCGCCTGGTTTTTGATGTTTTGGGAGAGCTGGGTGATGTTTTCTTCATCTGGGGATTGAACTGTGTTTCGGAATGGATATGCTCCTAACTACGTTTCATCCTTCATATGTACATCACTTTAAAATGGATTTTACTCCATAACACGTTTCATCACTCTTATGAACATCACTTTGGAATGGACTTTTCTCCAAAACGCGTTTCATCCCCCTTATGAACATCATTTTGGAATGGATTTTGCTCCAAAACGCGTTTCATCCCCCTTATGAACATCACTTTAAAATGGACTTTGCTCCAAAACGCGTTTCATCCCCCTTATGAACATTATTTTGGAATGGATTTTGCCTCCAAAACGCGTTTCATCCCCCTTATGAACATCATTTTGGAATGGATTTTGCTCCAAAACGCGTTTCATCCGCCTTATGAACATCATCTTGGAATGGATTTTGCTCCAAGACGCGTTTCATCCCCCTTATGAACATCATTTTGGAATGGATTTTGCTCCAAAACGCGTTTCCATCCCCCTTATGAACATCACTTTAAAATGGACTTTGCTCCAAAACGCGTTTCATCCCCCTTATGAACATCACTTTAAAATGGACTTTGCTCCAAAACGCGTTTCATCCCCCTTATGAACATCATTTTGGAATAGATTTTGCCTCTAAAACGCGTTTCATGAATGTTATGCCTCCTAAGTCTTTGCCTTCTACCTTTCCTACTGAAGCTTTATAATGGAAATAAATTCGCAATTAGAAAGGAATTACTCCCATGAACCATCCAATTTTATGTATAGGGGAACTTTTGATCGATTTTTTCAGCATTGATCGAAAGGCAAGCTTGTTAGATAGCGATACGTTTACGAAAAGAGCTGGAGGAGCCCCAGCAAATGTCTGTGCTGCAATCGCGAAACTTGGTGGAGAAGCTCATTTTTGTGGTAAAGTCGGTAATGATGCCTTTGGCGATTTTCTTCAAAACACGCTGGAGCAACTAAATGTACATACAACTCTCCTATTAAAGGATAATAGCCATCCCACCACTTTGGCCTTTGTTTCATTGCAGGAGGATGGACAGCGTGATTTTATTTTCAATCGTGGTGCTGATGCCAATTTGTCGGTTGAGGATGTACCGCTTCATATTTTCAATACGGTGAAGCTTGTCCACTTTGGCTCTGCCACCGCCCTTCTTCCAGGTCCATTACAACAGACTTATAGAACATTGCTTGATGCAGCTAAAGACAATCAGTGCTATATCTCTTTTGATCCTAATTTTCGTTCCGACTTGTGGAAAGGCCATGAAGCTGAATTCGTAAAGTTGGCTCGGGATTTAATCGCCAAATGTGATTTTTTAAAGGTAAGTGATGAAGAGCTGTTTCTATTAACCAATGAAAAGGATATACCAAAAGCAGTTACCGAGCTCCACAACCTTGGTGCTAAATGCATTGCAATCACTCTTGGAAAAGATGGGACTTACCTTTCCTGCAAAGGCGCCGCTACCATTATCCCTAGTATCCCGATACAAGCCGTGGATACAACAGGAGCTGGCGATGCCTTTGTTGGGGCAACTCTTTATCAGCTTGGTAAATTGGATAGTCCTGAATCATTAAGCTATCAGGATTGGCAAGACATTGTACAATTTAGCAATAAGGCAGCCGCAAAGGTTTGCGAAAAAGTTGGGGCCATTGAGGCATTACCTACCTTAGGGGAAATTCAAAGCATTTAAAAAGGGTAATCTCATGGGGCGTGACACCCTATGAGATTACCCTGTATATTTTACTCTACTTCCAATGTTGGTGTGTGCATGGCATCTACTTTTTTCGGTCCAATCATGTTAAATAGAATATTTAAGACAATTGCCGTTACGGAGCCACATACAATTCCGTTTGAAGTTAAAACTGAAGCCCATTCCGGTAATACCGCGAAGATGTTTGGAACAAATACAACTCCTGCACCTAAACCAACTGCAATTGCTGCTACCATTGCATTCTCTGGAGAACGCATAATTTCAGGCGCAAGCATTGTAATTCCTTGAGTTACAACCATACCGAACATCGCTAGCATTGCCCCGCCCAATACAGCAGTTGGAATAATTGTTGTTAGTGCTGCTACTTTTGGCAAGAAACCAAGTACTACTAACATAGCACCTGTAATGAAGATTACTTTACGCTCTTTAACACCTGTCATTTTAATTAGTCCAACATTTTGAGAAAATGTTGTGTAAGGGAAGGCGTTAAAAATCCCGCCAATGATTGAAGCTAAACCTTCCGAACGATATCCACGCGATAAATCTTTTGAGTCTACTGATTTCTTTGTAATATCACTTAGCGCGAAATAAACACCTGATGATTCTACTAAAGATACCATTGCTACTAATGTCATTGTAATAATTGCACCCACATCAAATGTTGGTGTTCCAAAGTAGAATGGTTGCACCATATGGAACCAAGAAGCATCCATAACTGGCGCAAAGTCGACCTTCCCTAGGAAAGCTGCAATAACCGTCCCTACTATTAGTCCAAGCAATATCGAAATAGAACGAACAAACCCTGTAGTAAAACGATAGATTAATAGAATGAAAAGCAATGTAAGCATAGCCAGGAATACATTTGAAGCTGAACCAAAATCAGCTGCACCTTGACCGCCACCCATGTTGTTCACTGCTACTGGAATTAATGAAATACCGATGATTGTTACGACAGATCCTGTTACGATTGGGGGGAAGAATTTCACTAGTTTCCCAAAAACACCGGAGATTATAATAACAATTATCCCTGAAGCAATGATTGCCCCATAAATAGCGCCAATTCCTTTATCAGAACCAATTGCAATAATTGGACTTACCGCCGTAAACGTACAGCCTAATACAACCGGTAAACCGATACCAAATGCTTTCCCTCTCATGACTTGTAAAAGAGTTGCAATACCACACATCATAATATCAATTGCTACTAAATACGTCATTTGCGTTGAGTCGAATCCTAAAGCCCCTCCGATAATCAATGGAACTAAAATGGCGCCCGCATACATCGCAAGTAAATGTTGAATACCAAGTGTTGTTGCTTTTACATTATTCATGTGAACAATATCCTCCTAATGTTCTACCGATGTAGTTGTTATTAATCGAAAAACTCTACTTGTCCATTTGCTAAAGATTTAATGTTCGCTAAAGATTCAATACGAATTCCTTGTTCACGCAAAAGCATTCCGCCTTGCTGGAAGCCTTTTTCAATAACAATCCCAACGCCAACTACATTCGCGCCAGCCTGTTCTGCAATATCAAGCAACCCTTTTACGGCCTCTCCATTTGCTAAAAAATCATCAATGATCAATACATTATCATCTGCCGATAAAAACTCTTTGGATACTGAAATTTCATTCGATTCGTTCTTTGTAAACGAATGTACATTTGAGGAATATAGATTCCCTGAAAGTGTTAACGATTTTCTTTTACGTGCAAAAACAACCGGTGCCCCAATTGTCAGTCCCAGCATGGTCGCTGGCGCAATACCTGAAGATTCAATTGTTAAAATTTTTGTGATGACTTCATCTGTGTAGCGATTTGCAAATTCCTCACCAATTTCTTTCATAAGCAATGGATCTATTTGATGGTTTAAAAAAGAATCTACCTTTAAGACTGTATCTGATAGAACTTTTCCTTCTTTAAGAATTTTTTCTTTTAATAGTTGCATGCTAGATTTCCTCTCTTTATCTTTTACTTTGCTCATTAAAGTTATTACTTCTAAAACTTCTTAATATAGTGCGCAGCTTATATGGTAGGCTGCGGTATTGGATAGTGATTCTCCATCCTAATCCTTAGTAAATAACAAAAAAAACTCGAAAAACTTATTCCGCTATGAGCAGAACAAGTCTTTCGAGTTGAAGGTTCGAAAGTTAATAGAGTCGAAATTGCTTATAACAGTGCATTCGAATCTAAACATTGTCTCTCTCATAGTCAACTTATTTACGGTAAGTCGGTAGAAACTTGCGAGCCATATCCTCGCCATTATATGAGTGAAATATTAAAGCTGTTGTGAACAGCTAAATGTTAAGTTTTCGTTAAGAATGTCCTCATTATAAACATGGATTCGATTGAATGCAATAACATACTAAATAATAAAATGATTCTAATTATTCGGAAATTAGCTATTTATTATATGAACTCCCAGTATAATGTTCGTCTTTACTTCCAAAATACCCTTTTTATTGCCGATTATTTTAATAATTGTTTAAGATTTGCTTTGAATTCTCCAAAGGTTTTCCCTTCTTTACCATAGGCCCCCATACTTCTGCAAACTAATATATTCACAATTTTGCCACTGTCCAATTCTAGCTTGGCAATAACCCCTTTTTGCTCCAATGCCTGCACCGACAAAGCTAGGTCATCAACTTCAAGATCTACTAACCGGGCTTTAAATTGCTCGATAAACAGTTTGAATGCACTTGAGCCTTGGACGATTAGGACTTCCGGTTCGAATTCATCAACAACTTCTTTGAATATAGTAAAACCGTCTAAATATAGCGGATCTTTGTCTTTTTTTAATTGTTTCAATTCGGTACTTTCCAAGTTCAAACAGTTAATACTTGAGAGGACGACCTGTTCATTTAAAGCCTCCGCTACATAAGATGCAAAATTTATGGCACCTTTATATTCCCGGGATGCTTCTTCAATTTCATCCCGAAATAAGTCCGTGAATAAATCTTTATCCACTAAAGTTTCCGCCAATATGGGAAAATCCGCAGCATTTACTTGTAACAGCGGCTCTGGAAATGCGCCTACCAGCAACACCCTTGATTTGTATGGGTTGCCTTGTGCCTGAAATGGCAAAAATAAGACTTCTCCTGATTCATTGTCTATTACCCATCTCTGAATTTTTTTTAAAAAGCCCGTTGATATTGCCATATTCTCTACTCCCTTTACATCTGATACTAGATTTTCTATGTCCATTATAACAAGGACGTTTATCAAAAATGAAAAAATACAAGTAGGATACATAAAAAATCGGTAAAACCCATCAATTGAATTTTACCGATTTACTAATTTTATCTATGTGTATCAACATCGCACTTATCTAAAGGTACGATTTTCGTTTTATATTTAACTTTGTAGCCTAACCATAAAGCAATGAAGAGCGGAATCCCTATATAGGAAACAGCAATTCCATACCAATCAATCGATCCTAGTGAAAATGCTGTATAGTTCTGTCCAACAATCACAATTATACAAACGATCAAGGCAAATAATGGACCGAATGGATAAAATCTCGCTTTATATGGAAGCAAGTTTACATCATGCCCTTGCAATACATACGCTTTACGGAAACGGTAATGGCTGATGGCAATACCTACCCATGCGATAAATCCTGACAAACCGGATGCATTTAGAAGCCACATGTATACAACACCATCACCAAAGTAGGATGATAAAAACGCTAGACATCCCACAGCTAATGTTGCTAGTAAAGCATAGACAGGAATTCCTCGTTTCGATAGCTTAGCAAAGATTTTTGGCGCTTTGCCATCTACCGCTAGCTGCCAAAGCATACGGGACGAAGCATAAAGTCCAGAGTTTCCTGCAGAAAGCATTGCCGTTAAAATGATTGCGTTCATTACTGAAGCCGCAAAAGCAATTCCTAGTTTATCAAACACTAATGTAAATGGTGAAACTGCGATATCCTCAGACAACAGTCTTGAATCTGTATATGGAATCAGTAAGCCAATAGCTAAAATAGCTAAAATGTAGAATAATAAAATCCTCCAGAATACAGAACGAACAGCTTTCGGGATATTTTTCCCCGGGTCATCGGTTTCCCCTGCGGTGATTCCCAACAATTCCGTGCCTTGGAACGAAAAACCTGCTGCTAAGAAAATACCGAAAATGGCAAGGAACCCGCCATTAAATGGAGCATCTCCCACAAAGAAGTTCTCAAATCCAATTGGATCATGACCTTGCAAAATACCAAAGATCATTAAGAACGAAACAACAATAAATACGATGACTGTCATCACTTTAATCATTGCAAACCAGTATTCGCTTTCTCCATAAGCTCTTACTGATAACAGATTAAATGTTAATACAATCGCAATAAATAAGAATGTCCATAGAGCCGATGAACTATCAGGGAACCAATACTTCATAATAAGCGAGACAGCCGATATTTCAGCGGCAATTGTTATTGCCCAGTTGTACCAATAATTCCATCCCATAGCGAATCCAAAGGCAGGGTCTACAAATTTTGTTGCATATGTACTAAATGACCCTGATGTTGGCATAAAGGCTGCCATTTCCCCAAGACTTGTCATCAGGAAATACACCATAATCCCAATCACTGCGTATGCAACAAGCGCACCACCTGGACCAGCCTCTGCAATGGAAGCTCCACTAGCCAGAAATAAGCCTGTCCCTATTGTTCCACCAAGAGAAATCATCGTAATATGACGACTTTTCAAGCCCCTTTTAAGCTCAGGTTGAGTATTCTTCTTTCTATTTTTGTCACTCATGAAAAAAATCTCCTTTAAAATACACTCTATTTCAGTATGTCCATCTTTCCGATAGAAACGTCTTTGCCCTAAAAATAAAAACCATCACAAGTGCGATGGTATGTTAACCTTAATAGTAATACTCACTTTTCTATAAGGTGTGCCTAACAGGTTAAAAGTTCTCCACATACCTTTTGAGAGTAAAGTTAACATCTCTTGGAATACGTTTTTCTATGGAAGTTTACGTAGGCTTTCATGAATAAGCTCTAGTTGTACATACATCGAAGCTATGTGATTTTATTGAAATCACCACTATCCCAAAGTTACGTTAAGATGTAAGATAGAAGTTGGTTTAAATAATAGTTTAACATGAAAAAATACATTTTTTAATTTGTAGAATTTTCACATACATTACGGAGGGATAATATGGCTACAACAAATACAACGCATAAAACGAAAAAGTTGCACCTTACAACTTCGACATTGGTTTTCGTCGTAGCAATTATTTTCCTGGCAAGTACAATGAGATCGCCATTAACCGGGGTTGGGCCCGTTATCTCTTCCATTCGGGAAGGACTCGGGATTTCAAATGTCCTTGCAGGCTTCTTAACTACGATTCCATTGCTTGCTTTTGCGGTGGTATCCCCATTCGCACCACGAATTTCACGAAGAATCGGCATGGAATATACATTGTTTTATTCGATTATTTTGCTTGCTATCGGCATTATTTTACGTTCTCTTGGAACTACATCACTGCTAATTATCGGAACGGCTTTAATCGGGATTGCCATTTCTTTTGGTAATGTATTAGTTCCCGGGTTCTTTAAATTAAAGTACCCGTTGCATATTGGATTACTAACAGGAATTTATACTGTCTCGATGAATATTTCAGCTGCTGTCGCTGTGGGGATCAGTAATCCAATCGCAAATAATACTTCTTGGGGCTGGCAGGGTGCGCTATCCATATCCATCATTTTAACTTTGATTACACTGGTTACATGGTTCCCGCTGCTTCGCGGGGAAAAAGTTGACTTAAAAACAATTTCAAACAATTCGAAGGACAGTACACCTGAGATTAAAATATGGAAAAAGCCTCTAGCCTGGGCAATTGCAATTGCTATGGGATTCCAATCCCTGTTATTTTATTGTTCCGTCTCCTGGTTGCCGGAAATATTGGTTTCACAAGGGTATAGTGCCGACAAGGCCGGCTGGTTAACTTCGGTGATGCAGATGTCGCAAATTCCGATGACATTCCTAATGCCGATTTTTGCCGAAAAATTGCGTTCTCAACGTCCATTTGTCTATATGTTTACCATTCTTTATATCATAGGATTTGTAGGGCTATTTCTTGAACTTACTGATTTCAGCGTATTATGGATGATTTGTATTGGATTAGCTGGTGGTGCTTCATTTGGAATCCTAATGATGCTCTTTACTTTACGGACAAAAACTGCCTATGAAGCAGCACAAATTTCCGGGTTCGCACAATCAATCGGCTACTTGCTCGCCGCTGCAGGACCGGTATTATTCGGATTTCTGCATGATGTGACTGGTAGCTGGGATTCGCCAAACATTCTATTTATCGTATCAGCGCTCATTTTATTCTTCACTGGATTTATAAGTGCAAAGGATCGTTATTTATAAAGCTCTAAAGTGCTAAAAGCAAACGTATGTACCCTTTTTGTGTTACAATAATATAAATTGTAAGTTAAAGGGGTTTACCTTGTTGGAAAAGAACAAAGAAAAAAAGAAATCACGATTTCGATTAATTCCAATACTCGTCCTACTTGCGATTGGCTATGCCGGCTGGCGCTATACCGGCACAACAAACGGCGCCCTTGCCGCTGTAGTTACTTTCCTGCTTGTGCTCATCATTTTTAAGATTTGGCTAAGTACAAGAGGATCGGCGCGATTAAGAAAAGCCGGCATTAGGGAAATTGATGAAATGACAGGTGAAGAGTTTGAGGAATACTTGGGTCGCCTTTTTACTAAACGCGGCTATCATGTTTCCTATACTAAGGCCTCGGGAGATTATGGGGCTGATTTAATCCTGGAGGATCGAGAGGATATTATTGCTGTCCAGGCGAAACGCTACTCTGGAACCGTTGGCGTAAAAGCCGTCCAGGAGATTATCGGTGCCTTAAGAATGTACGAAGCAACTCAAGGATGGGTTGTAACAAATAGTTATTTCACAAAACAAGCCGAAAAACTGGCCGAGTCAAATGACGTGTATTTAATCAACCGTGATGAATTAATCGACATGATTTTAAAGAAACGATAGTGTGTGATTAAATCGAATAATAACAAGAGAAGGAGCCCTCTCATTGAAATGAAGAGAGGCTCCTTTTTTATTCAAAAGGGATTTTTTTGATAAAAGTAGTTTGGTTTTTTTATGAGATTCTCAATCGGTTTATGGAAAATATGGGTAGTTGCCGGTGAAATTGGTGGAATCAACCACGACCAATTCCCTGTGACCTGACGATCCGCTGCTTCTTCTTGTTGTTCAAATAATTCAAATTGTTGGGCTGCAGTATGATGATCGACGATACTAACTCCATCGGCTTTAAAGGAATGAAGTATGGCAAGATTCAATTCTACAAGAGCGCGATCTTTCCAAAGAGAGATATTTGATTTTGTATCAAGATCCATTATTTCTGCAACAGTTGGCAATAAATTATAGCGATTCACATCCGCGAAATTCCTCGCCCCTATTTCGGTGCCCATATACCAGCCATTAAATGGCGCTGCATGAAATTCGATTCCACCCACACTCAACTTCATATTGGAAACCATTGGCACTGCATACCATTTTAGATTAAGCCGGGATAGTTCCTCATATTGAGGATGACGGATAGCCACTTCCAATACATATTCTTTGGGAATATTATATAGGGCAGGCTTGTTGTTGCCTATTTGAATAACTAACGGTAATACATCAAAGGGTGTTCCCTCACCTTTCCATCCCAGGTCCTCGCACACCTTTGTAAGTTGGATGGAATCTGGGTCGCCAACTATCCCATTCTCAGTTTCGTATCCCGCATAACGGATTAATTGATAGTTCCAGATTCTTATGCAATTGGGTTTGAAAACGGTAATCGTCGGCCGAATTTTCCCGCCATTTGTCGCGTATTCAATATGTTGAAGCAATGCCTGGTAGATTTCATCCTCAGTCTCTAATTGACGTTCATCAAAAACTTGCAAAGAGTTCCAAAAGAGTCTTCCTATACAACGATTACTATTTCTCCATGCAATCCTTGCACCAAATATTAGTTCTTCCGTTGTTGGGATATATGTTTGATCTTGTTCGATTTCCACTAATCGATTCCTTAACCAATCATCGGTTAAAGCGGTTTCATTCTTATATAAAGTTAAAAATTCAATTGCTTCTTTACGTTGCTTTTCATTTTGCTCATATAATTGGGTCATGGTCCGTCCCTCCATAGTCCTATTTTATAGGATTGAATTTCACGAACTCAATGAAAGAGTGGCCAGCTAAAAGATGTAAATTATATATATGACTAAGAATAGACAAAATTATAGCTGGATGGGATTGAGGTCTTGTTTTCGATGTGAGTTTTGCAGTGACCGGTTTAGAGCTGATGGAATTAAGAAAGTTTGGGGCTTGATGGCGCTTTGGTTCGTTACTTTAGGGGGCGGTTCCGAGACAGTTCGGACTTAGCGAAGCTTTGATTTGTCCCTTTAGGGGATGGTTGGTGACGGTTCGGGCTTGGTGGCGCCTTAGTTTGTCTCTTTTAGGGTGCGATTAGTAACAGTCACCTTGATCCAACTAGATACAACCTTATACAGTGTGCTTTATTCTGCTCAGGAAGTCCTTCCTTACCACAAACTACCTCCACAAAGTGCTTCATCCTCCTTATGAAGACCTTCTCCACTAACAAATCACCTCACAAAGTGCTTCATCCACACAATGAAGTACTCCTCCACCACAAATCACCTCATAAAGCGCTTCATCTACACTAATGCAGTTCTCCCCTACCACAAACTACCTCCACAAAGTGCTTCATCCACACTATGAAGACCTTCGCCACCACAAACTCCCTGCATAAAATGCTTTATCGCTCCCCTTCCGACCACCTTGAATCATGAAATTAGAATTTAGCACTCCCCCTCATTCACAACGGGTTTTATTCTTTTCAAACTTAATATTTATCTTATATAATAATAGTTATAAAGAATAGACGAGAAACGAAATTCAACTTCATTTTCAATTAGAACGATTTTTTTCAATAAGAGTGAATTTCCTCACATTATTTACACATATTATTCTATTAAAATAATACATAGGGATCGCCAATAACAAATGTATCAGAATCTCTCGCTAACGCCTAACATAGAAGTTTCAACTTCAACTCATCACTAAAAAGGCAGTCAATTTCCATGCTACTAACATGCAATATCAGAAATAATCAGTTAAATATAAATACTTCTTAAAAAGAATTATTATAATTTAGTAGAAATTATGATTTGGTTTTGTTATACTCATTTTTGAAGAGATTTATTTCATTTAGGAGGTACAAAAAATGACAAATAATAATCAACGTTTAACTACTACTACTGGTACTCCGGTTGTAAGCAATGATGATGTGTTGACAGCTGGTCGCCGTGGCCCAATTCTATTACAAGACGTATTTTTAATTGAAAAATTAGCGAATTTTAACCGTGAAGTTATTCCAGAACGCCGTATGCATGCCAAAGGTTCAGGTGCATTTGGTACATTCACAGTAACTCATGACATTACAAAATATACAAAAGCAAAAATTTTCTCTGAAGTTGGGAAACAAACAGAGATGTTCGCCCGTTTCTCTACTGTAGCTGGTGAACGTGGAGCGGCTGATGCAGAGCGTGATATCCGTGGATTTGCACTTAAGTTCTACACTGAAGAAGGCAACTGGGATTTAGTAGGTAACAATACGCCTGTATTCTTCTTCCGCGATCCATTACACTTCCCGGATTTAAACCACGTTGTTAAACGTGACCCAAAAACGAATATGCACAACGCTAATAGCAACTGGGATTTCTGGACTAGCCTACCAGAGGCATTACACCAAGTAACAATCGTAATGTCCGACCGTGGTATTCCAGATGGTTACCGTCACATGCACGGATTCGGTTCCCACACATACTCTATGATCAATGATGACAATGAGCGTGTATATGTGAAATTCCACTTCCGTACTGAACAAGGTATCAAAAACTTATCTGGTGAAGAAGCAGCAAAAGTGATTGGTCAAGATCGCGAATCTTCACAACGCGACCTATTCGACGCTATCGAAAAAGGCGACTTCCCTAAATGGAAAATGTACATCCAGGTTATGACAGAAGAACAAGCTCGCAATTCTAAAGACAACCCATTCGACTTAACGAAAGTTTGGTATAAATCTGAGTACCCACTTATTCCTGTTGGTGAATTTGAATTAAACAAAAATCCTGAAAACTACTTTGCTGATGTAGAGCAAGCAGCATTTGCTCCATCGAACGTAGTGCCTGGAATCGGATTCTCACCTGACCGTATGTTGCAGGCTCGTCTATTCGCTTACCAAGATGCAACTCGCTACCGTTTAGGTGTAAATCATTATCAAATCCCGGTTAATAAACCACGTTGCCCATTCATGGCTTACCACCGCGATGGTCAAGGCCGAGTTGATGGAAACAACGGTAGTGCAATTTCTTACTATCCAAACAGCTATGGTGCACTGCAAGCTCAACCACAATACAAAGAGCCTGCATTAGCTTTAGACGGTGGTGCTGACATCTACGACTTCCGCGAAGATGACAACAACTACTTCGAGCAACCCGGTAAATTATTTAACTTAATGTCTGCAGAGCAAAAAGAAGTTCTATTCCAAAACACTGCAGAAAACCTACAAGGTGTAGAAGAGTTTATTCAACGCCGCCACATTCTACACTGCTACTTAGCAGATCCAGCTTACGGTGAAGGTGTAGCTAAAGCTCTTGGCTTAACTCTAGATGGCATGGACCTTTCAAATCCTTACCTGGCTACAGTAAGTCAATAATTTAATAGATAGCATCGAATAAAGGCTTATCCATCCTTATCATTGATATCCAATCCAAAGATTAAAGCTTTGTAATCTATTGTTTCATTCGATTACGAATAAGAGGATTTATGTTTAATATATGAACATAAATCCTCTTTTTGCATATTTGGATTAAAAAAACAGAGTTGCTTCATAAAGCAACTCTGCGTCAATTTTAAATCTTGAATTGTTGTACAACATTTTTAAGTTCATCTGCTAGATTTGTTAGAGATTTAGCGGATGAATTGATTTCTTCCATTGAAGCCAGTTGTTCCTCGGTAGATGCTGCTACTTCTTCAGAACTTGCCGCGTTTTCCTGCGCTACTTCTGTAAGAGTTTTCGCAGTCGCCACTACATCTTGGACACTAACGGAAATTCTATTCATTGTTGCCGTCATCTCTTCTATCTCAGGAGTAATATTTCGGGTATTTTCAATGATTTGCAGGAATTTATCCGATGTTTCTTCGGTCACCGCTAAACCTTGATTTGCATTTACAAGAACTTCACTCATCATTTTCACTGATATCTCTGTGTCTTTTTGAATACTTGAAATAATTTCTCCAATGAGTTTCGTGGATGATTGTGATTGTTCAGCTAATTTTCTAACTTCGTCTGCCACAACCGCAAACCCTTTACCGTGTTCACCAGCTCTTGCTGCTTCAATCGCCGCATTTAATGCTAGTAAGTTAGTTTGGTCTGCAATTCCACTTATAACATTCAGAATTTCACCAATTTCCTTGGATCGCGCTGATAATGATTGTATCATTTCGTTCGATTTGCCCACAGATTCATTGATATATTTCATTTGTTCTAGATTTGCTTCTACCGATTGTCTACCCACTTCTGCTTCTGTAGAAGATTCTCTAGCTAGTTGCGTTACATCCTTAGATTTTTCGGATACTTTAGAGATACTTTCCAGTATTTGTTCAAGCGATTTCTCATTTTCCTCTAGTTTCTCGGAAGACTTTTCAACGCCGCTCGCAATTTCCTGAATGGCTGAAGACACTTGTTCAGTCGCATAAGTTGTCTGATTAGAACTTGCTCCTAATTGCTCTGACGAAGATGCCAAGTGATCAATCGTTTGTTTCAATCTAGCAATAATGCCAGTTAACGTATTTACCATACTATTGAAGCTGTTGCCAAGTTTTCCGATTTCATCGTCATTCTGAACCTCAATTTGTTCCGTAAAATCACCATCCGCCACTTTATTTGCCGAATGAATTAATTTATTAATAGGTTTTGTGATTGAACGAATAACAAATATGATCACAATACTACCTACAATTAAACTAATTATCAGAACGATAATTGTATTAATGAGTATCGGCATTGCATTTTCGTCAACTTCACTGGAATACATTGTTCCTGCTATTTTCCAGCCAGTTAACTCATTTGTAGTAAAGAACATATCCTTTTGCTCTTTATCCTCATCCAAGTAATTGAATGTTCCTGAATCACTCTTGTATAAGTTAGTATATTCCACATTATCTGGTGCTACAGAACCAATTTCTTTAGTAGGATGATAAATAAATTTTTGTTCTTCGTCTAATAAGTAGGCATAGCCTGTATTACCAACTGTGACTTCCGCTGCTAATTCTTTCAATTCTTCTAAACTAACGTTTGCAGCTACTACGCCTTGTCCATCTTTGGTTGTTTTAGCAATGGAAATCACTAAGCTTCCCGTAGATGATGAGATATAGGGTGCTGTGATAATCGCTTTTCCTTCATTCTCCATTGCTTCTTGATACCAAAAACGAGTTGTTGGATCAAAGTCTGGAGGATTTTTAAATGATGAAGGAACATTAATATAGACACCCTTTTCTGTTCCAATAAATACTAGCTCTGAATCTAGATTGGTATTTGCGTAGTTAGTAAGTTGATTCGTTACATTTTCACTAACTCCTATATTCGAGTTCTCTTGTACCTGAACTTCAGAAGCATTGATTGTGTCCGCAAGGGCTTCAATATCTCTAATTCTCGGTTTGATAAAATTATCGATTGTACGATCTAGATGCGTAACCGAAAGATTTGCAGTGTGCGCCATATCCTCTCTTACAACGCCCTTGGCAAAGTTAAATGCAAATGCCCCGACAATTACGGCCGGTATAATTAGGACAAATAAAAACGCTGTCCATAATTTCGTTTTCAACGTCATATTAAATCTAATACTTTTTCTTCTTTTTTGTTTATTCATGAAGTTACTTTTGACCCTCCTATAATAGTTACTTTGATATAATAGCATAATATATCAGAATATTTAACAGTTATTAAACTAACTAGTAATTTAATAATTATAAGAAGGAAAACAATGCAAAAAGGCTATAATTTATGTTTTTTATAGTTATTTTCCATTTATAATATCCATTTTTTATTATACGCTAATTCCAAGGAATAACTTTGTTATAGGTAATTTTAACTAAATTAGTATCTTCTGCGAATTTATGCAGCTAAAGAGGGTGCGGTCTAAAGTACTATGCTTTTTGAGGTGGTAGAAAAAGTAGGATGCTAAGATAATGTCCTTTGGCTACCTTTTTAATCAAAAAATATTAGCGAGTGCTTTATTGCGATTAAAAAGGTGCCGTCAAGATTTTTTAGTGGTTACCATGGGTATTCTCCAAAAGGAGTGTCTATATTTCCATATAACCTTTATCCGAACAGGACTGTCGATAAATAGATAACAAATGTTACCGTTAAACAGCTAACGATGGTGGAAAATAAGACTGTTTGGGCTGCTGTGTTTGATTCTATATCATATTCAAGTGCAAGGCTTGAGCTATTTCTTGAGGTTGGGAATGAACTAGCGATCAAAAGCGACTGTGCCACTACCCCATCGATTCCCAATAAATAGATTGCACCTAAAGCCATGGCTGGACCAATGATCAATCTTGTAAAGCAACTGATCAGGATTGTCTTATTCAGCATCGTCCTTAATTCAATTTGAGCAAGCTGTGCGCCAAGTGTAATCAGTGCCATGGCAACGAACCCATCTGAAATATGATCAAGAGGAATCCTGAAAGGTTGTGGTATTTCGACATTAAATACGTTCAATAGGACACCCAAAATAAGTGCATGAACAATCGGCATTTTTAAAAAATCCCTGAAAATCTCTTTACCTGATTTGGTTGCAGAAATTAAATTGTACAAGCCATATGTATAGGTCGTCATATTCTGGAAAATTACAAGGATTACCTGAATCGCAACCCCTATCGGCTGCGTGGCAAAAACC
Source organism: Ureibacillus aquaedulcis (assembly GCF_030418165.1). Taxonomy (GTDB): domain Bacteria; phylum Bacillota; class Bacilli; order Bacillales_A; family Planococcaceae; genus Ureibacillus; species Ureibacillus aquaedulcis. Next base: position 65,775 of record NZ_JAUHTQ010000011.1, read on the forward strand.
ATTTGAGCTACGGGAATCCCATAATTTCCAGAGTTAATCAGGACAACACTATTTTTAAAGACAGCCGTTTCACTTCGCTCGAGACCAAGAAGCTTAGCGATATAGTGACTTAAAACCATTTGGCTTCCTATAAAAATTGTAATGAATAATGCCACCTGTCCAAGTACGCTTAACTGGATAGAGGTCTCATAAATATTTAGAAAGACCGCTATTGGCATAAAGCAATAGGTGAGCAACTGCGACATTGCTTTTAAATTAAATGTGAATTTTTTCTGTAATCCCACACCAATCACTAACAATACTAAAATCGGTGCAACGATTTGAAAGAATATCATGGATAAGTAGATCATCGATTTTTGTTCCTTTCCAAGTATACGATTTTATTATTCTTATTTTACCTCTTTCTTAATTAAGAAGATATATTGGAAAAACATAAGTAAAGCAAAAAAAGATGGAGATGATTCCACCTCTTTTACGACTAACCTACGAAACCTTTTATACCCAAAATGAAAACTTAAGTATAACAAAACTTTAAAGCCAAAAAATTATTGTTGCAATTATGCGACAATCATCAATTTCAGCACAGTTTGGTAGCATGAAAGGATTGCCAGCACTTCCACAACTCTGTTACCATCAAAGTAAATACATTTAAACGAGGTTAAATATGAAAACACGCAATAATAAAATGCACTTCTTTATCTGTCTTTTTGTCTCTATCCTATTTACGATCAGCTTAATAAGAACCTATTCAAATACAGGCGAGCTGCCTATTGGAAGTATAATTTTTACGGTTGTTGTATATATAGCAACAATTTTATCGGCATTCACATTAAAGGCCAACCCTAAAAAATAACAAAACGTCTATAAAGGTGATCTCCTTTCCTTTACTAGACGTTTTTTCGTATTGAAAATAGCAGCAACATGATAAAATTTGTAATTTTCAATTTCCAACACATTGGGGCAAGATTATTTGGTATATTTTGATTAAGATTTCTCTTCGGAAGGAAGATACCTATGCTAAAAATTGATGAATTGCTGCTGAACAAATCCAAAGGCATGATTGGTGAACCTCTTGAAAATGCAGTTTTAAGCTTGAGTGACAGTGGGGAATTTCATCATGACATTTTCGGCGCACTACTTCCGATTCAATCCCTATTGGTGACGAAGACGAAAGCCCAAAATCTCCTATTCAAGATTGCTCAAAAGTACTGGGGAAACGTAGATTTATTCTTGCATTCTAGCTTACAGGAAACATCAATAGATCTTGTAAATGCAAATGATCGTTTAGAAGAGTTCTTTTCTACCCAATCCGGGAAGAAAGTTATTTGGGATTACATCACCATACACAACCGAATAGAGTTTGATCATCTCATTGGGCTTGTTTTTGGGAAAGAAGTGAGGACTAAGACAAAGTCTGTTGGCGGGCTAAGAAAGCTTTACCTCTATCAGGTTGGCAATAAATATTTTTTACATACGATTCTTAATGATACGAATAAATTTTGGGAAGTCTTGTTTATCAAAAAAATCTATTCTTTATTTATGCAAACTTCTCTCGATCATATCCATAATGTCAACGAATTGATGAAGCACTTCAAATTATTGCTGGAGAGCCATTTTACTTTAAATCAATCCGTCATCATTACCAATCATCTGATAGAGTATCTAGATGATGAAAATATTCGTTCCTATCATTTAAAAGAACTTCATTTATATAATTTAATTTCTCATTTTAATGGCGGAAAACGTCACTTTCGGAAAGTGGATTCTCTGGTTGAAGAAATTATTGCTTCATGGGGTAAAGGGAAATGGGCTCTATCTGAAAAGGAGTATACACTTTTGTCTTATATTCAAGCGATTACTGCTGCGGAGCATAATGATTCGGCAAGAGTAATTGAATATGGAAGTTTTTTAATAGCGAATGATCGTTTAGTCAACCATGCCATCGAATTATTTTTGGAGTATAGTGATGTCCTGCCGAATTTAAAGCCGGAACCAGATACACTTGTCAAACGCTATGATAAAAACTATTTAGAACAAATCTTTTACATCCTTATTGAAGCACTCGTTCAAAATAGTAAATACCATGAGGTTGTTGATCTGCTAAAACAACATGAAATTGCATCATGCCTCAGCCTTTATGAATATTTTGACCGCGAACAATCTGACCAAGACGCAATATTCAAGATTGAAGCTACTGTACAACGAGATATTGCCTATATTGTCCATAACTCGCCCCAGTATGTGGCACAGTCCATTGAAATCTGGTTACAGAGCTATCGCGATGAGCAAAGTCCTTATTTTGAAATTGCTCATATGACCTCAAAGCATCTATGCAACATCTTAAAATCGCTATTTGTAACACAGCACTATGAGCTTTTCGAAAAATTGATAGAAGTATACAAAAAGTACTTATTAATCGATAGACACTTTGATAATTTACGAGACTTTGTTTCTGCCCATGTAAATAGCTGACAGTGCTATCGCATGCAAAGCAGATCGGGATCTTTTTCTCATGTGTTTTTCTTGCGTAACACCAATAAAATTTTCAACTTTTCCTTTATAAATAAAGGTTAAGTAGGGCAAATGAATAAAATCATGTGGTTTCATAAAATATGGGCTTTTTCCGTAAATGGGGAGGCCCGCTTCTTCAAATAAAGTTGCTACAAATTGAGAGCAGAAAAAAGCTCTCTCTCTTTTTATTTTCACACGGCATGCAACACCAAATAACCCTATAAAATTATACTTATACACATTTTTATTTTGCTTATAATAAGCGATTCTGTTCTTCAGAAGCGTATATTGTTGTTCTGTCACAGGACAAGCAAAAATCACGCAATTAGATTCTCTAAGCAGGGTTGATGATGGATTTTCATGCACAAAACCACCGATCCAGGGATTATTTATATTTTTTCTGCCAAAGCTATACATTTCTTTTAACTCGGCATCAAAGGAAATTGAGACATGATTAAAATCATGCTGTGTATAAATTTGGATTGCCTTGGACAATACCGTTTTAGTTTTTGTTAGCACAATATAAACCATTCTGTTCATCCCATCACCCCGCAAATTCAATCTACTCTCTATACTAACAATAAATTATTAAGATTAAATGAATAAAATTATGAAGTTTTCCTTAATTTTGGAATCCCACTATCAAAATACGTTTTAACTTATAAAAAGTTTCAAAAAGGGGGCGTCTTATTAAAACAGACACCCCCTTCCGAGACAATTATTCCAAAACGCCACTTTCGTTTAAACTCTTTATTTGTTCCTCTGTATAACCGATAGTAGTTAGAATTTCATGCGTATGCTCACCCAGCTTAGCCCCAACAAATTTATAGGTTGGCTCCATTTCATCAAACTTGATGGCTGCCCCGATTTGTTTTTGGCATTTCCCACCTGCTTCAGGGACCTCCACAACCATATGCCGCGCTTGAATCTGTGGATGATTAATGGCCTCTTCAAATGTTAGAACAGGTTCAACACAGCCATTGAAATCATGAATGATTTCGAGCCATTCATTAAAGTTTTTTGTAAGAAATGCATCCTTTACCGCTTCTTTAAAGCGTTTTTGGGTATAGGATGAATCATTGAATGTACTCTGGGTTAACTCAGGTATATCCAGCGCTTCACACAATAGTTTCCTAAATTGCGGTTCTAGGCTTCCGACAGAGAAATAGCGTCCATCCTTTGTTTGATAATAATCATAGAAGGTTCCCCCGTTCAATATCTCTTCTTCCGGCTTTGGCAGTTCGCCACTAGTTAAGAACGAAGTACCATACAGAGCATTGAATGTAAAAGCGGCATCCGTCATGGAAATATCAATCAATTTGCCTTCACCTGTTTGTTCACGGTATAAAGCTGCAGCCAGCACCCCTACTGCTGCATGTAATGCCCCTCCAGCAATATCTGCGATCTGTATCCCCATAGCAACCGGTTTTTTCCCCTTTAATCGGGAGTGATCTAGAACCCCGGCGATTGAAAGGTAGTTATTATCGTGGCCAGGACGATTCTGAAAAGGTCCATTTTGCCCATAGCCTGTGATGGAACAATAGATAAGCTTTGGATTCACTTCTTTCAAAGACGAATAGTCTATACCCAAACGCTTCATTACACCAGGTCGAAAACCTTCTATGACAATATCATATTCTTGAATTAAGGATTTTACGATATCGATGGCTTCAGGTGTTTTCAAATTAAGTGTAAGCGATTTCTTGGAACGGTTTAAGTGTTGATGAATATAGGATTCCTTCTCTTCATTGTAGGGTGGCATAATCCGCATCATTTCAACTCTTCGTGAAGATTCGACATGGATTACATCCGCTCCATAATCAGCAAACATCATCGTCGTGAAAGCACCAGGCAATAATGAAGAAAAATCGAGAATTTTTAACCCCTTTAAAATTGTCATTTCCCATCCCCCTAAGTACAAAATGCACAATGTTATAATACAGAAGATAATTTATTTAACAGTATTATAACAGTCATCCCTATATTTGTATATCATAGAAACGTTATTGTTTTAATTATCTGATAATTATATGGTGGGGATGGGATACATATGAACAATGTTTTGCTTAATAGGTGAGATTTTCAGTGTCAATCTTTAGTCATAGACTATCATCCGATAGATATGTTATATGTTAATCTCCAGCATCCCAGTTCTCTCCTGTTAAAACGCTCGTAATACGACGATTCAAGTGGGAAACTGCTTTAATACTTTCCAAAGCAAATCCTCTTAATCAAACTATGATTCTGCATTTTTTGGAAAGCATCTTTATGCATCTAATTTGAATCCTTCAAATAGCCTGCCTCCATAGGGCACTAAAATTTCATCCACTAATTCAATAACCTTTGATTTATCGTTTTGCTTGTAGAAAGTCTCAAAAGCGTCGATAAATTGACTAGCGAATTCTTCATTAAAGTTATTTAATTCCCGAATGATCCACTTTGAAGAACCAATCCAGCAACCGTTGCTTCTTAATACAAATTCCTGAATTAAATTGGTCAAAGTATTGGCAATCATCAGCTCCTCCGCTCTGTTAGTTGAACCAATAAAATCCTCTAGAACGTCCGTAATAAAATATCTTTTAAATTGTATTGTTTCGGAAGACCAAATTTCGGGACCTTCACTCAAAATAATATTCGCTTCCTTTTTAATCTTCTGAATGACACCAAGATCTTTAATGATGACACCTTCCGATACCATTCTTGGTAATGAAGGCCTTGCCCTTTTAAAGTCGGCATGGAAGAAATGCTTATACGATGTTAAGTTATGTACAAAAACCTCGACCGCCCAATCAAAATCTATCATTGATTGTCTAAAAGGGGTTAAAATCTTATCGTCAAAAATTACAATATCAAGGTCAGACGTATCCGTGGCTTCCCCTCTTACAACACTTCCTGCGAGCAGTGCACCCTTGCAATCCGGAAAATGCTTATCTACAAATTGTTTGGCTGCATCGAAAGGTTTAACTCTCTTATGATTGTTCATCATTCTCTCCTAGATTTAATGACTTAGCATTACGGGAAATATAAAAATATAAATATAAAGATAATACCAGTGCCACAGAGGAAAAGATCACAGTCACCGGTTGAAGTGAATACCATTCAGCAATAATTCCTAATGCAAAGGTAAAAATGATTTGTGCGATACTTTGCAATAGGTTTAGTGAACTTCCAAAGCGTCCCATAAGTGGAGGCGGTATTGTTTTTTGATAAAGCGTTGCGTAGCCCGTGTTACTAAATGCCATAAAAAACCCAAGTGCTACAAAACTTAGCGTTGCTAACCATAGTAATGAGGACGAATAAAATGACAAATAACTTGCCATTGTTAAAGAGAATCCAGCTCCGATGTAAGTTTGTAGTGATACCTTGTTAACTAGTGCGGTTGCACAGATTCCACCCAAAATGGCCCCAATTCCCGCTACACTTACCACCATTCCATAGGTGGTATCCGTTGTCTGCAAAACTACTTTTAGAAACGTCATTTCCTGTGAATCCAGTGCAAAGGCAATCATCAAGGCAGTTATATAAATAATTAAGAAAGTTAAAAGTTTCGGATTTTTTCGGCTATATGCCCATACTTGCTTAAAATCATGATGAATCATGCTAACAGTCAGACGGTTTCGTGCATCCACTACTTCATTTTGGACTTTCGGCAATAAGGAAATCGCCCATGCACAAACGAAGAATGTAAAACCATTAATCCACATTGCCACACTTGTATTGCTTAAAGCGATAATCCCACCCGCCAGCGCTGGACCAATCATGAAAGAACCCGAACTGAGTGTACTATTTATGGCATTAAACCGCTGTTTATCTTCATCTTTGACAAGCTTTGTAATAAGGTAGGTACTGCTTGGACCAAAAAAACTGCTCGCTATATTGGCAAGGAAAATCAAAGCATAAATAAACCAAACGGAAGATACTAAGGGCATAATGCATACAATAATGCCTCTTGCAATATCACTCATAATCATCAACCGTTTTTTGTCATGCCGGTCAATAATCGAGCCCGCAAAGAAATTGCTAATTATTCGAGCAATTGGACCCACAATATAAATTCCCGCAACCGCTGCCGGTGAATGGGTTAGATGCCAAACAGCTAAATTAAGGGCTATCAAGTAAATCCAATTTCCCAAATTCGAAAAGCCTAATCCCCCTAGCAGCAAACCATATTGATTGGTAAAACGCATAGACTACCCCCTTTATTTCCCCATTCGTATCTGTATTCTTTGCTCCCCAAATAAGCGGACTCATTAATTGAGGAGATAAGAAAACGCCTGGGTTATGCACCAAGCGTTTCCATTTATTTAAATATCTCTTTTGCCTAACTGCATTTGGTAATTTTTTGCGACCATTCCGTTTACTTTTAGCATTCCAAACTTTTCATAGTACGGGACCAAGTTTTCATCACAGCATAAATCAATCATGTAAATATCTTCAAGTTCCTTTAACATTCGTCCAACCAATATCTTGCCGATCCCTTGATTTTTGTATTCAGGCAATACTTCAAGGAATGGAATGTAGGCAGATAGAATGCCGTCACTTATGGCTGTGATAAATCCAACTACTTGATTGGCATGATTTATTGCTATAACGACCTTGCTGCTATTCTTTAACAAGTTTAAGTGCGTTTGCGTATCTGGTGGATTCGGCCAATCCACAAAAAAGCCTTTCAACATATCAGACGAAACACCATTAAGAGAATTTTTATAGATCACCATATCAACTCCTAATTTTTATACTGTTTAGGCAGATGATAGATATCAATTGTAAAGCAACAAAATTACAACCTCCAAACACCAATGGGTTACTAAATTAGATTCGTCCCTAAATTCTAAAACGCCTTCTTTTTAATCACAATTCTTTTACTGGAGCCAACTTGATACAAGTTGAATTCTGCGCCCTTATACCATAATGTTATTAATTAATGTCCTCACTATGTTTATCCCGAACCACTACCTTATAAGGCTTGTCGCCAACAATATCCTTTAAGTCATCCGACTGCAAAAATTCTTCAATTGCATTTTCAATCTTATTTGCTAGTTCGGGTGCTTCTTTGTCTGTTTTATCTACTTTAGTAGTTATAAAAATATTCATAGTGCCTTTTTTGTAGGAGTATCCGACACCTTTGGTTTTATACTCTTTTTTATTTAACATCCCTTCAAAGATGACAGGTAGCACTTCCGAACTCCATTGCATCTCAATTTCTCTTGCCTCTACATTGAATGAATGGAATTCCACCTTAATTTCTTCCTGGATCCCCTGCTTTTTAACTTCTTCTAGAATTGCATCTTCAATTTCATCTGTTCGTGTTTCCTTATCTTCGATGTCCAAGGTAACAGTAATTTCTTGAGAATCTGGGCTAGCGTAGCCAACACCGTAAGCAGTCGGAATTTTATACCCCTGCTGTTGCAGCTTCGGTACAATTTCCCCCAAAACTTCCATCACTAGATCAGCATCTCGAACTCTACGATCATTGTCATAATCGGCATTATGCTCAATGATCCTCTCTCTTTCTACCTCAACCTTAAAATCATCATATCCTCTTGAGGAAATAAGCTCTTTTGTAACTTTCTCGATTTCCCCTTTAACCTGGTTGAAGTATTCCTCTGAACCTCTTACCGTTACATCAAATGTTTTATCTTGAACACTATAACCAGACCCGGCAATTTCATAATTCTGTTCCTCGAGTTCCTCCATTATGAGGTGACTAATAGGCTTTTGAGTAAAAATCATATTTAAAAATGGAATCTTGGAGGCTACTTCAGCCATTGCTGGTGAGATGAAGGCAGTTCCTAAAATAAGCCCGAATAATACTAAACAAGCAGCTGCAATTTGAACTATCCTTTTTACGATGCTGTAACTTCGTTTTTTCTCTGGAAGCAATAAAATATCTACTTTATCAAGATTTTGATGAACTTTATTTTTAATTTGATCAGCTATTTCATCATTAAAGTTATTTTCACGATAATATTCATTTAACTTTTTAAGCTCCTTCTCCACTAAAACACCTCTCCCTTCCTAGCTTCAATTTTTCGCCTCAGCATATCTCGCGCTCTTGAAAGTCTAGTTTTTACAGTATTTGTTTTTAACTCCAAAATTGATGAAAGCTCATTGATATTTAAATCATAAAAATAATGAAGTACAATGACTGTCCGATATTTCATTGGCAAAGTTAGGATGATCTGCAAAAGGTGTTCATTGCGGTCAGCCTCCAGGTAGGAACTCTCTGCACTCTCCGTGCGCCTAAAGTTTTCAAAGAAACTATTTTCTAATAGCAGTTGTTTTATGCTCTTCTTCTTTAAAAAATCCAGGGAAGCATTCACCGTAATACGATAAATCCACGACTTTAAGGACGCTTCCCCTCTATAATTATCTATATATTTATAAGCCTTCAGGAATACCTCTTGTGAAATGTCTTCAGCTATCCCCCTATCCTTTACAAAGGAGTAGGCTAGCAGGTAAACCTTCTCTGTGTAGAGTTCCATTAATTGCTCAATCAGCATTCCTTTATCTTCACAAGCACTATCTATTTCGTGTTTTATATGTATTTCTTTATTTCTCACCAACGTCCCTCCTTTCACTCTTTAGACATACACACACAATAACTGGTTTCATATTTTTACCATCTCCCCAAATTTCCTATGTCCATTAAATAGAAAAAGCAATTACTGTGATTTCGTAATCGCTTTTGTTATTTCACTCTTCTCCTGTTTTTCAAAAGGGATGTCGTATTCTTTAGCGAGTTTTGTAATTTTGCTTGTGACACTTGATGTGAATTGTCCTGTTTCTGTTATGCTTGCTAGATTTTCTCCTGAGTAAAATGTATAAGTGCCCGGTAGACCGATTTCATACTCATAATCTATTCGATCGATTTCTGTCCATGCAAATTGTTGGTGATTGAATACAGACGCTATCAAAATAGAATGTAGCAAGTACAAACAGCGGACTAAAAAAATTAAGAAGCCACCAATTAAACAAATAGCGATAATTGTTAAGATAATGCCCGTCCTAAAGGAAATACTATCTACCAATACTTCATCCCCTCTCACATAAAAAGCTATCAACTCTTATACGTTTCATCTTGTTAGAAGTTTCAAATTATTGCCAATTATACATTATAAATACAGTAAAAAGGACATTAATCCATTAAGGATCAATATCCATCAAAAATTATGAGTCTAAATATGATCAAAAAAACGGTAACGAGTATTAAAACTAAAAAATGACATAATTCAAAGTTTTGCACAGATGACATAGATAATAACAATCAGATTTATATATAGGGGGAATGGGGAAAATTGCTAAATTAAAACAAAGTGCGGAGATTTATTAGGGATAAAACTTATGAAATACACTTGAATCTCTCCTAACAAACTTTACTTTACTAACAGTCGTTTAAAATTTATACAATTATTAAGTTTATTAATTATTATTAAGACTTTGTAAAACTACCCTTTTTTTAGCAGAAATAAAGTATGATTGTTTACGAGCTAGAAGCTAACACCATAGCAATAGCTCCCTTTATACGTGAGATAGCCTAGCTCCCCGTATTGGCAGTTAGGCTATTTGTATTTTGTAAGCACTTACGAAAAATGCCTCTTTCATTAAAAAAAGAGGTGCATGTATTATTGCACCTCTCTTAAAGCTACTCGATATTTCCCTTAGTTAACTCTTCCTTGCAGAAGTTTAAAATCATTGCTTCTTCATCTTCTTCAAGTTCGAAATCTAAATAGGAATTATCTCCTTTGTTGATTAGGAAATAATTTAAAATAAAGATTTCATCACTTGCTTTTTGACCGACTAAAACTCGGATTTCCAAGCCTGCCTCTGTATATAGCTCATCCTCTTCATCCACTTCAATATCCAGAAGGAACTCAAAACGTTTTCCTTCAATAATGTTTGTTGGATCTTTAATTTCTTCTATTGAAAATTGAGTAATCTCCATACATCAAACTCCCTTATGCTTTCTTACAAAGTACTATAAACGTTATTGTATATAGTTTTATAATACACATACCTTTATTAAATTGTAAATTTGGACAATCGCGATTGTAACTCTTCCGCAAGATTTGCCAATGAAATGGCTGCACCAGAGATCTCTTCCATTGAAGCTAATTGCTCCTCAGAGGTAGCTGCTACAGATGTTGAGTTATCGGAAGTTGATTTAGAAACCTCTGACATTTCCTTCGCATGTGTCGATACTTTTGAGACCTCCACCTCAATTTGGTTTGAAATGGATGTGATATTTACGACTTGAGTCTGAACTTGTCCTACTGCTTCCTGGATCTCACCAAAAGTAGTTTGTGTATCAAAGGCGATTTGCAATCCTTTTTGGACACGCTCTTTCACGTCATTTATCGAAGTGACTGTTTTTTCAGTGTCTACATCAATTTGTTTTGCAATACCCGTTATATTCGATACAAGCTGTCTTGTTTGATCGGCAAGTTTCTTAACCTCATCCGCAACAACGGCAAACCCTTTCCCTGCTTCACCAGCTCTTGCCGCTTCAATGGACGCATTTAATGAGAGCAAGTTTGTTTGATCCGCTACCTCCGTTATTTGAGATAGGACTTTCACTATTTCCTTTGTTTGATTGTTTAAAATCGATAATGCATGATCTGTCTCTTCTACGGATTCATTAATTCTTTCCATTTGCGAAACGGTTACCTCTACATAATTGGACCCTTGTTCCGTTTTCTTGCCGGTCGAAACGGATAGTTCTTGTGCCAAGTTTGCACTAATGGAGATTTCATCCACATAAGCTTTACTTTTTTCTGCGGATTCAACAGACTCTACTGACATAAAGGATTGCTTCTCTGCACCACTTGAAACTTGCTGTATGGAGTCCGAAATTAATTCGGCACCCTTCATTGTTTCATCGGCACTTGCCATTAATTCTTCTGCGGATGCTGCAACCTGACTGGAACTATCTTGCACATGAGATAAAAATTCTCTTAAATTTAAAGACATCTTCTTAAACGCTTGCTGCAGGGAACCAACTTCATCCACTGTTTTTGCATCCTCTAGTTCAAGCGCCAAGTTGCCGTTTGCAATTTCCTCGGCATTGCGCGTCACCTGTTCGATACGGCCAACAATACGGTTTGTTAGCAGGAAGGCCGTCGCAATGCTTCCTATTAACAAAATGGCAATTAAGATAATAGAAATATTGATGATTGAAGTAATATTACTTTGTATTTCTTTTTGCATCTGTTCATACTGTGCAGAAATATTTCTTTTCAATTCAATTACATCATTAATTAACCCTTTAATTCTGAATGATTGTCTCTTAATTTCGGCTTGGTTATTTGCTTCTACAGCCGGTGTAGATTCACTAAGAATTTGGTCATATTTGCGGGCAATCTTCCCACCCAATTCTTTCTGCTCTTTACTAGTGAGGAATGGAGCAAGTTCATCATAATTAGTTTTCACTAATTGTAAATCTTGTTCAATGTTGTTTTTATTGCTTTCGGAAATATTAAATGCATAACTATCCAATGACTTTTGCAAGCTTTGTGCAGAGCTATTCAATTCTTCTACTGATATTAGCGAATTCACTATTTCTTCTGTTGAAGACTGCAACGAAAATAATTGACTTATGTTAAAACCGATAATCCCCGTAGAGAGGAGTAATGGAATAATCGATAGTAATAATATTTTTTGCTTTAACTTCATCTTCATCACCCTCTATTCTAGTATAGTAGCCGTTCCGTTGGAGATTTCTTCGATATACTGATCAAGTGTATCCTGCTCTTCCGGTGATAGGTTAATTACCCGAATAGGTGCGATGGCAACTCCATTTTCCTTTAAGCCAAGTTGTTTATTTTTTTCGCTGATTGAGCCTTTTTCAACTAATTCCTTTACCGTATCATAGATGGCTACATCCACCTGCTTTACCATCGAAGACACAACGGACCCTTCCGCTAAATAAAACTGATCACTGTCTACACCAAAAGAATACGTGCCGGCCCTCTGTGATTCCAGAATAACTCCTACACCGGTAAACCCGGCTGCTGGGTAGATATAGTCCGCTCCTGCTGCAATCATTTCTTTGGCAATGCTTTCTCCCAACTTATCGTCACCAAAAGTTCCAGAATAGCTTGATAAAATTTTGGCATCCGGTTTCACTGCCTTAACTCCCGCCTCAAAGCCATCTTCAAATTTATGGATCAGTTCCACATCTTCCCCACCAACAAAGCCAACAACATTACTTTTCGTTTTCATACCTGCTACCAACCCAACTAAAAATGAGCCTTCATCTTCTTTAAAAGTGATATTATAAACATTCGGCAAATCCGACTGGGAATCAATAATTAAGAAAGAGACCTCCGGATATTTCTTTGCAACCGTTTCTAATGCTTCTTGAATTGAGAAACCCAGTCCGATTATTAAATCGTTTCCTTGCTCGACTAGTTCTTCCAGCCCTTGTTCGTAGGTTCCCGTATCTTGCAGTTCACGATAATCAAAGGAAATTCCTAGATCATCCCGGGCTTGCTCTAGGCCTGAAAACCCCATATCAGAGAAGGATTGGTCTCCTAACCCAGCATCCGATAGCATAATTCCAACTTTAATACGATCTGTTTCTGTACTTTCTTCTTCTTTATTAGAGCAAGCAGAAAGAACTATCAAACAAATAGCGATAGTAAATAAAATGGCGTATTTTCTCATTTAAATAACTCCTACTTATGTATATTTTATCGTCACAATATTGTCTGAAATATGCAAAAACAGTATATTTTTGATATTTTTCGCCTTTTTAGTTTACAACAAGGTATTTACTATGAAAATAGGTAATTCTCAAATTGGTGATAATTTTCTTCATTCGAGTGACACTTTTTATCGAATATGCAACAATAGGGAAAATAGTTAGTTTTAAAGGAGCAGTCTTATTATGAGGGAACTGTTATATTACCAAGATGTAATGATGCAACAATTTACGGCACAAGTTGTGCGTAAAGGTAAAGAAGATATGCGTCCATATGTTGTCCTATCAAATACAGCATTTTATCCAACTGGCGGAGGACAACCCCATGATACAGGAAAGATTAGTCATTTTGCGGTGGTGGATGTAGAAAAGGTAGACGATGAAATCCGGCATTATATTGATGGAAACATCGATGCTCTTGAAGATGAAGTAAGGGGGCATATTGATTGGGCACGTCGTTTTGACCATATGCAGCAACATTGTGGCCAGCATATTTTAACCGCGGCATTTGTGGAATTATTTGATATCCCTACAGTTAGCTTTCATTTAGGGACTGAGCTTGTCACGATTGATATCGCCACTGCCCAGATTACCAACGAACAACTAGCTCAAGTTGAAAAGCGTGCAAATGAAATTATATTAGAAAATCGACCGATTGAGACAAAGTGGATATCGAAAGAGGAATTATCTAGTTATCCTTTACGGAAAGATGTTTCCGTCGATGAAGATATCCGTCTTGTGATTATCCCCCATTATGATTATAACGGGTGTGGCGGGACCCATCCCACTTCGACTGGCCAAGTGAGTTCCATTAAAATAATGGGTACGGAAAAAATGAAAAATAATATTCGCGTTTCTTTTGTCTGTGGAAATCGAGTTTTACAACAACTGGCGATGCGAAAAAGTGTTCTGTCAGACGTTGCCCGTCAATTGAGTGTACCTGAGGAATCTGCCGCTGAAGCATTACGCAAGGTGTTTAACGATACAAAAGCAACAGAAAAGGCTCTAGAAGATGCAAAAAATCAATTGCTTGAGTATGAAGCAAAGGGGTTAATTGCAGCAAGTAGAGAAGGAGTAGTAGGTGCCTCTTTTGAAAACCGTTCTGTACAAGCGCTCCAAAAGCTTGGCCGAGCAGTGGTTTCTCAGCTTGACGAAGGGATTTGTCTCCTTGTCGCAGAAAATGAAGATAAAATTCAATTTATTGCTGCCCGTGGGAGTCAGGTCAACAAAAGTATGAAGGAAATCTCTGGGGCCATACTACCATTGATTAATGGAAAAGGTGGCGGAAATGATGCTTTCGTGCAAGGCGGCGGGGAAAAGCATCTTTCTGCTGCTGAGCTGTTGGAGGAAATGAAAAAGGTATTGTAGCTGTTTTTGGATTTGAGGGGATTCTGCGTGAAAGTGGCTGGATTTTGCAAAGTGGCTAGATTATCGGTGAAAGCGGCTAGATTTTGCACAAAACTGGCTAGATTACCGATGAAAGCGGCTAGATTCTGCACAAAAGTGGCTAGATTACCGATAAAAGCGGCAGATATGAGTACTCCGTTGCTACATTCCGCCCGCCAAGCAAGAAAAAGAGCAAGCTTCCTTTTAGCTTGCTCTTACTCCCACTCTTCTCTTAACATGCCATAAACGACATGGTCCACATAATGGTCATACAGCCATTCGGCGCTTCGGATGGTTCCTTCTTCTTTAAAACCTAGTCTTATCGGGATATTACGGCTTTTGGTATTTTCTTTTGCGACGTGGATTTCTACTTTATTTAACCCATATTCTTCAAAAGCTATCATGGTAATGGCTTTGGCTGCTCTTGTCATGATTCCTTTGCCTTGAAACGATTCATCCAGCATGTAGCCCACATAGGCGGTTTTATTGGCTTTATTGATTTTGTTAAAACCGATTTTCCCAACGATCTTACCTTTATAGACAATGGCTGTATCCAATCCTTCATTTGATAAAAACAAGATTAAATTGTTTTTGATATTGATCAACGTATCTTGAACTTTCGTTGAATGATCCAGCCAACCCAACCACTCTCGTAGATGGGTACGAGAAGCCTCAATCATTTGAAAGATTTCTTCTGCATCTCTTTCCGTCACAAGTCTCAAACTGATTTCTTCATCCACCGGATAAGCAAACACCAAACCATCCCCTATTCCTATTATTATTTTGTTTTTAGCTCGACCACAACAATCTGCGGTAGATTAAATATCCTGAAAGGTACCCCGCTATTTCCTAACCCTCGACTAACATTCATGGTTGTTTCCCCATCTTCGAAAGTCCCGGCAGTATATTTCGGCAAAAATCCTTGTCCGGGTGCCACAAGCCCTCCAACAAATGGTAACCGAATCTGACCGCCATGTGCATGGCCAGAGAATACAAGATTGATATTATTTGCAACATACGTATTAAATTTCTCAGGTCGGTGGGCTAAAAGTACTGTTAGATTCTCCTGGTTCACATCCGTCATGGCCGTTCTTAACATATCCTGTGTTTCATGGCCATTAAGAGGGTCTTCAATTCCAATAATTGATATTTGTTCCCCTTCTCGCTCTATGGTTGTTGACGTATTCGGCATGACATGAACACCGATTGCCGTCAATGCATCATAAATCTCCTGAACTTTGTTGGTGGCCACCTCGTGATTTCCAATCACATAGTAGACATCTGCCATTTTCACAAATTCTCGTACTGCCTGTAGACTCCGTTCCAGATTAAACCGATTGCTGTCAATGACATCCCCCGTAATGAAAATTACGTCCGGGTCAGTTGCAGCTACTTTTTTGATGAGTTTTTCTTGATGCCCGCCGAACAAAGCGTCATGTAAATCTGAAACCTGGGTAATTCGAAAGCCATCAAAGCTTTCAGGGACCTTCTCCGATTCATAAACATGCTCAGATGTAATGAGCCAATGATTATTTATATATAAAAATAGGTAGATTGCTATTATAAAAAGGATCAATTTAAACAGTTTTTTCAAAGCACTCGCTCAATTCATTTAAAGATTATGGGTAGAACCGAAGCTCACCCTCATCAATAATAGTAACATGGTTTGGTACATTCAAGTGCAGAAACGTAGAACCTGTTACAGAATTGTTAACTAAGTAATTAGTTAACACAGGTGTTTGCACATTTACCTGCATTGTTGAATTTAGTTTTTATAAGACGTAACTATTTGTGCAGTATTTCTGCTCTTATGAATAAATAATAATTTTATCCACCACATCTCAAAAATCTTATCCACAATCCTGCAGCGGTTTATCCACTTTCAGACTTTCTCCACAGCTTTATCCCAAGAAGCGCTACTTGTCCACACCAATTTTTTGATTTCACCCCAAAAGACTCAAAAAATTATCCACAAACAAAAAAACATCCACTTCTTAAAATAAAAGTGAATGTTCTTTCTTGTGCATAACTATTGTTTCTCGGGTTCTTCCTTGGTCATTGCTTCTGTTGTCACAGCCGCTATGTCTCCGTCGAATAGGACAGCCTTCAACTCATCCTCACCCGAGTTTTCCGCCAACGGTACTCGGGAGCGATATGCAGCACGACATACAAGATGTCCGGCAACAGGTGCCGTGATAAAGACAAAAATAATTCCCAATATGAGTCGGATGCTTACATATCCGTCATGGCTCCAAAAATAGATAAACGCACCTAATAAACAGGACAAAACGGCCAATGTGGAGCTTTTCGTTGCCGCATGTGACCTTGTATATACATCTGGCAATTTAATAAGTCCAAATGCACTGATTACGCTAATGATGGAGCCAAACAGCACCAGCAACACCGCTGCCCACTCAAGAATCTCCTTTACGGTCAACGATAACCCCCCTCTCAATATACTTTGAAAAGGCGATTGTACCGATAAAGGCCAATATCCCCAAAATTAATATAGCCTCCAAAAACGCTTTTGTTGATAAAACAATGGAAACAACCGCAATTGCGGAAATTAAGTTAACTCCGATGGTATCCAATGCAATTGCACGATCCGGCATAGAAGGTCCGACAATTACTCGATATAGCAGCAAAGCAATGGCAATCATAAAAAACGTCAGTGCCAATAATAAGATCGTTTCTTTCATCTATCGGCCACCTCCAAAATAGCTTTTTCAAATTTACCCATCGACCGGATAATCGATTCTTTTGACTCCTCCAGATCCATTGCGTGTATATAGAAAACGTCTCCGCTTTCAGATACTTCCATTACCACGGAACCCGGTGTCAGCGTTAAAAGTAATGCTAAAGCGGTAACCTCCCACTCTCCCTTTAAGCTCGTTTTATAAGTAAAGATACCAGGTGTGATTTGAAGGTTTGGCGTCAACACTTGTTTAATAACCATGTAGCTGGACGATAAAAGCTCTCTTATAAATAACAGGATAAGATATAAAATTTTCATTACTTTTCGCAGATAAAATTGAGTGCCGAAGAAGCGATGCATTATATACAGGATTCCAATTCCTACAACGAATCCGGTAAAGAATGTTGTTAATTGCGGTACTGGTTCATCCACTAAGAGCAGCCACAAAAGTGCAAGAAATAGATTCAAAAGAAACTGTGCGAACATATACTCACCCCTTTAAAACGGCATCAATATAGATTGATGGATTCATTAGTGTATTAGCTGCATCCTTTACATAAACGGCAAGAGATTCTGCTCCAACTCCTACGGAAACGATTGATAGGGCTAGTAAAACAAAGGCTAAGTACGCCCCTTTAGGAATTGGCTTCCGAAAATCATAACTAATCGTTGTTTCTCCAAAGAAGGACGCCAGGAAAATTCTTAATAGCGAATATAGAACGATGATGCTTGAAGCAAAGCCCAGTGCAAGTAATACATAGGAACCTGACTCTATTGCTCCCTGTCCGATTAGCACTTTGCCCATAAATCCACTAAGCGGCGGGATTCCTGCCAGGGCTAGCATAACCAGGAAATATATCCAGCCGAATAAAGGATAGTTCTGGATTATTCCACTCATTTTCTTAACAACAGACTCGCCACTGACATAGAACACCATACCGACTAATAAAAATAATAGAGCTTTTGCCAGCATGTCGTGAATTAAATAATAGATTGCCCCTGTCAAAGCAGTCTCCGTCCCCACGGCTAAACCGATTAGAATAAAACCCACACCGATAATGACGTTATATGTAGCAATCGTATAAATATCCCGACCCGATAGAGCACCCATACAACCAGCAATTAATGTGATACCAGCCATAACACCAATAATCGTATGTGTCACATCCTGATTCAGCGGGAACATCAAGGTAAAAGTACGAATAAGCGCATAGATTCCTACCTTTGTTAATAATGACGCAAATAAAGCCTGTACTACTGTTGGAGGAACACTATATGATCCTGGCAGCCAGAAGAATAATAGCAGCCCTGCTTTTAAACTGAAGACGATTAAAAACAATATGGCGACGGTTGTCAGTAGCGGATCTTGCCCTGCTTCAGCCACCCGCACAGCAATATGTGCCATATTTAATGTCTTGACAGTGCCGTATAAAAAGGCAAGAGCAATCAAGAACATCCAAGAGGCCACCACATTAATGAGCACATACTTTAGTGATTCCCGCAGCTGCCTCTTTTTCCCCCCTAGAGCTACCAAAACATACGAAGCTAGCAGCATTACTTCGAAACAAACAAATAGATTAAAAATATCACCAGTTAAAAATGATCCATTCACACCTGCTATTAAAAATAGAACAAATGGATAAAAGAACATTTTTTCGTGTCGACTTCCTATTGTTGAGAACGCATATAGTAAACAAAAAGATGTGATGATGCTGGCCGTTAAAACTAAGAGGATGGAAAACGAATCTCCTACAAAAAGAATTCCAAACGGGGGCAGCCATCCACTGAAATCCAATCGCATAATTCCTTCTGTTTGGACCATATTCAGCAATAGAGCCGAGATGATTGTTATAAAAATCATTGTAATAAGACTAATGATGCGTTGCAGGACAATCTGTTCACGCAAAAAAACGAGAATGACCGCAGTAATGATCGGGATAATCAATGGTAAAACGAGTAGATTATTCATCAGACATTCCCCTCAATTCCTGTAAATCGTCAGAACCGTTCGTTTTGTATGTTCGATACGCCAAAACGAGTAGAAATGCTGTTGTAGCAAAGCTAATTACAATGGCAGTTAGTATCAACGCCTGTGGCAAAGCATCGGTAAATGGTCCTTTTGATTGACTAAGTAGCGGGACATCGCCTTTTTTCAGCCCACCCATGGTTAAAATCAGCAAGTGAACAGCGTGGGATAATATGGCTGTCCCTAAAATAACGCGTATAATATTACGAGAGAGGACTAAATAGATGCCGACTGCAACGAGAACACCGATTAATATCATCATTAACGATTCCATACTATTCATCCTCACTTATACTCAAGATTATTGTTACAAGCGTGCCGATTACGGTTAATGCAACGCCCGCTTCAAAAATAGTTACGGTTGTTAAATGCTTTTCCCCTAAAACAGGAAAGGTATAGTAGACATCGGTTTGCGATAAAAACGGAGCATCGAAAAAAATTGCCCCTATCGCAGAACCTGTCGCTAAAAGAACACCAAACCCAGCAACCTTTTTAAAGTCAAAAGGCATTCTCTTATGAACTGTTTCCAAATCATAAGTAATGTAAAGGAGAACAATTCCCGAACCCAGGACAAGTCCTCCTATAAAACCGCCGCCTGGTGCATTATGTCCCGAGAAGAAGAGGTAAACACCGAGAGTTAGAATAATGAACACCACACCTCTAACAACGGTTCTTAAAATAACATCATTTATCTTCATGTGTCTGCATCCCCCTTCTTCGATGCTTTTAGCTTAATAAGCGTATAAACCCCCAACCCGGCTATAAAGAGAACAACCACTTCCAGCATTGTATCGAAAGCACGGAAGTCTCCAAGAATGGTATTTACTATATTTTTACCTCCGGCTAGATTATATGAATCTTCAAAGTAGCTCGAAATAGAGTTAAATTTCTCATAGTTGACAACAGCTAAACCGATGAGGGTAACAGTAGAACCTACCAAAATTGAGATAAGCCCGTTGGATAATTTAGTTTTTCTGGAAGACGGTTCTGGTTTTAACTCTGCTAAATATTTAAAGCAAATTAAATATAGGGCTGTTGTGACAGATTCAACGACCAGCTGCGTAAGGGCTAGATCTGGTGCCCTGAAAATGACAAAAAAGAACGCAACAGCGTAGCCCACTACACCATTCAATAAAACAGCCGTAATGCGCGACTTCGCAAATAGAAGTGCGAAGCTTGCGAAAATCGCTACAAATACCAATAATAATTCATAGTTTTCAACAGGTGCGTCCGAGCTAGGATCCCAGGTAAATGCCTCCAATACCAAGAAGGTGCCCGCAACAATTACAACAAAGCTGACATATATATAGACAAAGTAATGCATTAGATTACCAGTCATATAGCGCTTTGTTATACTTTCCGACATATTCTCGCTCGAGGTAATCACTTTTTCATAAATCGCATTCAACGTCCACTGCTGCGGGAAAATACGATAAATCTTCATCCAGTATTTTTTGTAACGATATAAAAGTATTCCTATGAGAATAACTCCGATCGTCATAAACAATTCAGGTTTAAACCCATGCCACGGGTGAATATGCGGCGTCATTTCAGCTAATGGGAATGTTGGATAGACACTGGCCATTGCAGGCCTTAAAATATACTCCCCCAAGATATTTGGGAAGAAGAAAATAATAATCACTAGTCCTATTAAAACAAATGGGGAAATTAGCATACCTACTGGTGCTTCGTGCGGGTTTTTCTCCGAGATGTCCGGCTTAATCTTGCCCAGAAAAGTCTTGCTTACAATAATAACGCAGTAAATAAAGGTTAAAACACTGGCTACCCAAGCTATAACCGGAATCAATATTCCGATGCTTTCTATAGAGTAGATATCTAATTTTGTGATTTTTACTGTAGCGGCAAAGAACATTTCTTTACTCAAAAAACCATTAAAGGGCGGCAAACCTGCCATCGAAAAGCATCCAATTAAAGCAATCGTAAATGTAAATGGAAGAATGGACATTAATCCGCCCAACCTTCTAATATCACGTGTGCCAATCTCATGATCGACAATTCCGACCATCATAAATAAGGCACCTTTAAAAGTAGAGTGATTGATTAGATGGAAAAGTGCAGCAAAAGTTGCTTGCGTATAGATGACAGAACTTGTTGAGTAACCAAGATGGACTGCAACAGAACCCAATCCCAGCAAACTCATGATTAAACCGAGCTGGCTAACCGTTGAATAAGCCAGTATCGCTTTTAAATCATATTGACGAACGGCATTAAACGATCCCCAAAACAGCGTAATTAACCCAACTCCGGTTACCGCCCAGAACCAGATCATCTCTCCACCAAAAACAGGCGTAAAACGGGCGACTAAATAGATACCAGCCTTCACCATTGTTGCAGAGTGCAGATAGGCACTAACCGGTGTTGGTGCTTCCATCGCATCTGGCAGCCAAATATGAAACGGGAACTGAGCAGATTTAGTAAATGCCCCCAACAAAATCAGTACAAGTGCAGGAATAAATAATGCTTGTTCACTTATCTTGTCAACATTCTCTAAAATTTCTCTTATACTGAATGTTCCAGTCATTGTATAAAGCATTAAAAATCCCAACAACATGGATAAGCCACCCGATACTGTAATCGTCATGGATTTGCGCGCACCTGCCCTGGAGGCTTTGCGGTGATGCCAAAATGCAATTAACAGGAAGGATGAAACACTCGTTAATTCCCAAAATGCATAAAGGACCATTAAATTATCCGAGAAAACAACGCCTAGCATAGCTCCCATAAAGAGCAATAAATAACAATAGAAATGATGAAGTGATTCTTTCATCGATAAATAAAAAATGGAATACAATATCACTAAACTTCCGACACCAGTTATTAATAAGCTGAATATCAAGCTTAAACCATCTATATACGTCGTGAAATTTATGTTGAATGAGGGGATCCACTCATAGGTATGGGAAAAGGCTTCACCATTTGCAATACGAGGGATATATGTAGTCAGAATAAGGAATAAACTAACGGGAATTACGAGAACGATCCAACCTATAAATTTTCTTTGGAGTCGCCTATAAAATAAGGGAATCAGTGCTGCCATAATAAACGGAATTAGTATGATGGCAATTTCAATTGTCACAAGCTAATACCTCCTAATTTTGCAACATAGCCACAATTTTAAAAACATACGAATTTATTCGATTCTCTTGACTTACAAAATTACTCACTTCATAATAATGTGTCAGAAAGAGGTAAAATTCCAAAATAGCAACTATTTTACAAAACTGTTAATTTTATAAACTTCTGTGTAAAAAATTATAAATATTACAATAATAAGTATACAATAGGAACTGGATAGATGCACTTAATACGCATTTACAATTGCTTATTTATACAGTTTTTTGCTTAAAAATAATTATTAAAACTTATATTAAGAGGAGCAAACTTTCAATGAAGCATGCAAAAAGAATGGATGAAAGTATTTTAGTTTGTGTTTATTACGGACTTAATGGCGAGCGTCTAATTCGTAGAGGGCATAAACTTGCGACGTTATTAGATTGTCCACTTTATATATTAACGGTAGATGCGAAACCAGTAGACGCTTTCGACGCTGAAAAATCAGGCTATATTGAAAGATGGACCGATCTTTCCAAAGAACTGGAGGTTGAAGAATTTATCATCCGCGATAATGAGAAACAACCTATTCAAAAAGTAGTTGCCGAGATTGCACGAGAAAAAAATATTACGCAGATAATCGTCGGGCAAAGTGCGCAAAGTAGATGGGAAGAAATTACAAAAGGTTCATTTCTAAATGTTCTACTTAAAGAAGTGCCATTTGCCGATTTCCACATTGTAGCCGTGAAGCGCCCTATTGCCAATGAGGAATATGGAACATTTGAAAAAGGTGTGCGTGCATATGTTGTCCAAGATCTGGATACCTATAAAATTGTCTTTACATGTCCAAAATCAGTATCCATCGAAGGAATCTTCTTTAAAGAACTTGGGACGGATTTTGATAATGGGATTTTTAAATTCTCCTATCAAAATAAAATGCATGAAGTCAGAATAAAAGAGGGCTTAGTCACAAACCCACACCTTATCCATTCGATTTATGGTTTATCCAATGTCTAAATTTAAAATAGAACTGTACCCACAGGCTAGAAAGAAATCTGCCTTGAGGTACAGTTTTTTTATTTCCACTTCTTAAGTCTGCATACAGTTCCTTCCTTCCGCTCATTATAAAGTTATAGCGAAAGGAGAATATTCGATGGATGGTTTTAGTTTTAGCAATATTCATTTTGGAGAGACACTTTTAAGATCAACCCTATCCTTCTTTACAATACTTGTCTTGGCCCGGGTTATTGGGAAGAAACAACTTAGCCAGTTAACTTTTTTCCACTATATAACCGGGATTACGATTGGTTCGATTGCAGCCGAAGTTTCGACTCAGCATGACACCGATTATTGGGATGGCTTTATTGCCCTTATTTGCTGGACTCTTCTTACTCTTTTAATCAGTTTTCTTACCTTGAATTTTACAAAGATCCGAATACTCGTTGATGATCGACCGACGATCTTAATTCAAAATGGAACAATCATCAAAAAAGGGATGAAAAAGGCTCGTATACATGTAGACGAACTTGGAATGTTATTAAGGGAACAAGGAATTTTTTCATTTAGTGAAGTACATTATGCCATTTTCGAAACCAATGGAGAACTCAGTGTTTTAAAGAAGCCTGCCTTTGCAAATGCTACAAAGCCAGATGTAAAGGCGGATCTTTCTCTCCCACCCCATTTACCTACTGAAATTATCAGAAATGGGCTGTTATTGAAAGAAAACTTGGAGGAATTGGACTTAACCGAGGAATGGGTCCTGCATAAATTGAAAAAGAAACATGTTGAATTGAAGGATGTATACTTCGCCCAGGTGCTTCAAGATAACTCACTTTATATCAGCTTAAACAATAAAGATGATTAATCTAGTCTTTTTTGTCCAAGAAAAAAACCGGCAGCATTTGCTGTCGGTCTTACTTTTAAACCCATTCTTTTATTTCATCATAATGCGGCAAGGCTGTTAAGGCACCTGGTTTTGTTGCCGCAAAGGCACCTAACCGGTTTCCGAAGCTTACGCATCTCACTAAGTCATCAGGAGTTGTCGGTAGTCCATTAAAGTGGACAAAGCGTAGAACACCGGCCATAAATGCATCTCCTGCTCCAGTTGTGTCAACAGCTTCTACTCGTTGAGTCGGTACGTGGATAGTTTCTCCATTCAATACTGCATAAGCACCGTCTGCCCCTACAGTGATTAATATGATCGGAACCATAAATTCATTCAACTTTTCGATTCCCTCTTGAATGCTGTTCGTTTGTGTCAGGAAGAATAGTTCTTCATCCGTTAGTTTTAAAATATGTGCATCTTCGAAAAATGATGTAATCGTATCACGGCAAATGTCTTCACTGCTCCAGCGAAGTGGACGGATATTGGCATCAATCGCAATGATGACCCCCTTATCCTTGGCCATTTCTACACCTTTTCGGGTTGTTGCAAGTGCTGTAGGATGAAACATTGTTCCGGAACACACATTAAATACTGATGCATGTTTAAATGCTTCTTCATTTAATTGCTCTGGCGCTACTTGTAAATCCGGCGCCTCATCAACGTAATCTTTGAAAATACGCTCGCATTGCTCTGTTAAATGAACATATACGCCACAAACACGTTTTTCAGGTGTTATAATAGCAAAATCCATGTTCACACCTTCTGTACGAAGTTCATCTCGAACAAATTGCGAGGTCTCATCATCACCCGTGATTGTAATTAAAGATGATGGAGCACCGATTCTACTAATTCCGGCTGCAACATTTACTGTTGCTCCACCCAGGAATGTTGTAAAAGATGTATTGGTTCTATCATTGGCTATATAATCAACAAAAGCGTCACCGTATACTAATACGAAATCTTTATTATACTCACTCATGAGTTGTTAGACCTCCGAATATTTACTTAACTCAGCGTAACATAAAATTAACGCAATCTTAAAATTTAAAACTATTCAGACAGGTGAAAAGGACATATCTTCCTTCAAGAATTTGTTATAATTTTTGTGAAAGGAAAGATTACTCATGACATTTTACATAAGAAAAGCTATATTAGAGGATGCCCCAGAAGCAGCCCCTCTCATTTACGAGGCTATAGGGGATATTGCAAGCCGTTTAACGGGGGAAACCGAAATTACCCGTATTCTAACGGCTCTTGAGGTACTCTTTAAAAGAACTGACAATCGCCACTCCTACTTAAATACTTATGTAGCCGAGAGTGAAGCAACGAAGGACATTTTAGGCATACTGGTCCTATATAGCGGACAAGTTGGTGCAGAGCTGGATATCAGCTTACAGCACTGGCTAAAACAAAAAAACGCGCCTATTACTTCGATTGATGCAGAAGCTTATCCTGACGAATTTTATGTAGATACTGTTTGTGTGCGTGGTCATGCTCGTGGATCAGGCATTGGAACAGCACTTTTACAATACGCCGAGAAAGTTGCGATGCAAAAAGGTTATACGAAAATCGCCTTGAATGTCGAAACTCAAAAGGTGAAAGCCCAAAATTTATATGAACGCCTGGGTTATGTTGTTACAGAGCCCTGGACGATAATCAATGAACCATTTTTTCATATGGTGAAAATAATTCATTAGAAATGCAGGTATTACATCATGAAATTACAACTTTTTTATCCGCTGCTGATCATCGTTGCATCCAGCAGCTACGGGTTATTATCTACCATTATTAAAGTAGCGATGGCCCACGGATTCACTTCGAATGAAGCCGTATCAAGCCAATATATCATCGGTTTTTTATTGGCATTGGTTTTATTTCTTTTGACTCAAAGAAGATTGCCGAAGATAAATAAATCCGGCATCATCACAATTGTATCAGCCGGTGCCATTACCGCTACAACCGGTATGGTGTATGGACTAGCTTTAAATTATGTAACTGCCTCGCTTGGCGTCGTACTATTTTTTCAATTTACCTGGATAGGCCTATTGATAGATTGTATCATTCATAAACGATTACCCAACCGTTATGAGGCGTTGTCATTAGTCTTTTTACTGGGTGGAACACTTCTGGCAGCAGGTGTACTTGACACAGATCTTTCAGCAATTCCGTGGCAGGGCTGGGTTTATGGGTTACTGGCAGCTACAAGCTTTGCGATATTTATTCAAATAAACTCGAGACAAATAGAAGGAATGGCTACCGTCACACGCACTTTCCTAATGTCTCTTGTCGCATTAATCATGATTTCAATTTTCTTGTCGCCGGAGATTATCTGGAATGGCACGTTATTTAAAACGAACCTGTGGATATTCGGAATTATACTGGGTATTTTCGGTATTATATTACCGATTTTATTGCTCTCCATCGCCGTTCCGAAAGTTGGTGGTGCCCTGGCATCTATTTTAAGTGCCATGGAATTGCCTGTAGCAATTATTGCATCGGTAATAATACTGCACGAGACACTGACCATATTGCAGTTATTGGGCATTGTATTAGTTTTAGTTGGGATGGTTTTACCAACTGTCCTAGCCCAAAGAAAAAATGCCGCCTAACATTTAATAGTAGTAAGGTTATTAAGGTCGATTAAGCTTTCGGGTTGAATCGGCCTTTCACTACTTTTATAAAAATGAAGCAAGAAATATATGTTTTTGCGAAAGGCGTGTTTTTATGTTCCAAGATTATAAAAACCGAATACGTGAACAAGAAGGAAAACAATTCCCATCCAATACTTACCGCCAATTTGTGCTCCAACCCGCCTATGACGAAGCAAAAAAGAACCTATTACCATCGATGATACAAATACACATTGCCCATCTGAAAATGCTTGAAGAACAGAAGCTGGTGGCGGAAGATGAAGCTAGGCGAATTGGGCAAGCGATTGCAAAGTTAGACCTGGATTACTTTGAACAATGCAATTACAATCCCCAATTCGAAGATTTGTTTTTCCATATTGAGCACCATCTAATTGAATTCGCTGGGGATATCGCTGGCAATCTGCATCTCGGACGAAGTCGAAATGATATGGGAATTGCCATTTACCGAATGACATTGCGAAAAAAGTTATTATCCTTAATGGATGAATTACTGCATTTACGTACCTCTCTTATCCTTTTTGCCAAAGAACATACCGATACCATCATGATCGGGTATACCCACACACAACAAGCCCAACCAACAACCTTGGCTCACTATCTAAAAGCTGTCATTGATCAGCTGGCCAGGGATTTTAAAAGAATGCAGTCAGCCTTTGATACTATTAACCAAAGCAGTATGGGAGCCGCCGCATTAACAACGAGCGGATTCAAGGTTAACCGCGAACGCATGATGGAGCTACTTGCGTTTGATGGCATGATCGAGAATGCCTGGGATGCTGTTGCCGGAGCTGATTATATCGCAGAAGCTGCCAGTGCCATACAACTTGCCGCTCTAAATCTTGGGCGCACATCACAGGATTTTCTACAGTGGGCTACACAAGAATTCAATGCATTTCGTTTAGCAAGTCCGTACGTTCAGGTTAGTTCGATTATGCCGCAAAAGAGAAATCCGGTGTCTATTGAGCATACACGTGCCTTACTATCTTCAGTCGCTGGGGATTCCCAGACAGTTCTACAAATGATTCACAATACCCCATTCGGGGATATAGTTGATACAGAAGATGATATGCAGCCCTATCTATGGCGTACGATGGAAAAATTGCGGGGAATCTATAAACTATTTGGAAGTTTAGTGGTTACAATGGATGTAAATAAAGAAAACCTTTTACAGCGTGCAAAAAACAGCTTTGCAAATGTAACAGAGCTTGCAGATGAATTAGTACGTTCAGAAGGGATATCCTTTAGACAGTCCCATCAAATTGTAAGCAATTGTATTAAAGCACTTATTGCGGCCCAAAAGGAATCCCTTGAGAACCTAACTTGGGAGCTGGCGAATGAAAAATCCCTTGAATTAACTGGCAACCCTTTGAAAATATCAAAACAGCATTTTTATAATGCCCTTAAACCTGAGTTTTTTGTGAATGTGCGGTCACTAACAGGTGGTCCGGCACCGGAAACGATGCTTAATTCCCTACTCCAATCTGAAAAAGATGCGAAAGTATTGGCTCAGTGGATCAAAGAGAAAAATGATAAAATCTATATTAGTGAAAAACGACTTTATGACTTTCTTGAAGGATGGACGATGGAATGAAAGAATCAATCATTTTAGCTGTAGATGGTGGAGCGACAAAAACTACTTTAACTATACGATCTATTCAGGGTAATTGCATTTTTGAAAAGACTACATCCGGCTGTAACTATCAAACAATAGGCGTTGATGCTGCCACTGAATTACTAAGTCACCTACTCCACTCTGCCTACCTTTCTACTAAACTTGAAACAATCCATGCAGCTGTTTTTGCCATGGCTGGCATCGATACAAAGTCAGATCTGCAAACAGTTACACATATTATTAAGCAAAGCCTGCAAGGTACACCTTTCCACATTGAGGAACTAGTTATTGAAAATGATGTTCAAGCTGCTCTTGTTGGTTTGGTGGAAAATCAGCCTGGAGCATTATTAATTTCGGGTACAGGGTCAATTATATTTGGGACGGATGGAAAAGGGTATATCGTTCGTGCTGGAGGATGGGGACACCGTGCAAGCGATGAAGGCAGCGGCTATTGGATAGGTCGGCAAATCTTAAAGGCGGTTTTTAGAGCAGAAGAAGGACTTGAAAAACCAACTATATTAAAAAAACTTGTATTCGAGAAGCTTCAAATCCACTCTATAGATCAGCTGGTGACCTGGCTCTATCAAGTGGATTATACGAACGCCCAAACAGCAAGTATTGCTTCTGTTCTAAAAGAAGCGGTTTCCCTTGGTGACAAAAAAGCTATCCACATTTCTGAAATTGCTGCCGAAGAGCTTTTTTTATTAGTGAAAGCCATGCTTACAAAACTTCATTATGAGGATAAGGGGTTCACGCTTTATTTAAATGGCGGCATTTTAAAGCATGACCTATTTATTCAAGGTAGGTTGCGGCAGTTAATTCACCAAACATATCCCCAAATCACCATCTCTTTATGTGAAGATCCTCCTGTCGAGGATATAGTGAGGAGAGCAAAGTACGCACTGAAAAACGTTGCTCTGTCAAAAAAGAAGCCGCCTCTACATTAGTAAGACGGCTTCTTACGTATTTACAATTCCATTTTCTTTACGCCCTCATCCGTAGAAAAATATAGATAACCATCTTCTACAAATAAGTTATTAACTTCATCTTGGTACAAAATTGACTCTTCTGTTCCGTCAGTTCGAATTTTGGAGAGGTAAGCCCCATTGGAGTAATTACTGAAATATAGCCAATCCCCAGACCCAACAATAAATTGTGCCCGACTCTTCGTTAGCCGGGTTGTTTCCCCGGTAGCCATATCCATCCGGTATAAGACATTATTGTCATCCACATTACTATAATAAATCAAGCCATCCTGCTCGTATGCATGATCGATTTGTGCCATAAAGTCAAAATTCGTATTCGAAGCCTTTGGATATTCCGCTTGAATCCAAGTGTGATCCAGCTCCATTTTGCTATCATCTATTAAGAAATATTCATAGCGCACAACATTTTGACGATCCGGTGTCGGGTCATTCCAGGTTGTATCGAGATGATACCAATTGCCATCTACCTTTACAAGATTCCAGGCATGCCCACCCGTATAGACTTCCCCCACAACATACTTTGTTTCAACACCCAAGGCTTTCAGCATTTTTAGTGCCAGCAAGGCATAGCCCTGGCAAACCCCTTTATGTTCCTGCAAAACGGCGTATGCACTATGTGGACTTGCTGTTGTTTCCTCACTATAGGCTGTAGATTTTACAATATAGTCGTTCACGAACTTTACCTTCTGAAAATCCGACATTTCTTCCGGTGAAACGGTTGATAGAATACTTGCTACCTTTTCATTAACAATTTCCTCTTGAGCCGGATTGGTCAAATAGGTTTGATGAACCTTAATTTTTGCGTCAAAACTGCTATACTCGTATTCGATTGTACGGTCTGCTAGATGACCTAAAATATAATGATCGCGATTTGCAGCTTGGTCGACAGCAGTCTGGATAAGGTTTTCAATATCTGCCGTGCTTCCAACATATTTAATTTCAAAATTCGTTTCCCATTTACTTAAATAGTAGTAAAATGCATCCTCTAACTCTGCCTGGGTCTGGACACTATCCGGCAATTCCACATCCATTGTTACTAATGTATCTGCCGCCGTACTTACAAGGTTATCCTTTGCAGAGTTGACCGTAGATAATACTTCTGATGTTGCATCCTGTATGGTTACTTCATTTTCGCCGATAAACTGTTTTGCCCCATCCAGCCACTCCGAGCCGAAATCATAGATCGGCTTTGCAAGTACTATAGCTATGACGAGAAAAGTTAATCGCATTAACAACTTACATCACCTCAACATGATTTCTGGTTCAACGGATTTTCTTGATTTATAATCGTTCGTACATAATATTGTCTATAGCTAAACTTCATACTCGATAGACGGCTGATATTTGTCTCCAAATATTTTCTTCAAAACTTCGTGCGCTTCTTCTTTCATCTCATCTGTTATAGATGAATATATAACTGATATAGCCTTTGTGATAATAACGATATCGTCGGCTAGACCTACAGCCGGCAACATATCTGCAATCAAGTCGATCGGCAGAATAAAGTAGCCTAATACACCCAGGATCATCAGTTTATGTTCCTTTGGCAAATCAGGGCTCTTTAAAGCACAATATAATACGGCAACCCCATGGAGCGCCCTAAATCCTAAATTTGCCCCGTACCTTTTCACTTTATTTATAAATTTATCTGGAGAATAATGTTTTTCCTTCCCCTTGATTGTAGTCTCCAAGTGTAGATCCTCGTTCATATCAGTTCCTCCTAATTCCCATAAACAATATCTGTTTCATTACTATCATTACCAATTAATCAAGAAAGTACTACATACAAAGGTTATTCTATAAAAGAAATTGTTTTCCTTTGTACATTATAAAAATCCGATCCTAAATGTTTCGGGTTAATCTTGTACCTTTCGACATTGCCAATCTTTTAATTATTATTTGTATAATGGATTTATGTATATTTATAATCTCCATCATCCTTTAATCTTTATAAAATCTTATGTGTTTTGATTTGTTAGTTCAATGGTAATTAAATGAAACTGCCCTATATAGAACAGACATTTCTCGTACATTTCAAGCTATTATTCATACTTGATAGTGTTAAAAACTAAATTTGAGATACCTTCTTTTCTGCAACCTCTACCGGTATGTGCTGGAACGTTTTTACATCAAACAAACCCGTATCAGTCAATTTTAGGTCCGGTATAACAGGTAGGCTTAAAAACGAGAGTGTTAAGAAGAAATGGAAATTAAGGTCAGGGTGAATTTTAAGGAGAGCCGAATGTGTTTCCAAAAGCTTCTCCGCAGCTTGGTCTGCATCAAGGGACGTCATGAGTCCTGCTATTGGCAAGGCAAGTGAGCCAATAATCTCGCCATCCTTCACTACAACTAATCCTCCCTGCATTTCTTGGAGAGCCGCAAGAGCATATAGCATATCCTCATCGTTGGTTCCAACCACGATCGCATTATGCGAGTCATGTGCAACCGTTGTTGCTACAGCCCCTACTTTCAGGCCAAATCCATGGACAATGCCTAAACCGACCGTTCCTAATGCATTATGACGCTCCACCACGGCAAGTTTTAATAAATCCTTGTCAACTGATGGAATAAATACACCCTTTTCAACATCCACTTCTTTTTCAATATGCTGTGTCATGATTTGGTTTGGCATAATGCCAATAACATTTGCAACCTTCCCTTCCTTGAAAGGGATGGCTAAATGATCTGCAGTTAAATTTGGGATACGGACCGTATTTACGATGGTCTGATCAAATTGTGCCATGTTCTGTTGCTCAAGAAGCACTTTACCATCTCTAGCAACTTCCTGCCCATTCTTCCAAACAGCAGCAATCGTCATCTTCTGTAAATCTTCCAGCATGACAAAGTCGGCTGTATAGCCTTCCGCAATTGCTCCTTTATCATAAAGACGGTAACATTCAGCTGCGTTCAGAGTTGCCAGCTGAATGGCTTGCAATGGATTCATTCCCTGTTTCATGGCTAGGGAAACCGCATAGTTAATGCTGCCTTCTTCCATTAGCTCATCCAGATGTTTATCATCGGTGCAAAACGCAAAGCGACGGGCATTTGCCGGAGTTACGGCGGGCAATAAATCGACCAAGTTTTTCGCTGCCGAGCCTTCTCTTATTAATACGTACATTCCTTGTTTAATCCGTTCACGGGCTTCTTCTGCCGATACACACTCATGGTCTGTTTGAATTCCAGCCGCACGATAGCCGCGCAGCTGCTCCCTTGAAAGCCCCGAACCATGGCCATCGATGAGTTTGTTGGCATTTTGAACAAGATTTATCTTATCCAGCATATCCGAATCCGATCCTAAAACTGCCGGATAATCCATTACTTCCGCAAGTCCAAGAACTTGTTTATTTTGAATAAATGGCGCTAAATCCTCCGCCTTCATCACTGCACCCGAATTTTCAAAAGAGGTGCTCGGCACACTTGATGGCAGCATAAAATAGATATCCATTTGTGCTTGCTTGGCCTCATCCAGCATGAATTGCATTCCTTTTGTGCCTAAAACATTGACGATTTCATGTGGATCGGTAATAACTGAAGTTATTCCGTGCGGTAAAAGAATTCGACTGAACTGGGATGGAGGCAGCATAGAAGATTCAATATGAATATGGGCGTCGATTAATCCGGGAATTACATATCGGCCATTTGCATCTTCAACGGTTGTGGCTGTATACTCATCATGCTCATCAAGGGCAATTATCTTCCCCTCTGCTACAACGATGTCCGCTTTTCTCCAACATAAAGAAAAGACATCAGCTACAAAGGCATTCTTTAATATAAAGTCCGCTTCCATCCTTTTTTGTGAGATATTAATAGATTTTGCTACCGCTTCTTTGTTCAAGCCCCACAGCTCCTTCCCTATGAATCGACCTTTATTATTTCTCTCTATCATATACTATATCCTCTAAACTATCTTATTATAACCATTCTGATAAACTAAAATCCCTTTGAGCATTATGTGTTCAAAGGGATTCAGCGATTCTATGTTTAATTGTCTGACACGGCTACCCAATGTTTGGGTAATACTTCTTTTAATGTCGTGTTTTGCACATTGTACTTAGTTACATTGGATTCTTTGTCCAGCACTCTTACTTTTTTCTTTTCGATGGCTGGGTCAGGTATCGGGATGGATTGTAAAAGTGCTTTTGTATAAGGATGCTGAGGGTTTGAGTACAATTCCTCACTTTCCGCAAGCTCTACAATTTTCCCCCCATACATGACAGCTACCCGGTCACTGATATGTTTGACCATCGATAAATCATGGGCAATGAATAAATAAGTCAATCCAAGTCGATGCTGTAAATCTTTTAATAGGTCCACAATCTGTTTTTGTATGGATACATCCAGTGCAGACAATGGCTCATCACAAACGATAAATTCTGGATCAACAGCTAATGCACGTGCAATCCCAATACGTTGCCGTTGCCCGCCGGAAAATTCATGTGGATAACGACTTGCATGGACCTTATTTAATCCGACTAATTCCAGCAATTCCTCCACACGCGCTCTACGTTCTTCTTTATTTTTCGAAAGACCATGTAAATCCAGCGCTTCTCCAATAATGTCCAACACTTTTTTTCGTGGATTTAACGAAGAATACGGATCCTGGAAGATGATCTGCATATGCCTTCTCATTGTTTTTAGTTGTTTCTTCGACAGACGCGTAATAGGAATTCCTTTATATAGGACATCCCCATCTGTCGGCTCATGTAATTGTAGAATCGTACGCCCCGTTGTCGATTTACCTGAACCCGACTCCCCCACTAATCCCAAAGTTTCTCCTGGGTAAATTTCAAATGATAAATCATCTACTGCCTTTAGAGTATCCCCATGCCCCAAATCAAAGTGTTTTTTTAATGATTTAATTTCAAGGAGCGGCTTAGATAAATCTAAGTTTGCGCTTAGTAATGGCTCTTTTTTCGGTTCCTTTTTTTCATGCAGTTTTGGTAGTGCACTTAACAGCCGTTTTGTATAGTCATGCTTGGGATTGTTGAAGATTTCCTCGGTTGTACCTTCTTCAACAATTTCTCCTTCTTTCATGACAATCACGCGATCGCACATTCCAGCTACTACGCCTAGATCATGTGTGATTAAAATAATGGATGTACCTAACTTTTCTTGCATGCTCTTCATCAATGTTAGAATTTGAGCTTGAATAGTTACATCCAATGCTGTAGTCGGTTCATCTGCAATTAAGAGGGATGGATTACATGCCAGCGCCATCGCAATCATTGCTCTTTGGCGCATACCACCCGAAAATTCATGAGGGTATTGAGAATAACGTTTTTCGCTTTGTTTGATTCCTACCAATTCCAATAACTCGATTGTTTTCTTATAGGCCTCGTCTTTAGATACTTTTTGGTGTTTCTTTAAGCTTTCAGCGATTTGTTCACCGATACGAATCGTTGGGTTCAAGGAGGTCATGGGATCCTGAAAAATCATGCTAATATGCTGCCCACGTACAGATTCCATTTCTTTTTCCGACTGCTCCACCAAATTCTTCCCTTGGAAATGAATTTCCCCTGCTTTTAAAAAACTCGGTGGGGATGGAAGCAATCGCATGATGGACCTGGCAGTGACACTTTTACCACTTCCGGATTCACCAACAATCCCTAATGTTTCCCCTTTTTCAACGTGAAAACTAATCCCTTTCACAGCCTCAAACTCTTTTTCCTCACCTATGAAAGAAACTTGAAGGTCCTTCACCTCTAACAACGTATTATTCATATGTATCTTCCTTTTTAAAAAAGTAATTTCTTGGTTATCTTGACAACTACGCCTTCATACTATACTATACCACTAGGAAAAGTATAGTATAGGGAATATAATATTTCAAGATGAGGATATTTATGTGTGTTTTATAAGAAAGGGGGTTGCAGGTGAATAGAAGTGTAAATATTCCGACTACTCAAACTTCAGCAATGCTTGATCGTACTTATCAAAGGTTAACAAATCGAGGTAAAATTTACGGAGTTCTTTTGTTTATTCTCGGGCTGCCAATCCATATAATTACAATTCTACTATACTATTTCAGAAAAAGTCAAAATCAGTATGGTGATGTTTACAACAAATATGAACAAGAATTTGTTGCAAATGGGCAACTCGATATATGGAGACAGCTGTTCTTAGAACAGGAACAAACAAAAGCGAGTTTTTTCAACGAATCTTTAACGGCCGACCAATTGAACAAAAATGTAGATTTACTTGTTCAAGGAAAGCTGCAAAAAGAAGTAGAGAAACGAGTAGAAGCAGCTGGATTAGAGAAGGATACATACCATCACTATTTTAAACGGCTTTTAAAAAGTCGAAATTTTTTAATCATTTCAGCCATACCCGGCATTTTGATGTATGCATTATTACTTTTATATAGCAATCCATTTGTTCAGTTTATTTTCGAGCGTGTACTCCAGACACTGTTCGTTATTTTAGGAGTAGCGACACTTGTATTTACTATTCTATATATTTCACCGCTAGATCCGGCACGAAATATACTTGGTATTGAAGCTACACCTGAACAGATTGAAAACTTTAACCGTCTATACGGGTTAGATCAACCATATCTAGCTCAGTTATGGCATTCCCTATCTGGACTATTCACCTTTGACTTGGGGACATCCTTTGCAGGCAAAGAAGACATTATAGCAAGCATTGCAAATAAGTTTCCTGTAACTCTTAACATTGCCATTCTCTCATTGTTGATGGCGATCATCATTGCCATTCCTGTCGGGATTATTTCAGCAATACGCCCAAATTCATTTATGGATTACACATTCATGATTGTGGCGTTAATCGGACTATCAATCCCAAGTTTCTGGCAGGGGCTAATTTTTATATTAACCTTCTCTCTTGAGCTGAATTGGTTCCCCGCAACCTATAATCCTCAAAACTGGCTATCTCTCGTATTGCCTGTAGTGGTTCTTGGAACGTCTCTATGTGCCTCGATTGCCAGGATGACTCGTTCGTCGATGCTTGAAGTCATAAACGAGGATTATATTATTACAGCCAAAGCAAAAGGGTTAAATGAAAGAAAAGTAATTTCCAAGCATGCGATTCGAAATGCAATGATTCCGATTATTACTGTAATCGGGCTTCTATTTGGCGGAATGTTGGGCGGAGCTTCCGTTACCGAGAAAGTCTTCAACATTAGCGGCATTGGGAGCTACATCGTAGATAAACAATTTATACCGGATATTCCTGCAATATTAGGTGGGGTTGTTTATATTGCCATCACAATTTCGATTGTCAACTTAATTATTGACATTACTTATGCATTCTTTGATCCGCGAATTCGCTCAAAAATGAAAAAGGAGGGGTAATGTGAAAGTCATATCAAACCTAAAGCTGCTATTAAAAATTACACAGGAATATGGAAATGCCCATTTTACATTATCCTTTTCTGCCATTTTTTCATTGTTATTTTTACTTTATAGTTTTAATTTCAGTACCCAAAGCATACGACCCATTGTTCTCGTATTTTTCATTATCTATTTACTGACAACACTTTATGTTTGGTTTATCTCCAAATCTATCAAGAAAGATTTAGCGAATGAAAGAGAGATTCAAAATCGCACTCGAATTCTGGGGTATCCATTGATTTTAACAGTACTCGCTGGAAATGTTTTTGCCAGTAGCTACGGCATTTCATTAGTTTCAAAAAATAAAACGCCTGAATATACATTTGCTGCTTATGCATTACTAACTCAGCTTTTCATCATCGGGATTTCGGGATTTAACCTATTTAAACCCTATGTCATCGATACATATTTACTCGCCATAGGTACTTTTATAGTACTTGCCGTTATTTTTGCCCTGATGCTTGTTCTGGTTGCGAAGTATGTAACGGCAACATCCGCACCAAAATGGATGCTTCCAGTAGGAATTATAATATTAATACCCGTTTTGTCTGGTAATCTATTTTCTTTGCTGCTAGGGGTTGGCCTGATTAAAAAGGCTCGTCAAAAGGACGCCTCTTCTATAGAAAAGTGGCAAAAAATGTGGAGTAAAATCCTGCGCAATTCAATGGCTGTATTCGGGATGTTTTTTATCATTTTCATGTTTTCATTATCTGTCGTGAGTCCTTGGACATTCGATTATGACTTTGCAACACAAAACAATTATTCTGCCATCTTGCAAACACCAACATTGGAATATCCGCTTGGCACAGATGACTTTGGCCGGGATCTGTTTTCAAGAATTGTGTTTGGTGCGCAGATATCGTTAATTGTCGGGTTCTTTTCAACAATTATTCCGGCTGTTATCGGTGGTTCTCTAGGAGCAATTTCAGGCTATTATGGGAAGAAGACAGATAACATCATCATGCGTCTTCTTGATATTTTATATGCGATTCCAGGTATTTTACTGGCTATTGCCATCATTGCTGCATTCGGTGCCAATACCGTCAATTTAATCATTGCACTAAGCGTAGGCTCAATTCCTACATATGCTCGTACAATGCGTGCTACCGTGATGCAGATTTCCAATTATGAATTTGTAGAATCTGCCAGAGCATTAGGTGCTTCTGACAGTTCGATTATTTTTAGACATATCGTACCAAATTCACTAGCCCCCATGATTGTAAAAGCTACTTTAACAATCGGTGGTGCTGTAATTTCAACAAGTAGTTTAAGTTTCCTTGGACTAGGCGTTGAACCGCATATTCCAGAGTGGGGGAATATTTTAAAAATCGGTAGTACTTATCTAGAAACCCATTCATATTTAGCTATTTTTCCAGGGTTATGCATCATGCTGCTCGTGCTATCATTCAACTTCTTTGGTGACGGCCTACGGGATGCTTTTGACCCTAAAACAAACTAAAAAACTAACTTCAGGAGGATTACTATGAAAAAGCTATTAGCTCTATTATTTGTTGCAGTCCTGGCTCTTGCTGGCTGTGTACAAAAAAAATCAGATGTTGCAGGCGGCGGGGATGCCGAGTCAACTTCCGGCGAAAAACCATCGATTGAAATTTTAGGTCAAGCTGCGAATGAAAATGATTTAAATATTTTACGTGACCAACTAACAAAAAACGGTTTTGAAGTCGTATTAAACATTCAACCGGATTATGGTTCATACTCTGCTCAAAAAGATGCCGGGAATTATGATATCGCTGTATCAAGCTGGACGACAGTAACAGGGAACCCTGATTATGCTGTTCGTGGTTTATTTAAAACAGGCGGCGATTACAGTATTGTTAGCGATTCTAAGTTAGATGAATTAATCGACAAGGCAAGTACATTAACTGGTGATGAAGCAAAAGATGCATATGCTGAGCTTGAACAACTTTTAGTATTCGACCAAGCTTATATAGCACCACTTTATATCTCTAAAAAAGCACAAGGTATTTACTCGGCAAAGGTAAATCCAGAAACAGTTCTTCTTCCAAAATCTCGTGCACAAGTATGGGAGAATATCTCATTTAATGATGAATCTCTAAATGCTACTGAAACTTTAGTGTTGCATCAAGCAATCTCATCATTGACTTCTCTTGATCCAATCAAAGGAAACGATGGCTCAATCAACACATTAAATACAAATATGTATGTTCGTTTAGTGAATTTAACTGAAGACGACCAAGTGGTTTCGGATGGTTCATTATCATACAACCATGCAATGGCAGAAGGAAACTCTGAATATTATTTCATCTTGCGTGATGATATTAACTTTGCAAAAGTAGAAAACGGTGCAGCAGTTGATACTGGTGACCTTGTATCTGCAGAAGATGTAGTATTTTCTTTAAACCGTGCAAAGGATCAAAACTCAGTTCCTGATCACCGCACATATAGTCTCCACGAAAATATTGATACTGTTGAAGTGGTGACTGACCTTTCAGAGCTACAAAACGCTAAAGTAGCAGGTTCCGAAGAAACGGTATTGGATGCTTTATCAAAAGAATTGCCACAGGCAGTATCTGAAGTGGTTGAATCGGAAGATCAAGTTGATAATGCAGCTGGGAAATACCAAGTTGTGAAAATTACAACACCAAATCCATTCCCGCAAGTATTAAATTATTTAGCTCACCAATCTGGCGGTATCGTTTCTGAAAAACAAGTAACAAGCATTAATACGTATGATGTAGCAAGCTATGATCCAAACACTGATATTGCTTACGGTGACCAAGCAACCGTGACAGAAGGCGACTCTTATAACAACCAATTATATGCAAGCGGTCCATACATTTTAGTACAAAAAAATGATTATGAAGCAACATTTGTAAAGAACCCAGCATACCGTGTAGGTAGCGAGTTCGAACCAAAAATCACAAACATTTCTGTACGCTTTATTGATGATAATGACAGTGCTTTATCTGCATTACGTAATGGTGAAATCGATGTATTACAAACAGTGCCTGAAACAAAGCTTGATATTGTAAAATCCGATGATAACTTAACGTTAAATGAAGCAGACAGCAACGGTGTAACTTACTTGCAATTCAATACAAAAGGTCGCGAAGTTTCTGACTCTGCCGACTTACGAAAAGCTGTTCTTTACTCTATTAACCAAGAAGAATTTATTACGTATTACCAAGGAAATAAACTTCCAGCTGCTTCAACTGTAACTCCATTAATCGATACGGGATTAAAACTTGAAGCAGATAGCGAAAAAGTAACTGAATTCCTAAATGCTTATAACGAAAGTAAATAATTTTACTTCCTTTAAAAAGCTCGGGTATGTGTAGGCATACCCGAGCTTTTCTTTTTATTTTGTCGCGCTTTGTGCTAATTCTTCTCTAAATGCTGCAAGCGCATCTTCTGTATTTACGGTTACTCCCAAGTCTTGCAGTACCTCGCCAATATGGCGAATTGCGCTTTCCAGCATTTCTGCCGTTGTATTTCCCATATGGCCAATACGGAATGCACTTCCAGCTAGATGTGCTAGCGCTCCCGCTACAATCACCCCTCTATGTGAAAGGAGTGTCCGAAATGAATGATCATCCACGCCTTCTGGGTATAGCATACAACTTAAAGTCGGTGCAGCGACTTCCTCGGCAGCTAAAGATTTCATGCCAAAAGTACGAAGAGCTGAACGAACACCACGACCAAATGCAATATGGCGCTTTTCCCGCTGCTCAATGCCCTCTTCCAAAACTATATTTAATGCCGTACTATACGCATAGATTAAATTTACCGGAGGCGTTGCAAAATACCTGGACGGGTCCTGCATAATCGGGAGCCAATTTTTAATGTCACAATAATAGGCAGAAATTGTGCCTAACGCCTCCCTTGCTTCCAAGGCGCTTTTATTAAATGCAACAATGGCTAATCCCGGAGGAATACCAATGGCCTTTTGGGAACCGGTTAATACAACATCTATTTTATAATCGGGATGGCCGTAGGTTTTACTCATACTTTCATCGAGAGCTGCGGTTGCCACTACTCCGTCCAGGATAACTAGTACACCCGCTTGCTTAATGATTGGAATAAGTACATCCAAATCAGATACTACTCCTGTTGATGTATCGGCATGGGTGATTGTAACAGCTTTATAATGATTGACAGCTAACTTCTCTTGCACCAGTACTGGGTCAACTTGCTTTCCCCATTCGGCTTGCAAAACATCCACCTCAATGCCGAAAGCAGCGGCAAGTGGTGTAAACCGGTCACCAAAATAGCCGTGACTAATAACGAGTATTCTTTCCCCTCTTCCAACCGTATTAACAATCGCCATTTCCATTGCTAATGTACCTGAACCGGCTACGATGAATACTTCCCCATCCGTTTGCAGCAATTGTTTTGTTTGCTTTATGCTTGCCTTGAATATGGCAGCAAATCGTGGATCGGTATGACCTCTTGTTTCACATGCCAATGATTCATAGATTTCATCCACTACAGGTGTAGGGCCCGGTACTAAAAGCAATTCTTTATTTTTCATGTCACAACATTCCCCTTTGCTATGTAATTTCTCTAATAATTCAT
Organism: Ureibacillus aquaedulcis; assembly: GCF_030418165.1. Lineage (GTDB taxonomy): Bacteria > Bacillota > Bacilli > Bacillales_A > Planococcaceae > Ureibacillus > Ureibacillus aquaedulcis. Next base: position 107,207 of record NZ_JAUHTQ010000011.1, read on the forward strand.
TTCTTTTAATCTATGAAGAATTCCTTCCAAAAATTAAAAAGAATGTCCTGCCAGCCCATCCCAGCTAGCAAGACATCCCATCCCCTTGTTATCTATTAATGATCCCCTTGTTCGAACGTATTAGAAATAGTGGATTGGAGGCAACTTATTTCCAATACGAATCAGCTGATTTTTTCGTAGCCTGGCAGAGTTAAAAATTCAACAAACTCATCTTGCTCGATTAAAGTTTTAAACAGCTCAGCCGCTTCTTCATAACGACCCGTGTTATATGCTTGTTCCCCAACAGCAGCTTTAATCTTAGCAAGCTCTTCTTGTAAAAATTCCAAGGTTAACTCAAGAGTGACTCTACGTCCATCTTGAAGTACACCTTTTTCATGGCGAATCCATTGCCAAACTTGAGTACGGGAAATCTCGGCCGTTGCTGCATCTTCCATTAAGTTATTTATTGGTGCAGCACCATTTCCACGCAGCCATGATGCGATATATTGAACACCGACGCTTGCATTGATGCGAAGACCTTCTTCTGTAATTGTACCTTCTGGAACGGCAACCAAATCACTTGCCGATATATTTACATCTTCGCGTTTTTTATCAATTTGGTTCGGAGTTTTCATAATGGCATCAAATTGTTCCATTGCAACCGGTACTAATCCTGGGTGAGCCACCCACGTACCATCATGGCCATCTGTAGCTTCTCGAAGTTTATCTTCAGCCACTTTGGCAAAGGCGATGTTATTTGCTTCTTCATCATTTTTCACAGGAATTTGGGCAGCCATTCCTCCCATTGCCGGTGCATTACGCTTATGGCAAGTTTGAATACATAAAGATGTATAGGCTTTCATAAACGGCACGGTCATCGTCACTTGGCCACGGTCCGGCAGTACAACATCTGGTTGATTACGCAGTCGCTTAATAAAGCTGAAAATATAATCCCAACGTCCACAGTTAAGACCTGCAGAATGTTCACGTAATTCATATAGGATTTCGTCCATTTCAAATGCCGCGACAATCGTTTCAATGAGGACAGTAGCCTTAATGGTACCTTGCGGGATTCCCAAGGCATCTTGTGCATAAACAAACACATCGTTCCATAGACGTGCTTCTAAGTGACTTTCAAGCTTTGGCAAGTAGAAATACGGCCCTGTATTTCGTGCCAATAATTCTTTCGCATTATGGAAGAAATACAAGCCAAAATCAAAGAAGCTGCCTGACATCACTTCGCCGTCTACCAGCACATTCTTCTCAAGTAGGTGTAATCCCCTTGGACGAACGATCAGTACAGCAGTTTCGTCGTTTAACTTATATGTTTTCCCATTAGATTCTTGCGTTAAAGTAATTGTACGGCGAACCGAATCGCGCATATTGATTTGCCCTGCGATCATGTTTTCCCAAGTAGGTGTTGAGGCATCTTCAAAACACGCCATAAACATTTTTGCACCTGAATTCAATGCATTGATGACCATTTTGCGATCAACAGCCGGCCCCGTAATTTCTACTCGACGATCCAGCAAATCCTGAGGAAGTGGCGCAATTGTCCAATCTCCTGTACGGATTTGTTCAGTTTCTTGTAAAAAGTGGAGCTTTTCACCTTCATCAAGGCGCTTTTGGCGCTCTTCGCGTTTTTTTAGCAGTTCCTTGCGTCGGTCGTTAAACTTTTCATGCAGTGAAACAATAAAGTCAAGTGCTTCAGGCGTCAAAATTTCTTGTGCTTGTTCTGTCAGTTCCCCAACAATTTTAAGCTTTTGCGATGTAGCCTGTTCCATTTCCCTATCCCACCTTATTAGTGCCTTGACCAATACCCCCTAGATTAAAAATATCAAAATATCTTTATAGAATTGGCCAAGACACATATTATTTTACTTCCTACACGAATTGAGCTGTTTCAGTAGATCCAGCCATCGCTGTAGTAGATGATGTTCCACCGGAAATTGCTTGCGCAACTTCATCAAAGTATCCTGTACCTACTTCACGTTGGTGCTTGGTAGCAGTATAGCCTTTTGCTTCCAAATCAAACTCGGCTTGTTGAAGCTTAGAATAAGCCGCCATACCGTTATCTTTATATTCAACAGCAAGCTCAAACATCGATTTGTTCAGTGAATGGAATCCTGCTAATGTTACAAACTGGAATTTATAGCCCATCTTTGCAATCTCGCGTTGGAATTCTGCAATTTCACTATCTGAAAGTTTCGCTTTCCAGTTAAATGAAGGCGAACAGTTATACGCTAACATTTTACCTGGGAACTTTGCATGAATACCTTCAGCAAATTCGCGTGCTTCTTCAATTGATGGGTTAGAAGTTTCACACCAGATTAGATCGGCGTATGGAGCATAAGCTAAACCGCGTGCAATGGCTTGCTTAATACCAGCTTTCGTACGGAAGAATCCTTCAGGAGTACGCTCACCAGTAATAAATTCGGCATCGCGTGGATCGATATCGCTTGTTACCATATCCGCTGCATCTGCATCAGTACGTGCGATTAAAATTGTATCCACGTCCAGTACGTCCATAGCTAGGCGAGCGGCAACCAAATTACGAACTGCATTTTGTGTTGGAAGCAATACCTTCCCGCCTAAGTGACCACATTTCTTCTCAGAAGCCAATTGGTCTTCTAAGTGAACGCCGGCAGCACCCGCTTCCACCATCCCTTTAACTAATTCGAATACGTTTAATGGCCCGCCAAATCCAGCTTCGGCATCAGCGACAATTGGAGCAAACCAATCAAAATCATCGTTACGGCCTTCCGCATGATCAATTTGGTCTGCACGTTGTAATGCTTGATTGATGCGTTTTACAACTTGTGGTACAGAGTTGGCAGGGTACAAGGATTGGTCAGGGTACATTTGACCCGCCAGGTTTGCATCAGCTGCTACTTGCCACCCCGATAAGTAGATTGCTTTTAAACCTGCCTTTACTTGTTGTACTGCTTGATTTCCTGTTAATGCCCCCAATGCATTAATGAAATCTTCCTCCTGCAAAGACTTCCAAAGACGACGAGCTCCCCGTTTTGCTAAAGTTTGTTCTACTACAACAGAACCTTGCAGTTTTACAACTTCTTCAGCAGAGTATGTTCTTTCGATGCCTTTCCATCTTGGATTTTCTGCCCAATCCTTCTTAATTGCCTCGATTTTCTCATTTCTTGTCGCCATGAATATCCACACCTTCCCCTTTGTTTAAATACTCACTGTTAAAAAGTTTTTATTCACTGTTCCATAACAGAGGTATTTGCTGTAAATTAATATATAACAGGTAAGTATAATTTTCATTATTTTCTGACGAATAGTCGGTATTTTAGGATGAAATGGTAAAATGTAGTGATGAAGTATTTAGATTTTGTTATAACACAAAGGGGGCTCTAAATATGGAAATGGGGATTGTTCGAGTTTTGAAGGAGAGGTCTAAGGATATTGAGCAATTTAAAGTTATATTAGAGGATTGGATTCCAAAGGATGCTTCGATTGTTATTGCAATGGAGGGTTCTTATGTATATTGCAGTGCAAGCATTGCTCATGTTCAACATAAAATTATGGAAGAAGTGCATCGCCAAAGTGTAGCCATGCAAGTTTTGAAGAATCGCGTAAAAACAGAAATCCTTATTGATGAATCGATTTTTGGCACACCTTATTATGCAATTGGATATCCAGTTATTATTGAGCAACAGGAAGCCGCATTGGTTATCGTTTTACCTTCCAACTATATACCTGAAAAACCGGAGCATTATAGGTTTTTAACAGGCAAGCAAGAAGATGATTGGACTCCAATCCCAATTGATCAAGTCACGCATATAGAAAGTTTGCAAAAGCGTAATTGGTTCTATGCCAATAGTGAACAATATAAAACCAATGTCACTTTAAAGGAACTTCAATTAAAACTGCCAGAGTATTTTTTACGCATTCATCGATCCTATATAATCAATATTTATTTTATAAAGCGAATCTCCAGGGATTTTGCTTCCAATTTTGTGGTTGAACTAAAAAACGGTTCATTGCTTCCTGTTAGTCAGTCGTATATTAATGATTTAAGGAAGGTTTTAGAGTTTTAACACGATGAAACTATAAAAAGATGTTCTCTTTATAAACCAGAGAACATCTTCTTATTTTTGCAAACAAGTAATTGTAATTGTATTTTCATAATTTTAGTTGCTCCTTGCCACCAATCTTAAACAATAATGGAATTAGTGTTAATAGAGTAATTCCTATAATCAATGTGGATAATATTAACTCTTTCCATACAATCAAACTTTCTTCAAACATATGATAAACAACGAATGAATTCACCGGAATGTTAAGCAATAGGCCAGTAAGAAGACCGGGAGCATACTTTTTCATAAAAATGGTCGCAATCAGATGTGGAAAAACAGCATTAACAATCATCGAACCTAAAAAGCCAATGAAAATCCATTTTGCCAGATTTGATTTTGGTAGATATAAATAACCAAATGCGGCTAAATAAGCTAGGATAGTTATCACAACGACAGCAAAACGAAATTGACTTGCAGTAACCGGCTTTTGAAACTTGGATGACTGCTGGGACCACTTGGGCAACCAAATTGCTTCCTCAATATTATGCACCGTAATCGCAATACAAAAAAATATTACGAGATCATCCATTTATCTATGCCTCCTACTTTATAAAAACTAATACAAGTATATTCTTCCTATATAGATAGGAGAAAGATATTTTGAAAAAATTATTTATTGTTGATTGTTATATTTTCAACTTTGATGGGTTGTCATTTTATTAAAACCGATGAACTTTCTCCAATTGAGATGATAGCAGGATGCAAAACCATCGCATCCGATAGATTCTCTACCTCTTATTAAAAGGTAATAGTATATTTCAACTACCTTAACTACTTCATCTTTATACGATTATACCCAAAGGATCTTTGAATATAGTTCCTTTTTCACTTAAATAAAAGCGCCCTGAATTATACAATTGAGTTTATCCTTACCACCTTAAATGGAAGAGTATAGGTTAAGAGATTCACATTCCTTAATCAATATTTGTGCTAATTTTTTTCAATAATTTAAAAGATAGGAGAAAAACATTATATGAAGAAATTATTTACTTCAACAATTCTAACCTTTATAGCTTTTTTATTTATTAGTGTTACCTCTGCAGATGCTGCGGTGAAAGTTGTTGAAAATTATCTACAGGATGATAATAGCATGTATGCTTTTCCGAACAAACAGTATATACATACATATGCTTCACCATCGAAAAACTCCAAGATTACTGGAACAGTAAAGCGAAATGGTGCATTTATGATTGATGCAAAAATGTCAAATGGTTGGTATAAAACTCGATGGTTTACAGTTAACAACACACCTGAGTATATTCATCCGCAAGATATTATGCTTGTTCGTGAAAATGATACAGGGAATTACCCTGAACCAGTTTATCCATTTCCAAATCCAGGTCTAGTTGCGCCAGCACCAGCTGTAACTGTTCCGACTATTACTTCTCAACCAACCGATGATACGCTATCGAATATTGAAGCAATTGTGAGTACTTTAGGATTTGCAAAAGAAGTGAGTCCTGCTGGAATTCATTATTACCACTATGCACCTGATGGAGAAATTGTCCGTAGTGGTGGTCACGCAGCCCTGGAATTTTACAATATACCTGATAGTAAACCACATTATGGGGAATTCCGTTTGCTGATTAGTGGTTGGGATGATCGCCAATCCTATATTAAGGGGCAAATAGAAAAAGTACCAGCTGCGATTCGCGAAATTTTGAAATTCTATTACCCTACAAGTTATAATAAAATCTACTCTATGCTTTATAAAGGCTACGAAACTGGTGTAGATATGGACGAGTACCTTGATACGATGTTCGAATTTGATAACAGAGAATTTAGAGTAGAGGCTTATCATGAAGGGGCCCAGGTAGCTATATTTATTGGTAAGGAAGGCGAACGTTATACTAGTTCGTTTGCTTTGCCGGATAACGTTGCCATCGTGAAAGTAAATGGAAGCCGTCTTGTAACAGAGCAACCTGCAATTGTCGAGAATGGAAATACATTGGTCCCATTGCGTGGTATTTTTGAGGCACTGGGGGCCAAGGTTGACTGGAATAAAGCAACACAAACCATTACAGCACATAAGGGGGAAAATCAAGTCTCTTTAACAATTGGCAAGAAGACAGCGAAAGCAAATGGAGCAACTGCAACTCTAAGCATTGCTCCCAAGGTGAAAAATGGAACCACACTAGTACCTTTACGATTCATATCTCAGGCACTAGGTGCAAAGGTACAATGGGATCAAGAGAATGAAATTGTGTCGATTGAACAACAATAGTTAATTGATAAAATAGTGAATTAGGGAAGTGGAAGTTGAAACAGTGTCTTTTATGTTTTGACTTACTTCCCTATTTTTTTAAGGAATCAATTTCAAAAACCTTTCTTGATTAAAGTTTTAGTACTAAACTGTCGTGCGTTGCTTTAAACCCAAATCGCTCATAAAACTGAATTCATCTGGCCTGTGTTTATCAGTTGTGAGTTGTACCATATGAACCCTCATTCTTCTTCTGCACATTGAATTGGCCATTTTCGAAGTACTTTTGTTCTTTTTGTATCTATTTTACCCCTTCTTATCAGCGTCGACTACATTCGGTTCTTATTGTGGTTGAGGGCTTTTTCAAAATAAAATTGCAAAGAAGAGCGGATGGTTTCCTCTACTATTTTAATTATTTGTGGAAGGATTTCCGGTTAGCGAGGAGCAAACGGTAACAATCAAATGTTTATAAGACGTTTTTGAACAATTGGGGAGGATATGGTAGCAATGCAAAGAATATTTACTACGATAATGAAAACGGCATCGAATGGTAGCAAAAAGATAGTTTATACGACAGTTTCCAGAAAAAAAGAGAGTGAATGGTAGCAATAAGGCCGCTTTTACGACAATTTGCATTATGCGAAAGCGTAAACGGTAGCATTCGAGGAGTATTAAGGCAATTCATAATTAAAAACGGTATTAAATTTATCCCTCTTTCACAAGCGGTATGTCCTACTCTCACAGGGGATGCCCCCATCCACCATCGACGCCAATCTGCGAAGCGCGATGACACGACGTAACTAGAGTCATCTGTGTCAAGCCGATGCTCATGTACAAAGTACATTGCGCCTCGTTCTCCTTGATTCCTTGTTAGCCTTGGTCCTCCCACTTCTCGAGTTTGTTCTTCCGTATCCATTTCTCCTTCTTAACCGTGTTGACCAACCTTCGGTTTTATTCATAGTTGGGGGCTTTTTCTACAATAAAAAAACCACTGTA
>NZ_JAUHTQ010000012.1 GCF_030418165.1 Ureibacillus aquaedulcis
TTTGATATAGCTAAAATTGATTTCCGTTGCGGGGACGCGCATCCTCGGGCACGGCTCGAGCCTGTAGTCTCTCCCTCGTGCTATTCCCCCAGGAGTCACCCCTCCACTCCAATCAATTTATACAGTATCAATTTCTTAATATGGATTCTTCCATCATTCAAAGAATTCTTACTTCTGACCCAGCCTCATTTTTTATTGTGGGGGAAGGTCAAGTTTCAAAATCCCCAATGTTTTGGAATTTTAATGATAATTTCTTCATGTGCATGCTTTCCTCCCCCTCCTGATGATTTGTTGAAACGGCGTTTCTCTAAAAGTTATCCCCTTCATGAATCTCCGGTGCTCCAAAAATCTTTGCTGCATGTCTTAATATTCGATGTAATGGGCGATAATGAACATTGTACAAAGAGAGAATGATGGAGTGGAGAGGTGTTTGACGGTGCTGATCGGTATTGTAACTTTTATTATAAGTTGGATTGCCTATTTATTCTTTTCCGATAAAAAGAAATTCCATTTATACGTTCTTACAGCTTACATAGGTATTATTCTGGCATTGATTACAGACTTGCTCATGTTCGTTTATCCCCTTTGGAACTATCCGGGAACAAAATTAGAAAAATTCTTTATTCAATTACTAAACGGATTCGGCTTATATTTTGTAGTCATCTATCTCTTCCTTCAATTCCTGCCAAAGAGGCAAACGGTTTTAACGATAACACGTTACATCTTTTTTTGGTCTATGTTTGCCATAATCCTTGAGTTTATATATTTGCATATTGGCTTTATTGAACATGGATTATGGTGGAATATCATGCATTCCTATATAGCAGATTTGTTGTTATTTGTTATCTTCTATCTTCATCATAAGTGGGCATCAAAGTATTCATTAGCAAATATATGATATAGGGGAATTTTAATATGCAAACTAGCTGGCAAGAGGTTGTTCAGATATCGCAGCAGTACAGAAACGCTAGAGTGGAATATTGGTTAAGCGAAACCTTATTTAATTTCAGTTGGTGGATTCTTTTGGTGACAACTCTTGGTCTTTTTGTTATCTGGGTCATACTCTTAGACAAAAAAAGGGTATTCGAGATTCTCTCATACGGCTTTTTGGTTACAACTATAAGCTCAATTTTGGATATCATAGGCATTTATCTGATGTTATGGCGGTACAATCATACTTTAACGCCATTTTCGATTCCTATTGAAATTCACATTATCCAGATGCCTATTATTTATATGATTATTTACCAATATTTTAATCCATGGAAAACATTCTTACTTGCAATTATAATCAATGCATTTTTCTTTGCATTCATTCTGGAGCCATTATTGGTATGGCTACAGGTATATGAGTTATATAACTGGAAACATAGCTACTCATTTATACCTTATATCCTGCTTGGCGTGCTCATTAAATGGGTTATTCATAAACTAAAGCAGAATAACTATGCATAGCTCATTTTTTGTATATTAATAAACCTTTTCTGCTTATGTCTTGGACCTTATAGAGGAAGAAAAACGCAGTCGGAAGAATAGAACTGTTTTTCGGGTACCATAATAATCTAAGTGTTATTGATGTAACACAAAACAATGCCGAGGGGGACACACTTTGAATACTTTATTTAGCTTAATTTATCGTCTATTTATCATTGGCCATAAAGTAACTTTCTTGCTTGATAATAAGATACATGAGCTAAAAGCCTTGTTAAGAATTCCGACTTTAACGAAAGCCATGAGTATTCATTAAGTAATCTTCCATTATGCATTGTAAAAAAAGGTGAGTGCATTATCTGCCCACCTTTTTCTTTTTTATATTCGTCTAATTTCTGTCAAATGCTTTTGGCGGTGATTCCAGCCAGCCTTTATCTATCAGGATATTGGCAGCATCATCAACAAACAAACCATTATTGACCATATATCTCCCATATAATGCCGCTATATCTCTTCTTCCATTAACCGCAATCGAGTTTCCCAAGGTCCTGATTTTTATGGAAAACATATCAAATTTATGATATAACATGATTTTATCTGAAAAAGGCGGATAGGTGGACGTTGTAACCAGATGATCTAGATAGGATGGTGCCTGCAAGTTTTCCATTTGAAGCTTTTCAGCAAATTGCTTCACCGACTTATCCGTCATTCCCAATCCACGTTTAAACAAAGCCTTGATTTTTTCGTCTTTAACGTTCTGGTGAAATCCTAATAACAACGCTTTACTGGTTGTGTTATTCTCGATATTATCGTAAAGGTGAATAATTTCCATTGCATGAAGTGGTCTCACCTCTCCCAGCCAACCGTTCAAATAGCTTTGTTTATTGATAAAATCGCTTTTTTCAGGTATTGGGATCATCGGAGGTTTTATAATTAATTTCTTGCCATATAAAACATTATTGACTTGTCCTAACAAAATCGTCGTACATTCATTTGCATAAACGAAAAATTCCCTAATATCTTCCCTCATTACCAGCGGAATGGCTACTGCGTAAATGCTCATACCTGCCTTAGCCGCATATTTTAAATAATGGGCATAAAACTCATCCCGGTATAAACGCGGGGCACCAAGATTTACATCCTCCTCCGAAAATCCTATCGGTATAGGGAAATTGGCATCGTTATAAAACTTTTCAATCCTCTGTAAAAAATCCTTGCTTACTGCCAAGCCATTTTCCAGTAGGGTCTTAATCGACTCATCCTCACAGTGCTGAATAAAATAAGGGAGAATGTGACTTGACATACTGTTTCCCATATAGCTAACCCAAAGTTTCCCCATTTCAAAAACCGTTAAAGGTTGAGATTCTTCGAAGTCTAACGTACTCAAACTTAGCGGTTTCATCACATTCATTGGATTCAATTCTTTATCGGCCTGTTCCATAAATAACCTCCTATTTACTATGTCAAATAATAATATTCCCTCGAATAGGGAAATGTATGAATGAATAAGCTGTACAGCTCGCACAAATAAAAATACACTTTCCTAGTTCTAGAAAAGCGCACGCATTATTTAAAGTTTTATCATCAAAATTAAAAATCATCCCTTCCCTAAGTAGTGCTTACTTAGAGAAGAGATGATTTCACATTTTTTCACTTTAGAATTGCAAGTTTTGTTTACTGTTTTTGTACCATTCGTAAAAGCGCATGGGCGATTGCATGTTTTTCTTCGCCTTCTGCTGCTTTCCACAGTTCCTGCAGTACTTTTTCTTCACTGTTGCGAGGTTCTTCTGATTTTGCAAGATAGTCCGCAACTTTTTCAGCTGCTTTTGCCAGCATTTCTTCACTTAAGCCCAATTTTTCGCCTTTAGATACTTGCTCGCTTAAATAGTTTTTAAAGGTAGTAAAACTTTCTAAGATTTGATCCTTTTCCTCTTGCGATAGGTCCTTTAATTGATTCTCTACTTTGTTCATATCTTCCGCCATGATAATTCCTCCTTTAATAAGTAATACTGGAACACTTATTATATCCCCTGAAAATTTTCAGCTAAACCTAGTAGGATGTAATCATGTGTTCACCTTAATTTGGTAATGATTTTATTTTTTGAGTCGCTTCCTGCCCATATGGAATTCTTTAGAGTTCAATATGAAATAACAATTAAATCTTTTCTTGATATATTTCTAATTTTATCGGTTTTGAGTTTAATGGTATTTTAAACTCCTGTAGCTTTTCTATCCGCTCAAAAAAGTCATCGATGTCTTCGTAGTCCATCGACCATTCGGCTCTCTCCATCTTTCTTAGATCATCTGTTGGCTCCAATAAGCAATGGCAGTGTAGTTGTTCCATGTGTGAGTGATTTTCTTCTTCATAAATTGTAAACTGACGGACAAAGTCAAAATGAAAAAGTTCCTCCCCGGAATCCTCGTAAACACCACATTGAAACAAGATTTCTTTCTCCTCTTCCCCTTCAACTGTTTCTCGACAAAAAGCTTTAAAGGTTTCCCAAGCCTTTTCTAGATCATCAGTATCTTCACTAATCAGATTTCTTAGGTAACTTTCAGCATTCCTGACCGTAAGCATCTTAACACCTCCGCTATTATTATGGAACTATGTTTTATAAACTAAACCGACCTTCGATTTAGCCCTATAATGAAAAAACTCCTAACCTCTTCAAAGGAAAGAGCCGAATTTGTTCAAGAAGCTACTATTAGAATGTTTTCGGTTTTAAAAACTTTGCGCAATGTTAAGAATAGAGGTGGAGGTGATAACTATGCCAAAACATGCATTCGAAGCACTGATGAAGGTTTTACATAGTCTATTTGACGATGAAACTAAACCACCTTTACATGTTGGCGAAGTAATGTCGTGTTGGACGTATTTAACCGTTCTAGAAGAGTCAGTTGCCCTTGAGCAACTTGCTATTAACACAACGGCAGATACAGAGCTAAATAATTTTCTTCACAAAACAATGGGTGGCGCTAGTTCACAAGCTGCAAGACTAAAGGATTTCCTTCAACAAGAAGGTATACCCTTACCTCCTGCTTCTGAACCCAAGCCTGTATCTGACCCAAGTGCTATTCCTTTGGGAGCAAAAATGACAGACTCAGAAATCGCTAATCTTGTTAGTGTCAAGATTGCATCAGCGATTACCCTATGTGCGGCAGGTACGGCGCAATCGGTAAGAAACGATGTTGGAATAATGTTTTTTGAATATCAAACTGAAGCAATGCAATACGGTGCCCTTTTAAAATCAATAATGCAAAAACGGGGATGGCTCAAGATCCCCCCTTATTATCGTCCTCCTGGCGGGCCAAACAGTTAATTCTTTAGAGTCTCCTTAATGGAGGCTTTTTTGCATCGTGCACCTAATTCGTTTCAGCCCATATAATGGATGGAACAAATAAATAACAAAGGTGTGGAAAAATTGTTTTATCATATCAAAGAGTTACAATACCATGCAAAGCCGGAAAGACCGGATCCATTGTTTGCCAAGCAATTACAAGAAGTTCTAGGTGGTCAGTTTGGGGAAATATCCGTTGCTCTGCAATACCTGTTTCAGGGTTGGAGCGTTCGTGGAAACGGAAAATATAAGGACCTTCTGATGGACACGGGTACTGAAGAATTGGCACACATCGAAATGCTGGCTACAATGATTGCAAGGTTATTGGAAGGAGCACCGGTTGGAGATCTGGAAATTGCTGCAAAAGACCCTATAATCGGGGCTATTCTCGGTGGTATGAACCCACAGCATGCAATTGTATCCGGACTTGGCGCGATGCCGGCGGATAGTGTTGGTAATCGTTGGACAGCAGATTATATTATTGCAAGCGGGAACTTACTTGCCGATTTTAGGGCAAATTTAAATGCTGAATCCCAAGGCAGATTACAAGCAGTAAGACTATATGAAGCAACGACCGATCGTGGCGTAAAAGATATGCTCGCATGGCTGATTGCAAGAGATACGATGCACCAAAACCAATGGATAGCAGCCATAAAAGAGCTGGAGGCAAAGGAAAACGTTGTCGTTCCAAGCACATTCCCACGTGAGCTGGAAAAACGCGAGGTCTCTCATGTCCTATTTAATTTCTCAAGAGGAAACGAGAGTGCCACAGGCAGATGGGCAAATGGTCCAAGTATGGACGGCGAGGGTCAATTCCAGTACGTTGAGCATCCACAGCCACTAGCACCAAAACCAGTGTTAAAACCTGCCCCACCTTATATACATGACACCTTACCTTCCGTTCTTAAAAATGATGCGATTCCTCCAAGTTTATATTAAATACAATAACAATAAAAATTAACTTGATTAACTAGCTAAAAAAATTAGCCAGTTTTTTTATTAAGGTTCTGAAGCAAATCAGTTATTTAATCCCGAAAGGTTAAGAAGAAGGCTGCTTAATGAAAAACAGACGAACGCTTATCCTTTTCAAGAATAGCGTTCGTCTGTTTGTTTACATACTCCGAAGGTAGGACTCGAACCTACGACCAATCGGTTAACAGCCGATTGCTCTACCACTGAGCTACTTCGAAAAATAAATTTTTTCCTACTCAAATATAATGGCCGTAACTTTAACGATTTATACTTCTTTTTTATTTAAATCATTTTTTTATGATACTTGATTAGCAAGATGTTCTTAAAGTGGTTGTAAACCATATATGAACTCATCCAAAAACCCCGAATAGTGCACTTTTTGAAAAGTGTCATTATTCGGGGTTTAGATCGAAGTAGTATTACGACCACTTCTCAACAATCAACTATAAGATGATCTAATTAGCGATTGTTGTTGTTATTGTTGTTATTGTTGTTGCGGTTATTATTGTTGTTGTTGTTGCGGTCAAAGTTTAGATCTTCAGCAAACTCCTCACGGTTGTTACGGTTGTTTGCATCATTATTTTGACGGTTGTTGCGTTGGTTGTTGTTGTTATTGTTGTTGTTGTTTTGTGCCATGTCATCTCACCTCCACAAAAAATAGAATGTGGAGATAGTGGCTTTTTTATTCGTAATATTTCTTTAGTAAATACCAAGAAGATCTTTTAATTGCGCATTAATTCAACTCCAGTTGAAATACTATAGTTACTAACATTTTGATGTATCAGTAATTTATAACTATAGGCAGCATTAATAATGGGTATGCAATGCAAAGATTTTACCGCTATTTTACTCCAAGGTTGTTTTCCCCACTGATATAATGCTTGGTACTATACGTCTATCTGTTATCAAGAGGAGCACTTAATTCATTGGTGCCCTTCTTTTTTATGTTTTTTATCCAGTAATCAAAATTCTTCTCTCAATCCCCCTGTCTTAGCGACCTTCATTTTTTCAATTCTTCCCTCAGCAACAATTCCGTCATATGGGCCTTTAATGTAAATGGATGCATCTTTAATTTCATCCTCATGCCATGGACTAGGTCTAGAAAGTTTAAATACTAACCTACCAAGATTCTTCAATTAACTGACTAGGTTATGAATCGACTCACAGTTGGTGGGATAAGATAAATATTATCTATTTGTTGATTGGGGAATTTATTATGTTATTATCGGAAACCATTAATTGGGTTAATGAACAGTTTAAAAATACAAATGAATTGGTGCACAAAAACTTAGAATATGAAAATAAACACATCCTGTTGTTCTACCTTAAATCTCTCATTAACTCAGAAATGCTTCAACAGTTAATAATTAAACCCTTTTTCGAAATGTCTTCCGAAGAGCAATTCAAGATATATTTACAAGCATTACCACAGTTCCAGGAGGTTACGTCAAAAGAACAAATTCCGCTTGAAATGATGAATGGAAACATTTTAGTTAAAATCCACAATGAATTATACTTATTGGACTTCAGATTAGCAAACAATGATAAAGTTAATCAGACATCTGTAGAAACCACTATCCATGGTTCTCAACTAGCATTAAGTGATAATCTCATGACGAATATTAACGTGATCCGTTCTAACTATCATCAAGCTTCTTTAACTGTTGAATATCTTGTTAAAGGAGAAGTCAATCAACATAAAGTGGCAATCATCTATGATAAGGATAAGGTCAAAAGTGACGTTTTAGATACCATTCGAAAAAGGCTTCAAAATGTAGATAAACAACTGATTACTTCAACCACTCAGTTGAATAATTTTATCAATGATAAGCGATTTTCGCTATTCCCTCAAATGATTATGACGGAACGTCCTGATCGAATCGTCTACAATCTCGGTGGCGGGAAAGTCATTCTGTTGGTTGACGGCAATCCACAATCAATGGCTACGCCAGTAGTATTTTTCGATTTCATGACGACTATCGAGGATAATTATCATACCCTATTTATTTCGCTTTTTTTGAAGATCCTACGATATGCCGGACTACTTCTCAGCCTTCTTCTACCAGCTTTGTATGTGGGTGTAACTTCATTTACTCCAGAAGTGTTTAGAACGGAATTGGCTTTGACCGTAGCTGGAAGTAGAGTGGGTGTCCCTTTCTCCTCTTTCATTGAAGTTCTATTCATGCTTTTTTTTATGGAATTATTGCTGGAGGCCAGTATTCGACTTCCAAAAGCAGTCAGTGCCACTGCTACTACGGTAGGAGGTCTTATACTAGGAACAGCTGTTACTGAAGCGTCTCTTGCATCGAATATCATGGTCATTATTGTTTCTGCAGTGGCTATTTCAACCTTTGTTATTCCAGTCAACGAAATGGCGTTTTCTATTAGAGTTGTCCGATTATTATTAATACTCATCACAAGTATATTTGGTTTAGCCGGATTGATATTAAGCTTTTTTGCATTGATTATGCATTTAGTTAATTTAGATAGTTTTGGAGAGCCTTACTTGAAGTTATATACATTAGCGAAAGACAAGAAGAGTTCGGAGGGGAAATCTTGAGCCGATATTATTACTACTTAATATTTATAAATATGGTGGCGAATATTATTGCTTCAGTCCCTTCTATCCTGTATGAATCCCATAAGGAAGGCTCTGTTTCCTCCATGATACTGGGCTTAGTTGCCGGGACAATTATTGTAACGATTTATACAAGATTTTTTAATGCTTTCCCTGGGATGACATTACCAGACTTACTTGAGAAAACCACAGCCAAATGGTTTTACAAGCCATTCGTATTATTTTTGGCTTTTATGTGGTTTTTTGCTGGACTAATCACATTGGCTACATATACATTCCTTCTTATTCGATATGTTACGCCCGAGATGCCAGTTATTCAAATAAGCTTGTCTATTATACTTTCCGTCATTTTCGGGTGTCTAATGAGAACCGAACGAGTGTTATATACGATTGAGTTAATATTGTTAGTTACCCTTCCATTAATCTTATTTATCTTTTATAAAACCTATAGCGGCAATAGTTTAGAATGGGACTTTGTAAAGGAAGCTGCTTTATATGTAAACCAACTACCTGACTTAAATTCTTTTTCTGCAAGTTTCTTCCTATTTCTAGGGGTAGTAAATCTTTTTATGTTTAACCGATTCTTTACCAAGAAACAAAGTTTCAACTGGAAACATGTCACAATAATAGCTATTATCTCAACCTTGAATATGTTTACTACTTATTTTATTCCTATCGGCTATAACGGTTTTGAGAACATAGATGAACTTGTTTATCCATGGATTTCAACAAGCGACTCGATAAGGATGGAATATTTTATGATTGAACGCGTTCTGTTTGTTTTTTTATTGTTTTATTTGGGAATCGCCTTCGTAAGTATCATGATTCACTGGCACGTATCAATAGAATTTTTAAAATTTGTTTTCAATTTAGAAAAACTTAAAATTAAAGGATTCAAATTAGGCAAATTTATACCTATCCCTTTTTTCATAGGTGCATCTCTATTTACTATTGTTAAACTTAATGAATATCAATTGCTTCGTTTATCAAGTATTTTTTATAACTCGTTAATATTCTTCTTCCCCTCAATGATCTTACTTTTTTTCTTTATTAAAAGGAGCATGAAAAATGCCAAACAAGCAAAGCAAAACTAAACTATTCATCCTCATACTATTACCAATTATTACCATACTGACAGGTTGCGAATTCAAGGATATTGATAAGAATGTATTTGTTTCGATGATTGGCATTGATAAATCAGACGATGAAGATAAACCATACAAAATAACTTTGAAATTATATGTACCGACCAGTTCTTTTAAACAGTCCCCGAAACCTGAATACGCTTATATCACTCAAAATGGAGAGACTTTAACCGAGGCAATCCGATTGATGGAGAGCTATTCAGACAAAGAATTAGAGTTTGGCCACTCGAAGCTAATCGTCATTGGAGAAGACCTTTTGGCAGAGAAAGCAAATGAGATAATGGATTTTTTGTTGAGAAGACCAGATATCCAAATGATCTCCTGGGTTGCTGTTGGCAGACCTTCTGCAGAAGAGGTAGTCAAAATGGTACCTCAGGGCGAGAATGCAGCTTATCCAGCTCTATTCAACTACTTTGATGATATTGGTACTGAAAGTCAATTTATCGTCACTACTTACTTGTTTGATCTGAGAAGAAGATTGAAAGAAGATGGAATCGATCCCGTATTACCGATAATCGAGGTAAAAAAGAAAGAGTCACACTTTAAAGTAAATAAATCTATGGTATTGGTTGATAAGAAAGAACCATATGAGCTTTCATCGCTATATACACAAACATTTAATATACTATCAATGAATGCACCAATTGCTGATCTTATTATTAAGGAAGAAGGCGAATATTTTAATGCAAGAGTTGATTCTATGGAATCAAAATATAGAGTCAATGTAAAAGACAACAATAAGATAGAACTTGAAGTAGATGTAAGTTTAATCGGATATATATCAGAATCTAAAAACCCTTTAAAAACTCAGGATCTTGCCTACTATAGCAAATTGATGGAAAAAGAGGCAAAGGAGAAGTTTACCGAGTTTTTCGAAGAAATGATCCATATAGGATATGACCCAATTGGGTTTGGACTAGATTATAAGTCACGCACTTTGCATAATCGACGTATGAGTAGTGAGGAATGGGAAGAGGCATACAAAAATGCGGGAATTAACATGACAATTAATGCTGAATTAAAGAGTACGGGATCAATTAAGTGATGAACTTAATCTAGTCAAGATTTTAGTGGACATTTTAAACGCTTGGATTTGTTTCCAAGCGGTTTTTAATTTGACTTTAATCATTATTAATTCAACATTTTAAACAATCTGTCCCTTTTGTTAATTAGAAAAATCCTGCGCCTTCGCACAGGATCAGTTTATTAATCGAATTCATCGGATTCGATTGAAAACAAATCATTTTTTCTCATGTTTTTTCTGCATGGATTCCAAGTATTCTTGTGATTGCCCTTTTGCGATGCTCAGGGTTTTCCAATCCTTATCTTTTACTTGCTTACCTGCATACACGATTTGCCCTACATGGTAGGCGTAATGAGCCATCTGTCTTTCAATCGCATCAATTACCGTGTGTCTTTCACTGCGAATATATATAGTTTTTAATAGATCCTGTTCCACTAGAACTCGTAATGTGTCAAAAAGTGTTTGCCAGCCTTTTTCCCAAACATCAATCATTTCCTGCTTGGACGAGATTGTATTCTCAAATTCCTGATCGCGATTTCTATCGGGCTTTTCCCCATCCGAAGTCAAAAAGTCGCTCCACCTGGAAATCATATTTCCACTCATGTGCTTTACGATTACGGCAACACTATTTGACTCGTGATTATAAGTCCAATGAATTTCCTCTTCCGTTAATTGGTTTATGGTCTTGTCTCCAAGGTCTTTCACACTGTTAAACCTTTCCTGCACCACTCTTAGGTACTCATTTCCAAAACTCATTCGTATCCCCCCGTTATTTATTAATCGTGTTTCGGTAAGTCATGCCCTCAAATTAACTGATTGTTTTCAAAAGAAATACCCTCTACCTTAAAAGAGAGATTTTATTATATTTTTGATAGAAATTTATGAACTGTTTCATTAAAAACATGGGGTTGACAGAGGTTACTCGGGTCAAACGAATCTTTAATCACACAAAACTCTGATTGTTTTATATGTCTTGCAACTTGCTTCATCATCTGAACCCCTAATTTCGTATGATCCCCTACCAGACATAGACTCGGAACTTCTAAACTATTTAACTGTCTATTAAATTTTAAATGATTTATTGCTTTTCTTTGAATTGTGGCTTCATGCTTTCTCAAGTTCAATAAAACACGTTCCATCTCTTCACTGGCCAATTTCCATCTTTTATAAGAGGCTTTTGTTAACCGGGCAAGCCACTTTTTCGGGATATGAAGGATCCACGTTTGTTTCGCCCCCATCACGCCGAATAATTTTTGAACGGAATCAATGGACGTATCACAATAACTATCTACTATTACTAGAGCCTTAACAATTTCGGGATACGTAATGGCTAATTTCTGGATGACCACACCGCCATATGAAACGCCAACAAAGATGGCCTCTTCAATTTTCAAGAAGTTTAGTATTTCCTTTATATCATTGATTTGCACTCCCAAAACACGTTCAAATTCACAGTCCAGTCTACCAGAATTTCCATTCCCTCTTAAATCGATCAGGATTACTTCGAAAAAGTTTTTAAAATATTCTACTTGTGGTTTATACATCGTGGAAGATGCGCCTAATCCATGGATAAAAACTAGAGGTGTCCCTTTACCTTGGGATTCATAATAGATATTAGTACCGTCCTTGGTTCTTAAATAGGGCATATCTCTCCCCCTTCCAAACTATTTATTAATTACGATCGATAGACTAGTTTGCTTTAGCTGTTCAAAAAGCTAGTGGTGCAATCCATAAAAAAGAGCGCAATTCCTATCCTAGAATTGCACCATTTAACAGACAAAAACTATTTCATTCCATGTGAAGATTTTTCACTGCTATTTTTTAGTATACAAAAACAAAGCGAATAGCATTAAAATGATGGCAATCAATTTTTTTGAATCGACCGGATGGCTCGTTCCGCCAAATAAACCAAAGTGGTCAATGATTGCGCCAAGCAGAATTTGCCCGACAATGACAGACATTAGAGCAGTGGAGACGCCGATTTTGGGAACGGCAATTACCTGAACAACCACAAAAAACGCCCCCAGCAAACCACCCACCAATTGCCATTTAGGTACGGTTGATATGGCTGAAATTTCCCCTTTGCCAAAAAATAATAAAATGAATAATAAAGCCAGTGTGCCCACCGCAAAGCTAATAAAAGAACCCTCGATGACACCGACTTTCTTTCCTAAACCTCCATTAATTTGGCTTTGGACAGCGAGTGCCATCCCACCGACCATCGCAAGTAATGGAAAAATAAGTTTTAGCATAATCTGAATCTCCCGAATTTCAATATTTCTTATATTACTAAAGGATGATAGTAATACCTATAATGGATTTTTATTATAATATACTTTTTACGTTTTATCTGACTGTAGACTTTCAGTTATTCGGTATAAAACTGCTATGCCCCGAGATTACTTTTAATCCATTCTTCTGTTTTTGCCAAACTCTTGTATAATACATTTCATCCTCTCTTTGTTGCCCAGCAACCATGGCCTGTACCCTGGCGTGTGTTATTGCTACTGCACCATTCTCCAGCGGAATAATCTTTTGATTTAAAAATTCAATTTCCGTGATATTCACGATTCCTGACCGATGCGAATTAATGTCGTCTTCCTTGTTTACAATTTGGCCAAAAGGACTAACAAATATGAGGTTATCGCTGATAAGTTTATCAAGACTTTCGACATCCCCCTTCACCATGGCGTTACGCAGCTTTTCTTCATATTCATAAATAACCTTCTCTTCCATCTTGATGCCTCCTAGTTACTCCCTAATAGAATCTCTCCTAAATAATTCGATTCATTAAATAAAAACCCTTCTTGGGTAAAAGCCAAAACGATAAGAAGTCATTTGATATGAACTTATCCTTCATCCTTCCCCAAAGGATGATCTATTTTTCCCCCTTCAACTTGACATATCGAAAAATCTAGATATACAATTACACACATGGAACCTATTGATGTATTCAAAGCGTTATCAAACGAAACAAGACTCAATATCCTGGAGTGGTTAAAGGAACCCGAGAAGCATTTTCCTAAACAAGGCGCTCACCTACCGAAGGAGGTAAGTTATAAGGGCGGAGTTTGTGTTGGGGATATTCAAGAAAAAGCCAAAGTTTCTCAATCCACGGTTTCCAGCTACTTAAATATGATGCAAAAAGCCGGTCTACTTGAATCGGTTCGCCATGGACAATGGACTTACTACAGACGAAATGAAGAATTCATTCAACAGTTAGCCCAATATTTTAAAACAGATATCTAAGGAATATTGATTTCTGTTTTTTTACCCACATATATCTATATTTCTAGATATATAATTATTTGAAAAAGGAGAACTAATCGATGCGTTTACTATCATATCTATTAGCCCTTATGGCTGGGGCGGCACTCAGCTTTGAAGGTGCAATCTATGCAGAACTCGGAAAATCAATCGGACAAATTGAAACAAGCTTTTATAACTTCTTTATGGGTTCGATTATCCTGGGGCTGTTGTGGCTCTTTTTTGGAAAAGGAAAGCTTTCTTATGCATTGGAAGCACCGAAGTGGTCACTACTTGGAGGTGTGTTGGGTGTGGTTTATCTAACCTCCATCGTAATAAGTGTCCCATTCGTTGGTGTCGGCATCACAATGGTTGCCGTCATTATCGGTCAGTTGGTCATGAGTATGGTGATCGAACATTTCGGATGGCTGGGCAGCAAGAAAACGAAGATAAATAAAGATAAAATCTTTGCGGTACTTTCAATGATTATTGCACTTGTATTAATAAATTAGGAGGATTGGATTTATGGGGTTATTCATGATTTTATTCACATTGATTGGCGGGATCACATTAAGCGCTCAATCATCCATTAATGGTACATTAAGTCGAAAAGCCGGAACAATTGAGACGACATTTTTAACCTTTCTCACTGGAACATTGTTTCTTACAATTTTCATACTATTTTTTGGCAACGGCAATGTTCTTGGACTTTTGGACGCACCAAAATGGCAACTAAGTGCAGCATTCTTGGGCACAATGTATCTACTGCTGACGGTCATGGCTGTTCCGAGAATCGGGGTTATCGCGACGAATATTGCCGGAATTGCCGGGCAACTTGTGATTGGTGTGGTGATCGATCATTTTGGATGGTTCAATAGCTTAGTGATAGAATTGGATATGAAACGGGTCTTCGCTTTGCTATTTATGGTCCTTTCACTTTATTTTATATATAGAGGGAATAAACGCACAAGCGAGGAGTCAGCTGCTTAAATCATTCAGAAATGCTGATTCGTGGTGAAAAAGTTGGAAGATTATTTATTTAGTTATTTGTTGAATAATACTTTAGGGTCGACTCTCATGCATGAGAATTTGAATCCCTAAAAAATAAAGGAGTTTTGATGATGAAACATTTATTTAGTCCCTTTGAATTTAAAGGGTTGGAAGTAAAAAACCGTGTGGTGATGCCTCCAATGTGCCAATATTCAGTGGAAAAGAAGGATGGCGTAGCAAACGATTGGCATTATCTGCATTATTTAAGCCGAGCGATAGGTGGAGCCGGTTTTATCATAATTGAAATGACCGATGTTGAGCCGGATGGCCGTATCACTGACTTTGACCTGGGCTTATGGTCGGACGAACAAGTCCCTGCTTTGGCAAGAATTGTTGAAGCCTGCCACAAATACGGAGCAAAAGTGGGTATTCAAATTGCACACGCAGGACGTAAAGCTGAAGATGCTGCTGTGCCGGTTGCACCTTCCGCTATTGCATTTGATGAAAATTCCAAAACACCGAGAGCCCTTTCTACAGACGAAGTGAAGGAAATGGTCGAAAAGTTCCGCAAGGCGGTACAACGTGCGGTTCAGGCAGGAGTAGATGCAATTGAGATTCACGGTGCTCACGGCTATTTAATTCACCAATTCCACTCCCCTTTAACAAATAAACGGGAAGATGAGTATGGCAAGAATCTAACGCTGTTTGGCAGAGAAGTAATACAAGCCGCTAAAGGTGCAATGCCCGCGGATATGCCGTTGATTATGCGCATCTCTGCTCAGGAGTATGTAGAAGGTGGATACGGCATCAAGGAAAGTATCGAAATGGCTAAAGATTATCAGCAGGCTGGAGTCGATATCTTCCACATTTCATCGGGTGGAGAAGGACAAATCACTGCAGCGGGAAGACCGGGTACACATGCTGCCTATCAGGTGCCGCTTGCCCGGGATATTAAGAATGCCCTTGACGTGCCGGTGATTGCGGTTGGACGATTGGACGATCCGATTCTAGCAAACGCCGTTATCGGGAATGAAGATGCCGATCTTGTCGCTGTCGGAAGAGGCATGTTAAGAAACCCGCATTGGGCATTGGAAGCAGCAACCATTCTTAAAAAAGAGACGCAGATACCCGAGCAATATGTAAGAGGATTTTGATAAATAGTCACTTTAAGGCAATCTTCATTTAATGAGGATTGCCTTTTGTTGTTTTTATTCGGCACAGCGTTACTTCAGAAACAGCACCATCAAATCTTCATCAAAGTACTGGTCTCCCTCTTTTAGCCCCCTTGGTTCGACGCCGTAAGTTTCGAATCCTAAAGACATGTAGAGCTTTTTGGCCGATGCGTTCTTCGTGACAACTTGCAGATGAATCTGCTCGACCCCGTCAAATTCCTTTGCACGGGTGATGACTTCAACCAATAGCTTCTTACCGACACCTTGACCGCGCACTTCAGGAGCCACGTACATCCCATAAATATCTCCCTTATGCCTCGATTTCCGGTCCGTAGCTCGCATAAACCGAACCACCCCAACCAACGAACCGTCCTCTTGAAACGCCCCGAGCACATAACGATCCTCCGCTTGGCGAATCCGTTCCTGGATTACCTCGATTGTAAAGTGAACTTCCCTTTCATAGGTAGATCCAAAGCTTTCCGCATCTGTTTGCAACGCTCTTAATCTCAGTGCCTGGTAATCTTGTGCATCTGTTTCGTTTAATACGCGTATGTTCATGATGGCCCCCCTTTCCCCTCTCTCTAACAATTCGATTCAGTAAATAAAAACCCTTCCTAAGTAAAAGAGTAACTGAAGAAAGGCTTACAAAATTTCCACTTTCTAGTAAAATGGAATGAGTAATGATGAGAAAGGTTGTGAAAAGCTTGTTTAAAAAACTAATAGATAATGTAGTAAATATACTTACCCCACCTGCATCAACGAAACCCGCAGACAAACCCAAGAAAAAATCGGTGATTTCTACATATAAAGAACAAACGGGAAATGGCCTGTTATCCACAATGTTCAACAAAGGCAATTACGGGGAATTCTCCTCCTATGGGAAGATGGCGAAATTGCCCGGCTACCATAAGGCACTCTTCAATATCTATATTCCGAACGGCAAAGAACAAACAACCGAAGTGGATCTAGTCTTTCTCCACGAAACAGGCATTTACGTCATTGAATCAAAAAATTACAGTGGCTGGATCTTCGGCGATGAGAAGTCCCAAAAGTGGATGCAAACCTTCCCAAACCAACAAAAGTATTCCTTTTATAATCCCATCAAGCAAAACATCGGCCATATCAAAGCACTACAAGCCATCCTTCCCTCCATTGAGAAGGAGCACTATAAATCCGTCATCGTCTTTAGCGAACGATGCGAGCTGAAAAAAATCTCCTACGAAGCAAAAGATACATATGTCATCAAACGCTATGACTTAGCAAGATTAATGAACAAACAAATTGAAGTATTACCAAAGGTTTTGGAACCAGCCTACATCGCCCGAATTTATGATTTCTTGTCGCAGTATCAGAAGGCGGATAAGGTTGTGAAGGCGGAGCATGTTGGGAGGATTAAGGGAAAGCATTCTTGAATAGGATGCTTCTCATTTTTGTTCTTTTATTCTCTCTAACTCCTTATGTTTTCGAATGATAGAAATTTTGGTTGTAATTCTTCAGTTAATATATATTCTACAAATTGGCCTACAATTTCGTCTTCTAATTCAATCCAATATACCTTTAAACTCCCCTCATTTTCCTTGAAGAACCTATGCCACTTTCCGGTTCTGTCACCTGAAACTTGCTTATAGGTTTCAATATAGTGACTGTATAATCTGTTATTGATCGGTTTACCTTTTCATTTGTATGTATTTTTGATTGTGGCGTACAAACGATTAATTTTTGGTTTTTAATAAATCCTTCGAACATTATTCTTTTTCCTTTAACCGATCGTAAAACACAGCTATATTTTTGCTCTATTGTCTTAATAACTTCATATTTATTTGGAATCATCTCTTATATCACCTTCCATTTTTAACCATAATATCACAAAAAGTGTTAGCCGTGTCTTAGCGTTTTTACTACTATTGACGGTTAACAGTCCATATAAAGTTAACAAACCACACTTTTTATTGCAAAATAATGCTCATGTATTGAAAATCAGCTAAAATTAACATATTAATTGTAAAAAAGGTGATATAAATGAAAAAGCAAGTCCACGTGGTGGGAGCCATTATTGAAAATGAGCATAATGAGATTTTCTGCGCAAAACGAAGTCCAGAAATGACACTCCCAAACTATTGGGAATTTCCAGGCGGGAAGATTGAATCGGGTGAAACACCCGAAGGAGCATTAGCTCGAGAAATTAAAGAAGAGCTCAACTGTACGATCAGCGTTGGAGAGAAAGTGGAAGACACAACGTATGAGTATGAAACATTCATTGTTCGGCTCGAAACCTATAAAGCAAACCTAGTGGATGGACAACCTATCGCTATTGAACATGCAGAAACGAAATGGGTGAAGCGAGATGAACTTACTCAGCTTGATTTTGCTCCTGCTGATATTCCCGCGGTTGAAAAAATAGTAAAGGAAATATAATTTTCTATATTTCCTTTGCATGATATTATTCTTCTTACGGTAAAAAATTTCGCATACGCGAGCTTTAAACTTTTAACACCATCCTTACAGTTTTTAGGATGTGACCATCAAAATCATCATCAAACTCTTTGATGACCTCAAAACCTCTGGCTTCATAAAAGGCCATTCCGATTTTATTATCCTTTTCGACATTTATATAAATCTCTTTTACACCATCTAAATCTTTAATCCCCTTTTGCAACAATGCTGAACCTATCCCTTTTCCTTGTTGTTCTGGATAAAGATAAATAGCCCCTAATTCAACTTTTCCGTCTTCTCTTACTAGAGAAAAGTTAGCAAAACCCACAACTCTACCATGTATTTCAGCTACAAAAAGAGTAGAACGTTCTAATCGTTGCTTCATCCTCTCATCATTGTAGGCAGATTCCAGGAAATTTTCTTGTACCTCTAAAGGAATTATCCCCTCGTAAGTAGCGTTCCAAGTTGTTTTTGCTACATCTTGGACTTGTTCTATATCTTCTTTTTGCATTTTACGAATCACATATGCCATTTTATCAACCTTCCCCTTTGTTATTTAATTCCAATAATTTTAAGCATTATAACATTTGGTTTGATAAAAATGGTTACTTTTGAAAATATAAATGAAAAAGAGCATTATCGCGAACAATGCTCTCTTCATTTACTAAATACGAAGTTATTTACTCTATTAAAACCTCTAATTTGATAACTAAATCTTCTAATCACAACCCGTAACTCTTTTATAAGGCAGTTTTATTTGCACGCGGTACAAGTGAAGCTGGCATAGATTCATGGAGTTTCCAAACTATGCTCACTGGCTTACTTCCCTTGTGACTAACATAGTCTGCTGTTCCCAGAAAAATAAAAGGCGATGTATAACCAGATTCTTTTTTATACTCTCTTACAAATAATGCTATTTTATTTCCTGTTTCTTGATGACTAATATACCTTATTGCAGTTGGACTCGTATCGGAAGTTCTACTTTGAGATTGCCAGTGAAACAGTTTCTCACTGATCGCATAGTCCTCATATCGAGTAGTTTCCGAAAATTCTTTATCAGACTTGTTTAAGGTAATAAAGAAAATATCTGTTTTCTCATCCGGAAAATACTTTACACCCTCACGAAATGAAGGGTTCTGTTCTTCATTATAGTATCCAAATGCAGCAAGTACTTGTTCGGTTGTGTAATGTGCATGTACCCTTAAGGGCGTAACGAAATCAAATGTAGTTTTCTTATCAAGTAATTTTAAATTATCTAAACATACTTCAATTACTGATTTGATTTCTTCCTTTACCTGATTAACTTCTATTAGGTTTTGAATTCCTTCATGCATAGAAGTAAAACCTAAATCCTTAGCTGGAGCATTAAAGAAGGAATAGTATAACATTGGAATCATTCTATGCTGTTCTTCATCTTGAACCTTTCCATCTTCAAGATAGGAAACGAAGAATTTTAATAAATCAACTGAATCTAAGTGGAATAACTTATGAATTTTTTTCTCGATAAGTGTTTCATGAACAGAATGGAATCCTTCAGATACTCCCGCATCCACTTTCATTCTCTCAAATGTACGATTCTTCCCAGTTCCATAGAAATCAACAAGCTTTAGATTGTAGTATCGTAAAAAGTTCTTTAATGTAAGGGGCTGTCCTGTATCTGCTTCAAAGTATTTAAGTTTAGCCAATAAATTTTGTTTGCTATTTTTAGCAACTTTAATATTTCTTAATATATAGTCTTTGGCCAGCTTTTCCATCTGAATTATAGAACCTTTCGGTAAATGGGAGAATCCATTTTCCACGTAATGACTTATGGAGTGCTTAGTGTTACCAATTAATGCTCTAAATTTATCTTCAAATGGATAATCTTTATGAGCTTGCCCGATAAAATCAAGTACTGTTAAACATTCTTTTTCATCTGCCAGACGTAATCCTCTTCCTAATTGTTGGAGAAACACTGTTAGACTTTCTGTTGGTCTTAAAAAAAGTATGGTATTTACTTCGGGGATGTCTATTCCTTCATTATATAAATCTACAACAAATATAAACTTTATTTGCCCCGTTAGTAATCTCTTCTTCGCAAGCTCTCTTTCTTCATCTGAGGAATTCCCATGCAATGCAATAGATGGAATGTTCTTTTGGTTAAAGTATTTTGCCATATATAGTGCATGGTTTACGGATACACAAAAACCTAAACCCTTTACTTCATCCACGGTTGTTACATATCTTTTAATGCTTTGAATTACCAGATCACTTCGCCGATCATTTGCAGTATAGATATTTGTCAATTCCTCACTATCGTATCCTCTTCTTGACCATTTAACCTGTGTTAAATCCACAATATCTGTCACACAAAAGTAATGAAATGGACTTAATAATTTTCGATCAATCGCTTCGGTTAATCTCATTTCAGAAGCAATTCTGCCATTAAAATAACCTAATACATTTTCCTTATCCATCCGTTCAGGGGTTGCTGTCAATCCGAGTAAAATATTCGGGTGATAGTACTCTAGCAATGCACGATAAGATTGCGCTGTAGCATGGTGGAACTCATCAACAATTATGAAATCATAAAAATCTTGTGTTGTATTTAGCATCATTTTTTTGCTATTCCAACTCTGTATACTCATAAATAATTGGTCAAATGATTTTGGCTCATGTCTGCCTACAAACAGTTCACCGAAGTTTGCATCCTTTAAGATTGTTCGGAACGTTACAAGACTTTGGTGCAAAATTTCTTCTCTATGAGCTATAAAAAGTAGTTTTGCATTAGGTTTAATTTTTAAAAACCGCTTAAAGTCAAAAGCAGAGATCACTGTTTTTCCTACACCTGTTGCTGCTACTACTAAATTCTTCATATGCCCATGTATTACTCGTTCGACTTCAAGTTCATCTAAAATTTCTTGTTGATAGTAATATGGTTTAATATCAAAATAGTACTGCCCGTTCTCTTCAGCAACTAACTCTTTAGTTAATGAGCCCTGTAGCAAACTCCAATTTTCCTTTTCTTCCGGGGCTAATGATTTAAATTCCTCGTCATTCCAATAACTCTCAAATGTAGCTTCAAACTTCTGTAAGATTTCGAATGAATCCTTCTCTGTAACTTTTAAGTTCCATTCTAATCCTGAGGTTAATGCAGGATTTGATAAATTTGAAGAACCAATATATGCAGTGCTAAATCCTGTATCTCGCTTAAATAAATATGCCTTCGCATGAAGTCGAGTTCGATTTTTATCAAGGGAGACTTTAATTTTTGTGTTGGGTAATTTACTTAATTCCTCAATAGCCTTATAATCGGTTGCTTCCATATACGAGGTTGTAATGATTCGTAGTTTCCCGCCACTCTCAGTAAATTCACGAAGCTCATTTATCAAAATACGTAACCCAGACCATTTAATAAATGAAACAAGCCACTCTATCTCGTCAGAAGATACAATCTCTTTTTTTAATTCTTCTAACATATTTGGCTCATGATGAGAACCCGTAAAAAGAGTGCTCTTAGAGAGAGGGGTAATAGGACGAATTGCTTCTTCTTTTTTGAGTGCTCGGACTGTATTGATTTTTTTATAAACCGATGTTAGCACTTGCCCCTTCTCTTCCAGCTGGAAAGAAGCAAATTCTTCATCCTTTAACTTTCTACTTAACAAATCAATGATTTCATTGCATACGCGGATTTGTCCTAAAAGCGCTTCTTGATCACTTTTGCTCTTCTCTTCTCTAATAAAAGTCAAAGCCCTTTTTGTAACCTCGGAGATATACGTGGCTAAGTATGTTTTTGCTTCTTCAACATCTAGTTTTTCTGTATTTACTGCAAATGTATCTGATGAAATTTTCTCTAATTCTACGTTAATATTTTTGTTTATGAGCTGATCGTAAATACCTTCTTTCAATGAATACACCTCGGTCTAATAAAATCTAATGAACCATATTTTACCACGAATTGTTAGGTTTATACTAATCCATTGAAAGGTGAAGAGACTCAATGAAATTTGTTATTCTTTGTATATTGTCATCCATTATTTTCAGGAGGGATAAATGTAAAAGAATCCTTTAGTTTGTAAATCTCAGAATGATAGGGAAATATATTTCTTTCACTTTAGTTTTTGGAATCTTAATTAGCTACATTACAGTGTACAAAATTAATCATCTCACCAATACAAATTGGTATTTTTCCACACAAAAAAACCAGAAGATTCCCTCCTGGCTTTGTTGATTTCTTATCAAACCTCTATCACTTCCGGGGTGTGACTGTCTATTAGCTCTCTGCCCTTTTCCTTATACATAGCTGTATCTGCTTCTTTAATCATGGCCTCTAGATCTGCTTGTGCAGTTTCTGTTTCGTAGAACCATCCAATGCTCGCTGAAACTTGGAGTATTTGATTGTTCAGGGTGATGGGCTGTGCCAGCGTTGATTGAATTCGCTCCGATAGGTTTTTCAGGATAGCGTCATCGATATCGGATAGTAAAATGACAAATTCATCGCCGCCTAATCGGCACAGTAAATCGGACTCTCGCAGTACACCATTCATCCTCCTTACAATGACCTCCAATAATTGATCGCCTACTTCATGGCCATAGGTATCATTTATTTTCTTGAATCCGTTCATATCCAGGAATAAAAGTGCGATGGAAAGGACTTTTGATTCTTTTAGCACATCGAACCTTTTCTTAAGAAACAATCGATTTGCCGCACCCGTTAAAGGATCGAGATAGGCTAAATCCTGAAGCTTGGCATTTGCATCTTTTACCCTGTAGATAAACGTTAATAGAAAGGCTGTCATAAATACGCCAAACAACACGAGATATGCAAAATCTCCAGTTACCACATTCGGAAAAATTTCATTGTGCAGGTAAAAGAACGCATAGAAGGTCAGCATAATTGAAGCGATTCCTGACATTATGACCACTCGCGCATTTTGATAGATGGCACTCAGCGGAAGGGCCAGCCACATGAATAGATAATCTGCCAAATACGGAGATTCCTTTAGCAGGAAATAAAAATAGACATACATGCAGCTGACCAACCCATACATCGTGATTTTTGGGTTTATTTTTATGTAAATCATTGCAGCTAGAATGCTGCCAAATAGAATAAATAGATAAGCTGGAGGAAATATACTTGCGAATCCTTCAATGAAAATATTAATCGTGATTTGTGTGAGGTAGAATATGCTTATTAAAATGAATAAGATTTTATTTCGATGATGCAGTAATTCATTCCCAATCATAGCTGATCTTCCTGTTCATGTGGTAATGGGGCAGCTTTTATTTCAGTAAGTGCCTCAAAAAACATAGTTTACCTTTTTTACTATTATACCCCAATAAAGATTAGTACAAACATAGGAATCATAAATCGTTTGAATTGAGTAATTATACTGATATTTTGCTGCAAACACTAGTGCCTCCCTGCTTTGGCGCAATTGTCATCGAACCTAAAAAACCCTGTGTTGATACCTTTTCAACACAGGTCATGTCTCTAATTTTTATGATTTGAATTCTTGTACTTGATAGGTTACTTTCAAACCATCCTGACTATTTCTGAAAGATAAAATCATCGTGTCATTTGCTGGTTGTTCGACTTTCATATTTGCTGGATTGTTAATGATTGGCCGTAGCCTTTTTCTTGCTAAATTTAAGGCACTGTCAAGATTTTCGGCATTTAGCTTTAGTTCAATTAGTTGGATGGGGACAAAAAATGGCTTTTCCACTTTTCCTAGCAATCTCTCACTTTTATTGTCAATCAATTTTGCGATGTACATAGAACAATCCCTCCTTTTCCTAATCCCCGTATATTATTTATTCTCGTGAATTCAAAAGTTAAACCCTCTTAATAGAACGCTATACAACGAGAGAAGTTCAAAAAAATGGATATGAATTTTTATTTTCCCGTGATTACTCACCCAAAATGGAAGTATCACATAAATTATGGGGATTATTTGGATATGGATTTTCTGCCCTAGGGAACGATATTGCAGCTGCGCGGCTCCCTTAGGAAAACTGAAATTTCATGAGGGAAAGGGATGGATATGGTAAACTTTCAATCATTTCGTGGCAGGGTTACACAGATTCAGGATTTTATGATAGGCCAAAACGGTGAAGCGGCAGGTTGTTATAAACTGATGACTGTCGAGGATATGCAAGGCGGCATCGTGAACTTTGTCGTTTCCCCCGATACGTATTTTGTTTACGCTGAAATCGTCAACCCCGGGGATATAGTGACAGGCTATTATGATGGGGATGCGCCGGTTATATTGATTTACCCCCCTCAATATCGAGCGCTGATTGTAGTAAAAGAAAACCCCTTCGAGAATGTAAAAGTAGACTTTTTTGATAGCCAATTTGTTAGTCGCGATGGTCAATTGAAATTAAATCTCGCCCCAAATACTCCTGTACTGTTGAGGAATTGGCAGCCTTTTTCGCAAAACCCCGCCAATCATAACCTGATTGTCATCTATAGTACTTCGACAAGAAGCATTCCTGCCCAGACCACACCCTCGGAAGTCATTGTTTGGTGTTAGTTGTGGGTTGCATGAAATGCTGATGATTGCTTTTATTGATATTAATGTTTTTTCTCTAAATAAAATAGCCGACACCTTTTGAATAAGGTGCCGGCTCAGACTGTTGACAAACGCTCGCACACTGCGTTGGTCGCCTCACTCGTCCCCTCATGAACGTCATGTTCTATTCGCGTCTTCGCTCGGCTTCCCGCCTTGTCTGACAAGCGTTTTCAAGTCAGTCTGGGTATCCGATTTCCAAAATTACAATTCATAAAATACGAATATTCCCCCTATTATCAGTATTCCGGTCTTCCATTTTCGTAAGGCTTCAGAATGCCGTAGATGGTTTCAATGACCGGTAGCTGGACCTGATGTTTTTCGGCCAACCTTAGTGCTCCTCCTTGCAAGTGCTCAATTTCGATCGGCAGCCCTTTTCTGAGGTCTTGGTGCATGGAAGAGGTTGCCTCATTTTTGAAGCTTTTCATCATATTTATAATCCCCTGCACTTCATCTTCGGATAAATATATGCCTTCTTTCTCGGCTAACGTCCCCATTTCCTGAATAACTTTTTTCGCCACATTCATGGTCGCAGGTGTGCCTGTAATGTAGCCGACAGGTAATTGCATGGCTGATGTTATACCAGAAAATGCAGTGATAAATGAGTACTTAATCCACATATGCCTTAAAATATCGGCCTCTCTTTTGAAAGTGGATTTCAGCCTTTGCTGAATTTCTTCCAGTTGTTCGCAAATCTGAATCTGCTCGCTATGAAGGGCCCCATATTTTAATAGACTGTTTGAATTCGTATGCACCACATGCCCTTCTTCGTCTAGTGTGGCAACAATTGCGGCAAGTCCTCCCAACACTTTTTCTTTCCCAAGTGCCTCCTGCAACTTTTCCATATGCTCCATGCCGTTTAGCAAAGGCAGCACAAAAGCCCCGGTCCGCTCCACGATTGCCTGAATTTGCGGAATGACTGAATCCAGATGATACCCTTTCACAGTGAGCAGGATTAAATCTACATTTGGGACTTGTTCAACGGATGTATAAATGGCTATATTTTGATTTTCAAAGTCGCCTTCCGGACTGCTAATTTTCAATCCTTGATCCATCAACTGCTGTGCACGTTTATCTCTCACAAAAAACGATACATCCTGGCCAGCTTCGAGTAGCCTTCCTCCAAAATAACACCCCAACGCTCCAGCACCGAACACCAAACTATTCATTAGAACAACCTCCATCCCTGAGATTACTAGATTTCTATTTAACTAAATATAACATATCTGATTAATAGCAAGCTTATAATTTACTGATTTTTCAATTAACTATTTCATTATTTGATTTGGCGGATATAATTTCCACACTGGCGGATATCTTTGAAAAAGTGACGGAAAAAAACCCTCACCCGGCAGATATAATCGCCTGCCTTTAGGAGAAACTAATACAAAGCGCAAAAGATTGGATGAGGATAATGAAAGAACGTACCAACACAAATAAAGTATTTTGTATGAGTGAATATGACACGCTGAAGAGAGTCATTCTGTGTCAGCCTCAGTATATGACAATTCGCCAAGTTATCAATGAAACACAGGAACATTTCAAGGACGAAGGGATTCATATTGAACGTGCCCTCGAGCAGCACGCCGATTTTGTTAATACCCTTAAACAATACGACATCGATGTGATTTTGTTGCCCTACCATAAGAAATATCCAGAACAAGTTTTCACACGGGATATTGGATTTACGTTAGGTGAAACCATTTTTGTGGCCAACATGGCGACAGATGCCCGGGCTGGTGAGGAGAACGTTTTAAAACAGTGGCTGGAAGATGAAGAAATTTCTTATTTCAACTTGGTCAAGGAACATATTGAAGGCGGCGATGTCATTGTTGACCGGGATACGATCTACGTTGGGCTAAGTAGCCGAACAGACGAAAAGGCTACCGCTCATCTGGAGCGGCTACTCCATAAATTCCAGGTTGTGACGATTCCGTTCAAGGAAAAATACTTGCATCTGGACTGTATATTTAATGTTGTCTCGCCGGATGTGGCACTAATCTATCCACCAGCTCTTACAGAAGAAGACATCAAGCTTTTCTCTTCCCGCTATGATTGTATTGAAGTTTCGGAAGACGAGCAATTCCAGTTGGGTACCAATGTACTAAGCATTGGCAACAAACGCGTTCTCAGCTTGCCCGTCAATCAGCATGTAAACGGTGAACTTCGGAAACGAGGCTTTGAAGTCATCGAGGTCGATATCACCGAAATCATCAAATCGGGCGGCTCCTTCCGCTGCTGTACCATGCCTCTTTTGAGAGAAGGTTCATAAAATTTCTAGTACCAGGTCCACGCAAATTGAGTACCCGAATTGTTTGTGTGCCTGGTACTCATCAAATTCTGAATTGTCTCCGAGTTGTTTGTGTGCCTGGCACTCAATACGCTACCTTCTTGAAATAGTGATAAACTTTTTCCAGCTTTTTTGTTTGGTTGCCTTTGGGGCTTTCCATATTTCCAAATTCAAAAAACTTCACTTTTTTAATGCCTACGAAATTAAATAGCGCTCTTTTCATCAAGATTTTATGGGAGTTGTGCAACCACAGCAATGGATAGTGCGTTGGCCCTTTCATTGTAGAAACACATACAACCGACTTCCCCTTCAACAACCCTTCTGGGAAATGGCCCTTCTTATCTTTATAAGCAAAGTTAGATGCGAATAATTGGTCAATGTATCCCAAAAGCATTGCAGGAGGTCTTCCCCACCAGATTGGATAGATGAATACGATCTTATCTGCCCACAAGATTTGTTTTCTATATTTCTCGATAGTAGGGTCCGTATGCATATCGCGCCTTCTTTGTTGCTCGTTAAATACTAGACGGGGATCAAAACCTTCTTCATATAAATCCAGGACCTGTAATTCCTTTATGTTGGAATTTTCACCACTTCCCTTTAGAACCTTTTGTAAAAAAGCGTAATTTAGACTTTCATGGTTGGGATATGTGTAGATAATGAGCAACTTCATCGGACACCTCTTAGTTATGATTCGATAACTAAATAGTAACATTTACCAATTTAATTATCAATTGATAATTGTATTTTGATAATTATTTTGTTACATTGACGAATGAGGTGCTTTAAATGGATAATAATTCCCTTTTTCATAATTTTGTAGTATTTACAACATCTTTTCACCGTGTCACACATGAGTTTACAAAAGATGCAAAGGCCGATGTCATTTCGCAAATTCAATATAAGATTCTTGAGTATATTGCAGTCAGCCAACCTGTGACTCCAAGCGATGTCAATGATTGCATGAATATGTCCATGCCGAATACAAGCCGTGAACTTAAAAAGTTGAGTGAAAAAAGTTTAATAGAGAAGATACATGATAAGGATGATCGGCGAAAGCAATATATACGCCTGTCCAAAGAGGGACAAGCTATGATGAACGAATCATTTGCCATTATCGAATCGCGTTTTCTAGAACGTATTCAAGATTTCCCGAAAGAAGATTTAGATGATATTGAACATGCCATTCATATTCTTCAAACAAAACTTTTTAACGAATAGCCATAAAAAAAGGAATGACTGATACATAAATCAGCATTCCTTTTTAATCATTCTCTTCATGCTGGAGTGTTCATCCTTCTCTCCATTGAATTGTGTGTCCCTGGCACTCGCATAATTCGAAAGACTAACATTTTTCAAGTAGGTATTTGAGTTTTAGTAAGTCTTTTTGGTTTGCTCTTTTCATGGATGGGGACAGGAATGGCGTCAGTATTTTTGAAAAGCCACTCGGAACTCCTTTGTTTCTTAAAGACATTCTCGTTCTATCTCGGTCAATTGCTTCCCATGTATAAATGGTCTCCATCGGGAATGGTCCATTTACTGTTTTCATCATCAACTTTTCCCCTGGGATGTATTCCTTGATTTCATAAATATACGCAAGCTCCCGCCCGAGAAATTTTGCTTTGAATGCAATCTGGCTGCCTACTTTCATTGGTTTTGGCGTGTGCCATTGGACTGAATGAATATTTACATACCAGGAAGGAGCATGATCGGGATTCGCTGCATAGTCAGATACGTCTTCAACGGGTCTGTTAATAATTATTTCTGTAAATACATCTACCACTTCCGCTAACCTCTCATTCACTTAGTTACTTAAGTTTTTGGATGAATTAAAATAAGGAACCCTAAGCTGTAAGCCTTTCCTTACTTTCCCCTATCATTTTTTAGGAGCTTCACCCCATACTAAATTTCTTTCGTGTCTGTTGATACATTCCACTACTTATAAATAGTACTTGAAAGCTGATGATATTCCCGCCATTTGTTATTCATACCATTAAGTCTTTTAAAGTTGCTACTTTTTCATACCAGAATTTCTTCCTGAGGGTAAAATCATTCCTTTTTAAAATTCTTTTCATGCTGTAGCAGCCATTCTTTTCTCCATACCCCCCCAGCGTAGCCTGTTAGTTTCCCATTTGTGCCGATGAGGCGGTGGCACGGAATCACGATGCTTAGTTTATTTTTGCCATTGGCATTTCCAACTGCTCGGATTGCCTTTACGTTGCCTATGGAAACGGCAATCTCTTTATAGGAGCTCGTCCCTGCATAAGGTATTTCTTTTAGGGCGTTCCAGACTGTTTGTTGAAAATTTGTTCCCTCATACTTGAAAGGAAACGTGAATTCATATCGCTCCCCTTTAAAATACTCATCAAGTTCTTGAAAGCAAAGCTTCAAAGATTCAGGGGTTTCGCTATCAATGCGATTTTCTGTCCTCCCCTTTTCCGAAAACATAATTGAATAAACGGCTACTTCTGTTCCAATGATTTC
Source organism: Ureibacillus aquaedulcis (assembly GCF_030418165.1). Lineage (GTDB taxonomy): Bacteria > Bacillota > Bacilli > Bacillales_A > Planococcaceae > Ureibacillus > Ureibacillus aquaedulcis. Next base: position 29,655 of record NZ_JAUHTQ010000012.1, read on the forward strand.
AATCGTTCCAATTGGAGATTGGTAATATATTTGGTGCAAGCTACTATACATATAAGGACCTCCATAGATAGAAAGTGGCATATGCCTGCCAGCCCTCCCAAGCTTTTGCAAGTTCTTCAATTTCCACAATTGTAGGTTTCCGCTCGAGCCCCAATTGTTGCTTTAAAGCATTGTGCAGGCCGACATCCGCGATTGGAAACGCTGCAGCGTGATGTAAGCATTTCATCATTACATAATCCGCCGTCCATGCCCCGACACCCCGGATTGCCATTAATGACTTTTTAACTGGTTCATACTCTTGTATTTCTAGCATTTTTTCTTTCGATAATTGACCACTTGTCATTAATCCAGCGATTCCAATAATATATTCCGCCTTCCTCGTTGAAAACTGGAGGTTTTTCAATTCCTCCACAGATAAGGATGCAATGGCTTTGTATTCCGGGAAGATCCAGTACGCATTTCCTTCATGAGTTATGCTCTCCCCATACTGTTCAACAAATCGCTTTTTCAAGGTGTACGCAAAAGTTAAATTGATTTGTTGCCCCAGAACTGCCCACGTCAATGCTTCAAATAAATCCGGAATCCCAATAATGCGTAACCCACGATAGTCATTGGCAACCTTTTGTAGAATTTTATCCTTACTGGCCATTTCATAAAAGGGTTCCAAATCCTGCTCCAAATCAAACCAACCCCAAATATAGGATGCGGCCTTCCCACGCATCGCAGGAGTCGGCTCACCGACCGAGAATTCCACTCGAATTGAATTCGTTGCTTCGCCTATCTTCAATAAAACCAATTGCCCATCGATTTTTATCAATTTATATAAATAGCCCTCCCGAATTTGGTGTAAATTCTCATACTCGGACCTTCCCATAAACACAAGACACTCTTGGAAATTAAAATCCATCGGTGGCGTTATTTCAATAAACGAGCCGCAATCGATCCAATTCATTGCACCATCTCTTTTCTGGTTTGATTTCTATATTCACTAGGAGAACAGTTTTTCAAACGGCGAAACACTTTATAAAAATTGGAAGAACTCTGAAAGCCTACTTCATAGCTAATCTCAAGATTCGTTCGGTCTGTGTTCTTCAGAAGATGTGCCGCTTTGTCCACCCGGATTTTTTCCAAATAGGTACGAGGCGTTTCTGATGTCTCCTTCTTGAAAAGCCGTTCAAGATAAAAGATGCTTACTCCTGCGTGATCTGCAATATCCTGTAATTCAAGCTTTTGTTTATAGTGATTGACCAGGAAGGCAATCACTGTTCTGACAAGCTCCTTATTCGGAGAATGATTTGCTTGTGGCTGGCATCTTTTGCATGCACGAAAACCGGCCTTTTCAACTTCATGGATATCATAGTAGAATTCCACGTTTACCTTTTTGGGTTTTCTTGATTTACAGGAAGGACGGCAAAAAATCTTGGTTGTTTTCACTGCCGTAAAAAACAGTCCATCATATTTACTGTCACAGTCAATTATCTTTTCCCACATCTCTTCAAAAGAAAGCTTAATCCTAGCCTCCATTTACTCTCCGCCCTTCCTCATTTACATCTCATACAAGTAAATAGTACTTCTAATTCCTTCTAAAACTTGTTACTGTTGGAACCCATTTTATCAGGAAAGCCTGCCTCATTTCATCCTCATTCTTGCTCTTATGGTTCTTGCCAAAAGAATTGTATGTGTGCCTGGCACTAACACAACTATGTTTGTGAGCATCTATTAAGGGTATCTGTAAGGTGACTTTGAGTAAATCAAAGGGATGTGTATACAGGGTGTTTGGAATATCTAATCTCATATCTCTTGTTATGTCGGCATTTATCATCTTGCCTATTGTAATCTTCCTTCGCGAATTGAGTTATTTAATTGTCAGCTGGTTATTCGGGGTCGTCAATCCAAGGCTAACGATTGGTTCCGGACCTCGGCTTTTTAAAATAGGAATAGTTGATATCCGTAAATACTATCATCTCTATAGCTGGTTTTCATACGATGATTTAAAGAATGATAGTAAATTAGCATACATTTTAGTCTATTCAAGTCCCATTTTTATCAACCTCTCCCTTGCCCTTCTCATTAACTTTTTACTAGCAAATGGGTGGGCAGAAGAGTATAAGACGTTTTGGGACCGCTTTATTTTTTATGCCTTTTACTACATTTTATTTGACATTGTCCCTATGGCTACAATTAATGGCAAGCCAAACAACGGTATGATTATTTATGAATTGCTTCGATATGGTAAACGGGTGGATTATAATACAGAGTCCTTCATACCAGCCACTTCAGAGATGGAGAAGCAACACGAGGAATATCTAAAAAGAATTGAAGAAATAAAAAAAGAACGGGAAAATGAAAATAAAGGATAAAGCTTGATGCAATCCTATAAAAAAACTAAAGCTTAGGCACAATTAAATCGTGCCTAAGCTTAGTTTTTTAATCATGTTAAACTGAACATGCTCACTATGAAGCACTCAGTACTATCATCATAGTGTTGAAAAAAGCCAGCTCCCCATCTAAAAATGGAGCGCTGACTTTCGATTAAAGATACAGGGCAGGTGCAATATTAAAATTCCAGAATATTGTGTGCTTTCACCTTAATAAGGGTTTGTGGCAATGAAGCTTGCCGTTTTCACGTAGATACGTGGGTTAAGTTTTAGTTGGTTGACGATGATTTCAGCGATGTCTTCAGGCTGCATTAATTTCGTCTCATCGTTCTCTTTAATCAGGTTTGTTTCTACAGCCAAATCCGTCGCAACAGTACTTGGTGCTAATGCTGTTACACGGATATTGTTGCGTCGAACTTCTTGCGCCAATGATTCAGTAAAGCCAATCACTCCAAATTTTGATGCGCTATATGCACTTGAAGTCGCCGCTCCGCTTAATCCACTTGTTGAGGAAATATTGATAATGTCGCCGTTATCCTTCTCAAGCAATTGAGGCAATACCGCACGAGTTACATAATATGTGCCCATCAAGTTCACATCAATGATTTTTTTCCATTCTTCCGGATCCATATCCAATACCGAACCAAATGTAGCAATTCCGGCATTGTTGATTAAAATATCGGCATTACCCAGTTCTTTCGCCAATAATGCAACCGCTACTTCCACCTGCTCTTGGGATGAAACATCCGTCATTGCATAGGCAACTTTAATGCCTAAGCCTTCAAGTTCTGTAGTCAATTCTTTTAAACCCTGTTCAGAACGTGCAATTAAACCAAGATTGACGCCTTCTTTTGCCAATGCTACAGCTGTTGCCTTACCGATTCCTCTTGCTCCACCTGTAATGATTGCTACTTTCCCTTGTAATGATTGTGCCATAGTAACGGCTCCCTTCCACTTTCAATTTATACTTTCGCACCCATTATACTATTTTGGAAAAATGCAAGCATGGATTTAGCTTTGAAAAAAGAATTATGTGTGCAGTTCCATCGCATGTGATGCACTTTGAAATTCAAAACGAAGCTCAAAAAATCAGTGCCTTCCCAGACTTTTGTGATTTTTATACGCGGTTTCATCTTGTCCTCCATTTCCATCACACCTACGACTGAAAATTCTGAAACTAAACTTGCCATCCCCATAAACATCCAGTATTATATATCTAAAGGATATATATCTTTTAGATAGGTGTGAAGTACTTGAAACGTTACAATGATACGACTTATGCGCTACTAGGAATATTAACTACGGAATGCAGATCTGGTTACTCCATTAAGCAATTTATCGATCGGAGCTTAAACCATTTTTGGAAAATTAGTTATGGCCAAATCTACCCTACTTTAAAATTAATTGTTCAAGAAGAATTGGCAGAAGTTCGCACTGCCTCTACTCCGGGCAAACCTGACAAAAATGAGTACTACCTTACTTCAAAAGGGATCGAAACACTCAAAAATTGGCTGGAGCAGCCGATCGAGCAATTGCCGATTGAGCGAAATGAAATTTTGCTTAAATTATTTTTCGGCCGCTATCAATCTCATGAAAATCAAATTCTCCTGCTGCAGAATTATAAGCAGGAGCTTGAAAAGCGTTATGCAACTTATCTTTCTATCGAGCAGGCAATTATTCAGCATGAGAATCATGACGAGAACTCGGATTACTGGCTCTTCACTTTAGATTATGGAAAAAGAACAACTCAAGCTGCAATCGACTGGTGTGAATTTACTCTTAAGAAACTACCTATGGGGTGATTAAGAATGGTCAAACAGATTTTTACGGGGCGTTATACGATTGATCATACAGAGGATATTGTCGTTTTCATCATTGGCATGCGGATCAACAAGCGACTGGCCATGCATAAGTGGCTGCCGGTATTTAATGCGATGCCCGGAATGATCAGAGAACTCTATACAAACAAAGAGGAACTGGGATTCTTATCGATGGAAAGCTATTTTGGACTTAGAACCACTGTCATGATCCAATATTGGCGTTCAACTGATGAACTGCTTTCTTATGCAAAAAATGAAAAGCATCTGGCAGCATGGAAAAATTTCAACCAAAAAACAAGGAACAATGATGCTGTTGGGGTCTACCATGAAACTTATCAAGTAAACAAAAATAATTATGAATCCATTTATGTCAATATGCCTCAATATGGGCTGGGCAAGGCATTGAAGCATATTCCTATTACAGTGGAAAAAAATTCTGCACGGCAACGTCTTAATTATTGAACTTACCGGGTCCGCGAACCCTTTGTAAAAGTTCGTGGACCCCTACTCCTAAATAGTGCTCCTCAAATACCCCAAGACCTCATTCATTTCCTTTGCATCCTCTGCTCCATCCTCTACCGCCCACAGCACCTGAACGGTTAAAAGTGCAATCGCTGCTTTTCTTAGACGCTGCTCGTCCAATAATTGCATTTGTGCCATTTGCTTCACTCGGGTTTCCAGCAACTCCAAATCTCCATTTAGATCGTTAAATAAAAACGAAATATAGTCAAAATAAATATCCCCCTGCACGCCTTTGGGATCAATGGCCAGCCACCCCCGTTCGTGATCGTGGAGGATATTTTCATGATGCAAATCCCCATGCAGATGCACATTTCCAGCTGAAGTGTCTTCAATTTCCTTTTTATAGCGAAGTGCCCATTCAATATGCTCCTGTGTGATAAAGTCATTTGGAACCGGATTAACTAGCGCATGAAACCAATTATGTATAGAGGGCAATTCTTTTGATGCCTGTCTGTTTAACTTGTTCCATACTTCTAAATAGATGTCTGTTTGAGCTTCCTTTTCAACCTCTTTTAGCATCCTGCCTGGCTGAAGCCGTTCCAGCAAAATGCCGCCAAGCGTCTCATCATTCTTATACAAAATCACGAAGCCCTCACCTTGAAACGCTTCTGTCGCCTGTATTTCATTCGAAAAGTCATTCATTGCATCTTGTACGTAGGCTACATAATTGTAGGATAAATTGGACGGCTCACCCTCTATTGTTACCCCCCACTGATTGCATAACCTTTCAAGCGTCTCCGGCAATTGCCTCAGCCACTGCTCTCCCTCATTTCCAAAAGCTGCTTTGATCTTTTCCTCAAATCGTGTATTCACCTTTATTCTCCTTTTTATGTATCAAGTAGACTGTATGTATTGTTTTAATTAGTTTTAGGCAACAAAGGTAAAAAATGCTCAGTAAAGGTTTCATCGACCGTTTCAAGGTGTACAGTCGTCCCGATGAGTCCCCTATGATTGCTCTTTAAAGTCCCTGTTCCATTTTCATATAACAACAATTGCATTCTATCGCCCTCTTTATTTTCAAAAGTTAGCTTATAATGGTTCTTTGTCTCTTTCACATTTTTCACTTTACGTACATCCATGTTTAGAAGAATTTCTAGCTCCTCCTGAACTTTATCCTTATCTCTGGTATCGTAAACTTCCGTCTCTGGGTACGAGATTAAAAACATATGATTTAAAGAAGGTTTGTCAATAGTGTTTGTTACATCGGCAATTCCCATTAATTTTACTGGTTGCGCTAAATAATTTTCACGAATAAAATACGCTGCAAATGAACAAAATCCCCACTCCAATGAATACCCTTTTCATCAATTTCCTCCACTCTTCATCATCCCGGTTAACCGATAAAATCTTTAATACCTCTATAACGATTCAACCTCCATCACTGGAATCCCTTCATACGAAACACCCTAAGTAAATATAAAAAAACCTCCAGCACTATATTAAAAATAGTGTTGGAGGTCATCTTGCTTTAGGCGATGCTTCATCTCCTAAAAATACCTATTCATCATCAACTTCGCCGTCACCGATTTCATCTTCCTCTTCTACATCTTCAATCTCTTCATTGTCGTCAGGTGCTTCATCGCCACAAGCGACCAATGAGAACATCGAAAACGTTAAGAACATCATCAAGAGCAACTTTTTCATCCTGGGATAACCTCCTTTATCTAGGAGCTTTCCCCATATCTTTTCAAAGTAACCTTAATGATGTGAATTTATTTAAAACAAATCTAGTTGACCTGACCTATCTATACAAGTTAAATAAAGCTCCGATTTGTCTAACAATATTGATTCCTTCTGATACTTTGCCTGCATGGTCCATCATTCGATTCATGTCCGGCAATCTTCTTCTTGGTCCTTGTTGCGGTTGTTGTTGATAGCCCTGATGCTGTTGCGGATACCCTTGTGGTGGTTGCGGGTAGCCTTGTTGGTGTTGCTGGTGACCTTGTTGGTGCTGCTGATTATACAGGTAAGGATTTTCTGGTCTATTTATTTCGCTATGTGGTCCAAAATTTGGTCTATACGGTGGTGGAACCTGGCCCCTCCTTGGATTTTGCGGGAATGCTCTTCTTCTCTGTTCAGGCGGATAATACGACATTTCTCTACTCACCCCCTATTAGGATTCTTCTTTTTCTCTAGTATATGAGGCAACTTTCTTATGGCTTAGACTCTACAAAGGCAAAATCCCTAATAAAGGAAATTTTAGTGAGCATCACATATCGCCGTAAAGTAAAATAACCCATCCCGACTTTGATCGGATGGGTTATCTCGTGTTCAATGTCTCTTTACGAGAGTCATACCTTATCTATTTAGCCTTCATTTACTGCGGATATAATTCAGCTGGAACATTCCATAAATGCCCGGAGTTGTTCGCGTATATTCCCATGATGATATCCTGGTCAACATACTTGTAAATATAGATTTTTTCTCCATTGTCCTGGGCAGTTTTCAGAAGTTCGACCTTTTGACCTTGCTGATCTAGATAGGGTTTTATTTCTTCCCACGATAGGTTCACGGGTTCTTCTTCAACCGAAACCCATTTATAGTGGTCCATTACCCACTTTCCATTTTCTTTTACCACCGTATAGTAGATTGTACTGCCACTGGAAATCATATTATCCAATTCAATGCTGGACGCTACAAATCGGTCGCCCGTATTTTCATGTAAAGTGAATTGAATATCTAGATTCTCTTGTGGATAAGGGGGCATGTCACACGAGCAGAAGAATTCATCTTTCACCGTTTTCAGGAATCCGTCCGTGAAGTCTTCAGATGCGTAATTTAACAATTCCGGTCTTAGAATTTTAAAATCTGGCGGGTTATCAAAGGACCAGTTATGTTCTTCCCCTAATCGATTGAATGTCTCTACAATTCCAGACATTAGCTCACCGACAATTTCTTTGGCTTCATCTTCTGTCACTTTATTCAAATCTGTATCAACGATCGCTTCCTCTTTTTTCACTAACTCATCGAAAGAGGAGTCCTTGTTTTCTTGATAAGTACTGGAAGCCACTTCACTTACTTCATCCAAGTGCTGCCCAGTCATGTTGTATAAAAAGGTAACGGCTTCTGCTCGAGTAAGTTCATTTTCCGAACCAAAATACCGCAGAACGTCATTTTTTTGGCCTATGTTTTGACCTTTTGATATTTTATGATCTAGTAAAAAATCTATTGATTGCGTTAAATCCAAATCATCATGTGCTAAATAAACTAAGGCTTGCGCCACTTCACCACGTTTGACTGGTTGATTGCGGATCGACTGTTCGGCATACCCATTCAAGGGTACTCCATAGGCAGCTAGTGAATAATATGCCTCATCTGACCAATGTTCAGTTGGCTTACTGTTTTTTTGCTGTGTGTTGTTTACCGATTCTAAATTAAAGAAGTCTTTTAACATCGCAGCAAACTGTGCCTCCGTGACTTTGTCGGCCGGACCGAATTCCCCATTTTTATAACCACTCACTATTCCTTGTTCATTTGCCCAAGCGACTGCTTCGTATGCAAAGTGATTAGCTTTTACGTCTGGGAAGCCTGATACCTGTTTATTTGAAAGCCCTTCTACAGAGGAATTTGCTGCCAGAGCATTAGACTGGAGACCAACAGCAAGACAACATAAAATAATTATTCCCAAAAACTTTTTCATAGAGTCCTCCCCTAGCACTTTTATACTTTTTAATTTTATCCATTATATAAATCTATGTTACATCCACCCAAAACATTCTCATATCTTCCAGCAATACTAGTAATAGAGGAGAAACTCATCGTCCATAGTCACTTTGCACCCCTACCTTTCACTTATTTTCCCTAAATTTTTATGTATAAAACCTATAGCCTTTTACATGGGATATAATGGATATGTGATATTATTTCAATTTAAAATGGAGGGTCTATGAAAACATTAATTCGTGGTGAAAAAGTAAATATCTCTGATTATACTTCTGCAACACAGCTTGAAGTGGAAGTGCATGTCTCTTCAAATTTCGAGACTGATATTACGTGTTTTGGGCTAGACCAGCAAAAACAGCTTACCGACGATCAATATATGATTTTTTACAATCAATTAAATTCCCCATCCAGTGAAATACAGCTTCAGAACCTTGGGAATGGCAGCGGAACATTTCTCATTGATTTAGCGAAAATCCCTTCTTCCATCCAATATCTCGTTTTCACGGCAGCAATCGATGGCAATGGAACAATGGGAACGATTCAAGACGGTTTCCTTAAAGTCAAGGCGGGAAATCAAACACTGCTTGACTATTCTTTTAATGGCAATGATTTCAAAAATGAAAAAGCCGTCATCATAACAGAGATTTACAATTATAAATCTCTTTGGAAGGTGTCGTCTGTTGGAAGTGGATTTGACGGAGGCCTGGGTGCTTTATTAGCAAGCTTCGGTGGTACGGCTTCAGAAACGCAGACTCAAAATGAAGCGCCAGCACCTTCTCCATCAATCGCTTCAACAAATCCAACAGCATCAATACCACCTGCTGCTCCAGTACTCGATAAAAAGGTGCTGCTGGAGAAGAAGATGGCGCAACAGGCACCGAAACTTCTGGATCTTTCAAAGAAAGCCAAAATTTCATTGGAAAAAGTAGGGCTGCAAGATCACACCGGGAAGGTTGCCCTTTGCTTGGATATTTCCGGGTCCATGTCACAAATGTACCGTTCCGGCAAGATCCAGGAATTTGTGGAACGGATTCTGGCTCTGGGTACCCGCTTTGACGATGACGGTTCCATCGATATCTTCTTATTCGGCAAAAATGCCCATGACGCAGGAGAAATCACGATTGATAACTTTAACGGCTCCGTGGATCGATTAATTCGTGAATACCCGCTCGAAGGCAATACTTTCTACGGCAAAGCAATGAAAATTATCCGCAAACATTATTTTGGACATGGTGGCAAACGCGATAAACCATATTCTCAAAAACACCCGATTTACGTGATGTTTGTAACGGATGGTGCCCCTTTTGATAAGGCTGATGCATCGAGCCATATCCAGCACTCATCGTACGAACCCATCTTCTGGCAGTTCATGGCCATTGGGAAATCCAATAAAAGTGCTAAAAAGAAAGGTGGTTTCTTCAGTAGTATTTTCCAATCCGATTTCACGTTCCTTGAGCAACTAGATAATTTAAGCGGCCGCTATGTCGATAACGCCAACTTCTTCAGTGTGGAAGATCCGCTGGAGCTTTCGGATACTGAACTCTATGATCTACTGATGGCAGAATATCCAGGCTGGGTGAAGAGCGCTTCCCAAAAGGGCTTGACCCAGTAAAATTAGGAGGAGCAAAATGTCTACTATCTCTTTAAGAAAAGATAAGGTAAAAGTTGTACTAGAAAAGAAAAAATTAACCGGTGTCCGCGCAAAAGTTGGACTCGTTCTGGATATTTCCGGTTCAATGCGCCGTTTATACAAAATCGGCGAAGTGCAGGAAGCTGTCGAGCGGATCGCCGCTGTTGCTTCCCAGTTTGATGACGATGGTTCCTTGGATATCTGGGTGTATGACAATGAATTCGCACGACTGCCGGAGGTTACCGAGCATAACCTGCTTGGCTATGTTGAAAAGAACATCCTTAATAACGAAGACATTCATAAATTCGGACGCAACGATGAACCCCAAGTAATGGCGGATGTTATTAAAAAATACACGCTGGAAGAAACTTCAGAAGAACCCGTTTTCTTAATCTTTATCAATGACGGCGGCTGTAAACCTGGCATTAAGAAATTTATTGTGGAATCATCAACGAAACCAATCTTTTGGCAATTTGTCGGCATCGGCGATTCCAATTTTGATGTCCTCCGAAAACTGGATACAATGGAAGGACGCCTGATTGACAACGCAAATTTCTTCCACTTTGAAGATATCGAAAAAATCACCGACGAACAGCTCTACGAAAACCTTTTGGACGAATTCCCCTCCTGGCTTGCAGAAGCTAAGGAAAAAGGGATTTTGAAGTAAGAGGATTTGCCTGAACCTTGTTAAGCTTGGCTTAGCAAGGTTTTTTATTTTGTGGAGAAATTTTGGGTTGTGGGATTTTTATATTTTTTTGTTATTTTGAGTGATTTTTTGATTGCGGATTCTGAAGTGGCTAGATTATCGGGAAAAGTGGCTAGTTTTCGACAAAAAGTGGCTAGATTATCGGGAAAAGCGGCTAGATTAATTCAAAAAGTGGCTAGATTAATTCTCTGTGCAAACTTTCCTATTCTTTACCCTGATCTAATCATAAAATATATTCTCATCATTTCCCACTATTTTATTCACTGGTTTTCCACCTAACATCTAACAATTTTCCACGGTATAAAAAAGCGATTCAAAATCAAAATAAGTAGCGTGATAAGGAGGTGTGAAGTAATGAAAAAATTAGCGAGCTTACTTCTATTTTGTGGCCTATTCCTGTTTTCGTTCAGTGATACGACTCATGGACAAGGTGTCACGATGTACAAGGAGCCACCTTTTGAATATTATAAGGTCTCCAAAGGGGATACTTTCTGGTTCATTGCCAAACGTTACGGGCTGGATTATAGGGAATTGATGAGGCTGAATCCAACGGTCGATCCGCTGAATATGCAAGTTGGGTCAACGATTCGATTAAAGGGATCAGGTACCTCTGTCGCAAGCTTTGAAGAAGAAGTGGTTCGCTTAGTGAATGTTGAAAGACAAAAAAGTGGATTGCGTCCCCTCCTTCATCGGGCGGATGTGAAAAATGTTGCCGAAAAGAAGGCGATGGATATGATCAACAGCAACTATTTCAGTCATACGAGCCCGAACTATGGAAGTCCTTTCGATATGTTGAAGACTTTCGGCATTTCTTATAGAGCTGCAGCTGAGAACATCGCTAAAGGACAAAGGTCTCCACAGGAGGTAATGAATTCCTGGTTGAATTCTTCCGGACACAGGGCCAATATTTTAAATGGCCAATACAACGGGATTGGTGTCGGTTACTATAACGGCGCATGGGTGCAGATGTTTGTTCAGTCTTAAAAACAAGTAGCCGTCACATAAGGGCGGCTACTTTCATTTAGTGTGCGTGATAATCTCACACTAGTTTTACCTTCTGCAGTTTCACATAAATTGCGAGAGCTTTTAAGAAGGTTCGAGGCTCTTAATATTTGTAGTTTATCTGAATCGCATACCATGGATTCAGATAAGTTACCTCACTACATTCAACTCCAAGATGTTGCGTAGTAGTTCTTCCGTTGACATAGCGCCCAAGCCGTTCAAGAATATAACTTTTTCGTCATTTGGCTGCTTTTCATAGAGCTCGCCGTGTGTCTGGCTATAACCATAGTCGGCTTCAAGGAGCATGGCGTAATCCATCATGGAATCGCCTGCAGCGACATGGAGGTCATATTCCACAAAGGTTTGTAGGTATTGAACAGCATAGGCTTTATCTAGGCATGTCGGCAACACATATAATTTTCTTCCATGAAGGAAGATGCTCCATCCCATTGGGGCCAGCTCTGCTTGAAACTCTGCCAACTCTCCCCGAGGCACAAGCTCTCGATCGACACGGAACATAAAGAATAAATCATCTACATAGTATTCCCCTAATACCCATGATTCATGGCGGATTTTCGCAAAAGTCCTGAGCATCTCTTCCTTAGGCTGAGATTGCTCTGACAAACGACTTTTCACTATTTTATTCCACTCCAAATCGGGCTTGCCATCGATTAAAACATTTCCCCCATTCGTTGTAATCGCGTATTTGGGGTTTATATCCCTTGCAATCGCATGGATTCTTTCATATTCATGTACCGCTCTCGTTGTAACCGGCACAAAAAGATGTTCTTTACTAAATTGCTTTAGCAACTCCATGGAATCATGGGACATATAAGACCTGATGAGTTCTTCATTATGTTCCACCGGGACGACATCACCTGCTATTGGATATGTCTGCATCATGGTATTTGAATAAATTAAAGTCCGGTCCAAATCTGAAGTAAATAGTATCAACGTATATCCCCCTATAATTCCTTAATTATTCCACAACACGAGTAAGACATATCTTTATATTCTTCAATCGGTACATTTCGCTCCTTGGCAAGCATCAGGATATGGGTTAAGTCATTTGATTGCTCGGGATTCACAAGAATTTTCCAAGGTACACGACGCAATAGGACTCTAGTTGTTTCCCCTACACCCGGCTTGATGAAATTCCTGTTTTGGATGCCAAATCGTTCCTGAATTAATTCAACCGATTTCATCCCTTTCCAGGAAGGCGTTGTATCCTCTTTTCGAAGTCTCCCCAGCTCTGCCATTATTTCATTTTGCACATGCTCGAACTCAGTTGCTAACGTATCCACGTAAAGATTCGACACATCAGCATCTGCCAATTCCTTATAATACTTTGCACCGTGGAAATCATTCTCGTCCATGATGTCATGGTTCAGTACTGTGCGGCTGACCAATCCTGATACCGTCGAATTTAGGCAAGCCGATGGAATTAAAAAGTCGTCGCGTGTTCCGTAAATACTGACACAATGGCCAGGGTCAGCCAATACACTTAAAGTTGGATCAAGTATAACCCCACGGCTGTCATTATAAGCCTTGCAGGATTTTTCCAATTCAAAGGTAATAGCTCCTTTTCCTGTCCAGCCATCGACAAATTGTATTCTTGCCTGTTCGTGCTGGTCATAGATATAGTCAATGGCCGTTTCATCAAACCCTCTTCCTCGAATAATGGAGATGGAGTAATGGGGAATATCCACTTGATATTTGAAGGCTAAGTATCTTTTTATCAGGATGCCGATTGGTGTACCCGCTCTTGCTAAACTAACCAGCACCAGATTCTCAAGACCATTTCTCTCCATGATCTGCTCCGCAACCACACCGACAGCGATGGCAACACGTTTCGAGTACTGCTCCAACGTATTATGAAATAAATTCAAATACTCCTCGGTTGGCTGGTATTCTACAGGCAGCATTTCTGAATAATGCGTACCCGATTGAATCAGTCTTTCTTTTTCATCTGAATTTATCTCGATCTGATAATTGCTTATATCCCGCAATAAAAAAATGACATCCTCTTGGCGATAGCTCCCCATTTTATCCGGTTTCGCAATTGGTTTGTTCATACATTCACCCTCCATGCTTTTGCAGCTTGGCGTTAGCAGCTTACTCGATGATTTCCGTCAAATTCACAATATGAATATAAGGTATTTTTACTTTACTTAATGCCTTGATTAATGGGTCTGTCGCGTTTAAGGACGACATTCTCTCAAAAAGTATAAACACTTCATCATATTGGTTTTGTTCGATGTTGTACAGGTAGTTTGTGATTCCTTGGTTTTCAGGACTATCAAATACAAGTTTTTGCTGTATCGTATAGTCTTTGGCATTTGAATGGTAGATTGGGCTGCGCGTCGTGGAATGAAAATAAACACCCTCCCCCATCTGGGAAGCGATGTGCATAGGCAGATACATAAATTCCCCCGTGCCAATGACCAATGTTTTTTCCCCGCGTCTTTGCTCTTTCACGTAGTCCGCTAGAGCCTGGATTTGGGTTGAAAACTCTTTTTCCTTTTCAATCTCAAGTCCAAATCTGCCAGTTGCTTTTAGATAACTCGCTTTGGTTGGAATGCCGCTGACACTCGTAGAAGAACTATGTTGAAAACCTGCAGACGGTAAAAGATGTGAAACAGGCAAATAAGCTACCTCAGCCTGGAATGTATCTTCAATTTCCAATTCATTCTCCTCAATACATGGCGTTCCGTTGATTGAAACAACCCCGTCTATCAAAGAGACCGCATGGATTTTAATGTTCAGCTCTTCCTCTAATCGGTTGTATCGTTCTCGAAATGCCTGCGTACGCCAATCAAGTATCGAAACGACTGAAAATCTATTTTTCAAAGGGTATTCTTCTTTAATTTTCCGGATAATGTTGATCGCTGTTTTTCCTGTCGTGACCTCATCATCCACTAATACGACTTCACTGTCGTCCTGGAAAAAATCCGCATCCAAGGCATAGACTCTATGACTCGTTGCATGCGAATGTTCTTCTTCAAAGTTAATAATGGATGTCAGTTGATCAATTTGCTCTCTTGTCGTGTGGATGTATTTTGCGTTATTTCCAAATGTACTGAATACGGCATGTCCCAATGCTGTCGCCGTCTCCGCAAAGCCAATAAATGTAGCGGGCTTTGGAAGGACAATCGGTTGTATTTGAAGGGAGTTCCATACCTCTTCAAGCCCTTCATTTGTTTGGATGGCTTTGGCGATTTTTTCGGCACGTGGATCGCTTTCTCCGTGAACAACTTCTAAATAGCGCATCGCTAATAAATTTCCTACAAGCAATGGTATTTTAGGATTGACGGCAAGATGTTTTCCTAAAACCCGACTTACAAATAAGAAGCTTCGGTTTTTATTGATTCGTGCTGCCATTCGAAATAACTGTTCAAGGTGGAAATTATACGGATTAAGCATCACTTCCACTTCAACGGTTAAATCATCTAATACATGATAAACTTCCTTATTTTCAACAGGTTTCAGAATCATCTCTCCTCATCTACTCCTCTTCATCTTCTATGATTAAACTCGTATAATCCTGATCTTCATTAAATACACCAAAGGCTTTCGCTCTCAGCAGGATGCGTTTAGCCCAGTAATAATGCGGTTTGACTTCATTCATCTTATTTTGGTAGTGACTTTTCAGAACCCCCACGTTTCCTTCGGCATTATTTATAATACTTAAGGCATCCATATATTCTTCGTGGGTTACTGTATATAGGGCATGCACAGGTTTAATATGTGTTGGATGAATGATCGTCTTTCCGATAATGCCATTTAGCTTGTCTAAAATGACTTCATTAATAAGCCCGTCCAAGAATTCGTTGATTAACTCCTTACGTTTCAGGACCCCAGTGCTTCCGTGTCTGTCTTCGAATGGGCTGACACGCAGTTGGGGTTTTAAAATACGCTCGTCTTTTGAAAAATACTCCCACACCGGGCCAGAAATAATATAGCTCTCTTCTCGTCTGTTAAAGACATTCAGTATATCGGCTAGACAATCCCGTATAACAGAAACGTCATAAATTGTTGTATCGACATTTCTTCTTATTCCATATAGCCCACAAAAGTCAGTGCAGCCTACACGAATATTCAAGACGTACTTCTTATAGGAATCTAGTAACTCCTTTGTCTTGATGAGTGATTCCATGCGCTCTTCTTTATAAATAAATTCCGAAGACTCCAGGATTGGCATGGCATATAGTACCGTATCCTCCGAGTTGATGTCGGCGATAATTTCCATAAATTCTTTTCCGTTCTTGTAAGAGAACTTCGGGAATACATACCCAGTCAGCACTTTATTAAATACTCCAAATTGGGCATTCATTCTCTTAAGCTGTTCAGGAGTTCGTACTCTTACAAAGATCAGCGGCAAATCCTCGACTGTGATTATGTCATTTTCCAATGCAGAATAGATAGTTTCCAAATGCTTTACCAATAGTGTTTCTGCTTCTTCTAGTTGGTTATCCCCTACTGCATCCTCCAAGTCAATGACCATCGAAGCCAAATCTTTAAATTTTTTCGTAATCACATCTCTAGCAATGCTATCCTTTGTGGCTGGCATATAAAGAGTGGCACCTAGCATATAAGAAAGAACTTCTTTATCTGAATACTTAGTAAAGGACTCTGGTTGTTTATAAAAGATTTCCCTTAATCTTTCAGGTGTCTCAAAACTAAAATGCTTCATCCCATTCCTCCCAACTTTTCGTAAAAGAAAAGCTACTGCCTATGCAACAGTAGCTAACCTATTGATTTAAACTAGTAGACTAGCTTTTGGAAACTGTTATATCTACCAATTTTTTTATTAATAAAATGATGAATATCCCGTGTTCAAGTTAGAATCGATATGAGGACGCCAACATTCGATGGGATAAATCGAAGGAAATCTAATGTGAAAGGATGGTGCCAAATAAGTGAACTATTTAAGCATGTTTTACTTATTCTCGCTTAAAGTCAGCAGACTATTACACACTCAATCCATATGCATTTACCAATGCTTGTAATCCACCTTGGTAGCCAGAACCAACGGCATTGAACTTCCAATCATTCCCGTGTTTATAAACTTCACAGAAAACAACGGCTGTTTCAATACTGAAGTCTTCACCTAAATCATAGCGTAATACTTCTGCGCCCGTATCTTCGTTAACTAAACGGACAAAAGCATTCGACACCTGGCCAAAGTTTTGGTGACGCAATTCTCCATCGTGAATTGTTACCGTAATGGCGATTCTTTGTACATCATGAGGAACTTTCGATAGGTCAATTTTAATTTGTTCGTCATCTCCGTCCCCTTCTCCAGTTCGGTTATCTCCTGTATGAGTAACTGAACCTTCAACACTACGCAGATTATTGTAGAAAATAAAATCCAAGTCATTTCTACATTTTCCACTCGCATTTAAAAGAAAGGCAGAAGCGTCTAAGTCGAAATCTTGACCACCATCAAATTGTTTAAGGTCCCAGCCTAAACCGATAATAATCCGCTGCAAGGATGGGTCCGTTTTGGTTAGATCAATACGTTGACCTTTACTCAATTGAATTGCCATATTTTAGATTCTCCCTTACATTCATTTGGAATAATCATACCTTCTATAGAAAGCAACACAGCAACTCATTTACATAAGTCACTGTGCTACAGTAAATTATCCTACTTGTAATCCAAAGTCATTACATAATGCTGCTAATCCACCTTGGTAGCCAGAACCAACTGCACTGAATTTCCATTCACCATTATGACGGTATAGCTCTCCAACAACAACTGCCGTTTCGATACTGAAGTCTTCACCTAAATCATAGCGAATAAGCTCTTCATTCGTTTCTCCATTTACTACACGGATAAATGCATTCGAAACCATGCCGAAGTTTTGTGTTCTGCTTTCTGCATCGTGGATGGTTACTGTAAACGTAATTTTTTGTACGTTTGCTGGTACGTCTTTGATCGAGATATTAACTTGCTCGTCATCTCCATCTCCATCTCCAGTTAAGTTATCACCGGAATGGACTACCGAACCATTTCCGCCTGTTGTGTTATTGTAGAAGATAAAGTCTTGAGGACCTGATACTTTGTTCGTTGCTTCCAACAAGAATACAGATGAATCCAAGTCGAAATCATGTCCACCGTCATACTTGTTTGTATCCCATCCAAGCCCTACAGTTAGTTTAGTTAACCCCGGATTTGTTTTCGTTAAATCAACTTTTTGACCTTTTGCTAAAGAAACTACCATTTTAAAAATCCTCCTAGTAATTGAATATTTTTTATTTATTATTTGAAAAATTACATATAACGGTTACAGATTTCTGAAAGGCCAGGATCTGTTGTCCCAGTCCCAACAGCAGCAAACTTCCATTCATCGTTATGACGATAAATTTCGCCAGTTATCAATGTTGTCTGGCCAGAATAATTATCAGATAAGTTATATCGAATGATTTCTTCTTTTGTTTGTGGGTTAACCACTCGAATATATGCATTTTTAATCATGCCGAAGTCTTGTTTTCTTCTAACACAATCATAAATATTTACGACAAAAACTAATTTATTATATTGAGCCGGGACATTTTTCAAGTCCACCATAATCACTTCGTCGTCGCCGTCGCCATCACCTGTTAAATTATCTCCGGAGTGAGCAACCGATCCGTCTTTACTATTTTTGTTGCCAAAGTAGACAAGGTCTTTTTTGTCTGAAAAACGGTCATTTTGAAGCATGATTACGGACGCATCACAATCAACATTTGGCGCGGATCTAAAAAACCCAGTTTTTCCGGCAGGATCCCATCCGAGTCCAACCATGATACGGCTTAAATCTGCCTTCCCTTTTGTTAAATCGATACGTTGACCTTTTTGCAAGTTAATCGTCACGAGCAATATTCCTCCTTAAAATACTAAAAAAAGTAAGTTTTTAAGTTCGCTAATTCAGTATGTACAACTATCTGCTTAATTAAATTAATCAATTAAAATACCCAATACTAGTTTAATCCGAAAAAAGTGGCAAGTAAATAAAGCACCCTTTTTTTTACATATACTTAATAATTTACTGTTTACTTTTAAATTTATGACTAAACAAGTGGAATGTGGGTAAAAAAATATAGGCTGTAATTATCGAAATAAAAATATAGCTAGATTACTGTACTTAAATGCTATATTAAACGCTTTTTTCTGATAATTAACACATTTTTCATGTTACCATATCTGACCATATGTACACAATTAATACACCCACCTATTTTTTTACAGAAATTGGCTTGCTTACATTAAAAAAACCTGACGTTTAGAAGTGGACACTTGGGTGTCGACCTTCTTAACGCCAGGTTTTTATATTTATGAAGTAAATTGTTTTCCTTCTGAATACACATGTACACGATTTCGGCCTTCTTCTTTTGCTTCATATAGGGCCAGGTCTGCATTACTAAGCACCTGTGTCAGCGTTTCATCTAAATCGCCTGAACTTTGCGCTACCCCGAAGCTCGCTGTTATCGAAATTACCAGATCGTCTACAGCCAAGGGCTCCGAGGCTATTTTCATTCGAATCTCATTGGCGACAGCGACTCCTTTTGTTGCAGCGTCCCCTTCTATTGCGATGACAAATTCTTCTCCCCCATATCGGGCAAACAGTGCGTTCTTGTGGATCTGTTTATGGCAGACTTTTGCAACATGCTTTAATAAATGGTCTCCAATTAAATGACCATATGTATCATTCACTTTTTTAAAATAATCTATATCAAATAAGATGATTGTCAAAGGGGTTTGATTCTCTTTGGCATCAATCAGCTTTTGGCCGCAGTGCTGGAAAAAAGCACGGCGATTATACACTTGGGTCAGCTCATCAAAATATGCCTGCTGCTCTAACTGCGATTGAAGTCTTTTTAACTCCGTTATTTCAGTAAGAATGATGAGCAATCCTTTTTTTTCGTCCCCATGCTGCAGTGGCGAGGTGCGAATTTGATAGATCTTGCCTGAAGCTTCAATTTCAAACTTCATTTCCTGGGATGTATCTACTTTATCTAAACTGAATTCTTCCAAATCCTCATCGATATCCTGCCAAATTGTATAAAAATCTTTTCCTAACAGGGTTTTATTTAACCGAGGAAACATTCGTTTACTAGCTTCGTTATATTCGATTAAGTGATTTTCTTCATCCAATACGATTACCCCATCACTAATACTATGAAAAATCGCATTCTTTGCGATCGGCATCACCGTAAATAACCGCGAAGAGCTGATCGCCCATAAATACAGAATCGATGTTAGCCAAAGAACCATTGGGACGGGATCGAAGCCAGGTGGCGTAGCGCCAATCAGGTAAAGAAATGCTGTCACCATGGGAACCAATTGACCGAACATTAAAGCAATAATCTGTGGACGGTACATTTTGGCTGTTTCTTTCCAGCGCAGTATCAATAATAAGAATGCAGCTAACATACAGCCAAAGGTATGCATCCCATGCACCAAATACCAAATGCCGATTTCGATCACGCTATACGGTGCCCCTAATGCCGGATCCACAACCAACTCTTTATAATGGAGATGGTGAAAATCATTAGTTGCGACCATGATCAGGCTGATGAAAGGTATTGAAAGCAACAGGATCACCCTTTTTTTCGTCACTTTTACACCTAGATATTGCATGATAAATAATAAACCAAGAGGTGATGAAAATGGCATCCCTATATATTGAACAATTGTCCACAACTTAATCTCTTGCAAATTCGATGCCGTTAACCCAAAAGCAGCTGCAAAGCAATAAATGGTAATGCTAAGGCAATAGAGCGAGAAGGAGTTTTTTATGTTGGTATATTGATGCCGTTTCAAATAAACATATATACATAAATACAAATTCAGAATACCCGATGTGCAGAACAGTGTGATATAGGTTGTTAATTGAGAAGTCACGATTTCTCCTTGTTAAACTTGCATTTTTCTATAATGTAGCATATTTTAAATTCATTTTGGCTAATTATTTCAACTTAGAGTTTGAATTTAACTCTAAAAAATAAGGAGATTTCATGTAAAGTTACACTTCTTTTAATAGAGAATTGATTCTGTCCGAGGAATCCGTTGTTTTCGTTTCTTTCACATTGCTTTTTGCCTCTACCGGTGTCTCGTCTCCGTTATCTGTACACCCTGCCATAAACACCAAGGAACACAGTAAGCACATGACTGCATATAAATTTTTTCGCATAAAGTTCACCCTCACTTTTGTCATTTCGTTTATTTTTTGCGATAGGTGTTAAAATATGCGAATTATATTGTTTCATTAAAAATTAAAGTATCGGATTAGGGTTATGTTCATTCGAAGTATTTTATTTCGTTCTATTTTCATTTCTTGTTTGTTCTATAAAATCCAACCTTATACCCTTTAAAAAGCGAACATATGTGCTATAATTAAGATGTAATAGTATAATCCTGGCAGGAAGAAGATTGGCTGACACACTTGCCTTTGAGAGGTGGTGATGCCTTTGACAGTTGCTGAAACGCTCATGTTTGCCGTCGGTTTTTCAGCGTTGATTGTTTCCGTTCTATCTTTTAACCATAAAAAATAACCCACCTTTTACGCGCGAACGACTAGATGGGTTAATCCTTTAAAACTGCCAATCCTCCTGCTGGGACCAGCTATTGCACTTGGCTGCTTGATGTTGGAGCATCAAGCGGTCATTTTTAAATTACGAATTTCTTAGTTTCAGTATACCAGATATTCCACTTTCCTAACAAGATTGGACTGAATGGGATTTACTTTTGGATTATTCCGAAAGTCGCTCAATCGTTTTAGCAAGTAGGTGGGTGCGTTCCGGGAGCGTATCTATTTCCAAATACTCTCTTTCACTATGCGCATTACCCCCAACTGGTCCTAGACCATCAACTGTTGCTACTCCAGTTGCCGATGTAAACGAAGCATCTCCTCCACCACCAGTTGCCGTATTCTTAACGGTTAAGCCTATTTCTTTTCCTACATCCTGAATTATATGAAGGAGTTCTTCGGATTGGTGGTTAAGTTCCATTGGTGGTCGACTAATCGACCCTTCAAGTACAATCTCGGTTCCTAATATTTCTGATTTGGAACAAATCTCTTTGATTTTCTTTTCTAAATAGGCTGCCTGTTCCATTTCGGAAATGCGGATATCTACAGATGCCACTGCACTTGCAGAAACTGTATTTACAGAGGTTCCCCCTTCGATCAAACCTACGTTTACACTAATCCCTTTCTCATGATTATTTAAGCTGTGCAGCTGAATTATTTTATAGGCAAGTTCTTCAATTGCACTTCTGCCCTTCTCTGGTTCGATTCCTGAGTGCGCTGCCTTTCCTTTTACAATAATTTCATAGTGACCGCCGCCTCTTCTTGCGGTAACAAGGGAACCATCCTTTCTTGCAGGCTCCATAATCAGGGCGTACTCCTTACCAATAGAATGCTTCTCAATTAAAGGGCGAGATGTTATCGAGCCGATTTCTTCATCTCCATTTAGAATAATTTGAATATTCTCTATACTCTTTGACCCTATTTTTTGCAAGGCTTTAATCGCATAGATTAATTCAACCTGGCTGGACTTCATATCCACAACACCTGGTCCATATGCCCGGTTTCCTTCTATATAAAAGGGTCTTTTGGCAACTGTACCTTCCGGAAAAACTGTATCCATATGGGCAACGAGAATTATTTTGGGGTCGTCCGCATTTTTATGCTGAATAATCATGTTGTTCCCAAATTGCTTTTGTTCTTTCACAGTAACTAAAAACCCAAGCTCTTCATACTTCTCTTTTAAAATGGCTCCTACTTGGTCAACACCCTTTTTTACATATGAACCACTGTCTATATTCACAAGCTGCTCAATTAATTGAAGCATCTCTGTTTTTTTCTCTTTTAAAAAGGTTTCCAATACTACCATCTCCTACTATTTATTTTTCAATTAGTACGCCATGCCCTTCTTTTAGAGGAAAATGACAAGCTACAAAATGGTCTGGTTTAGCTTCCATGAGCTTGGGTTCTTCACTTTTACACGTATCCTGTGCATACGGACATCTTGTATGAAAACGGCAGCCTGAAGGTGGGTTTGCAGGACTTGGCATATCCCCTTCTATTAGGATGCGATGTTTTTTGTCTCGAAGTTCTGGATCAGCAATAGGCACCGCAGATAATAAACCTTCCGTATAAGGGTGCAAAGGGTGATCGAACAGCTTTTCTTTTGTTGTAATCTCGACGATTTTACCAAGATACATAACAGCTACTCGATCACTAATATGCTTAACCGCCGGCAATCCATGAGCAATGAATATATAGGTCAGTTGAAATTCTTTCTGTAACTTTGCCATTAGGTTAAGGATCTGTGATTGAATCGAAACATCGAGAGCAGAGACCGGCTCATCACAAATTATCAGCTTAGGTTTCAGTGCTAAGGCTCTAGCAATGCCAATTCTTTGCCTTTGCCCCCCACTAAATTCATGTGGATACCGTCTAGCATATGAGCGATCCAATCCAACAACATCCAGTAACTCATAGACCTGATTCTGTAAATCTTTCCCCTTCACAACATGGTGTGTTATCAATGGTTCGGCAATAATATCGAAAACTCTCATCCTTGGATTTAATGAAGAGTAGGGGTCTTGAAAAATCATTTGAATTTCAGCCCTTTTTTTACGTAGTTCTTCTCCTTTTAATGTGCCTAAATCAACCCCTTCAAATATAATTTCTCCCTCGGTTTTATCCAGCAGCTGCATGATCAAATTGCCTGTAGTTGACTTTCCACAGCCGGATTCACCTACGATACCAAGCGTTTCACCCTGCTTGACAAAAAAGTCGATATTATCAACTGCCCTTAAATAATGTTTCTCTTTCTTAAACCAGCCTTCACTTATATCAAAATACTTTTTCAATCCTTTTACTTCTAATAAGTACTCTTCTTGCTCCGTGGGTTTGTTGTTTTTTTCCTCTACTATTTGGACCATCTAGATTGCCACCTCCTCTTGTTCATGAAGCCAGCAGCGAACTTTGTGATTTGACGATAACTCTTTAAGCTCTGGTTCCTCTACGAAACATTTCGCTGTCGCTCGGGTACAGCGCGTCTGAAATTTGCAGCCTTGTGTAATCGTTCCAGGCGCTGGTACTGTACCTTCAATTGATTGCAGTTCATCTTTTAACTCATGAATTTTTGGGGTACTGTCCAATAAACCTTTTGTGTAAGGATGCTTGGGTTCTTTAAACAGTGTAAATACATCCGTATACTCCACAACCTGGCCAGCGTACATAACTATTACTGTATCAACCATTTCTGCTACTACACCAAGATCATGCGTTATTAACATGATGGATGTATCGTTTTCATTCGTAAGATTTTTCATAAGCTGCAGGATTTGTGCTTGAATGGTTACGTCCAGAGCAGTAGTCGGCTCATCTGCAATGAGAAGCTTTGGGTTGCATGAAAGAGCCATTGCAATCATGACCCGTTGCCGCATTCCACCGCTCAATAGATGTGGATAGGAAGAGTACACCTTCTCCGCTCGAGGGATTCCTACCTTTTTCAGCATTTCAATACTTTTTATCTTTGCCTCTTCCTTGCTCGCCTTTTGGTGCAGCCTGATAGATTCAGAGATTTGATTGCCAACTGTAAATAACGGATTTAAAGAGGTTAACGGTTCCTGAAAAATCATCGCAATGTCGTTTCCGCGAAGCTTTCTCATATTACGTTTTGACATAGTCGTTAAATCCTGTCCTTCAAATAAAACCTCCCCACCTTCAATCTTGCCCGGTGACCCTATTAATCCCATTATCGATAGGGAAGTTACGCTTTTCCCACTACCTGATTCACCAACAATGGCGATGGTTTCCCCTTTCTTTAATGAAAAAGAAACGCCATCCACCGAGGGGACTACTCCATTTTCTGTATGAAAATAGGTTTTTAAATCCTTTATTTCCAATAAAGCCTCTGCCATATACTAGACCTCCTCTTCATCTCTAATAAAGTTCTGAGTACAGCGTGTTTACTGACCAATTCATCGTTTATATAAAGCACTTAATTATTTGCTCGAGGATCAAGAACATCACGAAGCCAATCACCCAGGAAAATAATAGCTAGCACCGTGATTGTAATGGCCATCCCCGGGAAGGCTGCCAACCACCAGCTTGTAGCTATGTAATCTCTTCCGTCACTTAAAATCCCACCCCATGAGATCGTTGGAGGCTGTATCCCTAATCCTAGAAAGCTTAAAGAAGCCTCAAGAATAATTGTTGTTGCAACACTCAAAGTCGAAATGACGATAAAAGGTGAGATAACATTTGGAAGAAGGTGTTTCATAATAATCTTATTGTTGCGAACACCAATTGACTTGGCCGCTTTTACAAATTCACGTTCTTTGATGGAGAGCACTTCCCCACGGACAAGCCGTGCATATTGAACCCAGTTCGTTATGCCTAACACCACGATCAACGTAGTCACGCTTGGTCCAAAGATACTTAAAATAACAAGGGCAAATAATATTGTAGGAATAGCTAAAAAAGAGTCTACTAAACGCATTAGGATATTATCTATTAATCCTCCGTAGTATCCAGCGATCAGCCCAACAAAGACGCCAATCGCTCCCGCCAAGGCAACAGCCGAGATTCCAACAGCAAGCGAAATTTGCGACCCATAAATAATCCTGCTCAAAATATCGCGGCCAAGATTATCAGTTCCCAGAATATGTGCAGATGACCCTCCATCCGCCCAGACTGGCGGTTTAAGCATCATTGCTGGATTAATGAGGTTCGGATCATGTGGAGCAAGTGATTTAGCAAAAATCGCTACAAGGGTAACAGCAAGAACAATAATCAATCCTATCGTCCCTGTTTTGCTTTTCAGCAATAGGCGTAACCAACGGACAAAAAAACTTGGTGTTTGTTTGGTTGAACTAGTAATTGTTTGACTTTGATTTTGAAGCTGTGAATTTACCGACATATGTCCTCCCCCTTCTAATATTTAATTCTTGGATCTAGCAATTTATATATGATATCTGCTAATAAGTTCATGAGAATAACGAAGAAAGCGATGATAAACACACTTGCCTGTACAATCGCCATATCCCGTGTATTGACAGCCTGGATTAGGAGTTGACCTAAACCTGGCCAAGAAAAAACGGTTTCCGTGATAAGGGTTCCTCCAACTACAGTGGAAGTTTGCAGTGCTGTTATGGTTACTACAGGAATAAGTGCATTCCGGAATGCATGTTTATTCACAACATAGAAATCTCTAATTCCTTTACTTTTTGCCGTCCGAATATAATCTTGATTGAGAATCTCCAGCATGCTTGACCGAATGAGCCTTGTCATTTCGGCGGCGATTCCCGTTCCAAGTGTTAAAGCCGGCAAAACTAGGTGGCTGAAATTTCCCCTTCCTGATACCGGAAACCACCCTAATGTAACGGAGAACAATAAAATCAACATTATTCCCAGCCAAAAGTTCGGCATCGCTTTCCATAAGACCGACCCACCAGTCGCCAATAAATCTAATGGAGAATTCTTCTTCGTAGCCGACCAAATACCAAGTGGGATTGCGATAACGATGGCAACAATCATCGAAGCTGCTGCCAATTCAAGCGTGGCAGGAAGTCGTTCAAGGACTATAGGCAAGGCACTTTGACCATAGCGGAAGGACTCTCCGAAATCTAATTGAAACAACCCTAACATATAGGTAAAGTACTGAATGTGAAAAGGTTCATTCAAACCCAGCGATTCCCGAAGTTGTTCAATATCTTCCGGGCTTGCATCCTCAGGAAGCATCAATGCAACCGGGTCTCCGGCAACAAAGACTAAACAAAATACAACAAAGGAAATTATGAAAAGAACTGGAATAATCTGCAATAGACGTCGGATCAAAAATTTGCCCATCTTCTTCCTCCCTTATGATGTAAAGGAACTAAGGATTACTCCCTAGTCCCCTTTTCATTAAAATTTTATTTACTTGTAATTGATGGTGCATAAAGCATTTCATCCGGTGTTGGATCAAAATCAACGCTGTCGCTTATACCGATATTAATTTTTTCTTGGTAAAGATTGATAAATGGTAAATCTTCTGCGGCAATCGTTGAAATTTCTTGAATCTGTTTAGCACGCTCTTCCGGATTCATATTAGAAGCAGAGGCAGCTAATAATTCTTCAATCTGATCGTTTTTGTAATCTGTGTGACCTGCATAACGTTCTGCTCGGTACCAGTCAACAGAATACGCTCCATCAAACATCGAGTTCCCTAGTCCAAGTAAGTAAGCCTCTTTGTTTTCATTTGCATTACGCATTTCAACAAAGTTACTCCACTCTAAAAACTCGACATTTACTTTTACATTAATCGCCGCCAGCATACCAGCAATCATTTCAGCTACTTCAGCATCTTGCAAGTAGCGCCCACGTGGTGCTTGAAGCGTCATCTCGAAGCCATCTTCATAACCTGCTTGAGCAAGTAATTCCTTCGCTTTTTCTACATCGTAATTATAAGTTTCATATAAATCCGGGTTATGACCGAAGTTACCAGGGCCTACCATTGTAGTTGTTGGAACAGCCCCTCCTTGCAGTACATTATTCACTAGAGCTCCGTCATCAATTGCATAATCCAGCGCCTGACGTACACGAACATCCGCTGTTGGCAGTCCTTCTGTTGAACGAAGGATTAACATGATTACACGGTTTGACACTTCTTGTACGATAGATGTACCTTCATTTGAATTCACACGTTCCCAATCAGCAGGCGGAATGTTAACTGCGATATCAACTCCGCCAGTTAGCAACTCGGACACGCGTGTTGAATTTTCCGGGATTACGCGGAACACAACTTCTTCCCATTCTTCTACTTTTCCATCATAGTAGTTGTCGTATGGAACAAGGGTGATATGGTCATCGCGTACCCATTCTTTAAATTGATATGGGCCAGTCCCGACTGGATTGGAAAGGAAGTGGTCCCAACCGTTTTCATCGATATATTTCTTAGGAAGGATACCAGACCCTAAACGAGAAAGTCTGTGGAATAGAGATGGTTCTGGTGCATGCGTGATTACTTTAAACGTTAAATCATCTACAATTTGCACCTCTTTAATTTGCTTATAGTTTGGATATTCCTTCAGCTTATCATCTGTCGCTACTCTTTCTAGCGTAAACTTCACGTCTTCGGAAGTAAGTGGATCACCATTATGGAAAGTAACACCTTCTTTTAATTTCATTTCAACTGTTAAGTCATCAATGATATTAAATTCCTCAACTAATTCAGGGTGGATTTCCCCATTCTCATCTTTTTTGAATAAGTAATTGAACATATTGACATGAATTGCTTCTGTAGAAGTGTTGTTATGATCGTGGATATCGAAGGTAACCATATCCGCACCAATCGCAATAGTTAAATTTTTGTCAGCTTCACTGCCTGTACTATTTTGTTCAGTATCGGTTGGTTCACTGGTAGTTGTTTCACCTGAACAACCTACTAGTAAAATTGCAGTAATAACAAATAAGAAAATCCCCCAAAATCTCTTTCTCTTCATCATTTCCCTCCTAAGATAGTTTTTTTCGTTCTTCCCAATTCAGATTGGGAGATTAACATTATTTTGAATAATATTAATATTCAAAATAATAAGTCATCTTTTTCCCAAAATCAACACTATTTTGTATTTATGTATATTATTGGAACGGAAGAGCCGGTTGAAATTATGATAGAAATATATCTTTTTCCGAGATGGGATTCTACTTTTTGAAGGCTTAATCTCACAAAAGGCTTATTAAAAAAAGGGTAGGTTTACAGGTAGGAAATTTTCAGAATGATGTAAAGATTTTATCAAGAAAGTTGATACTTTTAACTTGATTGGAGAAGAGATTACAGGCTCGAGCCATGCCATTGATTGGGTGTCCACACAACTTCAATCAATACAAGCACAAAAAAACCAAATTTCTCGGTTAGAAATTTGGTTTTTTTGCTTAAGTTTCACAAAACTATCTAATTGGAATGACAACGGTTGCTGTCGTAATATTTTCATCTGTAGAATGAAGCGAGATTTTACCGTTATATTTTCTTACCACTTCTTTTACAATGAACAACCCTTGTCCCCGTACTTTTCCGTCTTCGGCTGGCTTTGTTGAAAAGCCTTGTTTAAAAATCTCCTTATTGCATCCAATTTTTGGACCTGTATTCGTAATTTCAAAAATATAATGCGTCTCCTCTTCATTCACATCACATAGAATCGAGATTCTGCGCATTTGTTCGGGTAGCTCTTTCGTTGCATCAATTGCATTATCGATTAAATTTGAAAGAATTTTGATCATATCGGTCGTTTTAATGGACTGGTAAGAATTCTGGGCAATCTTCGTTTCCAATGCAATTTGATGATTTTGAGCAGCAATTTTTTTCGATTTGAGCAGGATACCCAGGCCAGGGTGCTCAATTGTAGAATTAATCGATTCGATCAATTGCACTTCGTTAGATAGCGAGTTTACATATTGCAATGCCTTCTCTGTCTCACCGATTGTAAGCAGCCCATGAATCACCTGGATATGGTTTGAGTAATCATGGCGCAAGGATGAAACCGAGCTAAGTAAAGTTTGGATTTCCCCTTGATATGTATCTTCCGTATTTTCTACTTCTTTCGCGACTTCCCTTTGATACCAACTCTGAATTAAATAAGAGGAAATAATGACAATCAATAGAAATACTGAATTGATTAAGAATATAACTATATTGTTTTCTTGGACACTGTCGTTAATCGCATTAATTTTATCCGTACTGATGTCTATCCCCAGAAAACCTATTATCTCATCATTCTCATCCATAATTGGTGCGCCGACAGATAAATACTTTCCATGCCCAGGATCATGAATAATATTCGACGTATAAGGTGTCCCTTTATAAAACGCTTGGCTTACTTGCTCTTTTGGTAAAGTGCAAATCCAGCCAATTCCTGGACCTTGCTGATCCTTAGGTACTCCATCAATCATCACATACGATACATTCGGATTATTAATTTCCAATATATATACATATAGAGCACCTATATTCTCTCTAATACTGTTTAATTCATTATTAAGCTTCCAGTAATAGTCATTTTTTTCGCGATTCTCCAAAAACTTTTTATATGTATCAATATCAATTCTTGCGGAAACCTCTTTTGCTGTATCCAGGGCTTGATTGGCAATCGCCTCTTCCACCGTTGCTTCTATGTTCCGGTCCGTTACAAAAAAACTGAAAGCATTGAAGACTACTAATAATACAGCAGAGATTACTAGAATTAGTTTTATTTTATTGTTTTTCATTACTAAGTACTTCCTTAATTTATTTCACTCAGTATTATAGTACTATAGCAATAACCTTTTTAAAACAAATAAATAGTGGGACTAAAGAGTTATCTCTATTTAGTCCCACATTTCTCAAGTATTAGAATAGCCTTCACAAACTCCCAAACGTCACTAATTCCAAGCAGTTCGTTCACTCACTGGTCGGCTGTTCCGTTTCTCGTTTTGTTTACCAAACGCTTTTTTCGATTCATAGGTTTCCAAATTTGCATCTTTATGAATCTCAGAAGCAAACTCCTCATTGTTGTTGGTTTGTTTGTTCTGATTAACATGGAGTTTATTCATTCTACAAACATTCCCTTCCCTATTGGAGTCACAATTCGTGTTGTTCGCTTCCACATTCGGCATGAGCGCTATCCTTCAGACTTGAATAGTGAACAAATAAATCATGCACTTGAAAAGCATTTTCTATTTGCTACTCGAATAGTTTGTCCAACAATGGGTATTTTATTGTAGGAGGAATATAAAAAAATGAGTTCACTCTCATTAATCAGTGGTATATCCTTCATATCTGTCTATAATTTCTTTTGCTAGATTATAGAACGCATTATATTGACCATCTTCATTCCACTTTTCCTTAAAGGCAGTATATTGTTTATCATAATCCGCTGCCATCGCCACCTGGTTATTCTCTCTAAAAATTGTCCTAAACACGTACGGAGTCAGTCCTTTTTTAAGCTTCCCCAAAGTAGTTTTATGTACTTTTGAATCTTCTTTGAACTTGGTTACAACAATTCCCAACGCTTCAATCTTAATCTCCATATTCTTTGAAAATTCATGGATGCGATCTACCACATAAGGAATGCCATAAGTAGAAAGGACATCAGGGATTGTGGGAATGATATACCCATTAGCGATGCGGAGCCCGTTCAATGTGATAATTCCCATATTCGGAGGACAGTCAATTAGAATGTAATCATAATTATATTTGATTGGGCGTATCGCCTTTTTCAAGATTTCGATTGGGTTGTCCGAGTAAAACGGGCCTGTCGGCATTTTGGCCAAGACATCTTGAATATTGATCAAATCCAGGCTGGAAGGAAGCAAATCCAAGTCTTTTACAGATGAAATATTGGATACATTTTTTTGAAGCGTTTTTTCAAGCAAGAACTTTGTATCATCAGGGTCCAAAGCTTCTTCAAATAAAGTAGCCAAGGTATAGCCATTTTCATTTAACTCTTTCCATCGCCGATCACCGATCAACATCACGGTGGCATGAGTTTGTGGATCTAAATCAATCAGCAGCACTTTCTTTTTAAATTCCGAAGTTAACACTTCCGCAAGACCTACCGTTGTCGTTGTCTTTCCTACGCCGCCCTTTAAATGAATCATCGGTATAACAATCGCCATTTAATCGCCCCTTTCCTTGTCATATAAGCTATTTCATTATTTCTATATACTAATGTCCAGAATCCACCAATCAACGGATCCGTTCCAATTTCCATAGGATAAATGCCTTAAAACAAGGTATGTCCACTCCCTTCAATTCATTAATCATTTGAAGATTTATACATTTTCCCCCTCCAAATCGCAAAATAAGACATTTCTCGGGAAATAAGTTGCTGGGTTGTTTGGAAGTTGTTGAAAGATGGAAATAGGAGAGGTTTTATTAGGTTACTTGCGGGTTTGTTCTATTTACGTGCGAGTTCACTCACTTTATTTGCGGGTTTCTCTACTTTACGTGCCGGTTCGCCCAGCTTACTTGCGAGTTTCCATTTTACGTGCGACTTTTTCTACTTTACGTGCGAGTTCGCCCACTTTACGTGCTAGTTTCTCTACTTTACGTGCGGGTTCGCCCAGCTTACTTGCGAGTTTCCATTTTACGTGCGAGTTCGCCCAGCTTACTTGCGAGTTTCCATTTTACGTGCGAGTTCGCCCTCTTTACTTGCGAGTTTCTCTACTTTACGTGCGGGTTCTCCCAGCTTACTTGCGAGTTTCCATTTTACGTGCGGGTTCGCCCAGCTTACTTGCGAGTTTCCACTTTACGTGCGAGTTCGCCCACTTTACTTGCGACTTTCTCTACTTTACGTGCGGGTTCGCCCAGCTTACTTGGGAGTTTCCACTCTACGTGCGACTTTCCCCTCTTTATTTGCGACTTTCTCTACTTTACGTGCGGGTTCGCCCAGCTTACTTGCGAGTTTCCACTTTACGTGCGGGTTCGCCCAGCTTACTTGCGAGTTTCCACTCTACGTGCGACTTTCCCCTCTTTATTTGCGACTTTCTCTACTTTACGTGCAGGTTCGCCCAGCTTACTTGCGAGTTTCCACTTTACATGCGAGTTCACTCACTTTACGTGCGAGTTTCGCTACTTTACGTGCGGGTTCGCCCAGCTTACTTGCGAGTTTCCACTTTACGTGCCACTTTACCCTCTTTACTTTCGACTTTCTCTACTTTACATGCGACTTTTCGCAGCTTACTTGCGAGTTTCACTCTCTTACGTGCGACTTCACTCCTCAATAACTCCCTTTATCAAACCTTCTCCACAACAAAAAGCCGTCAACCCATCCCCTCCCCGGAACAAGTTAACGACTCCCACAAACTATTATAAGAAAAATCCACCGACTATTAGCCCGGCCATGATTACAAAGGCTGGATGAATTTTCATTCTTTCCAGCGCCAAATATGCTGCTGCCATTAGAAGCACCGTCACCACTAAGCCGATTGCATCGTAGGACGTGTTGAAGAAGTCAAAGGTCATGTCTGCTAGCAAAATCGCAATTGCGGGCAGGACAAAGCTTGACAGCCGCTTCACTCGAGGCGAGTTTCGGTAGCGATATAAAATATTCAATAGGATAAGCATCAATATTAACGACGGCCCGACCGTTGCAAGCAAAGCCATTAGGGCGCCTGGGATACCTGCTACTTCATAACCAATAAAGCCCGCCATTTTCGTTGCGATCGGACCAGGCAGCGCATTTCCCAAAGCCAGCACTTCACTAAATTCGCTGGTTGTCATCCAGCCGTAATTATCAACAACCTCATGCTCAATCAACGGAATCGAAGAAGGCCCTCCGCCATATCCGAGAATGCCAGGATAAAAGAAGGCCAGAAAAACTTGAATGTAAACCATCCTTTATTCTCCCCCTCTTTTTTTAATTGGCAGCGTCAGGGCAAGAATCAATAATACCGCGATGACAATACCTGGATGAACGCCTAATAAAATCATTGCAACAAACGAGGCGGTAAGAATAATCGAGCCAATTTTCCAGCCCAGCGATTTCTTTGATTTCTTTAAAAAGTCCCATGTCAGTACCCCAAGCATTACTGCCACAACAGGAACAACGCCTTTCGTCATGCCTTTTACAAAATCATAATCCTTAAATTCGTTCAATGAAGCCAGCAGGATAATCATCAACACCACTGTCGGTATTACCGTCGCAATTAAAGCTGTCACCAAACCGAGCCAACCACTTACTCGATAGCCAATATACCCGGCCATCTTGGTTGCGATCGGGCCTGGCAGTGTATTCCCGATTGAGAGAACATCCGAGAACTCTTCATCATTCATCATTTTAAAGATGTCTACTACTTCTTTTTTCACTAATGGAATCGTGGAAGGGCCCCCTCCGAACCCTAAAATGCCCGAACGAAAGAAGGCTACGAAAATATCCCTTTGCTTAGCCAATAGGTCCTTCTCTTCAAACGGTACTGCTATTTTCTTCGTAACCAATTTCCAATCCCTCTCCCCCTGGGTTAGTATCACCATTTTTCACTTTCGACTTGGCATCACAAAAAAGCAAACAAACCTTTCTGTACTCCGCTCTATCAAAATTGAGTGTTTTATCCCAAAATATTTTTTTAAATAAAAAATAAACATCTTTCAACTTTGGCAGCATCACCAAGTCCTCTAAAATGTTTTAAAAAATTATATTAAAATTCTGTAGGTTCAGATATTTAATTTAAAGGTTACCTGACTACCATAAAAATGTAAAGAGGCGCCGGCTAACAGCACCTCTCCCTCACGTTCCCGTTTAAATGTGCATACTACTACTACTTCGATGTATTTACCGCGAGCTTTTCGTTAAGTTTGCAGTATACGACCTTCATTTCAGGTTCTGTGCTTGCCTCAACCGCATTCTCTAATTCAAACCAGCCAATATCACTATTTTCATCTGCTTTAATGTGTAATAATTCGCTTTCACTTGCCTCTAACAAGTACGTCACATTTAAGTGAACATGGGTTGCTACATGTTTCCCTTTCTTTTCATGAGCAGGAACGCCTAAAATCTCAATTGAATAAATTTCCTCCGAAACAGGTTTTACATTTTTCAGTCCCGTTTCTTCTGTAGCCTCTTTTAAAGCAACATGCAATAAGTCCGTATCCCCATCAGCATGACCACCTACCCAAGACCATGAATTATAAATATTATGATAAGCCATCAGCACCTTTGTATGCTCCTCATTTACAAGCCATGCAGAGGCTGTAAAGTGGGCAAACTCATTGTCCCGAGTAAATAAGTTATCGAAAGTGTCCATGTAGCGCAGAATTATCTCCTGATCCTTCTCTTCCTGTGCGTTATAGGGTTTGTATTGTTCAAGCTGCTGTTTAATATTCATTGATCGTACTCCTTAAATTCTTTATGTCTATGCCAAAAGCTGTCTATATATCTTGTGGATTCTTCTTGCTTGGGGTTTCGTCATATATGGTTCGCGTTCTTTCAAAACATGCAAAACCTCGCTCTTTGTTTCATTTGTCACAGCTATCAGGATGCTTTCCGCATGCTGGGGGATTTCTTTTGTTCGACATGTTTTCAAATGCTCGATGAGGAACGGGAAAATAACTTCGCAGTTATAATCATTCACTGTTGCTAGTTTTGCTAAAGTTAGGATTCCTTTATCAGTCGTAATGACAGTTCCAGTTTTAACCGCTAGTTGAATGGTATGCAGATGTTTCATCAATGCAATCGCACTTATTTCCGCAATTGTGGACAATACTTGCATCGCTCCCCAAACTAAACGGTTGTTAGGGCTTTTCAACAAATTAATAAAAATTTCCGCATAGTCACAAATTAATTCGGGTTTGACTCTACCGATTTCATAAGCAACCTTAATACAATCGGTTTTAATTTTTCTATTGTGGCTTGCCAAATTTTCGATGATCTCTTGGATTCCCGCTATATTATTGTTTTCCATAAGCTCCCGAGCAAGTTCAATATTAGGCCGTTCGTCTTTTCTATCCTGCCTGGATGCTAATTTCGTTAGAACCGTCATTTTCTAGCCCCCTGAAAATCTTCTCGCAATCGCAATATACTCTACTTATATCTCAATCAATTCTTTATTTTCCTATAGCCAACTAAAGTCATTCTATCATTTACGACCTGTTCAAAATCTGTACGTTCATATCCCAATTTTTCATAGAGGTAACAATTCCCCTGCTCCTCCAATATTGTTTGAAGCTCCCAAATGTTATGTTTCGTAAAGATTTCTTCAACTTGGCATATTGCCTGCTGTGCGATTCCCTTCCCTTGAAACTCAGGAAGAACAAAAATTGGGCTAATCCAGTAGCTATTATTTCTCGCGACTATCCGAATTCCACCCACGCACTTTTGGTCTACAACCATTTTAAAAAAAGAACTATATTGTATTTTTTCAAACAATCGATTGATCGGTTCATTCGCTGGATTCTTCTCGTAATCCAGATACTTTTCCAATAAGGGTTGGAAGGCCCTTGTTTGCACGTCATGCAGCAATAGGACATCTCCCGGAATCGCTTTCACCAACTTGATCTCCAATAATCTTACCCCCACAAAAAGCTCATCTAACTTAATTCGACAAACTTCTCTTCTTTCCTTCAATTCTATAAAAACATCGATTATAAAAAAAGCATTTCCTTTTCTTGAAAAGAATGCTGCACTCTACTGCTGTTTGCTTTTTTAATTTACTTACCAAGAATGAAAAATCTTAAACGAAGGAATAAAATTACTTAAAATAAGTCTATTAACATACATTTCCGCGTCAAAAAAACGACTACTTATTGATTCATTTGCCAAAATCAAACATTTCTCGGGAAATAAATCGACAATTTCCTTGCATAAAAAACTTAGAGTACCTCACTTAGTCCATTCAAGTTGCTTGCTGTTTGCGGGAATTGATGACGATGTAAGCTAAATAAAAAAAGAATGGTACTTAACCATTCCGCACTTTCTCTTTCATCCATTGGACCTTGATATAGCTCCATTAACTTACCTGTTTTTTCATTGAGACTACAGGTATGACATCGCCACTAATGAGCTGGGCAACCTCTTCTTTAAAAATCTCATAACCTAGATTTTTATATAACAAAACATTTCTTTCCACGTTTTTACGGACTTTACAGTGAACCTCTTGTATTCTATTTTGTTTTGCATATACTTCAAGAGCCTTTAATAGTTGTTTGGCATGGCCCTTCCCCTGGCACTCCGGCAGAACGGATAATCGATAAAAATATAGATAATCCTCTTTCACCTGAAAGCGCACCATGGCAATTGGCTTCCCATTCTTTTCATAGCCGACAAAGGCTTGCTCACCACTATCAAGATCTTCCTGAACTGATTCGCTCGTTTCTTTTAGCGCACTGGAGGGCATTCCGGCTTGATCATACTCTATAAATGCTAGTTGCATGATGTTGTGAATAACTAGTGCATTTTTCGAAAGCTCGATTTGCATATTAATCACCTTTTTATCATAAATATACTTACTTTTTTATTACAATACAAAAGATTTTTACAGAGTATGGGCGTTTTAGGTAGTGGTTTTTGGGGGCGATCCTATAAACTGTTTCATGTTCATTACTTTATTATCGCACTCATCTTTATCTAATAGGTATTGTAGCCAACTTTGCTACCTTTCCAGCCTTTTGTATTTCCTTATCAATAAAAAATGCTTACCCAGTCATTGGATAAGCATCTCCGCTCTTAATCTTGTTTTTTAAAGAGTTTCCCCGGCCAGAAAGAATAACGACCCAGTACCATCGTAATCGCCGGCACTAATAGTGGACGGACAATAAATGTATCAATTAACACACCAATTGCCGTAATTACTCCAAATTGAACCAGAACCTGGATAGGCAAGGTTGCGAGAATCGCAAATGTTCCAGCTAGAATTAACCCAGCCGATGTGATTACCGAACCGGTTTGGGCAATTCCATTTTTTATTGAATCTTTGATGCTTTGCGTTTTGCGGTTCTGCCAAACCTCTGAAATCATGAAGATATTATAGTCTTCCCCGAGTGCTATCAAGAAGACAAAGGAATATAACGGTATTGAACTAGCGATGGAGTCCGCTCCAAAAAATGCGGTTAAGACTAGCCATCCTAATCCCAATGCGGCAAAGAATGAAACTAGCACGGTCCCTACCAAATATATAGTTGCCGGGATTGAACGCAAGTACACTAGTAATAGAATCGCAATGATCGCCACCATTACTGGTTGAATAAGTGATTCGTCCCTCTCTTGAACCGTTTTTGTATCTACCTGGGCACTTGTTTCTCCACCGATCCAGTAGCTTTCATCTGCGTCTTCAATTCCCGCTTCTTCAAGTATTGCTTCCATCTCTTCTTTTAAGCCTGGAATTAACTCCATCGCTTCATTTGAATACGGGTTTTCATTCAGATCTGCCTCGTAAAGTTGGAGGTTGGTCTTGCTTTCCCCGACAGTCGGTTCACTCACCACATCGATATAAGGAATTTCCGCAATTTGTGCCGTCAAATCAATGTCTTCTCCTTTTGTGTCCACAATGATTTGAACGGGTGCTAACTCACCAGGAGAGAAGTTTTCTGCAATGATCGTAAACCCTTCACGTGAATCCATATCCTCCGGGAAAGAGGATAGTAGATCATAACTGTATTTAATTTGAGTGGAGGTAAAGGCTAACCCTCCTAGAACTACAGCCGTTACGATAATGACTAGCCAAGGTTTATTCGTAACAAACTCACCAATCTTTGACATTACAGGGTGCTTTGGTTTTGGCGCTTTATATGGTTTATTTTTTTGTTGTGCATATTTTTTCGCCATCTCTTCTGTACGAGGCAGGAATGGCCAAAATGCAGTACGGCCTAAAATCGCTAGAATTGCCGGTAACAGAGTCAAAGCAGCGACGCCCATAATGAGAATGGCAAAACTGAACGGTACTGCAAATCGTTGGAATGCACCAAAATCCGCCAACCCTAATGTCGCTAAACCGATGAATACGGTTAACGCACTCATCATAATTGCCCCGCCAGATTCTTTCATGGCTATAGAGAGTGCTTCAAATTTATTTTCTACTTCTACTAGTTTTTCACGGAAACGTGTGATTAAAAATAAACAGTAATCGGTTCCTGCACCAAACAACAGAACCAGCATGATGGAGACTGCCTGTGCATCTTTATCAATCCAGCCATTTTCAGCAAACCAACCTAGCAATGGACTGATCGCACCATATGCAATCCCTACAACGAGTATTGGCGTAATAGCTAAAAGTGGTGAACGATAGATTACAACCAGCAGCACTAAAATCAGGATCACCGTGGCAATCATCAGCTTCACGTCTGCTTGCATAAAGAGGTTTGTTGCATCTACGGAGATACCGGCTGGACCGGAAAAACGGGCGTGCAAACCATCTTCGTTCATATCTGTTTCGTATGGATTTTCTCCAAATTGTTCTTCAGTAATATCGTTAATTTTTGCCAAGTTTTCTTTCAGTGTATCTGTATTCGCTTTTTCATCAAAGAAAACAGGTGTCACGATGGACGTACCATTTTCAGAAATACTTCCTAAAAGAGCTTCCGTAGGGATGTCACCAAACGGTGGAAGTGTTGCTTGCTCCTTTAGTGGATTCACAGCCAACTCTCTATAAAGAGCTTGGATGGATTGGATGTCTTCCACCTCTAGACCAGCCTCTTTGTACCAAACAATCAATAAAGGAAGTCCGGAATCGGAGGAGAATTGTTCATCCATGATTGCACTTGCCTGTTCACTCATAACGTCCTGGGGCAAGTCACTTCCACCGTAGTTTTCAATACTGTTGATTTGAGGCAAAGTGATGGATAGCACGACGACGACGGTCAGCCATAGCATAAGTGTTACCCAACGGGAGCGTTTGTTTCCTACAATATTCCCCCACTTTTCCAACGGGTGTTTAGACATGCTTTCCTCCTCTTTTCAATTGTTTACTTTATTACAAAAAAACGCCAGGGCTTTGCTTCCCTAGCGTTTATTTTAGACGATTCAGTAAGATATTTCCTGTTTTATCATCAATAGAAAAATATAGTGATAATACAACGAAAAGAAAACTATTGCTTGAATAGTTCCTGCCCAAAAGTTGGACGCCCCACTTATTAATCCAGATACAAAAAACGTTATACTCTTAATTTTTAATTATATTAATATTATTAAAAGAGACTCTTTCTACAAGAATCCATCAATTATTTTCTTCGTTCTGCCCAAAAAACGTCACAATTTCGTCACTCTTTTTTCGTTCTGCTGCTCTTGGTATGTCGTCGAAGTATCCAATTTGCAGCATGGAAATAATTCTTTCACCTGATTTCACACCTAGTGCCTCACGGAATTGCGGGGCATCCAAGAAATCCGGTGTTTTCCAGCAAGAGCCGATTCCATAATCCCAAGCAAGTAATTGGATGTTCTGGATAAACATGCTTGCTGCAGCATAATCCTCCAAACGCTGCTTTTGTCGAACGTCTTCAGGAACAATCACGAAAGCATATGCACCAGGCAGCGTGAATTTTAGCATTTGTTTTTCCAATGTTTCTTCGGGAAGCTCTTTCCATTTTGGAATCGCCGTGTCGCGTAAAAGCTTATGCAATTCAAGAATTTCTTTCCCACATGCAACAACTAGTCGCCAAGGTTCTCTATTTTGATGATTTGGTGCCCAAACAGCATCATTCACGATTTGTAATAATACTTCGCGATCCACTGGTTGACCATTGAATTTTTTAATCGAGCGTCTCTCAATGATAGCTTCGCGAACAGATAATGATTGTTGGTTCATTTGTTTCTCTCCTTAAAGAAATTAACTAAATATAGAACTATAGTTATATGTTAACCTCATAATTAACCTTAACATATATTGGGGACATTTAAAATATACATCGTTTTTATCCCTTTTTATACAAAGGTTGATAAAATCATATCCCGAGATACATTTTAATTAAATACGTCGTCTATTTTATAGAAGTAATATCGAATGTTTGGGGTATAAGCCAATGAATTTGAATAGTCATAATGTCGATCGGCACTATCTGCTGTATGAGCATGAATGTAAGGGACACCATCTACCATACTCGTTACAATTGTCGTATGATCGACAACGCCGTTCCCTTGAAAATCGTAACAGATTACGTCCCCGATTTGCAGCTCGGATGGTGATCCTACCCGGGTCGCCGTAAGCCCGTTCTTTGCATTTTCCAAGTACCACCGGAAGCTATGTGCAACAGACCAGCTGTAGCTCCAAGATTCTCTCGAGTAATGGCCACCTTCTCCACGTGAACTTTTCCATGCGTCCGTAATCCACCATCCTCTTCCCCGGTTTGGTGCACCGGACATAGGTGCCCCACCAGCACGAAGGCATTGTGAAACAAAATTTGTACAATCCACTAAAAATGCCGGGTAATCCGGGTTTTTCTTATCCCACCAAGCTCTTGCATACTGAACAGCCGCATTTCGATTGTAATAAGTTGGAATATGCGAAACCTCCTTTTTTTATTCTATGCGCAATTTTATCCATCTTTCATACTTCGCGAAACAGCCAGGGAAATTGTGACAATTATTTATTAATTCTCTGTGCCTAAAGAAATAGCATCCATAATTTGTTACAATAAAACTAATTCACTTTTATTTAAGGGTGAAATTTCATAGTAAAAAGAGTACAAAACCTTGAAGCTTGATATATTTTGTAGTTAAAAATCATATTTTACTTCCAATATTAGAAATCCTGGCTAATCGAAAAGTTCTATACGGTTAGCCTTCGTTCCACTTATGCAAAATAAGAAAGTTTATGCTTTCTTGCTCTTCTAGCATTTGCATATACTAGATAACTTGAGTGAAGGGATGTTGGAGTTGATGCAGCACGCTGAAAGAGAATTAACTGAACTAACAAGGCTCTGTGATAATAAGGGAAACTTAAATCCAGCAGCTATCGGTTTTGCTCGCAAACCGATCATCGATTGCAATTTATCTGGGCACTATTTAAGGAAGAAAAAGTGGAATAATTGGTACATTTATGGTGAGGAGATTTTATTCTCCATAAAAATACTCCATTTTGATTATGCTGCGATTTGTTTTGTTAATTTCCTGGAATACGAAACACAGCGATTCTTTGAAAAAACAATGACGATTCCCCTTGGCCTGGGCAGCAAATTAAAAATGCCGACGAGAGTATTGGAGCCGATTCAATTTAAAAATAATGAGATTCATATCAACATTACGTATTTTCAAAACCAAACATTCCTGAAAGTTACGGCTGATGACTTTGATAGTGAGCCTCTTCTTGCTGAGTTGACGATTCATCACCCGCAAGCAGATGATACATTAAATGTGATTGTTCCTTGGAATCGCAAAACCTTCCAATTTACCGCAAAACATCATGCCTTGCCTACTTCGGGCTTTGTGAAACTCGGAAACCGACATTATCGCTTTAACGAGGAAGACTGTTATGGGGTACTGGATTTCAGTCGTGGGGTCTTGCCACGAGAAGCTAGATGGAATTGGGCCATGGCTTCCCAACGCGTCCGTGACCAACGAATTGGCATCAATTTCGGTGGACATTGGACGGATGGTACGGGCATGACCGAAAATGCCGTTTTTGTTAATGGACATATGAGCAAAATTCATGAAGATGTGCTGTTTAACTATGATCCTTCGAATTTTATGAAGCCTTGGTATATTACATCCAAATTCTCGGATACTGTCATGCTGACCTTCCATCCATTCTTTGAACGCTATTCACAAACGGATGCAAAGCTAGTAAAAATCAATAAACAACAATTGGTAGGTTATTTTAATGGGCAAGTCAAACTTGATGATGGCTCCACCCTCTTGATTCAGCAGATGCTTGGGTATGTGGATGAACAACAGGCGAAATGGTAAAAAGAAGGCGTTCGTTTATTGCGATTAAACGGTCGCCTTCTTTTTTTTGCGTTCATTTAGGTATTTCTCATAAAAGGTATTACTTTATGTGCGAGTTTCTACAGGCACTTGCGTGTACCCTCCTACTCCGTGCGTACCGGGGTTCTACCCTTCCATATGGACTTTATTTTGTCTCATATACCCCAACATTCTCTCAGGTTCATCCGTAAAGATGGCCTCCACACCGGAACCGATAATCAGTGCGGCATGTTCCACTTCATTTACTGTATAAACACGCACGACTGAACCTTTTTCAATGGCTTCTCGTATTGGGCGTCGAACGGACGAAGGCAAGGATACATGCAAAGCTTTGGCAGGAAGCTTTGCTTGATACGCGGCAACATCCAGGATTGTATTAACGAAAAGTGCAGCATTTTCAACATTCGGAGCAAGCTGTGCGATACGTGCAACCGCCTCGTGATCAAATGACGAAATCACCACTTGATCCATCATTTCCAGTGCTTCTACTTCTTGAAGCACTAATTCTTCTATCCCCGCATAAGCGAAGATATCGGATTTCAACTCTATATTTACACGAAGATCTGTACCACGGAAAATGTTTAGCACCTCTCCAAGAGCAGGAATTTTCGCACCGGCAAACTCCTCACTAAACCAACTGCCATAATCATATTCGCGTAACTCCTCAAGCGTCATATCTTTCACATAGCCCACGCCATTTGAAGTACGGTCAATGGATTCATCATGTATGACAACGACTCTCCCATCCTTTGTGAGGTGTACGTCAAATTCTACCCCATCGATTGGCAAATTTGCAGCAGCTTGGAAAGCAGGTAATGTATTTTCAGGGTACTTTGCAGAATATCCACGGTGAGCATAAATTTTCATATCTGGACCGTCCTTTAACTTAAGATTGTTAAGGTCTACTTCTTCAATACTTCGTCTAAGAATTATCGTATCAATCTATAGTTAACAATTCATAGTAGATATTTTAAATTTATGTAAATATCCTATCCAGTTCTCTTTCAATTAATAAACGAATCCGATTTTCATCCAATTTCACCAGCCCCATCAGGATATGAAGCGCTAGGCCATCGACTAATGCGTGTAAATGAATTGTTTCTTCCTCCATATTTATATCCTTCCTCAAAAGACCATTTTCATTTAATTGAGTCATCATCGATAGCATCCCTTGATGGACCGAATCCTCGCGAAGCTCCTTTTTTCGCAATTTGTAAGAGATGTATTCCAGCCACACCTGCATTTCGATTGTACGATTTCCAATCGGAATGAACTCCATTAGCATATTCAATACAAGCTGTTTCGGTGGCTGGGGCTGCTTTGTATGTTCCATGATGCGTTCAGTTACTTGTTCTTCAACTAACCCCATTGCAAACTCAAGTAATTCTTCCTGAGTATTGAAGTAGTGTCGAACTGCTCCAAGGGAAAGATTTGCCTCCTTTGCAATCGAACGTACAGAAGCCCCCTCCAGTCCATCTCTTGCGATGACATTCCATGTTGATTTTGCGATTAATGCTTTTCTTTCTTCATGATTCACTATTTTTGGCATGAAATTATTATAACATTTTTTAATACACTTGTATTATTTAAAAACCCATGTTATTATTTTAATACAATCGTATTAAATAAAATGTAAAAAGGAGATTCTTAAGTTGATTAAATGGATTATTGCTGCTGAAATACTGTTTTGGGTTGCAATCTTGGCTGGACTCTTCGCACGCTATGTACTGCACCGAAAACGCTTAAGCTATCTGTTGTTTTTGCTCACGCCGATTATCGATCTAGCTTTAATTGCATTAACAGTTGTTGATTTACAGTCTGGTGCTGTCGCTACAATAGCACACGGGGTTTCCGTTATTTATATTGGTGTTTCGATTGCCTATGGAAAAACAATGATTGCATGGGCAGACGATAAATTCCAGACCTACATCCTAAAAAAGGAATCAGCGAAAAAACCTCTTTATGGCACGGAAAAAGGATTACATGAATTAAAAATGTGGGGACGGCATGTATTAGCTTATGCAATTGGCAGTGTGATGTTTTGGCTTATCATCACCCTCATCAACTCGAATTCTACCGAAGCCTTATTTAATGTATGGAGAATCTGGTCGATTGCCTTACTAATTGATGGAGGAATTAGCCTCTCCTATTTACTCTTCCCTAAAAGAGCCCAATCCA
Source organism: Ureibacillus aquaedulcis (assembly GCF_030418165.1). GTDB lineage: Bacteria > Bacillota > Bacilli > Bacillales_A > Planococcaceae > Ureibacillus > Ureibacillus aquaedulcis. The sequence continues at coordinate 73,918 of NZ_JAUHTQ010000012.1, forward strand.
GATAGACTTACAGAAAGGTGTATGCCAAGAATCAAACTTCTTTTGCATATACCTTTTATTCTTTTACTACTTCATATATTAAGTAGCGTACCAGCAGCCTTTCTAAAGGCTTTTAATCACTAATTGTGCTACAATTTATCCGAATTTAAAATTTTGGAGGTTTGTATGGTTAAAAAATTCTTGATCTTTTCGTTGATTTTCCTGTTTTCTTTTGGGAATGACACTTTTGCACATACACATATCGAAAGCTCTTCTCCTCAAAGCGGCGAAGTACTGACTGCGCCCTTAGAAGAAATTACATTGACCTTTGAAGGGAAAATTGAACAAAGCAGCTCCTTCACACTTCAGAACGCAGCTGGAGAAGCAGTTTCCGTTGACAATATTGCAATATCGGAAAATGTATTGTCCGGCTCACTCACAGAACCCATTGAAAACGGAGAGTATCTGATTAACTGGAATATCATTGGGGCTGATGGCCATCTTATCGAAGGAGAAGTTCCATTTACTGTGGATGTACCTGTAACTGAGGCGACCGAGAATGCTGAAGATGAAACTCTAGACGAGGAAGTCACAGGTGAAGAAAATAATGCAACGATAGAGGAATCAGCAACAACTAACAATGATGCCGCTGTTGAAGAGTCTACGGAAAATTCCTCATCGTCTTATTTAGTTCCAACTCTTATCGGTATTCTTATTCTGATTGTTGTAGGAAGCTTCTTCTTCATCGCAAAAAGGAAACAATAGTTTATGGCTTTGTTAGGTTTGTTAAGTCAGGCATTGGTTTATCTTTGTTTCGCTACCATCATGGGCAGTTTTATCCTGGCAATGATCCCCGAAGCCAAGCGCCCAACTATCGAAGTCCCAAAGAGTGCATTGCTGGCTGCTACAAGTGGGATTGCCCTGTTTTCTTTTTTTCCGGTATTTCAAATCCTGTTGTACTTAGTACCTAATTCGGGCTTTGGCGAAACTTTGCAATCTGTTTTATTGACATTTGAAGTCGGCAAAGCTTGGCTTTTCACATTCATTGTGTCGATTATCTTATTACTTTTTATAAGCTTTTTTGAGGTTCAAGCAAATAAATTATACGCATCTATTGGTGCAGCACTTACCTTCCTCTTAATACTCTCTTTAGGTTGGTCAAGTCATGCAAGTTCGTATAATCAATTGCTGGGATTTGTAAGTGATACTGTGCACTTTACTGCTGTAACCGTTTGGGTCGGTATACTAATTGTCATCAGTTGGTTTTCCAAAAATCATCAAAGCTGGGCGAACTTTTTAAGGTGGTTTACTCCTGTTGCCCTGGTTTGTTTTGCACTTACCATTGTTAGCGGACTGCTTTTGATGGACATTATTGTGGATGACTATACAAATTCTTGGCCTATTTCCTATGGGCAAACATTGTTATTGAAACATTTATTAATCATTCCGTTGATCGTTTTTGCTGCGATTAATAGCTTAATGATTAAAAAGAAGGTTCAAATAGATGAAAGCTTTAACCCGCTGCCATGGGTAAAGGCCGAAAGCATTCTAATGCTTCTTATTTTTTCAGTGACTGCTGCTCTTGGGCAACAATCACCGCCAAGAGAAACAGAGATTTCAAGCAATAATGTATCGCAACTGTTTCGCCTCGTTTACCAAGGGCAAATTCAGCCTAATATGCAAGTTCAGTTTGCTCCCAATGCAACGGCTATTATGCTTGCCGTTGTAACCCTTCTCTTCTTGGCATTAATGATTTTTTCTTTCATAAAGAAGATGCCGGCCATCATGACTTTTGTGATGGGGCTATTCCTTGTGATGAGCGGCTACCTGTCCTTGATGCTAAGTATTCAATAAAAATCTTGTTGAATTCAGAAGAGTAGTATACTAAGGGTTAGAGACAACAAGTTGGCTCTGCAGCTTGTGTACGAAGTAAGTGCGCTCATTAGTGGAATATATCTCAGAATCATTTTTAGTTTAAATGCCGCTCCCATTTACCGGATGGAAGCGGCTTTTCATTTTGGCGAGAATATAATGGCCATTTAATTCACATGGAGTTAACTTAAATGATTCGAAAAAACATTAGACAAAACTTCACTTCATAAGGAAAATTTAGTAAGATAAATATCTAGCTTTTTTATGTACGTTATCCCAAATGAATGGAGGATCGATCTAAAATGGCCGAGCATATTGAAAGAAGCACCACCCAGCAGCCGGAATTCCAAAAGGAAGTTGAGCGATTAGAATACACCAAACAGTATATGGGCGAACTGCTGGAGGCATCGCAGCGAGATTTAAGAGCTGTCCAGGACAAGATTAAAGAATCGATGGCGAACCTCGAATATATCGATTCCAGTGATAGTTATATCAATATCTTGACGAATTCCCGCTTTTTCGAATTAGCTTTGAATCAGAAGGAAAGTCTGGAAGCGGTTAAGAAAAAACCATATTTTGCCCGCATTCATTTCCAGCGAACAGGAGAGCTTGAGGAGCTTCTATATATAGGAAAAACCTCACTTTTCCATAATGAAACATTTGAGCCTATCATTGTGGACTGGCGTTCCCCGGTGGCAAATGTCTATTATGACGGTCGCCTTGGCGAGATATCCTACCCCGTACGTGACGAAGTGTTTACAGGGCATTTATTCTCAAAACGCCAATATAAGATTGAAGATGGCGAACTATTAAGCTTCCAGGATGTCGACTTAACAACAAATGACGACCTTTTGCAGGCACTTTCAGGGAAAGCCGATGTACGACTTACCGAAATCGTCGCCACCATTCAAAAAGAACAAAATGAAATTATCCGAGCCCACCTGAAGCAGCCGATTCTTGTACAAGGAGCTGCCGGAAGTGGAAAAACAACCATTGCCCTTCATCGAATCTCGTACTTCCTATACACCATGGGAGAACACTTTAACCCCGAGCAGCTAATGATTCTGGCACCCAATAAACTATTTATCGAATATATCGGGGACGTCCTGCCAGAGCTTGGTGTGGAACAAATTTGCCAAACAACCTATGCCGAATACGTCCAAAATGCTACAGGCATCAAGCTAAAATTACAAAATCCAAATGAACAGCTTGAAACAATTGTTGAAGAAGGGCTTGACGCTCTACCCTCTTTCAACATCCCGCAAATTAAAGGTTCTTTATTTTACCGTAACCTCTTGGACCGTTACATTAAGATACATGAACGCACGTTGGCAGATTTATTTAATGAGGATGTATTTATTGAAAAATACCGTATCATGCGTGGAAGCCACTTGAAGAAGTTATTCCTGGAAGAATTCGCTTATATGCCGATTGAAAAGCGGATTGAGCGCATCAAGAAGATTGTACAAACTGAGGTAAAACGGAAATCTAAAGCGGTTCTTTCGTCTCTCAATACCCGTTACGAAGATATGATCGGGAAAGCATTAAGCGGACTTCGTGATCCGGACAAAAGACGTGAAACGGTAACAAAATTCATCGACGAACGGGATGAACGTATCCCTAAAATCACAGCCGAAGCAAAATCAACTGCCACTGTTTATATGAAACGCTTTGAAAAAGCAAAAATTAAACAAATGTATCGAAAGTTTTTAACCGACCGGCAACTCCTGCAAGAACTTGCACCTGAATGGACATTTGAACAGCAAGAAAAGTTTCTGCAAGCTCATACAAAAGAAAAGTGGGCATTAGAAGATTTAGCTGCACTCTATTACCTGCATGCAAAAATCAAAGGCATTCAAGATCAGTGGAAGATGCGGGTCGTCTTTATAGATGAGGTCCAGGATTATAGTTTATTCCAGTTAGCCGCTCTACAAGATGGGCTTGAAACCGACATGTTCACGATGGTTGGGGACTTGGCACAGGGAATCCATAGTTACCGGTCATTGACGGAATGGGATTCGGTACTTGATTTATTCCCTCGGGCAAATTATTTCACCTTGCAGAAAAGCTACCGGACGACGATTGAAATTATGGAAATCGCAAATAAAATCCTCAAGAAAATGGATGAGGACCTGCCTTTAGTGGAACCAGTTGTCCGACATGGCAATGAACCCACTTTTGTGCAAGCCGAATTTTTCGATCCGGAAAAAATTAATGAGTTATACCAATCTATCGGGCAAAATGGCCACAAATCCATTGCACTAATTTGCAAAACAACAGCGGAAGCAACACATTATGCAAAGCTATTAAATAAAGCGGGTGTGCCTGCCGAAACGTTGAGTGATGAATCAGAGCTCGGCGGTGACAAGCTTCTTATTGTCCCAAGCCACTTGGCAAAAGGCCTTGAATTTGACGCAGTCATCATTGCAGCATTCGATATCCCCTACTTTGATACAGCGATTGACCGGAAGCTTTTATATGTTGCCCTTACTCGGGCCATGCACGAATTATATTTGGTTGGACCGGGGCTGGGATTCTTTTTGCTTGATGAAGTATCATTAGCAGGAAACAAAGCATAGGAAGATGAGAAAATTAGAGGAAAGATGGAAGCTGTTCCAAGTCTTTAGACCGGGAACAGCCTTTATTTCCTTGGCGGAATACGGACGAAGGATCGCTTTTTAGCAGGTCTTTTTGAAAGAATTTGTCGGAGAAGCCTAAATACTATACTCCTTCTTTTTAGATCAATTTCTTTTGGTTGCGGCAGGGCTGGAATTCTCATATACTCTCCACTCCTTTATTTTAAATATATTAATAATCGTTCTATATTATTCATCTTAGCGTTAGATTTAAGTATGGTGATATAAAAAAAGGCCAAACCCAATAAAAATTGAACCAGACCTTAAAAACCAATTATTCTACCTTACCTTCCCACTTAAGCATGCCGCCATTCATATTTGTTGCATCAAAACCTTGGCTTTGCAAATATTCAGTTGCTTTTCCACTTCTGCCCCCAGAACGGCAAACCATAATATAAGGTTTTGTTTTATCCAGTTCATGGGTACGGGATTCGAGTGACCCTAATGGAATATGTGTAATCCCTGGAATATGCCCTGCTTGCACCTCATCTACTTCACGTACATCGATTAAATTTAGGTTTTCGCCATTTTCTAGACGCTGTTGGACTTCTTGCGGCGTGATTTCTTTCATTTTATCTTCCCCCTTTAAAATTCCAGTTGCTTAAACCTCCACGGACATTGGTAATCTTCGTATGGCCGCGTCTTTTTAATTTTTTGCAAGCTTGATTGCTTCTTATACCAGTCTGGCAAATGACCACGATTTCTTTATCTTTCGGTAAATCGTTGAACTTCGATTTTAACGGGATGTTTTGAAATTGTTGAATATGCTGCGCATTATATTCCATCGGAGACCGAACATCTATAAATATCTTATCCGGATCATGCAGGACGTTTTTTAACTGCTCAGCATCAATTGTTTTAACGCCCTTTGCCGGCGTTAGTCTATATACGATAAACCCAACAAGGATAATAATCAAAATCCACTCTATCACGGGTGCCTTCACTCCTATTTTATGCCTATTCGACTTTATCTTAAAACTATTATACACGAGAATTAGGATAAAACCTTTAGGAGAAGTTTAGATTTGAGCGATTATTTTCCATATTGAATGATTTCTATGAATGAGATTTGGCTTGATGAAATTTCCGTTTTACTCCCCTTCACCTAAGGCAAAGCGAGCAAATTCGTGATATTTCGGCGTTTTGTCCAAATGCGTTTCGTAAAGTACTACTTCATTTACCGTAAATGATAGACGGTCTTCAAAAGCCTTTAACATTTCGATATCAAAGTTCTCTTCACCCTGCCATTTTCGGGCTAGCGTGATATGGGGACGAAACGGCTTTTTATCCAATTGAAAACCAATGTTGATGCATTGACGGTGGACCTTTTGTTGAACCCTATTCAAGTTTTCGGATTGTTCTACATCTGCCCAAAAAATCCGGGGTTTTTTATGAGGCCCAAATGTCCCAATTTTATGTAGCGTCAACGAAAATGGACGTTCATCTCCTAATACTTGCGGCATCGTACCGATCACCTCCTGTTTCATGCTTTCTTCAGCAAAGCCTAGAAATGCCAATGTGATATGATAATCCTCGGAATGTACCCATCTGGCAAAAGGGAAGTCCAGTTTATTGTTTGCAACCCATTCGTTTAAATATTCCTTCGCTTCATTAGGTAGCTTAGCTGCCAGAAAATAATGATGCTTACTCAATCGTTTCCACTCCTCAAGACTAGATATATTCTAAACATTATTATAGTTCTCATATTTAGACAAATTATCAAAAATACTTTGGAAACTGCAAAATCAATGAAAAGCGCTGAGCGTCACCCTGAACTCAGCGCTTTTTTGTAATTAAGAGATTATTTTCAGCCCTATACTTGCGCATAGAATAATAAAAATACATAGTATCCTTTTCCAGTCCTTTGATTCTCCGTAGAAAAACATACCTACCGTTGTGCCCCCGACAACTCCGATCCCAGTCCAGATTGCATATGCTGTTCCCATTGATATTGTATGCATTGAGTAGTCTAGAAGAAATAAACTGATACAAAAGCCAAGCACCAAAAAAACAAGAGGCTTCCAATTTCGGCTAACGCTGTACTGATTCATCATGGCTACACCAAAAGTTTCAAATAGCCCTGCTACGATTAAAGCAACCCATGCCATTATGCTTGCGCCTCCTTTTGATCATCCGTTACTAGCTTTAAGCCAATCACACCTACTAGCAACAGTACAATTAATAATATTTTAATAATGTTGAATGGTTCTCCAAAAAACAGTATTTCAGAAAGAACCGCCCCTGCCGTCCCCAGGCCTACAAATATCGCATAAACTGTTCCTGTAGGAAGTGTTGACGTAGCCTTAATCAATAAATAATTACAGATGACAATTGCTATAATTGTCCCTACCCATTCCCAAAACTCATCGGCATGTGCCAAACCAATTACCCAAAATACCTCAAGCAGTGACGCCAGTAAAACTTTCAGCCAAGCTTTCATATTAAATTCCCTCCCATTCTCATTCTTTACGAAAAAAAATCCTGGAAGATATTAGATAATATCTCCCAGGATTTTGTCCTTCCGTGTCACGCTTTGCGTAGTTTTCTCTCGGACCAGACTATCGTAATACCGATACGGAACCCTAGAAAACCTTTCTCTTAATCCAGTTGTCTTGTATTATGTCACATCATCCCTGCAATTTCAAGTCAGCATTATAATCACACAAGCTGGCGCAACCTTTCTATTAAATTATTTGGAAGTTTTCAAAAAACAATGATTTCCGATATGATAAAAGAAGGTAAGGTGAGCGAGGAGGGGCGAAATGGATAAAGATAAACAAAGTGAATTTGAACCGATCAGTGAAGAGGAATTAATTGAACTAGTCCTTGAGGAACAAAGAAAAGCACTTGAAAAAGAGCGGGAAAAAAGGTTAAGCGGAGTTTCAGAAACGAAGAAAAAACCTAAATCTGTTCGCCTTTTTGCCTGGATTATGGCAGTGATGCTCGCCTTTAGCACATTTGCAGTCATCTTTGAAATCTTTTCAATTCCGGCAATCGAATTTATAAAAACATCTGCCAGACTCTCAGGGCAGGAGGATATTCAAACCTATAAGCAAGCTGTTGTTGAAATCCAAACTAACGATGGAAAAGGAACGGGATTTGCAGTTTCAGATGATGGCTACATTGTAACGAATGACCATGTCATCGAAGACGCCCTTACCATTACAGTGATCTTTCCTGATGAACAGCTTTTCAAGGGCGAGGTAATTGAGAGCTATCCGGATATTGATTTAGCCATCCTAAAAGTGGAAGGAGAAAAACTTCCCTATTTAACGCTGGCTGATTCGTACACACCTACACTAAATGAACCAATTTATTTTATCGGAAACCCGTTATATTTTACCGGAATAGCCAATGAGGGTAAGGTCATTGATTACAAACAGCTTTCCGATTGGGATGAAGAGGTGATAATGTTGGATGCACCGGTCTATCGCGGAAATAGCGGCAGCCCCGTGATCAACAAAGAAGGACAAGTGGTCGGCATTGTTTTTGCAACGATTGATGATGAAACCTATGGACACGTCGGATTGTTTGTACCGGTTGACCTATTACAGGAAAAAGATATTAGTTCAATACGAAAATAATAAAATCCGTTATATTTTTCATTCTGTTGCTCACCAGATTTGTCCCAATAAGCTCATTCCCCCGTTTTTTGGTCAACCAAGTTTACGAAATTTGTTTCTTAGTAAAATAAAAAGTACTTGCCCGAAGCTCGTTCAGCAAGTACTTTTTCTTTCCCTATTTCGCTACACTTTCCAAAACATCGTCAATGATTTGATCATTTGCAATGGCACCAGTGTATAACCAGCTTGTATCTGGACCGAATTCATACACATTTCCTGCTTGTACCGCAGGGATGCTTTGCCATAATGCATCACTTAATGCTGCACTTTCACTACCATCGCTATTTACCAAGAATAGATAATCTGCATCAAGTTCGACTAATTTTTCAAGTGAAACAGCATTCCAGTTATTTTCACCGCTAGCCGAGATTTCTTCCACAACTGCCGGTACTTCAAATCCTAAATCATTGTAAAGTACATCTCCGCTTGATAATTCTTTGTTTACAACAAAGAAGCTACCTCCTACCAACCAAATCGCGGCCGCAGATTTCTTGCCAACATTTTCTTCAATCTGAGCTTTTGCTTCCCCGGCTTTAGCTTCATAATCAGAGATCACTTTTTCAGCTTTATCTTCCAACGCAAAGATGCTGCCGACCGTTCGAAGCTCTTCTCTCCAATCATTATTTAACTCCTCACCAATCACATAGGTAGGAGCAATCGCACTGTATTGCCCATACTTTCCACCCTCTACCATACTAGGCGAGTCCATAATAATTAGATCGGGCTCAAAGCTTTGTACTTCTTCAAAAGGAAGATCATAATTGATTAAGTCCACATCTTTTAGAGAATCCTGTAAATAGCCTTGAATACTTGCTCCTTCGTTTAGTGACCATTGAGCTATAGGTGTAATGCCCAAAGCTACTAATGGATCTTCCAGATAAGAAGCAATTACACGTTGAGGGTTCGCAGGTACTTGGACTTTGTTTCCTAATGCATCTGTAAGGGTGCGAGTTCCAGCTGCTTCATCCCCTGTTGAAACTTCACTTGTAGATGAATTATCCGTTTTGGTTGTATCTTCAGCTTGATTTCCACATGCTGCTAGTGCCAATGCTAAAACACCAAAAGATATTATTTTTAAAGGCTTGATTGAATGTAAGAAAGTGCCCATTTTAATCCTCCTGAAATTATGTTAAAATTCTGTTTAGTTGATAATGATTATCATTTATATTAAATGCAAATAATCACTCTCGTCAACATTTATTTATGTTTTTAGTACAGGTATAAAGAAAGTAGGCTTTTGTATGTCTCAGCCAAAAAAGATATCTCAACATTTACATACTTCGTTAAAAGGTAAACCATTTGTTTCATTGATACTTGGTTGTGTGGGAATCCTTTTGCTAATATTCCTTGGTACTTTGTCCATTCTGTACGGTGCATCCTCTATTGATGCCGCGACGATTTATCAAAGTATTTTTCATTTCGATGATGGAAATAGTCAGCATGTGATTATAAGGGAACTCCGAATTCCACGTGCCATTGCAGCAATTGCGGTGGGTGCAGGATTAGCTGTTTCGGGCGCAATTATGCAAGGAATGACGAAGAATCCGCTTGCTGATCCTTCTATCATGGGTGTGACAGCTGGATCATCCTTCGTTCTTTCACTTGCGATGGCAATCTTGCCGTCCTTGCCATATCAATCACTTACCTTCTTCTCATTTATAGGAGCAGGGTTAGGTGCATTTACGGTCTTTGGTATGGTTGCATTGGCCAAGGGAGGGATTACGCCCATACGTTTAGTATTAGCCGGTTCGGCAATTACATCCTTACTAACTTCACTATCGACGATTATTAGTATTCGCTTTGATATTGCAAAAGATATCAGCTTTTTCTATGCAGGTGGCGTTTCCAGCATTCAAATGCACCACTTAACTTTTGCGTTGCCTGCCATTGGAATAGGTTTAGTATTTGCAATCTTGTTGTCCCGCTCCATTACTGTGTTGAGCCTGGGAGAGGATATTGCGAAGGGATTGGGGCAAAATACAACACGTATACAATTATTCGGTACGATTACGGTCCTGATTTTAACTGGCGCAGCTGTTTCCATCGCTGGTATGATTGGCTTTGTCGGTTTGGTCATTCCACACATTACGCGCTTTTTCACAGGATTGGATTATCGTTTTATTATTCCGTGCTCGGCCATCTTAGGGGGCCTCTTGCTATTGGGGGCTGATATCGTCGGACGTATGGTAAACCCTCCGTTTGAAACACCCGTAGGAGCAATCACTGCTATCGTAGGTGTACCTTTCTTTCTTTATTTAGCTAGAAAAGAAGGGAGAACATTAAAATGAACATCCAACTGATGAACACACGTAAATTTTTAGGTTACATCTTATTATTTCTTATTCTGATCATTCTCCTAGTATTATTCAGCATTAATGCAGGGTATATACATATTCCCCTTTCTGATGTGTACGCAACATTAAGCGGGAATGGCACTGCTGCAAATGAGTTGACGATTCTCCAATTTCGGCTGCCCAGAATTGTAATTGCCTTATTGGTAGGATCGGGGATTGCCGTGTCCGGGGCCATTTTACAAGGGGTTACGAAAAATCCGATAGCAGATCCGGGGATTCTTGGCATCAATGCCGGAGCTGGTTTAGCAGTCGTGCTCTATATGTTCTTCCTGCAGGGCTCTGCCTTCTTTTCAGGACCATTATCGATTTTTATCATGCCTATCACTGCATTAATCGGAGCGTTTTCTGCTGCCCTTTTCATCTATTTCTTTTCAATGAAAAATCATGCCGTGACCATCTCCCGTTTACTTTTAGTCGGAATTGGCGTGAACGCGGCATTTAATGCGGGATTGATCATATTTCAAATGAAAATGGAGCCGGCTGATTTTACAGCTGCCTTAGTCTGGATCTCCGGCAGCATTTGGGGAACCAATTGGACCTATGTTTTGGCTTTATGTCCGTGGATTTTCATCTTCATCCCTTTGGCTATCTATAAATCAAACTATCTAAATATCTTGAATATAAACGACTCGATCGCCATTGGTCTGGGTATGAAGGTCGAACGTGAACGCCGACTCCTTCTATGCATTGCCGTTATCTTAGCTGGAACTTGTGTTGCCGTTGGGGGCGGAATCTCATTTCTAGGACTCGTCATCCCACAAATCGTCCGCAGATTGATTGGAGCAAATCACAAAAGGCTGCTTCCTTTAACGGCTCTAGCCGGTGCAGTATTCTTATTACTCGCAGATACACTGGGCAGAATGTTTATGGCTCCCGCCGAAATCCCGGTAGGCTTAATTGTCTCACTGATTGGTGCACCTTATTTTATGTATTTGTTGATAAAGGGAAGATAAACCATAAAAGCATCACCACTTGTTAAGCCTGTCGCAACAATCGGTGATGCTTTTTTATTGTTAAACTAAAATTCTGTACCAAAATTTTAAATTACTTGCGAGTTTTGTGTCTTTATACTTTCTTTACTTGAGACTTTTGTTATTTTACTTGCGAATTCACTCTCTTTACTTGCGACTTTGATGCTTTTACTTGCAACTTCGCTCCATTAAGGCGCTTATTGCCTCCTAATATACTCACCGATTTCGAAAAAACAATATTTTCTCATTGGCAGTATTAAAATAGAGAACATAAAAAACACTTGGATTTATTTCATCCAAGTGTTTGACGATGACATCTTACATTAATTCCTTGGCCAATAAACGATAAACATTCAATCTCGCTTCCTGTGAATGTGGGATTGTACAAATCATGGCTTCATCAAACCCATATTCTTCCTGTTCCTGCAATAAGATATCTGCTACTTCTTTAGCTGTCCCAACAAAATGTTGGCTGCGGTTATCCTCGATCCACATGCGATCCATTTCCGTTAATGGGTAGTCTTTTGCTTCCTCTGGCGTCATTCGCATTAAATCTACCTGTCCTCTATTAAATAAGAGTCGTGCAATATCGGCCGGCTTTGCTTCGTACTCCGCCTCTTCCCTAGTCTCCGCAACTGTTACGAAATAGGATATCATAATTTCGGATTTCTCCATAAATGGTGAAGGTACAAAGTTCGATCTGTACGCATCGAACACCTTTTTATTCATATACCCGTTGAAGAATTGTGCATAGGAATAACCCAATCCCATTTTGCCGGCTTGAACAGCACTATTGCCACTTGAACCTAGTAGCCAGCTTTGCGGAAGAACGACATTATTAGGTGAGGCAGTTACCCTTTGATAATATGGATTCAGAGGGGCTTGGTCATTTAAAAAGTCCAACGTCCATTGCAGCTTTTCATACAAATTATTTACTTGCGGCTGGCGACCTTCAGCCAAAGCATACATGGCGTAATTATCGCCGCCTGGAGCTCTTCCTGCTCCAAAATCTATCCGTCCAGGTGCCAAGGCACTTAATGTTTTAAACACTTCAGCAATTTTATAGGGTGAATAGTGCATAATCATCGTGCCACCAGTGCCTACTCGAATTCGATTTGTTTTTGCCGCGATATATGAAGCCGTTATCTCCGGAGCTGAGCTTGCAAAACCTTTTGTGTTATGATGCTCAGCCATCCAAATACGCTCATAGCCTAACTCTTCCGCCACTACCGCTAATTCCACCGCTTTTGTTAATGCGTCCGGTGCAGTATTCCCACTTGTAATTGGCGCTTGATCCAATACACTTAATTTCATCTTGAAGACTCCCTTCTCTATAAGCATCCCCAATTTTGATTTATTCATAAAAAAACATATCAATGCTATCGGAATTAATCTCATTGTAAGGAATTTAGGAGCATAAATCTAATTTCGTGCTTGTACTAGTAGAGAAATAGCCACAAGAATTGCAATGTCGAAATATCCTTTTGCAAACCTGGTTACATTGAACTTGAAAAGTTTGATTGACGTAAAACGACTATCTATTAACACTAATATACTTTTTCTGTAAACCAGGTTGACGCAAATTCAAAACCCTTGATTTAATCTATCAAACTAAAATGGAGCCAATTTAAATCTCACCTTGCAATTTTTATTATGCTAGTAAATTAATTAATTATTTTACCTTTCTCGACATTTCCATTTACCGAAATAGTTATATCGTCAACTACATTGACAAAAATTCAATTATTCCAGCTGATTAAGTTGCCTCTACACAAACCATTACTGAAAAATCGATCAATTAAAACACTATAGCAGGAGATTTTTTAAGCGCTCCACTCTATTCGACATGAACATTTTCCCATAATAGCAATGTCGTCAATCTGGTTGACAGAAAAATCAAGCCCCTTCATACTTAGCACACATAGCTGAGAGTGTGTCATTTAAATTTCTATTTTCAAATTACTTTTCCCATAAAGCTTTGAAAAAGGATACACCTATCGACAATTCAGCATTAAATTAAAGGCTATATTGTCAACCAAAGTTGACAAAAGTTTCAGTACCTCTTGTTATTACATAAACCCGCATAGAACTAAAAAATCTCAATAAACAAATTTCTCACCTTTCATGGCGACGATTTTTCTTACTTTCATGTACCAACTAAATTCGACAGCAACAAAGGAAATATCTGAATTTCAAATCCTTTAGCAACCCCTGATCAGTTTATTTAGTGGAATAAATTGTATAGAATTAACCTAGGAAACGAACTACTACATGACCTGCTTGAAAAAAACTTGGAAAGAAGGTTCTAATGATGGAAAACAAAATTCAACTGGGAAAATCAGAGCTTGTTGTAAATCCCATTGGTTTAGGTGCAAATGCTGTTGGAGGGCATAATCTATATCCGAATTTGGATGAAGAGGTCGGCAAGGAATTAGTCCGCACAGCCATTGAAAACGGAATGAATTTTATTGACACTGCTTTTAGTTATGGCAATGGACGTTCAGAAGAATTAATTGCTGAAGTTTTGAAGGAAAGCGGTAAACGTCACGATGTTATTCTTGCCACAAAAATTGCTCAAAGGTTTGTGGATGGAGATAAGATAATCGACAATTCTCCTGCCTTTCTACGTAGTGAGGTGGAAAAGAGTTTAAAACGCCTTCAAACAGATACCATCGATTTACTCTATATCCACTATCCCGATGAAACTACACCAAAGGACGAAGCGATTGGGACATTAAAACAGTTAAAAGATGAAGGGAAGATCCGTGCGATAGGGGTTTCCAATTTCACACCCGAGCAACTAAAAGAAGCAAACAAGGATGGCTATGTAGATGTTTTGCAAGGGGAATATAATTTATTAAGCCGATCTGCCGAATCTACCTATTTCCCTTACACTATAGAAAATAACATTGCATTCATTCCATACTTCCCATTGGCTTCTGGTCTACTTACAGGAAAATATACTACAGCATCGACTTTCAATGATTTACGTAATAGACTTCCCTATTTCCAGGAAGATGTATTTGCAAAAAACTTGGAGAAAGTGGAACAGCTTGGAACTATAGCTAATCAAAAAGGCGTTGATGTTGCCCATATTGTTCTAGCGTGGTATTTGAAACAGGAAGCAGTTACAGCCGTTATTCCAGGTGCCAAAAACTCGGAGCAAGTGCTCAATAACTTGAAAACTCTTGATGTCCGATTAACTAAAGATGAAGTTCTAGCAATTGACCTTCTATTTAAAGCTTAAGAAAAAGGGTGAGCCGTATGCTACTACGGTCACCCTTTTTAATATCGTTATTCAAACTTATCCACACCGTTCAAATAAGTACTATATCACTATGATCAATCAAGCGGCTCTAAACTACTTTCTATTTCCTCTCTGCGGTCTTCCAAGAATGGAGGTAATGCCAGCTCCTCACCTAAGGTTTCTACATCCGAATCGACTGTAAATCCTGGATCATCAGTTGCGATTTCAAAGAGGATACCATTGGATTCTCTGAAATAAAGGCTTTTAAAATAAAATCGGTCTACAATGCCTGATGTTTGGAATCCACGTTCCCTAACTTTTTTATTCCAGTAAGCCAATTCCTCATCATCTTTTGCGCGTAACGCTAGATGGTGTATGCTTCCACGGCCAGGTTTCTCACCTGGGCCATTCAATTCCCTTACCAGAATTTCTCCAAACCTCTGACCTTCAATTGATTGCAGCAGGATTTGCTCCTTGGAACGCTCCTTTACGATAAAGCCGAAAAGTTCAGTCAATGTTCTCTCTAGTTTACCAGCATTCTTTACGATTATTTCAATTGTACCCATCCCTAAAATTTGATGTTCACTAGGTACAGATGATAGATCCCATGTAGCCCAAAACTCCGGTATCTCTTCTCCATTGTTGCTTAGCAAAATCATGCGAAGTCCTTCCGGATCCTCGAAGGCAAGTGCTTCTCTACCCGCGTAACGCGAGATTTCATCATGTTTTACATTTAATTCTTCAAAACGATTTTTCCAGTACTGCAGACTTTCCACTGATGGCACCAGAAGGCCAATTTGCGTAATTGCGTTCGTACCACGGTGCGTTCTCCCTACCATTGGGATTTCAAAGAATGTTAACCCTGTTCCCGGACTTCCCACCAAGTCGCCGAAAAACAAATGATACATGGAAGGATCATCTTGGTTAACCGATTTCTTCACTCTGCGTAACCCTAGTATTTCTCTATAAAACTCATCATTCTTCTTCGCATTTTTTGTAATCATCGAAATATGGTGATGTCCTAAAATTGTTGGCATTTCTCTTCCTCCCTATTCTTTGTACCGACCTGAATTTCTACCTTCATTTTATCTCGAATTCGAGATAAAATCAATCAATAAAGAAGAACCGTCCTGTTATTACCTATTCATCCATAAGAAAAAAACGCCCCCTACAATTGCAGAGAGGCGTTCAAATTAAAATAGATAACTAATGAATAATCCAATTGATAATAAGAATGAGAAAAGCGTATTTGTAATCGCCGTGGATTTCATGGCAACACGCATAAACTGCGGTTCTTTTTCACCTTTTTTAAATCCTTGAATCGCCGAAATCGGTTTTTTCACACTCAATAATACAACTAGTGCCCAAGGGCTTACTGTACCCATGAAAACAAGAACAAGTATCCAAATATATGAGACGGCAAAGGCAATTGTTAGAGTAAGGACAGCTTTTTCTCTTCCAAGAAGAATCGCCAATGTTTTTCTTCCACCTTTTGTGTCTTCTTCAATATCACGGATATTATTCGCCATATTGATGCCGCCTACAAGAATACCAACAGGAATCGAGATTAACACCGAAGTTAACGTTAAATCGCCTGTTTGTATGTAGTAAGCAATCAGTACAAAGCCCGTGCCCATTAACGCACCTGCAAATAATTCTCCAAACGGTGTATACGCGATCGGGATGGGACCTCCCGTATAGAAGTAACCTACAGCCATACCGAATAATCCGATTACCACCAGCCACCAGCTACTGCTTGCACATATATATACACCAATCAATGCAGCCAAAACGTAAAGCAGAATCGCGACTGTTAGAACATTTTTGGGCTTTAAGCCATGGCGTACAATTCCCCCGCCAATTCCGACTGATTCAGCAGTATCTAACCCGCGCTTGAAATCATAATACTCATTAAATAAATTTGTCGCGATTTGAAGGGCCAAACAAGCGACCATCATTGCAATAAATAAAAGCCAATCGATCTGCGTATCAAATAAAGCGATCACCGTTCCTAAAATAACCGGAGCAAACGTCGCCGTTAGTGTATGCGGTCGAGTCATTTTCCACATTAATTTTGCGGGACTCATATTTTTTTCATTTTCCATGAATCGATTCAACTAACCTTTCGTTTATAGTTTTTCACATTCATTTATTATATCAAATTCACACGAATGCTCAATCACGCTTCTACAGAAAACCTTCGAGGAATTGAGCTCTGGTGGAGTTTTCCGGACTATTTCGTGAATTTACCGGACACTTTTCCTTATTTACCGGACACTCTCCCCCTCCCCCACAAAAAACACCCACAAATCACGGCTTGATTTGTGGGCATCCTCTGTTTACTCACCTGTGTAGACGAAGTAGTCTACTTGCATTGATTTTTTAAAGCCTGCTTTCTCATATACCGTAAGTGCACGCTCGTTTTCAACTTCCACATCCAGCATGACATTCGTGCTGCCATTACGCTTAGCAAAATCTTTTACCCATTTTAGCAAAGCCGTTCCAATTCCTAACCCTTGTTTATCTGGATGAACGGCTAAAGCAGAAATCATTTGAGCATTGCCTTCCTCCGAAGTAGTGACTGTACCGACGATTTCTCCTAACAGTTCCGCAACCCACAGAATTCTGCCTTCCGACCTGGTATTATAGTGGATCAGCTCAAGGGATTCTTCACGTATATCACCAAAGGCATTGCTGAAGATTTCAATTAAAGCTTCCTGATCAGTGGCTTCCAAATATGGACGAATGTGAATCTCCTCAACCGATTCTATCGCTTGGGGCGCTGCTTCCAAGGTTGCTTCAGAAAAACTATAGGAATACCCATACTTTTCTACAAATTGACGGCGGGATGTATCATTTTCTATTACCAAAGCCAATTCTCCCTCAGCACCTCTTTGATGCAATCCATCACCGATTACCTTGAGGATGGCTTCATCCAAGCCGATATCCCGGTACATTGGAGATACCAAGATGGCCCACTCATACGTATTTAACCCCATTTGGTCAACGGCACTCGCAACACCGACTAACTCATCAGTTTCATCATCATAGGCAAGGACATAGAACCCCTTTACATCAAACCTTGAGGATTCCTGCAAACTTAAAACAGAACTGTAGTTATAATTATCGACTAATAATGCTGATTCACATAATGCCTTTATTTCACTATAGGATTCCGAATCAATCGGAAACGACTGCGTAATAATTGAAAGATTCATTTATAAAACTCTCCGATTCTTAAGCTTATGCTTTACATTTTAAGTGAACGTCCAAACAGTCGCAAGGTCCTTAAGGAAATTACATGTAATTACCTATTCGAATCATTTAATGCCAGATTGACTAAGCATATTGGCATATATCCCATTGTGTGCAATTAATTCCTTTTGCGTTCCCGACTCCATTACTTGCCCTTCTTGCATGACAAATACGACATCGGCTGTACGTATCGTATTTAGGCGATGGGCAATCACAAAGCTGGTTCTTCCCTTCATCAGTTCTTCCAGGGCTTGTTGAATTTTCAATTCTGTCACCGTATCAATACTGCTCGTTGCTTCATCCAATAATAATATCACCGGATCTGCTACAAAGGCTCTGGCAATGGAGAGCAGCTGCTTTTGCCCCTGTGAAATTTCACTACCATCCGCTGTAAGTATTGTGTCGTATCCATTTGGTAATTTCATAATAAAATCATGTGCATTTGCTTTCTTGCACGCCTTCACTACCTCTTCATTTGTGGCATCAAGCCTGCCGTAACGGATATTTTCATAGACACTTGCCTCAAACAAAAATGAATCCTGCAATACAAAAGCCATCTGACTTCTTAGGGTTTGCCTCTTGATGTCCTTCACATTGACACCATCAAACAACACTTCCCCGTTTTCCGCATCATAGAATCTAGAAATCAATTGCATAATGGTTGTTTTACCCGCACCTGTTGCCCCCACCAATGCAGCGGTTTGACCAGGCTTTACATGAAAGCTTACATTTTGCAATGTGTAGGCTTCTTCAGCTAATTCATACTTAAACGAAACATCGCGGAATTCAACTTCCCCTGAAAGTAGATGATTCTCATCCACTTTTCCAGTGTCTTCTTCGACCTTTTCGTCCATTATAGAGAAAACCCTCTCTGCTCCGGCAATCGCCGATAAAACCGTATTCATCTGGTTTGCCAAATCATTTAGAGGTCGGGTAAATTGACGCGAGTACTCCGTAAATATAACGATGGTCCCTATTGAAACAAAGCCGTTGTAGGCCAAGATTCCACCAATTCCGGCGATAATCGCAAAGCTGATATTGTTTAGAAGGTTCATCACCTTGGGGATAAAACCAGAATAGGTAAGTGCCCAGAATCCCGTCCTTCTATACCTTGCACTCTTTTCGCGAAATTCGTCCTTCACTCGTTCTTCCTGAGAAAAAGCCTTCACCACCCGTTGACCGGAAATCGTTTCTTCAATCATCCCATTTAACGCACCGATTGCAGCTTGCTGTTCCTTAAACAGCTTGCCGGTTCTTCTGGTGATCCAGCGAGTTGCCATAAACATTAAAGGAATAATCAGCATCGTCAGCAATGTAAGCAAGGGACTTAAGGTAAGCATGACAATAACCGTGCCCGACAACGTCAATATACTTGAAAACACTTGAATAAACGATGTGTTCAAAGTGGCACTAACAGTTTCAATGTCATTCGTTGCCCTACTCATCAATTCCCCATGCTGCCGCTTATCAAAATACGACACCGGTAAGTGCAAGAGATGTTGGAACACCCCTGTACGCAATCGAAAAACCGCGTTTTGCGCAATACCGATCATCCAATAGTTTTGGAAAAAAAGAGACACTGCCAACAGTACATAGATAATAACCAAACCGCTAACGAGAGGTAGCATTCCATCAAATTGCTGTTTCAGTACATATTCATCAATCATATGACCAATTAGATACGGGCCTAAAAGAGCCATCGCCGAACTTACAACAACCAAGAGCAAAACTGCGATTAATAACGCTCTTTGTTCATCTACAATTCTCCAAATCCGCAGTAAAGTGTTTTTCCAATTGTTTGCCCGCGGCCCTTTTTTCTTTAGGAGAGGACCTTTTACATCTTCCTTCGCCAGAATCGGTTCATAGCCAAACGGTTTTCGTAAAAATTTCATCACGCTTCACCTTCTTGCTCTTGTTGTGACATGACAATTTGAGTATAACGGGCATTCGTACCGAGAAGTTCCTCATGTGTTCCGTAGCCAATTACCCGTCCTTCATCTAATAATAAAATGCGGTCTGCCCCTTTTGCCGTTCGAATTTTTTGGGTTACAACAAGCATCGTTGCTTGTTCCCCTTCGATTGCATCCCAGAAGGCAGTCTCTGTTTTTACATCCAGGGCACTTGTACTATCATCCAAGATGAGTATGGAAGAATCTCGTATTAAAGCCCGGGCAATCGATAGACGCTGCTTTTGTCCGCCAGACAGGTTGACCCCTTTTTGTCCAACTCTAGTTTCATAGGCGCTCGGGAAGTTTTCGATGGTCTGATGAATCTGAGCATTTGCTGTAGCCACCCTCACCTCATCCATTGATGCACCTTGTTTCCCCCAGCTCACATTTTCATAAATCGAACCTGTAAATAACATGGCGCTTTGCGGAACATAGCCTATATATTCTCTAAGCTCTTCTAATGGCCAGTCCCTAAGATTTCGTCCATTTACGTAGATTTCTCCTTTTGCAGGATCGTAAAATCTTGGCAGCAAGTTGAGCAATGTAGACTTTCCTGCCCCAGTCGCACCCATGATAGCAAGCTTTTCCCCTGGCGCTACAGTGAATGAGACATCATGAAGAACCGTTTTCTTCGAATTTGGAAATTGGAAAGTGACATGGTCAAAACGGATTGCTTCATTATGCGTGGAGTGCACAGCTTCCGAGTAAGCGGAAGGTAAATATGTCTCCGTCCCCTTTTCAGTAAGCAGGATTTCCTCCATTCGTTCCGAGGAGGCTTTTGCACGGGACAAAACATTAATAATAAATGCAAACATTGAGAACGACCCCGTCATTCTTAAAGCATAGTTGACTACTGCAACAAGCTCCCCGACCTGTGCTTCCCCATTCTGCACATCCAAGGAACCGAACCATAAAGCTGCGAGCAAACTGATATTCATGACAAATAGCAGTACCGGTTGAATAAGTTCCATTATCCGCAGAGCCTTCATTGTATCGAACTGTAAGTCGCCCGAAACTTCCTGGAAACGATTTGACTCATAGCTTCCGCGCATATAGGCTTTCACTAACCGAATTGCCTGGAGATTTTCTTGAAGGACACGATTGACACGGTCGAGCCTTCTTTGAACCTCACTAAATAAACGCACCCCTTTTTTCACGATCACGTATAAGAACAGGATTAGAATCGGCGTTCCAATCAATAAAAACAACGCCATTTTTGGATTAACGAAAAAGGCCATTACGAGGCTGCCAACAGCGGACAAGGGAGCTCGTATCATAATTCGCAAGCTCATAAACAGGACGGATTGCACCTGCTGGACATCACTTGTTAGCCTAGTAATCAATCCCGAAGTAGGAAATCGTAAATAAGTAGCCATTGTAAAGGATTGAATTTTACTGAACAAAGCATTTCTTAGATCAAAAGCAAAGCTTTGCGCAACATGTGACGAGAAAAAGGAATTAATCACCCCACTGGTAAAGGCCGAAAAAGCTAAAACAAGCAGGATAAATCCCCAGGAGCCGATTGTTTCGATATCTCTCGCAACAATCCCATCATCAATAATCTTTGCAATGATTAAAGGTTGGATCAGCTCGACAACCAACTCAGTAAGCATTAAACAAAATGCAATGATCGCCGGCCATTTATATGGCTTTACATAAGCAAAAATAGTCTTCAATTCCTTCACCCCTCCGAAGCATTATGAACACTTTCATCATCTTGGCGCCTTTAATTGTTTGCAAAGCGATCACAATGTTATTTAGTTCTATTTGTTTCGAATTTCGTAATATGTATAAGCATAATGCAAATAGCCAATAGTTGCCAACCTTCTAAAGTCGTAAGCTAAAGCTTTTCGAAATTCTCGCAGCTCATTTGTGTTCTATAAGAAAGTTTAATGACAGCATCTACTGTGCAAAAGCATGGTTGGCAGCCAAATTCTTATATACGAATAGTTCCTCTTATCTAAGAATAATTTCCCTATGAGACCTTCTTTATATTTTTATTACTTTTTACCCTCATGGTTATTTAAATGGAAACACAAGGTATTTTAATAGTGACTATTTTCTATTAAATCTTTATAATAAATAGTATGAATTTAAGACTATATAGGAGTGAGAAATGAATGGGTCAAGAGAATTTGAATATAGTGATCGATGAGAAACTGGTGAATTTGTCCCCTTTCCCTTCTTTTGTACTGAATCGAAATAATGACGTACTTATTTGGAATGATTTATGCAAAAGCTATTTTGGTTATGAGACGGAGGACTTTTTGAGTACATCGGCTGATATCAAAAGCGGGTTGCTATCCTCTTTATCACCGGAAACATACCAAAATATAGTATTAGGGAAAGAGTCATTTCGTTTTGAAAATGTACGACTATTAACTAAAGCGGATACATTTATAGACTCAACAATTATTACATCCCCTGTCGCTTTTAATAATGAACCTTCCATATTAGTTACTTGTATTCTTGATGATTCTTACACACGCATGAATGACTCTATGCAGGAACTAAAAGATCTAATAAATGGACTTTACTCCTCCTATATGGTGGTAACTGTAGATGCAGAGGGTCTCATCATTAATTGTAATCCAAACTTTTTAACGATCAGTCACTGGACGCCAAAACGCGTATTAGGAAAGACTTTTTGGCAGCTGTTTCCCGACAATGAAAACAGTATGAAAGTAACGGATTCTATCTGGAAGACAATAAACTCCGGTCAAATCTGGGAAGGGGAAGTAGAAAAAATTACAAAGGATGGTTACCCTTATTGGGTTTACTTGACTGCCATCCCTACTTATTCGCCAACTACCCAAAATTATCAATTCGTTCTGTTTGAAAAAGATGTTACCAATGAAAGAAAAATGAAACATCAACTTGAAAAAATTGCCTATATCGATCCCGAAACCGGATTAATGAATTCCCACCGGTTAGAGCAGGTTGTTAATGAAATGATTGAGGAAAAACGTCATTTTTCTTTTGTATATATCAGCATCGATAAGTTTTATACAATTAAAGAACTCGACAGCAGCAAAATGGAGGATAACTTAATCACCGAATTTACAAAACGGATGAAAATTTACTTCCAGGACAGTGAAATGGCAAGAATCAACGAGCACGAGTTTGTAGTCATTACACCTCTTGGTGAATGGTTTACTCAAGGCTTCTTAACCTATTTGAAGCAAAACCCGATTTATACGGGGAATGTAGCTGTACCTATTTCGATTAGCGGCGGCATTACGCGTTCTCCACAGGATCAGTCCACTTTCCCACATTTAATGAAAGCTTCTTTAGCAACGATTGCCAACGTTCGCGAAGCAGGTGGGGATAAAATTGTTTCATTATCCAATGCAACACATAAAGCCATTAATCGTAAATCAATTATTGAGAAACGTCTATTGCTTGCATTGGATCAACAAAATCTAAAAGTATTCTATCAACCGCAAG
Organism: Ureibacillus aquaedulcis; assembly: GCF_030418165.1. GTDB lineage: Bacteria > Bacillota > Bacilli > Bacillales_A > Planococcaceae > Ureibacillus > Ureibacillus aquaedulcis. The sequence goes on from NZ_JAUHTQ010000012.1 coordinate 97,251, forward strand.
TCGATATTCACACTGGCAAAATTTTGGCCGTGGAGGCGTTGGTGCGCTGGGAAGACGACCAAATCGGTGTGGTAAAACCTGAAGAATTAATCCCGATTGCCGAGGAAACAGGCTTAATCAACAACATCGGATCTTTTGTTATTGAAGAAGCATGTAAGCAGGCTGTTAAATGGCATAAAGAAGGTCTGGATTTAAAAGTTACCATTAACCTATCCGTTCGTGAATTCCGGGATAAAAACATGGCTAAATCGATTTTAACGACACTGGAAAATACACAATGTCCGGCTAAATTGATCCAAATTGAAATCACGGAGAAGTTCGCACTGGAAGCAGAGGCAGAGACTTCAATCATAAAACAAATGCGTCAGCTGGAAGAACAGGGAATCGTCTTTATTCTCGATGATTTTGGTACAGGCTATGCATCGTTCCGATATATGCAGCTATTGCCAATCGAAACGTTAAAGATTGATCAAACGTTTATCCAATCACTACTTCAATCCGAAAAAACACAGCGCTTAATACACGGAATGGTTCAGTTCGGCAAATCCATGAACTTGACTGTTCTGGCAGAGGGTGTAGAAACGAAGGAACAGCAAAAACTCTTGCAGGAGTATGGCTGTGACGCTATCCAAGGATACTTGATCAGTAAACCGGTAGCTGAAGATATGATTACCAAGCTAATGATTAGTTCTGTTAACTAAAAGTAAGGGGGAGAAATTCGTTTTCTCCCCCTTCTTTTAATATTAATTTTTTCTCTAATATGTAGGAAAGCCAAACTAATCTCCATAAATTCTAGCCCTGTTTTTGCCGCCTTTTAGCACGTGCAAATGACTGCATGGATGTTCGGCCTGTTTTGAACATTCTCATCATTAGTTGGATAATCACTTCCGCAAAGACCAGTCCCATTGCGATGGCACCTGATATCATAAAAGCCCTCATACCATTTTGGATTCCCATATTGTAGTCTAGTTCTACAATATTGCGCATAGTATTATAAGCAATACCACCTGGAACGAGCGGGATAATCCCCGATACATTGAAAATAATCATCGGCATTTTAAAGCGGCGTGCAAAAATTTGTGCCACTATGGCCACGACAAATGCCCCGATAAATGATGCCTGTACTTCCGTTACATTGAATTGTATAAGCACATAATAGATAATCCAGCCAATTGCTCCAACAAATCCACAATAGGGGATCGCTTTGGTTGGCGCGTTAAAAATGACACCGAAGCAAGCTGTAAAGATAAAGCTGAATATTAATTGTATGACTAACTCCATATCCACACACCACTCCCCCTAAAAAGCAACAATGACTGCAATGCCGGAACCTATTGCGAATGCGGTTAAAAATGCTTCAGCGCCTTTTGCAATACCAGCCGTAAAGTGGCCAGCCATTAAATCGCGAACTGCATTCGTTATTAATAATCCCGGAACGAGTGGCATTACTGCCCCAACTATAATCTTATCCATTTCGGTTCCCAGGTTAAAATGAACTGCAAGAGAAGCAAGCAACCCTACAACCGATGCCGCCAAAAATTCAGAGAAGAATTTTACCCTGGTCATTTCTTGAATAACGAGCATTACCATAAATCCTATCCCCCCAGCGACAAAGGCAGCGGGCATATCCGACCAATAACCATTAAACAAAACCATAAAACAACTGCTGGCTATAGAGGCTGCCAATGCCTGTATGTGAACAGGCAGAAAATAATTAGTTTTTTGTATCAATCTTAGCTCGTCATACGCTTCTTCTAATGTTATCATTTGAACTGAAAGCTTACGAGAAACGTTATTCACTTTAGCAATCTTATGCAGATCGGTAATTCTAGTTGTAATCGAAGTAATCTTGGTTACTTGTCTTTTTCCTAAAGATAGAATGATACCTGTTGGAGTGACATAACTTTGTGCATCTTCGATATTTTGTGAGCGGGCCATACGGAGCATTGTATCTTCAACCCGATAAGTTTCCGCTCCGCTTTCCATCATCATTTGGCCAGCCAATAACAAGCAATCGAGTGCTAATTCGTATTGTTGTTCTTTGTCCATTTTTTCGTCACTCCTTTTTTCTCCATGCTCATATTATCGAACAGATTCATATAACTCAATACATATTCTGCTTATTTTTAATGAACTTGGTTAGTTTTGTCAAGAATTTTTCAAGTAGAGAGGAGTAGTAAGATGAAACGTCAACCTTGGTTGGATGTTTTATTGCTTAGTTCCATTTTCATGTTAACTGTGCTGATAGGGATGTTTATCTTCATATCCGGAGACTCAAAATATCAGCTCTCAACCGTTTCTGCCAGCAGTCCCGTTCAGCAAACGGAAAAAACTGCTACAGAAGCAGAAAAGGCGGAAAAGACTGCGAGTGAGTCGGCTGTCGAACTTCCTTCTGACTTTGAAGGAATCCAGCTTTTTAAAGAAACCCCGGATGATCAAACGAATCCTTATACCATCATTCACCCAACAACAAAGTACAATAAGCTAAATCAAGAAATCTCACAATACATAGAAAAAACAAAACAACATTATCTATCACGAGCAGAGCAAAAGAAAAAGGAAAATCCTCTTGCCAAGAGCAATCTAAAGATCCAGGTAAAGATTAGCAAATATAAACAAACCTATTATTCGATTGTCTTTACAAAAAAAGAAACATTGGATGGGAAAAATACTGACGAAACTTTTAACACGATTGTCTTTAACAATAAAACGGGACAGAAAATCATCCCGTGGTATCTATTCAATCAAGATGCTGCCAATCTCGATAAGCTTTCAAAATACGTTCGTCAAAAAATGCTGGAACAAAAAGGCTATAAAGAGCATATAAATCTATCAAAATGGAATAAAGCTTCATATCCTTATTGGGAGCGCTATAATCGTTTTGCTATCGAAAATGATGCATTAGTACTTTATTATAATAAAGGCGAGTTTTCGAATACTAAGATTGGTTCGCCTTCCCTCTCGATTCCATTGGCATTTATTAACCCAATTTTAGCACCCGAATTTCGAACTGAAACGAAAAGTGAAATCACGATTCTTACTCCTATCCAAAAGGAAAAACCGGGCAAACGGGTTGCTCTAACCTTTGATGATGGACCACATAGAACGATTACGAACGAAATTCTAAATATGCTGGATAAATATGATGCGAAGGCGACATTTTTCATGGTCGGAAAACAAGTTGAAGAAAATACTACTGTTGCGAAGGATGTCCTTGCCAGAGGCCATGAGGTTGGAAATCATACATGGAACCATGCCAAACTAACCAAACTAACATCCAAAAGCATATTATCGGAAGTTAACTCCACAAATAATATGATCTTTAAAGCAACCGGCCAATACCCGACTGTTTTCAGGCCACCTTATGGAGCAAAGAATAAACAGGTTACGGAATTAATGAAAGTTCCGGTCGTCTTGTGGACAATTGATACATTGGATTGGAAATATCGAGATTCTAGCAAACTACTGCCCATGATTCAAAAGAATATTAGAAATAACGATATTATTTTGATGCATGATATTCACCAATCAACTGCAGATGGCTTAGAAAGCGTCTTAATCTACTTGCAAAAGCAAGGTTATGAATGTGTAACGGTGAGTGAAATCATAAACTCCCAAAAATAAAAATGGCGATGAAAGCATCAAGCTTTTCATCGCCTTTATTGTTATTTGAATTGCACACTATTAATTTCGTTGAAAGTTTGCAGATCGTAACTTTTTATATTTTCTCTTGAGACCGTGTAAAGTGTCTCATCAATATACATCAATCGCAAAATGGCGGATTCCCAATCTTCATATTCCTCGCCTTCTTTTGCAGGTTTTACTAGATCGCCTTTTAATTTAATCCCATTTTCAGCCGTGATTTCGTAAACATGCGCACCGGATCCTTTGTACTCGACTTCATACTCCCCTTTTCCTTCGTATACGCTCACAGGGAAACCATAGTAGTTATGTTGATCATTTCTAAACAATGCTTTATGGTTATATTCTACCTCTGAATAAGTACCGCGCCCGCCAATTATAACGGAATCCTGTTCTTTTGGATTTGTGTAGTCCGTAATATCGAATAGGGAGATCTTGATTCCTGCAGTTGTTGTGAATGGCTCTTTCGAAAAATTATCAACTCGATTTTCCGTGTCATAGCCAATGCCTATTAAATGATTTTCATCTAAAGGATGGAGATAGTTGCTGAAGCCCGGTATCTTCAATTCTCCCAACACTTCTGGCTGCTCTGGATTCTGCAGGTCAATTACAAATAGTGGATCTACCTGTTTAAAGGTTACAATGTAGGCTTTGTCCCCCATAAATCGAGCAGAGTATATTTTCTCGCCCTTCGCAAGATCCGTTACTTCTCCTACTTTCTCTAAATTTTCGTTATAGATGAATAAGTGGTTCTTAGTTGCTTCTTCCGAACTTCCAAAAAGATTCCCCTCCGTAGTGGCTACACGGAAAAAGCCTTCATGTTCATCCATCGAAAATTGGTTTAGAATCGTTCCCGAAATGGCTGTGCTTGCTTTAAACTCTACATTTGTCCCATCGATGGAGAATTTATAAATATCCGTGTTGGCTGCCCCTACAGGCATAATCGCCATATCTTCCGCCATTTTGGATGTGGCGTTCCCTTCAACGGTTGCAGGCAGGTAATTTATCGCTGTTAAATACAAGGCTTCCTTCGACATATAAAGAGCAGAGCTTCCTCCTAAGAAACCTTTTGTTTCAACCTTTTCGTTTTTGAAATTTGCTAAGTTAATTGCAGAAATAATTGTATAGTTCGGTTCACTGGAGCCCGGCAGAATCGTCAATTTATCTATTCCCATTGGCTCCAGCTCTTCGCCTTCGGAACTATCGTAGGTATATGGACGAAGCTCAACTTCCTCCTGCTCTGATAATAACCAGTAGTTCGGTGTATTATTGGTCACAATATAAAGTGTATCTTCGTATTTACGAAGCCCATTCATATAGCCGTCCTGCCCAATCTCTCTAATCAACTGCGGATTCGCCGCATCCTTCACATTATAAAAGGCAGCTTTCGTCATGCTGATCCCACTGATATGCCCATCTTTTTCCGTCTCGATATACTGATCTGTAAAGACAATCAGCATATCGTTATGAATCATCAATTGCATTGGATAACTATTTCCATCAAGTTTGATTTTACTTGCAACCTTTAATTGAGGCTTCCTTACATCCGTTATGATCACTTGATTTTCAATGATGGAATAAATAAATTTACCATCTGTCACAACTGTATCCCCTTCATCAATCTCTTCAACTTGGTTATTTGTTGAAGAATAAGAGGACTCACTTTCAGCTAAGGCCTTATCTGATGCACTGCTTGTATTCGACGTATCTGAACTTTCCTCAGTAGTTGCCTCGAAATTCTGATTTTTTGATTCCCTGTCTAAAATTGTTTGGAAGTAGTCTTGTAGTTCTTGTACTGAGGAAATACCCTCTATTTTTTCGATGACATTGAACTTAATCTTTTGTTTATCGGCTTGAATTGATTTTTGTTTAAATGCATTTTCTTCAACATGCAAAACGTATTGACCCGGCTTTAAGTTTTCAATAACAAGGGATTGCTGATTTTCTTCTAATGTAATGACAGCGTTGACTTTTTCCCCATTCTCACCTGTCACATAAATCTTTTGTTCTTTAATACTGTTCTCGCCAATACCTTTTGAAAAGTGGACATGGTATGGTTGCTTTTCCATAACAGTCGATGCACTACTTACTTCAAGCTTTTGACCAAAAAAGAAAAATACAACACTTGCAGCAATTGCTATGACAATTAATATTCCGCCTGCAAAAAACTTACGTTTCAAGAAAACTCACTCCTTTAATTTGCCTCTTTAACCGATTAGACTTTTAAAAGCTGTTTTCGTTTCAATATTTTCCATTAAATTAAAAATAAAAAAGTGTGAAGAATGTTAAACTCTCCACACTTTGTGAGTTGATTTTTGCTTTACCACTTTACAATTGTTGAACGATGCGATGTTTCTTTAATCATGACTCCCCGTCTTGCCATTTTTTCAATATATTCATCCCCCGGGACAACGGATTCCGGCGGGAAAACGCCACGCTCTTGTATAACACCGCTGCCTACCATGATAGCAACTGCGGCAATCGTGCAAGCCGTAGCACGCGCCATTGCCGTCATCGTTGTCTCTGGATCTCGTTTAATATTCAGTTCATACTCGTAAGTTACTTGCTCTCCTGATTTTTCGCCAGAGACAATTACGCGTAATAGCACTGCGTCTTCTTTATCCCCTAAATCCAGCTTTTTCTTTAAGGCTTCCCGTACGACATCCCGAACCAACAATTGCTGGCCATCAACTTCCACTGCATTTTCTTTACTCAGGAATCCTAATTCTCTAAGAAGCTTGAACTGTTCCGCATGCCCTTTATAGCGGATCGTTTTATATTCCAATGTTTTAACATGCGGGAATGTATTGATCAGTGTTGAAGTACCCCCTGATGTATAAAAGGCCTCCAGTACACCATAATGATCAAAATAGATAGGCTCAACTCCAGCCAGAGATGGTACTTCTGTTAATTTTCCGCCCTGGATCACCTTGGCCGGCTCTGTATAATGATCAAATACACCATCAAGCGAGAAGACCAATGTATAGTTTAACGGTGGTTCCGGTTTCGTTGGAATACCACCAACATAAAGTTTAATCGATTCAACCGAATCTAATTTTGAAACACCATATCCCGCTAGAATATTAATCATACCCGGTGCCACACCTAAATCAGGTATTAATGTGATGTTCTTTGCCTTTGCCTCATCATGCAATGTTAGCAGGTATTCCGTTACTTCCCCAATATGTCCACCTAAATCAACGGAATGAACGCCTACTTCAATGGCTGTTTTGGCAACAATTTTATTGAATTCATAGAACAGTGCATTGACACAGACGTCCCCTTTAGACATGACTGTCCGAAGTTCTTCTTCATTTCTTGCGTTTAATGCAACTACTTCTATTTTATCGGATTCCAGAGAATCAACGAACTTTTGGGCAGCCGTCGTATCTATATCCGCTAAATACACTTTTTCTACTTTTTCACTAGCATTTAAGTCGCGCGCAACCTCTTTCCCCATCAAGCCAGCGCCTAAAACAACAACTTTCATAACACACATCCCCCTTTTGTTGATTAGTTTTCAGTGTCTATTTGGGCTCTTTGAAGCTTCCCACTATAGTCTACGTATATACTTTTCCATTCCGTGTAGACATCTAAAGCCGCTTGACCTGAATCACGGTGGCCATTTCCAGTTCCCTTTGTCCCACCAAATGGTAAATGGATTTCCGCCCCTGTTGTTCCTGCATTGACATACACAATGCCCGTATCTAGATCTCTTTGGGCTTTAAATATTTTATTAACGTCTTGTGAGAAGATAGAACTCGACAAGCCGAATTTCACACTATTATTTACTTCTATCGCTTCTTCTAAACTAGCAACCTCAATGATGCTTAGAACAGGGCCAAAGATTTCCTGCTGTGCAATGACCATATCATTTTTTACATTTGTAAAAACGGTTGGCTCGAAATAAAAGCCTTTATTAAAAGGCGGAGAAGTTAGGGTTTTACCTCCGACTAGCAATGTAGCCCCTTCTTGTTCTCCAACTTGAACATAATGATTGATCTTCTCCAGGGAAGCCCCATTAATAACCGGTCCGATTTTTATCGTCGGATCAAGACCATCCCCAATTGTCAGCTTACTAATCTCCTTAACTAGCATTTGCTCTAGCTTGCTTTTCACATCTTTATGCACAATCACACGGCTACAAGCAGTACAACGTTGGCCAGCTGTTCCAAAAGCACTCCAGATAATGCCTTCTACAGCTAATTGCAAATCGGCGTCCTCCATGACAATGACTGCATTCTTTCCGCCCATCTCAAGAGAGACTTTCTTCAAATGTCTTCCACCCAACTCAGCTATCTTACTCCCCGTTTCAGTGGAACCCGTAAAGGAAATCACTTTTACATCCGGATGTTCGATTAACTCAGTCCCGACTGTAGAACCTGCACCAAAGACAATATTGGCTACCCCATCAGGCAAGCCTGCTTCTTCGAATATTTTAGCCATTTCATAGGCCATCATTGGGGTTTCCGTAGCCGGTTTCCAGACAAAAGTATTGCCTGCGACAAGTGCGGGGAAGGATTTCCACGTCGCGATGGCAATTGGAAAATTCCATGGTGTAATAAGCCCAACGACACCAATCGGTGCCCGAACACTCATAGCAAATTTGTCCGCAAGCTCGGAGGGTGTCGTCTCGCCAAATAAACGTCTTCCTTCACCTGCCATATAATAGGCCATATCTATGCCCTCTTGAACTTCACCACGGGCCTCTTCGATTACCTTTCCCATCTCTTTGGTTAAAATTTGGGCAAGGTATTCCTTCTTTTCTTTTAATCTATGTCCAATTTCATATAAAAAATCAGCTCGTTTTGGTGCTGGTGTAAGTGCCCACGACTTTTGGGCTTTCTTGGCACAAGCAACGGCTTCCTCCACTTGGCGTTTTGTAGATAGGGGTACAGTTGCAAGCTGTTCACTGTTAGCCGGATTCACAACAGGAATTGTTTCAAGACCCTCATTAGAAATCCATTTTCCACCGATAAAATTTTGAAGTTCCATAACATCCTCCTCGCTTTCTATCTCGAAAAATCAATTATACTGTTCTTTATTCTACATTTTCTTCTAAAAAACCTCTTTGCAAACGATTCATGCAATGTAAAATTTATTGGATGAAACTTTTTAAGGAGGGAAAACGTAACCTTAGATGGTATATATTTATTATGAACAGTAGGAGGTTATGAATGATGAACAATCATGAAATAGATTACAAATTGTATGGCGATGATATGCAATACGTCGAAGTAGAGTTAGATCCAAACGAAACGGTGGTTGCTGAAGCAGGCAGCTTAATGATGATGGATGAAGCAATTAAAATGGAAACGATTTTTGGTGATGGTTCAAATAACGGCGGCAGTGGCGGCGGCCTAATGGGTAAATTAATGGGTGCAGGCAAACGTTTGCTGACTGGTGAAAGTTTATTTATGACTACCTTCACCAATGTTGGACAAGGCAAAAAACATGTTTACTTCGCATCTCCATATCCAGGTAAAATTATTCCGATGGATTTGAGTGTCTACAACGGCAAAATCATCTGTCAAAAGGATGCATTCCTAGCTGCGGCAAAAGGTGTATCTGTCGGTATTGAGTTCCAGCGTAAAATCGGGGCTGGTTTCTTCGGTGGTGAAGGATTCATTATGCAAAAGCTTGAAGGCGACGGTATGGCCTTTATTCACGCAAGTGGGGCAATCAAAAGAATTGGCCTGCAACCAGGACAGAAAATCCTTGTAGATACGGGCTGTCTTGTTGCCATGACTTCAGATGTGGATTACGACATTCAGCCTGTTGGGGGCGTGAAAACTGCTCTATTTGGCGGCGAAGGGATTTTCCTTGCTTCTCTTCGCGGACCTGGAACTGTTTGGGTTCAATCATTGCCATTCAGCCGTCTAGCTAGCCGGGTATTTGCTGCTGCACCTGTTTCTCAAGGCGGAGGCGGGCAAAATGCCGGTGAAGGCGGTATTGGCGGGTTATTTAACATGTTTAATAAGTAATTTTTATAGTGAGAGTCTCCGTACAAAGAGACTCTCGTTTTTTTAAAGCTGATCAATAGTATCCTTTAACGTTGAAGAGGCTTCTTCTAGCTGTCCTATAGAATTTCCTATATTTTCGACAACACTAGCCAACTCCCCTACTTGCTGTCCTACATTTTCAAAATCCAGAATTGTAGCATCAACAGAGGATGAAATTTTTTCAAAGGATTGCAGCGATTTTTCATTCTGCTCAATTCCATCCTGTACTAGATTTTGAATCTGATGAATCGATTCAATAACCTGTGATGTTGCTAAACTCGACATGCCAATCAATGTTGCGATTTTCTCAACGGATTGTTTTGTTTGATCGGCTAACTTTCGGACTTCATCTGCAACAACAGCAAATCCTTTCCCATGCTCACCCGCACGTGCGGCTTCAATAGCTGAATTTAAGGCGAGCAGATTCGTTTGACCGGCGATATTTTTGACGATTTCAACAACATCTTGAATTTCGGAGGAAGACTGGTTTAAATCCTCAACCAACTTTGTCATGACAATCGTATTCTCGTTGATCTCCTTCGTTTGGTTGCTTAAATGCCGGAGCTGTTTATATCCTTCTCCAGATGCTTCCTTCGTACCTTGTGCGCCTGTAATGCTATTTTGCAATAATTCTCTTACCTTTTTTGTATTGGCAACCAATTCCGAGACAGTCGCATTAGTTGCTAGCGATTGGTTCTCAAGAGTTACCGAAATGCCGCCTATTACTTCCTTTACCTGAGTTTTAACATTTTGTTGCTGCTCCACTATAGCCTTCGAAGCGACCCGGTCATATTCATCCAACACAATTTGCTGCTCAAAGCTAAAAATCTTTCTTACCGCCTGAATTGCCTTTTGTGTTTCTATGTATTCCAAATTTAAACCAAAGATTGTTTCCTGGATTCTAGCTTCCAAGTTATAAAAGGATGCCAGATACCACTTGGTTGTTAAGCCGATTAACACATGCATATTTGCAACTCTTCTTCTCGCTTCGATAAAATGGTCATCAATACGGCCATCGAACATTTCTACCACATGGTATTTTAACGTCTGGTGAAGTCTTTCCACGGAACTATGAGATGAAATCATTTGTTGAAATTCTACTACAGTTCCAATTACCTCATAAAAGCTCTCTACAATTTCCTTAATTTCGATTTCGACAAAGGGTTTTAATGATCGAATTATATGTAAATCTTCTTCTGTTAGTCCAATAATCTCAAGTTGCAGTAAAAAATTCTTATCTTTCAGAAAAATACCGACCTCAGGGAATCGCTCTTTCAATATCGAAATTTTGACCTCTTTTTTCTTTAAAGTGAACAAATGGTCCCCCCCTTTATAAAATTTTAGTATATTTTCAAATCTATTAATGCCGCGAATAATAAAATGGAACTACTCCACTCCCTCAAATATAAGACGGAAAATTTCGTTATTCAATAAATTTACGTAAACAGTCAAAATGTTAATATATATTCTGTCGAAAAGCAAAAAATTAATGTGACTTTTCTCACACTGCTATGAATTTCTAGAGTATTTCAAATTCGCTATACCCTATAACTCAAAAAAGAACTCCCTGACAGGAAGTTCCCTTAGCATCCATATGATGTATTCAAATAAATACTCAACCTACGAATAAACAGTTGGACAAGTCCCAGCAGCCGGTTCATAGTAGCAGTGATTTTTAAATTGTCCGGCAAAAGGCTGATCGTACCAGGTTTGAGGGCACGGTGCATACGGATTAAAATACCAAAGCGCGTATTTCCCTGGATGTTCCCTCCAATAATTCAGAACTTGTCTCGCTAATTTCTGCTCGTTTGCCCGAGCTCGATTATAAAACAAATTCCCCTTTTGAACGGCTTCAAAAGAATAATTTCCTCCCTGTACCTGATAGATCACGTCCTCAATCGACCGTAAATCTCTGAAATCTAAACAATTGGCTACAAGGCGATTCACAATTACATTCCCAACGTATAACATTCCTTGATTTCCTTCACCTTCAGCCTCGGCCCTCATCATCCTTGCAATTAAATCGACATCCGCATCTCTGAATTTTACTCTCGCCATTTTCTCACCCCAAACCTATAGTATGAAGAAAAGTGTAAGATGATGTCATAATTTAAGATATGGATGCCATTTATCGAAACAAAGTTAATATTTAAGGCAATTATTTGTTGTTCATTAAAAAATAAAAAACGTCCCAAAAGAATCAACTTCTTTTGAGACGTGATGTGTTGTTTAAAGAGCTAAAATTATGATTAAAACAACAGCTAGTACGATACGATAGATAGCAAATGGCACTAGCTTTACTTTCGAAATCAGTTTTAGGAAGAATTTAATGGCAATTAAGGCAAATACAAATGCACTAACAAAGCCCAGGATATAGAATCCTGTATGACTCGGTTCCAGGTCGCTCCAGTTCTTGACCAACGATAATCCACTTGCCCCTGCCATAATGGGAACGGCCATGATAAAGGTAAAGTCTGCAGCCGTTTTATGATCAAGCCCAAGCATTACCCCGCCTGAAATAGTAGCACCAGAACGAGAGAAGCCCGGCCATAAAGATAAACATTGAATTAACCCGATCTTGAACGCTTTCCCATAAGAAATATCATCCAATGAGGTGATCGTTGTTTTTCTTTGTCCCACTCGATCGGCAATAATCATCCAAATCGCACCAATGATTAAACCTACGATTACAGTGTTAGTAGAGAAAAGATTTTCATCGATAAAATCTTCGAAAAGCACACCTAAAACTCCGGCCGGGATAATACCGGCAATTACATGGCCCAAATTAAATTTACGAGAGGCTGTTTGTCCTTCAATTTTATATAACCCGACCAAGCTAAGCATTCGTTTCCACATAACGAACACAACCGCCAAGATAGAGCCCAGTTGAATTACGATTTTAAAGGTATTTGCCGACCCACTCCCTAAAAATTCCTTTGTATTAAGCCATAAGTCATCCACGATAATCATATGTCCTGTCGATGAGACCGGCGCGAATTCCGTCATTCCCTCAACAAATCCGAGGATAATGGCTTTCATTAAATCAAAAAATTCCATAAGTTACTCTTATCTCCTCATCTTTTTTTCCATCCACTACGCAAGTCCACGTAACTGTTTTATTCACCTAATCTACAATACATGAAGCACTTTTTGTTGTCCATACGACTCGAGTTGCAGCGGATACTTACTTCTCATTAAATGTAATATCCACTACCCATAACTCCGAACGACTGCCGATCCGCATAGGCGGCCCCCAAAAACCGAATCCCGAGGAAACAAGGGCATGCATGTCCCCTTTTTTCATATGTCCATAATCCACTTCGAAAAGCTGGTTCGTAATAAAATTATTCGGCCACAATTGTCCCAGGTGGGTATGTCCCGATACGTGCAAGTCAACTCCCGCATCTTGGGGCGCGTGTAAATCTGTTGGTGTATGGTTCATGACAATCCAGGGCATATCTGCATTTTCGTTTTCCGGCTTTAATGCTTGAATCACTTTTCTCTTTTTGTTTGTATCGTCTTCCTGACCTGTTAAATAAAAACGATCCCCAACCGAAATGGTTTCATCCATTAAAATTTGGACATTGGAACCTTTCATTTCTTCTACAAACTGCGGAATTTTCCCTCCATAGTATTCATGGTTGCCAAGTACTCCATAAACACCATATGTTGCTTTAAGTTGATTCATCACCTGATCCATTCCCTCTTCTACATACCAAACAGGGTCATCATCCACAAGATCTCCTACTAATAATACTGCGTCAGGATTCGCTTCATTGGATAGGTCTACAAATTTCTGCAAGTGGTCTTTATGCGAAAGAACCCCTAGATGGAAATCTGAAGCTACTACCAGCCTCATTGGCTCACCCGGCTTATCAATGGAAATCTCCAAATTCCGAACTACCGGCGAATAGGCATTATATGTACCCCAGGCAAACAGAACTACTAAAAGCCCCACGACAACAGAACCGACAACCGTCACATTTTTATAAGGAGTGAGCTTAATGAAGACATTGGCGATGATACATAAGATAAGTCCGTATTCAAAAAAGAACATCCAATAATTCCCCACAATAGATAGAGGACCGAGAACATCGTGCATTCTTCCTATCAGAAAACTAAAAGAAATCAGAAAGAGAATAACCCAATAAACGATCGGCCAGCGAAACAGATGAATTGCTTCCAGCCACTTTTTCAAATTCAATCCCAAATAAGCTGTAATTGCACTATATAAAATGAGCGCCAAAGTCATGCCCAAAATCCTATCCATATGTATAATCCCTCCATACTCTATATAAAAAGTATACCACGCTG
>NZ_JAUHTQ010000013.1 GCF_030418165.1 Ureibacillus aquaedulcis
CCGGGAATTTGATGTTTTTTTTCTTACGCTAAATTAATTTTCGCTTATCCGGATTAACATCCATAGGCACTGCTTCAACTTCCAGTAATAATTTCTAAGCCATTTTGAGGAGGAAAAGAACCTATTGCTGCTTATTTATTGTGGCTGGCCAGCAGCTTCCCAACGCGCGATTTCTTCACGAACGATTGGCGCAACCTCTTTTCCGAGTAGTTCAATGGATTTCATGACATCTTCGTGAGGCATTGAGCCAACAGGACAATGCAGCATAAAACGTGTTATGCCAACCTTCTTGCGAAGAAGGATTATTTTTTCTGCAACAGTATTTACATCTCCTGTATAAAGAGCGCCTTCCAAACTGCGGGCATAATCAAAGGACTCTCGAGTATATGGCCCCCAACCACGCTCTCTTGCTAGTACATTCATAGCATATTGTGTCGGTGGGAAAAACTTCTCGATTGCCGACTCTGTTGTTTCTGCGACAAACCCATGGGAATGGGATGCAACAGTCAGTTTGGATGGATCATGGCCAGCTTCTTGTCCAGCTCTATAGTATAAGTTTACAAGTGGTGCAAATTGCAACGGGCTTCCACCTATGATTGCCACCACCAAAGGCAAGCCAAGATAGCCTGCACGTGCGACAGATTGCGGTGTACCGCCGCTAGCTATCCAAACAGGTAGAGGATCCTGAACAGGTCGAGGATATACACCACGATTTTGAATATCCGCTCGGTGCTTCCCTTTCCAATTGATGATTTCATTTTTTGTTAATTGTAATAATAACTCTAATTTTTCTTCATAGAGCTCATCATAGTCCTTGAGGTCATAGCCGAATAACGGGAAAGATTCAATAAATGAGCCCCGACCCGCCATGATTTCAGCTCGACCATTTGAAATAGCATCAACAGTTGAAAACTCCTGGAATACTCTGACGGGATCGTCCGATGACAAGACAGAAACCGCACTCGTCAATCGGATATTTTTTGTTCGTGCTGCAGCGGCTGCAAGCAATACCGCGGGTGCAGAACAAGCATAGTCTTTTCGGTGATGCTCTCCTACCCCATATACATCCAGTCCAACCTCGTCCGCTAACACAATTTCTTCTACAACCTCGCGAATTCGTTGTGCATGACTAATTGTTTGGCCTGTTTTCACATCGGGTGTTGTTTCTACAAAGGTAGTTAGCCCAATTTCCATATCTCCACTCCACTTCTTATTTCCTATTATACCGCGGAAATACATTATTTTATAATCACTCTTCAGTTTAATGATACATGAATATTGGAAGTTGTTTCAATTTTACTGTTTTAGTTGCCCATTATCTTATAGGTGAATGATTAATTTGTTCAATAAAAAAGAAGGAGAAATAATCTCCTCCATTAATTCTTATTCTTTACTTCCTTTATTAAATACTCCACAAACAAGTCGTCTTTAACAAGCCATGCTTCAAAATTTCGTTTCACATAGATCTCCGCTTCTTCGAAGTTTGTAAAGGCCTGTCCTACGACCTTCTTATTTTGCTCAACTACCCAATTCTCCTTTTGGGGATATAAAAACAAAGTATCGTCCTTTCTGTTTTTATAGAGCGTTCCGAAAGTGGAATTCTTTACATTATAACGATTTCTTTTCGCATCTTCTTGAATCGGCTCAAGGTGGAAGGTGTCTAATACATAGTGTTTATATGCTTCATCGGTGATGGTGCTTCCTGAAGCTTTCTGATGACCCCCACCTCCATAATGCCCGGCTATTTCAGAGACATCCACATGATCATGGATTGTCCTGTAGGAGATTCTTTTACCACCCATATTCAGGATGACAATGTAGTCCAAATGTGCATACTCTTTCCCCAGTTCGTTCCCTACTTCGGAATGATACGATTCCGCGTAGATTATTCCCGCATAATAGTCTCGAACTTTTGCTTGTACGATTTCTCTTTTCTTTCGTTTGATATAACGCTCGATTTTATCTTCTTCCATGTTGAGCAATCGTTTTTCAAATTCATCAAAATCAAAATGAGCATTAGTGGATAAGCGTTCAATCATTGTTTCTTCAAAATCATCTATAGACACTAAATAGAACAGGGAATTAAGTGAATGTGCTTTTTGATTTTCGTTTTTCTCCCATTCCCACGTATCATATTGCCTTACAAGCTCGACAAATTCTGATATTGCATCTGACGCTTCCAAAAAGTTCATGGATACCAGATACTCATAAAACAGCGAGGTAGCGGATGTTAAGTTCCCGTCAATATCTTCAACCGCTACATAGCCCCATTCATAGTCATCTAGATGCAGGGCTGATTTATGATGATCGATTAACTGAATATTCCCATGCTCCGAATAATGCTCATTTAATCTGCTTTCATTTTCTTCATTTGGAGATAAGTCCGTAATAAATAAGAAAGTTTCTTTGGAGTCATTTTCTAAAAAAAATTCTATTTCACGGTTTAGTGAAGCTATTGAGTTGTATCGTACTCTTACATCAGGCCCAAAAGCCATTTTTGCTAAAATACCGCAGCCTACTCCATCCAGGTCATTATGAGTTAATAGCTTGTACATATATATCCTTCACCTCAAACCATAGTATGGTTATTTTCCATCCAGATTATCGATAACCCATCGCATGTTTTTTTCCACTTGTATATATTTTAAACTTTAGGTCAAAAATTATATTGTTAAAATTTTATTAAAGGGACGACACCAATGAATAAACATCATGCAAAAACTAAGGAAAATAAAATTACCCAAGTTATTCTTTTAGAGATATTTTGCTTTTCCGTTGTTGTTGCGTTACTTGATTCCATCTCCATACAACCGAGCATAACGTCGATTTATTTTTATCTTTTATTATTGCTAGTAACGGTACTCATTTATAAGCCCTTTCGTTTAATTATTGGTCGAGGGATTTCATTCGTTTCCAGATTCCTCTTTTCAATTATTAAATCTTTTTATACTACAGCCATTTCTTTTATCTTGCATAAATAGAAGTATGTGGTAAGGCGTGACATCTCAAGAGTAAAAAACTCCGCATAAGATTACTCTTATGTGGAGTTTTGAAGGAATTTATTTTATAGAGTATTTTCCAAATCCATCCGTACCATCACCTAGATATTCGATGTTGCTACCTTCCGGAATCGAATCTACTGCTTTTTTCGATGATTCGAACACGACATTTGCAGACTCTGGAAGCTCAGCGAATTTCCAGTTATTATCTGCCGATGGGTCAATCGTTTCGTTTGCAATTATATAATCAATAATTGCTTGACGATTTTCATGCGGGTAAACTTCAATATGAGAAGCATTACGCACACCCGGGAACGAACCATTTGCACGATAGTTGTTTGTTGCAACGATAAACTCTTGGTCTAAATCTATTGGTTCTCCTTTGTATTGCAAGTTTACAATTCGCTCTGCACCTTCATTTACTACATTGCCGCTTGCATCGTATTTAGCTGGTTGTGTAACGTCGATTTCGTAAGTTACACCATCAATCACATCATAGTTATATGAGCGGAAATCAGTATTGATTAATTGTTGTTCTTCATTGCTGGTTGAATCAATTTGGTTAAATTGCCCAGCTGACATTTCCAACCACTCTTTAACATCTGCTCCAGTTACTTTCAAGATTGCTAGTGTATTATCATATAAGTAAAGATCTGCTACGTTTTTGATAGCTAATTCACCTGCTGGTACGTATGTGTAATATTCAGGGTCACTACGTGTACCTGCTTTAAACGGTGCACCCGCAGATAAAACTGGAAGGTTTTCGAATTCAGTTCCCTTAATTTTCTGCTGTACGTATAGTGATTGTGCATTTGTTACTATTTGGATAGATGGATCATCCAATACTTGCGAGAAATAACTATGGATATCTGCACTTGTTTTTCCTACCGGTTGACGTACGTATTCAATTGTCCCCTCATGTGCTTCCTCTACTGCTGCTGCCAGCGCTTGGTCTACATCAGAAGAGTCCTTCGCAATTTCGCGTACTTCACTTGTACCAGCAACTACTTCCCACTCTTCACCTTTTTCCTCAAGAGTTAAGTCAATCACACCCAGATGGCTGCCGTATTTACCTGGCATTACGACCGGTACACCATTCATAGTCCCTTTTTCAGTATCCACACCTGTTAATGTGTCATCCACTTTACCAGGGAAGACTCCGTGTGCATGTCCAGAAATAATGGCATCGACACCATCCACTTTAGATAGAAGGTATGTAACATCCTCTTCACCCACAGTATGCGTCGTATCTCCTAAACCTGAATGGGAAAGGACAACAATCACATCTGCACCCTGGTTTTGCATTTCCGGGATTACTTTTTCAACTGCTTGTACCGAATCATCCACGGTTACTTTTCCAAGTAAGTGAGACTTATCCCAATTCAAGATCTGAGGCGGTACAATTCCTGTTACCCCAACTTTAATCGTTGTTTTATTTCCTTTTGAATCAACTACTTCTTTTTCAACAATGACATATGGATCATACTTATAGCTACCGCTGGATGCATCACGGATATTAGCATTTACGAATGGGAAATTGGCATCATCATAGACTTCATCCAAATAATCCAGCCCATAGTTAAATTCATGGTTTCCAAGCGTTGACGCGTCATAATCCAAGTATTCCATTGCCGTGATCGAAGGATGTTCTTCTCCTTCTTCCAATACATCGACCGCTTGTTTATATGAACCCAGTGGTGTTCCTTGAATTGCATCACCATTGTCAAATAGAAGAGAATTGCTATTTTCTTCACGTGCGTTTTTGATTAGGGTTGCTACCTTCACAAGTCCTAAACTATTTGATTCAGTGTCTTTGTAATAGTCATAATTCATGATATTTGTATGAATATCGGAAGTACCAAGAATGCGTAAAGATACTGTCGATTTATATTCTTTCAAGAAACGTTCCAATAATAAATCAAAATGATTTTCAGCCAATACATTTTTAAGTTTTAAAGTTTTATCTGTATAACCAGTTAAAAAACCTAGTGAAATGGCTTTAGCTAACTCATCAAGATTCTCTTTCTTTGCAGAATTAATATCTTTATATTTTTTTAGGATATCCTCCGGGTAAGTCTTGCCATCTTGAATTGCGTTTGCTAGACCAACAGCCGCCTCTTCACGAGTAATGTTTGCATTAGGTTTAAATTTTTTCCCTGTTTTAACCTCGATAAGTTTTAATTCAATTGCTTTTTCAATATAAGGTTTTAGTGAATCAGGTACATCCGTAAATTTCACGGTTTTTCCTGTGCCTAGCTCAATTCCCATTGAATCAATGACCGCTTTTACATATTCTCCTCTTGTGACTTGGTCAACCTTTGCAGCATCTGCTTCGTTCACATTTGCAAAACCTGAAACTGCAATTGACAAAGCTAAAGCAGAGGCGGAAATTTTTTTCCACATTAAAGCTCATCTCCTAATTAATTAAATTCTTAACCAATTGAATTTTATCAAAAAGGAAATCATATAAATAGCAGTTTTTCTATTTTTTTGTAAATAGGAAATATTATTTACAAATGGGGGTATAATCACCAATTAATATAGTTAAAGATAAAGGTTGACACAAAAAATATTTTTTTGTATCAACCCTCAGTCACATGTATTTATTTATATTGAATTTATTGACCTGAACGTCCTTTTAATTGTGCTTCAGCCATTTGTACAAGGCGTTTTGTAATTTCACCACCAACAGAACCATTGGCACGTGATGCATCTTCTGGTCCAAGGTTTACTCCAAACTCTTGTGCAATTTCATACTTCATTTGATCCATTGCCGCTTGAGCACCTGGGAAGAGTAATTTATTGGAACTTCTTTGAGAAGCCATATCTCTCACCTCCTTGTGAGATTAGAATGGTCAAAGAGGTGTTTTTAATACGTTGTTAAACATTCCTTCATAGTATCAATTTCCCTTGTATCAAAATTACAATAATGGGCCAAAAATTCTAAAAAATCAAAAAGGTGTTGCATTTATAATTAAGAAAAGGTATAATTCTACTTAATTTAATAATCACTTATTTCAAGAACTTTTGAAGTAAGGATAGAGGCGCAAAAACCATTAGTACATAGTTTGAGGATTATGAGATCCGGGGACGATTGTGGAAAGGGGAATTTGCCGAAGCTTCTGAGAAACTCATAATCTCAAGAGCTGGTTCTGTTATTGAATAAATACAGAACTGTCATATAGATTTCTATATGGAGGGCTATCTTACGCAAGGAAATGAACTTTATTTCTTCGCAACAACGAACCCTCGTTGTTGCTTTTTTGCGTTTACTTACCATAACGCCCTTCTCCCTCTATTTTCTTAGAAAACTAAAGGTGCCTGCATATAGCAGAACCTTGGTTGCCCGCAAGGAGAAAAGAAGGTTTACCCTTTCTTTTCTGCTAAAAAAATAAAAGGATGTGGAGAAGTAATGAATTTTGGAAAAATTTTAACTGCAATGGTGACACCATTTGATGCAACTGGTGAAATCGACTGGAATGCTACTGAAAACTTAATTAATTATTTAATCGCAAACGGCTCTGACGGATTGGTTGTATCAGGTACAACGGGAGAATCCCCTACTTTGAGTGATCAGGAAAAACTTGATTTATTTAGATTTACGGTAAAAGTGGTAGATGGACGTGTTCCCGTAATTGCTGGCACAGGTTCCTATAACACAAGAGATTCAATAATATTAACAAGACAAGCAGAAAATGCAGGTGTCGACGGCATCATGCTTGTAACGCCTTATTACAATAAACCTTCACAAGAAGGAATGTATCAGCATTTTAAAGCAATTGCGGACTGTACTGCTTTGCCGATTATTCTCTATAATATTCCGGGTCGAAGTGTTGTAAATTTATCTGTTGAGACCGTGATTCGTCTCTCCGCTATACGTAATATCGTAGCCATTAAAGAAGCAAGCGGAAATCTTGATGCCATGGCTGAAATTATCGAGAAAACACCGGAAGGATTCTCTTTATATAGTGGAGATGATGGTTTAACATTGCCAACTTTATCGATTGGCGGAACAGGTGTTATTTCGGTTTCCGCTCACATTATCGGCAATGAAATGCAGGAGATGATTCGTAAATTCCAAGATGGCGATATAGACGGTGCTGCAAAAGACCACCGCACACTTCTGCCTGTTATGAAAGCTTTATTCGCAACACCAAACCCGACATCCGTAAAAGCAGCTCTAAATTCAAACGGAATTCCGGTTGGCGGTGTACGTCTGCCAATGATTCCATTAAATAATGAAGAACTTGCTTCTTTACTAGCCGTTCTAAATGCATTTGAGGAAGTTAACAGCTAATATATAAAAAATAAAACAGGATCATTCTTGATCCTGTTTTATTTTTTATACAATTCGGTTATTATATACGCTTTGATCGGAGGATGACTAGTTTTTTCGAGGTAGCTAACCGCTGAGCCTTCAATTTTGTAGCGTGACCCATTTAATTTGGAAAAAGGCAAATCTAAAAACCTGGTAAAAGATTTATTATCCACTACCAGGTACTCTTTTAAATGGAAAACGCCAAACTTATTTTTCCTCTAAATCTTGAATAAATAGCTCCCCTAATTTTTTTATACCCTCTTCAATTTTTTCAGGAGTACTGGATGAGAAGTTTAGACGTAGATGCCTGCTGCCATCATCAGGATTCTTGCAGAAATGGATTCCTGGTACAAAGGCGACTTTATACTCGGATGTAGCTCTTTCAAACAGAGCAAGAACATCCGGCTCCCCAGGAAGTTCCACCCAAATGAAAAGGCCACCTTCAGGCTTTGTAAACTTCGTACCTTCAGGGAAGTATCTTTCAATACTTGTCACCATTGTATTCAATTTCTCGGCATACATCGCATTTATCTTCTTCAGGTGGTCCGGCAATAAGCCCTGTTCAAGGAATTCTGCACAAATGGCCTGAGTTAAATTGGCAGTATGAGTATCTGCACCTTGTTTTGCGACTGTTAGCTTCTGAATAATTTCTGCTTCTGCTAGTACAGTCCCTACACGCAATCCTGGAGATATGATTTTAGCAAAGCTATTTAACAATACAACATGTCCTGTTTGGTCAAACGTTTTAATATTCGGCAAAGCTTCCCCTGAATATCTCAAATCGCAATACGGATCATCTTCCAAAACAATCACATTATGTTGTGATGCCAATTCAGCAATTTTTTGTCGACGCTCTAGCGGCAATGTTCGTCCCGTTGGATTTTGGAAAGTCGGAATAGTGTATATCATCTTTGGATTATGCTCTTTAATTTTCGCTTCTAAATCCTCCATAATCAACCCATGCTCATCCATTGCGACAGGAATTGATTTTACGAAATATTTATTGAACGTAGAAAATACCCCCAAGAATGTAGGCGATTCAACCAACACCACATCCCCTGGTTCAAGGAAAGCATCTGCCAGTAAATGAATTCCTTGTGATGCTCCAGTTGTCACAATTACATTTTCACTTGATCCTTTAATCCCTTTAGGATGTGCGATGTGTTTTAAGTACGCTTCTTTTAAAGGCGCCCATCCTTCCGTGATGCCATACTGTAAAATTTTATGTCCATTTTGAGTTAACACTTTATCTGTTATCCCTTTAACTTCATCGATTGGAAAGGATTCATTTGCCGGACTGCCTCCTCCAAACGAAATCATTTCCGGATCTGCCATCGCTTTAAAAATTTCGCGTACCGCACTTGATGAAACTTCTCCCATGCGTTTTGAAAACTTGTACATCTTGAATCTCCCTTCGACACCTTTAGTTGATTTGAATACACTTTACCAAAGTGTCCCTGCTTTTATTCTTGCCAAACTTCAAGCTGCCTTTCACTAAGCAACTTCCGCATATAATTAATTTTTTTTAATCTTCAACACACCATTGACAACATAGTTTGGTCTCTGGTCGTTCATAACGGCCTCTACATTAGACCAAATATTGCTATGGGCTCTGTAAAATGTACTAGATGTAATTCCTCCAATGTGTGGCGAAAATATTACTTTATCTGCGACCTCGAGCGGAAGATCTACTATAGGATTGTCCCGTGTAGTTGGTTCTGGATAAACCGTATCAAAACCAGCACCATAAATTTCACCGTCAATAATTGCTTCCCGCAAAGCTATGTTATCCACTATCTCTCCACGAGCTGTATTTACCAAGAATGCTGTCTTCTTCATTTTCTTTAAAAAATTACTATTGATCATTTCCGTTGTTTCATCTGTTACTGGTACATGAATGCTGATGATATCACAGGTTTGAGCCAATTCCTCTAGCTCCAGATATGTAATATGGTACTGATCTTCAACCTCCTTGGTTAGCCTTGTTCTGCTGTAATAGTAGAGCGTACATTCAAATGGGTGAAGGCGGGTTGCTGTAGCTTTGGCAATATCGCCAAAGCCAATTAATCCTACTTTACAGTCAGCAAGTTCCGTAATTCCTTCTATCATTGCTTTTTCCTTGGTTTGTATTTGATTGCCTTCACGGACATTTCGATCCCCCGGCACTACTTTTCTCAATAGCCCCAGCATCAGGAGTATCGTCTGCTCAGCCACAGCACCAGCGTTGACGCCTTTATTGTTGCAAACATAGATTCCGAGTTCTTTCGCCGTTTGGATATCTATGGCATTATATCCAACACCCTCAGAATGGATGAGGCGTAAGTTCGGGAGACTTTTAATAAGATTTTGGCTAACTGGAGCAATCGCATCCACCAATAGAATCTCCGCATCATGTCCCATATCAATTATCTCTTCGTCATTCGTTCCTATAGGAAAATAAACAATTTCGGCCTCTTCTAAAATATCCTTGTTAGGTATGTATTTCTTATATCTCTCCTCATTTCCGATTACTAATACTTTCATGAATTTCCCTCCACTTCGGAATTGGAATTTTGAGAATTTTCTATATCCTTACATTCTATTACTTTTCATCTAGTGAATCAATTTTAATAGAACTGCAGGAATCAAAAAATTTAGATAAAAAAATACCCGGTTCTAGAAATTTAGAACCAAGCATTCATTCTTCCTGTATAAATTTTACTTCATCATAGCCACAAATATTGCAAACCATTAGATGCGGGCAAATTTGGTCTTTAGCCGTATTAGGATAGCCATCCCCCATTTTCACCGTTTCTTCATCATTGTAATGTCCATATGGATCTAGATAATCCGAGACCTTCCCGCCATCCTCCAAACGTTTATGGCAATTTGGACAATCGACTTCCAACACTTTTAGTGAGTTGCATAAAGGACATACTGCCATCAAAACCACTCCTTCTAATACAGTTTGTGCCACTCTTTATGGAAAATAAACATCTGCTGCTTAAATTCAGCAGCACAGGAATACATTCTTCAAACATAAGTGGGTAATCTAAGTACAACTAATTGTTGGAGGTCTTAAAGAAATGAAAAAAGATGAAAAGCTAAATGAAGAAGCGGCACTCAATAACAACCTCGATGCAGCTACTTTACGTATGAATACTGAAATAGCAAAGAATCATGTAGAGCCACAACCACCCAAATCAGCAGCCGAGAAAAAACAAGATCCAAAGCATTTTAATTAATCTCCATATAGGCAACCTTCCCCTTTTTTCGGGAATGTTGCTTTTATTTGCTTTGCCAACTTTTCGTCCTGACATTCCGGTGTTTCTCTACTATTAGTATACCTGCAATTATGCTATATTTTAGGAGAAGTACTAAACATTGAAGGGGTGTTATGTTTGCATACATACAAAATTGCAGTTATCTCAGGAGACGGTATTGGTACAGAGGTAGTTCCGGCAGCCATCGAAGTGCTGGATAAAGTTGCTAGACTGGATGGAGGCTTTCAATTTCAATGGACCTACTTCCCATGGGGCTGTGATTACTATCTCGAGCATGGCGAAATGATGCCTGAGGATGGACTTGAAACTCTGAAGCAATTCGATCAAATCTTTTTGGGTGCTGTTGGAATGCCGGAGTTAGTTCCGGATCACATTTCACTTTGGGGATTGTTAATAAAAATTCGACGTGGACTAAAACAGTCCATCAATGTTCGTCCGGCAAAGCTATTAGCTGGTCTTGAGTCGCCTCTGAAAAATCCAGAAAACTTCGACATTACCGTAGTCCGCGAAAATTCCGAGGGTGAGTATTCAGATAGTGGCGGCCGTATGCATAGCGGAGCAGATGAAATCGCTATTCAAAATGCCGTATTCACACGTAAATCAACAGAACGAGCAATGCGTTACGCATTCGAAATAGCAAAAAATTCCCGCAATCACGTAACAAGTGCGACGAAATCAAATGGTCTTACCTATTCGATGCCATTTTGGGATGAAGTATTCAATGAAGTAAAGGAAGATTATCCTGAAATTGACACAGCTGTAAATCATATCGATGCCTTGGCTGCATTTTTTGTCATGAAGCCGCAAGCATTTGATGTAATTGTCGCTTCTAATTTATTTGGGGATATCCTAACTGACTTAGGCGGCGCGATAATGGGAAGTATAGGCATTGCACCTGCTGCCAACTTAAATATTGAACGCGAATACCCTTCCATGTTTGAACCAGTACACGGTTCAGCACCAGACATTGCCGGAAAAGGAATTGCGAATCCAATTGGCCAAATCTGGACTGGTAAAATGATGCTCGATTTCCTGGGGCATCATGAAGCAGGTACACGAGTACTGGATGCAATTGAGAAAACCCTGGCTTCCGGCATAAAAACAGGGGATATAGGCGGTTCCTCCACTCTTGCTGAAGTAAAAGAAGCAATTAAACAAAATTTATAAAAATGTCCAAGCCCAAAAATCAACTTTGGGCTTTTTTCAATCCTAATCGCTTCCCTATTACTTCGTGAAGATAGTACAAATTGGAATATCCAGCCCTTAAGATCTTTCAAAACTGGGTTTCCATCTACTATTATCTACCTACTTAGCATTTTCATCTGCTTGGTGAATTCCGATAATATTCCCTTCAGTATCAAGATAATATCCCTGCCATGCCATCCTAGGCAACGCATACTTTGGCAGTGCTATCTTTCCGCCATTCTCAAGAATCTTCTTTTCCGCTAGGTCATTATCCTCGACCCCAATGTACAAACAAAACCATTCACACTTTGGCTTGGTACTGGAGAAGCACCTTGTCGTTTTATTAAAGCCCCATTGATCCCTAGTTGACCTTCTTGTCCAGTTACTGCACCAAAATAAGGCATTCTTTTCATAATCACTCTAATCCTCAAATGACCAACCAAAAACCTCTCCATAAAAACCCTTTGCACGCTCCATATCAATCTACATGAATTTCAAAATGAATTACTCTACCCAGCGTATCCCCCATAGTTTCGTATTTTCATAAAAAGTGTTCCCATTTAACTTCTTTCTTAATAAACTTGATACCTCGCTCCTGAATCATATAACGTCACTTTTTGTTTTAAATTCTGAATCCTGGACAGTACGAGAAAAGCCAATGAGCGCAATTTTATAAATCACTCTTATTTTTTCATTTAAATGAATAAGCTGTATTAATCGACTATGAAGAGAAGGGTAGGAAGAATGGCAAAAGATTATCTATGTAATATTACCTTTCAAAATTTAAGTCAAAAAAACATGTCATTTGAAGGGGTTTTTCGTAATATTGAACAATTTATGGAGAAAGATCCCACCGGAAACTTTAAGTTAATGTTCGGTACCGATTCACAAGTGTTCAGCCGTGAAACAAGGTTTATTACCGGAATTGTTATTCAGCAAGAAAGGAAAGGCGTTTGGGCTTGTTTTAGAAAAGTAATTATCCCTAGAAAAATGACTAATCTCTATGAACGCATCTCCTATGAAACAACCTTGACTGAAGAGGTGGTATCTCTTTTTACAAATGAGAAAAAGGATTGCTTAATCGACATTGTACTTCCGAATATCTACAAAGGGGCAAGCCTAACAATCGAAGGGCATATTGATATTGGTGCGGGAAAGAGAAATAAAACGAGCATCTTCGTAAAAGAAATGATTTCCCGAATGAACACACTTGGGTTGAAAGCAAAGATTAAACCCCATTCTTTCGTGGCGAGCAGCTATGCAAATCGCTTCACCAAATAAGCCTCCGTCCTGGTATTTATATATACAGCCTTCATTTTTCATAAAAATGAATCCAATAATTATTAAGTTTTCATTCTATTGTGATAATATTAATTTTGAGAGAAAAATATTGGGGGAATTAAAAATGTTAGCTAACTTTGAAGAAAACTTACAAAAATACGCAAAGATTCTAGTTGCGAAAGGGATAAATGTACAGCCTGGAGATTGGGTGAAAATGACGATTACAGTAGACCAAGCTCCTCTTGCCCGTCTAGTTACCAAAGAGGCTTATGCGTTAGGTGCTGAGAAGGTCATTATCAAATGGTCTGATGATGAAATTACGAAACTGCATTACCTTCACCAACCGACAGAGGTACTGACAGACATTCCTCAGTATGAAATTGACGAATCAGAAGATCATGTATTAAATCACCGTGTGAGCAGACTTTCAATCCTATCCAGTGATCCAGGATTATTAAATGAAGCGGATCCAGCTAAAGTCGCTGCTTACCAAAATGTTTTTGGAAAGGCATTCCACGCACAACGCAAAGCAACTCAAAACGATGACTTGAAATGGACTGTAGCAGCCGCTGCTGGGGCTGGATGGGCAGCAAAAGTTTTCCCACATCTAAAATCCCAGGAAGAACAGGTAGATGCATTATGGGATCAAATCTTCAAAACTTGCCGAATTTATGAAGAGGATCCGATTGCTGCTTGGGATGAGCATAAGAAGACATTAAATGAAAAAGCAGCGAAGTTAAATGAAATTCAATTTGACGCACTACACTACACAGCACCTGGTACTGATTTAACTTTAGGTTTACCAAAAAGTCATATTTGGGCTTGTGCAGAAAGCTATAATCCAAAGGGTGAAGAATTTATTGCCAATATGCCAACCGAGGAAGTGTTTACTGCTCCGGATACACGTCGCATGGATGGTGTTGTGCGCAGCACAAAACCCCTTAGCTACGCAGGGACGTTAATTGAAGGTATTGAAGTTCATTTCAAAGAAGGAAAAATTGTGGATATCTCTGCCGAAAAAGGCGGCGAAGCAATTAAAAAATTAGTATTCGATAATGAGGGCGGAACTGGATTAGGAGAAGTTGCACTTGTTCCAGATCCATCCCCTATCTCACAATCGGGGATTACATTCTATAATACTCTGTATGACGAAAATGCATCCAATCACTTAGCGATTGGTTCTGCATACCCTACTACTATTCAAGGTGGTACTAAAATGAGCCCCGAGGAATTACGGTCAAATGGTATGAATACTTCAACAGTTCACGTAGACTTTATGATTGGTTCAGCAAATATGGATATTGACGGGATTAAACAGGATGGCACAATTGTTCCAATCTTCCGCAATGGCGATTGGGTATTCTAAAAAACGTAAATTTTATCAAAAAGCGTAGAATGATTTTTTCATTTTACGCTTTTTATTTATTTTCAAAAATTGTAGAGGAATGTCGTTTATTTCCCGAGAAATGTTTTTTCTTGCGGTATAGCTCGAAATCTCTAATTTCTGTTTTACTATAACATTGAAAACCACAAAACGTTTATCTTCTAAAACTTTATTATTTCTTATTAACATCAAATACTAAAGACCTTATCCATTTAACTTAAATGCGTATAATATAATACAATTTATAATTAATGTTCGCCTTTTGTGATAAATTGATTATATGTATAATTGCATTTTTATATTTCATTCGCTTTTTATGTATTTTGAAATAATTTCATGTTTCCTAATTCACATTTCTATGTTACACTTTGTTTTATCATTGTCCACTTGGACGATACACTTGTACACTCTACTAACATAATATTTATAACACTCGGAGGGACGTCATGAAAAACATCGTACATAAGTGGAGTCAAATTAGCCTAGTAAAAAGAATCCTGCTAGGAATCATTATTGGTATTCTATTCGCTCTTACAATACCTGAAGCTACAAGCTGGGTTTCCATTTTCGGTTCTTTATTTGTAGGCGCATTAAAAGCGGTAGCGCCAGTATTAGTTTTATTCTTGGTTATGAATGCTATCTCAAGCCACAAAAGCGGTAAGAAAACGAATATGAAATTTATTTTGGTACTCTATGCAATTGGAACAGTACTAGCTGGTGTTGTTGGGGTTGTTGCTAGTTTCCTTTTCCCAGTAACCTTGACTTTGACATCCGGGGCCGAAGAAGTTGCACCTCCTGAAGGAATAATGCAAGTAATTCAAACTCTTTTATATAGCATTGTGGACAACCCAATAAGCGCCATTTTAAACGCTAATTATTTAGGCATTTTAGCTTGGGCGATTGTATTTGGTTTTGCATTAAAAAAAGCAGCGGATAGCACTAAAACAATGATCGCCAATTTTTCCGATGCCATCTCAAATATCGTAAAATGGGTAATCGAATTAGCTCCATTCGGTATTATGGGCCTTGTATTTGACGCTATTTATACAAATGGTCTAGGATCACTTGTTGAATATGGACAGCTTTTAGTTTTACTGCTTGGCAGTATGTTCTTTGTTGCCTTAGTCGTGAATCCTTTGATTACATTGGTTTTCACTCGTCAAAATCCATATCCATTAGTATTAAGAACATTAAGAGAAAGTGGAATAACAGCCTTCTTCACACGAAGTTCAGCTGCCAATATTCCGGTGAATCTGACATTATGCGAAAAATTAGGCCTAGATGAAGATACTTATTCGGTTTCAATCCCTTTAGGAGCAACAATTAATATGGCGGGTGCCGCTGTGACAATCTCGGTATTAACGCTTGCTACTGCTAATACACTTGGGATTGAAGTTGATTTATGGACTGCAGTTATTCTAGTTGTCTTATCTGCTGTATCTGCTGCTGGGGCTTCCGGTGTTGCAGGTGGTTCACTATTGCTAATCCCGCTTGCATGCAGCTTATTCGGTATTTCAAACGATATCGCTATGCAAGTTGTAGGTGTTGGTTTCATCATCGGTGTTTTACAGGACTCATGTGAAACTGCACTTAACTCTTCTTCGGACGTATTATTTACAGCGACTGCTGACATTGCCAATAAACGTTCTCAAGGATAGTTAAATTAAAGAAAAGGAGCTGCTTCATGTGAAGCAGCTCCTTTTTTATTGTTCTTGTGGCTCGCGGTATCGCATTGTTAATCCTTTTATAAAGTTGCGCGTGAAGTTATCTCCACATTCTTTATAGTTACGGTGATCAGCTTTTCTTAAAATTGCCCCAATTTCACCTTTGGACACATTTAATCCTGCATCATAAAAGATATCGATCATGTCTTCAGTCGTTAAACTTAAAGCAATTTTTACCCGCTTAATGAATAGGTTGTTTGCCGTATCTCTTTTACCCATTTGTTCTGGAGCTTTAGCCTGGCCCGGTTTTTGCTCCTTTTTACCACGCTTAAATGTTATAAAACCGTTTAAGAATGCTTCCAATGTGTCATAGTCGCAAAGAATAAAATTAGGGTTGCTTAGGTCAATTTCTCCATCTTCATCAAATTGCGGTTTTGTCAGGAGTTTAAGCACTTCTTCTTTTGACAATTCTTTGCCGCCCAATTTGAATATCTCGACCATATCTGTATTTTTAATATCCAATGCATAACGTAACCGAATCAGTAAATCATTATTAGTCATGTTGCTTCTCCTTTATACTCTACCTGTTAAACTCATGTATTCCTTAATTTATCACATCAGCCATTTTCCATCCATTAAATACTATTAAACAAACCGAACTTTACTCAATTTGCACATACAGTTCCAAATAATACCTCTCTCATTCAACCATAAATGTTCTCGCTTTATTTCACAATTAAAGAAAGTATTTCAAATTCAGCTTTCCCCCTATACTACCGTCGGAATTTTGCTATAATATAAAATATTTAATAACCATATGGAGGTCTTTTCATGAGACTAAATGAAAAAGAACTAGAAATAGTAGAAATTTTAGAAAAGGATGCCCGCACCGCAACTGGGGATATCGCCAAAATGGTCGGCCTAAGCGTGGAAGAAACCGAGCAATCCATCAAGAAACTAGAAGAAAATAAAGTTATTGTTCGATATATTTCAATTGTCGATTGGACAAAAGTTGAGGAACACCCAGGAGTTCGAGCGATGATCGACGTAAAAGTAACACCAAAACGCGGAGTTGGCTTTGATGAGATTGCAGAAAGAATCTATCGTTTTGATGAAGTAAATTCAGTTTACTTGATGTCTGGCACGTATGATTTATCGATTATTGTAGAAGGAAAATCAATGAATGAAGTGGCAAACTTTGTCTCTCAAAAGCTTTCTACTCTTGATTCTGTCATTTCTACAACTACACACTTCATTTTGAAGAAATATAAGCATGATGGAATCATTTTTGAACCTGATAACAAAGACAAAAGAATTGTGGTGTCACCGTAATGGAATCAACAAAACGTACGTATGTATCGAAATTGGTACATGAACTAAAACCATCAGGAATCCGCCGCTTTTTCGATTTGGCAGCAGGAATGGAAGGCGTCATCTCTTTAGGAGTTGGGGAACCTGATTTTGTAACACCTTGGCACATCAGAGAAGCTGCCATTTCTTCGCTTGAGCAAGGCTACACTTCCTATACCCCAAATGCGGGATTATTGGAGTTACGCGAAGAAATCGCCTACTATATGAAAACTCAATTTAATGTATCGTACTCGCCAACCGATGAAATCATCGTAACTGTTGGTGCAAGTTCAGCCATCGATATTGCATTGAGAACAATTTTGGACCCGGGTGATGAAGTCATCGTTGTGGAACCATGCTTCGTTTCCTATGTACCAATGGTTGAATTGGCAGGTGGCGTGGCTGTCCAAGTGCAAGCCTTAAAAGAAAATGATTTCAAAATTTTACCCGATCAAATCGAAGCGGTAATAACAGAAAAAACAAAAGCAATCATGATCTGTTCACCTAATAACCCTACAGGCACGATGTTAAGCAAAAGTGAATTAGAGGGTTTAGCACAATTAGCCAATAAATATGATTTTTTAGTAATTGCCGACGAAATCTATGCTGAGCTGGCATATGATGAAGAATATACAAGCATGGCTGCAATTGATGGGATGCTGGAAAGAACGATTTTAGTTTCCGGTTTCTCAAAAGGTTTTGCCATGACCGGCTGGCGTCTAGGGTTTGTTTGTGCACCTGTCGAGATATCAAGTGCAATGCTGAAGGTTCACCAGTATGGATTGATGTGTGCGTCTACAATGAGCCAATATGCTGCTATTGAAGCTTTAAAAAATGGGCGTCCCGATGTTGAAGAAATGGTAAAAAGCTATCGCCGACGCAGAAATTATATCGTGCAATCCTTTAATGAGATTGGACTGGAGTGCCATGAGCCTGGAGGAGCCTTCTATGCGTTTCCTTCCGTTCAATCAACAGGATTGACTTCCCAGGAATTTGCCGAAAGACTACTATTGCAAGAAGGCGTGGCCGTGGTTCCAGGTGATGTGTTTGGGGAAAGCGGCGAAGGGCATATCCGCTGCTCTTATGCATCCTCTCTAGAACAGCTGCAAGAAGCCATTAAACGCATCAAGCGATTTATTGATTCGCTTGAGTAACCAAAATACTATCGAGTAGCGAATTATTCATTTTGTAATATAGACATATAAATTTTAATAGAAAGTACTATTCGGTACTTATTCAGAAAGTTGTCCATTTAAGAAACCGCAGCCTACCATGTAAGCTGCGTAGTTTTTACGGAACCTATAGAAGTATAAATTTTTGTGAGCGGGCCTTACACAAAGCCGGGGACAAAACCGCAACGTCCTGTTGCATTGTCCCCATGACCAACTTCGTGTTGGCCCCAGAAACGAGTCGTAGAGACAACTACAAGTTGGCTCTGGGACTTGTGTGCTTAGCCCGCTCACCTAAATAGTACTTAATTAGAATTTTTATTAGTAGGCATAGTATTGTAAGATTTATATAAGTAACTAGTTAGTCTACATATGTACTTAATTAAAAAAACGAATTCCCGATAATCAGGAATTCGTTTTTATTTGTCTTATCGATTTTCTTCTTCGTCTCCCCAACATTCAACTTCTCCGATATTGGGAACGTTTTTCTTATAGAACACAGGATTTTTCCCCTGTCTGCGTTGGGCGATATAATCTTGGATAACCGGCTTCGCCACTTTCCATAGCATCAAGATTGCAATTAAGTTGATAATTGCCATCATCGCCATGAAGAGGTCTGCTAAATCCCATACAATCTGTACTTTCGCAACCGACCCAAACATAACGAAACCTACAACTAGAATACGGAATATTAGTAAGGCAGTTTTCGATTCTTTTATAAATCCAATATTTGTTTCACCATAGTAATAATTTCCGATAACAGTACTATAAGCGAACAAGAATACAGCAATTGCCAAGAAGATTCCAGCCCACTCTCCTAGATTAGAAATCAGCGAAACTTGCGTTAAATTGATTGAAGCTGAATCTGATTGAAGATACGCATCACTTAGCAATACGATTGCTGCTGTTGAAGTACACACTAGCAATGTATCAATAAATACCCCTAAAGTTTGGATTAACCCTTGCTTTACCGGGTGAGAAACTGATGCTGTCGCTGCCGCATTCGGTGCAGAACCAATACCAGCTTCATTTGAGAATAGACCACGTTTAATCCCGTTCATGATCGCTGCCCCGATCATCCCTGCAAAGGCTTCTTCCAATCCAAATGCAGATTTAAAAATCAGAACAAACATATTAGGTATTTCAGTAATATTCAAAATCACTACCAGTAAGGCTATCAAGATATAAGCTATGGCCATAACCGGTACAATTACTTGCGTAACGCTAACGACACGTTTTAACCCGCCAAATACAATAACAGCTGTTAGTATGGAAATAATGATCCCGATAACGACACGATTTGTACCAAAGCTTTCTTCAAAAGCGATTGTAATCGTGTTTGCTTGAACAGCATTGAATACAAAACCATAAGTTAACGTAATAACAACCGCAAAGAGTACACCCATCCATCTTTTGTTTAACCCTTTTTCCATATAGTAAGCAGGACCACCACGGTACATGCCGGTGCTGGAATCTTTTACTTTATACACTTGTGCGAGGGTACTTTCAATCAATGAAGAAGCTCCACCAATTAACGCAATCATCCACATCCAAAAAACAGCACCTGGCCCTCCTAGAGCAATGGCTGTTGCAACACCAGCAATATTCCCGGTCCCGATACGAGAGGCTGCAGATATTGTGAATGCTTGGAAAGAAGAAATCCCTTTTTTCTTGCCTGCATTATCTGTTGGCGATTTCTCTACAAGCAATTTAAACATTTCCGGAACCATTCTAAATTGAATGAACTTTGTTTTGTACGTAAAGAATAACCCTGCTCCTACTAACAAGATAATCAGTATGTAAGAATACAAATATGTATTTATAATTCCTAATAAATTACCAAACCACTCCATACGTTCTCCTCCTTTATCGTTCTTTACCCATTTTTCCGACACTGTATTACTTTCTTTTTGAAAGTATTTTTATATGCCTACTTAACAGTTTTAACTTCGAATTGCAAACATACGTCTAGAATCTACATTTAATAATCAAGAATTATTTAGAATAATTTTTGCAATTACGAGAAATTACAAGCATTCATTTATACATTCAAATTATAACAGTATAATATTTGAGGTGTAAAATAACTGAAAGTTCTAAAATTTATACTATCCCTAACTAACCACCATAAAACAAAAAACGAATTCCCCATAAACAGGAATTCGTTTTGGCATTAAGAATTAAAATCGTATATTTGACCTTTAATTAGGTAGGCAGTACTTTCGGCAATATTCGTAATATGATCTGCGGTTCTTTCAAGATGGCGGTTAACGAACAATAGTTGCAGTAGTTGATTCATTTCTTCCGGATGCTCACTTAGATAATTCGTAATAGTCTTGTAAGTTTCCCCATTATAACGATCCACTTCATCCTCTAGTTCTCCAACTTCTTTAGCTAATGCGATATTTTCCTCTGTAAAGGACTGCACAGCTTTTTGAAGCATCTCAATCGCGAGTTCTTTCATCTTCTCTAGATTAGTAATTTCAAGCAGTGATTTGGCAGTACCAATCTTAATCGTTGCTTTTGCGATATTTACTGCAAAATCAGCTACTCGTTCAATTTCCGATGAGATTTTTATTGCACCGATAATTTCACGTAAATCTCTTGAAACAGGTGCTTCCTTTGCCATCAGCCAAATGGCAAACTGATTAATTTCCAGTTCCAGGTTATCGATTGCGTTGTCTCCCTCAATCACTTTTAAAGCAATTTCTATATCCTGCGTTTTTAAAGCTTTAAAGGCTTTTTCAAGTGCAGTGATTGATAACTCGGACATTTCACCGATTTTTCTTTTTAGTTCTTCTAAATTTTTTTCGAAATTCTCACGAATGACCATGGTTATCCCTCCTTATCCGAATCGACCTGTAACATAATCTTCAGTTCTCTGATCCTGTGGTGTTGAGAATATTTCATCTGTATTGTCGTATTCAACAATTTCCCCATTTAGGAAAAACGCTGTTTTATCAGAAATCCTTGCAGCTTGTTGCATGTTATGAGTAACAATTACAATTGTATAATCTTTCTTCATGTTTGTAATCAGCTCTTCAACTTTTAAAGTAGAGATTGGATCCAGGGCTGAAGTAGGTTCATCCATCAGGATTACATCCGGCTTCATGGCAATCGCACGCGCGATGCATACACGCTGTTGCTGTCCACCTGACAAACCTAGGGCTGAAGTTTTTAGGCGATCTTTCACCTCATCCCAAATTGCAGCACCACGCAGGCTTTCCTCTACAATCTTATCAAGCTCTTTTTTATTTTTGATTCCTTGTCCTCTAGGGCCATAAGCTACATTGTCATAAATGCTCATTGGGAATAAATTCGGTTTTTGGAACACCATGCCTACTTTAGTTCGTAATTTAATGACATCATTCGAATTATAAATATTCTCCTGATCAATAAGGATATCGCCTGTAATTTTCACTCCATCAATTAAATCATTCATTCGATTCAGGCTACGCAAGAAAGTTGATTTCCCGCAACCAGATGGACCGATCAATGCCGTCACTTGTTTTTCATGAATATCAAGGGAAACGCCATATAGTGCTTGTTTTTCACCATAGAACAAATTTAGGTCTTTTACATTTATTTTCGATGCTCCGTCTTTACGTTGCTCCATTTCCGATATACCCTTCCCTGTCTCGTTTTGTTTAGTCGTTGTATTTGTATGTTCCATTACTGATGTAGTCATAACATACTCCTTATTTGTTTGTTGCTTTATTTAATTTTTTCGAGATAAATGTTGCCGAAAGATTAATTGCCAGTATTAAAACGATGAGCACAATCCCAATGGCCGCTGCAAGTTCAATATCCCCAGCCTCTTGTGTAACAAGATATGAGTGAACGGTTAATGTTCTTGCCGAAGAAAAAATACTTTCCGGCATTGCTGCTACAGTACCGGCTGTTAAGAAAATCGCCGCCGATTCCCCTACAATTCGTCCAATCGAAAGGATAATGCCTGATAAAATCCCTGGCATCGCACTGGGCAAAATAACTTTATATAGTGTTTGCAGCTTCGTATTTCCAAGTGCCAATGAGCCTTCCCGATATGCTGCCGGGACAGTCTTTAATGCTTCTTCAGTTGTCCGGATAATAACCGGCAATACAATGATCGTTAATGTAAGGGATGCCGCTATAATGGACATACCCAATTTTAATGTCGTTACAAAGAATACTGCTCCGAATAAACCATAAATAATCGACGGAATCCCTGTTAAACTTTCTGTTGCAAAGCGAATAACTTTTACCAAACGGCCCTGTTTCGCATATTCCTGCAAATAAACCGCAGCTAAAATCCCGATCGGTGTTGCAATAATGAGTGAAATAGCAATTGTATAGATTGTGGTTACAATCATAGGCAGTATTCCTCCACCGCCAGTTGGAGAATAATCACCGAAGATGAAATCAAAGCTAATCAGCCCGAAGCCCTTATAAAAGATAAATCCAACAATCATCACGAGAACTGCTACTGATAAGAATGCCGACAACCATAATAGACCATTTAGCAAATTATCTTTGAATTGTCTCATCCTAGTTACCACCCTTCGCGCTGATTCTTGCCAGTACAAAATTCAAGATTAAAATAAATGAGAATAAAACGATACCTGTTGCAAAAAGCATTTCCTGGTGTGTTCCTGCTGCATAACCCATTTCCAATGCTATGTTTGTTGTTAATGGGCGGATGCTATCCGTTAAGCTCGTCGGAACGATTAAACTGTTCCCCGCAACCAAGATTACAGCCATTGTTTCTCCGATTGCTCTTCCTAATCCAAGTACGATAGCCGTTAAAATCCCGGATTTTGCGGCCGGTACAACAACCCTGAAGATTGTTCCAATCTGTGAAACACCCAGTGCCAAAGACCCTTCCCTGTACGTTTTAGGGACTGCCCGAATCGCTGTTTCGGCTACTGTCACGATCGTTGGCAGCATCATGATAGCAAGAACAAGAATAACAGCAATCAAACTTTGACCTTTTACCAGCCCTAAAGTATTCTGCAAGAACGGGACAATAATCGCCAGTCCAAATACACCGTATAATACTGATGGAATGCCCGCCAATAATTGAATCGCAGGAGATATGATTTTCGCAGCTCTTTTTGAAGCAATCTCCGCTAAGAATATGGCTGTAAATAATCCTATAGGCACCCCGATGATTAATGCGCCAATCGTTGCATAGATCGAAGCGATAATCATCGGCAATATACCAAATTTATCCTCGCTTGGAACCCAATCCGTCCCTAGGAGAAAGTCAACAAAGCTATAGCCACCCGCAACAAAAGGATGGGCTCCTTTATAGAATACAAATCCAATGATAAGCAATAATGTGAATACTGATAAAAGTGCACAAATCAGAAATACTTTTGATGACACTTTTTCGAGCAAGTACTTTCTTTTATTCGCGTTGCCGATTTTCTCGGTATGATTAGTTGTTGGGATAGACACCTTTACTCCTCCAAAATTACGTTCAAAATATTTGATGTTGTCTTCCTAATAACACAAGCTTACTTAATCGGGATTGCCCCTGCTTCTTTCGCAATAGCTTGTCCATCCTCGCTTAAGATAAAATCAATGAATTTCTGTCCTGCCTGAGAGAGTTGACCATCTTTATGGACAAATAAGAATGGTCTTGATAATTTATATTTTTGTTCCAGTACATTGTCGGCTGTGGCTTCTACACCATTGATGTCAATTGTCGATATCGAATCGTCGATATATTCAAAGGAAATGAATCCAACAGCATGCTTATTGTTCGCTACGGTTGTTTTAATATTGCCGTTACCACTTGCAATAATTGCATTTTTTATAAGATCACCTGAACTATAGTCAACAATTTCTTGGAAAGCATCACGAGATCCTGAACCATCTTCACGGGAGACAACCACAATCTCCATATCATCTCCCCCGAATTCCTTCCAGTTCGTTACTTCACCAGTAAAGATTTGTTTCACTTGCTCCAATGTTAAATCTTTTACCTTGTTTGTCGGATGAGTTGCAACAACTATTCCGTCATAAGCAATGACAACTTCATTCAGCTGCGCTTTCTCTTCTTCCTTTAAATCCCTTGAAGACATCCCGATTTCGGATACTCCACTAATTGCGTTTGTAATTCCTGCGGAAGAACCAATTTGGTTGATTTCTATATTGGTATTTTCTTGTTCACCATACTTGTGTGCCAACTTTTCAGCAAGCGGTCCAACAGACGTAGATCCGGAAATAGCGATTGTATCTCCATTACTGCTGGATGCTTGTGAATTATTTTTATCATCAGTTGTACATGCTGAAAGGACAGCAAGCACAGATAATGTGAGTAATCCAAATTTCACTATTTTTATAATGCTCATTTCTTACCTCCAAGAAAGTATGTTAGGAATTTTTGTCGCACTATGTCTAATTACAGAATAAATGCATACTGTAAATTTTCATCGCGTCTTTTGTAAAGCTTTTGTAAATTCATATTAAAATCAATGCAATTGTTGTAAATTATTGTTAATATTCAGAATTCCAACTAGATTCTTTACAAAAAAATGTAATTCACTTAATAATTCTTTCCATTTATCTGACTTTTTTCTCATAAGTAAAAGCCCGAAAAATTTGCTTTTCGGGCTTTGCGTTTTTATCTGCTAGCAGATTCATGTATTCGATTGAAAGGTCCAATAATTATTTAGTATAAAATTAACTATAGGAATGATTGATATCGTAACTAATTCTCCAACGAAATAATGAAAATCAAAAATACGAACAATGACAAACATCAATATGAAGTTTAATAAAAATCCAATTGCAGATACAGTCATAAATCGTATTGCTTTCTGCCTAGTAATAATACTGTCAAAGGTATACTTTACATTCAGAAAAAACGATACGATGGTCATTATGATAAAAGCAACTGCCGATCCCATCACCGGATCCATATGTATAGCTTCAATAAAAAGAAAGACTGAAAGAAAATAGATTAACGTACTTATACAACCTACAAAACTATATTTCATAAACTTAAGGAATAACCCTTTTCTTATTAACATAACTACCTTTCCGGCTCTTACTTTAAGCAACGATAACCCGTGATTATTTTAACATTTACACTCTAGTAAAGATTCTGATCCATTATTGGAACCGCAATTTTCTATCGAGTATTTTTCTAACCATGTTCTTCCGCAAGACTGTTTCTCGTTGATTTTTACGATTAATCAACAGTATTAATTGCAAGAAAATAATCGGTAAAAAGGATTTCTTATACGCGAGATACTTGGGTTCCCAGTCTGTCGCAAATTTGCCTTTAAACTCTTTTAAACCTCTAAAATTGTACTTCTTATTTCCATAGTGATAGACAAAACGAATCGTCTTTTCGCTAATAAATGAGTGTTTGCAATTCCCCACATTAGCTAGTGGTGCCATCCCTAAACTACATTTTGGATAGCCGGCATCCTTTGCCCATATTATTATATTTGTAAATAGCACATCCATTGTCCCATGTGGACTCTGCCTACAGTTTCTCATAAGATCAATCGTTATTGTTTGCTTGTAATCCGTTGCTAGTGTAGCAAATGCAATAATTTTTCCATCTGGATTATGTAGAAGTGCTATCGGAAACCGTGAAACATATTCTTCACAAAAAGATACAACAGAAAACCCCTTCTCTTTTTCTGTTCCTAACCAGCAATCTGAAATACTTTTAATTTCAGAGATGAGTTTAGAAGAGTGTGGTGGTTCCACAACACGGAATGTAAAGCCATTTCGAGCAAACTTATTAACCCTGGTACGTAATTTTGCTCCCTTTTTTCCTGCTAATGAAAAGTCATTAAGCTTTATAATCGCTTCTTCCCCAAGCTTCATGAATCGAAATCCAGCATCATGATAGAGTTGCATATAAAGGGGATTTACTTGATAATAAATCGGTTTTACCCTGTTCCCCTTACAAAACTCATTAAATTCTTTTATTGCTGTATGAAAATTCGATTCATCGCCAATAGGATCGCCAAGCACAACGTATTTATCGAAAATTTGTTTATACACAATCAGTACATTCAAATCTTTTGTCCAAAACTGTTCTTTATCTTGTAAAAAAATGAGATGTGAGACATGGTTTCCCCCGTAATTCTTTAAAAAAGGGAGCAATTCATCATTCTGGACGTGTAGCTGATTTTCTGACAAACCTCTTTTTATAGGCTTTTTTCGAGAGTTAGAAATGAGGTCTTTCATAGAAACCACGGGTACTTCCTCCTATTAAAATAACAACATTATCTTTGTTGATAATATCACATAGTAACTACTGTTCATAGATAGTAAATAATAACTGTAGAATTCTATGTATTTTATTAACGCTATGACTCTATAAAAACAGTGAAGAAGCAGATTATCTTCTTCACTGTTCAAAAAAGCTGTTATTATTTTTTTAGGTGATATGGGACTGTAGCGACTACTACATTCTTTCTATACAATAGATAAGAGCGAATCAACAGTCCCGATTGATTATGAAGTATGTTGTGCCATCCTTTCTTTGGAATAAATTGCGGAATCACAACCGTAACCTGATAGTTGGACTCACTTGCTTTACGTTCTACAGCTTCAATAAATCTATTAAGAGGACCAAGAACACTTCTAAATTGAGAATACAAAGTCACCAATCGAACATCGGGTTGCCACGTTTGCCATTCTTCTTTAAATGCTTTCTCACTTTCTTTCTCAAATCCCACATTTACTGCAATAATTTGATCAGGCATTAGAGACTTTGCATAATTTAATGACCCCTCTACTACACGAGTCATCCCGGCAATCGGAACAATAATCACATTTCCCTCTATTTTTTTCACTAGGTCGTCATTTGTAAGTCTTAACTGATCCCCAATAGCAACATAGTGTTTTTTTATTCGATAAAAGATCCATACAATAATAGGCAGGAAAATTAGTATTGACCAAACTTGAGTAAACTTTGTAATAAAAAAAATCATTGTAACTATTAAACTAATAAAGGCACCTGTCGTATTGATGATGAACTTAGTAACCCATCCTTTAGGCTTTTCTTTAAGCCATTTCATCATCATCCCGGTTTGCGAGAGTGTAAATGGAACAAAAACCCCTACTGCATAAAGTGGAATTAAATGCTCCGTTTTTGCGTGAAATACAAGTATGAGCATTATAGAAGCCACTCCGAGTACGATAATACCATTTGAATATCCTAAACGATCCCCTCTAGCAAGAAACATTCTTGGAATAAATTTATCTTTAGCAAGATTAACTGCCAACAATGGAAAAGCAGAATAACCCGTGTTTGCAGCCAAAATCAAAATTAATGCTGTTGTCCCTTGTATAAAGAAGTACATGAAATTGCGCCCAAAAATACTCTCGGCAATTTGAGAAACAACTGTTGCCTCTGCTTTTGGTATTATTCCATAAAAATAGGCCAACACAACAATTCCAGTAAATAATATTGCAAGTAATCCCCCCATAACAGCCAAGGTTTTTGCTGCATTTTTAGGTGCCGGGTCTTTAAAATTAGGAATCGCATTAGAGATCGCTTCAACTCCCGTTAAAGCCGAACTACCAGAAGCAAATGCTTTTAAAAGTATAAATAAGCCAATTCCCGCAACAGGTGTTCCAATAGGTGTGTGCAATTCTGGAGAAATATTTCCAGTTAAAACATTGAATATACCCGCACCAATCAAAATAAATGCTGCCAAAACAAATAAATATACAGGGTAGGCTAAAATTGAAGCTGATTCGGTTACCCCTCTTAAATTTAGGATTGTAAGCAATATGACAAATAAAACAGCAATCTCAACATTATAATTTTGTAATGACGGGAAAGCAGATGTAATCGCATCAGTTCCAGCAGAAACACTTACTGCAACAGTTAGAATATAATCAACCAGCAGGG
The DNA here is from genome assembly GCF_030418165.1 of Ureibacillus aquaedulcis. Lineage (GTDB taxonomy): Bacteria > Bacillota > Bacilli > Bacillales_A > Planococcaceae > Ureibacillus > Ureibacillus aquaedulcis. The sequence goes on from NZ_JAUHTQ010000013.1 coordinate 28,485, forward strand.
AGCCCCCTGCTACTAAACCACAATTCATTCCCAAGTTAGTTTTAGAAACTACATACGCTCCACCACCCTGTGGATAAGCAAAAATAATCTGTTTATAGGACAAAATCAAAACAGCCAAAAGAATCAACACGCATAGCGCAATCGGCACCGAATACCACATCGCCAAACCGGATATTGTAATTAATACAATCAGTATTTGTTCCGGACCATAGGCAACAGAGGATAATGCATCTGAAGAAAGGATGGCCAACGCCTTTGTTTTACTAAGTTTTTGGTCTCCTATCTCATCGTTTTTTAAAGGACGCCCAATTAGAAATCGTTTGAATGATGAAAGCATTTAAATTGCTCCTTCGTTTTATATAATAGTTCTTGAAACAATAAAAAAGTGCCTACAAGCCATAGTTAAATAGACCTGTAGACACCTATTTTTTTGGGGTCACAAGCTCCACCTTCCTTCTCATATAACGCTTACGAGGTTAGCTGTCGGATTCGGACCATTGAGTAGCCCTACCTAATAAGGATTCACCCCAAGAATGGATAAAAAATCACCCATCTAGTAATGGTTCCCCCGTACCTATTGGTTTCAGCGATTTAGAAATTTAGAACATTGATATCATACTCCCATGCTTTAAAAAAGTAAATATTATTTTTTATTATGAAAGACACTTTTTACTGTTACAGTTACTCCGGATGGAAGCTAACCCCACCCATTCATTTTTTCAGTGCAAATCCTTGAATTCAGGTGTAAACTTTAGGACTTAAAAAAAGAAAAAGTATTTTAAAAGTAGCCTTCTATAATTCCCATAGACTAATAAATAATGATTCTGATAATGTTAAAGAAAATAAAGAAGCAACAATAAGCAATGGTTAAAAGTTCAATTGATAAAGCATTGAACGTATTCATCAATAATTAGGCATTAAACAATAACAACAACTATCAATTCATGGGTTGGAAAAGCGTCTAACTTATTAGAGTTAATATAGATCTATTAAACACGAGTTATGGAGTATACGTTTTTTATATGCGGAAGGCGGAAAGAAGAATTATGTCTCAAGTTAGAAATGTAAAAATTATAGGTACAGGAAAATATCTACCTAATAAAAAGGTATTTGCACACGAACTCGATGAACTGCTGGGAGTAAAAAAGGGCTGGGTAGAGCAAAAATCAGGTGTTGCCCTTCGCTCCTTCGTTGGAAATGAAACTGCTTCACAAATGGCAGCCCATGCCGCAAGCGAAGCTATAAACGAGGCAGGGATACATAAAGAAGAGATAGATTGCATCGTAAGTGTAAGTGGGACAATGGAACAACCAATTCCGTGCAATGCAGCACTTGTTCAAAAGCAACTGGGTTTAAGTGAATCAAAAATCCCTTGTTTTGATATCAACTCCACTTGTCTAAGCTTCGTAACGGGCTTTGATACAATCTCTTATTTAGTACATAGTGGTAGATACAATAACGTACTGCTGGTTTCCAGTGAAATTGCTTCTGTTGGATTAAATTGGGAAGCTAAAGAAAATGCGATATTGTTCGGAGATGGCGCCGCTGCTGCTATACTGACGAAAACACCGGAAAATGGAAATTCCAAAGTATTGGCAGGACATATGGAAACATTTAGCGATGGTGCCCATTATACCGAAATTCGCGGAGGCGGAACTAGATTACATCCAAATAACCAAAATGCAGTCGAAACAGACTTCCTTTTTGATATGAACGGAAAATCGATCTTCAAATTATCCTCAAGAAATATTGGTGATTTTGTAGATACATTATTAGCCTTTTCCGATTGTACAATGGATGATATTAATCTAGTAGTGCCACACCAAGCGAGCGGCATGGCAATGAGGATTTTAAGGAAAAAACTAGGCATTGCAGAAGCAAAGTTCATGAACATTATCCACAATCATGGGAACACTATCGCATCTAGTATTCCAATGGCTCTGCACGAAGCAATTGTGCAGAACAAAGTGCAACGAGGAAGCAAAATTATGCTTTTAGGTACTTCAGCAGGACTATCTATCGGGGGGATTGTGTTTGAGTATTAATATCTTGCTTACAGGAGGGCGTGCTCCTGCGACTTATTATCTCGCCCGCTTGCTAAAAGAACAAGGGGACAACCTATTCATGGCAGAAAGTTTACCTAGACACTTATGTATGCGTTCGAACATGTTTGAAAAAGTATTACGGGTATGCTCACCAAATGAGAATCGACATGCCTATATCCAAGATTTAATCAAGATCATTAAAAAATATAAAATCGAACTATTAATCCCTACTTGTGAAGAAGTGTTTCATATTGCCTTAGCACATGAACAACTCTCAGAGTATTGCCGAGTTTTTTGTGAACCGTTAAATAAATTAAAAATCTTTCACCACAAGGGATTGTTCATCAACACATTAAGGGATAAGTTTAGTGAATTTATTCATGTACCTTGTACATCGGTTATCGATACAACTAAAACTATCGACAGAGCCGAAATCTCGGATTATTTGGAGGCTAACTCCATCCATTTAGATAATGAATATGTATGTAAACCCGCGTATTCAAGATTCGGTACCGAAGTTAGTTTTAAGAAAGGCGCTGAAATACCTGATTTACTCTATCAGAAGAAAAACCTCTGGGTTATCCAGGAAAAAATCGAAGGCCAACAAATTTGCACATATGCCATAGCTGATAAGGGGCTTATGCTTATGTTTAGCGCCTACCAAACAAATGATAGTGTTGGACTTGGCGCTACCATTTACTTTGAACCTTTTGCAAATCGGAAATTGGAAGAATTCGTGAGACACTATATTGAGGAATATCAGTATACAGGGCAAATTGCTTTTGATTTGATTTTGAATGGCAAAGGAGATTTTTATCCGATTGAATGTAATCCAAGAACAACCAGCGGTATTTGCCTGTTCCCTCTTGCAAAGCAAAAGCAGATACCGAAATCCTATAGAGTAGGTACAGAAACAACGATGCTCAGCCTGGCAATGCTGCAAACTCTATTTTCTAAAAACATATTAAAACAGATTTATAAAATGACCAGAGCAAAAGATATTGTCTGGAATTCAAAAGATCCACGTACCTTTTTCAGTCAAATTAGCAGCTTTATATATTTGTTGAATGAATCGAGGAAGAGAAAAATATCCAGCTATCAAATGAGTACATTGGACATTGAATGGAATGGAGAGGAGTGAGAATTGATTGAAAAGCAATATTTTAGTAACGGGAGCCACGGGGTTTTTAGGGCAACATCTTGTTAAAAGATTAGCTGAAGATGGATTTAAGGTAACGGCAATCGGTCGCAACAGAACTATAGGCAGCACTCTTCCTCAAGAGGTTCGTTTTGTAGAAGTGTCTCTGGAAGACCGGAATGGGATTTTTCAGGTAATGCAAAATCAAGATGTGGTGATTCATTGCGGAGCACTTTCTTCAGTATGGGGAAAATACGAGGATTTTTATAATACGAATGTCTTCGGTACACAAAACATGGTCGACGCCGCCCTCTTTTATAGCATAAAAAGATTCGTACATGTTTCTACTCCAAGTATTTATTTTAGTTTGCAGGAACGCTCAAAAATAAATGTTAAAGAGGACAGTGCTTTACCTAATCCCGCCGTTAATAACTATGCAAAAACGAAAAGAATGGCGGAAGAGGTTGTCGATGAAGCTTTTAATCATGGCCTACCGACGATCACAATTAGACCTCGCGCCTTGTTCGGACCTGGGGATAATGCGATTATTCCAAGACTAATCAAAACAAACCAGAAATCCGGACTGCCATTTATTGATGGTGCAAGAATATTGACTGATATTACATATGTCGAAAATGTTGTGGATGCTATATGTCTTTGTCTGTTTTCAGATGAGCGGACTCTTGGCAAGAAATATAATATTACAAATGGTGAGCCGATGTATTTGAACGAGTTATTAGAGAAAGTTTTCTTATTGCTTGGACAGCCAATAAAAAAGAAAGAAATGAAATATGAAACTATTTTACTCGCTGCAAGCTTTTTAGAAAAAACCTATCGATTGTTCAATATTAAAAAAGAGCCCATTATCACTCCCTACACTGTGACGGTTCTGGCCCACTCTCAAACTTTAAACATCGATGCAGCTAAAACAGAGTTGGGATATAAACCGCGCATTTCGGTTGAAGAAGGCATTAATAAGTTTGCAGAATGGTGGAATACTCAAAATGTTGACATATAAACTATTTCAAGCCGGCTACTGTACGCATGATGCAAAAGTGGCTTTAAAGGATGAACCATCTTATGAAATGAAGTTCCCGGCGATGGTAGCTTTATTAAAACATCCCATTAAAGGATATATTTTATTTGATACAGGTTATACCGAAAGATTCTATGAAGAGACAAAAAAGTTCCCTTTTTCTATTTACGCAAAAATAACACCTGTCTATGTAAAAGCAGAGGATAGCATACTCGCGCAGCTGGAAAAAGAGAATATTTTTGCTGATGAGATTCGCTACATCTTTTTAAGTCATTTTCATGCTGACCATATGTGCGGGCTAAAAGATTTTCCTAACAGCATTTTCATCTGCTCAAAAGAAGCCTACCACTCTGTGAAAACTAAAAAAGGAATCGGTGCTGCAAAATCTGCCTATATCCCTGATTTATTGCCAAGTGATTTTGAAGAGAGAGCTCTCTTTATAGAAGATACCAAGACTGCCCCGGTCGGCAGTCAAACAAGCTCCATGATTAGTAAGGTTTTCCAAAAACCACTGTACGACCTTTGGGGTGACGGAAGTTGTTTGGCAATCAATCTCTCCGGTCACGCCAAAGGCCAATTCGGACTAATATTTGAAGATGAAAAAAAGGAGACCGTCTTCTTGGTAGCGGACTCTGTCTGGAGAAGTGCCGCCTTCCGGGAGAATCGGCCACCTAGCAAATTAGCTTATTTTATTATGGATAACGCGAAGGAATATAAAGAAAATTTCGGAAAAATCGTACGTCTACATGCGTTGGAGAAAGGCATTAAGATAATTCCTTCCCATTGTGAAGAACCATTCTTAGTAAACAACTTCACCAAGCAAAGAGGTTTCAAATGATTAAATTGATGAACATTCTACAAAATTATCTAAAGGTAAAAAGAATCCAAAAGTATTCACCAGAAAATTTTCGAAAGTGGCAGAACAAGCAATTACAAAAACACCTCAGATGGATAAATAAAAATTCACCTTACTATCAACAACTGGGGAAAGATGGCTTAGCTAACTTAACCAATTTAACCCACTACCCTTTCATGAATAAACAGTTGATGATGGATAACTTCGATAATTTGAATACGCAAGGCGTAAGAAAAGATGAGGCTTTTAAAATTGCTATGAATGCAGAAGAAAACAGAGATTTCTCGCCGAAAATCGGCAGCACTACGGTCGGGTTATCTTCCGGTACATCCGGAAACAGAGGGATATTCCTGGTTTCCAAGGAAGAGCAATCCACTTGGGCCGGAACAATTCTAGCCAAATTATTGCCCAATGGTTTTAAGAACAAAGAGAAGATCGCCTTCTTCCTACGTGCAAACAGTAATCTGTACGAGTCGGTCCGAAGTAAAAAAATCGAGTTTGCATTTTATGATTTACTGGATCAATTTGACTCGCATATTAAAAGACTTGAGGACTATCAGCCAACTATTTTGGCTGCTCCTCCATCAATGGTTCGACGTATCGCCAGCGCTGTAAAAGAGAATAAACTTCATATACAGCCCATCAAGATCATTACAATGGCTGAAGTGTTGGACCCTTTAGATGAAGCGTACATCGAAAAAGTATTTAAACAAAAAATCCATCAAGTATACCAATGTACAGAGGGCTTCCTTGGCTGCACTTGCTCCCACGGGACAATTCATTTAAACGAAGATATCGTCTATATCGAAAAGGAATTTTTGGATGCTGAAAAAACGAAATTCTATCCAATTATTACGGATTATAAACGACGCACACAACCGATTATTCGTTATCGCTTAAATGATATTCTCACCCTGAAATCCAAACCATGTCCCTGCGGCTCTCCAATGCTGGCAATCGAACAAATCGAGGGGCGAATGGATGACCTATTTATTCTTAAAAACAAGCAAAACGGTCAATTGGAATATGTCTTTCCCGACTTTATAAGACGAGCTTGCATTACAGCGTCGGAGAATCTAAAGGAATACAAAGTGATTCAACATAGTGTTCAAGATTTAGAAGTACAATGTTTAGTTTTCGATGAAGATAAAAGGCAGGAAACGGAAGAAAGCATTAGAGCAAACTTAATGGCCTACTTGCAAGATCAATACCTAATCCCAAAAATCACTTACAGAAAATATCAGGAGAATCATCGTTTAACAAAACTAAAAAGAATTCAAAGCAATGTGGGGATTGATGAGGTTGTCCAAAATGTCCAATAATTGCAAAGCTACTCTTTACGATAAAAAGAACATGGCTGAAATGGACTGGAATTTCTATGAAAATGGCACTTTCCTAAAAGAGTATTTTACAGAGTTTATTACAGATACAACCACTTATATAAGAAACGTAGAAACGGAAGTTTGTTTTGCAGCAATTGGAAAAAAGTTAATCCCTTGTACAATCAATGACACAACATATGATAATTCGTATGTTTGCTCACCCTACACACATTACATTACTTATACAAAGGAAGAATTGCGCTTTGTTTCACCAAAACCGTTAAGATTCTTTCTGGAAGCTATCATTAATTTTTTCGGCTCTTTTGCAAAAATCATCGAGATTAACAAAATTGTTTATATTAACAATTATTGCTTGTCCACCAATTTAATAGCCCCCTTATCAAAAGAAGAGATACTTGCATTAAAAGAGCTGCTAATCGAAGGGTTTCCTGACTACCAACTAGGTTTTCATTCAATAAATGAAATTTGCCATAAGGATATGATGAAATCTTTCGAGGCTGAGGGTTTCAATCTATTACCAAGCCGGTATATCTACATTTCAACGAACAGTAGATTAAATACCCCGAGGAAAGGTGAAAGAAAGAAAAGAAGACAAGATGAAAAATGTATTACAAAGGAAATGACCATTGTTACGAACAAAGAATTAGCTACAGAGGATATCGAAAGAATTGTTGAGCTTTATAATCAGCTATATATCGAGAAATATTCTGACTTAAATCCCCAATTCACCTATAGATTCATTGAAAACTTATTAAAAAAGAATTTGCTGGTCTTTCAAGGAATTAAAATCAACGGAAAATTGGAGGCAATTTCCGGAACATTTATACTGAATAATATGATGACAAATCCGATTTATGGATATAACCTTTCATTATTTCCTCAGTACCAACTATATCGGATTTTAAGGCACTTAAACACAAGATTGGCGCTGGATAACAAGTTATTATATCACCAAAGTGCCGGAGCCGGGAATTTCAAGAAAGCTAGAAGCGGAGAAGGAACCCCTGAATATACAGCCTTGTATGTGAACCATCTCCCTTTCCACAAGAAGATTTTTTGGAAATCACTTTCTTTTTTACTTAAAAAAATTGGAATTCCTCTAGTTGAAAAACTCGAACTATAAGATTATTCAACTTTCCATTCTTGAATATAAAAAAGGAGCTCAACCCGCAAGTATGGTTGAGCTCTTATTACTATAGTCTCTTGTTTTTACGGGCCTTCATTTCATCCTGCATTTCATTTTCCATTGCCTCAATGGATTGTTTCCGACGCTCATTTTTATCTTGAAGCCGCTCTCTTTCTTCGGGGCTTGCAAACTCCATACTGATTTCTGCTTCTTTTAGTTTACTTTTCGTATTCTCAATCATGTCATGCAATCGTTCCACATTATTGTGTCTATCATCAGGCTTAGGTTGCTTATCTTTTTGCATGTGTACCCTCCAAATTACTTTTAAAGGTAGTTTGGATCTCTTTTACTTATATATACAAAATTACTTTCTAAATAAATAATACCTATCAAAAAAGGGCAAGATTCCACAAAAATAGCTTGTGATATCTTACCCTTAATGTTTATTGAACAGAACTTTCTAAGTCCTTATTGTAATTGAACTGAGATGGGTCGACTTTAGTAAAGTCTGCCGGTGTATAGAATCTTAGTAAATCACCATTCACAACTCGATCTGATAATTGTAGTTTATAATCTACATCTTTTTTGTACTCATTTGCTGTTTCCAGCTGACTTTCATCCAATGGCAAGCCGGTTTTAGCATCATAGAATTTATCACTGATGGAATAGATACTTGGGCTAACAAAATCACCATTTCTAAATGGTACTACTTCATTATGCTCTTCGGATAATATATCTGTACCAAATTGAACATAGTTATGTGTATCCACACCAAGTAAATGTAATAATGTCGGCAGAAGATCTACCTGTCCTCCAAAAGTATGATTCACTCCACCTTCCATACCAGGAATGTGAATAATTAATGGTACTCGTTGTAAATTTGTACTTTCGAAAGAATCTATTTCTTTCCCCATGAGTTTAGACATGGCTCTATTGTGATTTTCCGAGATACCATAATGGTCACCATAAAGAACGAATACACTATTCTCGTATAAACCTGCTTCTTTTAATTGGGCAAAGAACTGTTGGATTGCTTCATCAGCATAACGGGCTGTTTGGAAGTAATCATCGACACTCGCATCTCCGGTATCCGCTTTCCCAATCGTAGTCAACTCTTGATTGATCTTGTATGGATAATGGTGTCCAACCGTAATAAATTTCGTATAGAACGGTTGAGGCAATGTCTCTAGCAGTGGTACTGATTGTTCAAAGAACGGTTTATCCAGCAAGCCATATTCGGCCATATCGATTTCGTTGCTTGTATCATAGTATTTGGCATCAAAGAAATGGTTATAGCCAAAAGCTTTATAAATCTTATTGCGGTTCCAGAAAGTACCGCTATTGCCGTGGAATACGGCTGATGTATAGCCATTGTCACTTAAGATTGCCGGCGCTGCTTGATACGTATTCTCGCCTTTTGTAATAAACGCAGATCCTTGAGGTAAACCAAAGATAGAGTTTTCAAGCATAAACTCGGCATCCGATGTTTTACCTTGAGCTGTCTGATGGAAGAAGTTATCAAAGTATAGTGAACTTGAATCTCCTGCTAATGAATTGATGAACGGAGTGACCTCTTCACCATTTAATTTATAGTTGATTAAAAAGTTTTGGAATGACTCTAGGTGAATATAGATAACATTCTTTCCTTTTGCTATACCAAAATAGTCTTTGTTCGGTTCAGCATAATTGGATTTTGCATAGTTGACTACTTCAGTCATATCGTCGTTATCTGCAAGAACCCTTTGTGAAGACGCCTTTACCGTTTCAGTAGCATCATAAAGAGTATAGTTATACATACCTAAGTACTTCACGATATAGCTTCTATCAAACCCACGAGTTAATAATTGTGGGCGATCGGCATTCGCAAGTTCCAAATTGACTGCAGAAAATCCGATAATGAAAGCGATCAACGCCATAGCTCTTTTATAGCCCATTCTAGTAGTGTCTTTTTGTATTCTCTTAGTTGAACATAAGTAAATTACAACCAGCACATCCACGAAGAATAGAATATCAGTTGGATGCAATAGCGAAACTACACTGCCACCTAAATCTCCAAAGTTTTGCGTTTGGAAAATCGTCGGTAATGTAATAAAGTCACTAAAGAATCGGTAATAAACTGCATTGGCATATAAAAGGATGGACATGAGTGTGTAAATGATCGCTAATGCCGCATAACGTCCTCTTCCTTTAAATACAAACGCAAAGCCAAGAAATAACATTGCCGACCCTAGTGGATTGATAAATAAAAGGAATTGTTGAAGAGGCCCTTCAACCCCTAAATCAAACTGCGTTACTTGCGTGATATATGTTTTAAACCATAGCAGGATTACTGCTAATGAATACAGACCGAAAAATTTATTTAAAAAGTTGGTTTTATTATTATATAAACCTTCCATGTTTCCACCTTCCTATTATTCTAATACAGTAAATATGAAAACTAGCTTAATTATTCATTTTCAAAGGATAAACAATTAACATTTACATTAGAAGATAATTTTGGTAAAATGTAATACTATCAATTTTTCCAGATGTTTTTCTAGAACTTTTATACATTACATCATAACTACTATTCTGTCAAGTTATAAATAAGTAAATTTTAATAATTTTCCCCTATCACACTACTACATTATATAGATATATCATCCAATAAAATAACTTATATTCCCTTCTATTTCAATCTACTAAATTACCCAAAAATAAAATTATATCAAAATAACTCCGGTTTTTATGGTACTTTATATCTTCCTAATATTGTCATTCACAATAGCAAGTATAGACTAGATTGAAAGTTTTTACACACAATTGTTAACCTATTGTAACTTTATTAAAAATCTCTTTACATTACTATTAGAACGTAATTAGCCTTAAAAAGTTTCAAATTAAAACTTTATGAGAAAAATAAAAAGGATTGAACCGGTTAAATACCGAATCCAAATCCCTGGAATCTATAATATAGACTACTCTTTATGGCACTTCATGATAAGCGACTTAATTTGCTGCCTTTTTCTTCTTATAATATAAATACCATACATAAAAAGCAGCAAGAAGAAAAGCTTTACCAATGAAGATGAAGTAATGGTACTGCATCGGAAGAATTAACAATAAAATTATTTCAACGGGAATCATCGGAAAAACAGTATAGAACCACATTCTTACAACGGGATTTTTAAAGTTCATTTCGATTATTTCCATTTCTATCCCCTCTACCATTATTTCACTAATCAATTATCTCAAATAATTTTTGGAACTTCCATTGGTTCATTTAGTATTTTTTATCATCAGAAATCCACTATCAACTTATTAAGAGAATTTCCCCTAAGATATATGAGAAATATTCTCGCAATCTAAATGCCATAGACGTAAACGAATTATCACCTCCCTGTTCTTTTTTACGAAAAAATCTATGTTACGATAATCACGGATTAGCAACATAGAATTTGGAGGAAAGCTCAATGTTAAAAAAATTAATTTCGATAGTACCTGTAGCGGCACTTACCTTAACTGTTGGCGCTAACGTACAAGCTGCAACAGTAACCGTTCAAAAAGGGGATACCCTTTGGGATTTGGCTCGTGCAAATAACACATCCGTGGATACGATTCAAACTGTAAATCATCTGAATACAGACCTTATCCATCCTGGGGACTTATTGACAATTGCAAAAGAAAAGCATTATACGGTGAAGTCCGGAGACACATTATGGGACATAGCGAAAAAACATCATGTAACAGTTTCCCAACTTTTAGGATGGAACAATTTAAATTCGGATCTCATTCATCCTGACTTAAATCTATTAATCTTTGAAGGTGCGAAAACGAGCACTGCGGCTGTGAGTAAAAATGCAACCTCACCAGCAACTATAGATCATAAAGAAACAGCGGCACCAACAAATAATGAAACATCAAAAGCAAGTTCACCAAAGGCAGCTGCACCAACTACAAATAGTGAAGAATCAAAAGCAAGTGCACCAGAGGCAACTGCACCAACTACAAATAACGAACAAACTAAAGAAAGTACACCAGAGGCAACTGCACCAACTACAAATAGTGAAGTTTCCAACGAAAGTACACCTGCTGAAGCTGCTCCATCAACAAGCAATACAGATTCCAAAGTGCTTATAATGGAAGCTACAGCCTATACTGCATCATGTGAAGGATGTTCAGGTATTACGTCTACCGGAATTAACCTTAAAGAAAACCCGGATGCAAAAGTGATATCGGTTGACCCTACTGTAATCCCATTAGGAAGTAAAGTTTATGTAGAAGGCTATGGGGAGGCAATCGCAGGAGATACTGGCGGCGGCATTAAAGGAAACAAAATCGATGTCTTCATTGCTTCAAAACAGGAAGCTGTAAAGTTTGGCGTAAAACAATTAAAAGTAACAATATTAGACTAATAATAGCTGATCAAGATTCGGTTAACCTTTCTATCTTCTATCTATTTGGATATAGAAAATATAACAAAAAGGGACCATCCAGGTCCCTTTTTGTTGTTCAAGAATAGCTTCAAGCAGAAGTCTATACACTTTTGGTTGAAGATTTTAAGACTGGTACATGATTGGCATTTGCTTGTTTTTCGTCTGCATAGTCAGCACGTTCTTCACGAATGAGGCTCATCGCAATTGCACCAAAAATTGCAGCTACCCCAATTGCAAAGAAGTTAAATTGCGGCTGCAAGTTAAATGTCAGCAAAATCCCCATATACGTTGGAGCAACAATCGAACCGATGCGTCCAAAAGCCATTGTACTGCCAAGTGCAGCTGCTCGAACATCCACGGAATAGTATTGTGCTACATATGCATTGGACATATTTTGCAAGCCGACTGAAGCTGCTCCAATTATCGCAATTAATCCATATGCAATATAAATATTATTTGAGAATCCTATGAGCACTAAGGACACTGCCCCTACAAGATAAAGCGGGATAAGGACACGCTTAAAGCCAAGCAGCTGTATAAGGTTTCCGAAAACCAATGTTCCGCCAATAGCGCCTATTTGAAGAACAGCGACAAATAGTAGACTTGATTTTAAATCATAGCCTGCATTCATCATCAGTGTTGGGAGCCATGTATTTAAAGAATACATTAAGATAAATGTACAGAAACAAGATAGCCAGAACATTGCTGTACTTAAACCAAGTTTGTTTTTGAATAGATCACGAACGGATGATTTTTTCAACTGTTCCTGTTCAACATACGTAAATTGGACATCATTCGAAAGCTTTGGCTCGATTTTTCGAAGGATTGCAACAAGACCACTTGTATCTTTTTGCTTCATTAAAGTACTGATCGACTCAGGAACGATACGAACAACAAAAGGCAACAAAAGCAGCGGCAAGCCCCCAATCCAGTATACCGGCTGCCATCCGAAATTTTCGAGCAATACTTGGCCGCTAATTGAGGCACTCATCGCACCAACTGAATAACCGCAAAAAATGAATGAAATAATGGCGGCACGATGTTTTGCCGGTGCGTACTCAGAAATTAAAGCGGCGATATTTGGCATAACACCACCAAATCCCAAGCCTGCAATTACACGACAAACAATAAAGAATAAAGGTGAAGATGCAAACCCGGATAATAATGTAAAGAAACTGAATAAGAACGTTGTTAATACAATAATGCGCTTTTTCCCGAAACGATCTGCATACAGCCCGAATATGACTGCACCAACTGCCGTACCAATCGTTGTATAACTACTGATCGCCCCTGCAACGATATTCGAGATTCCCCAGTCTTCTTTCAGCAAAGGAATAGTGGCACCATAAATAACAACATCATAGCCGTCGAACATCATAATAATAAATAAGCAAAGAACAAGAATGTAGTGGAAACCTTTCAATTTACTTTGATTAACGATTTCAATGGGATTCACTGTATTCATAGAAACCACTCCGATTTGAATTTTATTTTGTAGATAAAAGCCACCATATTGGTTTGACCGTTTATAACCTTCATTAAGATAGGATGGCATTAATCTACTATTGTTTTTCTATTTTTCTTGTACGCAGATGATAAGGCTGCAAGTCACAAATTACAGCCAAACTTTCTCTGCGATTTCTTTCACAAATCGAAGTTTTGCCCACTGTTCTTCTTCACTTAATAGATTGCCTTCTTCTGTCGATGAAAAGCCGCATTGTGGACTTAAGCAAAGCTGTTCAAGCGGGACATAAGATGCCGCTTCATTAATACGCGCAATAATTTTATCCTTGTCTTCTAATTCACCGGACTTCGATGTGATTAAGCCTAATACGATTTTTAAATCTTTCCGATTAACAAATTTTAGTGGTTCGAAGCTTCCTGATCGCTCATCATCAAATTCAAGGAATAGCCCATCAACATCCAATCCGCCAAAAATCACTTCCGAAGCATAATCATAACCGCCGCTTGAAAAGTAATTCGATTTATAATTTCCACGGCAAATATGCATCGTCACAACTAAGTCTTCCGGTTTATGGGCAATGGATTCATTAATCATCCTTTGCATTACCTTTAATTCCTCGGCAGGGTCCAAATCTTTAGCTCGCAGTTTTTGGTGACCTTCTTCAGAGAATAAGTCCGCCCATGCTGTATCATCTAATTGCAAATAACGACAGCCGGCATCATAAAATGCTTGAATTGCTTTTTGGTAAGCTATGATTGTATCCTGCAGAAGCGACTCTCTGTCACTATAAATCTCTTTATTCAAATCTGCTCGATAGACAAGCATATTCGGACTTGGAATTGTTTGCTTGACATTCATGTCGCCAGAGTGCTGTTTCATAAATTGGAAATGCTGAATAAATGGGTGAGTTGAAAAATCTATCTTGCCAATTACACGAATACCCTCCTTCCGCGTCTCCATTTTGTGAAAGCTTAGGCCTGTCTCTTTTTCGTAATATTCAATGCCATCAAGTCCGCCTAAAAAATCAAAATGCCACCAGCTTCTGCGGAATTCTCCATCTGTAACTGCAAGTACACCATTTTCCTTTTGCTTTTCTATCAAACTGATAATTTCGCTGTTTTCTATGCTTGTTAATTCGTCATAAGTAATTGCTCCTGAATTATATTGTTCACGAGCCTTTATTAAGTTTGCAGGGCGTAATAAGCTGCCTACATGGTCAAAGCGATATGGGGAAGTACTAGTTTTTACTGTCATTGCAATAATCTCCTCGGTTTTTATATTGTAAGGAGATTGTAGCACGATAAATTTGATAGCAGATAACACATATATTTTATCTCTAGGTATAGTTTTAAACTATACCTGAGCTTGTTCTTCAGCAATTGATTCTTTTAAATAATCTATATAGATATTCGCTAAAGGTGAAGGAGTTACGTTTTTGTGCGTGATATACCCCACTGTAATCCGTTCATCTACACGTAAAGGAACCGCTACGATATCTTTGCCATTTAACTTTTGACTGATCACCCCTGTAGAAATTGTGTAGCCATTTAGACCGATCAGCAAGTTAAAGAGTGTTGCCCGATCACTAACACGAATATTTTTTGGTCGGGAGATCGTACTTAAGATTTCTTCAGAAAAGTAAAAAGAATTATAATCCCCTTGCTCAAATGAAAGATAAGGATAAGGAATTAAGTCCGTTAATGTTACATAATCCTGTTTTGCGAGTGGATTTCCTGAACTTATAAATACATGCGGCTTTGCTTCGAATAACTCATGAAAGATAAGGTTGCCCTCTCTAAGAAATTTTTGAATGACGTTTCTATTAAAATCATTTACATATAGGATGCCAATTTCACTTCGCAGATTTTTTACATCTTCTATAATTTCGTAGGTCTTCGTTTCTCTCAGCGTGAATTCGTACTCATCTCGCTTGTATTCTTTTAGTAGACGCACAAATGCACTTACCGCAAATGCATAATGCTGGGCTGATACAGAGAAATGCTGCTGGACTGATTGAGTATTTGAATATCGATTTTCAAGAAGCGCAACTTGTTCAACTACTTGCCTAGCATAACCCAGAAACTCCTCCCCCTCTGGTGTCAGGATAATTCCTTTATTGGTTCTCGAAAAAATCATAATGCCAATTTCATTTTCCAATTCTTTTAGTGCATTGGATAAGCTTGGCTGACTGATAAATAAATTTTGCGCGGCTTTACTGATGGAACGACTCCTCGCAACTTCGATTACATACTTTAATTGTTGTAGTGTCATGATTCTACCCCTCTTTTTTTGTTAATGTATTCGTACCAGCTATCAAAATCTGCATTTTTTAAAAGAGGCTCGGAATAAAATGTATCCCGAACCTCTTTACGTTTGACCAATATGATATATTCTTAAACCCTCACTTACAATTCAATTAAAATAAAACATTGGTCATCGTGATTGTACTTTTCAAATTTATTTTCCGTATTTTCCAGCGCTCCTTGAATTATCCCCTTTGTTTCTGATATATCACTTGGTAACGAGTCATGCAATAAGTAGTTAAGCGTGTTAGGCTCAAAGGCTTCCGAAACACCGTCCGTATATAAAAGGAGTCTCGTTCCTTGCGTATAGTTTATGGTTCTTGATTTAAAAGTGATGTCTTCGAATGTCCCTAAAGGAGGGCTGGTAGCCAACAATTCTTGCTGTTCACCATCTATATTCTGGATAATGGCAGGAGGATGCCCGGCATTAATGTATTCAACAGTCCTAGTAGTTGTATCAATATTAAAATAGATAGCCGTACAGTAATGCCAAGCATCTTGGTTATTTTGGAATAATTCATGGAGGTATTGGTCTAGCTCCTGCATGACATTTTCAGCTCTTACCCCTTGCGAAATCAACTTTTGAAACAAGGATTGTAGCGACATAGTAATTAATGCAGATGATATGCCGTGTCCCATTACATCCAATAGGATGATTCCGTATTTTTCGGGAGTCACTTGATAAAATCCATAAATATCACCAGACAATGCTTTTGAAGCATGATAATAAGATACGATTTGTATTTTGTCGTTTATGATATCTTTCGTAAGAGCCGTTTCCTGGATTTTTTTGGCAAGCTCCAGTTCCCGTTCGGTATCCAGCTTATATTTGGCATTTTGATTATTGGCTATCAGCAGCTCCTGTTGTTTCTCCTCGACTGATTTAAGTGCGCTCTCTAATTCCATAAGGGTCTTTTCCTTATCGCGGTAAGCATTTTCAGCCATCTTTTTTGCATGAAGAATCTCGTCCTCAAAGGCATTGCGATTATGCATCGGGACAATCACGCAGACAATCTCATTATTTTTTTGCAGCGATGCATTCAATAATACAGGAATTTCTTCCCCGCTTTCAGTATGTAATGAAATATACATTTCCTCAACACGATGCTTTGTTTTTATAAGTGGGAAAAAATAAAGCTGCATAAAAATTTGTGCGGAATTAGCTAGTGCTGCATTTATATGTTTCCCGATAAGCTGCTTCGGTGATGGACATTGTAAAATTTTTAGCAATGTCCTATTAATGGATTGAATCATCCCATCCCTCGATAGTGTCAAAAATCCACATGGTGCTTCTTCTATTAATTCGTCCATTTAAACTTCACCTACACCCTCCCCAACCAGTGATGCAGATTGATTAGTTAAGTATTTTTTTATAGATTGAATAGTTTCATCAGGGTCACTCATATGCGGGCAGTGACCGATAGCATTCATATGTGTTAGTGTACTGTTTGGCATTTTCTTTTTTAGATACTCGCCAACTTCCTTGGGTGCAATGATATCATCGGAGCACTGAAGAATAAGGGACGGTACAGGCGCTTTTGCGAGATGCGGGCGACTATCGGTAAAGAAACATGCCCTTGCAAAGGTATTTACAATCAAAGGATCAGTAGAGCAAAAACGATCTTCCAAATTTTTCGCCACATCTGATTGTCTATTATTATTTAGAAGATTAATAGAGAAAGCATTAGCCCATCCTATATAGTTTTTCTCCATCATGGCTAATAAGCTTTCCAGATCTTCTCTTTCGAAACCACCTTTATACTCAGGAGGATCATTCAAATAACAGGGTGAAGGTGCAATCATAATCAGCTGTGAAAAATATTCCGGTCTCTGAATAGATGCCAATAAACCAATCATACTACTTACGGAATGCCCGATAAATATTGCGTCCTCTAATTTCAAGGCTGTGCAAACATCTATGACGTCCTGTACGTAACCAGATAATTCACTATATTTAGCAGGATCGAAAGCTGAAACATTCGAACTTCCTAAACCAACATAATCAAATAAAATAACTTGGTATTCATCTGCAAAAGCGGGTGCAACATCTTTCCAAACCGTTTGATCACATCCAAAACCAGCCGCGAAAATGATTGATTTCTTCCCCTTGCCACTAATATTTACGTGATTTCGCTTAATAGTATCCTGGCTCAAAATTCACCTCTCCTTTCCAATATATTGATTCATACCATTATCATATCACTTTTTAGGCCCTTTACTATAATCTAAGCTACTTAATTACCTGACTACCTTTCTAGTTAAAAAGAGCGATTGCTCAATTTGAACAATCGCTCCCATTTCTAGAATATAAAATTAGATTTTATTTTCCTCCTTTGAGACATAAGCTTTTAATGTACCTGGCAGAGCCATCAAAGCCGGAACAAAGAGCGGCAGCAGGATAAAGCAAAGAACAATCAATCCTGTAATAACTGCTATAGCTAGTTCCGTTAACAGTATTATTCCAGCTGGCATCAATGTGGCAAAAGTACCGCCAAGTATAATTACTGCAGAAATGATAACGCCGCCGGTATGCTTGGAAGCCAATACAATTGCTTCTTTTGGAGAAAGCTCCGGGTATTCCTTGAAGCGCATCATCAAGAAAATACTATAATCTACTCCCAGGGCAACAATGATGATAAAGGAGAAGAATGGGACAAAGGAAGAAATTCCATCGTACCCCAATAGATTCAGGAAAATAAAATTAATGATGAACATCGCTGTATAATATGCCCCAACAAGGGAAGCCGTAATAAATACCGGCGTCCAGAATGAACGAATCACCAGGAATAAAACAAGCAGCACGCCAATAATTACAATTACCGTTGTTCTACTTAAATCTCTCGATAATACATCGTTCATATCATTCGTTGTCGCACTTGTTCCTACCGTACCACTTTCTGCACCCGAAAGAACTGAACCTTTCAATCCGGCTGCAAGTGTATCGTTGATTGTATTGATTGTTGCCAAGGCAGCGTCGGAATAAGGATCATCCTTCAAAACAACCGTCATCTTTGTAATTTTACGGTCTTCGGACATAAATGCGTCCAACGATTTCTTAAATTCCTCATTTGTTAATGCTTCCTGTGGAATGAAAAAGGTTTTGTTCGTATTGAGCTGAGTCAAATAGCCATTTGTCTGCTCCAGTCCATCCGAAATTCCTTCTAGCCCATTATTGACATCTGTTAATTTTTCTCCAAATTCACCGAATCCATTAAGTCCTGCAACTAGCTGCTGCTGACCGGCCTTTATTTCACCAAGCCCGGTATTTACTGTATTCATATTCGCTACAATTGTGTCAATTCCTGAAGATGCTTGTCCAAGTCCATCTTTTAACTTATCCAAGCCGGCCACCATTTGAGATAGACCATTGTTCATGTTTGCCAAATTTTCGTTCGCTGCAGCAAAACCTGCAGTGACTGTATTATAATTTTCATTTAATGCGGCTATACCCTCTGGCGTAATTTGAATTAAAGATGATGAAAGCCCATCAATCGTTTGTTTTAACGCCAGGAAATTTTCATCACTACCAGACTCTGCATAACTGCTCCCTAATGCCTCTATCATGGATTGCATTTGTGCAAGTGCACTTTTAACTCCCAATAGAGCGTTTGCTGCCTCTTGATAATGAGTACCCATTTCAGAGTACCCGTCCTGCATTTTTCCATAACTTTCGGCTAGTGTCCCTACCCCATCACTCATAGTAGAGAGATTTGTTTCAATTGCTGCCAACCCGTTATAGATGGTTTGTGGATTATTCGTTCCATCCTCGATTCCAGCTTGGATTTGTTGCAGTCCGTTTGTTAAGGCTGTCATCCCGTCCTGAAGTTTTGCAGTTCCATCGACCATTTGGGTCACCTCGGAAAAGTCTGCAGATTGCAGTCCTTCTTGAGCTTCCGCCAATCCATCATAGATTTGGTCAACCCCATCTTGCGTTTGGGAAAGTCCATCAGTAACACTTCCCATTTGACTATCGACATAAAAGTCTGGAATTTCCTTGCCTTGAGGCTGAGTGACCGATGAAACCATCTTCACTCCTTCCAGCTCATTCAACTGTTCTGTAATGTTATCAATAACAGCAAGAGATTCATTGTTATCAAGTGCTTCATCGTTTTCAATAACTACGGTAGCAGGCATCGCTTGACCTTTCCCAAAGTGCTCGGCTACGAGATTAATCGCTTTCGATGAAGGATAATTATCTCCAAGTTCACCGACCGTATCGAAATTAAGTTTTTCTTCATGAAGGATGATCATCGGTGCAATGATTGCAAGAATGATGATTGTAACAAGAATCGGGTGCTTTGTACCAAAGGAAGAAGTTTTCTCCCAGAACTTGTTATCCTTATGGCCTCCAACATTTTTAGATGGCCAGAAAATTTTCTTTCCTAGTACTTTCATGACGAAAGGTGTTAATGTCAAGATTTCCAGCAGCAGTATAGTTACTCCAATCACAACAACTACACCTGATTTATAGATTGGCGATTCTGAGAAAACTAGGGCCAGGAAAGCAATGAATACTGTGAGAATACTATAGGCAATCGTTTTACCCGCTGTTTTATACGTATTAATGATAGAGTCATCCACTGAGTGGCCATGCGCCAATTCTTCCTTGAATCGATTAAATATTAGGATGTTATAATCTGTACCGATTCCGAAAAGAATCAGGACCAACAGCATCTGTGTAAGACTCGTTATTGGGAAACCAGCTTTATCTATTAATTGAGCGGCAATTCCCATTGAAACAAGGTAAGAAAAAGCCACCGTTATAAGTGATATGAATGGTGTAACAACTGATCTAAAGGCGATGATAAGTACTATTAAAATAAATACAACTGTCAATGCAGCACTTTTCTCAACACCTGCCTGGGATGCTTTTAAATAGTCATTATTAATAAAATCTTCCCCACTAAGGTAGTAGTCGACAGGAACATCTTCCAGTTTTCTTTCAAATTGTTCTTTAATGTCGTCGATTTCTCGCCCTTTTTTATCAAGTTTATAGCTCACCATCAGGGTTGTGCCATCTTCAGAGAATAAAGAGCTTTTTGCATCCGGCATACTGAACGGGTCAATCATCTGAGTAACGCCTAGTTCCGTGCTGTTATTACGGATAGATTCAACAGCCTCCCCAATCTGCTGCACGTCCTCATCCGATATTTTATGTTCATCGTAAAAAACAATTAGATTATCCGTACCTTTAGTGGTATCCATCTTCTCCAAGATATCTCCTGCAATGACAGATGGACTTGCACTGCTTGTCCCTTCTTGTCCCTGTTGGCGCAATATCGCATTGATATCAGGCTGAATAACTGTCAGCACGATTGTTGCAATAAGCCAAATTGCAAAAACGGCCCAGCGTCCTTTTATAATAGTTTTCAATTTGTATCCTCCATTTTTGTCCGTATGTTATTTTCCGCTTTTGTCCTTTTCGGAGAAGTACAAAATGTCGATGAAATCATAGTTGTCCATTCCTTCAGCAATCATTTTTTCTTTAACCGCCGAAACTAATAATTTCATCCCTTTCTCCACTATTTCTTGTTCGCCGGGACTTAAAAGATCTATTGCCCCAACCAATGACTGGTTTGCCAGTTCAGTTATACTCTCGTCAATCTTTTCAACCAATCTGGCAGTTAATGAAATATCCACTAGACGTTTATCTTTTTGGTTTGGCTTTTTCTCCAGCAATTCTTTGGCAATCAGCCTTTCAACAATATCCGAAACCGTACTTTGGGTCATCTTCAAATTTTGAGAGAGTTGCTTGATGCTAACGGTTTTATGGGCATATACATCGGCGATTACTCTTATTTGTGGAATCGTGACTCCATGTTCTTCCGCTGTTTTTTGTAGACTCTTCATCGTATAGCGATGGATAAAATCAATTGATTCCCCAATAAATTTTGCTCTATTCAATTTCTATTCCTCCCGAAAATAAATCGCATCCGATACATCGTGTACGATTTATTTTATTTTTATAAGTTTCCTTTGTCAATAGAGCATAAGAATTTTTGGCTTGTTTTTAACTTGTGGATAGAGCTGCACAATCCTGTTCAATTGAAAAAAGGCAATACCCCTATAGGGATATTGCCTTTTTGAATAAAATTAGTTTCTTCCTTGGACCGTTTATTCTTGAATCTTTGCTTTAAGTAATTATTTCGAATATCCTAGTTATCTTGTTGCGTAAATAATTGGGCCATAATCGGGTTGGATTGACGATTGATTTTCTTAACAAAAAGCGGATTTAGAAGAACAAGAACCAGGACATTTGCCAATAGGCCCCAGAAACCTTCGTAAATACCGAAAGTCATCCCGGTTCCGGATACAGTAAACGTAACAACTAACCCAACGATCAATCCAATTATCGTTGCCTGTTTCGTTTGTTTTCTCCAGAACAAGCTAAAGACAATGGCCGGGAAGATTTGAACCATTCCGGATACCCCCAGAAGTTGAAGAGAAACAAGGGCTGTCGGGAACAACATTCCGAATATCAAGGCCAACCCGATAACGACAAATACCATCGATCTTGTAATAAGTGTCAATTTTGCAGGTGCAACCTTCGGATTAATAAAATCACGGTAAATATTATTGGCAAAAAGATTGGATGCACCGATTGCCATGATGGAACATGGAATAAGCGAAGCAAGTGCAATCGTGGCATAGGCGAGTCCTTGAACCACCCCGCCGTAAGACACTTGAATTAAATTTAATAAGGCAAAACGAGGATCGCTGCCCTCCGGCAATACATGAAATGCAGCAAACCCTAGAAATACAACAAGAATCAACACAATATTATATAGTGGCAGATAGATAGCATTTTTTCGAAGTGTATCAGCGTTTTTCGCCGTTAGTACACCTGTAGCACCATGAGCCCACATAAATAACGCCAATCCGGATACGAGTGAAGCAGTTAGGAACCAAGGGATCCCTTTTGGTCCAGTCGTCGGGATTGTTAGAAGTTCGGGAGATTCCACCACAATTTTATTAATCATGGATCCCCAACCGCCAAAATGGATCATCGGAATAGATACTACAAGGAACAACATAATAACCCAGATTAAAATATCTTTAATAATAGCCGTGTAGGTTGGTCCTTTGATTCCACTAAAGAATGTATAAAGTGCAACCAATAGAAACGAAATGATTACAACTACTTGAATATTAATATAACCTGTACCAGCTACTCTTAATGTATCTTGTATACCTGCCAGCTGTAAATCAATATACGGAATAAGCATTAATACACCAACAATGGCTATAAGAAGGGACAAAAATTTACTATCAAATCTTCCTTTCGCATAATCGGCAAGGGTAGTAAACTTAAATTCCTTCGAAACCTTCCACAACTTCGGTAAATAGAAGTAAGAAATAAAGAAAGCTATAATAGTATAAGGAATAGCAAAGAAAGCAAGACTTCCACCTGTATAGGCTGTACTCGTTAGCCCAAGGAATGTATAGGCTGTATATAAGTCAGCACCTACCAAAAGCCACACGAGCAAAGGTCCAAATTTCCTTCCGCCTACGGACCATTCTTCTACCGAACTCCTGCTTGACTTATCTCTTCCTGCTATAAATCCAATTAATACAACTGTAAGTACGATAAAACTTGTGACCAACAAAGCTGTTAGATTCCCCTGCATCATTCAATGCTCCCTTCCGATTTTTGTAATCGATAAATGATATATGTACATATTGGTACAATAATCATGCCCAGGAATAGCCAAAAGTGGAAAAATGGCAACCCCAGAATAATAGGGTGAATTCGATTAACAAAAGGTATGGCTCCCAGCATCATAACAAAAGGTAAAGCTGCTAAAATCGCTATGATCAATCTTCTCATTATATATTTTCCTCCCTTTAATTGATGAAATAGTATAATATATTAAAATAGTTTGAATTTAATAATAATATCATAAAGCTGACGTAAAACAAGGAGATTTTCAATAAAAAGGAAACATAGGATATCAAACATGATTCTTACGCCATTATGTTAGCCTTAATTTCTCTTAAGTTTCTTATAAATTACTGTTTTCGTTGATATAAAATAAGAAAAGGCAAACTCCCAAAATGGAAGGTTGCCTTCTAATAAAATGTTCTAATTTATATAAGTTGAGGTATTGTTTCTTATATTTAAAAAATATTCTATTCTGTTATTAGACTGTACGCAGAAATTTTCTTTATTCTTAAGGAAACCAACATCGAAACAATGTACGCCAAAAGAATGATTCCTACACAAAACATTACAATAATTGGGTAATGGATAATGAAATCCAAACGTTTAACCCCAGCACTTGAAAGCAGCACGGACAGCATAGGATTAGTGAAGAGTAATCCTAACATGCCGCCAATACCAACACCTATAACAACTACAGGCAGAAAACTGATGGAGATTTGAGTCATCAACTGAATTGTTGAGTACCCTATTGCTTTCAATACGCCAAACTCTTTTCTCCGCTTTGTAATCATCGTTTTAATGACTAAATATAAAATCATTACGACAACCAGCACATTAATCGTCAAAACCATCACCATGATTGCAAATACTGCAGCTGTATACATGCTTGTCTGACTTTCAATATTTTCATCGATATCTAATGTTTCAATTATTGAATTCCCGTACTGTTCCTGGACATTCTGAATAAAATCCTTGTTCGATACTCCGTCCAAATATACATAAAGTGTCGTACCTTTATAGTTTGATTGTATCTGTTGAATACCTTCCATTGTTAATGAACCAATCTGGCCGGAATTACCAATTGACTGACTAAGGCCCGTTACTAGAAAACTAGCTGTTTCATTTCCATATTCCACCTCAACCGTGTCGCCAATCCCCTTATTGATATGATTTGATATTATCCAGGAGATCGATATTTCATTTTCGTGCTTTGGCTGGCGACCTTCATACACGACATTATTCTCCAGCTGGTCGTAGTGATCCGTCACATTTGTGTAGATATTTTGATCATCCACTCTCGTCTCGATTGTGTCGAATATATTCACTTTCCTAACATACTCCATTTGTTCAATACTGTTCATCAACTCTCTAGTGTCTGCATCCGGCTTAACCGCTATATAGACATTTGCCGGTTCAGATCCGAATAAATCAACAAATGCGGATTTGTCTGATGCAATGTTGTAATATAGCACAACCGAGAAAACTGTGGCAAAAGTCAACGCCATCACAATTAAACTAATCATTATATTTTGTTTAGAATTCGCAAGCATTGACTTAATAGCAAGCAGAAAATGAAGACCACCTTTCGCTCTTGCCAAAGGAATATGATTTTTTCTGAAACTGTGGGTTTGAATACCACCACGAAGTGCGGCAACAGGCAGAATTTTTCGCACACGAAAGGCAGATGCCAACGTTACGATGACAACACTAATCGTCACAAATAGAATACTGATCAAGTTAACACCCATATCGAGGTCTTGTGTCCATATCAATCCGGATATGGTTGAAATAACACGCCCAATATACGGCATGAGTGCATAGGACAGTGCTATACCGATTACACTCGCACAAAGGGCAATAAGAGTATACTGAAGAATAATTGATGAAAGAATTTGCCCACTTGTATAACCAATCGATTTTAATACCCCGATATTGGCCATGCCATCTTCAATATTATTGGAAACACGGAATTTAATAACTATGAGTGAAACAAGTACGATAATTGCTGAAAAGGCTACTAATATCGTCGCTATGATATTGATAGTCAATGTGTTTACACTTTCAACCATTTCAATATTTATACCAAAAATGTAAGGTGTATCTTCCTCTCCTTGAGATTTCCTTACATCTTGGATGAAATCATTTTCCAATTCCGCAGAGTTTGCACTGTCTTTCATCACCGCAGAAAGACTTATCCATTTGGAATGGTCTTCTAGTTCAGCTGCTAGTGATTGATAAGAATTTTCCGGCAGCATAAATTTCATGACACCAATATTATTTGTACCCATCATGGTTGTTTCGAAGAATCCTGCAACACGATATTCATAATCCTTGTCTTGTAATGTGATCGTGAAGTCATCACCTAATTCGTAACCTCCAACCGTTTTAAAGCTGTAGGGAACAAAAATATCATTGGGGCTCGATGCATCTAATTTTTCTACTAACTTAAGCGTTCCAATAGTCCGATTAGCATCGGCATTATACATAACCGCACTGTTCGTTAGCTCACCATTGCCGAATTTATAATTAGCTAGGTTCATATGGATAATCTCTTCTGTTTCCGTCTCTTTTACTCCAGGATAGTTCGCCAAATATTCTTCATGAGTCGAATTATAATTTGCTTGATTCATCACTATGGTCACATGGGGATCTTTTAATTGTTCCGCTTTTTGGTCAAAAAACATATTTAGTTGAGTAATGACCATGAGACCAATATTAAGAAGCAGCGCAGCAACTAAAATGAATGTATATAAAGAAACGGTAGCAGATTTACTTTTTCTTATATTGGCCATGGCCAGGTTCATGATTCTCACCCTACCACCCCATTTCTGCCAGGAAAGTCTTGAGCTCTTCATGCCGTTCTGCATTCTTTTGCTCACTGTAACCACCTAACTGCAAATCTCCACAAATAACACCATCTCGTAAATATAAAATTCGATTCCCGCGTATTGCTGTTTTGATGTCATGTGTGACCATGACGATACTCTGCCCTTTTCGATTTACATCTGTTAACACATCTAACACACTATCACTGGATGCAGAGTTCAGTGCTCCGGTTGGTTCATCTGCAAAAAGAATTCTTGGACTATTAATCAACGCACGAACAATTCCAACTCGTTGAGCCTCACCACCGGAAAGCTGAGTCGGAAATTTGGACCATGCCTTTTCATCGATTCCTACTTGCATTAACATTTCTTTGGCTTTGTGTATTGTTTGGCGCCTATTTTTATTTCCTAAAAGTCCGCTTGCCAGTACATTGTCGAGCACGCTCATATTGTCTAGTAGATGAATTTGTTGAAAGACAAAGCCACAGTTGTTTCTTCTGAATATCGCTAGTTGATCGTTATTTAATCGGGACAGGTTTTTGCCGGCAAAATCGATTTCACCCAATGTTGGTTTATCCATACCGCTCATTGCATAAAGCAGAGTGGATTTCCCTGATCCCGAACTGCCCATTATGATCGTGAAATCCCCTTCTTGCAAACTAATATCCAGATTTTTCAACACATGCTGTTGAATTCCCCCACTCGAAAAGGTTTTACATAACTTTTCCGTTTTTATAATTGTCATTGTCATGTTCTTTCAGCACTCTCCCTTATTTCAACTCATAGAAAAAAGACCGTAATGAAGATTACAGTCTTATCATACAAAATGAATTCTTATTAAATCTTTATGCAATTCTTAACTGTTTCTTAAATCTTAGGCAAGTTTGATTTTCATGACGACAGTAAAGCCATCCTCTCTGTTGCAACAGCGAATTTGGCCATCCATATTTTCGATGAAGTATTTTGATATATAGAGGCCAAGGCCTGAACCATTCTTCCCCAGGACATTTTTTCCGCGATAGTATTTATTGAACAGTAGAGGCAATTCCCCTTCACTAACTCCTGTTCCGAAGTCCATAATGTAGAGTTCAAGGTATCCCTGATTGATTTGAGACTTAATACTCACATTTGTTCCTGCGTATTTATATGAATTACTGATAATGTTGTCTATTACCTGCTGCATACGGATAGGATCTATTAAAATAATACATTGTGGAATATGATCATAGGCGATTTTGTTGCCATAATTGACATTCTCTATCATCTCCATAAGTACTTCGCTCGATTCTTCGGCAACCGTTAACCTTAACTGCTGCAGTTCTTCTAAAGTTGCATGAAACATATCCGTTACAAGTAAGTCAATTTGTTCTGCTTTGGAATAGATCGTATTCACGTGCTTGATGACCTTATCGTCTTTTGCCTGCAGAAGCATTAATTCACTTACTGCTTTGATCGAAGCAACAGGTGTCTTAATATCATGACTCAAGGTGGCAACAAGCTCCTTCTTGCTGCGGTTGGACTCGTACTCCCGTTGACGGGCAGCACCAAGTTCTTCACGCAATAGATCGAAACTTTCAGTGAATGCGCCAAAGTAATTATTCTTGTTCATATTTAGAGGTATTTCTAGATTGCCCCTGACCACATTTACTGCAAAATTTTGAAGCTGCTTAAAGGGTTTCAATAATGTTCTATCAATATAAATAATAAAAAATAAAGTAACTATCAATAACAAACCCAAAATCAAGCTGATAGATGCAACGAGTTCATTTTTCATTTGCTGCATTATTTCTTGTTCGTTGTTGCGGATAATTATTTTGCCTACAATTTCATTATCTTGCCTAAGATCGATGAATGTATCTCTATTTTTAATGGCTTCGTTATTATTATTAAAATGATTTCCTGGTGTTCGGTAGATGACGGTCCCCGAGTAATCGATAATGGTAAAGGGTTGTGCTAGGTCGCTATTGCGAAAAGTTTCTTCACCAACATGGCCCCAATTTTTTTCAACCGTTTTCACCACATCATTTATGGCCACAAGATCCATTTCGGGAGTTTTTTTACTCATAATAATGATTAGTGAGGAAGTTATCCCTGCACTAAAAACAACCAAAATCATGACAATAAGCAAATTTATTCTCATTGTTGGGTATCCTCAAAAACATATCCTGTTCCCCATACTGTTTTTATAAATTGCGGGTCCTTTGGATTTCGTTCAATTTTCTCCCGCAAATGCCGAATATGTACATTCAGGGTCCCATCTCCAACAAAGGAATCCCCCCATACATTCTGAAATAATTCATCTTTTGTGATGATCCGATTTTTGTTTTTTGCCAAGTAATGCAGAAGTTTATATTCCATCAATTTTAAATGAACATCCATACCACTCACGCGAACACGACGAAGTTTTGGAACAATTTGTATCTGTCCAAACTCCAGGATATCTTGCTGCTTCCCAGAAGCATTGCCATATCTTTTAAGCACTGCTTTTACTTTTGCCAATAAGATACTTAATGTATAGGGCTTCTGTATATAATCGTCCCCACCAATGTTAAGTGCAATAAGAACATCGTCATCGCTGGAACGGGCACTTATAAAGAGGATGGGAATCTCCATGGTTTTGCGCAATTTCTTGCACAAGTCAAAGCCGGATTCATTTCCTAGATTAATGTCCAGAAGAAGCAGTGATGGTTCATGTTTCTCTAAAAAGCGTTCACATTCTTCTACACTTGTTACAAATTCCGTCCTGACTTCAAACATATTAAAATACTCACAAGTTGTTTCGGCTAAAGCAACTTCATCATCTACAATTAAACAATCTAATTTCATCGTAATCTCCTAGAAAAAGACTTTCCTACTAGTTTAACAGGATACCTACAGTATACATTATAGCGGTTCGCCTTGTGTAAATTTATGGGTTTACAGAGTTATTATGGAACCCGATGAATTTCGTTATTATGAGGAGTGGTATACATAATTTCACACAAAAAAACGTACTTCTGCTGAAGAAGTACGTTCTTAATTATTATTCAGCTGACTTTTGCCATGGTTACTGTTCGTCATCGACATTGTTTGCTTCAAAGTTATCGAGCAATGCACGCACTTCATCTGTTGATTTTGTGTTCATCAACTGGTTTCTTAATTCGCCTGCGCCGCGGAACCCTTTGACATAGATTTTGAAGAAACGATGCAGCCCTGTTACAGAACGCGGCAATTCTTCAATATATTGATCATGAAGATCAAGCTGGTATCTTAGAAGGTCCAGGTACTCCTTGCTGCTATGTTCTTTCGGCTCTTTCTCAAAAGCAAAAGGATTTTTAAATATCCCGCGTCCAATCATGACCCCATCAATACCATACTTTTCTGCAAGCTCCAGCCCTACTTGACGATCCGGAATATCGCCGTTAATTGTTAATAGAGTATTAGGTGCGATACGATCACGCAATTTCTTGATCTCCGGAATGAGCTCCCAATGGGCATCAACAGCGCTCATTTCTTTTCTTGTACGTAAATGGATGGAGAGGTTCGCAATATCCTGTTTTAATATATGCGTTAGCCACTCCTCCCACTCGTTTATATCCTCAAAGCCAAGTCTTGTTTTCACGCTGACAGGCAATCCGCCAGCTTTTGCTGCTTGAATGAGTTCTGCCGCAACTTCCGGGCGAAGGATCAGGCCACTGCCTTTCCCTCTCGATGCCACATTCGGCACTGGGCAGCCCATATTGATATCGAGTCCTTTAAATCCCAGTTCCGCCATGCCAATACTCATTTGACGGAAATATTCGGGATTATCCCCCCAAATATGCGCCACCATTGGTTGTTCATCTTCTGTAAAAAGCAAACGGCCGCGTACACTCTTCATGCCTTCTGGGTGACAATAGCTATCCGAGTTTGTAAACTCCGTGAAAAACACATCCGGTCGACCCGCTTTACTTACTACATGCCGGAAAACAGTATCCGTCACATCTTCCATTGGTGCCAATACAAAAAATGGACGTGGTAAATCACGCCAAAAATTATTTGTCATTTTAATCTCAAATCCTTTCATTGCGCTCCGGGATACATGTAAAACTCTCATCCCAAAATAAAAAGCCATATATACGACATGTCTATTCTATTATTATTTTATAATAAATACCCAAACCAATACGCTTCCAATAGTGTGCAAACTAGTTGCAGCAATATAAGAGATATTTCAGGTTTAAGTAATTCGATCATTATTATAGTATAACCTAGCTTATTAAGTTTATCTTCACACAGTTTCCTCTTCAACTAGAATTTTATTTGAGAAGTAGCTATTTTTGGCATATTCATTCTTTTTCTGGAAATTCAGTAGTAAAAGCAGACAGTTTAGATGTGTATTTTGCACTCCTAAATTGTCTGCTTTTTTATTTTTCATCATATATTAAGTTAGAAATTTCAAAAACAGGCGTAATTGAGTTAAGTCAGCTAGCTATAGTTGCTCCCAACACTCTGGATGTGGGATTATTTTTGGAACATTAATCAGCACATTTTATGTACTTCTTATTTCATAAGGTGATCTTGTTTGTTCAGGAACTTTATTATACTACAATCTTCTCTTATATCGATTAGATGCATACCCGTATCTCCTGTAGCAAAGATCGTTTTATTATTGTTTGGCAGATTGAGTACTGCCTTCAGGAAATTGGAGATAAGTCCTCCATGTGATACGATTGCTACTCTATTATGCTGTTTATAATCTAGAATAATCTTGTTAAATATTTTCTCAGCCCTAAAGCGAAAATCCAGCTCAGATTCACCATCTTGAATCGGCACATGTATTGGTCTTCCTCCATCAGGCAATGGGTATTTAATGGCTGCCTCTTTCCTGGCCATTCCTGCAAGTACACCATTATTGAACTCCCTGAGATCATCTATTTCAATAAGCTTACAATCTATCGCTTCTTGCAGTAAATTTGCAGTCTTTTCTGCTCTCTTTAAAGGACTTGTCAAAATAATATCGGGTCTGACATTCGCTTCAACGTATTGAGCCATTAATCTTGCTTGTTGTTCACCTAATTCAGTTAAGGGGAAATCTGCCCTTCCTTCGTGAACTTCTAATAGATCCGCTTCAGACTGACCATGTCTTATGATTAATAATTCCATTTCCTAGCCTCCTTAGTTTTCATTCTTCCTATAACCAACAATCCCCTATTATACCAATCCTCTACTTAATCTTTATCTGATTCAAAAATAGGTTTTCCATATTAGCAAAAGCAAAAAAGGTGAAATTGATCCTACTCAATTTCACCTTTCTCCCTATTGAAGCTGGTAATGTCCTAGCCTCTAATTATTACTTGATGCGCCCAAAAAAATTAGTATTTATACGATTGACCGCCATCGATTGGCACAACAACACCATTAATGAAGTCTGCTTGGTTTGAAAGCAGGAAGGCAACTAGGTAGCCAACCTCTTCTGGTTTACCGAAGCGACGCATTGGGTTTGGTTTTACGAACTCTTTACCCACCTCTTCCCAATTATCACCATCGATTTGACGCAATGAGCCCTCTACCATAGGAGTCATTATGGCACCAGGTGCGATTGCCTTAATCGAAACACCAAATTGTCCATATTCAATTGCAGAGTTACGCGTTAAACCGACAACACCATGTTTGGATGCTGCGTAGCCTGACTGATTTCCAACACCACGAATACCGCCAACGGAGGCTGTATTTACAATTGACCCTGATCCTTGTTCTTTCATTACTTTTAATACGTATTTCATGCCGTAGAATACACCATTTAAGTTAATGGAAACAACTTTTTGGAACTCATCAATACCAAAGTCCTCTGTTAGATTTTGTTTTCCTTCGATGCCAGCATTGTTGAAGAATCCATCAATTTTGCCAAACTTGTCAACAGTAGCATCAACAAAACCTTTTACAGCATCCTCATCTGCTACGTTTGCTGCTATTAATAAAACTTCAGCCTGTGGCGCGATTGCTGCCACTTTTTCCTCTGTTTCTTTCAAACCTGCTTCATTCAAGTCTACTAATACTAATTTAGCACCCTCTTCTGCTAATTGAAGTGTTGCTGCTTGGCCAAGACCAGATCCTGCACCTGTTACAATGACTACTTTTTCTTCAAACCGTTTCATATTATGTTACCTCCAGTGTTAAATATTATATAATGCTCCATCGACTGTGTAAGATGAAGAGCTTACATAAGAAGCTTCGTCCGATAGTAAAAATGCAATGACATTTGCTACTTCCTGCGGTTCGCCATATCGCTTCATTGGAACAGCATCTTGATATGCCGATTGTGCTGCTTCTGCTGCACCCGGTGCAACTTTTGCCTCGATCTGGCGCATCATTTGTGTATTGATAACACCAGGGTTTACTGAATTCACACGCACATTATATGGAGCGGCTTCTATCGCCGCTACTTTATTCATCCCCATTAGTGCATGTTTCGATGAATTATAAAGCATCATATTTGGCGAACCAATTAAACCAGCTACGGAAGCGCTGTTAACAATCGAACCTGCTTTTTGCTGTTTCATAATTGGCAGTACATATTTTAAGCCGTAGAAAGCACCTTTTACGTTAATGTTATATACGAAATCAAAATCTTGTTCTGTAATTTCTTCTAGGATTTTTGCTGGGCCTTCAACCCCTGCATTATTTGCAAAGCCATCAATGCGACCGAATTTTGCCACGGTTTCCTCAACATAATTTTTCACTTCTGCTTCTTTTGAAACATCTGCTTTTAATGTTAGGACGCGATCTTCACCTAGGTTAAGCTCCACTGCAACCGCTTTCACAGCAGCTTCATTTAAATCCACCAGCGTTAACTTTGCCCCTTCATCTGCAAGTTTACGAGCAATTTCTTTACCGATGCCTCCTGCAGCACCTGTGATAATTACAACTTTATTTTCGAATCTCATTTTTGTACCTCCCCTAATAATTCTAATTACACATATAGTTTACTAGGTCTTACTTTCTGTATGCCATCCTTAATATTTGCTATACTGTTGAAGAAAACAACACTTTCATTCAATCTGTCTAATTGTAGGAGAGAAATATAATGAAATCCAATTCGAATCAAGCTTTGCGTACAAAGAATTTCTTAAAAAAGGCATTTATTGAACTGGTACACAAAAAGGGATTCAGTGCTGTTACAGTGAAGGATATTGTTGAGTATGCACAATATAATCGAACAACCTTTTATGTGTATTATCAAAACATTTTTGACCTCGTTGAAGAGTTAATGGATGAAATGTCTGAAGCCATTCAGTATAACAGCATGTCCAAGTATCAAAGTGATAGTCGGGTGAAAGTAACGGAGTTGACAACAAACTCCTTCGAATTGTTGTATTACATCTACGATCACCGCGATTACTTCACATTGCTGCTCTTGGAAGATACACTCCCCCACATTCACCGGCAACTGCCTGAAGCGATTTTTAGCTTACTGAAAGATCAATTTAATATAGAATACGGAGTTTCTTTTGTGGACGACTACTCCCAAAAGCGCTATATGGCCTATGGAACGGCGGGATTGATCTTGGACTGGATTGCAAAGGATTTTGATGTGACACCAAGTGAAATGACAGAACGTTTCATACGTATTCTAAATACCTTTGCCAGAGGGTTCGTAATAAAAGAAATCGACACGCACTAGAAATAGTTTATATTGGTGAAGAAATAAGATATTTAAATAGATAATATTTGGACCTTCGTAGATTAAACTTAATTATCCTTTCAATCTAACAATTTAAGCATATTTACTTTGCCCTAAAATTTATTAATCCCGGATAATATTACCTATAACAAGAAACATGAAAAGGCAACCTCCCATAAGAGAGAGTTGCCTTCTTTTAAAATCAGTTGCGATATACAAAGACCGTGTGCAGAGTGTTTGTTGCAATACAGCTTGAAGATGGTTTAAGAAATTAACTAGACTCTATTCTATTTATTTTCTACATTTAATAGAATCCCCGTAAGAATGTTTTTATTAATCTCCTCCCCCGCCGCCACAGCTTGAACAAGAACTACCGGATGAGCAAGAGCTGCAGGAGCTTCCCGACCCGCAACTAGTACAACTTGATGAGCTGTTGCTGCTTATCTTCATATAACTTGCAAACTCGTCATAGTGAAAATAAGAGACAGACATAAACGGAACGAGCATTGCGTTGTAATTTTGCTGAGTTTTACTTCTTTTCATCATTTCACGTACGATACTTTTTTCATATTCTTTTACTCTATTTGCGGTTTTTTTCATGGATGAAACAAGCGCGAGGACAGTAGTCATATATTTACTATCTCTCTTAAAATAGATATCTATAAGTTCATCTTCACTTAATTCTTCAAACTCATCAATAAGGGTTGGATGTACAGGGTTTCTGAAAAATCCATTATAAAGATGGATATTCTCCTTTCTTATGAAAAAAAGCTCGGCATACACCCAATCAAAAAATCCCCGTAAATCCGGATCAGGTTCTACATTTATATTTGGCCTGTGATGAAGTGTTGTCCCTAGATATTTCTTGGAAAATTCATCATATTCACGGGTAAACATGAGCATCTGATGCCAAAGTTCATCCACTTTTTCACTAAACATCGGCGACTCTTTTAATAGTGAAGTCAAAATAAAATAACGTTTTAGATCGATGAGGCGCCACTCGTACTCATGCTCTTTTAACCTACGCTCTTTGTGAACCCGCGCTTCGACGTTAGCCATAAAACCTTTACTTAGCGATTG
Organism: Ureibacillus aquaedulcis; assembly: GCF_030418165.1. Classification (GTDB taxonomy): domain Bacteria; phylum Bacillota; class Bacilli; order Bacillales_A; family Planococcaceae; genus Ureibacillus; species Ureibacillus aquaedulcis. The sequence goes on from NZ_JAUHTQ010000013.1 coordinate 63,422, forward strand.
CTCCAGGTTATCGCCTAGTTTTTTTAAGCCTTTAATTTGTTTTATCTCCAAGGATTCCGGAGATAGACCAAATTTAAATGAGCTTTTTTTGCTTAAAAATAAAATAAGGCAAATCAAAACTGCTAGGAAGAGTAACCATTCCATCTTATCTCTCCATTCCACCTTAAAGTATTTTATTCGTCTTTATGAGTACTATCTTTAACTAATATGGAAATAATTCCGCTAAAAATATATACGTCCGAAAGGGAATATAGTTTCAGAAAAGGGGCCTGAAGGATATTCCTTACATTTGTAAATAAAAAAGAACGAACTCCTCAATAAGAATCCGTTCTTGGTTACTGATTATACTAACTGTAACCACGCAAAATATTGCAGCACAATAGTACAGTGAGATTATTACATATTTAACGTGTATCTGGATAAACTTGTCCATCACCATCTCCGCGCTTTCCAACTCCTATTAACGCTGGCAGCTGGGGCAAAAGTAAGTTTTCCGTGATGAGATTTCATCTTTTTCAATGGGAGTATTGCAACGAGAACATTCTTTGCCTTCTTTATCGTAGACATAAAATTGGTAGCCTCCTGTTTTGTCATCGCCCTTATATAGCGCATTTTCCATATAGCCACCTTGTTCGACTCCTTTTTTAAGGATAAATTGAATCGAATGATACAGCCTGGTTACTTGTTGATCGTCTAGCTCATTGATTTTTTTATGGGGGCGAATCTCTGCATGCCAAAGAATCTCGTCTGAATATCCATTCCCTATTCCAGCAAGCACTTCTTGATTGATTAATGTGGTTTTAATCGTTCCCTTTCTTTTCTCCATTAGCTGCTGAAAGGCATCCAATGTAAAATCAGGCTGGAGCACTTCAGGTCCAAGTTTTTCAAACTCTTCCTTAACCTCTTCTGGTGATAAAAGATGCAGGTAGCCCAATCGCAGTCCAATGAAATAAAGATGCTGTTCCCCAAAGGAAAGCTTTACTTGAATGGTCCTGTCTGGTTTATCTTCTTCTTTCCCAAAAAACATCCACCCACCAAGCATCAAATGCAACAGTAAATAGGAATCATCCTGCAGTTGGAAAACTAAATACTTGGCTCTTCTGGTAATCGTTTTTATCGTTTGATTGGAAACCCTTGCAGTAAACCGCTCAACCGGTACATTAATCGACTTTTCCCGCCCAATCTCAACGTTTGTAATTTCTTGCCCACCTATCAATGAGCCCAGCAATGTTTTATATGTTTCCATCTCCGGCAATTCAGGCATAGTTTTATCCTCCATTTTATAATCTGTATATACAGTATTTCCTATTGGAGGGTTATTATGAATACTGGCGTTGAGGAACGTTACTAAACTTCCTTGATTCGTTGAAAATACACTTTCTGCAACAAGCAAAAAGAACGGATTTTTCAACTCAACAATACAACAAAAAATCCCTCAAAACACGATGAGGGATAGTAAAGCCATATTGCAGTTTATGATGTATTGCTTTTATTATGCAAATAATCTTACATCAGTTTGGAGGCGTTAATTGCTTAGTTAATTGTCTCTTTCTAGATTTATAACTGTTCCAGGCTTTCACTAAATTTGTTGCCTCCTGTTTTGGATTATCAGCCTCAGTCACAGCTGATACGACAAAGAAACCATCTACTCCAGTTTGCGCAAGAGAAGGTATATCAGCGAGCTTTACACCACCGCCAACGACGACCGGAATCGAACTAATCTCAGATATTTTAGCAATATCAGCAAGACTTCTTGTAATTACCTTGCCATCTTTTCCAAGTCCACAATCGGGTTTTGTTTGTGTTTCACGCAACGGTCCGACACCAAAATAATCAAGTTGAGAAACATCCTCCGTTTTTATATACTCAAATAATTCATCTGCTCGAGCAGATAAACCCACAATGGAATCTTCACCTAAATATTCACGACAAACATTCACCGGTATATCCGTTTGCCCCACATGAATGCCATCCACTTTTATTCCTTGTTTTCTCGCAGCTAAAACAATATCAAGCCGGTCATTTACAAGCAGCGCAACCTCTTGGGATTTTCCAGCCTCTTCAATGGCTTCTGCCGCGTGACGCGTTAGCCCAATCAGTTCTTTGGCAGAGGCAACTTTGGAACGAATTTGAATGCAAGTAAAACCTGCATTCACTGCATCTTTAATAATTGTCGCAACTGGACGACCTTTAGTATTTTCAGGACCTACAACTAAGTATTTGGAAATATCAATTTTTTTTACGGGACCCATTTTATCCTCCTAAAATATCATTTACTTTATCCACTTTTGTATTGATCGTATTAGTATATCCTGGTCGAATATCTGCTTTTAAGACAACTTCCGTCCGAATTCCTTTTTCAGCAAGGACAAATGTAGCTTCTTTTACTACTTTCATTACTTCATCCCATTCGCCCTCGATCTCCGTAAACATAGATGTAGTTCGATTTGGCAATCCTGACTCCCGAATAACTTTCACAACTTCAGCAACTTCATTTGCCAATTCAGTGCCTATACCAAGCGGCGCAATAGCAACTGCTACCAATGTATTCATAAGACTAAACCTCCTCCATATCAAATGAATTGCCCGCAATTTCTTCAGCCTTTGCTTTATATAATTCATCCAAAAATTGAACTTGGAAACTTCCTGGCCCATCCACCTTGAGTTCGGCCCGTTTTCCGGCTAGATTGTACAGCGCAGATGCGGTAAGTGCCGCGATAAATGGCGAAGTTGCCGTTGCATACACAGCTACGACTCCACCTAACGAGCAACCTGCACCCGTGATTTTCTCCATGAAGTGCGAACCTCCATAAGAAACAGCCATAATAGAGCCGTCTGTTATTAAATCCGTTTCACCTGAGACAGCAACGGCGCCTCCTGTCCACTTAGCAAGCGCAATAGCTGCCGTTTTAGCCGCACTTACTGAATCCGTAGAATCAACACCTCTAACATTCGACTCGTCTGTACCTCCATCTAGTCCCCATAAACCAGCTAATGCGATAATTTCCGAAGCATTACCTCTGATAATTGTTGGTTTATATTCCTTAAATTGTTGTAAAATCTGCGTTCTAAGAGAACCAATACCTACAGCAACAGGATCTAGTACCCAAGGCTTTCCTGTTTCATGCAAAACCTTTGCTGCATAAGGTAACGTCTCCTCATAAATCGGTAACAACGTTCCCATATTGACATACATAGCTCCGCCAGCCTTTGCCAAAAACTCTGCCTCATCCGGCAAGTACACCATCGCGGCAGATCCACCAACTGCAAGCTGTGCATTCGCCACAAAATTAATCGTTACAGAGTTCGTAATGGAACCAGCGATCGGATTTGTCCGCCTTACCATTTCAACCGTCTGCCTAATTTTGCTTTGAATCTCCTGTTTACTAACCATTTTCCAATCACCTTTCTATATCACTCTATATACGAACGAATAGATTACAAGGCAGGGTTTTACAGGTATAAATTCACTAAGGCCGAATAAAAAAGTGCTCTCCCATTAAATATAAATAGGAAAAGCACAATTCGAATCACTGCTCATAAATCTAATGAATCGCTTCCCTACGCCAGTATTAACTGACAGGTTCAAAGAGTCAGGTTTTAACCTTCTCAACTCCAAAGAGTCCCCCCGCAATATTTACTATTCAGTTTGTTATAACACATACTATCAATTGATATCTCGAATGTCAAATTATGCTAGTTCTAGCCATGCGACTGCTTCACAGTGAGTTTAGTGTAGTAGCAGCACAGAGATGTTGGAGGGTTTATGCATCTAAGCTAGATTCCTCTAAAATAATAATCCAGCTTATTTTTCATTAATATTTACCAGTTGTTTCTTATTCTATTCAAGTACTCCGTTTAATATTCTCCAATAGTTTTTTTCTCCTATTGTACTTACAATTTCAATATTCTTATATAATTTATCGATACTTTATCTTCACAGAAGAATCTTCTGCCATTCTATACGACCCATAATAAAATAATGATATTTTATCATTTTATATAAAAAATGCAAAATTTACACTATATTCATATTCCAGTAATCTTATTTATACATTTGCTTCCTATAATTCAGTACGTTAGGCAATCACCATTTTAGGAGGAACTTTCAATGCAAAAAAGAGTAAAAAAAGTAATACCATTAATCGCAACAAGCATTCTTGCCACTGCAGCTTTTACTGCACAAGCTTTTACTACTGATGGAAATAGCAAAACAGCAGCAGCAAAACAATTAACCCAAGAAGAAGTAAAACAAAAGAATAAGACTTGGCTTGCAGGTGATCATCACGTCCATAGTGAATGGAGTGTTGGTTGGGACAACTCTACAAATCCTCCGACACCCATTCAAGGCGGAGATGCTATTTACCCAATAGTGAAAAATGCTGAAAACGCAACAAAATACGGGCTTGACTGGGTTATGACAACGGATCATGGTGGCCCTAACCATTCAAAGGTAAATTTAGAGCAAGCTTATCCTGAACTATTAAAATCACGTGAAGCATTTCCAGAGCTAATTCAATTTTATGGAATGGAATTTGATACTCCTGCTGCAGACCACAGTACATTAATGATCCCTAAAGTGGATAACGAATCACAAATTCTTTACGGTATCGAAAGTCAATTTAATAAACGCGAACCCTATCCAAACGATGGTAGCAGGGATACTGAATCTACCATGATTGACGCTTTAAATTATATGTTAACAGAACTGGATGAGGACGAACAGCCAATTCATATCGCTCACCACCCATCACGTTCAGCAACAGGTGATGGCGAGTGGGGGCAAGATACACCTGAGGAGTTCCGTAATTGGAACGATTTAGCCCCTACTATCTCAATAGGGATGGAAGGGGCTCCGGGCCATCAAGCTTCAGCATTAACTCCTGATGGCGAACTTGATAATGGAGCTCGAGGTTCATATAACAACTACCCAACAATGGGTGGATTTGATCAAATGGCTGCTAAGGTTGGCGGTCTTTGGGATTCTATGCTTGGAGAAGGAAGACACTGGTGGATTACTGCAACATCCGACTCACATGTCAACTGGCGGGATGGAGGTAGCGACTTCTGGCCAGGTGAATATTCCAAAACGTATGTAAAAGCTGAAAAAGACTACGATGATATCATGGAAAGTCTTCGTGGCGGAAATGTCTTTGTTACTACAGGTGACCTAATTTCCGAATTGGATATGAAAGTTCAAGCAGGTGGGAAATCACCATTATTTGCACAATCTAACGGAAATTCGGCAACTTTGGGTGAAACGCTTACTTTACCTGGAAAAACCAAGGATGTAACGGTAACAATTCGCATGAAAGACCCAAATGCCGCCAACGCCAATGGAGATAAACCAGAAGTAAAACGCGTTGATTTAATCATGGGAGAAGTTACTGGCGCAGTAGAAGATCGCTCCATTGCGACAAACCCAACTACAAAAGTTGTTAAACGCTTCACGGAGGAAGACTGGACAAAAAATGGAGAATACATTGAAATCACTTATACTTTAGAATCTGTTGAAAATGACAGCTATATCCGTTTACGTGGTACGAACACAGATGAATTGGAACCAGCAACAGATCCTCGTGGGGAAGACCCATGGACAGATCTTTGGTTCTACTCAAACCCTGTATTTATCAAAACTGATAAATAATCTAAAAATAAGACGAGGAGACGCTTAACTCCTTGTCTTTCCATATTCTTAACGCTTGTTAATAACCAACCAAAAACGGGGTAGATCTAATGAAAAAACTATTTTTACTTATTTTGCTAGTACTTTCAATTACCACAACCGTTCAACTCCCTTCTACATATGCTCATTCTAATAATAGTGAAGGTTACTCTATGATTGAAGTAACTGATCATAATATTAATTATGAACTGAAGGTGGATCTCGCGGAACTCGGTCATGCAATGAATCAGGAATTGGACAATCAACAGTTATTTAATACAAAAATAGTTCAGAATTATATTAATTCTCGCATTGAACTTTATGCGGATAGCATTAAACTGGAAGGAACAATTGAAAGGTCCGGTGTAGAAACGATTAGTAACAAACAGTTTGCTGTCATGAACCTAACATATGAACTTGGTGATAAACCTCAAAAACTAGTACTAAATTATAATATGTTTTTAGATGATTCAGACCCAAGTCATGCTAACTACGCAACTGTTACATTTGATGGTGAACAACAGGAAGAAGTTCTTACCTTTGAATCGAGAGAGCTAGAAATTGGTGAAATGAATTTCGTTCAAAACGTATTACAGTTTCTATTACTGGGATTAAAGCATATCTTTACAGGCTATGATCATATTCTGTTTGTTATCAGCTTATTATTTGGAATAAAGACCATCAGAAATACTTTCACTTTGGTAACTGCATTTACGATTGCCCATAGTATCACCTTAGCCCTTGCAACGTTGGATATTGTACATCTACCAAGTAGTTTTGTAGAAGCTGCTATTGCTTTAAGTATAATTTATGTAGCACTTATTAATATTTTTAACCCTGATTCAAAGCATCAGCCATGGCTTGCCTTTGCCTTTGGTCTTGTCCACGGATTCGGTTTTGCAGGAATCCTTTCTGAAATGAGACTAGATGCAAGTCACCTAGCTACTTCTCTAATATCTTTCAATATCGGGATTGAAATAGGCCAACTGGTTATTGTAGCTATCGTATTCCCTATTCTTCTCTGGCTGAAAACATTAACTTTCAAACCATCTAAATGGGTAATTCCTGGAGCTTCAGTAGCAATCTTAGCCTTTGGATTCCTTTGGTTTATTGAAAGAGCATTTTAATTTCCACAACCGTTTCCTTAAAAAGCAAAAGAACGAATCCTTTCGTCAGGACTCGTTCTTTTTAATTATTATTTTAATTCCAGCCATGCGACTGCTTCACAGTGTGTCGTCTGCGGGAACATGTCCACCGGCTGGATTTCCATTGTTTTGTAGCCACCGTCTTCTAGGACGCGAAGATCGCGAGCGAGTGTACCAGGGTTACATGACACGTATACCACCCGTTTTGGTTTTTGCTCGACGATTGTTGTCAGTAATGCTTCGTCGCAGCCTTTGCGCGGCGGGTCGACAACTAGTACATCTGCTTCTTTCCCATCTGCGTACCAGCGTGGGATGACCTCTTCTGCCGGACCAGCTTCAAAGTAAGTATTGGTGAAGCCATTTAATTCAGAATTGCGTTTCGCGTCTTCTATTGCTTGCTCAACGATTTCCACACCCATTACAGATTTGGCTTTTTGCGCTAAGAATAATGAAATTGTTCCGATACCACAGTAAGCATCAATCACTCGTTCATTACCAGTTAGTTGTGCGTAGTCTAAGGCTTGTTTGTATAATACTTCTGTTTGAACCGGGTTTACTTGATAGAACGAGCGGGCTGAAATCTCAAAGCGGACACCACCGATTGTATCCTCGATGAAATCTTTCCCCCAAAGTGTAACCGTCTCATTTCCAAGAATCACATTTGTTTTTTCAATGTTAATGTTTTGAACAATTGACGTCACATTTGGTACCAGCTTTTGAATCAAAGCAATTGCCGCTTCTTTTTGAGGGAACTTATGTTTATTCGTGACAAGCACAATCATGACTTCTCCTGTTGCCCGTCCTTTACGAACTACTACATGGCGCAGCATGCCCTGATGAGAAGCTTCATTATAAGGTTGCAAACCGATTTCCATAAGTTCCTTTTTAAGGTTGGCCATCATCGCATCTGCTTCACTCACCTGAATTAAACAACGTTCCATATCCACGATTTCGTGTGATTTTGATTTATAAAAGCCAGCAATCGGACCAGTTTCCGTCATTGAAAATGGAATTTGGGACTTGTTTCTGTAATTCCACGGGTCCTGCATTCCTTTTACAGGCAATACTGGAGCATCAATCTTCCCGATTCGCTTCATTAAATTACGGACCATGTTTTCCTTCCATTTCAGCTGCCCTTCATATGATAGATGCTGAAGCTGGCAGCCCCCACATTTGCCGAAGTAAATACATGGTGCCTTCACTCGGTCGGGTGATTCTTTTATAATGTCTACGATTTTGGCGAATCCGTAATTTTTTAGCGTTTTTAATACATGTACTTCCACGGTTTCTTGGGGTAGTGCTCCTTGGATAAATAAAGGGAATCCATCAATCTTTGCTACACCATTGCCATCATGTGTTAAATCTTCTATATAAACTGTTTTACGATCATTTTTCTTAACTGGTGCTACCATCTTCCGTCCTCCATTTCAGTGCTTTTATAGTAGCATAAATAAAGACGACTCAAAAGAAAATTGAGTCGTCTTTATTTTCTGCGCCGGAAGCCTGCGTCAGGCGCATAAATACTTTTATATGAAACCATAACCTTACCTAATTCAAAGTATATATTCAAAAGGATTTTCACCAACTCAACAGTAAGTTGAGTTGACTTTATTTTCTGCGCCGAAAGCCTGCGTCAGGCGCATAAACAATAAATGAAAAGTATTATTTTCTTAAAACACTTCTCCATATAATCAAAAGAAAATTGAGTCGTCTTTATTTTCTGCGCCGAAAGCCTGCGTCAGGCGCATAAACAATAAATGAAAAGTATTATTTTCTTAAAACACTTCTCCATATAATCAAAAGAAAATTGAGTCGTCTTTATTTTCTGCGCCGGAAGCCTGCGTCAGGCGCATAAATACTTTTATATGAAACCATAACCTTACCTAATTCAAAGTATATATTCAAAAGGATTTCACCAACTCAACAGTAAGTTGAGTTGACTTTATTTTCTGCGCCGAAAGCCTGCGTCAGGCGCAAAAATACTTTTATATGAAACCATAACCTTACCTAATTCAAAGTATATATTCAAAAGGATTTTCACCAACTCAACAGTAAGTTGAGTTGACTTTATTTTCTGCGCCGAAAGCCTGCGTCAGGCGCATAAATACTTTTATATGAAACCATAACCTTACCTAATTCAAAGTATATATTCAAAAGGATTTCACCAACTCAACAGTAAGTTGAGTTGACTTTATTTTCTGCGCCGGAAGCCTGCGTCAGGCGCAAAAATCATGATGCACTTTTCAATTATAGACCGCAAACCAAAAGTACTTCATTACACTCATGATGCACTTTTCAGATGAATACAGCCAACCTAAAGTGCCTCATCACACCTATGATGCACTTCTCAAATGCAATCCAACACCCTAAAGTGCTTCATCCACCTATGATGCACTTCTCAAATGCAATCCAACACCCTAAAGTGCTTCATCCACCTATGATGCACTTCTCAAATGCAATCCAACACCCTAAAGTGCCTCATCACACCTATGATGCACTTTTTAAATGAAAACTAATACCTTAAAGTACTTCAACACTCCCTTGATGCACTTTTTAAATGAAATCCAACACCCAGAAGTGCTTCATCTTACTTATCAAACGCATTTCGAACGAATTTCTCCCTCCAAATGCGTTTCAGCTCACTTATCAAACGCATCTCAAACGAATTTCTCTCCCTAAATGCGTTTCAGCTCACTTATCAAACGCGTCTCAAATGAATTTCTCCCTCCAAATGCGTTTCAGCTCACAAACGCGTCTCAATCGAATTCCTCGCCCCACATGCGTTTCAGCTCACTTATCAAACGCGTCTCAAATGAATTTCTCCCTCCAAATGCGTTTCAGCTCACTTATCAAACGCATCTCAAACGAATTCCTCGCCCCAAATGCGTTTCAGCTCACTTATGAAACGCATCTCAAACGAATTTCTCTCCCTAAATGCGTTTCAGCTCACTTATCAAACGCTTCTCATGCACATTTCTCCCCCACATGCGTTAGATTCCACTTATGAAACGCGTCTCAAATGCATTTCTCCTCCCAAAAGCGTTTCATCTCCCCCATGAAACGCGTCTCAAATGCATTCCTCCCCCCACATGCTTTTCATCTCACTTATGAAACGCATCTCAAACGAATTTCTCCCCCAGAATACGTTTGATCTCACTTATAAAACGCATCTCAAACAGATTCCTCCCCCCACATGCGTTTCATCTCACCTATGAAACGCATCTCAAACGAATTTCTCCCCCAGAATATGTTTGATCTCACTTATAAAACGCATCTCAAACAGATTCCTCCCCCCCAAATGCTTTTTATATCATCGATGAAAAGCATCTCCAATGCATTTCACCCCGCTTACACGTTTCATCCTCTAAACACTCACTTATACCCTAAATAGCATAAAAAACCCACACAACAGTCAGCCTAATCCACGCTAACTGCCATATGGGTTACAAATCATCTTATTATTCTACTCGATCCAAGTCGCGGATGTCGTCGATTGGGACGAATACTTCGATATGTCTTTTTAGGTTGGTGAAGGTTACGGGTGCGTCGCCGCCGTATTCTCCATCCAGGTTGATGTGGATGTCTTCTTCATCAATGGGTGAGGTTACTTTGACAACACTTGCCTTTTGGTAGATTACGTTGGGGTCGTTAAGATGCTCTCCGCGTAAAGCCAATGATGCGATTCTAACAAAATCGGCGATATTACATTTTTTTAGGATCATCATGGTGAAGAGGCCATCGTTAATGCTTGCGTCAGGAGCAATTTTTTCAAATCCTCCAACCGAATTCGTTAAGCCACACAGGAACATCATGGCTTCCCCTTCGAATACCTCGTCATCATACTCAATCCGCATTGTTGTGGCTTTAATCGATGGGATCATCTCAATGCCCTTTAAGTAATAGGCAAGTTGTCCAAGAATGGTTTTCATTTTGCTTGGTACTTCGTATGTTAACTCAGTAATCCGACCACCCGCAGCAATATTAATAAAGTAGCGGTCATCATCTATTAATCCAACATCTACAGGAATTGTATCGCCTTTAACAATAATATCGATTGCCTCGTCGATTGCTCTTGGTACCCGGATTGCACGCGCAAAATCGTTTGTTGTTCCCATTGGTACGACACCCAATTTCGGTCGCTTTTCATATGGACTCATCCCCGCTACCACTTCATTTAAAGTACCGTCACCGCCAGCAGCTATGATAATATCAAATCCACGTTCAACTGCGTGGGCAGCAGCCACTTTAGCGTCTCCTTCACAAGTTGTCGCATGACAAGATGTTTCATAGCCTGCTGTTTCCAGTTTTTCCAGCACTTCAGGCAAATGCTTCCGGAATAGTTCCCTACCCGACGTTGGATTATAAATGATTCTCGCTCTTTTCATGTTTTTTCCATCCTATACCTTTTATTATGTAAAAACATATTTAGGCGTAAAGAGGTTCCCTTCAAATAAAAAATTTTTGAATTTGAAGAGAACTTCCACCTAAATCTATATTATGATAACGCTTTCGAGATGACTGTCTTCATATCTTCGTATACCCAGTTTGCACACTGTGGGTCTTTTACATATTTCTCCTGCAAGTTAGTATACATCTCTTTTTGCTTTTCTTCAAATGAAGGGTCGTCTTTTTCTGGAAGTTGTGCACGCATATCCATTACTAATTGTTGTAATTCCTTGGCACGCGGCCCCCATTTTCCAACAACTTCGCCTTGTTCACTTAAGATTAGATAAATGGGAATCCCTCGTCCGCCATTTGTTAAGTAGCGATCGATTAAATCTGTATCCGCATCACGGAATGCACAACGAATTTCTAGATCGGCTTCTTCAGCAATCTTGCGGATGACCGGGTTATTAAGCATCGCATCCCCGCACCAATCTTCTGTTATTGCTAAAATATGAGGTTTTTTTGCTTTTAATAATTGGAATACCTCATCTTCTGGGTTCACGTTAAAGTTCTCGTATACTTTAAAGCTCGGCTCTTTTAAATTTGTTGTCATTTGGTCCATGTACTCGGCCATTGTCATTGATTCTTCAAAATATTGTTGTTCAGTTTTCATACTAAAACCTCCATTCCTTATTAATTCCATTTTGCCTCTGATTTAAAAGAAATACAATTTTTCTGTTTCGAAAATAAAGCCCCTATAAGCCAAATTTAACATTCAACTTACAGGGGCTATATGGAATTATTTCGTGTTGCTCAAACTTGAAACCAGCTTATCTTTTATTGATTTCTTCAAGCAAGATCTTGTTGACCATTGGTGGGTTTGCTTGTCCTTTTGAAGCTTTCATGATTTGGCCTACCAGGAAGCCGATTGCACGGTCTTTCCCGTTTTTAAAGTCTTCGATGGATTGTGGGTTCGCATCAAGTACTTCTGTTACTAAGCCAAGCAGAACAGATGGGTCAGAGATTTGAACCAAACCTTTTGCTTTGACGATTTCGTTTGCGTCTCCACCGTTTTTCACAAGCTCAGTGAATACTTTTTTCGCAATTTTGGATGAGATAGTTCCATCTGCAATTATTTTCACCATACCCGCTAAGTTCTCAGGCGTTAATGGCGTATCAGCCAATTCTTTTTGTTCTGCGTTTAAGTAAGCTGATACATCTCCCATTAACCAGTTGGCAGAAAGTTTCGCGTCTGCTCCTTGTGCGACCATTTCATCAAAGAAATCAGAGATGACTTTGTTGACAACAAGCACACTTGCGTCGTAATTATTAAGCCCAAGTTCTTCAACATAGCGTTTTTTGCGAGCATCCGGAAGCTCAGGGATTGAAGCTTTTACGCGTTCGAGCCACTCATCATCGATATGAAGATCTACTAGGTCTGGTTCCGGGAAGTAACGGTAATCGTCTGTTCCTTCTTTTACGCGCATTAAGATTGTTTTGCCAGTCTTCTCATCGAAACGACGAGTTTCTTGTTTAATTTCTCCGCCGGACATTAAAACTTCTGCTTGGCGTACTTCTTCATGCTCAAGACCTTTACGTACAAAGTTGAATGAGTTCAAGTTTTTAAGCTCTGCCTTTGTACCAAATTCTTCTTGACCGTAAGGACGGATAGAGATGTTGGCGTCACAGCGAAGTGATCCTTCTTCCATACGTACATCAGAAACACCTGTATATTGAATAATTGCTTTTAACTTTTCAAGATACGCATAAGCTTCTGCTGGTGTGCGGATATCCGGCTCGGAAACGATTTCCACAAGTGGTGTACCTTGACGGTTAAAGTCTACTAAAGAATAGCCTTCACCATGTGTCAATTTACCAGCATCTTCTTCCATATGAAGACGGGTAATCCCGATTTTTTTCGTATAGCCCGGTTGACCGTCAGTACCTTCGATTTCGATTTCAATCCAGCCATTTTCGCCGATTGGTTTATCAAATTGAGAGATTTGATAAGCTTTTGGATTGTCTGGATAGAAGTAGTTTTTGCGGTCAAATTTAGTTTGCTGGTTGATATCCATGTTAAGTGCAAGTGCAGCTTTCATAGCATAATCAACAACGTTTTTGTTCAACACTGGTAATACACCTGGGTAACCAAGGTCAATTACTGTTGTATTTGTATTTGGCTCCGCCCCAAAATGATTTGGAGCTGGAGAGAAAATTTTAGAATTTGTTTTTAACTCTACGTGTACTTCTAGACCGATAACTGTTTCAAAGTTCATGATTATTTACCCTCCCAAAGTTGAGGAGTTTGTGTATGGAAATCCGTCGCTTGTTCATAAGCGTAAGCTGTGCGATAGATTGTTTCCTCATCAAAATGCTTCCCGATGATTTGTAAACCTAGAGGAAGTCCGTTTTCAAAACCACAAGGAATTGAAATCGCAGGAACGCCCGCAAGGTTGATCGGAATCGTTAAGATGTCATTTGCGTACATCGTCATTGGATCGTCAATATTTTGACCCACTTTGAATGCCGCTGTCGGTGCAGTAGGACCAACAATGACATCATAGTTTTCAAACACTTTATCATAATCTTGTTTAATTAATGTACGTGTTTGCTGTGCTTTTTTGTAGTAGGCATCATAAGTTCCGGCACTTAAAGAATAAGTACCCAGCATAATACGGCGTTTTACTTCATCGCCAAAGCCTTGGGAACGTGTTTCTTTATAAAGCTCCATTAAATTTTTCACGCCTTCAGCACGGAAACCGTAACGGATTCCATCGAAACGTGAAAGGTTGGATGAAGCCTCTGAAGATGAAAGAATATAGTAAGCTGCTAATGCGTATTTCGAGTGTGGCAGTGATACTTCTTCAACAGTGGCACCTAGACCTTTTAATACTTCAAGAGCTTGCAATACTGATTTTTTCACTTCTTCGTTAACACCTTCACCAAGGTATTCTTTTGGTACTGCAATACGTAAGCCTTTAATGTCACCATTTAACTTAGAGGCATAGTTTGGTACCGGCACGTCCGCTGAAGTTGAGTCGTTAGCGTCCACTCCTGCAATTGCTTCTAAAAGAAGTGCATTATCATAGACATTACGAGTAATTGGCCCGATTTGGTCAAGTGAAGAAGCGAATGCTACTAAACCAAAACGAGATACACGGCCATAAGTAGGTTTCATACCTACAACACCACAATAAGCTGCCGGTTGACGGATTGAACCACCTGTATCGGAACCTAAAGAGAATGGTACTTCACCGGCTGCAACTGAAGCTGCAGATGCACCTGAAGACCCCCCTGGTACATGTTCAAGGTTCCATGGGTTTTTTGTTGTTTTATAGGCAGAGTTTTCGTTTGATGAACCCATTGCGAATTCATCCATGTTAAGCTTTCCAACTGTTACCATGCCTGCTTCACGCAGTTTTTTCACTACTGTTGCATCATAGATAGGCATGAAGCCTTCCAGTATTTTAGAAGCACAAGTTGTTTCTAGCCCTTCTGTTACGATGTTGTCTTTAACACCGATAGGCAACCCGAAAAGTGGACCGCGTTCTTCAAATGGTACTTGATCCATTTGTGCGGCTTGTTCAGTTGCCTTTTCTTTATTTAAAGCTAAGAAAGCTTGTACATCGTTATCTAGGTTTTCGATACGGGCAAATGCTTCGTTCGTTAAGTCGGCGATTTTGAATTCGCCGTTATGTAGGCCTTCTTGCAGTTCTTTTGATGAAAGTTTGAATAACGTCATGAGGTGACCTCCTTTTACTCTCTTTTTAGTCTTCTAAAATTGGTGGTACTTTAACCTGACCATCCACTTGTTCTTTAACGTTTTGCATCATTGCATCGCGATCCAGACCTTTTTGTGCAACGTCCTCACGCATCACGTTGACGATTGGCAATACATGTGATGTTGGTTCTACATTTGTCGTGTCCAGTTCATTTAATGTTTGTGCGAAGTCAGTAATTTTCCCTAATTGGTCTGCAAATTTTTCTGCCTCTTCATCCGTAATAGCAAGACGAGCTAAATGTGCAACGTGTTTTACTTCTTCTTTTGATAATTTCGCCATCAATTTACACCTCCGATATTCTAAAGCGTGGCAATAATCATTAATTGTACCACCTTTAGTGAAATAAATCATAAATTTGGATAAAAATGCGAACATTCTTGTCAATGTTCGTCACATTAGGTAATGAGTAATTCCTCTACCAATTTAATACATTGAATCAAACTCTATTATCGCCTTATGTTATATAAATTCAAACATGTGAATCCGAAATAAATAAGATAACTGATTAAAGTGAGATTTTGATTGGTACTATAATATGTGTTCTTTGAAAAATCCCCTCATCATAGATATAGCTTCTAAAATTTCAGGAGGATTTACGCAGCTTACATACTATTTTAGAACTT
This sequence comes from Ureibacillus aquaedulcis, assembly GCF_030418165.1. Lineage (GTDB taxonomy): Bacteria > Bacillota > Bacilli > Bacillales_A > Planococcaceae > Ureibacillus > Ureibacillus aquaedulcis. The sequence continues at coordinate 79,023 of NZ_JAUHTQ010000013.1, forward strand.
AATCAAAAAAGTACAGCCGCATTGGGCTGCACTTTTTTAGTAGTCATAAATATGAACGAAGGGTTCTTCTTCATTTGCTTCTTTTATGATTAGCGCCTCTGCTCCGTTTATGGATGTGAGGCTGACTTCGATGTCCACATCCAAGGGTAGCTGCTGCATAATGACACCCGATAAATATTGTGTAAACCCAATAATCTCGGTAGTGCCATAAAATTGGATCGGCACTTCAATCGATAACTTGCGAAGCGTATCGTTTTGATAGAATCCTTTTCCAATTACGCTCGTATAATTTGAAAAATACTTGTCGACATCCTGTTTAAAGTTTTGGAAGCTTGTATTGACAGTTCGATAAAGCTCATCAGGGGATGACATTGGGAACGTCACATACTTCTCGTTGATGTCCTGCCAATCACCTACAGTATTTTGCCCTTTCTCTGATACACTATATGAAAAATAGGTTCCAGGGACAATGGAGTTATTGGCTGTTTGTTTAAATAGCCCAATCACAATTGGAACATCTTGAAGCTCCGCGCGTTGACGCAGTCGGGAAATGACTGTTTCTGCAATCTCTTTTCCCTTTTTTTCAATCTCTGCATCCGGGATAGGTTCTTCAAATGTATCGCCGTATTGTTCCTTTTGGTAATAATAAATGGAGTTTAAGGCAAGCCCGATTGAGATACCCCCAAGCTTTACTTTGTTATCCTCTGTTTTGACAAGGTAATTCTGTTCAACCACATGCGCTAAGTAGATCGGCGCTTCCTTTGCTCTAACTTCAGGAGACAAAGTTGCCCCGTTTGCATCTACATCAGGAGGATTCAAACCCCTCAACTCTTCTGGTTCATCCTTATTTTGATTACTTCTGGCAAGCCAGTTACTAACTGTATCGGTATCTAAATACTGGCCTTCCTGAAAGTAGTAATTTTCTGTATCATATACATTTTGTGAAAGTCGCATTAAACCTTCTTCTACTTCTTTGATGTCATATTTTGTATATAGATTTGATACGACTAATCCACGGCTGGCACTTTCTTTATAGGGTACCAGCGTTCTATAATAACTATCATTCAATTGCATACTTGGGATGATTGTCGTTTCAACTACGCTTTCAGTTTCATCTGTATCTTTTAACACTTCTGTATCTTCTTTAAATGAAGGCACACAACCTGCTAGCATTGCAACAACGACCATCGCCGGAATCCAGCGAAATCGGTTCATCGTTTGAAGCTCCTTTACTGTTGTAATTGTTGTACTAGGCGGTCTTCGTCCCAAACTTCGATACCTAGTTCCGTGGCTTTTGTTAGCTTGGACCCAGCATCTTCACCTGCAATTACGAGGTCTGTTTTCTTGCTGACACTACCTGTTACGGTTCCACCCAACTCTTCTATTTTCGCTTTTGCTTCATTGCGTGTCAATTGAGATAATTTACCTGTCAACACAATCGTTTTCCCTGCAAATGGATTATCTCCAACTTCGACTTGTACTTTTTTCCCTTTGTACACCATGTTGACGCCGGCTGCTTTTAATCGCTCAATCAGTTCCTTAACTTCTTCTTTATCGAAGTAAGTTACGATTGAATCAGCCATTTTATCGCCAATTTCATGAACTGCCGTAATGTCATCCTCTTTTGCAAGCAAAAGTCCATCCATCGATTCAAATTGTTCTGCCAATAGTTTAGCTGCCTTCTCGCCAACATGGCGAATCCCTAACCCAAATAGCAATCGTTCCACTGAGTTTTCTTTAGAACGTTCAATGGCTTCTACTAATTTTGCAGCGGATTTTTCGCCCATTCGTTCCAGTCTAACAAGCTGTGCTTTTTCTAGATGATAAAGATCGGCGACATCATGAATATAATCTGCACGGAGAAGTTGTTCTACTACTTTTTCGCCAAGACCATCAATATTCATCGCATTACGGGAAACAAAGTGTTTGATTCCTTCCGAAATTTGTGCGGGACATGTTGGATTTACACAGCGTAAAGCTACTTCCCCTTCAATACGGACCAATTCGCTTCCACAGGCAATACAATTTTTTGGCATTTCAAACGGCACGGAATCTTCAGGACGTTGATCAAGAATAACCGCGACAACTTCCGGTATAATATCGCCAGCTTTATGAATAATGACTGTATCGCCGATCCGGATATCTTTCTGTCGAATTAAATCTTCGTTATGAAGAGAAGCTCTTCCCACCGTCGTCCCCGCCACTTGCACCGGTTTCAGGATTGCTGTCGGGGTAACCACGCCGGTACGGCCAACTGTTAAATCGATATCTGTGATAGTGGTCACAACTTCTTCCGCCGGGAATTTAAAAGCAATAGCCCAGCGTGGACTCTTTGCAGTAAAGCCAAGCTCATCTTGATGGGCATAGCGATTTACCTTTACTACAATACCATCTATTTCATAGGGTAGATTCGGACGGTTTTCGGTCCACTTATTTATAAACGCCAGAACGTCCTCAATTGTTTCGCAGAACTCGCGCTCTTTATTCGATGGGAAACCCAGCGTTTCCAAATAATCAAGCATTTCCGCATGAGAATCGATTCCGTAAGCTTCACCATCTCCACCCACAGCATATATAAAAGTAGACAAGTTACGGCTTGCAGCGATTCTTGGATCTAGTTGGCGGAGTGAGCCCGCTGCCGCGTTCCGAGGGTTGGCAAAAAGTTCCTCTCCTTTTTCGCCACGCGCTTCATTTAATGCTGCAAAGGAATTCTTGGGCATGTAGGCTTCACCGCGAACTTCGATTGTAACGGGTTCCTGTAAGCGAAGAGGAATTGCACGGATTGTTTTTAAATTCGCTGTAATATCTTCTCCAACTGTCCCATCACCGCGTGTGGCACCTTGCACAAACACACCGTTTTCATAGCGCAGCGAAATGGCGAGCCCGTCAATTTTCAATTCACAAACATATGAAAAGTTATCGCCTATGGATTGGCGAATTTTTCGGTCGAAATCTCTTAAATCCTCTTCGCCAAAAGCATTTGATAAACTTAGCATCGGATAGGTATGGGTAACCTTTTTAAAGCCCTGAAGCGGCGAACCCCCGACACGTCCTGTAGGAGAATCAGGATAAATCAAGGATGGATTCGATTTTTCAAGAGCGATTAATTCATGCAATAGCTGGTCATAGACAGCATCCGGCACCAGTGGCTTATCCAGCACATAGTAGGCATGCCCATACTCATGAAGCAGTTTATTTAGTTCGGCTACTCTTTTTTCAATTTCGTTCATGTTATTCCTCCGGCATTAAAATCTTACTCTAGTGTTTAAGATAGGTGCTCTTTAAAGCTTTTTATCCTTTTGTAATAGGCGCAAATTTTGCCAACAAACGTTTAATCCCAACGTTCGGGAATGCAATATCCAGTTCCAGGCCATCGCCTTCACCTTTGACGCTTACTACTGTTCCAGTGCCCCACTTGCCATGCACTGCTTTATCCCCCGCTTTCCATTGCATTTGGTTGCCGCCAGTGGATTGGAGGCTTGCAATTTGGGGCTTGGTTTGGACATTGCCAATCGTGCGGCGTCTTTGGCTTTGAAGTCGGTTTCTGCCTGCACCAAAAGGTAATTCTTCTTCATCAAACCGATTTCCCGATTTGGAAATCTGCTCGATGACATCATCCGAAATTTCTTGGAGGAACCTGGATGGCATATTGTAGCTTGAGCGTCCAAAGAGAGTTCTGGCACCAGCACAAGTTAAATACAGTCTTTGCTCCGCACGGGTAATTCCAACATACGCAAGGCGACGCTCTTCCTCCATTTCAGCTGCGTCATCCAAGGAACGCGAGTGAGGGAAAATATTTTCCTCCATCCCGATAATGAATACAACCGGGAATTCCAGTCCTTTTGCCGAGTGCATTGTCATTAAAATAATACTTCCTTTTGAAGTATCTTCTTTATCCAATGAATCAATGTCTGCTATTAAACTTAAGTCGGTCAGAAAGGCGATGAGTGATTTATCTTCGCTGCGCTCTTCAAACGCTTTCGTTACGGATAAGAATTCTTCGATATTTTCCAATCGACTTTCTGCTTCAATTGTTTTCTCATTTTCCAGCATTGCGCGATAACCCGACTTTTCAATCACTTGCTCAACAAGTTCCGTTACCGACAAGTAGTCCTGCATTTTAGTGAAGTCTTCGATTAGCTGGTGAAACTTCTCGACACTGCTTGCCGCTCTTCCTGTAATCCCCATGAATAAAACTTCCTTCATAGCATCGAAAATGGAACGGTCTTGTCCAATGGCATAGGATGCAATCTTTTCAAAAGATGTTGCCCCGATGCTTCGTTTCGGTTCATTGATAATCCTTGCCAAGGATAGGTCATCATCATTATTCGCAATCAGACGTAGGTAAGCCAGTAAATCCTTGATTTCTTTACGATCATAGAACTTTGTACCGCCTACGATTTGGTAGGTCATATTCGATTTTACGAGTACTTCCTCCATAACACGGGATTGTGCATTTGTTCGATAGAGAATTGCAAAATCGTCTAATGTACGATTTTCCTTGTCCATTAGCTTTTGAATCGTTTGGACGACAAACTGTGCTTCATCCTGTTCGTTTGAAGCTTTATAAAGAACCAGCTTTTCACCATCCAAATTTTCTGTTCTTAATTTTTTTGGATAGCGGCTTTCGTTATTTTCAATAACATCATTAGCCGCTTGAAGGATTCGTTTTGTAGAGCGGTAATTCTGCTCAAGCAGGATTGCTTTTGCGTTCGGGTAATCCTTTTCAAATGATAGGATATTGCCTATATCTGCTCCTCGCCAACGGTAAATGGATTGGTCTGAATCGCCTACAACACAGATATTCTTGAATTTTTGTGCAAGCAATTGAACAAGCTTATACTGGGAATGGTTGGTATCTTGATACTCATCCACATGTATGTATTGGAATTTATTTTGATAGAATTCCAATACCTCCGGCACACGCTCAAAGAGTGTAATGGTTGTCATGATCAAATCGTCGAAGTCTAGTGATTGATTTCGACGGAGCCTTTTTTCGTAACCTTCATAAACTTGCGAAACTACTTTTTCATATGGATTGTTCGGGTTACTATTTGCTTTGAACACATCTGCTGTAATGCATTCATTCTTTGCAGAGCTGATGGCATTCAAGATTGCTCTTGGCTCAAAACGTTTCGGGTCTATATTTAATTCTTTTAGAACATTTTTTACTACGGATAATTGGTCACTTGAATCCAGAATTGAAAAATTCTTCGAAATGCCGATCCGATCGATGTTGCGTCTTAAAATACGCACACACATTGAGTGGAATGTAGACACCCACATACTTTCCGTCGTACCGTTTCCAAGCAGGTTATCAATTCTCTCCCGCATTTCTCGTGCTGCTTTATTTGTAAAGGTAATGGCTAAAATCTTTGAAGGATATACTTCTTTTTCAACAACTAGGTACGCTATACGGTGTGTTAAAACACGCGTTTTCCCAGATCCCGCTCCGGCCATAATCAACAGTGGTCCATCCGTTGTTTTTACGGCTTCAGCTTGTTGTGGATTCATGCCATTAAGTAAGTTTTTCGTTATTTGTTCCATGATGCACCGCCTTCTATACAAACGTTTGTTCTGATTTAATTATAACGAACTTTTCTGAACTTGTGAAATCAATATTCAAGTGTTTTAACAGCCTCGACTGTTTTTAATGCTTGTTTCAAATCATCATAAATAATGTTTCCTACAATAACAGTATCGGCCAGACGAGCCATTTCAGCGGCTTGTTCAGGAGTAGTAATGCCTCCACCATAGAAAAGGCGTGTCTCGCTTAAAACGTCTTTGACAGAAGCAACAATCTCTGTGTCGCCATAGGCACCGCTATATTCAAGATAGAAAATCGGCAATTTAAAATAGTTTTCAGCTAAGCGTGCGTAAGCAATTACATCGTCCTTCGCTAAATCTGTTTTCGCATCCGTTACCTGTGCCACCTTACATTCCGGGTTTAACACACAGTAACCTTCTGCCACCAACTCGTCCCAAACTAAGATATCACCATATTCTTTGATTGCTTCATGGTGCAGATCCTTTACCCATTTAGTATTACGGCTGTTTAAAACACTTGGAATAAAGTAGTAATCAAATCCTGCCAATATTGCCTCTATATTGGAGATTTCCAATGCTACCGGCACTGAAAAACGTCTAACACGAAGTAAAATGTCTATTACATTATCTATCGTTACATCATCTGTTCCGCCAACCAGAATGACATCTGTACCAGATTCACATACCTTTTCCAATGCTTCCTCTGAAATTTCTTTTGCCGGGTCAATTTTGAACACATGCCGCCAATCTCTAAAATCCATTCGTTGCTTCCCACCTATCAGTGCTAATATTTCTTGTATTTAAGTATCTATATTCGTTTACAAGTATAACGTAAACTAAACTAAAGCGAAAAAGTTTTCATTCTTCTAAATCTATTTTATAAAGGCCATTTGATCTTTTAAAAAGGCCAATCATTGTAGAAGAAAAAAATAAAAAGCCGTTTAGCAAGTCTTGTTCGTTCGACCAACTAAACAGCCTATTTTGTTGTAGATTGCTTATTATTATTTTGATGCCTGAAACGGTTTTTCGTCTGGATAAAGACGGCCCAACATTTCATCATATGTGTCATTGCCGTAATCGAAACAGCGTCGTACGCGGGAAATCGTTGCAGTCGATGCACCCGTTTCCTTTTTGATTGATTCATATGTTTTCTTTAAACGCAATAAATGCGCAACTTCAAAACGTTGTGCCAATGACTGAATTTCACTGATTGTACATAAGTCATCAAAAAACTTATAGCATTCTTCCAAATCTTTTAATTCTAATACTGCTTTAAATAATTGGTCGGTCTGATGCCCACGAATTTTCTCGATCTGCATGTATTATTCATCCTTTCACATTTGCTACGAATATTTTACGGTTGTCTCCATCCCTGGATCTGAAGGGACAAAGTGCACCCAGGTTTTTCCGGGGACTAATTTCACTTCACTGCCGTCATCTTCTACCGCTTTTAATACGCCTCCGATATTCTCCCAACGCACCTCCCGCATTATCCCCTGCTGGAATACGAAAGCCGTGCCGCCGGAAGTTAAATCAATTTCTCGACGTCCTTCACTATCAATAACCGAATGACTCATTTCAAAGAATAAGACATTCGAAAGTGCCAATGGTTCATTCGTCAATTCATCTATTGTCAAGACATTCCCTGATTGTCGTGTATATGTGTTGCGATCTCTATCATAGGTATATAAACTATTGAATAAGTCATTATGGCTATATGTAATAGCCACAGATTCAGCCTCAGTTCCTATTTTAACACTTTCATCTTCTTTATAAAAAGTATACGACACTTTTTTCTGATAAAGAAGTGAAGTGCTCACTTTCTCGGCGGCTGCTTCGATATTTTCACCTGGAAAATAGGAATTATGGGGTGCCACGCGGTCCGGTGAACGCTTGAATAAGCTTCCATCGTATTGCATACCGTTCACATGATTAACTATGCCACTTTCCAAGAGCTGCTGTGCTTCGGGGCTGTAGCCATGGGCAATGTAAAATGCATCAAGTCCCGCTGCAATTTCAATAAAGTAATCCCGGGCACTACGGATGGGTCCTATATTTTCCGGAATTTCGGATTGAAATAATGCCAGAAATCTTGTAACATCTCCTTCTGCCAACATTTCGTAGATCACGTCGGCAGATGCTATTCCTGTTTGTGGACGAGCATCCGGATAGTTATTGATCGTCGCCAAAATCGGACGCTGCGTCATCTCTCTTGCAATACGCTCCCCTGTAAATGGTGTGACGGATGGTGACGAGACATCCCCTGTTACTTCTATTACTTCTTCTGTTGACTGATTGTTATCATCTGCGGGCTCCTCATTGCCACCGCATCCAACTATTAAAGAAACACAGGCTAATACTGCAAGAAATTGAAGTTTACGCATAGAATTCGCTCCTTTAGCGCATCACGGCAGGCAACATCACCTTCTTTTTCATGACATCATATATACCTTGGGGCGTGATGCGAATATAAGGTAAATGCGTGGATTGTAAAAAGAATAAAGTATAGATCGCATCTGTGTGGCTATATCCTCTTTCCTTTAAAGCGGATGTTAGAAGCCCTTCATACTCAATCAATTGTTCAACATCCCCATCAAATAGTTTTCCATTAATCTTCAGAGGGATAGACGCAACTACTTCTTTATTTTCTGCTAGAACAATTCCACCATTTAATCTCTTTAACTCATTAAATGCAAACTTCATATCTTCTATGCTTTTTCCTATTAAAATTATTTCTCCAGTATTGGAATAAGAGGAAGCAAATCCTTTTACATGCGTATCAAATCCTTTAAGCACTGTGTTAACACGCCATTTCCCTTTTCGATCGATCAGCATCAAATAGCTTTCATCTTTTCCAAGTGGAAGTTCTTTTTTACTAAATTGAAGATTAATAGAAAAAGGTTTTGTAATGACCTCGTTTGTTAAATGGATTCCAATCGGCATAGAAAATTGGAAGTCATCATCAGTTAAGTCGAAAGGAATGATTAAGTCATTGAATGGATTCCAATCGATTTTTGGAAGAGCATTTACTTTTTCATTATCCCGCTTTAACCAAATCCCTTTAGATAAAACAGATTCCGGATTGGGTGTCAATTCATTTTTCAGAATATTTAAGGTAGCAAAACGCCCAGTGGCAATTAATCCGTGTAAGTGGGATTTATCATAATAGCGTGCAATATTGTATGAGGCCATATTATACGCATCTATTGGAGAAACACCCTCTTCTAAAGCGATGCGTATACATTTGTCCATCACTCCATCTTCATGGAAAGCCGGAGTTGAGCCGTCCGTTGTCATCATTAAATGATCAAAAATGTCCAGCTTCTTCTCCAAGATGCCTTGTAATAACTGCGGTAAATCTGGACGAATGGAAGAATGCCGCAATGTTACATCCAAACCATGCAGTATCCTTCTTTCCACTTCCTCTACGGTCATGGCTTCATGATCACTATCTGCCCCAAAAAGCTTCATGCGGGCAATCGTTTTTTCGGATGCTCCCGGGAAGTGGCCTTCAACTTTTTTCCCTTTAAGTTTTGCTGCCTGCATCCAATGCAGCATCAGATCATCTCCATGGATTAAACGCGGCCATCCTGTCAGCTCTCCGCCAAGAAGTACATCATCCCGGCTTAGCCACTCCAAAATAGATTTATTGTTAAATATCTCATCTTCGTTTTGAAGCTCTGATTGTGAATCAAACCGTGCCCACCAGTAAAATGAAACCGGCAATTTTTTCAGTTTGTCCATAAATGTAAACGCTTTCTGTTTTGATAGTGATAGGGCAAGTGTCATGTTATCTGCTATGAAAGTAGTCGTTCCTGTTTGAGCAGCATAATCCGCAAATGAATGGGGATTATATAATTGGGTTGGATGAACATGCGGCTCGATGTACCCCGGTACCACTACTTTATTTTCTAAATTAAGGACTTCCGTACCAGCAAGATTGGCAGGCATCTCATGTCCGACATAAACAATTCGATCCCCTAGTATCCATATATTCCCTACTAGCCATTTTTTCAGCACACTATGTAGAAAGCGAGCATTCTTTAAAACCATTGATGGTGCTAGTTTCCCGTCGATTACAGCTACTTGTTTTCGAATTTCATGAATCTTCCAGGTAGTCTCTGGCATTATTAACACTCCTTTCTATTACTTATAAAATTTATTTTGGTTAATCGGTTTTTATACGCACATACTAACTTTGCTCAAAAATTGTTCAATTATTTATTGAGTATTTAGAAAAAATATAGTGATTTTATCGTAACACAGCAATTTTTTAAAGAAAAGACATTTATTTGGTGTTAATTTTACTTTGACAAGGAGGAGTTTACATGGAAGAGAACATTTCAGAAAAAAGTGGTTTTGTCCGTTTAGCTCTTGGTACAGGCCTGACAGCATGCGGTATTGCTCATTTGGCGAAGGAATCAGGCAACCGTGGATTAGGTGCTCTTTTCGTTGCGGCAGGTGCCATGAAAGTGGCAGAAGGAATTTTTCTTTACTGCCCTACCAAAGCACTAATTAATTCCAATGTAAAACAAGCCGTGGCAACTACTTTTGATGAATACTTAGATGGCGATGGCATTATGGGCGCCTATAATGAGTTCTATAATGACAAATGGGGTAGTGGAACGAACTCCAATACTTCAGGTTCGGGTTATTCCGGCAACAACTCATCAAATACCAGCGGTGGTACTGTTGAAAAAGCTGCCTCAGAAGTCGGGCAAATCGTTTCGAATGCAACACAAAACGATTCATTGAAAAACGCAGCAACACAAGCCGTGAAAACTGCTGCCGGTTCGAATTCAGGCAAACAAAGCTAATCATCTTTATTTCAAAATTACGGACTAATTGCTACAGATGTGAGTTTTTAGTTCGATAAAATAAATTAGGCAAGAGGTGGTTTGCCTCTTGCCATTTTATTATTGGAAAGTTCTCCAGCCAATATCTTTGCGATAGAAAAATTTATCCCATTGCTGCTGTTCAATGCCTGCATAAACCTCTTCTTGAGCTTCTTTTAATGTACCGGCTTTAGCGGCAACCAAAAGAACACGACCCCCATTCCCAACAAATCGATCATCAGCAAGCTTTGTGCCTGCATGGTATACATGGTAGTTTTCCGTTAAGACATTTAAATCTGGGAGCGGGTTTCCTTTTTCTACATCTCCTGGATAACCTTCCGCGGCAATCACAACACCTAACATGGCTTCGTCGGACCATTGAAGGTCGAAATATTCCTCTTCCATTAATGCTTTCATGAACAATCCAAAGTCCGATGCCATTCTCGGCAGCACCACTTGTGTTTCAGGATCTCCGAAACGCGCATTAAATTCGATAACTTTCGGTCCCTGCTTTGTTAAAATCAGTCCCGCATATAGGATTCCCGTGAATGAAACGCCTTCTTCCTCCATTGCTTTAACTGTCGGTTCGACAATTTCAATATATGCTCTTGAAATATATTCTTGTGGAATTTGCGGTACTGGAGAGTAAGCACCCATTCCCCCTGTATTCGGTCCTTTATCGCCATCGTATGCACGCTTATGATCCTGTGCAATGACCATCGGATAAATTTGCCCCTTATGAACGAAAGACATAAAGGAGAATTCTTCACCGTCCAAAAACTCTTCGATTACGACACGAGAAGAGGATTCCCCGAAGCGTTGATTGCCAATCATATCATTGATTGCCTCGATCGCCTCCTGTTCCGTCATAGCAACAATTACTCCCTTACCTGCCGCCAATCCATCTGCTTTCACTACGATCGGTGCACCTTGTTGTTCAACATATGCAATCGCCTTAGATGCATCCGTAAACGTTTCGTAGGCAGCAGTTGGGATACTATACTTCTTCATTATTTCTTTTGCATACGATTTACTGCCTTCAATTTTTGCAGCCGCTTGGATTGGCCCAAAAATCCGCAGTCCTCTTGCTTGGAAAAAGTCAACAACTCCGCCAGCCAGAGGTTGTTCAGGTCCAACAAAAGTTAAATCAACTTCATTTTCCTTTGCAAATTGAGCAAGTCCTGCAAAATCCATTGCATCCAAAGGAACGATTTCCGCATCCTGCCTCATCCCATCATTGCCGGGTGCTACAAATACCTTGTTTACAGAAGGGGAATCATTAAATTTCTTTGCAATAGCATGTTCACGTCCACCACTACCTATTACTAGAATGTTCATGTGAAATGCCTCCTATATTTTTATTGTTAAGAATCACTTTTAAGTTCGGTTGGTTACGGGCGGTTATGAATCATTACGAGCGAGTTCTTGCCGTTTAGGACCGGTAATCTCCTTTTACGAGCGGTTTTATTCTCCTTACGAGGCGAATTGTACCTGCCCCGAGCGGTTATCACTTGGTTACTTGCGTATTTCACTAGTTTACTTGCGACTTTTCCCACTTTAGTTGCGCGTTACACTAATTTACTTGCGGCTTGCTTGTTTACTTGCGAATTTCACACGTTTACTTTCGTTTTTTCGCCCTTTACTTGCGCGTTACACTCGTTTACTTGCGACACACATAAGTATCCGAACCCATAAACCCTGAAAAAAACGCCCGGCTCATTACCGAGCGTTTTAAAACCACTTCATACTGTATTCAAGATTAGTGTTTAAAATGACGTACGCCTGTAAATACCATAGCAATTCCATATTCATTTGCTTTGTCGATGGAATCTTGATCTTTAATGGAACCACCTGGTTGGATGATTGCTGTAATACCAGCTGCTGCTGCAGTTTCCACAGTGTCGCTCATAGGGAAGAATGCATCCGATGCTAAAGCCGCACCTTTTGCTTTCACACCAGCTTGTTCCAGTGCAATTTTTGCCGAGCCGACACGGTTCATTTGACCGGCACCAACACCTAATGTCATTTGTGCATCTGACACTACAATCGCATTAGATTTTACATGTTTCACTACTGCCCAGCCTAATTTTAAGGCTGCCCACTCTTCGTCAGTAGGCTCTCGATCTGTTACCACCTTCACGTCTGCCTCCGCAAATCCAAAAGCATCCTCTTCTTGTACTAACAGGCCACCTTCTACAGAAACGACTTTTAATTTATCTTGGTTCTCTTGCGCAAAGTTGATTGTCATTAATCGGATATTTTTCTTTTGTGTCAAGATGGCTAATGCTTCTTCAGTAAATGATGGTGCAATAATAATTTCCAAGAAGATGCCACTTAATTTTTCAGCTGTTGCCACATCCACTTCGCGGTTTAAGGCAATAATTCCACCGAAAATAGAAGTTGAATCTGCTTCGTATGCTTTATCGAATGCTTCTTCGATAGTAGTACCTGTACCTACTCCACATGGATTCATGTGCTTCACTGCAACGGCAGCCGGAATGTCAAATTCTTTTACAATTTGCAGTGCTGCATTTCCATCCTGAATATTATTATAAGATAACTCTTTACCATGCAATTGAGTGGCATAAGCTAATGAAAAATCCGAACCTAGGCGTTTTTGGTAGAAAGCGGCTTTTTGATGAGGGTTTTCACCGTAACGCAATGTTTGTTTTAATTCATATGTCATTGTTAAATTTTCAGGGAACTCTTCTTCTGTTAAGTAGTTTGAGATGTATGAATCATATGCTGCTGTATGACGGAAAACTTTTGCAGCAAGACGTTTGCGTGTTTCAAGAGTTGTTGTTCCATGAGCCTGTAATTCTTCAAGAACCTTTGCGTAGTCATTGGAGTCTACAATTACTGTTACATATTGATGGTTTTTCGCTGCGGAACGCAACATTGTTGGACCGCCGATATCGATATTTTCAATTGCATCTTCCCAAGTACAATTTGGTTTTGAAATTGTTTCTACAAACGGATACAGATTTACACAAACAATTTCAATCGGGTCGATACCATGTTCATTCATCTGTGCTTGGTGGGAAGGATCGTCAAATTTGCCCAATAGACCTCCATGAATGAATGGATTCAATGTTTTCACTCGGCCATCAAGAATTTCAGGAAACTTTGTAACCTCATCAACTGCTGTTACGGGTACATTGTTCTCTTGCAGCATTTTTTTCGTACCACCGGTTGATAAAATCTCGTAATCCATTGCTGCCAATTCTTTTGCAAATTCCAAAATACCCTCTTTATTAGAAACACTAATAAGTGCACGTTTCGTCACGAAAAAGACCTCCAATTATGTAAATAAATTTATGTATTGCCTTTCGGGAGCATCAAAAAGTTTCATATGATGCTCGACTCGAAATGAACAACTTGACTAAACACTTCATTTTAAATCAATGAACCAGTTTAATTTCATTTTTAAACAGCTTCTGCAATGTACTTGTATAGAGCTCATGTTCAACCGCATGAATTCGGGCTTCCGTAGCCGAGCGATCCCCATCAACTACTTCTACTGCTGCCTGGCTAAGGATCGGACCTGTGTCCATCCCTTCATCTACAAAATGAACTGTTACCCCGGTAACCTTCACACCATGCTCCATTGCTTGGCCAATCGCATCCTTGCCTGGAAAAGAAGGCAGTAAGGATGGATGAATATTCACGATTCGGTTCGAAAAGGCAGACAACAAGGTGCTGCCAATTAAACGCATGTATCCAGCAAGAATTATCCAGTCTACTTCATGCTCTTTCAAAGTATCAATGATCTCCTGCTCATAATCTGCTTTAGAAGCATACTGTTTGGCAACAAATGAAAATACCGCGATATTAAAATTTCCTGCCCGTTTTACAACATAAGCATCTGGCTTATCAGTTACAACGATTTCAATTCGAGCATCCAGTTTTCCATCTTCAATCGCTTGTTGGATTGCCTGAAAATTACTTCCGCTTCCAGAAGCAAAAACTGCAATTTTGGTTGTCATTATTTCAAGCTCCCATCATGTTGCCCGTTAAATAAGACACCTTCTCCTTTAACGACACGCCCGATTTTGTATGCTTTCTCACCGTTTTCTTCGGCAATGCCAATAACTTTTTCCGCCTCTGAAGCCGGTACAGAAAGGACAAACCCAATTCCCATATTAAATACGTTGTATAAATCTTTATCAGCCAAAGCGCCTTTGTCTTTTAAAAATTCAAATACACGCAATACCGGCCATGATCCTAAGTCGATTTCGGTTGCTAATCCTTCCGGCATCATACGTGGAAGATTTTCATAGAAACCGCCGCCTGTCACATGAGCCATACCATGAAGTTCTGTTTGTTTCAAGATTTCCAATACGGGTTTTGCGTAAATTTTTGTCGGTACCAGTAAAGCTTTCCCGATAGGCCCAAGATCTTCGTAACCTTCGACAACCTCATCCACTGCAAAGCCATTATCCGCAAAAACAATTTTTCGAACTAGAGAATAGCCGTTGGAATGCACGCCGCTTGACGCTAAACCAATCAGTACGTCACCTTCAGCAATTTTTTCCCCTGTGACAACATTTGCTTTTTCACAAGCACCCACTGCAAAACCAGCTAAATCGTATTCATCTTCTTCATAAAGTCCTGGCATTTCAGCAGTTTCGCCACCAATAAGAGCACTGCCGGCTTGTACACATCCATCCGCCACACCTTTTACGATTTGTTCGATTTTCTCAGGTTCTGCCTTCCCAACGGCAACATAATCCAAGAAATATAAGGGCTCTGCACCCTGAGCAACGATATCATTGACACACATTGCGACACAATCCACGCCGATCGTATCGTGTTTGTCGACCATAAACGCCAGCTTTAATTTTGTCCCAACACCATCAGTACCTGAAATAAGTACCGGTTCTTTTAAGTTTAAAGAGGACAAGTCAAACATGCCTCCGAAGCCGCCAAACGTTCCCATGACACCTAGACGGTTTGTACGCTCAACGTGGGATTTCATTCGGTTTACTGCTTCGTAGCCAGCTTCAATATTAACGCCTGCTTGTTCATATGCTTTTGACATGACTTTTTGAATCCTCCTCTTAATCCGTTCGCTTTTTTGCGTAATACGTTATTCCCAAAGCTTCAATGCTGCAGTTCCTTCACATGCGGTAAAACTGTATCCGGAAATATTTCTGTTGGATAATCGCCTGTAAAACAAGCCATGCAAAGTCCGCGTGTTTCATCGTCAAATGCACGGGCAGTAGCTTCTACAAGTCCGTCGGCAGAAAGGAATGTCAGCGTATCCGCTCCTATTGCCTCACGAATTTCTTCCACACTTTTGCTAGATGCAATAAGTTCTTCACTTGTGGACGTATCAATGCCATAGAAACAAGGATTTTTCATTGGCGGCGATGAAATGACAACATGCACTTCAGTTGCCCCAGCTTCTTTTAGCATATTAACAATTCTGCGTGAAGTCGTACCGCGTACAATGGAATCATCCACCATTACGACACGTTTGCCTTTTACCACTTGCACAACCGGCGATAGCTTCATTTTCACGCCACGTTCACGCAATTCTTGTGTTGGCTGAATAAACGTACGACCTGTATAGCGATTTTTTATTAAACCAAGCTCATATGGGATGCCGCTTTCTTCAGCAAAGCCAATTGCCGCCGAAATCGAGGAATCCGGAACACCCGTTACTACGTCGGCTTCGATTCCAAAACACTCTTTTGCCAACTGTTTTCCCATACGTTTACGTGCCGCATGAATGTTAATTTCGTCGATGTTGGAATCAGGACGGGCAAAGTAAACATACTCCATGGCACACATTGCACGCTTTTCCATTTCAACGAAACGATCTTCTTCAATACCACCATCTGTAATGACCAATAACTCACCTGGTTCTACTTCACGAATAAACTCTGCACCGATTAAATCAAATGCACAAGTTTCCGATGCAACAACATAGGCATCTCCTAATCTACCAAGAGATAATGGACGTAATCCGTTACGATCACGAGCCACCATCATTCCTTCTTTTGTAATGATCAAGAAAGAAAAGGCACCTTTCAATAGAGAAAGGGATTCTTTTACTTGCGCACGGAAGCCCGGCTTTTTACTTTTTTTAATTAAGTGAACCACTACTTCCGTGTCCGATGTGGATTGGAAAATGCTCCCTGAACGCTCTAAATGTTGTTTTAAATGATTCGCATTTACCAGGTTCCCATTATGCGCAATCGCTAATGTACCAGTTGAAGAGCGGAATAGTAATGGCTGTACATTTTCTATCCCGCCGCCGCCTGCAGTCGTGTACCTTGCATGTGCAATTGCTCCGTAACCTTTGGCTGTGCCTAGGTTGCTTTCATTAAATACATCATTTACTAAACCTTCACCCTTTACCGCACGAAGAGCTTGACCGTCTGTTACGACGATCCCAGCTCCTTCTTGGCCACGGTGCTGAAGCGCATGTAGACCATAATAGCTTAGTTGCGCAGCATCTGGATGTCCCCAAATACCGAACACACCACATTCTTCGTTTAAGCCTCTGATTTCACCAAGCATGGGATTGCTCCTTTCCAAGCAGAACGGAATTCCTCCACTGTACCTTCTAATAGAACGCCAGCATCACCGTTAATTGAAATTAGCGCATCATCTGTTACGATACCGATTTTCTTCGCTTCTGGAATAACCTTTTCAAATGCAGCTGCATTTTCCTCTTTCACCGTTACAATGAAACGTGATTGAGATTCACTGAATAAAGCTGTTACAGCAGAGCCTTCCAATGTTACGTGAACACCCAGGTCTTTTGCTCCGAAAGTTTTTTCAGCTAGAGCAACTGCGACACCGCCTTCTGAAACGTCATGTGCAGATTGTAATAAACCTTCACGGATTGCAGTTAAAATAGCTTCTTGACGGCTTGCTTCTACCTCTAAATCGATGTGAGGTGCCTTACCGAAGATCTTACCGAAAATAAGCTTTTGCAGTTCAGAACCACCGAATTCAGTAGCTGTTTCACCTACCAGGTACACAACATCACCAGCAGCTTTTACTTGCTGAGTAGTAACATGGGATAGATCCTCTACTAAACCAACCATACCGATTGTTGGTGTCGGGTACACTGCTTCTCCGGAACGTTCGTTATAAAGTGAAACATTCCCACCGATGACCGGTGCATTTAGTGCTGTACATGCTGCTGAAATACCGTCAGCCGATTTTTCGATTTGCCAGAAGATTTCCGGTTTTTCCGGATTCCCGAAGTTTAAGCAGTCTGTAATGGCAAGTGGTCTACCACCGGAAGCAACGATATTGCGAGCTGCTTCGGCCACCGCAATTTTCCCGCCCATTTCAGGATCTAGGAAAATATAACGAGAGTTACAGTCAGTTGTCATAGCAAGACCTTTATTTGTCCCGCGTACGCGCAATACAGCCGCATCTGAACCAGGTGCAACAATTGTATTCGTACGCACTTGGTAGTCATATTGATCATAAACCCATTCTTTTGAAGCAACAGTTGGTGCTTTAAGCAGACCTAGTAAAGTTTCTTTATAGTCTTCTATTTCCGGTTCACTGTTTTCGATTGCCTGGAACTCTGCGAAGTATGCAGGTTCTTTTGAAGGCTTATGGTAAACTGGTGCATCTTCTGCAAGTGCATCAGCTGGAACTTCTGCAACGACTTCCCCTTTATGTACGAGGCGAAGCATCTTGTCATCCGTAACGCGGCCGATTGCCACAGCGTCAAGGCCATATTTATCAAAGATTGTTTTAATTTCATCTTCGCGGCCCTTTTTCACAACAAGCAGCATACGTTCCTGCGATTCGGATAGCATCATTTCATAAGCTGTCATTCCTGTTTCACGTTGAGGTACTAGGTCCAGGTTCATTTCCACGCCAGAGCCGGCTTTCGAAGCCATTTCCGCAGATGATGAAGTAAGGCCTGCCGCACCCATATCCTGTATTCCTACAAGCGCATCTGATTTTACAACCTCCAGGCATGCTTCAAGCAATAGTTTTTCCATGAATGGATCCCCAACTTGAACGGCAGGACGCTTTTCTTCAGAAGCTTCTGAAAGTTCCTCCGATGCAAATGTCGCTCCATGAATACCATCACGGCCAGTTTTGGCACCAACGTACATCACTGTATTGCCTACACCAGCTGCAATCCCGCGCTGAATATCTTTATGGTCGATTAACCCTACACACATAGCGTTAACAAGTGGGTTTCCTTCGTAGCAAGGATCAAATTGAATTTCGCCGCCTACTGTTGGAATACCGATACAGTTTCCGTAACCAGCAATCCCTGCAACCACTTCTTCAAATAGATATTTGCCGCGCTTAGATTGTAATTCGCCAAAGCGTAATGAGTTTAACATGGCAATCGGACGGGCACCCATCGAGAAAACGTCGCGGATAATGCCGCCTACACCAGTTGCTGCCCCTTGATAAGGCTCGATTGCGGAAGGGTGGTTATGTGATTCCATTTTGAAAACTACCGCTTGTTCATCACCGATATCAACAATCCCCGCTCCCTCACCAGGACCTTGCAGCACTTGCGGACCTTTTGTCGGGAACTTGCGCAATACTGGTTTTGAATTTTTGTAAGAGCAATGTTCAGACCACATAACAGAAAATAGACCCGTTTCAGTCCAGTTTGGAACTCGTCCCAAGATGTTCTCCACCATCGCAAATTCTTCATCCGACATTCCCATAGAAGCATATAGCTTTTGTTCCTTGATTTGCTCTTGTGTTGGTTCTAAACTAGCTGACATGTGATTCCCTCCACATTTTTACAATAGATTTAAATATTTTCAGACCATCGTCACTACCTAGTAATGCTTCCACCGCACGCTCCGGGTGAGGCATCATTCCAAGTACATTTCCGCGTTCATTCATGATTCCGGCGATATCTTCAAGACTGCCGTTTGGATTTTCACCTGAATATGTAAAGACAATTCGATTGTTTGCTTTTAGTTCTGCCAGCGTTTCATCGTCACAGAAGTAATTTCCTTCTCCATGTGCAATTGGAAGATTGATGATTTGGCCAGCTTCATATTGATTAGTAAATAATGTATCGTTGTTTTCTACTTTTAGGCCAACTGTACGACACATGAATTTCAAGTTTTGGTTTCGAAGTAGAGCTCCTGGAAGCAAGCCTGCTTCAGTTAAAATCTGGAACCCGTTACATACACCAAGCACTGGTTTACCGGCTTCTGCGAACTTTTTCACTTCCGCCATAACATTTGATTGGTTAGCCATTGCACCACAACGTAGATAGTCGCCGTAAGAGAAACCACCTGGTACCAAGACACCATCAAATTCACTTAGATCTGTAGCGTCATGCCAAACGTATTCTACTTCTTCACCTAGCTCATCTTTAATCGCATGATACATATCGATGTCACAGTTTGACCCAGGGAAAACGAGTACTGCGAATTTCATGATTAGTTTGCCTCCTCGACTTCATAGCGGTAATCTTCAATAACTGTGTTTGCAAGAAGCTTTTCACACATTTCTTTTACTAATGAATCAAGATCGCGTTCTGTATCTCCAACAACAACCTCCAAGTATTTTCCGATACGGATGTCCTGTACTTCGTTGTAACCCATTTTCGCTAATGAACCTTGTACAGCTGAACCTTGTGGATCAAGCACACTTTCGCGTAATGTAACGTAAATTTTAACTTTAGTCATTTCTATTTTCCTCCAAGTCTAGCAAGAATAATTTCATATACATCTGTTAAACTACCTAAATCACGACGGAATACGTCTTTATCAAGCTTTTGTTTTGTTTCTGCATCCCAAAGACGGCAAGTATCTGGTGAGATTTCATCTGCCAGCAACACATTTCCATCTTTATCACGGCCAAATTCAAGTTTAAAGTCTACTAAAATAACGCCGACTTCTTCAAAGATTGGTTGAAGAACACTATTAACCTTTAAACCTAGTTTATATAGAGTTTCGACTTCTTCCTTCGTAGCAATCCCCAAAATATCGATATGATCGTTATTTATAATTGGATCGCCCAAGTCGTCGTCTTTATAGTAAAACTCTACAATCGTACGGTTTAACGGTGTTCCTTCTTCATACCCAAGTCGTTTCGCAAGACTGCCCGCTGCGATATTGCGAACCACTACCTCAATTGGAATAATCTCTACTTTACGAACAAGCTGTTCATTCTCGGAGATGCGTTCCACAAAATGGGAGTCAATACCTTGCTTTTTTAATTTTTCGAAAATTACTGTTGTAATGCGGTTGTTTAGTATACCTTTTCCATCAATTTCTGCTTTCTTTTCACCATTAAATGCAGTAGCACTATTTTTATATTCTACGAACAAAATGTCTTCTTGTTCAGTTTGATATAAACGTTTTGCTTTTCCTTCATACAAAAGCTGACCTTTATCCATGACGCGTGCCTCCAATTATTTTTCATTCATCTCCCACAGCTGTGGAAGATGAATGATATTTATCAAATTGTTACTAGCGAGAATCGATTAATTGTTTAAACCAAGACGTTCGAAAATCATATCCACATTTTTAATGTGGTAGTTATAGTCGAAGCAGTCATCAATTTCTTCTTTTGATAGCAGTGATGTAATTTTTTCATTGCCTTCTACTAATGGTCGGAATTGTTTTTGTTCATCCCATGCAATAGCAGTCAATGGCTGAACTGTATCATAAGCTTCCTCACGCACCAATCCTTTTTCGATTAATGCCAGAAGGATACGTTGAGAATAAATTAAACCAAATGTACGATCCATGTTGCGTTTCATGTTCTCAGGGAAAACAGTCAAGTTTTTCACGATATTGCCGAAACGGTTCAGCATATAGTTTAAGCCGATTGTTGCATCCGGGATGATTACGCGTTCCGCAGATGAATGTGAGATATCACGCTCATGCCATAACGATACATTTTCATAAGCTGTTACCATATATCCGCGCAATAAACGCGCAATACCTGTCATGTTTTCAGAACCGATTGGGTTGCGTTTATGAGGCATTGCAGATGAACCTTTTTGTCCTTTTGCAAATGCTTCTTCCACTTCACGCGTTTCTGATTTTTGGAGACCGCGTACTTCTGTTGCAAATTTTTCGATAGACGTTGCAATTAAAGCCAAAGTCGAGAAGTATTGTGCATGACGATCACGTTGTAACGTCTGTGTTGAAATTGGTGCAGCTTGCAGGCCTAATTTCTCGCAAACATATTGTTCAACGAATGGGTCGATGTTGGCATAAGTTCCAACAGCGCCGGACATTTTGCCAGTCTCGATCACTTTGGCAGCCGTGTCAAAACGCTCAAGGTTACGTTTCATTTCTTCACGCCATAGAGCAAGTTTCAAACCAAATGTAGTCGGCTCGGCATGGACCCCATGTGTACGTCCCATCATAACTGTGTATTTATATTCTTTTGCTTTTTCAGTCAGGATGTCGATGAAGTTCACGATATCCTTACGCAAAATTACGTTCGCTTGCTTGATTAAATAAGATAACGCTGTATCTACTACATCTGTTGAAGTTAAACCATAGTGAACCCATTTGCGTTCTTCCCCACAAGTTTCGGAAACGGCACGAGTAAATGCTACTACATCGTGGCGAGTTTCCTGCTCGATTTCATAGATGCGATTGATATCAAATGAAGCGTTTTGACGAAGTAATGCCACGTCTTCTTTCGGAATTTCACCAAGCTCGGCCCATGCTTCGCAAGCTAAAATTTCCACTTCCAACCAAGCTTTGAATTTGTTTTCTTCTGTCCAAATTGCGCCCATTTCCGGACGTGTATAACGTTCGATCATGTTTTCTTCTCCTTTTATTCCGACCAGATGCCAGAATGCTCGATTTCATAAAGTGTGTCGTCAATATTATCTGTCAAAATTGTTACATGACCCATTTTGCGATTCACTTTTGCCTCAGTTTTCCCATAAAGATGGATTGACCAATCAGCATGCTTAGAAATTGAATTGCTTAACGGCACTACATGTTGACCCAACACATTAACCATAATGGAAGGCTGCATCAGTTTCGGCACGCGAAGCGGCCATCCGCAGACAGCACGAATATGTTGGCCAAATTGAGAAATATTACAAGCTTCCATTGAATAATGGCCTGAATTATGCGGTCTAGGTGCAAGCTCATTGATGATGATTTCACCATTCTCCAAGACAAACATTTCTACTGCAAGGGTTCCTACAAGCTTCAGGTGATCTGCTATTTTTTTGGCAGCTTCAACAGCTTTTCTATAAGTTTCATCAGCAATCCGTGCAGGCACAATTGTTTCATGCAAAATGTGATGGACATGGATATTCTCTCCTACCGGCAGACAATATGTTTCTCCTTGTCCATTTCGTTGAACAATGACAGATATCTCTTTTTCAAAAGGAACGAACCCCTCAGCAACACATTGAGAATGCTCAAATAGTTTTTTTGCCAATGGCAGGTCTTCCTTTGAATTTAATTGTTGTTGACCTTTACCATCATAGCCACCACGTGCGGTTTTCACAATACTTGGATAGCCAATTTTATCGATTTCATTCACTAATTCTTCGTAAGTATCTGCTACTATGTATGGTGCTACAGGACAACCAGCTTCGACAATGGCCGCCTTTTCTGTAACACGATTTTGCGTGATGCGGACTAATTCGGCCCCCTGCGGAACATATGCTATTTGTGCTAGTCTTTTTAAACCTTCATAGTCGATGTTTTCAAATTCAAACGTGATGACGTCACTAACATCCGCTAATTCCTCTAAAGCCGCCTCGTCATCATACGGGGCAACAATTCGAATATCTGCAACCTGCCCACAAGGAGAATCCATTGATGGCTCAAGAACAGCAATCTTATAGCCGGCTTCTTTTGCCGAAAGGGCCATCATGCGACCTAATTGGCCTCCGCCAATGATGCCGATCGTCTGTCCAGGGAAAATCATTTTTGTCATAATAAGTCACCCGAGCTTTCCAGCACTTGCGCCTTAATGCTTTCGCGACGAGCTTCAAGTGTGTTTGCTAGTTCATGATCTGTTATCGATAATATTTGAGCAGCCAGCAGCCCTGCATTCGTTGATCCGGCTTTCCCGATGGCAACAGTTGCAACTGGCACACCACCCGGCATTTGTACAATTGACAACAATGAATCCAATCCATTTAATGCTTTAGATTGAACTGGTACACCAATTACAGGCAGAGTCGTTTTAGCAGCTACCATTCCCGGTAAATGCGCTGCTCCCCCAGCTCCTGCAATAATCACCTGGATTCCTCTTGAACGTGCATTTTCAGCATATTCAAACATAAGATCTGGTGTACGATGTGCCGAAACCACTTGTTTTTCATAAGGAACCTGTAATTCATCTAGAATATCACATGCATGTTTCATCGTTTCCCAGTCACTAGAACTTCCCATAATGACACCGATTTTTGGATTCATACCAATCTCTCCTTCAATCTTCGCCCCCGTTTTAACGATGACGCTTTACTTTCTTCAAAACACTCAAACTATTTTTAATCTATATTTCCATATAACATTGAATATAAAATATCCTGGTATAGGACTTATCTGGAGTCAGCAGGATACTTCATATAGATTGTTTAGGACAACCTCATCTATGAAAATCCGATTTCAATTAAAAAATCCTCAAATAATCCACTCTCTCTTACGCGAAGAAAGCAGAATACTTGAGGACATAAGTTTGAAAGAGAATGAAGTGAACATTGTATACACCCATGCCTTTCTATATGTCAAAAGCTTGCTTTCCCGCATAGTCCGACATTTTCGGTGTCGGGTAGAGACACTAGAGCCATATCCTCTAGCATATATGTGGGATGATACTATCTACTAATCCTTCCCCTCAATAGGCCGTGTTCATGTAATGTTCCATAAGTGGCCATCTAGGTGGTTAAGGTAAATGTTTGTAAGTCAAAAATTATTTCCTAATCACATTTTAACAATCCATGAATAGAAAATCAATGATAAAATGCGAACGATAAATTTTCAGAAAACGGTAATGTTCGGTTTTTGGTCATAAATCATTCATTCTTCCAATAATATACCTTTGAATTCTATTTTTTGACGCAAATACGTTGGTTCTCCATCTACCATATGAAATACAGGCTCTTCCCTTCGTCCCATAGGCATGTAACCTTGTATTTTCATGCGTTCCAGACATTGTTCGATTGTTTCATTCTCTTCTACTTCAAACCAAATTTGTTTTTTTCCCATATAAAATCCCTTTCAATCTTTGTAATTTCTTAGCAAGTTCAAGCATTAAAATTATTTTCGCATAAAGCGTTTTTATTCTTCTAGCTTTTTCAGCAGCAATCAAAGCGAATTCCTGATTTGTCATATACCATATCATAGTATTACAAAAACGGTGAATACAAATATTTTGTCGAATTATTTTTTCCAAAGCGAAGGGTTTTCTCATTAATTTCTAATGAAGTTTTTGTATGATTCTTTATAAGAAGAAAAAAAAGTGAGTTGATGAAATGACAAATAAAATATTAATTATCGAAGATGAAGAGAATATTGCCCGTGTTCTGCAGCTTGAGTTGGAATTCGAGGGTTATGAAACAGATATTGCCTATACAGGGACAAGTGGCTTAATCAAGTACAGGGAAGGAAGCTTCGATTTAATCCTTCTCGATTTAATGCTGCCCGAGATGCATGGCTTGGATGTTTTAAAGCGAATCCGCGCCACAGAACAAGCTACTCCCGTTATTCTACTGACAGCAAAAAGTGAAGTTGAAGATAAGGTAAAGGGTTTAAATCTCGGTGCCAACGATTATGTAACAAAACCCTTTGAAATTGACGAATTATTGGCACGTATCCGGAATTCCATCCGCTTTGCGAAACCCAAAAGTTCGGAAAAACCTGCAGAGGAGAAGGACATTCATCTATTAAGCTATGGACAGCTTTCGATTCATGAACAAACCCGTGAAGTGCTTTACTTTGACAAGTCGGTGGATTTAACACCCCGAGAATATGACTTGCTTCTTTATTTACTCAAACACCCAAAACAAGTACTTTCCAGAGAACAAATTTTGGAGGCTGTGTGGGGCTTTGATTATTTCGGGGATACCAATGTAGTGGACGTTTATATTCGCTATATCCGGCAAAAGCTTGGATTGGTAAACTCTACGGCTATCATTAAAACTGTAAGAGGCGTGGGCTATGTACTTAAGGAGTCCGCTCATGAAACTTAGGACGAAAATTCACCTCTTTACGACCTTACTTATGCTTTTTTTATTAGCATTGATGAATAGCGGGGTTTATCTGTTGTATGAGCAGCTTGCTATCAACACGGAATATAAGCAGTTAAAATCACGCGGCGAGGAACTTCTTGCTTCCTTTAGCCAACTAACCGATGGAGCAGCAACCGATCCAACAATTATACTGCGTACCTATATGCCAACGGATGGCGCAGTCCGTGTTCTAAATGAAGCTGGAAAACCAATCAGCTCTGTTCATGCTTCTCTGGAACTGGAAAATATCCAGTTACAATTAGGGAAAGACGAGAGTTATGCTAGAAGCGAAATAGATGGTATTCCTGTCATTATGATTGAAACTCCTGCTATTTGGACGGATGGCAGTGTTGTAAAATTGCAGCTGTTGCAGCGTTTAAATGAAGTCGCGATAAATGCCGATTTGTTAAAGTTAATTCTAGTCGCTGTAACCGCTATAATAGCTATCCCTCTCCTAATTTCAAATATGGCCCTCAGCCGAATTATCCTGAAGCCGCTGGAGCGTTTAAATCTAGCTATGAAGAAAAGCGGAACAGCTGGCACCTACGAAAAGATTGAAAAAGCAGATGGGGGAAAAGATGAGCTTGCAGAAATTGGCCGTACCTTCAACGGAATGATGGAAGCTCTTGAAACAAACTACAGAAAGCAGGAACAATTTGTATCGAATGCTTCCCATGAACTTAAAACCCCTCTGACGGTGATCGAAAGCTATGCAAAGCTTTTATTGCGCAGGGGCTTTACGAATGAAAAGGTAGCTAAAGAAGCCTTGGGAGCAATTGTGAATGAATCCGTCCGCATGAATGATTTAATCGTCCAAATGCTGGAGCTGGCAAAGAATAAAGAGCATGCTTCTCTTTCTATAAGCGAAATTGATATCTCCCTACTACTGGAAAGTACAGCATCCCAAATGCGCCAAGCCTATAACAGGACAGTGGAACTGCATGGAGTTGCATCTCTATTCATTCAATCGGATGAACAAAAACTAAAGCAACTTTTATTTATCATACTGGATAATGCACGTAAATATAGTGAGGACAAAATCATCATCACAACAGCACAGCAGGAGAAAACAATTTCCATCGCGATTCAGGACTTGGGCGAAGGGATTGCAGAAGATCAAATCCCTCAGCTTTTTGACCGCTTCTATCGCGTAAATAAAGATCGCAATAGAAAAACTGGAGGTACGGGATTAGGTCTTGCCATTGCCAAAGAACTTTCCGAAAAACTCCAAATTCAGATGAATGTTCAAAGTGAATTAGGTACAGGAACTTGTTTTACATTACTGATTCCTTTCATAATAGAAGGAAACAAGGAGGAGCGCAAATGACTACCTACACGAAATGGATGATTTCTTTAGTTGTACTGATGATAACCGTTACCGTGTTTGTCATTTGGCTCATCCAAGACCGTTTGTTCGAAACTACGGAACAATTGACTGTCGATGAAGCCTCCAAATTAGTTACTGACCTGTACGGTGGCTCTGTCGAAGATTTCGAAGAGAAAAACGATATTTACTATATGACATTACTAAGAAATCATCTAACTTATGATTTTCAAGTTGATTCAAAGACCGGCAATATATTGCAAGTAAGCAGCGTCGGCAATAAATCACCTGATGCGTTGACCAATGTAAAAACAAAAGATGAAATTCGAATCTTATTAAAGGATCAGCAAAGAGGAACGGTTCATTCTATTAGCTATAAGGATTCTGGTGAGGAACCTCAATATATAGTGGAGCTTACAGAACAGGAGACATTAAAAACCCTTATAGTTAACGCAATTACTGGTGAAATACTTTCCGAAAATATAAAACAACAAAATGCAAATGATCATCAGACTGTCACAATTATTTCCAGTGAGAAAGCAAAGCAAATTGCCCTCTCACAACTTAATGGCTCGGTGGAATATGTAGTGTATGAGGACGACAGTGAAGGTGGCTATTATCTCGTTGAAATAGACGGTGAGAACCAGGAAGCCACGTTCCAAATACATGCCATCTCCGGAAAAGTGATGTCCGTGTCTGATAATGATGACGATGAAGATGATAGTGACGCTGAAGAAGATGCCAATGACGATAACGACGATGATTAGAAAACATTAATGGAATTCTAATGGATTTCTAATCTTTCTCTCCCCTTCTTATAATTTTCCGCCAGTATGATAAAGGTATCAAATAAGTTAAAGGAGAGAAAAACATGAAAAAGATTATTTTGGTACCTGCATTATTGGGAGTTATGGGAATTGGGGGAATCATCGCTGTATCCGGAGAAAACATAGTAGGTTCTGCTGATACTTCTAAAGTATTAACAAAAAGTGAGATAGAAAAAAAAGCATTGGCTGAAGTTAAAGGCAAAATTACTGAAATTGATTTCGATACAGAAGGATCAAGAAAAGTTTACGAAGTGGAAGTGCTTACTGCAGAAACTGAGTATGACTTGAAATTCGACGCAGTTACAGGTGAATTATTAAGAAAAACCAAAGATGACCATTATGATGACGACAGAAATGCTAATACAAATACTTCTACAAATAATAGCATAAATACAAATACTTCTACAAATAATAGCATAAATACAAATGGAACAACTCAAGCCCCATCAACTAATCAGCAGAATCAAGATGATAACTATGATGACCGTTACGATGATGATCATGATGACGATGATGACGACGACAGCTACGATGATGATCGTTATGATGATGACGATGACGACGACCGTTATGATGACTAATAAGTAAACAAGAAGGGAGTAAAAACACTATTGTTTTTACTCCCTTTTCTAATATAAGGAATTAATCCAATTGGTTGGTGTTTAAAATTTCAGGCTGCACCATTGCAATTGAGGCTTTGTTCATTTCCTGTTTAATAACAAATAGTATATCTTGTTGTACGTTATATTTTACTTGTATATCATTTGATGGGATAAAATAGCTTACGAGCATTCGGTAATAGTCTGCGTGAAATTCATCAATATATACAAGTATTAATTCTTCGTTCGAAATATTTGGATGCAATATTATTTGTTTATTGATTTCACTGCATAAATTCCTCATTTCCTCTTCCGTATGCTTTGATGATAAATAATAGTAGGTTTGAATTTTACGCTTCTCCCTCGTTGTTGTATTATATATCGGCCTGTTCATTAGATAGGCGTTCGGGACATAAACAGTCCCTTTATCCGAAGTAGCAATCAGAGTAGAACGCAGATTAATATCCAAAATGACGCCTTCAATTTTATTATCCTCCGTAGCGATCAGATCCCCTACTTTAAATGGCTTATCAAATGCCATCGATAATCCGCCGAAGATGTGTGAGGAAGTATCACGAACCCCAAAAGCCAGGGCTACACTGGTAAGCCCAATCCCCGTTAAAAATCCATTCAGGTTAAAATGCCATAATGAAGCAATCAATACAATCGCTAAAATAGCTAGTAGGGCATTAATTACCCGCAGTGTAAAAGGCGTCAATCGGGTTGATTTACTTATATCCAAATGAAATGCCTCGGGATGGTTTGCATAATAATCCAAAACATCCATAAGTCCTTTGATGAAGTAAAACACCATCAATGAATAGAAGAAGTTCCGCATTGCCGGATTCTGGAATAAAGAGACCTCAATCATGTATGACAGGGCAAAGTAGACAATTCCAGTAAATATGGCATGGCGAATCTCTCGGCTAAAATGTTCGATTATCCTGGCAGTCATTAATTTTGATTTCTTTTCAAAGAAACCTGCTATTTTTTTTATAATATATTTTAATAAGTAATGTTGAAGCAGCCATCCAAAAATAACAATAACCACAGCAACCAAAATATCCGTCCAAGTTGGCTCAATCAAATCCGGAAATAACCAACGAATAGATTTATCCACTTCTCTTGCTCCTATCTTCAGTTATACTAAATAATAATTTTGTTCCTTTTATTTCAAACTTTTATAATGATACCATCCTAATCCTTTATATACAATTTGGGCTACCTGTTATTTTTTTTACTCTGAGTGAGCAGGTGCAAACCCAATGTAGTCGTTTATTAGACGAACTGAAGCTAGAGAGAAAGCATACGGTAGCGAAGCTAAAGGATTACGACGGGTGTGGTACTAGCAAGGAGGGTAAAACGTAGCAATGAAGGTTTTTTTACACCGATTTGATACATGAGAATGCGTAAACCGTAGCAATGAATTCTTCCTTCTCTCACAGGTGCCCCCATCTACCATCAACGCCGGTCTACGAAGCGCAATGACACGGCGTAACCAGAGTCTTCTGCGTCAAGCCGATGCTCATATACAAAGTACATTGCGCCTCGTTCTCCTTGATTCCTTGTTAGCCTTGGTCCTCCCACTTCTCGAGTTTGTTCTTCCGTATCTCTTACTGCTTCTTATCCGCGCCGATCAACCTTCGGTTTCTGGCATGGTTGGTGGCTTTTTCT
>NZ_JAUHTQ010000014.1 GCF_030418165.1 Ureibacillus aquaedulcis
GTTTCTCTAAATTAATAGAAGAAACTATATTCATTAACGTTTTGTTGTTCAGTTTTCAAGGTTCATCAGTTACTCGAATTATTATATCAGTATAACAATTCGCTGTCAACACTTTTATTTCTGTGTATTAAGCAGTGACTTTTCAATAATAACACCTTCATATTTAAATGTCAATATTTCTGTCGTCCATACTCTTTTTCAAGAGAAGACTTAAACTACTTTATCACCTTAACATTATTATATCAACAGTTTTTTTTATCATCACTCTCGAGCTAACTTACTAGCTCAGAAGCACGTTTATTAATATATCATCATCACATTCAGATAACAAGTCAAAATTAAAAGTAAAACAATTTAGTTTAATATAAATAGTCAGACATGAGTTTTCTCTATTATATATACGATTTACAATCATGCCTTTTATACTGTCAAAATAAAAAAGCAGTGATCAACAACTTTTCGTCGACGATCACCGCTTTATTAATTTTAATCGTTAAACCGTTAATAAGTATAATAAGAAGATTACTGCAAAGACATACATGATTGGACTTACTTCTTTTGCTTTACCTTTAACGATCATTGTTAATGGATAGAAGATGAAACCAACTGCGATACCTGTTGCAATTGAATAAGTTAATGGCATCATGATCATTGTTAAAAATGCTGGTACTGCAATTTCGAAGCGATTCCATGCAATTTGCCCAAGAGAAGCTACCATTAACACCCCTACTACGATTAAAGCCGGAGCAGTAACTGCATTAGTTACTACAGATAATAGAGGAGAAAGGAATAATGCCAGCAAGAATAGTACACCTGTAACTACCGAAGCAAAACCAGTTCTCGCACCGGCTGCCACCCCAGATGAAGATTCAACATAAGATGTTATTGTTGAAGTACCGAAAATAGAACCTATAATAGTAGCGATTGAATCAGAAACCAACGCTTTACCTGCGCGAGGTAAACGGTTATCTTTTACAAAACCGGCTTGATTCGCAACTGCCATTAATGTACCTGCGTTATCGAAGAAGTCTACAAACAGGAATGTTAGAATTACTGAAAGCATTGTTAAAGAATAGAATTCCGGATCTGAGAAAGCACTGAATAATGATCCGAATGTCGGTGCGATACTTGGTGGTGCCGATACTATACTGCCTGGCAATTCGACTAACCCAAAGATCATCCCTACGATAGCAGTAATCACCATACCGTAGAATACGCCGCCTTTAAATCCTTTTACCAAAAAGATAACTGTGATGATAATACCAAAGATTGCTAGTAATACTTGAGGATCATGCAAGTTACCTATACCAACTAGTGTTGCATCATTATTAACGATAATATCAGCGTTCTGCATTCCGATAAATGCGATAAATAGTCCGATTCCGGCACCTACCGCTAATTTTAACTCCATTGGAATAGCGTTAATTAATTTTTCGCGTAATCCCGTCAATGTCAATAATAAGAAGAATACACCTGATATAAATACTGCTGCTAAAGCATGTTGCCATGGGCTGCCGTTTACTAAAATTACTGTGTAAGCGAAAAATGCATTAAGTCCCAGACCGGGAGCCAGTGCCAATGGATATTTTGCAAGGAATCCCATAACGAAACATCCAACCGCAGCTGAAATCGCTGTTGCTACAAAGACAGCACCATAATCCATACGCAATGCGTCAGGTAGATCTTTTACATCCGCTAGAGTTAACGTTAGTGGGTTAACAACTAGAATATATGCCATTGCTAAAAATGTAGTGAAACCTCCAAGAATTTCACGACCATATGTAGTACCTAGTTGATCAAATTGAAAATACTTTTTCATTTTTTCCTCCGAATGATTCGTCCACAATGTCAAAAAAATAAAAAGACACGCACCTAACAAGAGTTGCATGTCTACGATTTATTAGCATAACTATACAAGTATAGCATTTACTAATACATTCTAAATCGTAGTCAAGCTATTTAAGGTAGCTTGGTAGAAACTCACGAGCCATATTCTCGACATTATACGACGATATATTTAATTTACTCATGTAATATATCATCTCGCTTTATGAAATTCAACCACTTTTACGAACATTTTTTTGCAAATTTTAATTAAAGTTCGTGAATTGGGCACTTTTTTCTCAGAACTTTTTAATGATTATTTCACTATAATGCCGTCAATGGAAGTATACACTACATAAGAACTTGATATGCACTCAATAATAATCTCTAAAAGAAAAGAGCAAACCCACATATGGATTTGCTCATAAATACTTTAGTTTTCGTCTACTCTTTCTTCCTCACTGGAAGATGTATCCTTTGTTTTGTCTTTATCTTTTTCATCTTTTACTTTTTCATTCAATTCTTCATTCGGCACATCATCAAATGTTGCGCTATCTTCCAATCGATCAATCTTCTCTTTTCCTCTATGAGCCATGTTTTTTCGCTCCTTTCCAACATGGGATTATTGCTTAAATACCACCATGGTAGCGATTGTCCGTATCATCATTCAGTCTAGCAGTCGTATCATCAATTTCTGCTTCTTCACGGCGAACTGTATCAGTGATCGTTTCAGTATCCACAACTTTACGTTTACCGACAACGATTTCTTCAGTGACAACGTCTTTTTTCGTTACCTCTACTTGCTCTTCAGTAATCGGGATATGAATTGTACCTTCATCATCCAAGGTACCATTCGTACTGAAGTTGGCAGTACCGCCTTCCCCGACTTCCCGATTCACTGGGCGACGCTCAATATATACTTCTTCGCGTTCTACCGGTACATCAATTGTTTGCTCATCTATGTGAACGTTTTTATTAACATTCACTTCGCCGGTTTTTACACGGTTTTTATCAATATTCAAACGTTCCTCATGGAGCTCCAATCTCTTTTCATCATCAATCGCCGCGTCAAGAGTACTGCCGTTGTAATAAGTGTCATAGTCAGAATCTACATACAATAGATATTTGCCATTCCGCAGTTCATTGTAATAACGATCTCTTTCTGCATCATCAATCCCCAAGCGACGGAAATTATCATTCACTAAATCTTCGCCTGTCATAAAGGCTTTAAATTTATCCCACCAGCTAGCTCCCTCCATATCATCAGAGGTTCCGGCATATCCACGGTGTAATGTATATTGGTCATCTCGGTTTGATACGATGAACATATCTTCCTCTTTATATCCCTGCAGGCGCAGTCGATCCATCTCCGCTTCCAATTGTGCCTCGGTATCATAAATCCCATATAGCTCACGTTTTTCCATGTTAAGTCTCCTCCTAAATTTGAAGCTAATTTGTGTTGCTGTAACTATTCTTTCTATTACCGTATCTCATCTAGATGAAACTTATAATCTTAAAAACCAGCTTTTAACAATCCATCATGGGTGTCAATTCATTATGATCCACAAGGCTATACTACCTCAAAAATCAAACTGCAATGTTAATGGACATGCCCGGCAAACAAATAAAAAAGAGTCCCCCATAAGGACTCTCTCAACAACTTAATTACCTAACATTTTCAAGACAGGATAGATATATGGTTCACTCGGTTCTTCTACTACATTTAAACTTGTAGCCTTAAGAAGCGGTAAATCATAACCGTTATAATTCCCCACTTCCAACACTCCTTCAATTTCTACCCATGCATCTTCTTGAATCGTTACGGCTCCAGTAAATTCAGTCAGAAAACCAATAATGCTGGCATCCGCTACACAATGAGTAATAAGAAATCTCGAAATCACTAACTGATTGCCTGTTAATCCTTCTTCCTTAAAAACGAAGCCGCTCATTTTAATCGTTTTTCCAACATAGGATTCCAGGTTATCATTGATTTCTCCATAATAGGTGCTGAACATATCCTCAGTCATTTGGATACTTTCCGATTCCTGCAATAATCGCAGCTTCCCATCGTATTCCTGTTCTGATAAGTAGTTTTCATTTGGGAGAGGAACATGCTCGCTCGAATAGATATCGATATCTTCTTTTTCTACCAAAGATTCCGCACCTTCCATCAAAGACTTTCGCTCCGTTCCCCCACTCTGCCCTCCACCTTGAGATACCAGGAACCCCTTATTAGCAGCAATTGAAGCATCTAACGTAGCAGGTGGAACCATAAAACCCGTAACGATCGGAAAAGCAACAATACTATAGCTAACCACCCGCCTCAAGCTCCAATGGCTATTTCCATGGTCGTGATCACATCTATGGGAACAGACATGGTGAGTATGTTTTTCCTGCCAGATGCGTGTCACTTGAATAAGCAATAAAACAAAAAAGAAGATGACAGTCATTTTACTCATATAATCATATTTCGGGTTAATGTACTTTATAATGTCACCTGTAATATGAAGGTTTGCAAAAAACAGTGTAAACAAACCTAGTAGAAGCGCCTTCAAAAAATGCTGAAAATGAAATTTCACGCTGCACCTCCTATAGTAAAATTGTCAAATTCACAAATAAGAAGACAATACTCGTGATGAGAATGAATAAAACAAATACAAATTTCGCCTTAAATACACTTAATAACATGATTGTGTTTTTTAAATCGATCATCGGTCCATAAATTAAAAAAGCCAATATCGAGGAAGTTGGAAATACATTTCTAAAAGAAGCACCGATAAAAGCATCTGCTTCTGAACAGAGCGAGAGAATAAAGGCTAAAGCCATCATTACGAAAGTAGATTGCATCTGGCTACTCCCTAACTGCAGGAGCGATTGTGTAGAAACATAGGTTTGCAGGAAAGCCGCAACAAAAGCACCCGCAATTAAATATTTGCTCATATCAAAAAATTCATCTATTGAATGTTTCAACATTTCATGCAATCGTGCAGCAAATGGTTGTTTTTTGTTCCCTGTGGTCGCCGACTCGAAGTTCCCGGTCGATTTTTTTAATTGGTTCGATTTAAATAAGATACTGACAGTCAGCGCAATGGCTAAAGCAGCAACAAAACCAACTCCCATACGCAGCAAGGCCATCTCCATGTCATTACCAAATGCCATGTAAGTCGATAAGATAACAATCGGGTTAATGAGTGGACCGGTTAATAGAAAACCCACCCCCGCATATAAAGGAACACCTTTGCCGATCAATCTGCGCACAATCGGTACAATGCCACATTCACAGGCTGGAAATGCTGCACCTACAACACAGCTCATTACAACTGCCAAAAATTTGTTCTTTGGTATCCATTTACGGATATGATCTTCTGTAATAAAAATCTGAATAAAGCCTGCAATCAACACTCCTATCAAGACAAAGGGTATCGCCTCAATTAATATACTCAGGAAAATAGTATTTAGCTGTGGGAAAGAGTTTGGGATAGTAAGTGTCTTACTGCCTAAAAATAGGGGAACTAAAATAATAAGTAGAATTCCTAAAACAAATACAGTTGAGATATTGTAGGATTGCTTCTGCCTCGATTGCATCGAATCTCCTCTTTCTTTTGTGGCTTGGTTTTTTATAGCTTGTCCAAGATAAAAAATCGGCATCTCATAACATCCTATTAATTTCAAATCGTAATAATTCCTATTCGCTTTAAATTAAACATAAAAAAACTCTTTTATTTGCTAGTAAGCACAAATAAAAGAGAGCTAAATAGAACATTTAAATATTGCTATGGAATCGCCTATTCCAACTCAATTGCTGACGGATTACACGCAATGTCATAAAGCAGCTCGCCAACCATGATATATAAGGGGTTGTATTTTTGTCTCACCCAATTTGAAGTTCAGGAGGATACTAAATTCTAACATCAATCGAAAAAAGAACTTCACACAATAAAAAAACATAGGGAAATTTTTAGTCTTCCTATGTTTTCATCATATTATTTATCTGGTTGGTTTTGCTTCTTTTTTAAATACTCGGCACGTATTTTTTCAAGTTGCTGCTTTTTATCAAATTTGGCAGGCTTATTTTTTTCATGATACTTTGCAACAGCTGCCTGACCTTTGGTATCCAATTGATACTTCCCCACTTCGCTCACCTACTTTTCTTGTCTAAAGTGAATCTTTTAACAAATATAATATACCTTATTTTACTGAAATAAACCTTTACACTTATTAGTGCACTACCTAACCTAGCATCTACCAGTAAAACCATTAAAAACTTTGTAACATCATTCATAACCAAATGGTATTCATTATATTTATCTTTCCCACCTTGAATTTGCTGATTCATTTAAATAATCACTTCGCTAATTTTGACAGAAATAAAAACCCCCTTCTAGTTACTTGTTATAAATAACTAAAAGAGGATTTAGCTTATGAAATATCGATAGTTGGACGTTAATCACGTTTTAGTTCTTAACATGGCTATGTTTATAACCTGTTAAGATTATATTACTGAACAGTCCTATTCCCACTCAATCGTCGCTGGCGGCTTAGATGTAATATCATACAGCACGCGGTTTACGTGTTTAACTTCGTTGACAATTCGTTGATATATCGGGGTTTCTACAACTTATAAACATTCTCAAATTAAATTTACATTTCAATTATAGACGTTATTTTTGTAACTCAATCGTAGCACGTGAAAGGTCATTTTAGCAACGATTAAACAGAGGTAATTAAAAAGTTTAATAATAGTTACTTCTATAAAAAAGAAGACATTTCTGCACTCTGAATTATTCAAGTATTTTATTCAATCAGAGTATGAATTTTTTAATGTCAATCAACTAACATGTCTATTTTTATTTTTGTTTCTTGAAGTTCATTACTTAAATCAACTAAGTTATCTGAAAAACCAATTTTATTACCTGTAGGATTTGTAGATGAGTTGAAAATTTTAGTATAAGCAATATAGTAATCAGTTAACAAACCAATAGTTTGCAAATATTCTTCATTTTCAATACCCTTTATTTGTTGCATCATTTCATCAATTTTTTTCTTGTCTTCATTTATTTTACTTAATCTTGAGTTAAATGTATTCATATCCACAGCAATGCTCCCCCATGAAAAATCAGAAAAGCCTTCTGTATCCATTCCTAGCCCTGACCATTCATGATTGCGTATATCACCAGAGAACATATAACTAAAAACAGAATTAAAATCGAAATCTTTTGAAATAGCAGTGTCCCAAACAGTTAGTATAATATTACTTGTCTCTAAAGAATATTTACTTGCTTCTGAAATCTCTTCATATGTATCATTTATAATTTGTTCATCTATTTTAGATTCTTCCTTTGTCTCTGTAGCATTACCACAACCAAATAATGATAATACTATAATTAATATTCCGATTACCCTATAAAATTTCATACATCGGTAAGCCCCTTTCGCTAAATATAGGTTCATTTTACCATAAACCCTTATATTATCCATTACCTTTTCATTAGATTATATAATAATAAAAAGAAGGCATTTCTGCCCTCTACCAACATTATAAAGTATCTTATCTTACCTTTTTAAGAATATTTGTTTTTTAATACATTTAATATCATCATGGTTGCAGTATATACCATAAAAACTAAGGCTAATACAAAATAAGCAACTGTATATGTACCATTAATAATATAATTGTAAGCATCACCGCCCACATATGTATTTATACTTTCTTCAAAATAAGAATCACTATTTTCATAGATAAACATTTTATAGAAACCCATTGCCAATGAAATAATAACCCCTATAAATCCAATTACAATTGCCCAAGTATAATTGATAGTCCTATTTGTATTATTCTTTTCATAACTTATTTCATAGTTTCTTTTATTTTCTAAAAACTTATCTTCTACTAATTTCTCTTCATTTTGAACTTCTGACATTTATATCCTCCTAATAGTTAATACAATATAACTGTACTACTAAAGACCAAATAATGGAATGTTTAGAGTTAAACCCTTAATTACATAGGTCATTTATATTTAAATAAAAATTTACGGAAGAAAAGTATGTGTTGCTGTAAGTGGTTATTCTTCTATAAGTACTCACCAATTTCATTTATCGGAAAATACCCCTCCCCTCACAATCTCAAAAACTCAAATAAAAGAGATATTTTATTTTTCCCGTTTGTAAATAGTATTATGTATTTCTTCGATGATATCACTTGCTAAATCTAAACATTCTTCAACGTAATAATCAGATATAATAATTTGGTCTTCTTCTGAAAAACTTAATAAGTCATTTGATTCAACATATTTAATCGCTTCAACATGTTGTTTGGCTTGGCTATCTCTATTAACAAAGCCATTACTGTGCATAAGTCGGTTTCGTATTACTCTTAGAACCTCTATTTCCTCTTCTTTTTCAGAACTTACAAGCGTTTCTTCAACATTCATTCTGAGAAAACTTAAATAATCTTTAAAACTATGACCTCTAACTTTATCATCTATCCCCAATTCACTAATTGCTTCATTTGCCAACTGCAAAAGACTGTACTCTAGACACGCCCATACATTCATCAAAATACTATATTTGCTAATTCTAGGTAAGGTATTTTTATACAGGTGGAAATTATCAATAGTAAAATCATAAAACTGCTGTTTTGCTTCTTTTTCTTCTATGCTCTCTGCTAGTTGAACAAGGTCATTATAGTGCTTCTTGTACATGTCATTGGTATTTTCAAACAATATTGCAAAATCATTAATAGTATCCAACTTAGTTATTAACTTGAAATCATCAAAACCTTTGAATTTTCTCATTTTACATTCTCCTAAATAATTTAGAGAAGTTATTTAGGCTATCTATTAACCCCTTCTCGCTCTAGTAATCTGTATATTGTACCTGTACCTACTTTGTAAGTTTTTCGAATATCTGCGATTGAAGTTCTATTCTTGTATGCTTCAAGTATTGCATTTCTTCTTACTTCTTCTTCTCCACCCTCAACTAACTTAGTTTTACGACCTTTGTACTTTCCCTGTGACAATGCAATATCAATACCTTCCCGTTGTCTTTGCTTAATTGATTTACGTTCAAATTCAACTAAACCCGCAAATACAGTTAATAAGAAGTCGTTCATCGGGTTGTCACTTGAAGTATCTAACCATGCTTCACTCACAGATTTTAAACTAGCACCACGTTCTTTGATTTGGTCGATGATTTCCAAAAGGTCTTTTGTGGAACGTGATAAACGACTAATTTCATGTACAATGACAATATCACCTCCCTCTAATCCGTCTAGCATTTGTTGTAATTCGGGGCGGTCTAATGTTGCACCACTGATTTTTTCCTCATAAAATACAGTACACCCTTGTTCCTTTAGTGATTTCTTTTGACGTACTGTATTTTGTTGTTGTGAACTTACCCTAATATATCCCACTTTCCTTACCATATCATTACCGCCTTTTTAATTTTATACTCTAATTTTACCATTCATTTAGGTAACACCCAAACGGTAACGAATAGATGTTAGAATGACGGGCTTTTCAGTCCCTTATTTTCATTACCGATAGAGTGTACTCAAACGGTATCGAACAATCACTCGTTAAGAACGTATATTCTCGTATAAAAAAAACCGCTCATCTTCTCACTTTATTAAAATGATTACTTTCCTCTTATTAGTTACTGTTCTTTCGTCTGTTGTTCAATAAAACTATTTATGCAGGTTTTACTGTGAATAATCTAGAAAATGTTAAGGATTGGATTAATAACTTTTTAGACCTTATCGTATCGTTGCTTGTAACAGAGTCGAACATTTGTTGTATATAAAAACGAGTAGCACTTTCGCTACTCGTTTCCTCTTTATGTCTATTCTCTTTAGATTTATACTAAAATGGTAACTTGTCAACCAAAACCTCGTCAACTTTTCTTTCAATTACATCTTGTAATAGATAACTTGAATAAGAGATTCCTCTACTTTCCAAAGTGTTTTTTACAAACTCTACTAATTCAGAGGTAGTTGTAACATCGCGGTATGTAGAATCTTTGAAATATTTAAGAATTATAGGTGAAACCATTTCATAAAGTTTTTCCGTATTATCAATTTCTATCTTAAAGAAGTTTTTATTACTATTCTTTGTTCCGTTCATCACATTGTTTTCTAGTCGTTTAAAATCTCTTCTTATTGTTTTTAATGTATTTTCTATATACTCAATTCCACTAACTTCTATCTCTTCGATTTTTGTAGGTTTAAGGTTACCATATTGCTCCAAATACATACTTTCATTAGGGTTAGATAAGGCATACTCTAATGTACTAATGACTTTTTTCTTAAAATCAACTTTAAAAGTTTCTATTTGAGTATATCTCAAATCTCTAGGATATTCTAAATGTTGAATGTTTCCTGTATCAAATATATAAGGTGTTACATCATCTTTGATAACAACGAATGGTTTATCAAATGCTAACCTCATCCCAAACTCAAACATTACATTAGCATTTTTAGCACTAACATCAATAACTACAATATCATCATAATATATGTTTTGAACTATACTAGTCTGAATCACACGCACTTCATCTGAATGACTTACCAAGCGAATATTCATTTCATACTTTTCATCATCTTTCAACGATTCCTTGATAATTCTCCTAACATCTTCCCAATGTTGTTCACTCAAACCCGCAATTTCAGCAATTGGCATTATTAATCCGACATTAATTGTTTTTTTAGTATGTTTTACTTCTGTTGCCACAACCGTTTCATCCATTTATCTAATTCTCCTCAAATATCCAAATATATACATATAATACTAGTATCATTTAGAAATTAAAAGTCTTAGAGAAGAAGTTTATATTATGAAACTTAGTTTATATCAAAAAAAAGGCTGTTCACTATTTCTCAATGTTTATAAACATAAATAAGTACATCAAATTGATGATGTACTAATATAGAACTATCTAACTTTCTTTTCTTCATATAAATTTACTAAGTACACAATATTGGTTGCACATAAATCCAACGCATATTTAACAGTTGATAATGCAACTTCAGTTTCTTCCTTTTGTCCATGTCCAGTTTGATTTCTTATTGTTGGTAACCCACTAGATAATGAACTTTTCAAAGCGTTAAGATGGGTTTCACTTGATACATTGAAAAAACCGTTAGTTGCTAGAGTATTTATAAGCGGGCTAGCAGTTGCCCTAACACTATGTGAATAACCCATTTTATCGCAAATAATTTTCATCGCACTTTCAAATGCAACACATGCTTTTACAATAGCACTTTCCCATTCTCCATCTTTATAGAGTTTATGTGCATCCATAAAGTCAGATGAAGCACTAGTAAAATCATTTTGATGAAGTAATTTAATTGCATGTTTAACCACTTCACTATGTATGTGTTGGTTATCAATTCTAATCAATTGATTTCCGACTATTTCATAGCCCAATGCATTTTGACGAAACTTTTGGTTAATTCTATCAAATGTATGGTCAATTTTGTCATTCATAAAATGAAATTCTCCACTATCATGGAAACTTATATTATTCGATAACCTTCTTAACAAATTCACTAAAATATCAATTATGTCCAATGCTTGAATAGTATTACACTTTAGTAAGTAATTAAAAATATTTGTCGGCGAAGAGGATGTAGCAAAATCCAAGATTCCTAGTTCAAGTTTAACTTCTTCTGCAACTAAATCCCAAAATTGCCCCTCTTTATAAGTTCCCCTTGGTAATAATCGATTAATAAGGTTTACAAATTGGTTTCTAAACTCAATTGAAATATTATCATATTGATATACATCTTTTATCTCTACTAATTTATTTCTTCTTGAGAAGACTTCAAATAATTCCATAAAAATCGCTCCTTATTCTAGATATTGAAAATTATACCACTTCAATTAAGGGAATATCACTAGTTCCTAACATTAATTACCAAATTAAAAGTTCGTATTTTTGTATGTTCAACTAAAACATAAGCAAAAATTGGGTTGTGGGCGAAAGGGTAACATGAACATAAAAAGCACATCATGTTAATTGTGATACCTAATAAAAATTCGTATATTAAGTAACTATAAAATAATAATCCTTTTTCTCAGGAAACGCTTGAATGTGTTTCAAAATATCCATTAGAAAAACTACTACTTTCTTAAATAATGTACACCTGTCATTAATCCTCTCCAAACGGGTCATCATCACTATCATTACGATTAGATACCCCTATTTCTTTTTGTTGTGACTTTTCTCTATTCTTAATAATCTCTTTTGCCTTCCCTATTTTTTCCATCATGATTTTTTTAGAAGTCGATTTATTTTCAAGCATTTTCATTCTTTTACTACCTGCATTAAATACTTCTACTTCAAACTCAGTAAGTTGACGTAAATTTTTATCTTTATTTAAATCGTGTAGTAGTACATAATCCTCAACTTCAGGAAATTGGTCTCTACCAAATTCGTTCTTAGTGTCCGAAAATCTGAAATAAGACCGTTCTAAATCTTCAATTTCAAAATATACTAGGTCGGTATTTAATTCAATATCTTCCAAAATAGATTTTGTGGATATTTTTACACTTTGATTTTCAAGAATTTTTTTCATTTTATACTCATCTTCTTTTTTAGTATGTTTTGTCTTTTCATCCTTGCTAAATCGAAATGTTCTATATTTATTAATATCTTGCTTTTTATTATTATTCTTATTGTCGTAGTCACCAATATTTTTGTATATAATGCTTTTTTCTACTGCTTCATTTATCAATTCAATAGCATGACGTTTAGAACATTGTAATATGCTTGCCCATCTGTCATATGAGCATGTAAAACAACCATCTCCACTATTAGCCCACCGATGGGTTGCTAAGTAAATGTAGATATATTCAACTTTTTTGATGTAGTAAAAAATATCTAAACTTAACTTCGTAAACCCATTTTCTTCTATTTTTAATACTTGAGCAATTACAACATCATTAGGCTTCATATCTGTTAACACTTCTCCTAATATATTGGTGATTTTAATAACTTTCTTTTCAACCAAAGAACATAGATTTTCTTTTATTTTTTTTACTGCTCTTTGTTTGCTACTTCCTAATTGTATTGTGGATTTATCATTTAATAATGTCACTGTGAAGTAGATTTCATCATTTAAGTCTTTACTCATCTGAAGAATGGAATACAGATATAATTCTTCCGAGTTTAATTGATGTTCATTTCCCTCCGTAATTAATTGATTATTTATCATAATAAATTTTGTTTTTGCCATGTGCGATTCTCCTATGTGATTATATTTTTTAAATAAAAAAAGAAGTTACCTATTCGGCAACTCCCTTAAGTGTTAGATATTAAATTGACTTAAACTTATCCAATGCCTGTTGTAGTTCGTCTGACTTCCGATAGAGTGTAAAAATCGAATCATCTTTTACACTCTTGGCTTTGAGGATATATCCGATTCCTTCACTACTTAAAAACAATGATAATTTCTTTGTGTAGCAGTAGAAAAAATCTTTGTTATCAATCTGTGTCATTCTGATTTCTCCTTTAACATCGAATATTTAATGTAATTCATCCCTGTGAGTGCAAATGAGAACATTTTCTCTTTAGTAAAAATAGATGTATTAATATGACTAATCCTATCTTTGTCCGCTTCATATTCAGCAATCTGAGTGAATTGACCTTTCGGAAGTATTAACTTAATACCTAGCATTTTCTCAACATAGTCGATTGAGTGCGGTGGATAATAGATTTCACCATTTTTAAATGATAGTTGTTCCCCAATTTTCGAAAAGTCTAATTTCCATTCAGGTGTATTATCGAGTAATTCAATCAGTTCCTCGAAACCTAATTGTCTTAGATACTCATTGTGAATACTTTTGTACTCTTTCTTATAATGACCTAAGTATGCTGAATCAATTGTTAAAAGAAATAATTTACCATCATCTGTTGGAGGTAATGGAAGGTCATAATATGACCAAATTTGAAGTGCTGTGCTTCCTGCATACTTTTGATAATAATTCTCTTTTGAAATTCCATTTATTGCATTTAAGTTTGCTGAGTGAGGATTTACATAACTATTAGCATAAATCTTTGTTACATGATTATCCCATGTGTATCCATCTATTGCTAAATCAACACCAATGCTTTTTCTTTTGTCGCTATCATCCAATCTAAATAACCCTTTGAATGAGTAATAATAATTGACCTTATAGCCAAATATCATATTCAATAGAGAGCAACTTACTAATGAATCTAAATCATTTGTCATTGTAAGGTTTCTGTCTAATTTCTCATTTGCCCACTGTGGGAATAACTCTTTAATTTCTTTTTTCATTGTGTGAATGAACATACGCTCATTCCTTTTCTTAAATAAAAAAACCTTATGGAACTCAACCCCATAAGGTAAATCATTACTGATTGTTTCTCCTTTTCTCCTTGCATTTCTAAAATGCACAAACAGGCGTTGCCTAATGTTTGGAGAAAAGGAATTAAGTCATATCGTTCATTTGTTCAGTCCCTTCTATTAGTAATTTAAAATAAAATCTTTGTATCGCTTTACTTTTGGTGTATCCATTGAAACTTTGTTATTCGTATTTGACAGTAAAGCAACTGAACAACCAATATGCTCAGCAATGTCTAAGAGTTTGATTTTCTTTTGTCTACCTATTAAAAATAATTCTTTTTTGCTATTTTACTCACTTCCTCTTTAGTTAAATATTTGAATAATGTATATAAAAAAAGACACTCTCAAAGAGAGCATCTATATCTGTAAGTAAATATTTGAATGATAAAAAGTTCCCTCACTATTACAGGCGGTGGGAAATCGCTTTTGCGGTAGATTTTTGTCTTTAGAGTTTTGTCTAAATTACTATGAATGAATTTGAATTAAGTTAATCAAGCACTGTTTTTAACATTTCAATTA
Source organism: Ureibacillus aquaedulcis (assembly GCF_030418165.1). Taxonomy (GTDB): domain Bacteria; phylum Bacillota; class Bacilli; order Bacillales_A; family Planococcaceae; genus Ureibacillus; species Ureibacillus aquaedulcis. The sequence continues at coordinate 14,714 of NZ_JAUHTQ010000014.1, forward strand.
TCCCTCATAATACTAGTTCAACTTCTCACCGCTTTTGCGGTAGTATTTGTTCTTCTTAGTTACCTACATTTTTTACAACTTGCTTTAAATCTGTTATTTGTCTTATCAAATGAGAAAAATTCATTGGTAGCAGGGAGGTTTTCTTTACACTTGCTACACTGTTTAGTTTTTATTCCCAATGTATTAGTATAGGTAGATTTTCTCCATTCTCTTAAATTAATATCTACTATTGTTTTATAAATAGTTTTCAAAGATTTAGTAACATTTGAATTATCAATCTTTAATATTTGTTCAATTTCCCTATGAGTATATCCTTGTTCAACCAACTTGATTAGTTTTAGTTGCTTGTCACTAAAGTTACACTTTTTAATAGTTTCATCTAATGAAACATAAGTGGCAACCAACTCTTGATTTAGTGCCTTCGCCCCTGTTATATAGAACATTGAGCCATTTTCAAGAAACATATTTTCATCATATTTATATCTAAGGGATATTAATAATTCAACAACATTTATATCTGAGATTATAAATGGTTTATATTCAATTTCTTTATTTATATTGTAAGCCATTAGATACCTCCAAACAATCTTATTGTTTATATCACCAACTTTCTTGAGTGTACACCATATATTTTATATGATGTTACTATTTTTATTAAGGTTTTTAATAAATATCATAAGATTCCCCTGCTTCAGCAGGGAAAGACAGACCGTAGCCATGCGTTTAGTTTAAGTTAGTTTATTATTTTATTAGTTTATTCTTTAAACTGTGAACAATGTGTATCTGATTTGCTACACTTCGTGCAATGCGTAGTGCATAGAGTGTTAAATTTTAATTCATTACATTCACTAGGTAGTGATTATAATGTGTTTAATTCAATACATATCATGCACTATTATTTTATAACTTAACATCATTTAATGGACTATATAATTTACCAATAGTTAATATATCATCTTGTTCAAGTCCTCTAAGATATTTTGAGGTTATTTGAGTATCATAATGCCCCATTAAACGACTTAAACTATAGACATCTATTCCATTTTTTAATGATTTTTGGGCGTAATAATGCCGGCAATCATGCGGTGAGCATCTTATTTCCTTTCTAACTTTTGCATTTTCACAATGTTCTTTTAGAATCTTATTTATTCTCGAACGGTGTAACTTTTGTGCGGATTGGTCAAGAAAATAATAATCCTCTATATCCTCATTAATTTTGTGCTTAAAACGTTCTATTTTCAAACCTTCAAACTTCCTCATGTAACGTCTCATTAATTTTGTTATATGCACTAAACGTTGTTTACTTCCTTTTCCATGTATCAATATGTGCTTAGTTGAAATGTCGCTTTGTTTGATATTACATAGTTCACTTACTCGAATCCCTGTTTCAAATAAGAATATTAAAATTAATTTATCTCTAATATTTGAATACGTTTTTTCTTCTACATCACACAAGATACGTTTTACTTCTTCATCATTAAATGTAACGATAACTGTATTATCCTCTTTCAGATTCTTAATACGTTTCATTGGACAATCATCTTCATCTAAAAATCCTTCATCAACTAAATACTGAAAAAAGATTTTCAATGTAGCAATTTGATTATTTATTGTTCTATTGTTCTGTTTCCCTTCTTCTTGTTTACATCTAATGAATTTTTTAATGTGAATTGCTTTTATGTCCTCAACTTCCTCAATTTCCAATTCACTTAATACATAAACTTCAAATTGATTCAATCTATGCATACATTGATAAATATAATCTTTCTTTCTACCCTGTATTTCTTGATTCAACTTAAAATCATCAATTAACTCAACTATTTTGGTCATAAAGAAACTCCCTTCTATTTGGTTAAATAACGCAAATAAAAGAGAGTAAATTTCTGAAATTCAATCGTTGCAGGTTAACGACTATACATCACCATAAAACACATTCAAACACTTGATATGACGCGTTTGCGAATGGTTATAGGTATTTATCCTATTCCCACTCAATCGTCGCTGGCGGCTTAGATGTAATATCATACAGCACGCGGTTTACGTGTTTAACTTCGTTGACAATTCGTACTGAGATTTTTTCTAATACGTCCCAAGGGATACGTGCCCAGTCGGAAGTCATGCCGTCGATTGAAGTTACGGCACGGATACCTACTGCGTAATCGTAAGTACGTGCATCACCCATAACACCTACTGAACGGATGTCTGGAAGTACACAGAAGTATTGCCAGATTTCTCGGTCAAGACCTGCATTTTTGATTTCCTCACGCAAGATATAATCTGCTTCACGAAGGATATCAAGTTTTGCTTCAGTGATTTCACCAAGAACACGGATACCCAAACCAGGGCCCGGGAATGGTTGGCGCCATACGATTTCTTCCGGTAATCCAAGCTCTAGACCTAGAGCACGAACTTCGTCTTTAAATAGCGTATTTAAAGGTTCGATTAACTCAAACTTCATATCTTCCGGAAGTCCGCCAACATTGTGGTGGGATTTGATTGTTTGAGCTGTTGCTGTACCTGATTCAATGATATCTGTATAAAGAGTTCCTTGTGCAAGGAAATCCATATCTGTTAATTTTGCTGATTCTTCGTCAAATACGTAAATAAATTCGTTACCGATAATTTTACGTTTTTGTTCCGGATCTGAAACGCCTTCCAATTTGCTCATGAAGCGTTCGCGAGCATCGATTTTGATGACTTTCATATCAAAATCTTCCGTGAAAGTTTTCATTACCTGCTCAACTTCACCTTTACGGTTCAAGTTGTGATCCACGAACATACACGTTAATTGGTCACCAATCGCTTTATGTATCAATACCGCTACGACAGAAGAGTCTACCCCACCGGATAATGCACAAAGAACTTGTTTGTCCCCAACTTGTTCACGGATCTTATTCATTTCAAGCTCGATAAAGTTTGCCATTGACCAGTCGCCTTTTGCATGGCAAATATCAAATACGAATTGGCGTAAAATATCGTTTCCATATACAGAGTGGCGCACTTCCGGGTGGAATTGCACAGCATAGAAGCCTCGCTCAACATTTTGCATAGCTGAAATTGGGCAAGATGCACTTGTTGCAATCACTTCAAAACCTGTTGGCACTTCTGTTACAAGGTCACCATGACTCATCCAAACCACTTGTTCTTTTGGAAGGTCACCAAATAATTGATTATCTGCTGTAATATTGATTTCCGCTTTCCCATACTCACGATGATCAGCACCCTCAACTTTACCGCCTAAAGCATACGACATTAGTTGCATACCGTAGCAAATCCCCAAGATTGGCAAACCTAGATCAAAAATCGCTTCGTCTACTTTAAATGCTTTTTCATCGTATACTGAGTTTGGACCACCAGAGAAAATAATCCCTGCAGCATTCATTTCTTTAATTTCCTCAGCCGTAATTGTGTGTGGGTGTAATTCAGAGAAAACACCAAATTCACGGATTCGACGTGTAATTAATTGATTAAATTGGCTACCAAAATCGAGTACAACGATTTTTTCTTGTTCTTTTAACAGTGGAGTCGTCACGCTTTTTACACCTCTTCTAAAATTTTAAAGGCGCCTCGCTTCTTTGTAAAAAAACGCGTTCAAAAAGAAAACTTTCTGACGCGTTCATGATTGGAGACAAGGCGGATACAGTTGACCCTTAGGACATGGCCGTACCCGCCCTCATAGATAAGTTATTTATGGTAACTTAGTAGATACATCCGAACCCTATTATCGGACTTATATGAAGGCAGCCTATTTATATTTTTCCTAAATTCTACCCTTAGTATAAGCTAAAATCAACTAGTTATCTGATTGATTAAATATTCCCAACTTTCTTTCATTTGGGACATGTCTGCTTTGGATGCATTTTTTGAATAGATTGATTGTTCATAGAACTTCGTTAAACGGGACATGTGGCCTGTTTCGAAATATGCATCCATTTCTTTTGCAAACGTCTGCAACGTTTGTCCATCCTTCCGTTTGAAACCTTTCAACTCCAGCAACTTCAACAGCTGCAAGAAAGCTGCTTCAAACGTGGATTCATTAAAATCTTTTCGTCTATATAGCGCAGCGTATACTTTCGGCAGCCATTTTCTGCGTATTTTATATAGCACAAACACACATACAATGCCTGCTGCTAACAGAAGCATAAAGATAAACTTATTTTGTTCAAAGAAATCGGATATATTCTTCGACAACCGATTTTCTTGAGGTGTTGTTTGTTGTGTCTCAGGTTCCTCTTCAACCACTTCATCCGGTTCGGTTTCTTCTTCAATCGTTAAGGCATCCTCTTGATAAGCATCCGTTTCCAAATCATAATCGATTGAGCGTGAACTGTTAAACCCGATCGTTGGTTCAAAATTGACCCAACCAACACTTGGAATATAAGCCTCCACCCATGAGTGTGCATCATTATTTGTAATCTGGTAGGTACTCATGGAACCATTGTTATCAACTAGATCCCCACCGGCAAATCCCTTCACCCATCTTGCCGGAATCCCAACTGAACGCAGTAAAACAACCATCGATGTCGAGAAGTTGTCGCAATAGCCGATTTTTGTTTCAAATAAAAATTGATCTACATAATCCTGCTCTTCGGAAGGGATTGCTATATTATCCGTATCGTATCGGAATCCATTTTGTTTAAAATACATTTCGATTGCACGGGCCTTATCATATGGAGTTTCTCTTCCTTCTACAATGTCGGTAGCCAAATCTTTCACTCTATCCGGCAAGGCTTCTGGTAGTTGGAGATACCTCTCCCCAATCATTGGATCTATTTCTTCGGTTGGATCCTTCAAGGCGCTATATTGAAAAACCGGCTTACTGTATTCCACTGTGTAACCTGTTAAAGCAGTTGGAGCGCGGTCAACATAAGACATGATTTTTTCTGTATCCAAGGACATCATGAACTCAAGATTTGGATGTACCGACATCATGGCAGAAGTAACATTTTTCAATCCATAGGGCTGTATAACAAAATCGTAGGGATCCATTACCTGAATCGTTGCAGTCTTCGTATCTTCTTCAGGTCCTCTAGGAAGCGAGTAGTCGATCGTTTCACCAGGTGCAATTGCTCTAAGTTCCCCTTGAGAATAACCCGCATCCTCCCAGCCTTTCGATGTATAAACATCTTTTGTTTCCACTCGCCAGTACTGCTTTGTGGATGCTTCTGCCAAGAATACAACAGTATCATCCGCAACAAAGGAACCGCCTAATCTACTATCATTGTCGCCATATCCTACTTTCTTGATTCCACCCTCATCAACTTCACTGCCGCCTTTGCCTGCTGCGGATTTAATAAACGGAACCGGATCTGGCCACTGAGGAGGAGATTTCGGCAGGAAAAACGCTATACTGCTTACAGCAACCACCAACAAAATAACCGGAACAACGAGTTTTAGATATTTCATTAAATCCATTTTGATATTCGCGTTATTGATTAGACGCTTAATAAGCAAGGACACTGTCATAATCAAACCGAGCAGCATGATTCGCACGATTGCAAGGGAACCATCATATTCAGTAAACGTATCAAGTGCTCCAACAAAAAACACAGTTAACAGGAGGAAGTAAAAAATATTCATTCTCACTACTATCCAATGATGAATCAAATAAATCAACATCCAGATTAAGATAAAGAATAGGAACGTTCGGAACGGATCGGTAATATGCGGCCAATCAGCACGCATTAGCGCTTCGATATTTGTTTGGAAATCGCTAAATAAAAAATCAATCCCCTCCGCCGAAAGCACGAATACTCCGTCATATATGAAGACGATAAACCATAGTATATAGGCAACTTTAACAAGCCACGAAGCAATGAAATGTATACGAAACAGACTTATCACAAGCGATAATGCTATAAATAATAAAATGAGTTCCATATAGCCAGTCTTTGTTAAATCCATAATCGGAACGAGCCACTCACGCAAAATAAAGAATATAACAATATAGTAAATAAGCAATTCTATTAAGCTAAAAGAATTTTTTATCACGGCTTCATCACCTCCGTGAATGCATTTTCAAACTGGTCAATCGTAATATAAATCACTTTTACATTCGCTACACTCAAGCGTTTCTCCGTCATTTTTTCACCTTTATCAGACACGACAAAACAGACAATGCCACGTGCAAATTTTGCACTATTCACAAAGAAGTCCTTCAGTTCTTGTGATAGCTCGCCTGTTACTAGCACTAGAGTAGCAGAACTTATTAGACCCATTTGCTTTGCAAGGATTGAATCGATTGCTTGGTTTGCATTCGCTTCTATGACAGCCAGGTGCTGCATCACTTTTTCCAGTCGGCTTCGGGATTTAAGTTTCGGAAATACTTCCCTTTTTTCACCGGTTGATATAAAAGAAATGTCACCATTATTTTCGATGACACTTTGCAGGATAGAAGCCGTTAAATCCACCGCATATTCAAAATTCTTGGCCGAGGACTGGTCGATCGCAAGGAATAAATCCTGAGTCTGGCGATCTTCAAATTCCTTTGTCCGCAAAGTTTCATTTTTTGCGTATGACTTCCAATGTATCCAGGAAGACTTATCTCCCGATTGATAATCTCTTATTCCAGTTACCAGCGAAGTATCCTTCATCATCGAAAACTGGGCAACTACCCCACCATGTTCAAATTGCATTTGCAATGGTCTATATTTAATGGTTGATAGTTTCGGCAGGATGACAATCGATTTATTTTCCTCAATCACCTTGGTACGTATAGTCCATCCGAAAAAATCCGTAAAAGTTAATTGAATACCTTGAAATTCAATTTTGCCTCGCTCCAGATGATTCAGCTCATAGGACCAATCGAATTTACGCTTCCAGCCAACAAAATGAATTTGACTATCGTTTCCCTGATACTTCCTCGACAGACCTTCAGTTTGAATTTCCTGGACGGTCAGAAATATCAGGGGAATCCACGTCTTATTCCGAAAGCTTACAGATACTTTTACAGAATCACCGCGATGGAGTTTGGAGGGGGTTACCTCCCTGTGCACTTCAACGATATTAATGGGAGCAAACGATAACAGCACGGAGTAAAGTAAAAAAGGCGTTAAGGAATAAAATATAAACCAGCTTACAAATCCACCTTGAAACATGGCATAACTAAACGTTATTACAGCCAGTAGAATAATGAAGATAAATTGACCACCGCCACGCAAATATGCATTTAGCCTTTTCATTGCTCAGCAAACCTTTTTATCGGAATAACCGATTTTTGAATAATTCGACTTACTATTTCATCCGTTGTAACTCCCTCATATCTTGCTTCGGGCTTTAAGATTATCCGATGCCCAAATACAAATGGCGCTAAATACTGTACATCGTCAGGTTTCACAAAATCACGGTCCTGCATTTTTGCATAAGCTTGAGATGCTTTCATTAAGGCAATGGATGCACGCGGGCTCACACCTAAATAAACTTCACTTATATTTCTTGTTGCTCTGGCAAGCTGTACAATATAACTCTTGACCGAATCTTCAATATATACATTTCTCACTTCATCTTGGAGTTCCAAAAGTTCGTCAAGGGAAATGGCGGGTGTCAAGTGAACAATCGGTTCGGAATTTGAGGAACGGCGCAATACCTCTACTTCTTCCTGTGCGGAAGGATAGCCCATTTTTATTTTCAGTAGAAAACGATCTAGTTGCGCTTCCGGCAGCGGATATGTACCTTCGTATTCAATCGGATTCTGGGTTGCCATTACAAAAAATGGCCGTCTGATTTGCAATGTCTCTCCATCAATCGTGACCGAGGCTTCTTCCATGCTTTCAAGAAGAGCAGACTGTGTTTTAGGGGAGGTGCGGTTGATTTCATCTGCCAGAATAATATTTCCTACAATCGGCCCTGGACGAAATTCGAATTGAAGAGTTTTCGGATTGTATATTGAAACACCTATAACATCGGACGGGAGTAAATCGGGTGTAAACTGGATACGTTTAAACTCTGCACCAACTGATTTTGCCATAGCTTTTACCATCATAGTCTTTCCAACTCCCGGCACATCCTCCAGTAAAACATGCCCTCCAGAAAGCAGAGCAACCACACTTAATTCAGCTACTTCACGTTTTCCAATCATTACTTTCTCTATGTTTTCAATTATTGCTTCTACTTGTTTATGCATTACTACCAATCCTCCAAGGTCCCCAACAATAGTCAGAATTTACACACATTATATATAAAGCATAAACGAAAATTAGATAGGAAGCCACTTAATTGCATTGGGAATTCGCCTAAAATTTTACAAGTCCAAATTTCCTCACCTTACAATAAAAAATGCCTCAACAATTAGTTGAGACACCGATAATTTTAGATTGATGAACGGTAAGCAGGAATGCGAGATACCTTCTTTCTTGCCATTTCAATTTTTTCAGTATATTTTATTAAACGATTTTGCAATGAGGCAATCGTCATTGCATCATTTGGCAATCCGCTAACAGGCATACTGTCCAGGTTTGTTTTCAATTCAGCCTTTTTTGACGAATGATTTTCGTCTTGTTGTCTTTTTCTTTTTCGATTCCCCTGCCCACCAGCAAACTGGCTAACCTCGGCTTCTTGCATCATACGGAAAATTTGTTCATTCGTATGCAAATATTGCCTTGAATTACGAAAAATACTGCTAGTTGTTTGTATTACTCGTGTTGCTCGCATTCATACTTACCTCCTCTTCTTACTTGCTCCATTATTTAATGAAATTAGCTTGAAATAAATGACTATGAATAAACATAGTGCAGATAAGTTCTTCCATTCAATAACTTTTTGCACTATGTCGATTATTATTTCCAAAAATCATCAAAAATTGTAATTGGTAAGTGACGTTTATGTTGGCTTTTCAGATAATGTCCCTCAATAATTTTTCTGGCAGCTTCCGGTACTTCTTTACCTTCCAGATAATCATCTATGACATCATAAGTGACACCCAGTGCCGTTTCATCCGGCAATGCTGGTCGATCTTCCTCTAGATCCGCTGTTGGTGTTTTCAGGTATAAATGCTCCGGGCATCCCAAATAAGCCAGGATTTGTTTGCCTTGCCGCTTGTTCAAACGGAAAATTGGCGTTAAATCTACTCCACCATCTCCGTATTTTGTATAAAATCCAGTTATAGCCTCAGCTCCATGGTCAGTACCGACTACCACCCCATTATTCATGGCAGCGATTGAATATTGTACCTTCATGCGTTCCCTTGCTTTTTCATTTCCTTTTGCAAAATCACTTAAGCTAATACCGGCTTCCTCCAAAGAAGCAACACTTGCATCTACACTCGCTTTAATATTCACTTCAAACACTTTAGTTGGTTGAATGAAGTCAAGCGCATCTTGGCAATCTTCCTCATCTGCTTGTACACCATAAGGCAAACGCACTGCAATAGTGGAATACTTTGCTTCTTCTGCTTCTTGGTTCAACTCATCTACAGCGATTTGAATCAGCTTACCCGTTAATGTGGAGTCTTGACCACCACTCACACCAATAACGAAACTACTCAAGAAGGAATGCTTTTTCGCATATTCCTTCAGAAAATCAACGGATTTACGAACCTCTTCTTGCGCATCGATTTCAGGCATCACTTTCAACTCTTCAATAATTTGTTTTTGCAAATCTTGCATGAGCAGTCACCCCTTTATTAGTTTTCAATATCATGAACCATATTGCGAACGTCTTCAATATTCCGCATTTTGTTGTCCCAGCATTTTTTGCTTAAGTCAACCGGATACTCTTCAGGATTCAACGAACGTTTATATTCATCCCATAATAACTCTAGATTATCGGCAGTATATTGCTTCATGTCTTTTACCGAAGGACTCGTATAGATTACTTTACCTTCATCCACTACTTTGATATGCATTTGTCTTGCTTCAAAATTTGTTACAAACTTCGAGATAAACGTATGCACAGGATGGAACATTTTAATGCGTTCCTCATCTTGCGGATTTTCGTCAGCCATTACGATATAGTCGCCTTCCGCTTTACCATTTTCCCTATTTATAATGCGATAAACTTTCTTCAATCCCGGCGTTGATACTTTTTCAGCATTGGCGGTAATTTTAATCGTGTCTCTCATTTCACCCAATTCGTCTTCGATCGAAACCAACTTATAAACAGCACCCAATGCCGGTTGATCATAGGCAGTAATTAATTTTGTACCAATTCCCCAAGAATCTACTTTTGCCCCTTGAGCTTTTAGATTTAAAATTGTATATTCATCCAAATCGTTTGATACAATAATTTTTGCATTTTGAAAACCAGCTTCATCTAACATGCGTCTTGCTTCTTTAGATAGAAAAGCAATATCTCCACTATCCAAACGAATTCCCACAAAGTTAATTTTATCTCCCAATTCCTTCGCTACGCGAATTGCATTCGGGACACCTGATTTCAATGTATTATAGGTATCTACCAAAAACACGCAATCCTTATGGCGTTTTGCATAAGCATGAAATGCCTCATACTCACTGCGGTAGGCTTGCACCATTGCATGGGCATGGGTACCCGAAACAGGAATATCAAAAAGCTTACCCGCCCGAACATTGGAAGTAGAATCAAATCCTCCAATGATCGCAGCTCTTGATCCCCAAATCGCCGCATCCATTTCCTGGGCTCTACGAGAACCAAATTCCGCTGCGCCTTCATCTTTAATAATTTGTTTTATACGACTCGCCTTTGTAGCGATCAAAGTTTGGTAATTTACAATATTTAAAAGGGCAGTTTCTATTAATTGCGCCTCCACTAGAGGTGCTTCAATTCGTAAAAGTGGTTCGTTCGCAAATACAATTTCCCCTTCTTTTACCGAATAAACAGAACCAGTAAAAGTTAATTCTTTTAAGTAATCGATATAATCCTCTTTGTACTTTAATTCTTCCGATAAATATGCAATATCGCTTTTTGAGAATCGGAAATTCTTCAAGTATTGGAGAATTCGCTCCAGTCCTGCAAATACCGCATATCCGTTTCCAAAAGGTAGCTTTCTAAAATATAATTCAAAAACCGCTTTTCGATTATGGACGCCATCCGCCCAATAGCTTTCCGCCATATTGATTTGGTACAAATCCGTGTGTAAAGTCAAGCTATCGTCAGCATAATTCGATTTCATATAATGCCCCTTCTTCCAGTTTCATAATTAGTCACATTATACACTATTTAACAGTAAATTAGAAAAACTCAAACACAACACTAAAAATCTCAATTCTACTGCCGTCATTTTTACGGGTATCCTTAAAATTTATACTTTCTATTGCCATCCCCTTTTATCCTCCACTCAAATCCATGTCATATCTCATCACACTAAAAACAGTCTCATATCAAAGAGAAAAACTACATCGAAATTAAAATATCTGTTTATTTCATAAAGTATTTCATAATTTTTCATCATCACAACGAATTATGTTATAAATTCTAACATAAAAACAAGATCAACTATTGCTTTTTTTACAATTTCATATTATTATGTTAGATATAGTAACACGAAACGAATTGTATTAGAAATAGAACCCCTATTTACTTTAAGGTTTTCTTTACAATTTGTCTTCAAGGAATGTCTTTATGATTCTTGTTGCCGATTACTAGACTTGTACCCTTAGCAAGCTAGTTATCAATACCTTTTTGGCTAACTCGTGCCCCCAAATCATGCGAGTTAGCTTTTTTTATTCCTTGAATGAAATCCTATTTTATTTAATAAAATACCAGCGTTATAATATTGCTAAGTTTTATAAATAGGAGAAAACCATGAAACATACTTACACTTCTGCAATTCAATTCAACAACATCTGTTTTGAAATTGATCGAGTGCCCATTTTAAACAATATTAGCGGTTCATTTTATGAGGAGCAAATTACCACTCTCGTTGGGCCATCCGGCGCAGGAAAAACTACGCTGCTAAAAATGTGCAACGGTCTAATTTCTCCAACTTCCGGGGAAGTTTTCATCGAATCCATTTCCATTGATTCAATTGCACCAACTACTTTGCGAAAAAACATAGGAATCGTGCTTCAAAATGCACCGATTATTCACGGAACAGTCTTTGAAAATATCGCACTTCCATTTTCGCTGCAAGAGAAAAAGTTAACCGAAAAAGAAGCAATACTATTTTTAGAAGCTGTAGGACTTGACCATACTTTTTTATATCGCCGGGCAAGCGATCTATCAGGTGGGCAAAAACAAAAGATTTCCATCGCACGTTCTTTGGTCAATAAACCAAAAGTACTTCTTTTGGACGAAATTACGTCTGCATTGGATCCAGCATCAGTAAGCGAGATTGAACAACTTATTTTAAAGATCAATCAAGAATTTCAAGTAACGATTGTTTGGATTACACACAACATTGAACAGGCTAAAAGAATAGGAGATTTCACGTGGATCTTGATGGAAGGTCGATTATTGGAAAGCGGCGAGAGCAGCATTTTGAGTACCTCAACGAACGAACAAATCCAACTGTTCGCTAAAGGAGTACACAGCAAATGACTTACACATCACTCTCCCTAACATTAATTTTTGTCTTGATTCCAATTATCCTATCCAGAACATTAAAGCTTGGTCTTGAAAAAGACACAACCATCGCTACTATACGATCCATTATTCAATTACTGGCAGTCGGCTATGTATTGAAATTCGTTTTCGATGCTCATAGCTTTATCTATATGATTGTGATGATTTTATTAATGATTTTAACTGCGACGTTAAACGCCCGAAAAAAAGGGAAAGCTATTAAAGGGATTACATGGAAGATTGCGACCACCCTGATAATTATCGAAGTAGTGACACAAGGAATTCTTTTAGGCTTTAAAATTGTACCGGCAACTGCACAATATATCATTCCAATAAGCGGTATGTTAATCGGAAATTCGATGGTCCTATCGATTCTTTTCTTAAATCGCTTTACAGCTGAAATTGAATCGGGCCGCGATCAGATTGAACTTATTCTCTCACTGGGAGGAACGCCGAAGCAAGCAGTCCATCATCAGCTTAAAACCGCCATTCGCGCCAGCATGATTCCAACAATAGAGAGTCAAAAAACAATCGGATTGGTGCAATTACCCGGAATGATGAGTGGACAGATTATCGGCGGGGCGGACCCGGTGCAAGCTGTACAATTTCAATTACTCATTATTTTTGCTTTACTCACTACTGCAGCCTTATCAAGTGTATTTATCGGTTTCTTGAGCTACCCGACATTATTCAACGAACGTATGCAATTAATAGAAATTTCCAAAACCTAAATTCGATTAAAATTTGTACTTTCCCCAATTTAATATTATTATTTTTTTGTATGTTATAATAATTGCAAAAATAGAAATGAGGTACCAATTATGCCAGTATTACGTGATTTTTTCATCGCTTTATCCGAGAACCAATTCCTGAATAGTGCAGCTCAAAAATACGGTCTAAAAATGGGAGCACAAAGTGTAGTTGCAGGTACGAATATCGAAGAAGTAATCCAGAGCATGAAAGAATTGAATGCTCAAGGTATTTCTTGTACTGTTGATAATCTTGGTGAATTCGTTTACGAAAAATCAGAAGCTACAAAAGCTAAAGAACGAATCCTTGAAGTCATCGAAGCTATCCATGAAAATGATGTAGATGCGCATATCTCGCTTAAACCGTCTCAGCTTGGTTTGGATATCGATTACGATTTTTGCTACGACAACTTAATGGAGATTGTAGGAAAAGCGCATGAATACAAAATCCACGTCAACTTTGATATGGAAAATTACGAACGCCTACAACCATCATTTGATTTGTTGGATAAAATCTCGCTAGTGTACGATAATGTAGGTACAGTAATCCAGGCTTATTTCTTCAACGCCCAGGAAAATATCGAAAAGTATAAAAACTATCGTCTGCGTATCGTAAAAGGCGCTTATAAAGAACCAGCAGAAGTTGCTTACCAAGATAAAAACGATATCGATTTAAACTTCATCGAGTTAATTGAATACCATTTGCTTCACGGGAAATTCACATCAATAGCAACACACGACCACAACATCATTAACCATGTTAAGCAATTCGTGAAAGATCACAATATCCCGAACGATAAATTTGAATTCCAGATGCTTTACGGCTTCAGAAAAGAAATGCAATTGGAGTTGGCTAAAGAAGGCTATAACTTCTGTACGTATGTACCATTCGGCAATGATTGGTACGGCTACTTTATGCGCCGCCTAGCAGAACGCCCTCAGAACTTGAATCTTGTAACGAAGCAAGTTTTCACCAAGAAAACAAACACTGTTCTAGGTGTAGCTGCTGCAGCATTTGTATTAGGTCGTCTTACTAAAAAGAAGTAAGAGTATTTCCCTGATTCACTTATCGGAATACAAAAAGAGGCTGCGCCGGCAGCCTCTTTTTCTTATGGGTAAACATCCTATTCCACTTAAGTATTTTTTCCTCATCGATGAGGCAGGACATTTTCATCTTTATTTATTCCAACCCTTTTCTTTAAATCTAGAAATGGCTTCAATTCGATTACTTACACCAAGTTTATCCAATATTGTGGATATATAATTTCGCACGGTACCTGCAGACAAAAAGAGCTCTGCCGCGATTTCTTTCGTCGTCTTACCTTCCGCAACCAATTCCAGGACTTGGCTTTCTCGCTCCGTCAGCGGATTTTCGCTATCATCCTCATAAACAAAGTCTACAAGCTCAGGCGCATACATCCGTCGGCCATCCATGATTACGCGAATTGAATTCACCAAATCCTCAATCGGGCTATCTTTTAGTAAATAACCTCGCACACCCGCTTTTCTTGCTCTTTCAAAGTAGCCGGGTCTCGCAAAAGTCGTTAATATAATGATTTTGCAATCCGTATTTTCCTGCAAACCTTCCGCTGCATCCAATCCTGTTTTAACCGGCATTTCTATATCCATAATACAGATATCAGGCTTTAATTCATTCACTAACCCGATTGCTTCCTCGCCATTTTTGGCAATTCCGACTACTTCCATATCATCTTCCATATTCAGCAGTGATTTCATCGCACCCAGCAACATTCCCTGGTCTTCAGCTATCACAATTCGAATCATATCACTCACTTCCTTTCTGATGTGTAATGGCAAGCGGAATACTGATCATAAGCTTGGTGCCCTCTTTACTTTCAATTTGAACAGAGCCGTTAATAAATTCTAACCGCTCCCTCATTCCTTTCAATCCATTCCCGGCGATATTCAACTTTTCGTTAAATCCTTTGCCCGTATCATAAATGGTCAAGATGACTTCATTATCATTTCTTTCTATTATTATTGCACATTTTTTAGCCTCGCTATGCTTCACTACATTTGTAATGGCTTCTTTTAAGCTCATGCTTAATACACTTTCCACCAAAACCGGCAGTTGCAATTCCGCACTGTTTCCTTGTATCTCATACTCAATTTCGGCCGCTTCCAAAATTTGCTTCACCCTAGCCAATTCCTCTTGAAGCTTTACGGCACGCATATCGGATACCAGTTCCCTTACTTCCTTCAATGCGATGCTTGCGGTCTGGCGAATTTCTTTTATTTCCTGTATGGCCGCTTCCGGATTTTTTGTAACAAGTCTGCTGGCTAGGTCACTTTTCAAGCCAATCATCGAGAGCTTTTGCCCTAATGTATCATGCAAATCTCTGGCGATTCTCTGACGTTCTTCATGGATGATCAATTCAGCGATGCGTTCATTGGCTGTTTCAAGCTGACCCTGCAACTTTTCTCTTTTATTTTTACTATATAAGGTAAATGGCAATAATACTACCCCGACAACCGTGATAATAATAAACGGAGTTTGCGATAGAAATAAATCCAGGTCGATAAAATATCCCGCGACGATTGATAGGATCGTAAAGCCGATATGTAAGCCATACATGATAAAAAATCCTACATTATTTCTGAAATTCCCTATAAAGAATGCGGTAAATAGTGATAAGTAGACATATCCATACATCAATGTCATCGCTACATTCAATACCATTTCAAAACTAATCCACATGTACAGCAAAGCACTTTTAGAATTAAATGAAAAATAATGAGATAAGAAAAATAGCAAAATCAATAAGATACCTATAGAAATTTCAAATATGGATAGAGACCTGATAATGAAATAGAATGGCATAATACAAAAAATAACCCAAACATAAATACTGATCCACGGATTTTTCGGCAAAATTGTATACCAACTTCTCATGATATTCCTCACACTTCTTTTATAATTCGTTTTCACTAAGGTTGAATAGAATGATTTCGCAATTATTATAACAAAATCACGGTGTACCCCTAAAGGCAACACCGTGATTTCTATTAAAACACCCCAATGTACTTCTCCGAAATTCCTTAAGCTTGAATGGAATTCCTTTTAATCCGCAAAGATTGTTCAACCTCTTTAAATGAAATAAACTTTTTATTCTTCGCATCATATAGTTTATATCGAATAGACTCTACACTTGTTTTTAATGTAATAGTTGTTGCTTTTTGTAAAGGTGGGATGGATTCATGTGCCGCTTCTAAATTATAATTCGGTACGCGTGGCGCTAAATGATGAACATGGTGGAAGCCAATATTCCCCGTCACCCACTGCAGGATTTTCGGCAGCTTATAATAAGAACTTCCTTCTACTGCAGCTTTTACGTAATCCCAGTCTGTTTCGTACTCAAAATATGAATCTTCGTACGTATGTTGAATATAGAATAACCAGATACCTAATGCACCAGCTAAAAACAATGTGATGCCATGTACCAGCAAGAATGTTTGCCATCCCGTTACCAATACTAGAGTAACACAGAGAATCAGCAATGCTGCATTTGTAAAGTACGTATTCAACCGTTCTTTTCTTTTCGCATCTTTACGGTTTAATCGATTCGCCACCAATACCAAATATAATGGTCCCAACCCAAACATCACAATCGGATTGCGGTATAAACGGTACCCGAATCGGCCAAGTTTAGATTTTTGTAAATACTCTTCAACTGTTAACATATCAATGTCACCAATACCGCGTTTATCTAAATTGGAGCTCGATGCATGGTGGATCATATGCTCCCTTTTCCATTTTTCATAAGGGAATGACGTCAGAATTCCTGTGATATTGCCGATAATTGCATTTGCTGTTTTATTTTTAAAAAATGATCCATGTGTACAATCATGGAAGATAATAAATGTCCGAACTACAAAACCTGAGGCAAGTATACTACATGCTACCGTAAACCAAGGAGAAAACTGTAGTAAGTAGTACCCCGCTCCCCAAACAACAAGAAGTGGAATGATTGTATTTATTATTTGTAATATACTAATTTTCAACTCTGATTTTGCAAAAGGTGCTACGTCTTTACGTAACTGCTTTGTTTTTTCAGCATCAGTCATAGCCAATTTCCATACCCTCTTTCTTCGTTTTGTTCCTAATACCATCATAGAAAATAACCACCTATGCTAGTAGGAGCAAACATCATGATTATTTTATTACAAATGTCATATGACCAGGTACCAAATTTGGGCGATATTTACAAATTAGACCCCTGATAGCTGTACTAAGCTATTTCTACTAGCAAGCCATCAAGATTCCAACAGACATCTTATATAAGCATCTTTAGAAAAAAGTGATTTCGAATATAAATTTTGCACCCAACCATATGCTCTTCAATCAAGATACCTCACGGACGTCCTTCATAAACAACGATGAAGCAAAATTATTACTCACTCTATATAAAAAAGAAGAAAAAACATTTTGTTTTTTCTTCACTCTTCATTCCACATATTCTTAAAATATCGTACTTTAAATAGCAGAACCCTCAAGTACTCTATTTTTGTATGAAAGATAGACTATTTAGAACTTTTGCTGCTGTATTTTTTCCATTTTCAATACATGCTCCAATTCCTACACCGAAGTAGGAACTGCCCGCTATATAAAGATTTGGATATTTTGAATTTAGGTCGATTAATAGTGTATCCAATGCTTCCTTATGAGCTAAATCATATCTCGGCATCATTTCTATCCATCTTGCTACATTAACGACAACCGGTTTTTCCTGGATATCAAGACTCAGCTTCACATCTTCCAATGCTACTTCCGTCAATTCTTCATCCGACATCGCCGCCAACTCTTCATATCGGGGATTTGTATTCTTATAGAATAATCTTACGAGCAAATTTCCACTGGCAGAAGTATGCTTCCATTTACGGCTTGTCCAGGTTGAAGCATTACAAACTAGATCGCTATTATGCGAAACGATAAAACCTGTTCCGTCAGCAGGCAAAATGGAATCGGGAAGGTCAAATCCCAAATAGATCGTCAGGGCTGAGGCATTCGTAAACTTACTTAAGTTTAAATCCATCTCCTCATCCTTTAAAACATTTCGAACAACGTTATTAGGAACTGCCAATACGACCACATCCGCTTGAACCGTCTCCCCATTGGCAAAAGTTACTTCGTAGAGGATTCCATTTTTCTTCACACTTGCAGTTTCGGTATTTTTGTAAAATTCAACTTCAGGAAGAAGCTCCTCAAGACGATTAATTAAAGCGGAAAGCCCATTTCGAAATGATATGAATTTTTTATTGGCCGCCTTATCAAATTGCTCCTTGTTCGCTTCAAAACCTTTCATAATGCTGCCATAGTTATTTTTGTAGTCAACTAGATAAGGTAATGTGGATGCAAGCGACAACTGATATAAATCGCCGGAGTATACACCGGCAAGGACCGGGGCAATTTGCTTCTCAACAATCTCTTTTCCTAAAAAGAACTCCAGAAAGTCGCCTATCGAACTTTCTTTTGTAAACTGTTCATTAGGGATTTCCGCATCCTTTAATACGCGAGCCTTTCCTTCTTCCGAAATTAAAGTGCTTGCCTGCAGAGATTCCATACTCATCGGAATACCAAATGTAGATCCTGCAGGAATTGCATGCAGCTCATTATTTGTATGGATATACGAAATTCCTGTTTCGTTATAAACCAATTCCGAATCAAAATCGAGTTCCTTGACTAATTCCAGAACATTCGGGTGACGCGCAACAATCGAATCTGCACCCGATTCCATAATAAAACCGGATTCATGCACCGTATGCATTTTCCCGCCTAGATGCTCATTTTTTTCGGCTAGTATGTACCGAATCTGCTCATCACCGGGAGCTTGGCGTTTTAAATAATGCAATGTGCATAGCCCCGTGATTCCCCCACCAACAACAACTACTGTTTTCATAAAGACACTCCTAATCGTTCATCTATCTGCCTCTAGTATAAACGTTTTTCCGCAAAAGTACCTGTGAGTTGTTTTACAAAACTCGTACAAGAATAGAACAATTTTATGAAAAAAACCTGAATTAAAAGAGTAATTAGTCAAACTTTTGCATCTGGTGACTGGCTGCGTTACGCCACTTGGCCGCTTCTTTTCGATTTTTGGGAACGTCGATGCCGAGTTCATAGATGCTGGCAATATTCAGCTTTGATTGATAATCGCCAAGTAATGAAGCCCTTTTGTAATAATTCAGAGCCTTTTTTCCATTTCGGGGTACACCTATACCATTCTCATATAAAAAACCTAAATTATAGATGGAGTCGATATGATGGGTTTGCGCTGCTTTTTCAAACCATTCCAACGCTTGCCCGATATTCTTCTCTTGCCCAAGCAGCCCCTCCAGATAAATCGTACCAACTCGATACTGTGCGTCCTCATACCCTCCTGTTGCAGATTTTAGATAATAGTGAAAGGCCATGGACTCATCGGGTTCCATGCCAATTCCCTGCTCATACATGATCCCTAAAGTAAACATTGCCTCCACTACACCTTGGGAAGCAGCAATTTCGAACCAATATAGTGCTTTACTTGCATCTACAGCTACACCTTCACCATTTAAGTACATATCCGCAAGATTATTGGCACTATCAGCATGACCCTTTTGGGCGGCACTTTTATAGTATAAAAAGGCTTTTTCGTAGTTTTCTTCAGTACCAAGCCCTTCAAAATAACAATTACCCAATTCGAACATGGCAACTGTATTGTCTAGAAGTACAGCTTCCTTCAGCCAATGTACCGAATCGCTAAATTTATCCATAGCCCGGTAAATATAGGCAATCTCAAGCATGGCATTGCCATCGCCTTCCAAAGCTAGGATAAATATATCCAGGGCTTCTTTTACTTCTTCAGCATCAAAAATTTCGCTATGGTCATTCAGTAATTCTTCAAATAATTCGCGGTCATAAAGCATGGGACTCTTCACCTTTATCAATGTTTTTTAAAAAACTGATCATTATTATTTTTCTTTAAAATATTCAACTAAATACTCTTTAAACTGCACCGCGGCAGGGGATAAGTAACGGCCAACAGCCCAAGAAACTCCGATCTTCCGCTCACAAATCGGTTCACTTACCCGGATTTTACATACGTTATACTCATTTAATCCTTTTATATTGGGAATAAGGGAAACACCTAAACCAGCCCCAACAAATCCGGCAACGGTATGCATTTCTTCAGCAGCAAATGCGATATTTGTTGTTATTCCGGCTTCCTTAAAAAATTTATCCACAATCTGACGCAGCGCATTTCCCCGTTTGATGGAGATGAATGGTTCATCCTTTATTTCCTCGAGCTTGATTGTTTCTCGATTGGCAAATCGATGGTTTTTCGGCACTATCACAAATAGCTCCTCACTCCATAATTCAACCCATTCGATATCGATCGTTTTTGACTCGATACGCTGAGATAAACATAAATCGACCTGTCCTTCTTCAAGCCATTTTAAAAGATTATAGGAAGCAGCTTGCGTTAGTGTAAATTTCATATTGGGATATTTTTCGGGAACATGGGCCATTAACTCCGGCACTACTTCCATTCCGAGTGTATGAATAAAACCAAAAGCCACATCACCATAACCAGGCATTACGAGACTACTGATTTCAACTTTCGCTTTTTCAAATTCATGTAAAATTGCATTGACACTTACAAGAAAGAGTTTTCCATATCGGTTTAAACTAATTGAGCGTCCTTGTCTATCAAACAAAGGTACACCAATCTCTTGTTCGATATTGGAAATCGACTTGCTGAGGGCTGGCTGCGAAATATTTAACTGCTCCGCTGCATGTGTCATATGCTGCATTTCTGCAACGATTTTAAAATATTCAAGCTGTTGGATTTCCATTTTATACTCCTCTTCAAATGATAACTATTTGGAATGATAATGATAAAAACAATAAATTGTACTTATGTATTGATAATTCTATAATAAGCTTAGACATAAAGTTTGCATATCAAATTTAAATAAGAAAAACAATAGTTTATATAAAAAGTTCGAATGTCTGTCACATCTAATTACTTAAAGGGGCCAATTAAAAATGAAAATCATTCCTCCGAAACCATTTATGATTGAAAAAGGTAATCGCGCTGTACTTCTACTTCATGGTTTTACTGGAAATACAAACGACGTGAAACGTTTGGGCAGATATTTAGCTGAACGTAACTACACGGTACATGCACCATTGTATAAAGGTCATGGCGGTGACCCTGTGACACTTATTCAAACAAATCCTGTTGAATGGTGGAACAGTGTACTGGAAGGTTATGATGAACTAAAAAACAGAGGCTATGACGAAATCGCAGTTGCAGGTGTTTCACTTGGTGGGATTTTCTCTTTAAAACTTGGAGAAGAACGTCCTACAAAAGCAATTGTTGCAATGTCTGCTCCTGCATTAGCAAAAAGTATCGATAGCTTGCAAGAGCGAATTATCGATTATACGATAAAATATAAAAAATTAGCCGGCACATTTGACGAACAATCCGATCATCCTTTAGAAATTGCCGAAAAATACCGTATGCCTGCATTAGAATATCTACAAGGCATGATCAACGAGACTAGTGAAAAGCTTCAAACAATTCAAACACCAGTTCACATTTTACGTGGGCTACGTGATGATGATTATTACTGCGAAAGCGCAGATTTAATATACAATTCCGTAAAATCTCGCATTAAGTCTGTTAAAAGTTTTATCAACTCTGGTCATATTTTAACACTTGACCAAGAAAAAGAGCTTGTTTTCGAGGAAATTTTCCGTTTCTTCGAAGGACTTAAATGGAATGAAGAGAAAATGAATATTTCTCAAATATCTTGATATAAAATTTGAGATACTTGGTTATATTATTAATGTATCCCCTAGCAAATTTTTGCGGTAACCCAAAACTGCAAATTCCCCAATTTGCTATAAAATATATGTCCATGTGACATACATCCCTTTAAAACAAGCTACGTTTAAGATTCCCCGTCTTAAACAAAGTAGCTTGTTTTTTTATTTTCAATGCACTTCTTCCCAAAGCTTTACTCGGATGGAGACCTATCAATTTTCCCGTAAACTCCTCCCCCACCAACTGTAATCCCTAATTTACCCGTTCTCGCTAAATGAATATTGTTGGCTAGTTTTTCCGGTATTATTTCCTTTAGATCTTCCAGCGATGCACCGTGCAATATATTCATTTCCGTACCAAATGCATCCAACAGTTTCGTCATCGTTTTCGGTCCGATTCCAGGGATAAAATCCAGTGGTACTTGATGAATATAGGGTGGCCTTTCTACTTCTTGCAATGGTGCATCCGTTAATTCAGCAATCCGCTTGGCTACACCTTTGATGAGATGTTCTTTCCCACAGTATGGACAACGCGTATGACCCTCTTCCTCAATTTGTTCTCCGCAATCAGCACATACTGTTTCGTGGTACTTTCCAAGCAGCGGGTTTAAGCCATAATTTGCGCCAAAAGCTCTTCCTTCTTCTTTGTGAAGCGCTTTTTTTAACTCCTCAAAATTGGCATCAGCTACATTTATTTTTTGATATTCGCGAGCCAGCTTTCCAAGTGAATGGGCATCCGAGTTCGTTACAAATGTATAGGGTGCGAGTTCACTCATCCCTTTCACCATATACGTGTCCGAACTTAAGCCCAATTCAATCCCATCAATCAATTGTGGATCAAACACTTCACTCAAGCTTTTCTTTACACCTTTTCCGTAAAGGCTTTTAAAAGGTGTAAAGACATGAGCGGGAATGAATAGTCCACCCAATTCATTTACCTTTTGCTGCAAAGTCCGGCCATTACAGTAAATTCGCTGTGAGCTTAGGTGAATATTTTTTTGCTTTGTACTCATCCACAACGAAAATTCCCGCATCTTTTCAATCGTCTTGAAGTAAGCCAGTACATGAATTGGCCCGTGGCAATTTTCATCATAAATTTCTATTTCCGAACCAGGAATCAGTGTTGTTTTTTCGTAACGGATACCACCATCCGGAATTTCTTGTGCTTTCCCTTCACGAATCAATTGTTCCATCTCATCCAATACTTCCGGCGAATGACAATCAATAATGCCGATTAAATCTAAACCCTTCCTCGAGGTAGCCGTTTCCAGTATATTTTTTAGCGTTAAGTTTTTGCTGCCTGTAATTTTAACCGCTCTCCCCTTTTCAGTACGCCCAATATGTATATGTAAATCAGCGTAAATCTCTTTTAGCATGATGACCACTTCCTTACTATTTTCTATATAGAAAGATTACCCCAAATCATGTTCTTTGTTGCAACTTAAAATACATCAACTGCGCTTTTGTTTCAATTTTGTAAATTTTAAATAAACCCTATCATATCGGAACATTATTATGTTAATTTAATTTTTGTATGCAAAACTAAACTCAGTAATCCATTCATTACACAGTGTTGCACATAGTAGGAGGCATCAAGTGAAGACGATTAAAGCGAAATTAATCTTAATATTACTTTCTTTAACCATTCTCCCCTTAATTTTAATAACTACGATTATTTTCTTCGTAACCGGTAAGGGCTATTCGGATTTAACAGAAAACCAACAAGAAAAAATGATACATAATGTCCAGAGTGAATTAGATAATGTCTCTCGCAATCTGTTGGATCTAACAAATTCTTACTCACAAAACGAACAACTTATTTCCAGCTACCAATCAGGTAATCGAGCCCGGCTGTTAACGACAGTTAATGGTGTTTTTCCTCGTTTACAGGAGGAACATGATGTATCCGTTTTTGAATTTGGCGATCAAAGCGGAGTCGTATTTTTGCGCGGACATAATCCCCAAAAACATGGAGATGACAAAAGTGATTTACAAGCCATTCAAGCAGCCCTAAATGGACAATCGATTTCCGGTTTTGAAGTCGGTCAAAGCGGGCTTTCCGTTAGGGCCTTTGCACCATTATTAGCAGGCAGTACAGTAGTGGGCACACTACAAACAAGTGTTGAAAGCACATTCTTGGAACAGTTAAGCGAACAGTTGGATGGTGTAACCATTACTTTATACGATAAGGAAGGAAGTACAATCTATTCTTCCAATCCATCAGGCCAAGGTTTAACACTTTCGGAAGATACATTGGCACAGATAGGTAACGGTAAGGTGTCTACATTGAAACAGAAAAATACAATGGAATCGATTCTGCCAATGTACGATCCAACTGGCAGTCAAATTATCGGAGGCATTGGTGTAAAGCAGGACATTTCAATCATTCAACAGGTTCAAGGCCACCTTTTGTTCATTGCTACCCTCGTCCTAGTTGGAACAATACTTACCGTTCTTATAATAGCAGTCTTCTTTAGCAGATCGATTTCTAAGCCAATTGTTCATCTTGCCGTTTCATTGGATGAACTTTCGCACGGCAACTTACAAATTAAAACTGAACAAAGCACGAGAAAAGACGAGCTTGGCCAGTTGTTAAATTCCATGCATGTCATGAAAAATACACTTTATGAAACGATTTTAAAGGTATCCCAATCATCTCTTGATGTTGCGAAACAAAGTACTGAACTAAAAGAAGCAACAGACGGTATCCAAGCAGGGTCACAGCAAATGGCATCGACCATGACAGAAATCTCGGTTAGTTCGGAAAATCAGGCAAATACGATTTCCGACTTAGCTTCAAATGCAACCGATTTCTCAATGATTATGGAAGAAACACGCCATAAAGGATATGAAATAAATAATTCAACAAAGGCTGTTCTTCTATTAACTGCTGAAGGAAAAGAAAAAATGCACACCTCAGATGAGCAGATGGACAAGATTGATCGGGTTATGAAAGAAGCAGTCCTTAAAATGAATGGCCTGGAAAACCAGACGAAGGAAATTTCAAAATTGGTATTAATGATTGAAGCAATCGCTAATCAAACAAACCTGCTTGCATTAAATGCTGCAATAGAGGCAAGTCGAGCCGGAGAGCATGGTAAAGGTTTTGCAGTAGTTGCAGAAGAGGTTAGAAAACTGGCCGAACAGGTTTCAGATTCAGTCAAGGATATCACAAAGATTGTTACCTCTATTCAAGTAGAAACAAATCTTGTGGAATCATCACTTGAAATTGGCTATAAAGAGGTTCAGCAAGGTTCTTCCCTTATTCAATCTACAGGAGAAACATTCAACAAAATTCACACTTCAATTTCAAGTATGGTTGAAAGTATAGGCAACATCACAAGTAATTTAGATGATAATGTCAATCTTACGAAACAAATGCATTATTCCATTGAGCAAATCGCTTCAGTTTCGGAGGAGACGGCAGCAGCAGTGGAACAAACAGCTGCAACAACACAGGAGTTCAACAGTTCTATCGATGAAATCTCAAGTAGCACTGAGCAACTTACCTTACTTGCAGATGAATTAAAAGTTTTAGTCCACCATTTCAAACTATAATTCCGACACCTGCAGTTGGCTTGAGAGCTAGCTCCAAAGCGATAGAGGGACAAAAAGGAGGGGACTCGGTATTCGAGGCCACTCCTTCTTTTCGCTAGTTAAATCACTTCAATAAACAATAGGATCCAGCCCGCCAAAAATAACAAGCCTCCTATTGGTGTAATCGCCCCTAACTTTTTAACTCCCGTTACAGACAAGACATACAAACTTCCTGAAAAGAAGATAACTCCCGCAAACATCAAATACCCAGCCCACGATAATAAACTAGAGCTCCCCAATAAGGCATCCATCGAAAGGATGCCCAATAGGATTAATCCTATTGCGTGGTACATTTGATATTGCACTGCTGTATTCCAAATTTGTTCATAGCGCGGCTCGGGAAATTTATCTTTTAAAGCATGGGCACCAAATGCACCAAGTACGACTCCCAAAAAGGCCAAAATTGAACCAAGTACTAATAAGACGTTCATCATAAATGCTCCTTTTATGTATTTAACAATTTAACTATATAGTTTTCATTATACCTATGACAATAAAAAACACGCTATAAATAAGAGAGGAAGCCGATCTATGCAACTTTAGATCTTTAGCTGTTTTACCAGGATAGTGAGGTTAATTAAACCAACTAGAATTTAACGCGTTGAAGCGATAAACTTTCTGTTGATTCTGAATTATTATACATATATAATTAATACCTACATAATAGAATCGAACATTCTCATAGAAAGAGGTTATACATATGAAAGACTTCTTCAGTAAACTTTTAACGGGGATGAGTATTGCCATCGTGGTCGCCCTTATCCCCAATGCTTTACTTGGTGAAATACTAAAGCTGATCATTCCTTCTGTGCCTGCTCTACAGCATCTTTTTGATGCAACAGTCGTTATCATGAGTATGCTGCCTCTGTTAACCGGGATTTTGGTAGGTATGCAGTTTAAACTGACTCAAATTCAAACTGCATGTGTCGGGATTGCCACTGTTATAGGAAGTGGTGCAATCATAAAAACTGCT
This sequence comes from Ureibacillus aquaedulcis, assembly GCF_030418165.1. Classification (GTDB taxonomy): domain Bacteria; phylum Bacillota; class Bacilli; order Bacillales_A; family Planococcaceae; genus Ureibacillus; species Ureibacillus aquaedulcis. The sequence continues at coordinate 41,340 of NZ_JAUHTQ010000014.1, forward strand.
GAGGGTCTATTTACACTAAATGGTATTGGTGTAACACTTAACTCTGGCTTAACCGCTGCTCTTGCTGTACTTTTTGTTAAACTTGTAGGCGAGAAATTGAAGGAGTATTCTATTCTTTTAATGCCGATGTTATCAGTAGTTGTGCCTGGTATGATTGGCTACATGATCTTACCTTATGTAAAAACAAGTGCTGGTCTTGTAGGTGAAGTTGTTGCTTACCTAACAGGTCTACAGCCTGTTTTAATGGGAGCATTACTTGCTGTCATCTTTGGCGTTGTCATTATCTCACCTATTTCAACGGTTGGAATCGCTACGGTTATAATGCTGTCAGGTATTGGATCTGGCGCTGCGAATTTAGGGATTGTTGCAGTTGGTATGGGATTATTCTTAGCAAGTCTCAAAGCAAACTCACTGGGTACTGCCTTGGCACATGTCTTGGGATCACCCAAAATTCAAATGCGAAATTTCTTTATGAAGCCAGTCATTGCAATCCCTATGTTAATATCCGCTGCCATACTCGGGGGACTTGCCGGCGTATTCAATGTTCAAGGAACCCCTTATAGTGCAGGGTTTGGTTTATCCGGCTTAGTGGGACCGCTAAATTATATAAATTTGGCTGAGGGTGGTTGGTCTGCACCGAACATCGCCATTATGCTAAGCATGTTCTTCATCCTTCCACTCATCCTGAACCTGATCTTTATCTATGTATTTAAGAAGAAATTGAAACTTATCAAGGACGAAGATTATAAATTAGACTTTGAATAATGATAATAAAAACACAACTCAGGTCCAGATTGGGGTCGAGTTGTGTTTTTTAATTATATTTTACTGATAAAAACTTGCTGGATATTAGCCTAAAAAGAAACATTCACAGAATTATGCTTCTTTTTTCTCTGCTGTTGTCTTCCTTTTTCTAGTAGTCGTTTTCTTTTTCGGCGTTGATGTCTTATCAAGAGACGCTTGCAGGGCTGCCATTAGATCTGTCATGTCAGATGGAATGACCGTCTCTTTCTCGCTTACCGTCACGGTTAATTCGCCATTTTTCTTCTGCTCTATTAGTTCAATCAACGCTGTTCGATAGTCATCCTGGTATTTATCAGGCTCAAATTTTGCTGTTAATTGTTCAATCAATAACAATGCGGTGTCGAGCTCTTTTTCAGTGACTTTTTCTTCACTCGGAATATTGGGGACCTCTTCTGTACTTCGCACTTCATCAGGAAAGTGAATCGTCTCCATGACTAAAGTTTCTCCATAAACACGTACAATTGCCAGTTGTTCCTTAGAGCGAATCGTAATCTTCGCAACGCCGATTTTCCCCGAATCACCCAATGCCTTCCGTAAAAGGGCATAGGCCTTTCCCCCTCCAGTATCCGGGGCCATGAAATAACTTCTTTCAAAATAGATTGGGTCGATCTCTTCCAGTTTCACAAACTCCATAATTTCTACTGCTTTATCTTCATTTTCTTTGCGCAGCCTTTCAAGCTCATCATCATCCAGCACAACAAACTTATTCTTTGAGTATTCATAGGCTTTGACTATATCTTCACTTTTTACTTCCTGTTCACAAACCGGACAAACCTTTTGATAATTAATTGGACTGTTGCATTCTTTATGAAGCTGCCTTAGCTTAATATCTTTATTTTCGGTTGCCGTGTGAAGCTTCACCGGTATATTGACAAGTCCAAAGCTAATACTGCCTTTCCAAACTGTATGCAAATTTCGTCACCTGCTTTTTTCTTATTATGATGATTTCTGCTGGCAACTATGTATAACCACCGAAATAAGTTAAAAACTAACTAAAAAAGAGGTTCTGTTGACATGAAACCGATGCTCCTAACTTCGGCAGATGCTGTCCCGACCGGCAATGATTGGATATACGAAGTAAAGTATGATGGCTTTCGTTGCATTTTAAAATGGGATGCTGCAGGCATAACGCTAATAAGCCGAAATGATAAAGAATTAACAGAATACTTTCCTGAAATCATTCAATTTTGCCATGATATTCAAACTAGGATTTCCCCCCATTTACCGATTCTTTTAGATGGAGAAATTGTCTACTTGCAGAATGACTACCGGAGCAACTTTTCGACAGTTCAATCTCGTGGAAGAATGCGCAGTAAAAAAACGATACTCGAATCCAGTGGAAAATTTCCCTGTAACTTTATTGCATTTGATCTACTGCAACTGGAAGGCGAAGATGTTACGCAGGATTCTCTCGAAGTGCGTAAAACTAAACTAACGTCTTTGTTTGAAAGCGTACAGCTGCCACTTTCCCCTTCCTATAAAGATAAAGGAAGCCTTCAATTAATTGGAGTTTCTAGTGAGAGTGAAAAGCTTTGGGAAAAGATAAGGGAATGGAATGCTGAAGGAATGATTGCCAAGAAAAAAAGCAGTCTTTGGGAAAGTGGTAAAAGATCCAGCCTCTGGCTAAAAGTGAAAAACTGGCGCATCATTACAATTATTCTTACTCTTTTTGATCAAACAAACGGCTATTTTAATGGAGCGGTTTATTATAATGATGAATTAAGAGAAATCACCAATTTTCGCCATGGCCTTAAAGACGAAGAGTTGCAAACACTTGCTAACTTTTTTCAAGCTAATGGAACGAAAACTTCGGCAACGACTTGGATACTTCCTCCATCGATATGTGTAGATGTAGCATGTATTGATTTTGATGGCAAAAAACTTCGAGAGCCGCGTTTTGAGGCTTTCCGGTTTGACGTGACCCCGGCTGATGCAACTTGGAAGAGGATGTTGCGGGGGCTAAATCCAATACCTGAATCCGTTGCGATAACTCATCCAGATAAGCCGATTTGGCCAGCAGTTGGTTTAGTAAAGGATGATTATATATACTACCTCCAGGAAGTAGCACCATTCTTTTTACCATTCCTAAAAAATCGTTTACTAACAACGATCCGTTTTCCTCACGGTGTGCCTGGTGAAAGCTTTTATCAAAAAAATGCCCCCGAGTACACACCCAGCTTTATCAAGACAAGTGTCGAGGAAGAAATTGAATATGTAGTTTGCAATGATATGAAGACATTATTATGGTTAGGAAATCAACTGGCAATTGAATACCATATTCCTTTTAAAACGATTGATACAACTTACCCTACAGAAATTGTATTCGACCTGGATCCACCTTCTGTAGATGATTTTTCATTGGCCATCGAAGCAGCACTGAATATGAAAGCCATATTTGATAAATTCAATTTGGAGTCCTTCATTAAAACATCCGGTGGCAAAGGGCTGCAAATTTATATTCCCCTTTCAAAGGATACCTTTACATTTGAGGAAACCAGAATTTTCACGGAGTTTGTATGCCGATTTTTAGTTGAACAAAATCCAAAATGGTTTACAATCGAGCGAATGAAAAAGAATCGGGGAAACCGATTATATTTAGATTATATTCAGCACGCTGAAGGAAAAACGATCGTTAGTCCCTATTCGCCAAGAGGTCATGAACACGGCTTGATAGCAACCCCTTTGGAGTGGCATGAGGTTAATAGCGATTTAAGTCCTAAACACTTTACAATACCCGCCGTTCTCGAACGTATCAAAAATAAGGGAGATCTATTTAGCAACTTCTACAAAGTCGGGGAAAAACAACAATTTGAAACAGTCCTAACAACGTTAGTGGAATTAACAAAGAAAAAATAGGGAGTGAACCTAAGCTTTTCTCCCTATCTTATTTAGGGAATAGGGTCGTTGGGCAGTCTAATTATTACGCCAACCCCGTTTTACCTAGGGGTTTTGGCTACTTTACTTGCAACATTGGGAAAGTTACTTGCGAGTTCACACTCTTTACTTGCGAGTTGGGAAGCTTACTTGCGGACCTGCTTTAAACTTCCATAACCGAGTAGTTCTTCTTTGCCGACAATCGATTTCTCCCACCAAAATATTGATAACATAAGATAATTACAATGATTACATCAATGGCGTCCCCACCGTAATACATCAACATTCCGCCGCGTTGTGCATCCGTACTGTCAACGCCGGCTGGTGGGTTTGCATAAATCCATTTTGACAATATACCGTGAGATGCCATCGCCAAAATTAATACAACCGCTCTTAACCGAAAGCTCGTGCGGTGAGGTGTCACTTCTATATAAATCATGGAGAGAGTAAAAACATATCCTGCAAAAAAAACGTGGATATGCACAAGAACGTAAAGTAAGTAAGATGAATGCATCATGCTATATAAATCCGTCGTATAGAGAATCCATAGACCGCCAAAATTCAGTACACTTGCGAGTATTGGGTGGGTAATCCACTGTAAGTAGGAACTTTTAAGTCCTTTGCTAATCAGCCTGCCCGAAACAATCGGAACACTTCTTAATAGAAGCTTCATCGGTGCGGAAAGAACTATAAACAGCGGACCTAGCATCCCCAGCAGTAAATGGGCCATCATATGTGCCGTAAAACTTGAGTGAGCCTGCTCAGCAATTGGTCCGGCAATTGCGAATGTAACAGACAATACACCAATTACCCAAAAGACAATTCGTGTACCTGGCCATTTCTTGTATCTCTTATTCGTTCTATAAACCATTACTATATAACCGACAGTGAATACCATTGGTAAAGCATAGCTCAGCAAATCGAGAAAACTATAGATCCCACTTCCGGCTTCATGATTATGCATTATAGTTCACCCGCTTTTTTACTTTGATTGAGTTGATCTTTTCCGCCCTAAAATAATCAATCCAATTATAATCATAAATCCTGCACTTACATTCCATACGATATCATAAGGAATAATGTCCACTCCGTAACGGATTTGGTGTAGGCGCAGGAGCTTATGCTGAATGATGCCATCATATAACTGGAAGACTCCGGTTCCTAAAATCAAAGCTCCGATCCACCTTCCTCTATCCCACACATTTCGCTTCCGAAGATCTGCCAACATAAAAAGAGCTGCCACTGTAGCAAACCAACTAAATGCATGAAAAATCCCATCCGAAACCAGTCCGATGCTAGGTGTTGATTTATCATAAAAATGATGCCAGTGAAGGAGTTGATGAAATACTGCTTCATCAATAAAAGCAACTAATCCAACTCCAAATAAGAAACCTGACCAAACATTAAACGGTCCATCCTGGCTGCTTTTTCTTTTCTCCATACAATTCACCCTCATGTTTTGTCTTGCCACTCCTCTCATTTTATCCACCTTTGGTAAAAACTATAAGTTGTGCCAACGTTCATAAGAATAAAAGTGATCCGTTCTACCATTACCCTATTTTTTTCTAAATTCCAATTTTTTCGAAAAAGTTTTTGAAAACAAAAAAAGCTAGCATAAATAAATTATGCCAGCTCCCATTACTCAATCAATAATATCTATTTGCGTTACCATTCTCGTGGACTTTATGCGCTAACTGAATCGTTGATATAGCAAGTTCGGAATAAGTTACTGATTTCTTCGGATTGAATAATCCATTTTGTGAAGGAATAATACCCATTGCATTAGCTAATGCCACGTAGCCCTTATAGGTTACATCTTTTGCATCTTTTATGTTGTTAAGCTGATAGACTTCCATATGTTTTGCAGCTTGTTCCAGCCCGATTGCTCTTATATACCACACTGCAAGCTCCTCGCGGGTAATCTTTTCGGAAGACATAAAGTTACCCTTCTCCGAATCCACGATTCCCATTCTAACGGCTTGTTCCACTACCTGATAGTATGGATTGTCCGGACCAATATCCTTAAAAGTTTGATGGGCTTCTACTTGTTGCGGATAATCTCTTTCATAAACGTAGGAGATTGATTTAAGAAGAACATTCAAGGCTTCTCCTCTTGTTACTGGTGAATCCGCATTGAAGCTATCTTCATCGATTTCTAATATATTATTTTGAATAAGGTAATTTAGTTCTTCTTCTGCTACATCATCCGTAACAATTGGATATTCTGCTACGCCAAATATACTTGTCCACTCACCACTAATTGCATCAATCGAAGTGGATGACTTCTCATTAAAAATCGGTGTATATAGCAATGAGTAATGCTCCGTTTGTTCTTGACTATTTTCTTTTGCATATTGCAGCTTCACATTGAGTGCTTCATCGAGAATTTTTTCCGCTTCTTCCTTCGATAGAATACCATCAGTCGTTGGCCATTGTTCCAGTTCTAGTGCATTAATATAAAGACTACTTAATGAACCATCAAAATTAATACCTATACTAATATCATTTCCTGCTACAACAATTCCGTTAACGATTCTTGGGAATGTGAAATTATAAACCCCATAGTTTTCATCAGTATAGGGCTCGGCAATAGGCTTGATATAGTTATGCAAAGTAGATGGTACCCATTCTTTTAAGTAATCAATTGCCTTAGATAATGCTTCATCGCTAGTTATTTTTTTATCATCATTTGTTTTTTGTCCAACTTGCATTAAAACTTCATTTTTAATATTGTGATATTGGATAATTTCACCTGTTTGCTTATCCAGGTCCAGGCTTGTCCCATATCCGCCATTTCGGTATTCATAGGTGTAATTGATGCTAATCGTTTCTTTTCCATCCCTGTTTGTTCTTTCATCAATACTATCAAACTTCAGCTTAACCTCTTCCGAATCAATTGCCAGCAATTTTTCAGCGACCTCTTTTGCATCCTCCACTGTAATAGCTTCCTGCCTTGGTTTTAATGGTTGTTGCGTTAGTTTTTCTACCTTTGGATTATTTGGCAGATTCTCCGTAAATCCATTATTTGTATGCCATAGACCAGTTATCGCATTGATACCAGTAAATTGAGTTACTGGAGTATAGACTAGTTGTACATTAGGTTTATCTGATCGGAAGTCATAATTTACTTGGTACTGCAATTGGAGATTCATATTTTCCTTTATTTTACTTAATAGCTCTTTTTCATTTAACAAGTTCTCTGCTTTTTCAAAAGAACCTTTTCCATCGCTCGTTTGATATTGAGAATATTGAACGATATCACCATTACCAAGAACCGCCACTTCCATTCTTTGGTCAGCGATTTCGATGTTATTTTCTGTACGGATAAAGGAGAAATAGTATCGGATTGGTTCGGTTAATAATTGATTGGAATAATAGTAGTAATATTCATTGTTATTTTTATCTAGTTTATATTGTTTGCCGCCTGCAAACTTCTTCATAAAATCCTGTGCAATTTTTTGTGCTTCTTCCTTCGTTATTTTCGCAGGAAACAGGGCATCTGTTTTGTTTACAGGTTCAAAGTGGAAACTTTCTAATTCCAGGTTATCTCCTTTAAAAGTAGCGCTTCCATAAACATCTTTACCTTGCACTAATTTTGTAAAGCTTAAATCGTATCGAATGGTTTCATCTTCCGGATAATAATGACCTGTATTCAGATAGAAATCTTCCATTGTGAGGAAGTTAAATTCATTCGGAAAAAGTTCCTTAAATTTTTTTACTACTTCATTTTTCGAGATTATGTTATCCGCTTTGGCTACTTCGATCTGCAGATTATTCGCGAATGGTTTATCAATTGTTTCGGCACTCCCAACAGACATTACTCCCAGAGACATTGCAACTGTCAGAATAGGTATTCCAATTTTATTTAACTTTACCAAAATATCCCCCCTATTTTCTTATACGAAATATTGTATGATAAATATTGGAAATAAAAAATAGAAATCTCTATTTTTTTTAATATAATCCTAGATTTCGCATCAAAAAGGCAGCTTATCATTCTAAACTGCCCTTTTACTCATTTATTATATTTATAATTTCAGTAACTTTAGTTTAACGCTTCACTACATTGAAATTCTCGCCAATCAATAACCAGTTTTGCGGGAATGCGAAGCCAAGCTTCCAATAACTAATTCCTCGCAAATTCAAGCGTTTCATAAGATTAAATTTCGCCTGGATGGACCTTGCATCCTCAAACCAGACCTTATGTGCTTTTCCTTCATTATCCACATAGTTAAAATGTGGAGCCTGTGCTGTATAATCATACTCAATAACAGCATTGTTTGTTTGTGCGATTTCAATCGCCCTTTGCGGACTTACGGCTCTTGCATATTGCCCCCCCTGCACAAAGGGAAGCGTCCAATCATAGCCATATAGATTCTGCCCCATCATGATTTTATTTGCAGGCATTTCCGTTAAGGCATATTGGATAACCTCTTCTACCTGTGGAATAGGCGACACCGGCATTGGCGGTCCACCTGAATAACCCCACTCGTACGTCATAAGCACAGAGAAGTCGACTATTTCTCCGTGAGCTCTATAATCATGGGCTTCATACCATTGACCTGCCTGCTCGGCACTAGTTTTCGGCGCCAATGCAGTCGACACCAGCAAATCTTCTCCGTGTAAGTAATCTACTGCTTTTCTTAAGAAATTATTGTAGGCTTGTCGTTGATCTCCTGGAAGAAATTCGAAATCAAAATGGATATCTGATACACTGCCAATTCTTCGAGCTTCTTCGACTATGTTTTCAAGCAGCACTTCTTGAACAGCCGTACTTTGCAAAATGGCTCTACCTAGTTCACCACTAAACTGGCCATTTTCAAGATTGGATACTACCATCATTAACGATGCTCCAGCTTCCCTTGCCGCTTCTGGAATTCCCTCAATCGGAAGCGGATCTAGACTTCCATCTCTTCTTGCTTCATAGCTAAATGGAGCCAGATACGTTAAATACCGTCCTACACTTCTTGCCTCATTCAATAATTCCTGGCTAACTGTATCACCAGTTGGTTCAATGTAAATATTGACTTCTGCATTCCGTTTTTGCATTGGTGGAATGTATAGCCGTGTCCCAACACTTAAAGGTGTATTGACATTAATGCCATTGAATTGCGCCAAAGTGTTTACGTTCAATCCAAAACGTTGTGCAATGGAGTATAACGTATCCCCTTGCCGTACCCAATAAAAACTCCCAGTAATCGGAATAACCAAAGCTTGCCCAATGACTAAACGCTGCGGATTTTCTATTTGGTTGGCTTCGATGATGCTCTCAGTTGTTGTGCTGTAGGCTTGTGCGATACCAAAAAGAGACTGTCCGGACTGGACTACATGTATTTGAATCTCATTTCCTCCCTTTTATCGTTCATGGTAATTACACCTAGTATTTTATGTTTCTATTACTCTTTACATAACATACTTTTGAAAAAATAAGAATTTCGGAAAATATACTGAGGACACAATCCTTCAAAATACATAAAAAAAAAATCCTATTCATAGCAAAACTACAAATAGGAATTGTTCTTTAGTTTACAATATTGTGTTCATAGAGATAATCGTAGGTAATATCTACAAATAGATATTCGTGGTCTTTTAATGCCATTGAGAAAGTGCGAGTCAACTCACCCGTCTCGATATCGCTATAGATACTCGATAAATTTCCTTTTTCGGTATTGCGAATTTTTATGATGTTAAAAAGGAAATACGGTCTCCAACTCCAGTTCTTGCCGACCGCACACTCTTCCACATTCCATTTCCCATTATGCCGAACAATATTGGGGGAAATTTGGAATCCTTCATCATTACAAATATAGAAACGGAAGGCATATTGCTCTAGTTGATTGGCTAATTGCAGGAGTTTTTCAACATTTTTGCCATCCGGCTTGGTAACTTCCACAATCGACGTAATCTTTTTCCCAAGGTTCTTCATTTCTTCGAATTTACTTTCAAGCAATCTTTTCTCGGCAGAAATAAATTGCTTACATTCATTTCGAAAACGATCCTTTAACGTATCTTTTGGAATGAAATCAGTTGCTGGTTTTTGCAGGTATATCCCTTTAAAAAATCTTGCCCCGCTTTTCCATGCGTGATGCAACTGATAATCGGTTTGTATATTATCGAACATTAAAGCTGCCCCAATTTTTACTGCCAATGACTGTATCGTTGTAAACACATGGTTTTGAGCTCCCCATGCATTGTAGTTTAACTGGCTTACATTAATTTTCAGTGTAGCTGGTTCGAACATTAAAATTTGGTCAAGATTGCTCTCGGAGCCTATCTGATCCAAAGCAATCTTGACCCCGTAGGTTTTAATATAACGAATCGGATGCTGCAGCTGTTCAATCTCCCCTTGGAACTTATGCTCCGGTATCACAAGATAGATATAAGTTAATAATTCTTCACCCAATGTATCTTTTAATAATTGGAAGTATCGATCACCAAAGTCCTCCATTAACAAATTAGGGTTACATGGAAGATACAATCTAACATGATTTTGGGAAATTTCATCTTTTGCTAACCCTATTGCTTTTTTGACAAGTGCATGCTCAACATCGGTACGAATATCTACAGGTATTGTGTCATCATATGTAAAATTTAGTACATTAAACGTTTCCCCATTGTTTTTAATCTGGCCAATTACTTCATAGGCAACGATAACATGTTCATCTGCACTATAAATCGGCTCGAATAAAATATTGATTTCATCTAACTTATCTAGAAAATCAAGCACATCCATCCACAAAACCCCCATGACTTACTACTTTTCATAACCCCATTATACACCAATTCATATGTTCGAAAAGATTCGATAACCCCAACATTTCGAAAATGTCGTATAAAGTCATTATATTCCTGTAGAGATTATTTCAATACCCACTTCGTACTTTAGCAATTTAAATGCACCCTATTATTTGTACTTAGCGTACAAAAAAGCCATTCCAATAAAGGAATGGCTTTTCTTATATAAAGTACACAGTGATAGGTGTAATATATAACGATTTTATTTGCTTAATGTTGCATTAGCTTGTTCGATTGTTCCATTATTTTTTGAATCAATCGACGTTGCCTTGCTATCTGGACTTGTTGACCGTTTTAGGAACAATGATAAGATTAATGCCACAATTGTAATGCCTGTTGCTATTAAGAATGAGTACTGAATTCCGTCCAGCAATGCTTGTTGTGTAATTTGGGCTTTCATTGCTGCCATTTGTTCTTGTGACATTGGACTAGTTATATTCGCTTGTGCTTGTGCAGCAAAATCCTCACCAGTAGCAGTTGTTCTTTTATTCATGATTGCTACTAATAATGCTGTACCAATTGACCCGGCAACTTGTTGAATCGTATTATTGGAAGCTGTACCATGCGGGTTTAAACGAGCTGGTAAAGAGTTTAAACCATTTGTCATAATTGGCATCATGACCATGGAGATACCCAACATACGAATTGTGTAAATCATAATAATGTATAGGTAAGTAGAATCCATATCTAACTCGTGCAAGAAATATGTTGAAATTGCTGTAATTGTTAAACCAGTGATAGCTAAAAGTTTCGGCCCCACTTTATCAAATAGACGACCTGTAATTGGTGACATAATCGCCATTACAAGGGCACCAGGCAACATCATTAACCCGGATTCGAATGGTTCAATTCCGCGTACATTTTGTACATAAGCAGGTGTTAAAATCATACCGCCCATCATTGCCATGGAAAGTACGGCACTTATGATAGCTGACAGTGCATATAATGGTGACTTGAAAATTTCCATACTTAAAATTGGTGTATCTATTTTAAGTTGACGCAGAACAAATAGTGTAACTCCAATTACCCCAACAATAATTGTTGTTAGTACGATTGGATCTGTCCAGCCATCGTTTCCGGCGTTACTAAATCCATAAAGTATTCCACCGAAACCAATTGTTGAAAGTACCAGTGAGAAGTAATCCAGTGTAACTTTTTTATTTGGAAGTACATTTTCTAATTTCCAAATACTAAATAATAAACTTAAAACCGCAATTGGGATAATCATTTCAAAAAGAACTCGCCACTCATAATGCTCTACAATCCAACCAGATAGAGTTGGACCAATTGCTGGAGCTGCAATCATTACTAACCCGAACATCCCCATCGCTGCTCCACGCTTTTCTACAGGGAAGCTAATCAACATAACGTTCATAAGAATCGGGGCCATTACCGAAGAACCAACTGCCTGAATCATACGACCTGCAAGCAATACAGGAAAACTTGGTGCAATTGCGGCCACTATTGTACCTACAACGAAGATGGACATTGCAAAAATAAATAATGGTCTTGTCTTAAAACGGGTAATTAAAAATGCAGAAGCAGGAATCAATACCCCACTCACCAACATATATCCTGTTGCTAACCATTGAACAGTTGAATAGGTCACGCCTAAATCTGTCATAATGGTTGGAAGTGCTACATTTAGTAAAGTATTATTCAAAAACGCAACAAAAGCGCCCACGAATAGAACTGCTATCATTAAATAAGGGGGCTTTTCAAGTGTTTGAAAGTTATTGTTCATATTTATATTTTCACTCTCTCTCTTTTTCATTTCATGCCTCGAAATATATTCTATACCGTTAGTCTATTTTTTTCAACAAAAAAATATTTATTGTTTAAAATGTTGAAATGAAAGTGTTTTCAAATTATACTTGCGGTATAATATTCTTAATAAAAGGGATAGTTAGGTGAGGTTATGAATAAAAGGAAAAGACAAATTATACAGGCTGCACGACAACTTTTTTTAGATAAAGGCTATAATGATACATCTATTATTGACATTATTTCTTCAGCTAATGTATCCAAAGGTACTTTTTATAATCACTTTACTTCAAAGACGCAATGTCTAATTGCCATCCTAGATGAAACTAGAGAAGAAATTATAAGTACCCGGTTAGAAGTAGCGTTAAATACGAACCCGAATGATATAAATGTACTGCTTAAACAAATGGCGTTAATAGCATATGTCCATCGCAAGAGAAACTTAATGCAAATATTTGAGGCTGTATCAGGGGACAAAGATCCCGAATTAAAACAAGTACTGGAAAAGCACCTGATAAATGAAATTGAATGGCTTGCTTCTAGATTGGTTGATATTTATGGAGAAGAGATTCGTAAATTTTCATATGAATGTGCTGTCCAAGCCATTGCGATGATGCAAAACACTTTTCGTGTTATTGCCATGGTCACTAAACAATTGGCTACACCAGAGGATGTTGTAAAAAATGTTTTAAACCATGTTGAAGGAATCCTGATTCATTTAAAGAAGACGAATAGCATTTTAATTACTTCAGAATTATTTCAAGCACTTCACCAAAAAGCGGAGGAAACACAAATTACGAAAAGTATTTTGCTTCAACAGCTGCACGGTTTTACAGAAAAACTAACTGCTGACGACCCGGAAAGCGGAGTCGAATATGCAAAGTACCTGCTAAATGAACTGCAAACAAAAGATGAAAAAACTTATATTTTAGAAGCTGTACTACCTGCCTTTAAAAATGCTTTCAAGGACACTTCCCATGAAGCAGAGGCAAATGAGATATCCGTTTCACTATGGAGATATCTGCAAATCAAGAATGAAGAAAAGAATAATAATTCTCTTATATAACTAACAATTTAGATTCAAATAACTCCCTAGATTTAAAAACCCTATAACTTCTACGAAAAGAGAAGTTCACCATGGAAATACTCCCATTTGGAGCACTCGTGTAAGCATGAACTAGCTGCACGCGTGCTTTTTTTCTTACTTGTTCATCCGTTGGCTCCATCAACTAAACTCATTAATTTATACGTTACTGGATACTGACATGTAATTTATTTTCACCGATAAAATTCTATCTATAAAGTCTATTTAAAATCGGACGATATAGCTTTTAATGAATTGTTTTTAAAATACATCCGAGGTGAAACAAATGAAAAGTATTAAGCATAAATTACTGCTGATAAATTTGATAATTATATTATTAATACTTATATTAAGCAGCATTACTTACTTATCAATACATAATTCGAATAACAAAGTTCATGACATCCTGGAAGAGGAAATGCCCCTGCTGATAGCAGATGAAAAGTTAGCATTCAATATCGCCCAGCGTATTGCTCTAGCTCGTGGTTACTTACTCTACCCCGAAGATCAATCCTTCAAAGAGTCATTCATGGAGTATACGGAAATGAGTATCTCTCTTCAGGAGCAGATATTGAATAACGGAGCATCAGAAGAGGCAAAAACCCTCATCCAAAAAAGTATTGAGTGGAGAAAAATTGTTGCCGATGAAGTATTTGTTGAATTAGAAAAAGGAAATTCGGAAGAAGCTATACAAATAATGAAAGAAAAGGCACAGCCACTTGGAAGAGAAATCATGGCTGGATTTGAAGAACTTTCTACTAATAGAGAAAATCTCATTATTGATGACGGGGATGAAGTACTTCAAGCACTTGGTACAGTCAATGCTACAGTACTGATTATTTCAGCAATTGTTACTATAACTGCAATCCTATTATCCCTATGGAGTGCTCGATCTATTGCTAATCCAATAAAGACTGTCATGAAACGTATGCATCAAATTGCTTCAGGGGATTTGAAATTTACCGACTTGGAGACAAGATCCAAAGACGAGACAGCTCAGTTGATGGATGCTACAAATAGCATGGGTACCCAATTAAGAGAGATTATGCAAGAGCTCTCAAAAGCAAGTGATATTGTGACGAACCAAAGTAAATCGCTTGCTGTTTCATCAAACGAAGTGAGGGAAGGCAGTTACCAAATTGCCATGACTATGGAAGAACTAGCTTCAGGTGCGCAAGATCAGGCCCAAGATTCTGCAACACTTGCAGATGCTGTAACGGAGTTTATTCAGCGCATGATCCAAACCAACCAGTCTGGAAAGGAAGTCAGGGAAATAACAGAAGAAGTGAAAACATCTACAGATTCAGGTAATCAGTTGATGCTTCAATCAGAACAAAAAATGGTTGAAATTGAGGGAATAATCGAACATTCCGTTGACCGGGTGAAAGGATTAAACGATAAAGTCAATAATATTACTACCTTGATCAATGTGATTACAGGAATTGCAGAACAAACTAACTTACTAGCCTTGAATGCTGCCATTGAAGCAGCGAGAGCCGGAGAACATGGTAAAGGGTTTGCTGTTGTCGCTGATGAGGTGAGAAAATTAGCTGAGGAAGTTAAGCACAGTGTATTGGATATTACGTCCATTATTTCCGAAGTACAACATGAGGCAGTCAATGTAAGTAGTTCCTTAACATCCGGCTTTGAAGCTGTCCAAAGCGGAACACATCAAATTAAAGAAACTTCCCAAACATTTACTACAATTTCTTCACTAATAGATCGCATGGCAAATGGAGTAGCAATCATATCGAAAGACTTGGAAGAATTGTCTGCCAGAGGCGAGGAAATGAACGTTGCAATTTCAAGCATAGCGAGTGTATCAGAAGAAGCTGCGGCAGGCATTGAAGAAACGACTGCTTCCACGGAAGAAACATCCAGTTTAATGGAACAAATACTGGAAAGTGCAGAACAATTGGCAAGACAATCCGAACAATTAAATAAAATTACCGGCCAATTTAAAATATAGGACCTGACACACAAAAGAGGATGATCTATTAAAGAACATCCTCTTTTCTCCCTTATTATCCAAGATTATACTAACAATCCACCGTTTTTCAGATATTTATCGATACCCTCTGCGGCACGGTAGGATAGTGCCCCCAAAGTACCTGTCGGATTATAACCAGAGTTATGCGGGAATGCACTTGCACCAGGAACGAATACATTTTCGAAATCCCACATTTGCATATAGTTATTAACAGCACTTGTTTCCCGATCGGCCCCCATAATGACGCCACCTGTGTTGTGTGTCGATTGGTAAGGAACAATATCGTATGTTGGTTGATCTCTTGTTGTATAAGTTTCAGTTGCCCCCATCTCTTTTACGATTTTCTCTGTTTGGTCCCCGATAAATTTCGCCATTTCACGATCATGTTCCTCATAATCAAACGTCATGCGAAGTAGAGGATTCCCATACGCATCTTTATACGTTGGATCCAGGTCGAGATAGTGATACCTGTGAGGCATGATGGCACCTTGAGCATCGAGAGCAATTTGACGGCTGGAATATTTGATGGATTCTTGTTTAAACTGTTTGCCCCAGTTTTTAGTTTCTTCTTTAGTAGGGTTAAATCCGATAGGTGCTTTTCCTGTTTGCAATAATGCAATGTTGCCGCCATGGATAAAGTTCAAGTTCGTATGGTCAAAGTTATCTCCGTTAAAATCATCAATACACATTCCTAACGAACCCGCACCAGCGTATAGATTAAATTGTTTATCATCGAATAATCCAATAGTTTCTCCACAGTTATTTTGGTAGGCATAGTTCTTGCCAATTACACCCTTACCTGTTTTTGAATCATAAGGAGTTCCCATGTTTGATAATAAAAGCAAGCGCGTGTTGTTTAGCACGAAACTTGTCACCCCTACTACTTCGGCAGGTTGAATGAATTCTTCTCCTGTTTGGGTATCTATGAAACGAACGCCAGTTGCTTTATTGCCTTGGTGCAGAATTTCCACAACATTTGAATGCGTACGCAAATCAAAATTCCCTGTTTTTTCTGCTACTGGAACCACCGTTACAACTGGATCCGCTTTCGCTCCATATTCACAGCCAAATCGCGAGCAAAAGCCACAGTATTGACATGCTGCACGACTAATACCGTCCGGATTGGTATAAGTTTCGGAAAGATTGGCTGAAGGTACCGAAAATGGGTGCAAGCCCAAATTGGTTGTCGCCTCTTTAAATAATTTCAAGACAGGCGAAACTTTCATCGGCCCTGTTGGATAAGGGTTCGATCTAGCTCCACCAAGTGGATTTTCTTCTCCGGAAATACCGGCCATTTTTTCAAATGCATCGTAGTACGGTTCTAGTTCATCATAAGTAATTCCCCAGTCCTGAATTGTATAGATCGGATCAATTTTGTTTTTGCCATACTTCTCTTCAGTCAACGTTTTTATTTGGAAATCGTAAGGCAAGTATCTAAAATTTTGTCCACTCCAGTGACTTCCAGAACCTCCTACACCCTCCCCGATTACAAAAGAGCCATGTTGACGCATTGGTAGAGCACGCATTTTCTCGTTATTTCTAAAGGTTATCGTTTCTCTTGACAAGTCCTGCATCATTTCATGGCGTTTTGAGTAGCGCAATTCATCATGTACCATTAAATAATCATCGAGTTTTCTACCTTTTCCTCGTTCAAGACCAACAACTTTGTATCCTTTTTTGGATAGTTCAGCCGCCAAAATACCGCCTGTCCACCCTACACCTATTAATACAACATCTGTTTTCGGTAATGTAGTTACCATCGTATCTCTCCAATCAATTTCATCTCTATATCAATCGAGTTCGTTTTAATATCTTGATCACGGTCGAGTGTGTTTATTATAAAATTAGTGATTATGCTGCGATGATAAAGATTTTGGCTCTATCTCTTCATATTCATCTTGGTCAATAAGGTTGAAGTAGCTCATTTGATGTCCCGGGAAGTTTCTCATCTTCCAACCTTCCATGTTTGCATTTCCGCCATATAGTGGATCTGCATAGACCCCTTCAATTGTTGTTGAACGCAGTAAACTAAAGAAAAAGTCTGAGGATACACCTTTCATTTCAACGTTTCCATCATCAAAATCAGTTAGAACTTGATCCTGCTGTTCTTCCGTCAGTTCGATAAAAGATTTATCGAAGGTTGCTATACTATGACTTTCAATTGCCTCCAAGCCTATTGCAAAAATCTCCTGCCTGTTTAATCTGCCTTGATATCCCTGTGTTTTTTCTCCTGGATAGTAAGGACCAGAAGTATATTCCTTGGCCCCTATGCCCCATCCGCTTGCTAATTGATGATCTATAAAATAAGCAACCAGTAATTCCTGCGCACCTGGTCCAAGTTCATCTGCTGGGAAGATTCTTTCTACCGCAGCATTTGCTATATCAAATTGATCTGGTGTGAAGAACATTAAAGCTCGATTGGCATTGTCAGTTGCAGGTGCCGCTGCTTGTTGTTCTTCTTTAACGGTAGTTGTTTGAGTCGCTGTATCTTTCCCGAACAAGCTTCCAAGAGCACCACCGACAACAAGTCCCCCAACAGTTAACCCCGAGTTTTTAAGGAATTGACGCCTTGATGAACGCTTTTCTGGTGTTGGCTCTTTTTTACCGTTTTTATCTTGTTCTGACATAATGAAACCTCCCGATAATAATGTTATGTTGGTGATAAAATTTAATGGCAAATTTGGATAATACTATATATCCTCTATTACCAAACCTTTATTTTTGAAGTATAGTCATTAATTAGTAATAGAAAATTAAGATACATAAGAATACGTCCATTTCAGTAATTTATATACATTGTTTCAAAAAATTATTTCACTAATAATTTCAAAAAAAACCGATCTCCATTGAGACCGGTTTTTAAACATTATTATCTATTATCAGCTGCACTGTCAGTTTCTTCACTTTCAGTCGTGTCTTGTTCATTATTATTTCCTTGATCAAAGACACCATCGCCTTCTTCTACATAAGGTTCTTCATTAGTATTGCCGTCATTGTTATTTCCATTATTTCCATTATTGCCAGTAGTGTCGTTATCGCCGTTGGTTCCATTAGCACCGTTAGTGCCGTTAGTACCAGTGTTCCCATTATTCTGTTGGGCATCGGAAGGTTCATTCTCTAATTGTGTATCCGTGTTTGAATCCTCAAGATCTTCTTTTTGCATATCCCCAAGCTCTTCTTCAATAACATCCGTTGTTTCGTTTATATTATCGCTGGTTTCATTATCTATAGCACCCTCTGAATTACATCCAACCAAAAGAAATGCAAGCAGCAATATGGTTGATAAATAATATAATTTGCTCACTGATAAAACCTCCAATAAATTATTATGAGTTTAGATTGTGAGGTTTCAGGAAGATTATACAAACAATTTGCTTACTCCGAATTTTCATGTTGATTTTAGCAAAGGAAAGTTAATCCAATAATCCTTCCATGCGATTATTTATGTTCATTAAGGGTAGATAGATTAGTAGTAAATAACTTACTTGTAAAAGAAAAAATTACTGGTAAGTCAATAATTTTTTATTCCAAATAAAAGTTTAAAATTCATAAAGCATTATCAAGAGGAGTATGGGATTATGCAAAAGTTTTTATTAACCTTATTTGTGTTAACTATGTGGTTTTTCTTTCCTGCAAATTCTATTGAAGCTAACACGGAGACATATACTATTTCACCAGATAGCGAAACATATAACAGGAATTTCATGAATCAATCAAGTTACAATAAGTATTCGAAACATTATTTTTTAATTCGTTCCTATCTTGAGCAGCTTGAAGAATCAGGAGGCGGGACACTCGTATTGGAAAAGGGAACTTATACGGTTTCAAACGTATTGTTCGTCCCTTCAGATGTAACGATTAAACTTGAAGATGGGGCAAAAATTGTAAATGGAGATGAAACGGGTACTAAAAATGATGCTAATAAATCCATTTTCCAATTTATCCGTCCTTCTCTCGCGAAAAAAGAACATGTCCATGGCAAATATGAAGGCGAGAAAAACATCTCCATCATTGGCACCGGGACAGCAACGATTGACTTGAATTTTGAAAAGGATGGGATTGGTATTATTGCCGGCCATAATAAAAACATCAGAATCGAAAATATAAATTTTATTAATATGTATTCCGGCCATTTCATTGAGGTTGATGCAACAGAAAATGCTATTATCTCCAATAATAAATTCAAGAATTCAAAACCTTCCCCGACCTTAATAAAAGAAGCGATTAATATCGATACTCCCGACAAGCTGACGAATGGCTGGAGCTCTAAATGGAGCAAGTTCGATAAAACACCCAACCACAATGTAACAATAGAAAACAATGTTTTCTACGATCTGGACCGTGCAATCGGCACCCATAAATATTCTGGCGGGAAATATCACGACCACATCATAATCAGAAATAATAAAATAGAGAAAATGCGTGAGGATGCAATTCGTGTATTGAACTGGAGTAATGCTACTATAGAAAATAATCTATTTAAAAATGTTGCTCCCGGTAAATACAACGCGAACAGCGGTATACTGGCAAGTGGTGCCATCAACCCGACTTTCCGCAATAATATTTTTGAAGATATACCACGTGCAATGCAATTCGTCGCTTGGAAAAACAGTGATTCAGGTTCTGAATATGATGTAACGTACAATGAATTAAGCGAAGAAAATAAAAAAGCACTTACCACAAATGGCATTTTTCATTATGTTGAGGATTTCATCCGCATCAATCCTCATTCTATGCTAGTTGATAAAGGAGAAACCGAATTCATACCCGTGCAAACAACATATTCCAGTTTTATCAAAAGAGGACTCTAATTATTCAAAGATTAGCCTTAAACAAAAACAGCCTTGCAAAAATAGCAAGGCTGTTATAATAAATTACATTTGATGCTCTACTTTAACACGTTTAACAAACAATGAAATGATGAAACCAACAATCGCCATAATAATGCCGAAAATGAATGCATCCTGAACTCCTGCCGTAAATGCAAGCAAAGGATTTAGCGGATTGGCTGGGTCTTCCGGCGTGAATGATTCTAGACCTGAAGACATGATAGAGATGGCAACAGCTGTCCCGATAGCTCCGGCAACCTGCTGCAACGTATTCATGATGGCCGTCCCATCAGGGTACAGCTCACGCGGCAGTTGATTCAGACCGTTTGTCTGTGCAGGCATCATGATCATGGAGACCCCGATCATTGTAATGATATGCAAAGCAATAACAAAAGCGGAAGTCGTCTCGATTGTTATCGTAGAGAATCCAAACATTGCTCCAAGCAAGATGACAATTCCAATTCTAACGAGCCATTTTGGGCCGTACTTGTCAAACAATCCACCCATAACCGGGGATAATATCCCATTGATGATCCCACCTGGCAAAAGTAGAAGCCCGGCAGCAAACGTAGTAAGTGCTAGTGAAGTTTGTAAGTAAAGCGGTAAAAGAATCATCGTTGACAACAATACCATCATACAAACAAGAACTAATAAAAGACCAACTGTAAACATTGGATACTTGAATGCTCTTAAATTCAGCATAGGCTGCCGCATTTTCGTTTGTCGAATTGAAAACAATATTAAGGAAACCACACCGACGATAATGGCGATAATTACAGTTGGATTTCCCCAGCCGCCCCCTTCTCCCGCACTGCTGAATCCGAATACGATTCCTCCAAATCCAAGTGTAGATAATAGAATAGAAAGAAAATCGATTTTTGGCTTTGTTGGTGTTGCAACATTTTGCATAAAGAATGAACCGAAAATAAGGGCTCCGATTAATAGCGGTAGTGAAACCCAGAAAATCCAGTGCCAAGTTAGATTATTAATAATAATACCTGAAATAGTCGGACCGACAGCCGGTGCAAACATAATAACAAGTCCTATAATACCCATAATGCGACCGCGTTTATGAGGCGGGATAATCAATAGTATTGTATTAAACATTAATGGCAGTAATAAGGCTGTTCCGACTGCCTGCACAATACGCGCAATCATCAATACCGAAAAAGTCGGCGCAATACCTGCTATTAACGTACCTATAATAGAAGCAATAAGTGATGTAATGAATAGCTGCCTTGTAGTAAACCATTGCATGATGAGTCCTGAAACAGGTACAAGAATACCTAATGTAAGAAGATAGCCCGTGGTTAACCACTGTGCCGTTGTTTCATGTATACCAAAATCCTTTATAAGATTTGTTAATGCCATATTTAGGGCTGTTTCGCTAAACAGGCCTATAAATCCAGCAACAACAAATGAAATGATGATTGGAACAACACGTAACTCACCAATATTAATTTCTACCGATTTCATTTGCTGTGTATTACTCATTTCCATTTTTTATTTCTCTCCTTGTGTCTCTTGATTTCTTTCTAACAGGAAGGATAACTGCTTTGCAATGCTGCGCAATGGATTTCCATCTTGATATGTGATGGATAAAATGCATGCACCTTCGATCATCGCCGTTAAGGTTATCCCTAATTCTTCTGCCCGTTCTATTTCAAACCCGTACTGTATAAGGATTTGAGCATGCAGAGACTGTAAATCCTTGAAAACCATTTCACATGAAGACCGGAGCTTTTCATGCGTAAATGCTGTTTCCGATGCAATTAACCCAATTGATAACCCGTCTATACAACTTCTCTTATCAAATACAGCAGCTACATTATGGACATAATATTCGTATGCTTCTGCAGCTGAATTTTTACCAATTAAGTCATTTTCAGCTCCTTCCAACACAAGCTTTCTCATCATGGAGATGGCTTCTGTGGCAATTTCCTCTTTTCCATTGGGGAAATGATAATAAATCGAACCTTTGGGAGCTCCACTTTCTTCAATGATTTGATTAAGCCCTGTTCCGTTATAACCTTGTCGTTGAAAAAGCCGTGTTGCAGTTTGTAAGATGACTTCCCTAGTATTATGTTTTTCCTTCATCCAAAGCTCACCCCAAAAAAATTATAGCAACCGGTCTAGAGTATGGTAACGAATATTTCTATATGAGTCAATAAGAATGACTTTAAATTTATATAACCTTTACAATGGATTGTGCGCAACAACATTCAAACAAATTAGGAATAGATTAGGGTATTTATTATGATCAGTCACCTGATCAGTCACCTCCGCTTTACAAAATTAAATGAAAAAGAAGCTCCCCAAAAGTTTTCACAACTAATGAGTTGCCTCCATGGAATTTGTATGTTAGGCGATAAATAATTCTTGTTCATTTTTCTTGCTTCAAAAATTTCAGTAATCGATGATAAGGACATTTTGATAATGAAGTATCATCATCCCGCAAAAAATACTGTTTCCATTCAAAGTTATCTTTGGCACCGTAACTGTTCAAGTCTGGATGGACAGGGGCCGCATCGTAGTTGGCCAATCTTTCACGGACCCTGGCTTTAATGTTTCGGGCAAAACTCTCCTTCTTATTAAGTTCCTGCAGTACCCAACGTGGGGTAATGGCCAGCATCATTACATCAAAATGCCGACTTTGGCGGTTGATATGGGCAGGAGTTGCACAATACATAAAGTATTTTTCCCTATTGAAACAAAACTCCCACATTGGATTGTGAGGATCCAATGGCATATCAGCCGGCCATTCAACGGAGTCGATTGCCGCCAAGCCGCTAAGTTGTTTCCAAAATAACTGCTCGTAATCCTCAACTCTATAAGTATCCCTCATATCTATAGGTGTATGATAGAAGATAATTAGTGAGGTGTAGGAACCGAAATTTCTGGATTCACTTGTGAACTTGCTCAGTAGCCCTGCTAGCTCATATAACGTTTCAGTCTTCCGCGGGTCTCCAGTAAATCCATAACGTAATTGGTTCTTTGAAAAACCTATTGTTGCCGGGATACAGGGGAAAGGCTGGTTCTTATCACTCATTTTTGCAGAAAATCTCTCTAGTACCTCTCGTTCCCAATCGTTTAGCAATTCTCGATGTGAAGGGGCATCCGTAAATAATTCTCTCACGTTGTTCAACTCCAATTCTCCCATCAGTATATTCAGAGGCCTAAATAAATGAGAGATGTCCATGCTCAAATGAGCAGCAGTCCTCTTTTAATGGTGAAAAGTCCTTTTGATCAAACTGAATACAGGATGGAGTTATAGCTGCTGGCACACCTTTCCTACAACCGAAGCCATGAATAACGGCTTTATGGATTTCGCAAACGGTTCTGTTTCGCAAAACCTTGCTGTAAGGCAATTATGTATAGATTGGTTTATTCAGATTTAGATCACCAGGTTGTCTATTTCCATGTAACAAAAGTATTAAAAAAAGAAGCTCTCAAAAGTTTTCACAACTAATGGGAAGCTTCTTTATATTTAAGTCAGAATGTAGAAAAAGGCTAAACCATCCATCCCGTAGCAATAGGTTCATCCTACCAGGCTGATAATTTTGCATATTCCAGGGGGGTTGCTAGAACGTTTAAATATAATTGCCTATCAGAATAGAATAATGATTGATGGTCTGGGTGATGATTGATATCCATTAACCACACGGATAAATTTTCATCAAGGATAATATCTATGGATAATTCTGCATAGCTGCCTTTTGAATGCTCAAGTGTTTTACAAGCAGTACAGCAAAGTTCGATTATCTCTTGTTCCTTTTTAAATACTTCCCGTTCATCCATTTGAAATACCTGTCTCAGTGCATCCCTACCATTCAAGACAATTCCAGTCCGATTAAAGTTAGCGGAAATGCCTCCCGTTTCTCCGAAATGAGCAGTAATATATGCACATTTCCAATGGCTCCTGCTTGTTTTTTGCATATGGACTTTAAAATTAAAACATCGTTCCTCATATTTAACTACCGGGACGGCCTGCTGTACGAGATACGTATCATGTAATGCACCTTTCAGATAATCGTTTACTTCCATAGTTGAATTTAAACTTTTCTCATCCCCGAAGTAATCATGAATGCGATAGCTTCCTTCTTTTTTATCCACTTTAAAAAGTAGCTTTCCTTTTTCAGCCACTAAAGGCTTTAGGTAGACTGATCCAAATTTATTGAGCATATCATCCAGTTTATGATCGTTATTTAATAACTCTGTGTAAGGCCAATGCCCACGAAGATGAATAGAGGATTGAAATAGTTTACTCAACAGCCACTTACTACTTAAATTAGCATTCAGTATCTTCCCCCGCATTACTGATAGCGTTTGATTATATTCATCTTCGCTCTGTTCCAAATGACAGTATAGTACGTCCGGAAATGGAAACTTGCCAAACATCCAAACAGGTTTACTTGTTTTTTCCTCTAGATTGAAGCAATACCCCTCGATTGTCTTTAAAGAATGATTAATGCCCTTTGCTGAACATATATAAATAAGGCCATTAATACTGGAATAGCCGGCTAAATAACGAGTATATTTTTCTAATGCCTCGGCTGTCATCTCGTGGGTTTCATGAAAAGCTAATATCCCCATGATAGGACCAATACGAAGCTTGCCTTCTTGGATTTTCATTTCAAACGGTATTTGTTCAGGCAAATTAAAAGGAAATTCAGCAATAGTAGAAACTCCTACCGTATTCTCGGGCAAATCTTCGCGCAACTCAACCTCCACTCTCGCCATCCATTCTCCGGCCTGCAAAGTCAGCCACTGAGGTTTTGGATTCATATTTTCCCAAATGGATAGAGGGAGGAATAGTAGATTCTTTCTATTTTCAGAAAGTTCTTTGAAGTAATAAATCATGTCATTTTCTCCGGAAATCCAGCCAGATTTTTTGCATAAAGCATATTTGAACGTTTTATTTGATAAAAAAGTTGCCGGTCATTGATATCAAGCGCAAACAAAGGACTAGGGTTTACATTATTTATTTCGATAATCCATACCTTTTTAGCAGTATCTATTGCAATATCAATCCCTAAATTTCCACAGTGAACACCACATTCTTCTATACATCGGGCTGCCTCATAGGAGATTCGGGAAATTTCTTTACGAAAACGAAAAGCTTCCTCCTCAGAGAATCCAAATACTTTTTGCAATGTTATTTCTCCGACCTCTGCTGTACCGCCTGCCAGTATATTCGTTACAATACTACCTTCTCTTCCATACTTGGCTACCATACACATATCTTCCCAATCACCAGACTGGTTCTTAACCATGACAATCCGAAAATCAATTTTTTTTTCCTGATAGGTTATTAGATCCAGCGATTGCTGTAATATAAATGTTTTTCCCTTAAATTGTTTTTTCAAAAAAACACCGAGTTCATGAACACTTGAAAAATTACTTTTCTGAGGCTCTCCTGCTTGTTGAAATTCCAATTGCAGGCTGGACCCTTGAGTTTTTTTAACCCTGTATATTCTTTCACCCATACTGCCGTGAACTGGTTTTATAAAAATCTCGTTGTGCTCATTCAAGAGGTTTTCTATATCCTGTGGTGCATAATAAATTACGGTCTTGGGCAAAAAGGAGTTTAGCTGTGAATTCTGGCTTAACCATTTATACATCTCCCACTTGTTAAATACATAACTATTAAAATAGCGATGACCGAAAACTGTTTGAAAATGGTTTCTCCATTCTCTATTTAGATAGATGATTTTAAAGACGGAAGCTGGATAAGGAAAAATGCCTGGTTCCCATTTTTCTGTTTCCGGGCTATATAGGTATCCTTCAATTGTATAGCGTAGCGGATCAATACCTTCAAGCGAAAAGGCAATGACAGCTCCTCCGATATGTTCGTAATCATATAAATAATTGGATAAATACTGTACACTCTCATCTAAGTAGCTTTTATTTGCTCCGACCAGGATGCCAATAAAAGGTCCCAATAAAATTTCATTATTTTCCCGGCGAATTTCAAATCGGCAGTTTATAGGGATGCTTAATAAATCAATAATAGAAGCAGATAGCTTTATTTCGTCTTCGGTTAATACAGATGATGTTTTTAGCTTCATTTCTAGTGCTTGGTTGCCAAAACGGAGAAACCATTTTTTAGCAGTAGAAAGGTTATGATATTTTGCGACATCCGGATGTATGGTCAAGCAGTTATTGGCATGGAGGTCGGGTATTATTTTATTCATCCGCATCATCATTGTTCCCCCAGCTAAAACCTGCGATGGATGTGGAATATAGAATAGGTTCATAGCATATCTGTTTATAGATTTGTTCATCCAATGCTTTAAATCCTTTAAAGGTTGGACGGACATTCGCTTCGATAAACCAGTAATGTTGATGAGTGTCAAGGGCAATATCCAATCCAAATTCAGCAAAATGATATCCTGTGAGGTCCATCATTTTACAAAACTCCATCGAAATCGCATGAATATCCTTACTAATGAGGTCACTTTCGACTTCTTCGCCAAATGCTAATTCCAATGCCTCTTTTAAGTGAAGTGCCCTTCCACCATTGGAAATGTTTGTTATCATCTTTCCGCTTGGCGCCAGTCGGCATTCTATCCCATTACAAATCCACTGGTTTTCTCCATTCTTTTGCATGACAACTCTAATATCCCATGGACTTCCTTCAATGTTCGCCAAATTCAGGAATGGTTGAATAATATATTCGCTATCTAGGTATTTACCTTCTTGAAGGTATTCTTCCAACTCTGCTTTTGCAATAGTAAGATCGTTATAATATCGATAATCATGGATTACAAAGGTTTCGGGAGATTTTAAAGTTATAATCGTTATTCCCCTCCCTCTAGAAAGGCTCTTAGGTTTCAGGATTACTTTCGGATATTTCTCAAAGAGCCCGAGAAGACTATCAACCGTTAATAATTCCGTTACTGGCAAAAATGGATTAAGCTTTTCATTATCCTTTAATTGACAATACATCTCCCACTTATCAAACCGAATATCATTAAAAACCTTCCATTGAAACTCATTCTTGTATTCATTTACAAAGTTATTCCTTTTATTAAAGCCTCTGCGATAGACAACAGTGGGAATGGGCAATTTCCCATACTCCCATCTTTTCGTAACATCGTTATAATAGTGACCGAAAATGCACTTTTCCTGCCAATCGATGGAGCAATAACGAAAAGCGATGAACAGCCCCCCTACTTTTTCATATATTCCCATAGCATCCGTTAATTCCTTCAATCTGCGATGATGATAATAATAATGCTGTTCACCGAGCAAAAAACCTACAACTGGTCCTATCTTAATCGTCGTTTCGGAATATTCCAATTGGTAGGTCGAAGATGTTTGGATCAATAGTTCGCTAATCGTATCTTCGGATAACTGGATAATGTCAGGGTGATGAAAATCAGCTTTATGGCCTTCTTGTTTGGAGGGCATTTCTTTCACCGATATAGGTATCTCTTTTTGACCAAATTTCAGTATGGTCCTAGATTTCAACTTATTTGCCAATCCTTTCGAAGTGTAGAGAATATTTTGGGATTGTTCAAAACCTTCCACCTCACTCCGCTCAACTTTTATCCAATTCATGGTGTGCACCCTTTTCCATGCCAGAGTTATTCATTAGAAATAATAGATAATAAAAAGCATTTTGGAGGAGATTTATTTGAGATTCCGAGTCCATTTGCCCGATGATGTTTTGATCCTGCTCAAACCCGCTTACATAGATGAGGTAGGGCGAGCGGATTTCATCAAAAATAAAGTCAAAGGTAAAGCTACCGACGAAGGGAATATAATAATCCAAAAATCTCCCAATTTCCTTTGATACAGTATCCAAGCATTTTGTATATTCATTTATCTCCTCGATACCAAGATTGTTGGAGGGATATCTTGTTTTCGCAAAATAAGATTCAGATTTGGAGAAAATACCTTGATTGGCTACAGTTGCAGTGATTGACCATTCAGCCTTCCAATTTTTTTGCAGAAAAATCTTCATTTCCAAAGGGACGTCTCCATTTTTCAGGCGATCGATTCCCTTTATAAGGAGATGATTGTTTTTATGAATCATCTTTTTTATATAGGGTAGGATTTCGTCCTTTTTGCACCTTTGCCCATATGCTCCGATATAAATAATATATTCGTCATGCAATTTTTTGATTGTGACTGCTTTTGGCTTGCTGAACGATTTTTCCTGAACTATAAAAAAAGATTCATATTTTTCAAGATAATCGCTTAAGGTAGTAGTGTTTAAAGATACCGCTGGTAAAAGATATGGTTGTAAGTTTGGTAAAGAGGATAACATTTCGAAGATAATTCCTTGTATGAATCGATTGATCGGATTAATAATTAAAGTATTTTCCATTTTTCTTAAACTTCTCATTTTATCCATTTTATCCGCGTTTGAATGGAGGGCAAGATTATAGATAAAAGGCGGGATATCACATTGTCCTTTTTGAACACTGTTTCCTTCTATTATTGTTCCACTGATAATTGTGCCATCTAGATCCAAATTTTCTAGAGAAAACAGTACAATCTTTATTTTATGTTCCATCGATAATGGCCTTAACTGGGTTATTAAATGTGAAATAAGTTTCTGCTGCCTCTTATCATTGTATATAAAACCGAAATCAGCGGTATAACTTTGCACTAACTTCACCTCTTTGATTTCCACCTGCACTAAGTCCCTATCTATATTATTTATGAACCTATAAAGCTTAAATAGGTACAGCTTCTGACACAGCAATATATGGGATTGTGAAGCGAATTTTTAATTCTCTATAGTTAAGGCATGACAATTGGATTCTGAGGGGGAAGTACATAGCTCTCCGGGATGACGGGACCTGTATCTTCATGACCGGCAATAACGGTTCCGGGCGTCCATGATCCTTCTGGTAAAATGCGTTGTGCGTTATAGAAATGTGATCCATACCATCGCCTGAAACTGCTGATAATGCCGAGCGCTGTAGGAGTTCCCCCAGTTGTACCTATTACCGATGGATTACCGTTGATCTCCCCCATATAGATAGCAACATGGACAATGGACTTAATTCCTTTTTTCTTTTTCCACCAGGTTAATATGTCACCGATTCGGAGATTTTCCACCCCTTCTAGGCACCAATAGGAATCTTCGGAATCATTGGACCCCACGAGTTTACTATATACACCTTCAATTTTGGCTCCAATAGATTCATACCTTCTCGAGACTCCTGTTAATTCAAAACCAAAGTCACCATAGACTAATTTAGTAAACCCCGAACAATCTATAACACCATCGGAATGATACGTATTGAAGCCATGACCGTATACCGTATAGCCATGATTCATATACCATATCGCTCTTTCTACAATTTGGTCAGCCAGACTTCCCTTCAGATGTTTAACGTTTTTTCGATACTGATCCACTTTGACTAATTCCTTTTTGAAATACCTATCATAATTCGCTTTGTATTTAGCAATGGCTTCTTCAGTTGTTAATGAGACATAGGAGACACTCATCTTTTAGCCCCCTTATATTAAGATTCAATGATAAAGGGGTGCTCTTCTGTATTTAAACACTTAAGAATTCTTTCTTTATATGTTTTCCAAGTAACTTTCTTGAGTGCTTCCTCAATTGAAAAAAACCCTGCATCCAAGGCATCATCTCTCCCAGCCAAATTACCACCTATCGGAGTTCCCAAAAACAAAACGGTGCATCTGCTGTTTTTAACATCTTGAATCAATCCACATAATTTAGTGATGGAAATATCAATCCCGGATTCCTCTTTCACTTCCCTAATGGCCGCTGACTCGATTGATTCCCCGTTCTCCACGTAACCACCTGGATATTCCCATCCCCTTTTCCAGTTTTTTATCAAAAGTATTTCGTTCTGATCATTGATAACAGCTACGGATGCTGCTAATCTATGCTTTGGAAAACCCATTCTTTTCGTTCCTTTCAGGTAAATATCCAATACTTCTTAAATAGTTTTCAAGCATTGTAATAAATAATTCCATATCCTTACAAGTTATATCCCCTATATTTGCTATCCTAAAGGTATCCTCTATACCCGGTTTCCCCGGATAAATCGTATATCCTTTTCTATAAAAATAATCATGCATTTCCTCAAATTTATAGGTTTCAATAGAAGGCTCTACAATAGCCGTAATAATCTTGGATTGATGCTCTTTTTGAACTAAATAAGTTAAGCCTAACTGAGTAATACCATTGATGAGTACTTCCCAGGCTTTTGAATATCTTTCGTACCTCCGTTTTATACCTTCTATGTTTAATTCTACAATTGCCTGCTTAAGTGCATAAAGTGTTTGAACAGGAGGAGTAAAACGCATTTGTTTTGTTTCTAGAAAATATTTGTATTGTGAATAAAGATGAAGATAGAAATTTCTTGCAGGAATGTGTTCTGTATTGTCTAGATCTTCTGTTCTGGCAATCACGAAACTTACGCCGGCCATTGCTTGTAGATTTTTATTAGAGGAGGCTACAAGATAACTAATATTCATCACATCCATATCAATTGGAATGGCTGCAAATGAGCTCATAGCATCCACAATTAATTGAATCTGGTGTTTTTTACAAAGTCCTCCTATTGCATTTATATCATTGAGCAAGCCTGTTGTTGTTTCGTTATGGACAACACATAGATGAGAAATTTTCTTGGAACAATGTTGAATTGTTTGTTCCAATGATAAAAGATCAATGGCCTCGTAACTGCTGCTATTATATTCGATATAGTTTAGATTGTATGTTTTTGCAATCTGGCACATCCTTTTTCCGTAGGCACCATTATTAATAATAAGAACAGCATCATTTCCTATAACAGAACTCAAAGTAGACTCAACAGCGGCCGTACCTGATCCGCCAAACAAAACGCATGAATAATTATCGGGATTTGCAACCAATCGTGTAAGCTCGCCAGTAATTGTCTCCATTACCGCTCCGAATTCTTCTTCTCTAGGACAAATATCCGGCACTATCTGTGCGTACTTAACAGTATCCGTTGTGGTAGCAGGTCCGGGATTCAATAAAACATTTCTCTTTACTGGAGGAAAATTCTTATCTTTGAGGGTGATCATTGGATAAATGTACTTCTCTGCGCGCAGCAAATGATCTTCATTGTCAATTTCACACCAGACAAAATCCTGCAATTTGTGAACGTATATATTCCTTTGGCTTGAAATGCCGACTAAAGCAGTTTCATAATCAAGCTGCTTATTTTCCGGGAAGATGGACTCTGCAAAATCACACATTACCTTGAACGTTTCTATAGAGAGCTTTGTTATCCCAGTCAATTCCGAATGAAGATCCTTCAATTCCCCACTGTTTTTTGACATATTTACTAATAGATTATTCTCATCCGTTTCAATAAAAACTTCATCATTGGAATGGGTAAACCCACTTGCTAATATTACATCGCGTTCCTTATGATTTATTAAAATTCCTAACGCTTTTTTTTCATATATCAGGTCACTTTCAAGTAAAAGAAAGTCTTCTGAAACATGATTCTTTAAATTGCACAGCGTATACATACTGCCTGTATGTTCATAATCATTGTTGCGAACACATTGAATCTGAGGGTATTTCAATGACAATTGATCGTATTGCTCGGATAGATAGCCTGTTCCGATGATAATTGTTTCTATCCCAGCCTCTATTAATTTTAAAATGGATTGTTCAACAATGGATAAATTGTCTATTTTGATGAAGCCTTTCGGATGGTCTTTTGTTCTCTCACGCAAGCGGGAGCCCATCCCACCGGCTAAAATAACAGCCTTTTTAACCATTCAGATACACCATCAATCGTTCCTTAACTTCATTTGGCTTCATCTTTGGGCGCCCAAGATTTTCTTTGGATTTCTTGGATATATTCATATATAGAAAAGTTAATTGTTTATCCCGTTTCCATTCTTTTATATAGAATTCTAATTCTATAAGGTTGTGAATATGAATAGATTTGGTATAGCCGCAAGCAGCTGCAATGTCTACTAAATGAACATTGTTGGATACAGTCAGTTGTCCTCCCGTCGAATCATGCGCATTATTATCCAAAAGGATATGTAGCAAATTATTCGGAGCGTATGCCCCATTCGTTGCAAGGCTACCCATCCGCATCAATAATGCTCCGTCTCCTTCCAGCACAATAACTTCATAGTCTTTCTTCGTTAATGAAAGGCCAAGACCGATGGAACTGACACATCCCATGGAACCAACCATGTACAGATTATTTGGTGCATCTTCAACTTCGTATAACTCTCGCCCCGTTTTACCGGTCGTAGCCAATTGGATGGTTTTTTGATCCTTTAAAGAATTAATGAGCTGCAGCGTTTCAAATCGTGTGGGAAGTTGGTTTTCTTTGGTTTGACCAATCTTTTGAGTATTAACATTTACAAGCTCTTTTTGATCCATTAAGATTTCTTTTTCGAACGTATTTTTTTTCACAACAAAGAAAAAAGACTCATTTTTTTCAATACATGAATTAGCCTGAATCAATTGCTTTTTGGCTTGGTCTAAGTCGTCAGCAAGGTACATCCAGTTTATTTTCATAAGTTCAAGCATTTCTGTGGTGATACAGCCCATCAGTTCATGCTGGGGCTCATCGGGAATCCCAGGTTCCCCTCGCAAGCTGACAAATCCAAGTACCGGAAGTCGAAATGGAAAATTCAAAGACACCAATGGCGAAACAGCGTTGGTCAAACCAGAGTTTTGCATAAGAACAACCGGCTTCTTACCACCAAGATAAGCACCTGCAGCAACAGCTACTGCTTCACCCTCGTTCGTAGCTGCAACGTATTCACATTCATTGATTGCGTAGTTGATTAAATTTTTTAAAAAGGAACATGGAACACCACTAAAAAAATCAAAGCCCAGCTTTTTTAACTCATTTCCAAATGCTTTAGTGTTGATCAAACAAATCACCTGCTTTTTTGAGATCCCTGATTGTATCGATATCAAGCCAAGAACCTTTGATATATTTCACCCCAATCGGGTGAGTTGTACTAATATGATTGAAGAGATCTGCCATTGTCAGCTGTTTAAAATCTTTTCGATTTGATAGTTCCATCAGTGCGTTTTTCACCACTTCGGCACCGCTTTTATTTACTCTCCAGAGTCCTATAAACTCCCCGTGCGCTTCTTTTCCATTCAAGTCTCCAGACATTTTGACAAATTGAACTGTACTGGAATAAAGCTTCTTTGAGTAAGGGATGTTTGTAATTACGTAATCTTTATCTTTAGCTGCGGTGTTTTCCACATCAGCATCTACTATAAGAGTAATATCGCTCATATCATTAAGAAGGTCATTCAAAATATAATTTTTAAAAATGATATCTCCATAACTAATAATGGTATTTTCCTTCAATTCTTCCTTTGCAAGATATAAGGAGTAAAGTTCTTTTGTCTCCGCAAACAAATCATTGTCAATGACCGAAAAATTGGTGGAGGTTACTTTATCTTTCGCAAAGCCTCTGACTACGCTAATCTTTTTTATACCAACTTTGTTAAATTCATGTATCTGTGTCAAGAGCAGGGTTTTCCCTCCAACTTCCAATAAAGTTTTAGGGATTTCTTCTGTAAGCCCCTCCATTTCCCCTTGGCTTGCTGCCAATATGACTACGTTAACGTTAGTTCCTGTGGCAGGAAGATATCGTTTTTCTGCGACCTTCAGTTCACCTGCTCCTTGTAGGCGAAACACCTCGTCTAATGGAGCAACCTCTTTTTCTACGTTGATCAGACTTACATCCTCGTAGATTTGCTTGGTCGTATCCTGGACGGCTTTAATCGATGCCCTTAAACTATGATTAGCCCAAATGATAAGACTAGCACCCAATTCCCTGAATCTATCAGTCGGAACAGTATAGTATTTTGTCGGTACGAGTACAACTGGAAGTCTATTGCTCCATTCCTTCAAAAAGGCCTCTATTTCAGTACTATCCTTTCTTTTACTATGCATGAGGATTGCATCTGCACCAGCAAGGCGATAAGCCTCTGCCCGCCTGAGTGCCTCTTCCAGCCCCCAACCCGCAATAAAGGCTTCTACTCTGGAAACAACAACGAAATCATCATCCGACTGACTGTCTTTCATCGCTTTAATTTTCCCGCAAAATTCCTCTATATCGGCAAGAGGCTGTGTATCCCCGCTGATAAAAGAGTTTGTTTTGGGGAATAATTTGTCTTCAATACAAACTCCAGCAATTTGTCTGGACTCCAATTTTTTGACTAACCTTCTAGCATTATTAAAGTTCCCATAACCGGTATCGCCATCAAGTAAAATTGGGATGGTAGTGGCATCACTCATAAACTCCAATGTGTCCAGCACCTGGGTCCAGGAGGCTTCGTTATTATCCCGTACTCCCAAAGAGGCTGAGATGGACAATCCGCTTCCCCATATTCCTTTGAAACCCGCTTCCTCCACTATTTTTGCTGTTAGACCATTGTGAGCCTCCATAATAAATTCCAATGAATTAGAAGTTATTAATTCTTTTAGTTTTGTTGTCTTTTTCATTGCCTTTCCTTTCATTATTGAATTTAATTTGTTTTAGGGATGAGGTTTCGTTTTAACTCTTTAAAAGATTCTTGAACCATAACTCGATGAGGGATTTTCAATAAGATAGTTGTATTTTTGTTTAGATATGGTTGAATGAATGGGTAGATTTCTGTTCCACTATTGCAAAAATAAACTTTGCCAGGATCCATTAGTAGTTCAAGAGCCTTCCTTCCGATTTCAATCGCTTCCTGACCAACAACAAAAAGGAGGTCCACCTCTGTTTCAACTACCTTCTCGCCCATTCTGGCATACTGTTCCTGTGCATATCGGCTATCTCCCAATTGTGGCATATAGCCTAGTAGTGCTATTTTCATTTTAGAGTCCGAGGTTTCCTGAAGAACCTCCAGGGCAGAGGCCATCGATAATGGAGCTGCATTCCACGTATCGTCAATAATGATGCACCCCCCCTCCCCCTCCAGGAATTGGAGATGCTCCTTCATTTGTTCAAACGATGCTAGCCGCTCACAGCATTCTTTTACATTCATTCCTGCTGCAACCGCTGCAGCAATCGCAGCAAGCCCATTATAAACATTCGGTTTTCCATAACCAGGAACGAAGACTGGATAGGATCGCCCTTGATGTTCGAGAGTAAACTTCATTCCTCTGTCGGAGTATCCAATATCTTCTGCTCTGAAGTCGCACCCTTCAGATAATCCTATATAGACAACATTCTTAAATGAACTTACATCAAGGACCTTTTTAATGTTTTCGTCATCAGCGTTTAAAATAATGACGCCCGTATCCGGATCTAGGTCATTGATTATTTCAGCTTTTCCTTTCATATAGGCTTCCGGAGTTTTACTATCCGTTAAGTGGTAGACATCTATGTTTAGAAGGATTCGTATTTGGGGTTGAAAGTAGCGAATGGTATTTGTTAAATAGCCTGGAGAAGCTACCGGCATTTCAAAGACTGCTGCTTCTGTATCATCATTGATGCCAAGCAGGTAGTGTAAATTAAGTGATCGCTGATTATTGCTTAGAAAGGTGGAGTGAACTTTATAGTATTTTCTCAAAATATGTTTTACCATTTGTTTTGTTGTCGTCTTTCCACAAGTACCCGTAATGCCAACCACTGGAATCTTGAAAAGGTGACGGTAAAAGTGTACAAACTTCCAATAAGCTTCTTCGATATTCGGCACCTGGATTATGATGACATGCTCTGGTAAATTTTTTATCAAATCAAGCCTATCTGTAACAATTGCAACAGATTTATATTTTTTTATGACTTTATTTTCAATTTTCATATCTTGGTATCGATAAAACAGCAGGGTTTGGTCTACTATCTTTTTTGGCCGATAGACTACATTTTGAATAAGTGGGTTCCCTGATCCCTGAACAATATTGCCTTCAATTTGCTCAACAATATCTTGGAGAAATAAACTTTTCATGTAGTCCCTCCATTCACGTAATGATGATTTTTTCCTTAAGTTCTTTAAATGTATCTTGAACCATCACCCTATGAGGGATTTTTAGGAGTATAATGGAATCCGGATTTAAGTAAGGTTGAAGAATTTGATAAATTTCTATTGGGTTGCCAGAAAAGTACACCTTACTTTGGTCCATTCCCATTTCCAATGCTCTGCTCCCAACTTTCCGTGCTTCCTCTCCTACAACAATCAGTAGATCTACTTCAGCTTCCACTGCCTTCTCACCCATCTTGGAGTACTGCTGTTCTGCGAATAATCCGTCCCCCAACTGAGGCATATATCCCAAAAGAGCAATTTTCCTTTTCGTACCTGCCATTTCTTTTAATGCTTTAAGAGCAGAAGCCATCGATAGAGGAGCTACATTCCAGGTATCATCAATGATTGTAGATCCCCCAAGTCCATTTTTAAGTTCCAAATGTTCTTTAACTTGTTGAAATGTAGATAATCGTTCTACCGCTTCCATTATATGCACCCCTGCATTCCATGTTGCAGCAATTGCGGCAAGAGCATTATAGACATTATGTTCACCAAATGCTGGTACAAAGACAGGATAGGTTTGCTTTTGATGATGTAGTGTAAAAAGGGTCCCCCTATCATCGTAAGTTACATCCGTTGCACGAAAATGACAGCCTTCACTGAATCCAATGTATTGAATAATATTAGTAAGTTTGCTAATATCTATTCTTTTTATATTCTCATCATCCGCATTCAAGATGAGACAGCCGTTTACCGGATCCAAACCATGCAAAATTTCCGCTTTGGCTTTTAGATATCCTTCCGGAGTCTCACAACCTACCAAATGATACACGTCAATATTTAATAACACCCTGATTTGGGGGCGAAAATATTTTAAATAAAAGAGGATATCCCCCGGGGAGTCAACCCCCATCTCGATGACAGATGCCCCTGTATTTTCATCTATACCTAGTAGATAGCGGTGATTTCGATGGCCTCCGTTAAAGCTTTTATAAGTAGCCAAAACCGGATAGCTGCTTTCAAGTATATGTTTAATCATTTCCTTTGTAGTTGTCTTACCGCAAGTCCCTGTTATTCCAATAATAGGAATATCAAAGAGATCCCGATAGTAATCAATGAACTTCCAGTATGTTTGTTCTATGTCGTCTACTTTTATGACAATAACTTCATCTCCAAGCTTGGCGAAATCCTTTGGTTTTTCTGTTACAACAACAACTGGCGAGTATTTTTTAAAGAGTTTGGAATCTATTCTCGATTTTGTATATAAATCAATCATTAGCGTGTTATTATGACTAATTCTGGAAGGTTTCGTTACAACATCTTTTATAAGAGGATTGCCCTCTCCCTGCATCCACGTTCCACCAATTTGAGAAATAATCTCGTTTAGATAAAGAGCTTTCATTTTCTGCTCCCTTCTTCTCAACCAATTTCAAACCCTGTTCATTACTTATCTACAGTATTCGTAAACGATTTATTTTGTTTAGGCATTCCTGTTCATCATCTGTTATTCCTAGAATTGAATTATTACTATATATACACTTCAAATCCCAATATATGTCACATAAAAAGTCTTTTTCTCTTTATGCTATATAAACGGGGAATTTCACAAAAGATAATTAATAAGGCACTATCTTTTCTTGTGTTGGGAGATCATTATGTAAAAAAATCAAATGGAAAAATTAAAAGCTCAAAATGGAGTATGGCTGAGGAATTGGCATGCAGTGATAGGACTTACCGATAAGAGGTGAATTGCCTTCGTGGAAATGATTAGCTCTAGAAAAAATTATCAGCAACTAAAAGTGAAGTGCATATCATGGTAAGGATCTGTTGTATCCTTGAGAATGTTGTCATCCTAAATTCTTGAAATGCAAGTTGCAGTATTTTAAAAAAAGAATGACTACTTCATTTTTAGGAAGTAGCCTATACTTTAGAAAATATTTTTTACCATGACGTGCACAAATTGAGTCAGCTATGTTTACAAACATGCTTAACTTTCCCCTTTGAACTTACTTCTCAAGTTATCCATTTGAACTGAAAAATTAGAACCCATTTTCAACCAACCATTTCAAAAGGTCTTCTTCTCTTTCCCTACTATCGTTTTGCTGTGCATCGTATTTACGCATTTTCTTGTGTGAAACAATATTTCCATCTACCATAAACAGGATTCTTTCAGTTTTTGCTGCCACCTTCACATCGTGCGTAACCAGCATTATCGTCGTCCCACTTTTGTTAATCTCCCCAAGAATGGACATAATTTCTTCTGTCGATTTGGAATCTAATGCTCCGGTAGGTTCGTCTCCAAATATAATATCCGGATCATTTATCAAAGCCCTGCAGATGCCTGCTCTCTGCAGCTGTCCACCAGAGCCTTGATTGATATTATGATTTGCAAGCTTATCAATTCCTGTCATTTTCATAAGTTTTTTCGCTTTATGATTTACTGAATTTTTATTCGCCTCTGTTGATACAAGTGCAGGAAACATAATATTGTCAATCAAGGACAAATTCTTTAATAAATTAATATCATGAAAGATAAATCCCATTGATTTCAGTCGAATCTTGGCCAATTCTTCTTCTTTTAGGCTGCCGATCTCACGACCATTAAATTTCACGCTGCCAGAAGTCAATCTATCCATACCGCTAATATTATATAGGAGTGTAGTTTTCCCACTTCCAGATGCCCCCATAACCGAAACGAATTCTCCCTCTTCGATCTCCAAGTTAACATCCTTTAAGATATGAATTTCATGACCTTTTCCTAACATTACTTTTTTGTTCATATTTCTTGCTTCTATTATATAGGTCATCCATATTCCTCCTATTCCAAATATTAAAATCGAAGTCTATTTCCCAATATTGTCCTGGGATGCATATTAGTACCGTTAGCTTCTTAAGACGACAGATAGATCATCCTTTACAGCTACCTTGCAGGACATGAATATTGTCCATCCAACGGTTGTAATGAGTGCCAACGGACAAAGCAGCCAGGTCTGCCATACAATATGAACAAATTCAATTTTTGCTGCTCCCATCGAGGACATGGCCATACTGACAAGAAATTCTCCCAGTAAATTCGCAATCACAACTCCAAGTATGATTCCCACTACCAGTACCATCATCGTACCTGCCATATATTGATGATTGATCTGCTTTAAAGTTAATCCCACACTCCGCATGATGGCAATCTGAGAAATATCCTTTGATAGTAACATTCGAAGGAATAATGCCGTGATTAATACAGCTATGATGATGGCGATGGCAATTCCGCCTATTACAACGGTACCCATCTGATTTATGATATTTCCAAGTGTCTGCTGCGTATATTCTTTGATATCATTTACCTGCGCCGTGCTATAAGCATTCTGGTAGTAGTCCATTTTCGCAGGAATATTAACCCCGTCCACCATATCCATGCTCACAATATACCAAAGAACAGCCTTTTCATTTACGCCAAGATTTGCATTCGCCTTTGCTGTTTTTCCACCATTTGTAATATCCTGATAAATACCCGTAACTGTTAAAGACTGCTCTCTCCCACCTACTCGGACAGTTACCTCATCCCCTACCTGCTTGTTTAAGCCGTCCTTTGCGGCATTAGCGAAGGAGAGCGAGATTTCTCCTTCCCTCTCCGGTCCTCTTCCTTCCAAATAGTTTAATGGGAATGCAGAAAAATCCCCGATTTCAATATTCATATAATTCCAGGAACCTTCCTCGTTCTTAACCGGGTAGGAACTTGTGACGTAGGTTGCAAACTTTTCAATATCGTTATCATTTTCTAACTCTTGCTGCAGCTTTATAAAATCTTCTGTAATGCGATCGGTTCTTCGAAGATCGATTCTCATATCCTGTTTTCCTATTCCCATATAGGTAGAAAATTCTGGTGAAGTCATGGTGTTAAAAATATTTACAGGAAGTATAACAATGAACGTACATACAATAAAAATAACAAACAGCAGCCTATACAGTTTGAAACGTTTCCAAACATCCACAAGCCCCATGTATATATTAATGCTGAAGAATTTGTTCTTTATCAGTGGAAAATGATGTTTTCCGTTCTTTCCGTGCTCAATGGAATCCCTCCGCAATGCTTCCACCGCCGAAATCTTATCGATTCTTTTCAGTACTCTCTTGCAGTACATCACAATTATGAAATATACAAGTAATGGAGCTATAAGCGATAGCAAGTAATTCAAGCTACCGGATAAATCGGAAGAAATGTATAGCTTTATATTACCGTTTAGCAGATTTACCGTTGCCAAGGAAAGCAGATAACCGATGATACCGGCTATCAATGAAATGGCCCTGTATTTGTTAAGATATACCTTCTTTATATCCTCTTTGGATATCCCCATTGCTTTCATAACACCGATTTCTCTCAAATCTTCATCAATGCTTGCCAAAAATGTAAGCCTGATACAGAGGAAAG
Organism: Ureibacillus aquaedulcis; assembly: GCF_030418165.1. Taxonomy (GTDB): domain Bacteria; phylum Bacillota; class Bacilli; order Bacillales_A; family Planococcaceae; genus Ureibacillus; species Ureibacillus aquaedulcis. The sequence goes on from NZ_JAUHTQ010000014.1 coordinate 81,819, forward strand.
CTATAATAAGCAGCAAAATACTGATAAGAATGATGACCATTGCGACTGCAATATCTGACATGGCATTAAACAACAGAAACATCTTTCCTCTGATTGACGGGCCGTTTGCCGGAAGACCTGCTTCGATATATGCTGTCTGAACAGTATCAGCATCTCCGTTTTTATTTAATTTGAATTCAATCAGGTATTCCATTTCCCCAGGTCCTATCACAAACATTTCATGAAAGTCATTATGATTAATCACAAACCTTTTGGAAGAAGTAAGGGAAGAGTTCATTTCAAAATCTCTTGCGTAATCTGAAATGACAAACTCTTTCTCGTATCCGCCGCTTTTCACTGTAATCGTATCACCTATTTTTAAGTCATGTTGTTCCATGAAATAGATGGGGACAGCAACGAACCCTTCCTTTACATCCAGCTTTTCATTATCCAAATTCAATATAAAATCAAATTTACGATTCTGAACAACAAATGAAATATCCTGTATCGTGCCAGCCAATGTTTGATTTTGACTAAAATGAATATTGCTTCCATCAACATTTTGCAGAATCATCGTCTCCTGCATCGCTATATGATCCCGGTATTGGAGCGTGAATCGGTCAATTTCTGCCTGGTCAAATTCACCGGTATGCATCTGCGCAATATCAGCTGGTACTGCACGTTCCTCTAATTTTGCCATCGACTGAATCAAAGTGGTCACATTATTTACTGCACTAGTTGCCAAAATAACGGCCATCGTTATGAATAGTAAAACTGATATAGTGGAAATCTTATTCCTGATGAAATCGTTCTTTACTATTTTTAAGAACAAAATTATATCTCCTTCCAATAAGATTGTTTTTAGACTTGAACCCAATAAATATTGAACTTACCAACGTAATCATAACAGATGGAAATTATTAGCAAAACCTTCCTCAGGCTAATTCTTTACTAAGCCCTCAGTCCTATTTGGAATTTCACCAAACAAAAAAGGAACTTCCTGATGTAAGGAAGTTCCTTTTTTATAATATTTGCTTGTTAAACTAACGCCCCCTTTAGTTTAAGGGTAATTGTTCACAAACTTGTTAATTTAATAGTTACAGCTATTTTTTTTCAACCGCCATACGCAAGTTCGAGATAACTCCAAGAAGCAATACTATCGAAACAACCATTTTTTCAAAAGTTGTTCCAAACAGTTGTTGTATAAATCCAAAAGACCAAAGTACAACAAAAAACCAACATATAACGGTTATTCCTCTTGTGTATTTATATAGTTTAAATCTACCAACGAACAACGTAAAAACCAATCCAATAATAGAAATAACCATATTTATAACAGATATTGGAAGCTGATTAGCAAATGATTCTGACCTTCCACCATTAACCCATGTGAATGGCATACTTTTGCTTATAATAAGAAAGTGGATTAAGATAGTCAAAGAGTAAAAAATAATTCCCATAAATACAGCAGTTTTCATATTAATTTTCCTGAGTTTTTCTAAAATAAAATCACCCCATTTCTTCCTGTTTTAGTTTTATTTAATCCACAAAAGTACTGTTCCTGTATTTCTTTCCATCTCACAAGCAACTGAAAGTAAGGTTTCGAAATATTATTAAAAATCACCATTATTCTTAGACGAGCAAAAAACATCGGCTTAGGTATTCTATGTTATGTAAACTGCCTCGTTAGCGCAACAAGGCAAGCGAGCCCTGTTAAAGCATCGCACCCGTTAGTATCATTAGGACAAAGTTTTATTTGCCTTGATTTTAAATATAAATGATTATGCTAGCCCCAAGTTGAACAAGCAGTAATGTTTATATCGTGACTCTAGATAACCTAAGCGTATCATACATTTCCAAATTTTGTATTAAATTTTACTTTAATCACCAAGTCATTCATAGTATTTGGATTCCTTTGATGTTGAATGGATTCTAACACCTGAAACGTTCATCACCAACTTTTTTATAGTTAAACCCATTACAAAAAATATGGTTCTGTAAATCAAATTATGAACAACAGACTTTAACAGAGCCTTTTGTTTAAGCTCCCTTTTTCCTTTTTAGGATTTCTAAAAAACTACAACTTTTGTAAAATTACATCTTCTATTTCCTCATAAAATTCACATAACCTTAATAATTTCACTATATTCAAATAACATACGCTCCTTATAGTAAAACCTATGCGGTTAAAGAGTATTCAATCTCTTAATATCTTTTTAGAGATTAAATAAAACATTTGAGAAAATAAGGAGAAACACAAAAGATATGAAATTTGTGAAAAAAAATTCAATAATACTACTTGCAACGATAACGATGGCATCTTCAACACTTCCTGTTCAGGCTTCCAGTTATCCTCACGGTTCTCTAACAGAATCAGTTGTTACATCAAATAACACTTTTAAAGGTGATAAGTTTTCAAAGCCTCAAAAACCACAAGGGACTACTGGAGAAGTAAATACAGATGCTCCTCAAGTTGATAAAACTTTATCGGCAGTGGATAATGGTGGAAATGCCAATGATTCTATCTTAAAGAATGTAGCTGCAACTAATCCTTTTATTAGTATTTTAGATGGTTTTGATCAAATATGGTCTTTAAATCAACCAGATTGGAGAGACGGATCAGCGTTAACTAAACCTGGTGCAATTGGTGAGGTTGCCAATTATGGTGACGGACCTACAGTTTATTTTGATGGATATAAAAATGATAAGACAAAAGTAGTAGCAGATAAAAAGACATATGCCAACGAAGAAATCAGAGATTCAGAGACTTGGAAAACCAATATAAAATATGTGGAAGAGGTTACTAAAAACAGAACTGACGAAGAGGCATTAGCGGCCTATTACGATGATCAAAGAGATAAGATATATAGCATGATAGAAGCTTTTGGGCCTTTGGCTAATACCTACGTTGATATCGTTAAACCGGTCACAAGTGTTGTTAGAACAACGGAGGACATGAATATAGTATTGGAAGAAACAACTGTTGAAGACCAGAGCCAAGGAATGGGACAATGGAAGGACTCTGAACTCTCAGATGCAATGGATTTAGTACATTTAATTAGATTTAGGAATCCTTCTTCGTCAAATCCTTCCAAATACTTTTTCTCTTCTCCAAGACCGTACAGAATGAATTCAAATGGAGAAGTGAAAGAAGTGGTTGATAAGAATGGGTTGCCTGTTTGGGAAACCCTCGGCAGCGGTAGAAGTACAGTAGAAGAATTACCTTCAGGTGGCAAAAAAGAAACCGGAGAAAGACATTACCAACAATATGAATCGAATGTGGAAGTAATTCCTGCGTTGGAATATGTCAAAAGAAAAGCAGAAGACGGAAGAGGTAAAGACGGAGCTTTTCCAAGTGGGCATACAAGTGCAGCTTATTTGTCAACATTCGGATTTGCATATGCAACACCGGAAAGATATGCTGAATTTTTAACAAGAGCAGCTCAAATGGGAGAAAATAGAATAGTGACCGGAATGCATTCTCCACTTGATGTTATAGGAGCAAGAATACAATCTACAGCAATGACTGCCTATGCATACAACCTTGCAGAAAATAAAGAGGTATTGGATAAGGCTTATGAAAATGCTGGAGAAGTATTCGGTGAAGTAGCTGAATCAAAAAATATGAGCTTATACGAATACGCACATACGGTAACAGAGGCTTATAAGTTTGAAAGTGCGTACGATGAAGAAAAGTGGGAAAATCATGAAGCAAATAAAGCTTTCTATAGAGAAAAACTTACTTACGGATTACCTCAAACAGGGATAAAAGGTTTAGACCCTGTAGTACCTAAAGGGGCAGAAGTTTTATTGGAAACTCGTCAGCCTTATTTAACAGATAAGCAACGTAGAGAAGTACTGTATACTACAGAGATTGAGTCAGGCTACCCATTGATAGATGAATCAAATGGTTGGGGAAGACTTGATTTGGTAACAGCATCTGATGGATATGGTGCGTTTTTAAGCAACGTAACCGTGGATATGGATGCTTCAAAAGGAAGATTTCATGCACATGATTGGTGGAGAAATGATATTACCGGCAAAGGTATGCTTACCAAGCAAGGGACAGGAACGCTTACATTAACAGGAAATAATAGTTACTCAGGAGGCACATTGCTGCAAGGCGGAACGTTGGAAGCTACTTCTAGGACTGCTTTTGGTGAAGGCGATCTTTATGTAGAAAACGGTACATTGTTAGTTAATGTAGATGGATCTTTAGATTTAAAAGGCAATTTAACAATGGAAGCTGGAAACCTAGATATTGCAATGGAAAATGACTACAGTCAACTAAATGTTGAGGGACTTTTATATCTTGATGGTGGAAACCTGAATCTGGATCTTTCTAATTATAAAAGAGAAAAGGCTACAAACATTACTTTAATGACTGCCGACAAGGTGATAGGTAAATTCGATAATGTAACTGCTGATGGTTATAAGGTAACTGTCACTTATAGAAATAATAGTGTCGTTGCACATATCAAAGCTAAATAATAGCAATTGGTAATTCGATAATCTAAACTGCCGACTATGGTCGGCAGTTTTTTCGTGCGTCGGAACTCATCCATTACGTCTGTTTCTTTAAATTACATCATTACAATACTTTATCTGCCCCGTGCATTTAAAGCGTCCTGAGGCAGTATGTTTCAGCTTCTTATTAAAATGATGAGAGCCAGTAAAAATCTACTGACTCTCCCCGAATAAATATATACTAAAAAGTTCACTCAAACTTGTTTCTATCAAACATATAACTTATTATTAAACGCTTTCACAGCAGCCTCTGCAACTTGAACATCATGAGCAACCGTACTGCCGCTAACTCCCACAGCCCCTATCACTTTTCCATTACTGATAAGAGGAATTCCACCACCGAAAACGACAAGACGTCCATTATTTGTTGTATTCAAACCATAAAGTTCAGCTGCAGGAACCGTTGCTTGCGCTAGGTTTGAAGTAGGCATTTTTAACGCAACTGATGTCCAAGCCTTATTTTGGGCAATGTCAATGCTTGCTAACCAGGCATCATCCATGCGGTGGGTAGCAATCATATTTCCACCCTCATCAACGATTGAAATAACCATGGAAACTCCAATTTTCTTTGCTTCTTCTTCAGCACCTGAAATGATTTCTTTGGCCAACTCTAATGTAATGTTACTCATAATATTGGACCTCCTAATTTTAAATTGCCTATCTTATTTAGTTAAAATTCCATGAGGATCAATGACAAACTTCTTGGAAGCCCCTTGATCAAATTCAGCATATGCAGCCGGTGCTTGATCCAAGGAAATCGGTGTTGCATTTACAGCTTTCGCAATTTGAGCTCTGCCACTCAGGATAGCCATCATTAAGTCACGGTGGTATTTCATAACCGGTGTTTGTCCAGTTACGAAAGTATGGGCCTTAGCCCATCCAAGCCCCAAACGAACTTTTAAAGTACCGATTTTCGCATCCTCATCTACCGCACCAGGATCACCTGTAACATATAGACCTGGAATACCAAGTCGCCCTCCAGCACGGGTAACTTCCATTATGGAGTTTAAAACAGTAGCTGGAGCTTCACCTGTTCCTTTACCATGTCCATGTGCTTCAAAACCAACACAGTCAATCGCACAATCGACCTCTGGAACTCCTAGAATCTGTTCAATCTGCTCTCCGAGATTAGGATGTTCGCTAAGATTTACCGTTTCACAACCGAAGCTCCTAGCCTGTGCAAGTCGCTCACTATTTAGGTCACCAACGATAACAACGGAGGCCCCTAAAAGTTGGGCAGAATGGGCTGCAGCCAAACCTACTGGTCCAGCTCCAGCTACATATACAGTAGCACCAGGCTTCACACCGGCACTTACCGCACCGTGATAACCTGTTGGGAATATATCAGAAAGCATTGTTAGATCAAGGATTTTTTCCAGGGCCTGATCCTTATCTGGAAATTTCAGCAACTGGAAGTCTGCATAGGGAACCATTACATACTCGGATTGCCCACCTACCCATCCACCCATGTCTACGTAGCCGTAAGCAGAACCAGGGCGATCTGGATTAACATTTTCGCAAATATGTGTATGCTGTTCTTTGCAACTGCGGCAACGGCCACAAGCAATATTAAATGGTACGGATACAAGATCCCCTTTTTTGATGAATTCGACATCTCGTCCTACTTCAATGACTTCACCCGTAATCTCATGACCTAGAACAAGCCCTGAAGGAGCAGTTGTCCGACCCCGAACCATATGTTGGTCACTTCCACAAATATTCGTTGTAACAACCTTAAGAATTACGCCATGGTCACACTTACGACCAACATTTAAAGGATTTACTCCTGGTCCATCTCTTAAGATTAGGTCCGGGTAGCCAATATCTTCAACAGCTACTTGTCCTGTCCCCCTGTAAACTACGGCTCTGTTTCCTGTCATTCTTTTTCCCCCTCCATTTTTCTTACCTAAATTACGTAGTTCTTTTCATCCCAAATTGATAGAGTTATCTCAAGTTGCTTACTCCATTTTATGAAGGTTAATATTCTAAATATTCTCTATCTTAAATTTATTCTAAAAAATAGTTCCTTTCTTTGGAAGAACGCACTTTTTTGTGAGAAAGTTACTTAAAGGATACTTTTTGATTAAAAGGGGGCAGAAGTATTTGATGAACGATTTACGAAGGGAAGTTAGAAAGAAAATTGAGAATGGTGAATTTAATTGTGAAAAGGAATTAACCTTATCCATCATTAGCGGCAAATGGAAAATTACGATTATTTACTATCTAGGCACAGATGGGACATTACGTTTTAGTGAAATTAAACACTTATTTCCAAAAATCACGCATAAGGTATTAACAACCCAAGTTAGAGAGTTAGAGGAAGATGGCATTATTCAAAGGAGAGTATTCCCGGAAGTTCCTCCACGAGTAGAATATTCATTGACAGAACTAGGTCAAAGCTTGATGCCAATTGTTTTAATGATGTATGAGTGGGGCAAGCAAAATTTAAAATCCTTCAATAAGTAAGATGATCACCGGAAGATTTCTTACGGTTTCTAAGTTTTATAGTTTTATAGGCTATGCCAGTTAGTAAGCCCGAAATCGTTCTAGCAGTACCAGCTAGTAGTTACGAATTATAATCGGTCGAATTGTTGAAGAAACTAAAACTTCACTAGCAGCTAAGAAACGGTAAGCACGAAACATTAAAATGACGTGAATAAACCATTATATAATCAACAGACAAGCCCTGTGAGCAAACTCTGAAGTGATTTGACGGCTAAAACTAGAGAAAGAGAAACAGGCTTAGAAGAAACCTATAGGGGGCTTAAGAAAGCCCCTGGTTCTTCCACTAAAGATTATCTCCACGTAACAAAAGAAATGAAAAAAGAAGCTTCCCAAAAGTTTTCACAACTAATGAGAAGCTTCAATTAAAATCCTCTATGTTAGCAAAATGTTAGCAAATCACTTTCATCTTACATACAAACCCAATAATAACAAGTAATTTTAAGGAACGCGGACTAAACCCGCCACTTATCAGCAATACCGCCACGTCCTGTGGCAATGCTGATATGACTTACATCGTGTAAGCCTCTGCGGCAACGTCCGCATGACCAACTTCGTGCGCGAAGGAACTTAGGCAAAGAACGCAACGTCCTGTTGCAAAGCCTAAGCCACCACATCCGTGTGGAAGTTACATCATGCCGCCCATTCCGCCCATATCTGGGATTGCCGGAGTATTTGTGTCAGGAACGTCTGCTACTACTGCTTCTGTTGTTAAGAATAGAGCAGCTACAGATGCAGCGTTTTGTAATGCTGAACGAGTAACTTTCGCTGGGTCAACAACACCCGCTTCGATCATGTTTACCCATTCGCCGTTAGCAGCGTTGAAGCCTACGCCAATTTCTTCGCGTTTTAAACGGTCCACGATGATTGAACCTTCAAGACCAGCGTTGTTTGCAATTTGACGTACTGGTTCTTCAAGAGCACGTAATACGATACGTACACCAGTCGCTACGTCACCTTCTACTGTATCAAGAGCTTTTTCTACAGCACCGTATACATTTAGAAGCGCTGTACCACCACCTGATACAATACCTTCTTCAACAGCAGCACGTGTCGAGTTCAATGCGTCTTCGATACGTAATTTACGTTCTTTTAGTTCAGTTTCAGTTGCAGCACCAACTTTGATTACTGCCACACCGCCAGCTAATTTAGCAAGGCGTTCTTGTAATTTCTCTTTATCGAACTCAGAAGTAGTTTCAACAATTTGAGAACGGATTTGGTTAACGCGAACTTCGATTTCATCGGCATTACCAGCACCTTCAACGATTGTAGTATTGTCTTTAGACACAACAACTTTACCAGCGCGGCCTAATGTTGTTACATCAGCTGTTTTTAAATCTAAGCCAAGCTCGGAAGTGATTACTTGACCACCAGTCAACACAGCGATATCTTCTAGCATTGCTTTACGACGGTCACCGAATCCAGGAGCTTTAACAGCTACTACGTTGAATGTACCGCGTAATTTATTCAGGATTAATGTTGTAAGTGCTTCCCCTTCAACATCTTCTGCAATGATTAATAGCGGACGGCTTTGTTGAATAACTTGTTCAAGTAATGGCAAGATTTCTTGAATGTTTGAAATCTTTTTATCTGTTATTAAGATATAAGGGTTGTCTAATACTGCTTCCATTTTGTCAGTATCCGTTACCATGTAGTGAGATACATATCCGCGGTCGAATTGCATACCTTCTACAACATCCAATTCAGTAGTGAACCCTTTAGATTCTTCAATTGTGATTACACCGTCAGTACCAACGCGCTCCATTGCGTCTGCGATGAAATCACCAACTTCTTCATCAGCAGCAGAAATTGCAGCAACTTGAGCAATTGCTTCCTTGTTTTCTACCGGACGAGAAATCGCTTGTAATTCTTCTAATGCAGCAGCAACCGCTTTGTCCATCCCTTTACGGATTCCGACAGGATTAGCTCCAGCAGTTACATTTTTAAGTCCTTCACGAATCATTGCTTGTGCTAATACTGTTGCAGTAGTAGTACCGTCACCAGCGATTTCATTCGTTTTAGAAGCAACCTCGGCTACTAATTTTGCACCCATGTTTTCGTATGGATTGTCAAGTTCGATTTCTTTTGCGATTGTTACACCATCATTTGTAATTAATGGAGAACCAAATTTCTTTTCTAATACAACATTACGCCCTTTTGGTCCTAATGTTACTTTTACTGCGTTTGCTAATTTATCAACACCTTGAAGCATTAAAGAACGAGCTTCTTCAGAGAATTTAATATCTTTTGCCATTTTGCCTACCTCCAAATTTTATTATTCTATTCAAAATCAAAAGTAGCATGTGAGCGCCGTAAAGGTTATGTATGGCGCCCTTTTTGCTTAAGATTAACTTTCAAATTATTAGCCGATAATAGCCAATACATCACTTTCGCGAAGGATTAAATATTCTTTGCCTTCATATTTCACTTCTGTGCCTGAGTATTTAGAGAAGATGATGCGATTCCCTTCTTTCACATCAAGCTCGACGCGTGTGCCGTTATCTAGTACACGACCAGTTCCCACAGCAACTACATTACCTTCTTGTGGTTTTTCTTTTGCTGAATCTGGAAGTACAAGACCTGATGCTGTAATTTCTTCCACCTCAACTAGTTCGATAATGATACGATCACCTAATGGTCTTAACAAGTGAAACAACCTCCTACAAGTTATAATTTATATAATTTTATTAGCACTCTCTACTTAGGAGTGCTAACACAATTATTATAATAATGAATTACTTTTCCATTTGCAAGCCAGAAGCCTAAAAAATTTTGTTTTCTCTCCACATTCATCTACAATAGAAGCATAGAGTATCATAACTAAAACTTACCGGTGATAGTTTATCTACTTACTTTTCCGGATATACGTTTAATTTAATTTTTAAGCGCAATCGGGGACTCACAAAGTTTTTCACACTAGATTTAGAAAGAGGGAAATATTCTATTGAGCACTTCTACAAAAATTCAAACTCAAAAAACTGCCTTCTATGTTTTAATCACTTACATAGTCATGCAATTATCTGGCTTTCTATTAAGAATTCAACCTATTAAGTCATTCTTCCTGCAATTTTTTTCACAAGATGGAAATGAAGAAATTGCGCTGGCTGGATGGTGGTCCACAATCTCATTTGCAATTGCATTCTTAGTTTGTATATTCTTAATCTCTAAAAATAAGAACTTCTGGAATATATTTAAGGGAGAAAAATCTTCAATTCCTGTTGCAATCGGTTGGGGGATTATAGGTTTTTTCCTAGTTTTTCTTGGACAGACGATCGGGGCCATCATTGAGACCGGGCTTGGCATTCAACAAGGCTCCGAGAATACGGAAACAATTATTCTTTTAACAGAAGTTGCCCCGATCATGATACTCGCTACAGTTATTCTGGGACCAATATTAGAAGAACTTGTTTTCCGGCGCGTAGTGTTTGGTTCTATTGTTCAAACACAAAGTTTCTGGGTTGCAGGAATTATCAGTTCTATCATTTTTGCCCTGATACACCTTGATTTTACACACATCATTTTATATACCATCAGCGGGTTTATCTTTGCGTTTTTATATTATAAGACACGTCGATTACTAACATCGATTATCGCTCATATGATGTTGAACGGTTTTGTAACTATTGTCCAAATGAACGCCCACTTATTTCAATAGTTTTGATTAATGTCTAACCTGGATAAATTCTTATCATAACAAAAAGCCTATTTTCAAAAGAATTCATCTTTGAAAATAGGCTTTAAAATTATTGTCGATTATTCATTTCCTCAATTTGACGGCGCTGTTCAGCCAGTAAGTCTTCTACCTGTATTCTCTCTGCGATTTCCTTCTCTTCCTGCAAACGCTTTTCTTCGGCCACTTGGTATTTTTTATAACCTATCCGCGCAATCACTATACTGATCTCATATAAAACGAACAATGGAATTGAAATCAAAATATAGGAAATAATATCGGGCGGCGCTACCAATACAGCGAGTACGAATAAAACAAAGTAAGAATACTTGCGCAGCTTCACCATAAGCTGAGGATTCAAGATTCCCAACCGTGCCAAGAAAAGCATTACCACTGGCAATTCGAAGATGATGCCGAATGGAACGACCAATTTAAATAAGAATCCAAAATATTCATTAATCCCAATTGTTTGTTGAATATCAAGATCATCTGATAATTGCATCATGAAGTTCATGACGTTTGGGAATAAAATATAATAGCCAAATGCCAGTCCAACAACGAATAATAAAAATGCATACGGAATGTATTTTAACGTTGCTTTTCTTTCGGCTTCATGCAGCCCGGGTGTGATAAACGCCCAAAGCTGATATAAAAGAATGGGCGATGTAATGATCAGCGCCACTATAAATGTAACTTCCAAATAAACAGTAAGTGGATCACCTACATTGAAAGCGTTTAAAGTCAATTGCTCTGCTTGTTCGCTATACTGAATATATTTGATAATCGGCTTTGCAAAATAAAAGCTCACAATTAAGGAAAGAATAAAGAAAATTGCACATATGAATAAGCGCTTTCTTAATTCTTCTATATGTTCAATAACAGTGAGATCTTTTGGATTCATTGAGATAGACATCCTTAGCTTACTTGTTTTCTTTTTCTAGGTCTTTTTGTTCGATGACATTAGCGCTCTTTTTCTTTTCGTCTTCGTCATCTAATAACCCACTAGTTCCCTTTTTGAACTCACGCAAAGTTGTACCCATCGCTCTGCCTAACTCCGGCAGTTTTTTTGGTCCAAAAACTAATAGGGCTACTACACAAATAATAACTACGGCAAATGGTGAAATTGCATTTAAATGCATAACCATTGTAGCCACCTCCTCTATTATATGTACATTTTATCTCATCTTGTCGCAATTTGCTAATGGATAAATTTTAAGACTTTGTGTCAATCACTGTTTCGAATCAAGTAGATTAATGCCTCTAGTTCGACAGATAAATCGATATTCATCATCTTTAAGGAATCTGGTACATTTAACCGTACCGGTGTAAAGTTCAATATCCCTTTTGCATCAATCGCAACCAACCGGTCCGCTACGTTTTGTGCGGATCGCGAAGATACCGTTAAGATGGCTAATTCCGCGTTATATTCATGATACATTTCCTCTAGACGATCTGGATGGTAAACGGGTATCCCATTAACTTCCATACCATCGCGCGGTGCTTTCGAGTCAAATGCAACAACAATCCTCGTATTGTGGTTCTTTTGGAAATTGTATTTTAAAAAGGCGTTTCCTAAGTTCCCTACACCGATTAAGGCCACATTCGCTCCTTCATCTTGATCAAGTGTTTGTCTAAAAAACTCAAGCAAGTAAAGAACATCATATCCATATCCCTTTTTGCCAAGAGCGCCAAAATAAGAAAAGTCTCTTCGAATTGTTGCAGAATCAATTTTCATTGCTTCACTCAATTCTTGCGAAGAAATCCTCCTCTTTCCTTCATTGGCGAAATTTTGCAAAAAGCGGTAATAGAGTGGAAGTCTTTTGGTAGTTGCTTGAGGAATTTTCATGTCTTGCTTCACACAATTATCCCCCGATCTATTTCCCAAACTGACTGTTTTTATTTTTTCTGTATAAGTGATTATAGCCTATATCTCCAATTTTACTAGCCTTATCTCTCGGAACTCAAAATTCCTTTGTGCAGGTTCGATAAAACGCTTGTGAAATTTATATAATTCAAAATCGTTTTCATCTTACTAAACATGCACAAATAAGTAAAGCATCCACATTGCGCAAGGATTCTTCATCTATTACACTAATGATAGAACTGAGGTGTTAAAATGATTGTCTTACAAGTTAATCAATTATATAAATCTTTTGTGACGGATGAAATACTTAGCGGAGTAAAATTAGAAGTTCAACATAGAGATCGAGTTGCCTTGGTAGGTCGCAACGGTGCAGGGAAATCGACATTACTTAAAATAATCGCCGGCCAAATGTCGTATGATTCCGGGGAAATTATTATCCCAAAGGACGTAAAAATTGGCTATCTCGAGCAGCATGCAGGCCTCGAATCTAATTTATCGATCTGGGACGAAATGATGACAATATTCGACTCACTGCGAAGCCAGGAGAAAAAATTGCGTTCCCTTGAACAACGGATGGCTGATCCAGCCGTTTACGAAAACTCCGAAAACTATGCAAGAGTAATGGCGGAATACGACCAACTACAACATGACTTCAAGGATGCTGGCGGGTATCAATATGAAGCAGATACTCGTTCGGTGCTTCACGGCATGCAGTTTTTTCCGGACGATTACGAAAAGCCCATTCTCTCCCTTTCCGGTGGACAGCGCACGCGACTGGCATTGGCAAAGCTATTGCTTAGTAAACCAGATCTATTAATACTGGACGAGCCTACCAACCACCTTGATATTGAAACATTGAGCTGGCTTGAGGGCTATCTGAAGGGGTATGAAGGGGCAATTTTGATCGTCTCCCATGACCGTTACTTCCTGGACCAAGTTGTGTCGATTGTTTACGAGGTCTCAAGAACACATGTGACAAAATATGTTGGAAACTATAGTGCTTATTTAGATGAAAAGGCGAAGAATTATGAGCGAGATTTAAAAATGTTCGAACGCCAACAGGATGAAAAGGCTAAACTTGAGGCATTTATTCAAAAGAATATAGCGCGCGCTTCGACAACAAAAATGGCCCAGAGCCGCAGGAAGGTTCTTGAACGAACAGAGTGGATGGATTCACCTGATGGCGATGAGCGTTCTGCAAATTTCGGCTTTACGATCGAACGCCAAAGCGGAAATGATGTCCTTTCCGTTGATGATTTAATGATAGGCTATGAAGGAAAAAGCATATCCAAGAATATTAATTTGCGGATGTTCCGCGAAGATCGGATTGCTCTTGTTGGTCCCAATGGTGTCGGGAAATCAACGCTGCTCAAAACAATCGTCAAAGATCTGCCAATCCAATCGGGAGATATTCGCTACGGCGCAAATGTTCAAATCGGTTACTATGATCAAGAACAAGCAAAGTTGACTGGCAACAAATCTGTTCTTCAGGAATTATGGGATGAATGGCCATTATTGAATGAGAAGGATATTCGTACGATTTTGGGAAGCTTCCTATTTAGTGGAGATGACGTCGCAAAGCCCATCAATTCATTGTCCGGTGGGGAAAAAGCTCGTATTGCCCTCGCCAAGCTTATGATGCAGAAGGCAAATTTACTCGTATTGGATGAGCCGACAAACCATCTTGACTTGGATAGTAAGGAAGTTCTGGAAAATGCACTTATCGACTATCCCGGTACCTTATTATTCGTATCCCATGACCGTTATTTCATTAACCGCATTGCTACGAAGGTTGTCGAATTATCCGGAACTGGTTCATTTGAATACTTAGGTGATTATGATTATTATCTTGAGAAAAAACAAGAACTCGAAGAATTGGCGGAAATGAAAGCAGCAGCCCAAAAAGCCTCTTTAAAAATAACAGAGACTGCATCACCATCCAAAGCCTCCACCTCCCAAATCGACAAGGATGCCAAAAAACGTGAACGGCAAATCCGTCGTACCGTTGAAGAAGTGGAAAAGAAGATGATTGAGTTAAGTGCACAAATTTCAAATATTGAAGCCAAGCTTTGTGAACCGGAAATCTTCAAGAACCACGAAGAAGTAATGAAGTATCAGTCGGAACTTGATTTAATAAAAACAGAACACGATGAACTTGAATTGCAATGGCTTGAGTTAAATGATGAGCTTGAGAATATTATTGCATCTCAATAGATTAACCTTAAAAATACCATGTGACTATGTCCATGGTATTTTTATTATTACTTAATAATTTACATATATCTTGGTCAATAGACAAATTTCGATAAAAAATTTCCACAAATTTATTCACAAGAACAATTTAGTATTTTCAACATATCAACATACTTTTCCACATTATCCACAGTTTTAAATTTATTAATCCACAATCTACTGTGTAAAAAAAACCACTATATATAGTTTTGCCACAGGTTATCCCCAAGTTATACACATTTTGTGCATAAGTACGGATGTTCGCCTTGACAATTTTAAAAAAATATTCTTAATCTGTGGATAAGTTTTCAGAAAAATTCTACAAAAGGTGTATAACTTAATAACTCAAAGAGAAACTTGCATAGAGTAGAATGATTTATTTTATTAAAAAAATAAAAGCTATTTCAAATTACTTTGAAACAGCTAATATATTCTATATCCAACTTTTTAATTCCTTGCCTGGAAGTCCATTCATGGCAAGATTCCCACGAACTCCTGCGTTATACATATGGGCAGCGGCCGCCCCTATCATTGCAGCATTATCCGTACATAGCTTTAAAGGCGGAACAACGAAAGAGATCTTCGCTTCTTCAAATGCTTGTTCCAAACTTGTTCTTAGTCCTTTATTTGCAGATACTCCGCCTGCAGCAATTACTTGCTTCACTTGGTATTGTCGGGCAGCACGCAACGTTTTTGTTGTTAATACTTCTACTACACTATCCTGGAAACCTTTTGCTACCTTTTGAGGATCAATTTCTTCCCCTCGTTGATCCATATTATGCTTATAATTAATAACCGCTGATTTTAATCCACTAAAGCTGAAATCATATGAATTCTCCTCCAACCAAGCACGAGGGAATTCTACTCCTTCTTCTGCTTCATGTGCAAGACGGTCAATATGTGGCCCACCTGGATATGGCATATTTAGAACACGAGCCACTTTGTCATAGGCTTCACCCGCTGCATCGTCCCGCGTTTCCCCGATTACTTCAAAGCTCCCGTGCTCTTTCATGAATACCAATTCTGTATGCCCACCCGATACAACAAGAGCTAATAACGGAAATTGCATCGGTTCCACTAACTCATTTGCATAAATATGACCGGCAATATGGTGTACTGGAATTAGAGGCAAGCTATGTGCAAAGGCAAAGGCCTTGGCAGCATTAATGCCTATTAGTAACGCTCCAACTAATCCAGGCCCTTCAGTAACGGCAACTGCTGTTAACTCAGAAGGCTGCATATTCGCTTTTTCCAGCGTCTCTTCTATTATCATTGTAATTTGTTCAACATGGTGTCTTGAAGCCACTTCTGGAACTACTCCTCCAAAACGCTTTTGGCTTTCAATTTGGGAAGCTACGACATTGGAGATGATTTCCCTGCCATTGAGAATAATAGCAGCAGCAGTTTCATCACAGCTTGTCTCAATTGCTAATATATATTGATCATTCATTTAAATTCACCCACATTACAAGAGCATCTTCTTGATTATCTGTATAATATCCTTTACGGATTCCACCATCTTGAAACCCTAATTTTCTATAAAGATTTTGCGCTACAAAATTCGAAACACGTACCTCTAAACTCATAACATCCACATCCCGTGTTCTGGCAATGCGCATTGCTTCTTTCATCAATCCTTCACCAATACCAAGCCCTCTTGCTGCTTCATGAACAGCGACATTGGTAATTTGAGCCGAATCTATGACTAGCCACATTCCACAAAAGCCAATAATCCTGCCCTCATCATTTTCAGCCACAATATAATAAGCAAAATTATTTTCTCTCATTTCATAATGGAATGAATCCAATGTCCAAGGTGTTGGAAAGGATGCTAGCTCAATTTGATGAACAGCCTCTACATCTTCCGGGGTCATTTTACGATAATGTACCATTTTTTATTGCCCCTTTTTCTGATCCTTAATCCAATTTGCTTCTGCTTCTGTTATACGATGATATTTTGGAACAAAGTTGTGAACTTCTTCTACACTTGGCAATGATTGTTTTTGTGCTAATTCAATCAGCTTGGAGCCCCTTGGCAATGCAAGGGATGTAGAAGCAAATATCGCTTGATTACCCAATTGAGCAGTAATCACTTCCTTAAAATTAACTGCATCAAGACCTATAAATAATACAGGCGTATTTAATAGCTGTAGTTGCTCCAATAAGCCTCCGATGGAATTATGATGGTCCTGGATCACTGGTTGCATTGTTTCACCATCGTAGGCTGCCGCATATACATTTTGTCTTCTAGCATCAAATAGTGAGCAGATGACACCAGCAAACCCTTGGCCATTGGCTGCTAAAACCTGGAGACTCGAAACCCCGACAAGTGGTTTTTTTAATGTCCAAGCTAATGTCTTTGCAATTGTTACACCGATACGCAATCCTGTATAGGAACCTGGTCCTTCTGAGACAGCAATTGCATCCAAATCTGCTGGATTTAAGTTAGCTTTCCGGAAAAGTTCTTCTATAGTTGGCATCACTGTAACGGAATGCGTCAGTTTTTCATTTTGTACAATCTCCTCCACAATTTGTCCATCTTTTACAATGGCTATGGATAGAGGTGAATTCGATGTTTCAATTCCTAACCAAATCATTAAAATAACTCCTCACACAACTCTTCATATCGCTTACCGATTGGCTTGAATACAAACTTTCTTTTATCATTACCGCTTCGGTAAATTTCAATTGCCAACCGTTCATCCGGTAAATCCTCTTCTATTAAATGCGCCCACTCAACAACAGTTACTGCATCCCCATAAAAGATTTCTTCCCATCCAAGATCCTCATCGCTATCAGCTAATCGGTAAACATCTAAATGGTTAAAGGGCAGTCTTCCCTCGTATTGCTTCATGATCGTAAAGGTCGGGCTATTTACTGTTCTTGTAATGCCTAGACCCTTAGCAAGCGCCTGTGTAAATGTCGTTTTCCCTGCCCCCAAATCGCCTTCAAGCGTAATCGTGTCTTGAGCTTCCAAAACTTGAGCCAATCTATGAGCTAAGCTTTGTGTTTCTTCTAAGGACATAACTTCCATTTCAAATATCATTTTTAACTATCCTCTCACAATCACATTACAATAAGTTTACCTAAACAGCGATAAATGTTCAAAGTCTATACCTTGTTATTCTAAAATAAAAGCATAATTCTTCGAATGATGGATAATGGCGAACCTCAAAATAATCGTGCAATATTTTCTATATGTGAATCATCGCGTTGAGTTACCGCGCTTTTCAACTATCCTTTTCTCTTTTAGGTTCCCATCCTGAAAGTGTATTTCATAAACTTGAGTTAACAATAATTCATCTTTCCAAATATATACCCCATCATTCACAGGCTCTCCTTCTCCTTTAGCGACCTCTACTACCTCTAGATACGACATCCCTTTTTCAAGTTCTGTGAACTCTTCTATATTCATATTCATTTGCCAGCGAAATGAATTCATGTCTGCAATATCGTGATATTTATTTACTTCATAATACCATTTTGAAAGAAGAACAATAATAGCAGCTATAATAATCACTATCAGGGCTATCAAATTTCTTCTGAATCGTGTTTTATTCATTAATATCACCTCGAGAAAAGACTTACTACCACTATATTTATGTGCAAGCGTCATCATGTGATATTAATGAAAAAAGAGAGTTTTAGTTTCAAAGTGAATGGTTACTATCATATATCCAATTTTGGAGCCCAGATTGCTATAGAGGGTTTCTCTGGTCACCTTTCGGCAAGACAGCAAGTCTGATGGGCAAATTACCGCGATCAACCTTGCACAGATTTTGAGCTGGCTAGCAGTAGTGAAATCAATTGGAATGGAAGAACGCAAAGGGAAACCCATCGATTGTTAACAACAACCATTAGAGGTATAGCTACCGGTTGGTCGAACCCTCACTGAATGGATATACAAGGTATTTAGGCGCTAATACTAGGGCGATTGCTACCAATAGTATAGGGAAAAAATAGGAAATAGAAAAAAGCTCATATAAAGCATTGCTTTACATGAGCGTATATACATTCTAATATGGCGGTCCCGACCGGGATCGAACCGGCGATCTCCTGCGTGACAGGCAGGCATGTTAACCGCTACACCACGGGACCCATTTATTTTCTTATATAAGAATATCATTATTTAGATGTTTTTACAATTATTATTTAATTTTATTAAGTAGATTAATAGTCACTAATTGACGTATGGTTAACTACACTAAATAAAATATATACGTCTTGATATTGTTTGCTGTTTAGTATTCTATCTCTGTTCCTGTTGCTTATCCAATAAGAAATTTAGTAAGTATAATCGATGGGGATTGCTACGATTCAAAAGGATAACGGTATCGAATGGGGGGAATGAAGCTGTTTTTACAACCATTTGGATCATGTGATGTCCAAGAAGTCACCCTACTCATCTACTATCGACGCTAGTCGCAAAGCGCGGTATCTTTAACCTTCAGTTCTATGGCTTTTTCTACAATAAAAAAACCACTGAT
>NZ_JAUHTQ010000015.1 GCF_030418165.1 Ureibacillus aquaedulcis
GCCGGACATTAATACTAATGTCCGAAAAAACATCTGCTGGCATCAATTTTGATGTCCAAAATTTTGTTTCCCTAACTTAATAGAAGAAACGATATTCATTAACGTTTTGTTGTTCAGTTTTCAAGGTTCATTTTAAGTCGTTTTTTTCAGCGACCCCTCTATAATAACATCTCTTCCGAATCATGTCAACAACTTTTTTAAAAAGTTATTTTCACTAGTTATGTTTTGATGTCATTTCACTTTGTCGTATCAGCGACTTTTATAATAATACAACGAGACTGATATGAAAGTCAACACTTTCTATCAAAAAAATTCGAGGTGGTTTAAACACCCCGAAAACAGCTTCATTCCTTACCCTTTTATAAGATTACCAATTAAGAAATAGCCACGGCCAGAATCATTCATATGAAGAAGAAACAAACTCTTTATCTACTTTATAATGTCGGTGATAAATCAATCCGCTTTTTGAAAGTTTGGATTCTGTATGGATATATCCTTTATCAATCAGATACTCCACAAACACTTCCAAGTCCTTCGCATAGTATTTTAACTCATCATGATTATGTAATTCCTGTATCGTCCATGTGTCTTTGGATACCATCGTTTCTAATATATGCTGCGCCCCGTCATTTGTCCTTGAATTGATCAAGAATTCGATGGCTAGGAAAAGAAGCTCCAATCTTTTCTCTAAGCTTTCTGTACTCATTACAAGTTCTTCATATAGTTTATAGATCGAAGGCTCCAACTTCTTCACTTGGGACCAAACGGTTACTTCCGGATATAAACCATTTTCAATAACAGCTAGGCGAGCTAAATGATGCAGGGAATCAACAACATGATGATAGGAGTCAAAATAATTCCCGCGATTGAAAAATTCTTTTCCTTCTATATAACGGCGAATCAATTTTGAAAATTGAATGCCTGTCTTTAATTTACGTCCAAGGAAAGGAAACTCTTGCAACTTTAATCTTAAATTCGATAGATACTCGTTACGATCGAACATGACCTTACCGTGGAATATCCAGTCAATAATTCTTCTATCCAGCCCAACATTCAGCCTCTTATTTAATAACTCTTCTGTAATGACATGCATGGCCATCTTTTTATCTTCATGCAAATAATGCTTTGTAAAAATGGGAATGTCCGCTTCTTTTACAACAATTAATAATACCGAGTCAAAAGTATCCGTAACACTCTTTGTTTCTTCACGTTTTGTCACTAGAATAACGCCTAAAGTGTCCGACTGGCTTGCACGTTCCTGGTAGATCGGGCGCAAAATATGCTCCATGTTAATCCTCCTAAATTACAATTACGTTAATTTGTTCTTTCGACATCTAAAAAAAGAATCCTTCTTTTATTATATCTATTACTCTACAGAAGGACTTGTATTACTATTTAAAGTTCCAGTTTATCTATTATGAATCCAGCCTTGAAAATTTCTATACTTTCTTATCCTCAAATGAAAACGTTCTATGTTATAGTAGAATCTAGATTGGGAGGCTAGAGAATTATGGCAAAGACATATAAAAATAAAATAAACAAAATTCGCTCATTCGCCTTATCATTAATTTTCATTGGTTTTGTTATTATGTATGGGGCAATCTTCTTCCGCGAAAATCAAATATTGGTAATCATCTTCATGACACTAGGGTTATTATGCATCATTGGAAGTACAGCCGTTTATGGATGGATTGGTTTACTTTCAACAAAAGCTGTACAAGTAGTATGCCCGAATTGTAACAGACATACAAAGGTACTTGGCCGTGTTGATATGTGCATGTACTGTAACGAACCGCTGACATTAGACCCTACACTAGAAGGCAAAGAATTTGATCAGGATTATAATAAAAAACGTTAGACTGAAGTCGACTCCCAAGCTGAGTCGGCTTTTTTTAAGCACTACTTCCCATTAAGGCCCAAAACCAACTGCAATCCAGATCTCAAAGTCGCTAGAACTAGTGTAGTAGCAAAATAAAAAACCTAGCAACATACCGTTACTAGGCTCGTGTCTTATTACAAAACTTGTTTTCCCGCATTTTCAAGACATTCTTGGCAAGTACCGTATACTTCCAGA
The DNA here is from genome assembly GCF_030418165.1 of Ureibacillus aquaedulcis. Lineage (GTDB taxonomy): Bacteria > Bacillota > Bacilli > Bacillales_A > Planococcaceae > Ureibacillus > Ureibacillus aquaedulcis. The sequence continues at coordinate 2,075 of NZ_JAUHTQ010000015.1, forward strand.
CGATGTGAGTGTACTTTATAGCCTGTTACATGTGAGGCAAATTGCTCCACTTCGTTTAACCCTGGATAATGAAAATCGACAATCTTTCCACAGGATTCACAAATCATGTGATAATGGTCATTCGTAATGAAATCAAATCGACTTGCTGCATCTCCATATGTTAGTTCCTTCACTAAACCTGATTCACGGAATACACGCAGGTTATTGTAAACAGTTGCTACACTCATATTGGGAAACTTTCCTTCTAGAGCTTTATATATTTCATCTGCAGTTGGATGTGTCATTGATTCAATTAAATATTCCAAAATAGCATGACGCTGCGGAGTAATTCTTACACCAGTTGTCTTTAACGTGTCTAGGGCATCTTTTAAATGCATATCAGACATCGCCATGCACCTCTTTCTTTTAATTCTTAATTTATAATAGTTATAATTAGTGTACCCAAATTATTGAATGTAGTCAACATTTCCATACCTACTACCGTTATTTTACGTCGATTAATCATAAAAAATTAATAATAATAACCAGTTAGTATTATTAATATAAGAAATATTCAGTATATTTCCCTTGAAGAGATATTCCATTATGTTATTTTATTCTCAATAACCTCGTAAAATATTCATCTTATTCTCAATATCTTTATCGCCTTCAAGGTATTTTTTCAAGCTTGGTATAAAGATCTCAAGGCTTCTTTCTAAATAGCGTGATGAATGACTTGAGCAATGCGGAGAAATTGTTACGTTTTCCAATTCCCAAAGTCTACTATCCATTGGAAGCGGCTCTTCTTCAAAAACGTCCAGTACAGCATGTTGAATTAGATTTTCTTCAAGTGCACGGATCAATACACTCGTTTCCACCAGATTCCCTCTGCCAAAATTCATAAAGATTGCATTGTCCCGCATTCCCTGGAAATGCTCATACCCTATTAAATGCTGCGTCTCTTCTGTACTAGGCAAAACCGATATGACAATATCCGCTTTCGGCAAATGTTCTGCCAGATCATCAATACGATAAGTTTCATTCATATATTCTACTGAATTGCCGCTTCTATTACAGCCAATTGTATAGACTTCGAAGGCTTGCAGCAGTCTTCCGATTTCACCGCCGATTGCCCCAGGACCAATGATTAATGCCGTGCTTCCGTTAAGTTCTGTCGGGTGGCCGCCTCTTTTGTCCCAAATTTTGTTTCGTTGGTTATTGTAAATAGTCGGCAATACACGTTTTATGGATAAAATATGTGCTAGTATCGATTCGGTCATTGGCTTTTTATGAATACCCCGTACATTCGATACAAGTATGTCCCGCTCGGCAATAGCATTTTTAGGCATTTTTTCAACACCAGCCGAAGCAACAAAAATCCACTTCAAATTTGCAGCACTAGAAATATGCTCCTCCGTTAAATCTTCTCCATATGTAACAAGGACTTCGGCTGTTTCTAGTTCATCATCAATGATCCCCTTGCGAAATACAAACTCGACTTCAGGAAATTGTTCCACTAATTGTTTTTGTAAATCCGGTCTAGAATCAAATGTAAAAAATACCTTCATTTTTTTCCCTCCAAAATAGATAAATCTTAACGGAAGATTCTTTAGCGCAGGCTTTCTAAAACTTCCTCGATATGGTTTTTCACTTTTACCTTACGCCATTCCTTTTCAACTATTCCCTCTTCGTTGATAAGGAATGTGGACCGTTCTATTCCCATGAATTCGCGGCCGTACATTTTCTTTAGTACCCAAACTCCATATTTTTCAGATACCTTATGATCTTCATCAACCAACAAAGAAAAAGGCAAACCATATTTTTCGATGAACTTTGTATGCTTGCTCGCTTCATCACCACTGACACCAAGAATGACTGTATTTAAATCAGTAAACTCGTCATGATAATCACGAAAATCACATGCTTCCGTCGTACAGCCAGGTGTCATATCCTTTGGGTAAAAATATAGCACGACCTTTTTACCTCGAAAATCTCGTAAGGAGACTTCCTCTTCTTTTTCATTTACTAATGTGAAGTCCGGTGCTTCCATTAACGATTCCATAAATAACCCTCCCTTTTTCTCTATCCTACAAAAGAAGAGTATGAGTTTCAAATTCTTTGGCATTCGCTTTGAATAGGTCTACAATAGGATGTGAAATAAATGAGGAGGCTTTACAAATGAATCATACAAAATCCGAAGAAATCCAGATAGAGGCATTGGAGCATATCGTTGGTGGCGTTAATAGTCCATCACGTTCTTATAAAGCAGTTGGCGGCGGCGCACCTGTTGTTATGGCAAAAGGGAAAGGCGCCTACTTCTTTGATGTAGATGGAAATCGCTACATTGACTACTTGGCCGCTTACGGTCCAATTATTACTGGGTTTGGTCACCCGCATATTGCAAAAGCAATCACACAAGCAGCAGAAACTGGCGTCCTGTACGGAACTCCTACAGAGCATGAAGTGAAATTCGCAAAAATGTTAAAGGATGCGATTCCTTCACTGGATAAAGTACGTTTCACAAACTCCGGTACTGAAGCAGTAATGACTACAGTACGTGTTGCCCGTGCATATACTGGTCGTACGAAGATCATTAAGTTTGCCGGCTGCTACCACGGACATTTCGACCAAGTGCTGGTTGCTGCCGGATCTGGTCCAGCAACGCTTGGTTCTCCGGATTCTGCCGGCGTACCTGTCGCAGTGGCAACAGAGGTTATTACAGTGCCATTTAATAATAAAGAGCAATTCCAGCTAGCAATGGATAAATGGGGCGATGAAGTAGCTGCCATCCTGATTGAACCAATCGTAGGAAACTTCGGTATCGTCGAGCCTAAACCAGGGTTTTTAGAATTTGTTCATGCAACCGCAAAAGAAAAAGGGGCACTGACAATTCACGATGAAGTTATTACCGCCTTCCGATTCCATTATGGTGCTGCACAGGATTTACTTGGCTTAACACCGGACTTAACGGCTATGGGCAAGATTATTGGTGGTGGACTGCCAATCGGTGCTTATGGTGGCCGTAAGGAAATCATGGAGACTGTTGCGCCCCTTGGACCAGCGTACCAAGCTGGAACAATGGCCGGAAACCCAGCGTCAATGCTTGCGGGAATCGCATGTCTTGAAGTGTTAAAACAACCAGGTGTCTATGAAGAAATGGATCGTCTAGGAGACCTATTGGAAAAAGGGATTCTGGAAGCTGCCGAAAAACACGGCACCACGATTACAGTTAACCGCTTAAAAGGAGCATTAACGCTTTACTTCACAAATGAAAAAGTGGAGAACTATGAACAAGCCGAAAACTCCGATGGTGAAATGTTTGGTCGCTTCTTTAAATTAATGCTATCAAAAGGGGTAAATCTGGCTCCATCGAAATATGAAGCATGGTTCCTAACAACCGAACATAAAGAAGAAGATATTGTTGAAACAATTGCAGCCGTGGATTATGCCTTTTCACAATTAAAATAAATGATAACAAGATTTTACTTATAATTTTATTTCTATTTAAATACACTAAACTAGTTGACCAGGATAAGAAAATTAGGTAAAGTAATGTGATTTCCTCACGTTTTTGAGGGGTAAGTAAATGAAAAAGAGAGGGCGTATTTTTACATGCAATTAGGTGCCCGTGTATTAAAAACAGGTGTTTCGATTGTCTTTGCACTTTTTCTGGCAGAATTACTAAATTTACCTTCACCTGTTTTCGCTGGGATTGCGGCTATTTTTGCCATTCAACCGTCTATTTACCGTTCCTATTTATCCATCCTTGAACAAATTCAGGGAAATATTATCGGTGCTACAGTTGCCGTACTATTTGGTTTAATTTTTGGCCATCATATTGTCGCCATTGGGATTGCGGCCATCATCGTGATCGGGTTAATGAGAAAATTCAAGCTGGATAGCTCGATATCATTAGCACTTGTTACGGTTGTGGCCATTATGATATTTGAAGGAGATGACTTTTTAGAATTCGGCGTAATTCGATTTCTAACAGTCATGGTTGGGGTATTTGCAGCATTTATCGTTAATTTAGTGTTTCTTCCACCAAAATATGAAATTAAATTATTTACAATGATCGATTCATTACAGGATGATATCATTCGCTGGACACGACTTGCAGCAAGGCAGGCATCAGAGCATACATCCACAAAAGCTGCGCTGAACAAATTTCAGGAACGCCTGAGTGATGTGGAGAAAATGTACGACTTCTATAAAGAAGAACGGCATTATTCGAAGAAAAAGCGGTTTGTACAAGCTCGTAAACTAGTCCTTTATCGTCAAATGATCACGACCACGAAAAAAAGTCTAGAGCTTTTGCATCGTTTGCATAAACATGAAAATGAAATCTCGAACTTGCCTGGTCAATTCCGAGGAATGGTACAGGAACGTCTCGACTTTTTACTCACTTTCCATGAACAATTACTTTTAAAGTTCACCGGAAAGCTAAAACCTGAGCATTCAAAGTGGATTGATGAGCAGGATAAAAAATATGTAGATGTTATGCAGAAACTAATCCAACAGATTGCTTTGGAAGAAAAAAGAGAAGGCGACGAGGAATTTTCAAGTTATCACCTGTTCTATATCTTCTCTCGACTATTGGATTACGAAGAGAATCTGGAGCATTTAGATACTTTGATCGTCTCCTATAGAAGCTACCATAGCAACGAGAAAAACTCGGACCTAGAACAAAGCTTCTATTAGAACTTACCAAATTACATCGTCTTAAGTTGAACTCCCCATGAGAACGCATGGGGAGTTTTATATTTCCTAGTGGAGCTTATCTATATCAACCAGCTGAATAAATCCACGATCATATTGGATGGTGCCTTCTTTTTTCCATTTGCTTAGATAAGTAGTTACCTTTTGCCGGCTACATCCAACCATATAGGAAATTTCTTCATGTGTTAATGGAATAGTGATTTTAGCTACCCCATTCTCCATGTTGGCGAGTTTTATTAAAAACCAGCTAATTCTTTCCGGCACCGTCATTTTCGAGTGAACATATACTAATTGTTTTGCTTCTGCCAATTGCCTAACTAGCGTATAAAATAATGCTCTTTCGATAGCTGAAAGTTTATCCAGATGTTGTAATATGACATCAATTGGAACGGAAAGCAGGCTGCCATCTGTTAACGCAACTGAATAGTGCGTATGCTCTGAATGATTATTTAATCGATCTAAAAAACCAAACATTTCCCCTTCTTGCATAAGTACGATTGTAACCGGCTGTCCATCCTCCCCATCTTCAGCTAATTTTACAAGCCCCCTGTGCACAATATAAACACTATTGATGGCGTCCCCTGTTTGATAAATCACCTGTCCCTTATTTATAGGGATTTCCTTACTATATTGTTCTAGTTCCTTTATCACTCCACTTTCCCCCTTGCACCAACTTTTTTATACTATTCCGAATATTTGTAACAAAAGTGACAGAAAGAATAAAATCCAACACATAAAATGGGTACTATCTAAATCTTAGTATACCACTTTGTTTTATTAGAATGGAGGGTTTTATATGGCTGAGGAACATATTATTCTTCAAAATGTCCATAAGGAGTTTCAGAGAAAAGATCACACTCCTACAATTGCGTTAGATGATGTTTCCCTAACGATTAAAAAGGGAGAGTTTATTTCCTTATTGGGTCCATCCGGTTGTGGAAAATCCACACTTTTAAATATTGTTGCAGGACTAGAAAAAGAGACTTCCGGAAAGCTGCTTGTCAATGATAAACCGATTAAAGGGCCGGGTAATGATCGAATTGTCGTTTTTCAGGAGTCCGGCTTATTTCCTTGGTTGAGCGTTCTGGATAACGTTATGTATGGACTCCTTATTAAAAAAGTACCTAAGCAGGAAGCACAGAAACGCGCACTGGACTGGCTGCAAAAAGTTCACCTTGGCAAGTTTGCACATGCCCTGCCCCATGAATTGTCAGGAGGCATGAAACAACGCGTTGCCATCGCCCGGGCGTTGGTAACGGACCCAGAGATTCTTTTAATGGATGAACCTTTTGCCGCATTGGATGAACAGACCCGTATGGTATTACATATGGAACTTGATAAGCTTTGGCGTGAAACTGGAAAGACGATTATTTTCGTTACTCACAATATTCGAGAAGCAGTTGTATTATCAGACCGAATTGTGCTAATGAAAACACGTCCTGGCGGGATTAAAAGCATTTTCCCTGTCCAGGCGGCCCGACCAAGAAATTCTTCAGACAGCATTTTAATACATTTAGAAAACCGAATATTAACCGAGCTTGAACAAGAAATGGAAAAAGTGCTGAAGGAGGAATTAGGCAGTGATTACGCTCTTAAGACGAACGATCTTCGTGTTGATCCTAGTAATAATATGGGAAGCGATATCTAAATTTGAAGTCTTCCCTGCTTTTATGTGGCCGCCATTAATCATTCCAAATGACCCAGGTGGCGTCACGGTTGTAAAAACATTAATTAACGGTATTGTAGACGGCCAATTATTGGAAGCAACCGGCTCTTCTTTAATAAGGTTATTTATCGGTTTCTTCATCGCGGTAGTTATTGGATTTATTCTTGGCTTCTTGATCTATAAATACAAAATTATTGATGATACACTTGGCTTTTTTGTAACCAGCCTACAAGCGATACCAAATATCGTTTGGATGCCTTTAGCCATATTATGGTTTGGCTTGGGAGTAGGCTCTGTTATTTTCATCGTTATTTTAGGGGCTGCACTATCAATTACCATTACATCGAGCACCGCTTTCAAAAGTGTTCCCCCCTTATTGATTCGCGTGGCGAGTACCATGGGGTCGACGGGTTTCCACCTGTTCCGTACAGTCATCTTCAAGTCAACAATACCTCAGCAAATTGCAGGTTTGCGTTTAGCCTGGGCATTGGCTTGGCGTGCTGTTCTAGCCGGTGAATTACTGGGCGGCAGCGGCGGTCTCGGCACCCTTTTGGATTTAGGCCGCTCCATCCAGGCCATGGATTTAATTTTTAGTATCATGATCATTATCGGAGTAATTGGTTCCTTTATCGACAACTTTATCTTCGTTAGAATTGAACGTTATGTACTACGAAAATGGGGTATCTTGACTACCCACTAAGGAGAAGATCAAATGAAAAAGAATATTTTATTTTTTGCTATTTTAACCCTTGCAATAACAGTATTGGCTGCATGCGGCGGTGGCGAGGAAACAAGCACTGAAAAAGATTCCGCAACAGAAATACGTATCGGGTATTTTCCAAATATGACACATATCGCAGCAATTGTTGCACTTGAAAAAGGTTACTATGCAGAGCAATTTGGTGAAAATATCGAAATTACTACTAGTACATTCAATGATGGGTCGGCATTTATGGAAGCAATGTCCACAGATTCAATTGACATTGGTACAGTTGGACCAACACCCGCTTTGAACACGTATGTTAAAAACCCACAACATGAAATTATCTCAGGTGCCGTAAATGGCGGGGCTGTTCTTGTTGTCGGAAAAGATTCAGGCATAAACAATGTGGAAGATTTAAAAGGCAAAAAAGTTGCTGTACCTACTTTTGGCAGCACTCAAGATGTCGGGTTAATGAAATCCCTTCAGGATGCTGGCCTAACAGCTAGTTCTACTGGCGACGGTGATGTTACTACGATTAAGCAAGCTCCTGCAGATACAGCGGCTCTAATGTTAAACGGTGAAATCGATGCAGCAGCTACGCAAGAGCCATGGGGCGTGAATATCGAAACAAATGGTAATGCCAAACTTTTACTGGATGCATCAGAATTTGCTTGGGGCAGCGAATCCACAAATACAGTTGTGGCTGCCAGAAAGGAATTTACTTCCAATAATCCAGAACTAACAAAGAAGGCATTAAAAGCATATAAGCAAGCTGTCGACTTCATTAACGAAAATCCAGAGGAAGCAATCCAGCTTTTCCTGGATCATGTTGAAGGTTTAACTGGGAAAGAATTATCTAAAGATGAAGTAACAAAGGCATTTGCCCGCTTAACTCCTACTACTGATGTGAAAGAAGAAATTTTAAAAGAGATGGCGACAATCTCCAAAGAAGCCGGCTATATTTCAACAGACAATATTGATGGCTTAGTGAATCTTTCTTATTTAGAGGAAGCTTTAAAAGAATAGAGTCATTCATTTGCTTATAAACCTTCGGTTGAAGGCCTATCTATAATAAGCCAAATCGCAAAGAAAAGTTTATACTAGATGGAGATTTCAAAAGCTAGGCTGGTCATTGTTTGCCTAGCTTTTGCCAATTACTTGAAAGGAGTCTTGAATGATGAAATTACATCAAAACATTCTTGAATTAGTTGGAAATACGCCTATTGTAAAATTAAATAAATTACCCTCTGAAAACGGCGCTGAAGTCTACATGAAATTAGAATCCAAAAATCCTGGCGGCAGTGTGAAAGACCGTGCTGCACTAAATATGATACTTCAAGCTGAAAAAGAAGGAAAACTCATCCCAGGAGTAAGTACAGTAATTGAACCTACTTCAGGGAATACGGGAATCGGTCTGGCAATGGTTTGTGCCGTAAAGGGCTACCCTTGTATTATTACAATGCCCGATAATGCTACAAAAGAACGGGTGCAGCTAATGCAGGCTTATGGTGCCAAAGTTCATTTAACACCCGCTAATTTACGGATGCAAGGCTCTATTGATGTAGCATTGCGTATTGCGCAAGAAGTCCCTAATAGCTTTATTCCTCTCCAATTTGATAACCGGGCAAATGCAGATGCCCACCGTTCAACAACAGCAATTGAAATCTTGGAGGCGTTTGGTGATCAGCAACTCGATGCTCTTGTACTCACTGCTGGTACTGGAGGGACGGTTACCGGAACAGGTGAGGAATTAAAAAAACGCCTGCCTAATTTAAAGATTTATGTAGTTGAACCTGCGGGATCCCCTGTATTAGCAGGTGGAATTCCCGGTCCTCATAAGATTCCGGGAACAGGACCAGGATTTATCCCGAAAATTTTAAATCGTGAAGTCTTTGATGAAATTCTTCATATTGAAGATGACGCTGCCCAAATTACGGCTAGAAGACTTGCAGCGGAAGAAGGCCTATTAGTTGGTGCTTCAGGTGCAGCTTCTGCCTACTTCGCCATCGAGATAGCAAAACAGCTTCCTGTAAATGCAAAAGTGCTTTGTCTAGCACCAGACACAGGAGAGCGTTATTTATCAACTGATTTATTTCCACTAGAATAATAAAAGAACATAAAAAAGGTGAGCCATCATGAGCTCACCCTTTTTTAATTTTTCATCTTCGGATCCAGCGCATCCCGCAGGCCATCTCCCATTAGGTTAAATCCTAGCACAGTCAACATAATGGCGATCCCTGGGAAGATCATCATCCACGGGGCTGTCATCATGTAAACCCGTGCATCTGATAGCATCTTCCCCCACTCTGGCTGTGGTGCTTCCGCTCCCAACCCTAAGAAACTTAATGCAGCCGCTTCTATAATGGCAGTAGCAATGGCCAATGTCCCTTGTACGATAACCGGGGAAAACGAGTTCGGCAATATGTGTCTCCACAGTATTCGGGAATCCTTCATACCAATTGCTCTTGCAGCAACGATATACTCCTCTTCTTTTACACTTAAAACTTTTGAGCGGATTAGGCGGCCAAAGTTCGGTATGTTAATAATCGCAATGGCAATTAATGCGTTTTGCAGTGACGGTCCCAAGATGGATACAACTGCAATTGCCAATAAAATACTTGGGAAAGCAAGCATAATATCAAACACTCTTGAGATAATGGTATCGATGAATCGTCCGTAAAAACCGGCAATGATTCCCAAGAAGCTTCCTATTACGATTGACAAAATAACCGAAAAGAAACCAACAGCCAACGAAATTCTTGCCCCATAAACAACCCGTGAAAAGATATCCCGTCCAAAATCATCTGTCCCTAGCCAGTATTCACTAGAAGGGGGTGCCAATCGCAAACTTGGATCCTGTAATTTCTGTTCATTTATTCCTTCCGGCGCAATCAATGGACCAAATATAGCAAGTAGGATGAAAAATACGACAATGGCTGTGCCGACAAGGGCTGCTTTACTTTTTCTGAAGCTTCGCCACGCCACTTTCCATGGTCCAACTACTTTCTCTTCTTTCGGTTTTAAGTCAACTGAATTTGAAACCAGCTCCGACATGAATCCCACTCCCTTCTAGTTATATTTAATTCTTGAATCGATGGCTGAATATAAGATATCGACAACAAGGTTAATCATCACAAACATAAAGGCAACAATTAGAATTCCGGATTGAATAACGGTGTAATCTCTGTAGCCGATTGCTTCATAAATATAGCGGCCTATTCCTGGCCAGCTGAAAATTGTTTCTGTTAATATTGCGCCGCCTAATAGAAGACCCGTTTGCAATCCAATGATGGTAATAATCGGAATTAATGCGTTTTTTAATGCATGCTTATAAACAACGATACCCATTCGCTGACCTTTTGCACGGGCAGTTCGAATATAATCTGAACGGAGTACCTCCAACATGGAAGAACGAGTCATTCGTGCAATGATGGCCATCGGAATTGTAGCTAGTGCAAATCCAGGTAAAATTAGATGCTTAATTGTCACCCAGAACTGATCGAAGCGACCTTGAATCAACGTATCGATTAAATAGAGATGGGTTATGGCATGTACCGGGTCTCGTACCTCTTCCCGACCGGAAGTAGGAAGCCATTTTAGTTCTAGACTGAATGTCCATTGTTCCATCAAGCCTAGCCAAAAAATCGGCATTGACACACCAATTAATGCGATGACCATGGCAATATAGTCAAACCAGGAATTTTGGAACCAAGCAGAGATAATTCCTGCATTCATACCGATAACTACCGCTATGAGCATGGCAAAAATCGCCAATTCAATCGTAGCAGCCAAGTATGGCCATACTTCCGTCGAAATCGGCTGCCTTGTTCGAAGCGACTCACCCAAATCACCCGTCAACAACCCTTTTAAGTAATCAAAATATTGAATATACCAAGGTTGATCAAGTCCAAGCTTTTCCCGTAACGCTTTGATCGCTTCTTCCGTTGCCTGCTGTCCCAATATCACTTGGGCTGGATCGCCTGGTATCGCACGGATAATCAAAAACACGATAAAGGTCATTCCCAATAACACAGGAATTAAATGAAAAATCCGCTTTCCTATGTAGCGAAGCATAACGTCACCTCTTTAATTTTTTTGGGTGCCAGGCACTCAAACAATTTCGAATTGTTTATGTGCCTGGCACTTATTTTTTTATTCCATAGATACGTTTATTAAGCTTTCCGAGCCTGTTGGGTGCGGCAAGTAGCCAGTAACTCCTTTTTTCCCTGCCAATAATGGAGTCGAGTGTGCTAATGGAACCCACGGAGCATCATCGTGAATGATTTCCTGTGCTTGTTTATATAATTCAATACGTTTTTCTTCATCAATTTCAGATTGTGCGGCAATTAACAATTCATGGACCTCATCGTTAGAATAGTAAGCATAGTTGTTGCTGCCAATCGTATCTTTGTCCAACAATGTGTAAATAAAGTTGTCGGCATCGCCATTATCACCTGTCCATCCTAAAAGGAATGCATCGGCTTCTCCATTTTTTGCTTTTTCCAAATACGTTGCCCATTCAAATGAGACGATTTTTGAAGGGATTCCCACATCACTCAAGTTTTTCTGAATCGCTTCGGCTACCTTTTGTCCATCCGGCATATATGGACGTGGTACAGGCATTGCCCAAAGTTCAATTTCAGAACCATCGTAACCGGCTTCAGCTAATAATTCCTTCGCCTTTTCAGGATCATACTCGTATCCTGCAATTTCGTCATTATAGCCACTAATTGTAGAAGGCATTGGATTTACTGCTACTTCTGCTCGGCCTTGGAAGAAAGCATCGACAATTGCTTGTTTGTCGATCGCATAGTTCACGGCTTGGCGTACTAACTTATTATCAAATGGTGGACGAGTATTTGTTAAACCAAGGTAACCAATATTCATCGAAGGACGCTCAATCAATTGCAATTCTGAATTGGATTCAACTATTGTAGCATCGGACGGGTTAATACCATCTGCCAAGTCGATTGCACCGCTCATTAAGTCATTCAGTCGAGCTGAGTTATCTGGAATTGCACGGAAGATAATTGTATCCAACTTAGGTAACCCTTCCTGCCAGTACTCCGGATTCTTTTCAACTGTGATGGATTCATTTCGTTTCCACTCAACAAATTTAAATGGCCCTGTCCCAACTGGATTATCTCCAAAAGACTCGCCTGCTGCTTCAAATGCTGTTGGTGAAGCGATAGCAAATGGGCTCATAGCAATATTTTTCAGGAATGGTGCTTGTGGGCGGGAAAGTGTAAACACTACAGTAAGCTCATCGACCGCTTCTACACTCGCAATAATATCTTCACCTTCCGCTTTAAACATGGAGTGGAAGTAATAGAACTGCTCTTCAGCTCCACCTTTCCAGCGTTCCACGTTTTTTACAACAGCCTCTGCATTGAAGTCTGTTCCATCATGGAATTTAACACCTTCTTGTAAATGGAAAGTATATGTTAAACCATCTTCGCTAACTTCCCACTCTTTTGCTAAACCAGGATTGATTGTTGTATCTTGTTCTCCAAAGTTCAATAATGTTTCATAAACATTTTCTGTTACTTTGAAGGATTCCCCATCCGTAACAATTGCAGGGTCAAGTGATACCGAATCTCCACCTCGGCCAAATACTAAAGTTTGAGGAACTGCTTCTTCTGTTTCTTCCGATGTTGTTCCGTCGGTTGTTTCTTCATTTGTTTCTGTTGGCTCTTCAGTTGTTCCTTCATCGCTGCTGCATGCAGCCAGCACTACTGAAAGAGCAAGCAACAATAATAGACCTAGTGACCACAGCTTGCTTTTCTTCATAAATACCCTCCCTATTTCCCTAAATGTATATGTCATTGCTGCGCATCAATAGATAAACATGATGATTACCACTGGATTAAATCAATGATTCTCTCATGCTGATTTCGAATAACTTCTAATCAGTACTATATAAATGACACGCAACAGAGTGACCCGGTTTAACTTCTACTAAATCTGGTGTACTCATCTTGCAAGTAATGGTTGCATATGGGCATCTGGCCTGGAACTTGCAACCCGTATCTGTTACAGAATTTGAAATATCGCCTGTAATGATCATTTGCTCCCTCTCATAAGTAGGATCGGGAATCGGTACGGCAGATAATAATGCCTTTGTATACGGATGCAGCGGTTCAGCATATAAGGATTCACTTTCAGCTAACTCTACTACACTGCCTAAATACATAACCGCCACCCGGTCGCTGATATGGCGTACGACCCCCAAATCATGGGCTATAAAAATATAAGTAAGCTTTAAATCCTCCTGAAGCTTTTGCATTAAATTAAGTACCTGCGCCTGGATCGAAACATCCAATGCAGATACTGGTTCATCCGCAATAATAAGCTTTGGATTTGTCATGAGGGCTCGTGCAATCCCTACCCTCTGTCTTTGCCCTCCGCTGAATTGATGCGGATAGCGCTTCCCATGATAGCTGTCCAAACCAACAATTTCCAAATACTCGGAAATCCTTTCTTTTCGTTCTTGTGCATTTCCAATCCCGTGAACGATTAAAGGTTCCTCTAAAATTTTCTTCACTGTATGTCTTGGATTCAAGGAAGCGTATGGATCCTGAAACACCATTTGAATATCGCGCCTTTTTTTCCTCATTACTTTTTTGGATAACTTGGAAAGGTCTTCTCCATCAAACTTTATAGAGCCTGAAGTTGGCTCAATCAGCCGCATAACTGTTCGGCCGGTTGTTGATTTTCCACAGCCGGATTCACCCACTATCCCGAGAGTTTCTCCTTCAAACACCTCGAAAGAAACATTATCCACGGCTTTGACATGGCTAACTTTCTTTAATGAAGCTGTACGCTTCGGAAAATATTTCTTTAAGTTATCAACCTTCAGCAACACGTTCTGCAATCCCGATTCCCTCCGTTTCCTGCAAGAAGCATCTTGATTTATGGATGGTCCCCTCGCCAAGTTCGTATAATGGTGGATTTTCTGTTATACACCGTTCTGTTGCATAATCGCAGCGCGGGGCAAAACGACAGCCCATTTGTATGGAGCCAGGCTTTGGCACATTTCCCTTTATTGAATATAAGGAGTCCTTCTTATACCGCATATCCGGAACCGATTGAAGCAAGCCCTTTGTATAAGGATGCTGAGGATTTTTAAAGATTTCTCCCACAGGCGCCTCTTCAACTATTTGACCTGCATACATGACCACCACTCGTTCACAAACTTCCGCAACAACACCCAGATCATGGGTAATCAGTAACACTGCCGTCCTGAATTGTTTATTTAATTCTTTCATCAACTTCAAGATTTGGGCTTGGATTGTTACATCAAGTGCTGTTGTTGGTTCATCTGCTATCAATAGCTTCGGGTTGCAAAGCAAAGCCATCGCAATCATTACACGCTGCCTCATTCCACCCGATAATTGGTGCGGATAATCCTTCATCAACTCTTCTGCTCTAGGCAAGCCGACTAATTTCATCATTTCAATCACTTTACTGGCTACTTCCTTCTTTTTCATTTTTTTGTTGTGCAGCAAAATTGCCTCAGTTAGTTGGTTGCCGATTGTATAGAGGGGGTTCAGGGATGTCATCGGTTCCTGGAAAATCATCGCCACTTCTTTCCCACGGATTTTCCTCATTTGCTTTTCGCTTTGTTTCGTTAGATCAAGTTCACCCAGAAGAATTTGACCGGACGTAATTTTTCCTGGAGGAGAAGGAACCAATCCCATAATCGATAGGGAGGTTACACTCTTTCCGCAACCAGACTCTCCAACAATAGCTAGTATTTCTCCTTCATTGATATGAAAATCGATATGATCAACTGCAGGGACTCTCCCATCCTCTGTGAAAAAAGTTGTTTCCAAATCTTTTACTTTCAGTAGTACATTTCTTTCCATCTTGTCCCTCCTTACCGGAAAGTGATTCTGAAAACTAGCATCACTTTTCTTTTTCTATTACTGTTAGAAATTGATAGATTGCAATCTAGTAATTCATACTTTTTATGCTAAAAAAATTGAAAGTATCACAAAATATTTTCGACAAAATTAAACGCTTTCGCTAATTTATCACGCTAAACTCCTAAATTTTTCTCGCTTATGATTATTTAAACCCCCGGAAAATCAAATGTTCCGAAACAGAATCCAGGCAAAATAAAAATGCCCAGAAAGTCGAATGTTGACTTTCTTGGGCATTTTATGTCATAAACTTTTTTTATCAATAGCGATAAAATTTCAGTTTACGAATGATATATTTTCCTAATCTAATTTTTGAATTTGGAATAAGTCATAATACACGCCTTGTTTTTTCATTAACGTTTCATGATTGCCTTCTTCTACTAATTCACCATGATCAATAACGAAGATTTTATCAGCGTGCGTTATTGTAGATAAACGATGAGCAATAATAATCGTTGTCCGGTTACTAGCCAACCTGTCAAGTGAATCCTGGATCAATGCTTCACTTTCCAGGTCCAGCGCTGATGTTGCTTCATCCAGCACCAATATTGGTGGATTTTTCAGGAAGACACGAGCAATTGCAACTCGCTGTTTCTGGCCACCTGAAAGTTTAACCCCGCGCTCACCCACTTTAGTATCATAGCCATCTGGTAAAGTCATGATAAAATCATGGGCATTCGCCGCTTTTGCAGCGGCAATGACTTCATCATCTGTTGCTCCGGGTTTCCCCATTAAAATATTCTGTTTGACAGAATCACTAAATAAGATATTGTCCTGCAGCACAATTCCGATTTGTGCACGAAGGGAGTGAATAACCGCATCCTTTACATCGATGCCATCAATTTTGACTGCTCCACCAGTCACATTGTAAAAACGAGGGATTAAACTAACGATTGTCGATTTTCCTCCACCGCTCATCCCTACAAAGGCGGCTGTTTGGCCGGGCTGGATATCAAAATTAATATTATTCAATACCATTTGCCCGTCTTTTTCATATTGGAAATCCACATTTTCGAACGAAACTTGTCCTTTAACCGGCGGTAACTCAAGAGCATTCTTCTTATCCTGAACGTCATATTCTTCATCCATCAATTCAAACATACGATCCATTGATGCGATCGATTGAGTTAAGGTTGTCGATGAGTTTACCAAACGGCGCAGTGGGCTATATAAGCGTTCAATGTAAGCATAAAATGCCGCCATTGTTCCGACAGTTAACTCACCCTGTATTACCTGGTAGCCGGCAAATCCGATAACGAGTAAAGGAGCAATATCGGTAATCGTATTGACCACTGCAAAGGATTTTGCATTCCATTTTGTATGATCCAGTGCGCGATCTAAAAATTCGCCATTTTCTTTATCAAAGATTTGTTGTTCGTGCTTCTCCAATGTAAAACTTTTAATGATACTCATTCCACTTACTCGTTCGTGCAAGTAGCTTTGTACATGTGCCAATGCTTGCGAACGTTTTCTTGTGAGATCGCGCAGCTTCCCAAAGAAGTACTTCACACTAAACCCAAAGAACGGAAGCGCAATGATTGCCACTAAAGTTAGCTTAACATCCATTGTAAGCATAATCCCGATGGCTATCAAAATGGTCGCAACATCAAGCCACAGGTTCATTAAGCCAATCATGATAAAGTTTTTTGTTTGTTCCACATCATTGATCACGCGCGAAATGACTTCCCCAGCACGTGTATTCGCATAATATTTCAGGCTTAGTTTTTGTAAATGGCCAAATAGTTCCTGACGAATATCAAACAACACTTTGTTACCAACGTGCTGGGCAAAATATTGACGGTAATATTCGATTGGTGGACGGATGATAAAGAACAAAATCACCGTTCCCCCTAGCCAGTAAAAGAGTTGTGTAATTTTTTCGCTATTTGTTAAGTGTGCTGCTCCAATGATATTATCGATGACGATCTTGATTAAGATTGGAATAAACAGCGGAATCGCAAATTTTAATATACCAATTGCAATTGTTAATAGAATTTCCCAGCGGTAGGGCTTCACAAAGCGCATGTAACGTTTAATGCTATCCAAATTATTTCACTTCCTTTATAAGCAACACAAGTTGTCTGAAAAGGTGCCCAAATTTGGCACCTGTTTTACACTATACTCTAGTTTGGGGTTAATTACATCTAACGTGTTTTCAGTAAGAACTTATAAACCATTTAATAGTGCTTATTAATAAAAATTCTAAAATTATATTTGTTTGGGTGAGCGGACTAATGGCGCGCGCGTATTGGTCATGGAAACGATGTCGCATGGACGCGACATTTCCACCCGCCACACAAGCCGCATAGCTAACTTGTGGTAGTCTCACCGACTTGTCGAGACTACTAAAATTTGAGAAACCATTTTTTCTTTACAATATTGATCTTGGATTGTGATACATCCCGGCTGGAATATTGCTGATTTGTCTTATTAAGCTTGGAATGCGAGGCTTCCGCTCTTATTTCTCATTATTAAATCGCTTAAAGTATTTTTAGAAAATCTACACGTCTCCATATAGAATGAATTTTCCACTTCATTATTAGATTCATACCATTATGAATACCATCTTTTCCTATATACCCATATTTAATTACCTTTATCCTAACTTTTCTATTCCATGAAGTTATGATTTCTATAGTACAAAAAAGTCTACTGGCAGGCAGTAGACTTCGGCTTTATTTTTCCTTTGATTGAACTTCTTTATTAAATAGGTAGCGATTGGTCCAGACCTCGATAAAATCAGGGGCAAAGGGGCCTCTTTTTTGTTTGATCCAGCTAACGAGCTTATTGACATTGCGCTTTAGAATTTTATCGATTACTTCTGGGTAGCCCATTTCTTTTTTATGTTGCTCATATTCATCTTCATCCAATAATGTATAGGACATATCAGGAAATACTTTGATATCTAAATCATAGTCGATATATTTGATTGCATTATTGTCAAATACATAAGGCGAGCTCATATTACAGTAATAATACACACCATCTTCACGAAGCATGCAGATGATATTGAACCAATGCTCTGCATGAAAATAACAAATCGACGGTTCTCTCGTCAGCCAAGTTCGTCCATCGGATTCAGTCACGAGTGTACGTTCATTTGCGCCGATAAAGATATTTCTCGTTCCTTTTAAAACCATCGTTTCTTGCCAGACACGGTGGATGCGACCATTATGTTTATAACTATGTATTTGTATCGTTTCTCCTTCTATAGGTATTGTCATTGTATTGCCCACCTTTTCGTCTCTATGTATGAACATCGCTTGCTGATATTTGTGTCTAATTTAAAATTTCAATCATCTAGCAACTATTAGGTTTATTATAGCAATGCTTATCTAAAACTTGTAGCTTGAAGAACATTTTTTTCAAATAACTTGGGAAAATATAGATTAACATCGTATTTAAGTTATGTATCTGCACTGTTTATTTTCAGCTAAAAAATTAAGGTATAGACAATAAATGTCTATACCTAAAAGTGAATTCACTTTATTTACACTCGAGTTAGGGTGACTTGATTAGAAGTCGTTGTTGTTATTGCTGTTGTTGTTATTGTTGTTATTATTGCGTTGGTTGTTTTGTTGGTTTTGCTTTTGGTTTTGTTGACGAGCTTGTTGGAAATCTTGGTCTAAAGCAAACTCTTCATTGTTGTTGAAATTGTTGTTATTGTTGTTGTTATTGTTGTTGTTATTGTTGTTGTTGCGGTTATTACGGTTGTTGTTATTGTTGTTGTTAGCCATTTGTTATCACCTCCGTGAAATTATTGTGGACGGAAGGAAACGAGTTTATTCGACAAATTAAAAATCATTCAATTCAGAACATTCAAAATCTTCAACATCGGAACTGGCATAGGTAAAGTTCTTATTTGTTCCAGTGTAAGGAAAAGAACATTTTCTGGTAAATCCATTTTTTGTACCACTTTCACCTGCATACACTCCATCTCCCATGTCAAATGTGAAAAGATATGTTTAAATTCCAGTAATTCTTTATCTATATACCCGGAGATTTCCACATTATAATTTTGCTGAAGTGTTTCTTCGCTTAAGGAATTTTCATTTATCTCAATCATGGGAAATTGCCACATATCCGCCAATAACCCTTCGCTCGGACGCTTTTCTATTAAGTATCGACCTTCCTCATCGACTGCTGCGAAAACCTTAAACTGCACTTTTTTGGTTTTTACCTTTTTTGATTTGACTGGTAATTGATCTGCCTTTCCTTCATTAAAGGCTATGCAATAATCACGAACTGGGCACAGTAAGCATTTTGGAGAAGTTGGTGTACAAATCATTGCACCCAAATCCATTAACGCTTGGTTGAAGTCACCAGGGTGCTGTTCATCAATCAACATTTCCACTGCCTCTTCAAATACTCTTCTGGTTTTTGGCTGGGCAATATCCTCTTCTATATGCAGTACACGACTTAGTACACGCATAACATTCCCATCTACTGCGTGCTCAGGCTTTTGGTAGGCAATACTTAAAATTGCACCTGCTGTATATGGTCCCACCCCTTTAAGCTTTGATATATCATGTCGATTATCAGGTACCACTGAATTATATTTTTCAACGACTTCCTTTACACCCGCCTGCAAGTTTCTGGCCCGGGAATAATAGCCAAGACCTTCCCACATCTTTAATAGTTCTTCCTGAGGCGCATAGGCAAGGTCATGTATCGTTGGATACTTTTCTAGAAAACGGTTGTAATAAGGAATCACTGTATCAACTCTTGTTTGTTGAAGCATTACTTCTGAAACCCATATTTTATAAGGGTCAGATGTGTGTCTCCAGGGTAGATCACGCTTCTCATGGTTAAACCATTCGACTAAATTGTGTCGAAATTCTTTTGTATATTGATATTTCATTCCATCCTCCGACAAAATTCGATTTTAAAACATAAAATTCGGGTATATTATAATTATAAATGTGAATAGTTTTTAATATTCTATTATGAAAACTGGCAAGTAGACAGCCAAATCCTCCAAATAAGAGGAGTTGATATTTTTGGATTCAGGCACTCATCTAGTAATGGGCGTTGCTTTAGGCGGATTGGCTTTGGCAGACCCAGTTGTAGCGAATAATACAATGGGATTCGCTGCTGTCATGGCAGGTACAATCATTGGTTCACAGGCACCTGATGTTGATACGGTTTTAAAATTACGTAATAATGCTGTTTATATCCGCCATCATCGCGGTATTACACATTCTATACCAGCAGTCATTTTATGGCCAATAGCGATTACCGGTATCTTGAGCTTAATATTCCAGGATGCCAATATTTTGCATCTATGGCTTTGGACTTTCCTTGCCGTCTTTCTACATGTTTTTGTGGATATATTCAATGCCTATGGAACACAAGCCCTCAGACCATTTTCAAAGAAATGGGTAGCGTTGGGGGTCATTAATACGTTTGATCCCATCATTTTCGGCATCCATTGTATCGGAATTTTACTATGGGCGTTCGGCTTCAATCCAGTATCAACATTTTTAATCATGTACTTAATCATCATTGGCTACTATATCTTACGCTTTATATTACAGGGCGCAGTGAAAAAAGCCGTGCATCATGCTATTCAAGATGAAGATTATGTTATTGTTGCACCAACAATGCGTTTTTTCAATTGGCGTGTAGCAGCAAGATCGAAAACCCATTATTACGTTGGTCGTGCATACGGTAGAACCATCAACATTTATGACAAATTTGAAATTCATCCACTGCCAAAGACACCCCTTGTGGATAAAGCACTCAAAGATTCAAACTTAAGTGCATTCCTATCATTCTCTCCATTATACCGATGGGAAATCTCTGAACTTGAGAACGATCTAACAGAAGTTCGATTAATTGATTTACGATATCGTAGTAACGATCACTACCCTTTTGTTGCAGTAGCTCATCTTGACAAAGAATTAAACATTGTCAATTCATACACTGGATGGATCTTTAGCGAAGACAAACTGCAGCAAAAACTTCAAATAGGTGCAAGCGATTAAAGGAAAAGCGGAAGGGGCTCGCCCAGCTCCGACAACAATTGGAAGAATCGACAAAAGGACGCTTTTTGTCCGTGCAGGCGATTCTGAAATTGTCGAGGAGCTAGCACCAGCAACTAGACAATGAAAAGCGGAAGGGGCTCGCCCAGCTCCGCAAAAGATAATTTTCTAAAATTTATAAGGAGTTGTCCTAAGCACTGGGACAACTCCTCTTTTTTCTTATTAAAGTATTCACCTATTGCAGTTTTTCATTATCACTCTCATCTAGAAGATGGGCATACTTTGGGTTTCTCCCCGCAAACTCATGTATTTTATCGCCGTAGCTTGCAATCCATTGCTGGATGATTTTTTCGGTATATTCTGCCCCGCGATAATCGTACCCTGCTTTGGCATATGTGGATTCAAAATCGGACCACAATAGCTCGATCCAAGTACGTGCCTTATTGACAGAAAGATTCGGGTTTTTTTGCGCAAGAATTTGAGTTAATTGTTCTATCGAATGATTCGCGTTCATCTTATTTCCCTGCCTTCACTGGTAAAAGAATTGAAATTGGCAGTGCCTCTTCAAAACGGTCCCCGCCTAAACGATAACCCCAGGCAAAGCGGCCTTTCAAATACTCTACCTTAAAATACTCCCCTGGTGCCCCATCAATACGGTACATTTCACCCTTAACAATCGTATTTGGGTCAATTAAGTAGGCTGCAGCCATTGTCGCTTTTCTTTCATATACAGCATACTCATTTACGATGCCAAGTTGTTCTGCTTTTCTCGCCTTTTCTTTCAGCTTCGCAATCTCTTCCCTTAGTTCTTGTTCTGTCATTTCAGCATAGCTTTTTTCAGTCATATTGTTCCGTCTCCTTTTCATCTAGAAAGCGATCAATTACTTCTATTGGAAAACCTTTTTGATATAAGGCTTGTTTTGTTTTCATTCGGAGGTCATTGCCTGTAAACTTTGAAGCATACTTTTTCCAAAGTTTGTCACCCTGGATTTCAATCATTTCGTCCCATTCTTCATCTTCTCGCTCCAACTTAATCTGGTCAAGTATTTCGTTTGCAATCGAAAAAGAATACCCCTTTCTTAACAGGACATCCTGAACTTTTTGCTTGATTTGCATGGGTGTTTTATTTTGGTTTGCTTTTATCGCCTTTTGGGCAAGTTCCATCGCCAGAGATAGCTGCTCTTTATGCGAAAATGTATCAAGCACTTTATTTTGTGTATCTTTATTGATTCCCTTTTTGATCAGATCTTGCTTGATGGCTCTCGGCCCTTTTTTGGCTGTTTTTTTCTTTGTTTCCAAAAGAGCCTTGGAATAGGTTTCATCATTTAAAAAGCCAAGTTTTTCAAGCTTTCTGATTGCCTCCAAAACAACAGATTCACCAAAGCCTGCATCGAGGAGTTTTTTTTTCACTTCGAATTCACTGCGCATTTGATAACTTAAGAAATTTAATGCCCTGTTAAAAGCTTTTGCAATTTCGTCTTCATAGGTAATTTCGTCGATATCAAATTGTTCGAGTACTTTTCCTTTCGTTAAGCCAAACTTAATCAGTGTTGATTCATCCACTGCAAATGCATATGTATCATTTAAATAAACATTATAACGTTCTGGATTGTTTTTTTGTCGTCCTATTTTCGATATGACTTTCATACAAACACTCCTTCTAAAGCTAGTATACATGTTTTTTTCGTTTGTTTCATTTTAGAAAATTAGTAATGGAATTTTGTCGGTTGAAAACATTATTTTTAAGCATAAAGAAATTGATTTCGCACAATATAAGCAAAAAGGAGGCTAAAATTCTTTATGTGGAAACATCACATTTTGAGATTAACACTGTGCTCAATTGTTATTGCGATTGCCTTTAGTTTAGTTAAACTTGATGTTGCCAATGCGAATGCGTACCATTGGGGCTTTACTAAATCAAAGGATGAAAAGCCAGGAGATGTTGGATCTCAATTTGAAACCATTTTAAAAGAGCACGGTGCATTTTATAGAGGAGACCCAAATAAAAAAATAATCTATTTAACTTTTGATAGCGGTTTTGAAAATGGCTATACAGAAAGCATCTTGGACACATTGAAAGAGGAAAAAGTTCCAGCTACCTTTTTCTTAACCGGGCATTATTTAACTAGTGCAACTGATTTAGTAAAAAGAATGATTGATGAAGGCCATATTATTGGAAACCATTCTTACGGCCATCCAGATATGTCCAAGTTATCAGAAGAGGGTCTATTAGAAGAATGGCAGAAATTCGATAAAACACTTAAAGACACTACCGGGATGAAACGTACATATTATGTTCGTCCTCCAAAAGGCATCTTTAGTGAGAAAGTACTGGAAGTCGGGAATATAAATGGCTATACCCATATTTTTTGGGATACCGCTTTCGTTGATTGGCATGATGATTCTAGCGTAGGCTGGCAATATGCATACGATGAATTAATGAACCAATTGCATCCAGGAGCACTTATCCTTCTGCATACAGTTGCAAAGCATAATGCAGATGCTCTTCCCAGGTTTATCGAGGATGCAAAAAAAGAGGGTTACTCTTTTGCTTCACTTGATGATTTAGTCATGGAACAAGTGATGGAATGATAAGGCAGATTCTAAAAATACCATTTTCCTCAAGGAAGGAAAATGGTATTTCTTTATGGTTCGTTTTTTTTCTGTAGTCCCACTCGCAGAGCTGGACCTTAGCAAATGTCGCCCAATTATTTGAACATTTTTTTAAGGTTGGCCATTTCGATTGCAGAAACTGCAGAATCATAACCTTTGTTGCCCGCTTTAGTCCCTGCTCTTTCAATAGCTTGTTCAATGTTTTCTGTTGTTACAATACCGAAAATCACCGGTACATTTGAATTTAGCGACACACTTGCAATTCCTTTTGCCGCTTCATTATTTACATAGTCATAATGAGTAGTTGCTCCGCGGATGACAGTGCCTAATCCGATAACCGCATCGTACTCGCCAGTTTCCACCATTTGTTTTGCGATGAATGGCACTTCGAATGCGCCCGGCACCCAAGCTATATCAATGTTTTCTTCGTTAACACCATGTCTTTTTAGACCATCCAGGGCTCCATCAACTAATTTGGAAGTGATAAAGTCATTAAAGCGCCCTACTACAACCCCTATTTTTAAATCTGTCCCGATTAAATTTGCTTCAAATAATTTTCCCATTTTACATTCTCCTTTATAATAAACTGTTCTACTTTATTCACTGATTAATATACTGCTAGCATGCTTTTCACGGTAACTGACCAAATCTTCGATGGATATAATTTTTAGTGAGTGCTGTGCAGCAAAATCGTTTAAACCATCTAAGCGAAGCATATTACCGTCATCGCCCATAATTTCACAAATTACTCCAGCAGGATAACTGCCGCAGGCTTTCGCTAAATCAACTGCCGCTTCGGTATGGCCCCTTCTCTCAAGTACTCCATTTGCTTTTGCTACTAATGGGAATACATGACCAGGTCTTCTAAAATGATTCGGTGCTGCATTTTCATCAATCATTTGAAGAATCGTATAAGATCTTTCATAAGCACTAATTCCAGTTGTCGTGTCAATATGGTCTACACTAACTGTAAATGCAGTTTGATGATTATCTGTATTGTTTTCCACCATCGAAGGCAATGCCAGTTTTTTTGCAAGCCCCTCTTCTATCGGCGTACAAATTAGCCCACGTCCAAACGTGGCCATAAAGTTAATGTTTTCGGGATTTGCAAATTCTGCCAGAACCACCAAATCACCTTCGTTTTCTCGATTTTCATCGTCAACGACAATCACGATTTTTCCTGCTTTTAAATCATGCAATGCCTCTTCAATTGTATTGAGCATGTTGAACCACCTCCTGTTTAGAATCCATTCTGTCTCAAAAAATCTAATGTTACATTTGAACTTTGTTCAGTCTTCTTTAAATGATGCAAAACATACTTTCCAAGCATGTCTGTTTCAATATTGACCTTCTCACCGACACCTTTACGCCCTAAAACCGTTTCTGCGTAGGTATGTGGAATGAGTGAAACCGTTATACTGCTATCTGTAACTTGAAAAAGCGTAAGGCTGGTTCCATCAATTGTTATGGAGCCTTTTGGAATACAATTTGTTAATAGCTCTTTGTCAATTTCTATTTCGATATATACTGCATTGGAGAGCGGCCTTTTGCTTTTAATTGTTCCTACACCATCTACATGGCCGGAAACAAGATGCCCTCCAAATCTGCCATTTGCACTCATTGCGCGTTCCAGATTCACAAAGTCACCCAATTTCAGCGTATGGATCGTTGTTGCTTTGACTGTTTCCGGCATAACATCCACAGTCATTTCTTCATTGTTGAAATGGGTAATCGTTAGGCAAACACCATTTACTGCAATACTGTCTCCTAAATGTGCATCTGAAACAATTTTTGACGTTGCAATCGTTAGCTCCATGCTATTTACATCTTTTTTAATGCCCGTCACTTTTCCTTGATCTTCAATAATGCCCGTAAACATCTACTCACCTCTCTCAAACTGGAAAAATAAAAACTCCTTAGCATCCTAAGGAGTTTGGGAGTATTCATGGCATAGTTAAATAAGCCTTTTGAAAGCTGCATTTTCAAAAAGTGCCATAATTTATCCTTCTCCCATCCAGACTATACTGTCGGCTTTGGATTCGCACCAAATCCTGCTCCAAAGAGCTCACGGGCTTAGAAGATGTACTTCATCACCGTCGATTGGGAATTTCACCCGACCCCGAAGGACTTTATTTACTTCAAGCATTTAAATTAAATAAAAAAATCCCGTCATTTGGTTGACGAGATTAGAAAGCACACAAAAAGACTATAGTAAAATAGACCAGTAAAAATTAAAATTTTAATGGTTTTTTCTATAAAATGCTCCTTCTCCCATCCAGACTATACTGTCGGCTTTGGATTCGCACCAAATCCTGCTCCAAAGAGCTCACGGGCTTAGAAGATATACTTCATCACCGTCGATTGGGAATTTCACCCGACCCCGAAGGAATTAATTATTTAGTTCGTAACAAAGATATCACGAATCCAAAATTTTATCCACTCTCTAATATTATAAGCAGTTTTTCAGTCATTATAGCCACTTGGTACTATATGAAATATTTATCCATTGGCTTTAAATACCTCCTTCGCTATAATGGTTAGATGAACTTATTAAAGGACGTGAACGCTTTTGAGCGATAAAGTAATGATGGAAATTGGACAAAAATTTCCTTTAACCATAAAAAGATTAGGAATTAATGGCGAAGGGGTCGGCTTTTATAAACGCAATGTTGTTTTTGTAAAAGGCGCCCTGCCGGGAGAAGAAGTAACCGTAAAAGTTTCAAAGGTGCAACGCAATTTTGCCGAAGCCGATATTTTAAATGTTCGCAAGGCTTCAAATTATCGACAGGAACCAAGCTGCCCTGTGTATAACGAATGTGGTGGCTGTCAGCTGCAGCATCTAACATATGATGGGCAACTTAAGGAAAAACGTGATATGGTCGTGCAATCTCTGGAGAAATACGTAAAGTCAGTTGCAGAAACGACAGATATTCGACCAACAATTGGGATGGACAATCCTTGGCATTATCGAAACAAAAGCTCTTTCCAAGTACGAAAAGAAGGAAAACGTGTGTATGCGGGTCTTTATGCTGAAGGTACAAACAAACTGCTGAACATCAATGACTGTGCTGTTCAGCATCCTTTGACATCGAAAATAACTGTAGCAACACGCAAAATATTGCAAAAGCTAAATATCTCCATTTATGATGGGAAAACCTTGGATGGATTAGTAAGGACTATTGTGGTCCGTACTGCTATTCATACAGGTGAAACACAAGTGTGTTTAGTAACAACTAGAAAAGACATACCACATAAATCTGAATTAGTTGAACGTATGCTAAAAATCGATCCGAGCATTGTTTCTATTACCCAAAATATCAATCGGGATAAAACATCGTTGATATTTGGCGATGAAACCATTATCCTGCACGGGAAAGAAACGATTCATGAAAATTTAGGCGAGCTTGCATTCGACCTATCTACTCGTGCGTTCTTCCAGTTAAACCCGGAACAAACCGTTCATTTGTATGATGAAATCAAAAAAGCGGCAGAGTTAACGGGAAAAGAAAAAGTGGTGGATGCTTATTGCGGTGTTGGAACAATCGGGTTATGGTTGGCACCGAAAGCAAAAGAGGTTCGGGGTATGGATGTGGTACCTGAAAGTATAGAGGATGCCAAGAAAAACGCACGCAATCATGGCCTTAAGCATGCACGCTACTATACCGGAACGGCAGAAGAATGGTTGGCAAAATGGAAACGCGAGGGCTTTATCCCTGATGTTGTAACGGTAGATCCTCCGCGGACGGGACTTGCACCAAGCTTTATCAAAACAGTGATGAAAATAAAGCCAAAACGTTTTGTTTACACATCCTGCAACCCATCTACATTTGCAAAAGACTTACAGGAACTAACGAAAATCTATCATATGGACTATATCCAACCGGTTGATATGTTCCCTCAAACAGCCCGGGTTGAAATTGTAGCAAAACTAACATTGAAAAATAAATAACCATACAAAAACGAACCGTCCCATCTATAATTGGGACGGTTTCTCTTATTTCTATCAATAGAAAATCGGAATGAACAATAATTGTAAAGAAATATGTGTAAACATATGGGCGATCACCGCATACTCGAATCCCTTTTTCCAATAAAGATAGCCAAAGAATAAGCCCCCGATTCCATTCAGTAAAAAACATCGCACAATCAACAGCGGTGTCAGTTCACCAAATATCATATTCGTAGCAGGTAAATGACCCGCTGCAAATACGAGGGAAGCAATCATAATAGCAATCCAATAATAAGCATTTGGCAATCTATTTTTATTGCCCTTAAAGAGCTTCATCATAAGCCATACGATCAAGCTCATAAAGAACAATCTCAGCATGATTTCCTCAAATACCCCGCCATAGAAAACCCCTGCCAGTAAACCATTTAAAGAAAATCCAGATTGGAGCTCACCAAGAATTTCAATTTGTTTTTGGAAGTAAAATCGGTCCATTACAACCAAAACAAACGCTGTCATTACGCCAAATACAACTGCCAATAAAACGCTCCCAGCCTCTACTCGAATTTTCTCTTTTTGAAAAAATTCGTCTATGATTTTTAACGAGAATCCTGTTTTTCTAGCCAGTTTAATCCCTGCAAAGGATAGAATAAATGCTAAAATTGATATTTGTATCGAACTTACTGCTAGTAGCAAGGAATAAGGTAAAGGCATAGTCTCCAGTAATCTGTCTGATTCTTGTGGGAATGTGTGTTGCAAGTTTTCTATTTGGTAAGGCAATACAAAGAACCCACCGATCAAACATATGACCGAAAATAAGAGCGAAATTTTCAAATCAATCTTTTTCATTTTCTACACTCCATTCCTAGGTAGACCTTATAAAAAGGAGATTAAAAAAATAAGGATCAATGGCAAAAAGATAATAATATATCCAAGCGGATTGGCAAAGTTGATGGTCCATCCTACACCAAATCGCTTTTCAACGAAGATGGATGGGTCATTCCTATTGAAATAGAACATTCCGCCCCTCCAATATTGATCTTCATCTAGATCCATGATTCTCGCTTCAACTCTCGTTTCCAACTCTTTATCCGAGCGCCCTACTTTTATAGAAAAGATTAGAGTTCCTACTAAAACTAATAATAAAAAACCAAATGGAATCAACATCTTTACAGTTCCCTCTCCTATTTCCGGGTGAATCATCATTAATTGGAAATAGCTCATCAACATCGTTATGGCCAATAAAACAATGAATAGTAGCCAACTCGAATACTTTCTTAGAGATAACTGCCTATTTCGGGATGCTTGCAGTGAAGTTGCACTAAGCTTAATGCCTGATTTTTTAGTTGCTGTATGGATGCCCAGGAACATTAACTGCATTATTAGCAATACTAGTGTCAGCTGTATTGCGGAAATAGGGGTTTTGTCGGTAAATGCATCCGCTTCCCCACCTGGTCCCCAGTGTGTTGGAATTAGATCTGGCAAAATATCATAATTCATTATTGTGTAAATCATTAATCCAACCGTCGAAAGAATCGGCAATAGATAAACATACCAAGGTAGCATTTCATCCTGTTTACGGACTGATAAATCAGTAACTTGCATTGCCTTTAAATTCTCGACCCATTTATTTTGTTGTTTTAGCAGCTTTGTTTTCCCATGATAATATAAATAAAAGGATAAGCTGATTAACATTAAGGCAAATTCGATAATCACGCCAGTGAGGGCAATTTGGTTATCCACACGTTCATTGCCTAAAACCCACACAATATAGGACCCTAAAATAATGATGGAGAGAAACGCCACACTCAATGAATAGTGTTTTCTATATTTCTTGATCATATGGTCCTCAATATATTGTTCTGGTATGGATACACCGAACACGATTGTTCGCTTAACCAAGTAAGGGATAAACGTCTGGATTACTGCGATAAATAGCGTAACGATGAAAAAAATCAAAAACGACATGCTAATTCCTCCTTTACCTTTCTTTCATTTCTCCTAATATCGTGTTGACGAATTCCTGCACTTCCTTTTTATTGACTCCCAACACTAAAGCTTCTGCAATGACTGGTTTTAAATCGGTAATAATCTGTTGCTTTTTCTCCTCGGATATCCGCTCCGTTGGTGAAATGATGGCACCGGATTTAGGGACAATGCTGATAATTCCTTTTTTCTCGAGCTCATGATAGCTTTTGTTGACTGTATGCATATTCACGCCAAGATCTGCGGCAAACGCTCTAACGGATGGCAACGAATCGCCCGGAGCAATTTCTCCTCGTGCAATACCTTCAATGATTTGGTTTGTTAATTGTGTATAAATCGGTATATCTGATTCGGCTTCAATTTGAATAATCACTTAATCCCCTCCTATCTGTTATATGTTCATTATAACAAAACTGTTCTACAATCAATATAACACAACTGTTCTATAATTCATAGAACAAATTAAAAATTTTCCCACAAAAATAAATAAGGAGGAAAGCTTAAGCTCCCTCCCATTTACCATATTAAGTTATATTTATTCCAACTAACTCAAGTTATTTATATGTTCTTGTGCTAGCAACGGCTTTCTCCCAGCCTTCAACTAGCTCTTTTCTCTTCGCTTCTTCCATTTTAGGCTTATAGGATTGATCAATGGCCCATTGGGAAGCAATTTCATCCTGGTCCTCCCAGAAGCCAACCGCTAGCCCAGCTAGATATGCAGCTCCAAGAGCAGTTGTTTCATTTACCTTGGGTACTTCTACTGGCACATCCAGTATATCGCTTTGGAATTCCATTAGGAAGCTGTTTTTCACGGCTCCGCCATCCGCTCGCAACGTTTTTAAGGAAATGCCGG
The DNA here is from genome assembly GCF_030418165.1 of Ureibacillus aquaedulcis. Lineage (GTDB taxonomy): Bacteria > Bacillota > Bacilli > Bacillales_A > Planococcaceae > Ureibacillus > Ureibacillus aquaedulcis. The sequence continues at coordinate 32,449 of NZ_JAUHTQ010000015.1, forward strand.
AATCCTTTTCCATTGCATCAAGTACAGCCTTAGTTTGATAGGCCAAAGATTCCACCGTAGCACGGACAAAATGGTCTTTTGTTGTTCCTCGAGTCAGCCCGAATATTGCTCCTCTTGCTTCACTGTCCCAATACGGTGTACCTAGTCCAACAAAGGCCGGAACAACGTAGACTCCATCTGTCGAGTCAACAGCTCTGCAATACTTCTCACTTTCGGCAGCATTATTAAACATTCGTAAACCGTCCCGTAGCCATTGAATTGCCGAACCAGCTACAAAGATACTTCCTTCGAGCGCGTATTCTACCTTGCCATTTAAACCCCAAGCCAAGGTAGTTAATAAGCCATGTTCTGACCTTACAGGTTTTTCTCCTGTATTCATCAGCATAAAGCATCCAGTACCATACGTGTTTTTGACCATTCCTTTTTCGAAACACGCCTGCCCGAATAATGCCGCTTGCTGATCTCCGGCCACTCCAGAGATTGGCACCTCCTGACCAAAGAAATGCTCTTTATCAGTTGCCGCATAGACCATTGATGAAGAGCAAACTTCAGGCAGCATCGATTGAGGTATATCAAGGATTGATAATAATTCATCATCCCATTTTAGATCATAGATATTATACATTAGTGTACGTGATGCATTGGAATAATCAGTAACATGGGCTTTTCCACCGGACAACTTCCAGATCAGCCAAGTATCTATCGTGCCGAATAATAATTTCCCTTCATCGGCTAGTTCCCGTGCTCCGTCAACATTGTCCAAAATCCACTTTACTTTCGTTCCTGAAAAATAAGCATCTATTAATAACCCGGTTTTGGAACGGAACAGTTCGTTATATCCCTGGTTTCTTAACTCCTCGCAAATTTCGTTTGTTTGACGCGATTGCCAAACGATTGCATTGTAGATAGGCGTTCCTGTTTCTTTATTCCAAACAACCGCTGTTTCCCTTTGGTTTGTTATCCCAATTGTCGCAACGTCTGCGGCATTAATATTGGCTTCGGATAAACAAGTCGCAATGACAGCCAGAACAGAACCTAGAATTTCATTTGCATTATGCTCAACCCAGCCTGGATTCGGGAAAATTTGAGTAAATTCTTTTTGGGCACTATGGACAATTTCTCCCTGTTTATTAAATAGGATTGCTCGTGAACTAGTTGTTCCCTGATCAATTGATAAAATATATTTCCCCATTTTTTCTCTCCCACCTATATGAATCTTTTTATTAAACTTCTATTTTCTAAACCTGATGTTAGCTTGCAAATTTTTTCGGACTAATAAAGTAGGCCATTCCAAACACAAGTACTGAAATCACCAAGACAATCCAAAATTCAGTTGTCAGTGAATTATTGAACACCGCTTTATGGAATAATGCGCCCAGTGAACCACCAAGCAGTGGACCTACAACTGGTATCCAGGAGTATTTCCAATTTGATGAACCCTTCCCTGCAATCGGGAGCACCGCATGGGCAATACGCGGCCCTAAATCACGGGCTGGATTAATGGCATATCCTGTCGTACCCCCAAATGCCATACCGATTGCCACGATTAGTAGCCCCACCGCAATTGGATTCAGACCTTCTGTAAACTCACCTGCTCCAATAAATTGAAGACCAAGCAACAATACAAATGTTCCGATAAACTCACTCAGAAGATTGGAAAAAGAATGCGGGATTGCTGGTCCCGTTGAAAAAACCCCCAATTTCGCACCGGGATCGTTCGTTGCTTTCCAATGCGGTAAATATTGAAGAAATATAATACAAGCTCCAATAAATGCCCCGATTAATTGTCCCAGGATATATAAAGGGACATCACTCCATGCAAAATCTTCAGTCCATGCCAATGCAACCGTTACTGCTGGATTTAAATGCGCACCACTAATGTTTCCTACCGCAAAAATCCCTAATGTAACACCTAGCCCCCATGCAAGAGTAATAACAACCCAACCCGCATCTTTTGCATATGATTTCGTTAAATTTGCTCCCGCACATACCCCGGCACCAAACAAAATCAAAATCATCGTTCCCAACACTTCTCCCCAAAATGGCGACATACCAACATCTCCTTTTGTTTAAATTTTTAAAAAGAAACACTAGCTTATTAAAGAGATTTATAAGGACAATAAGTGTTTCTTTTTATGTACCCAACAATTCGCTTGAGTGGAAGCGTTACCATTTTCTCTAATAATTACGCTGCAGAAATTTTAATTATTCGTAAAGAAAAAAATAAAATATACAAGTATCTTAATCTTTAAATATAATTTTACTAAATTTCCAGCAAATTTCACCAAATTCCTCCCATATTCCCCTCCCTTCTTGCTTCTTTTTGTTAAATCTACAAACGGCAGCGAATTTTAATTGATACCCTTACCATTATTGTGTATAATCGTTTTGTTTTAATAAATTAAATATTTGGGGGTTATAAAGAATTGGGTAAAGCATTGATTATTGGTGCTGGCGGTGTTGCCAGTGTTGTGGTGCACAAATGTGTACAAAATTCAGAAGTATTCGAAGAGATTATGATCGCGAGTCGAACAAAATCAAAGTGCGATGCTTTAAAAGAAAAATTAGACGGTGGAAAAACGATTATCCATACTGCGCAAGTTGATGCGGATAATACTGACGAGCTAATTGAATTAATCAATGGATTTAAACCAGATGTGGTAATTAATGTAGCTTTACCATATCAAGACTTAACAATTATGGATGCATGTTTAGCTACAGGTGTGCATTACGTTGATACAGCTAACTATGAGCCACCTGAAACAGCTAAGTTTGAATATAAATGGCAATGGGCTTACAAAGAGAAGTTCGAAAAAGCAGGCTTGACTGCACTTTTAGGTAGCGGTTTTGACCCAGGTGTAACAGGCGTATTCTCTGCATATGCATTAAAACATTATTTCGATGAAATTCATTACATCGATATATTAGATGCTAATGCCGGCGATCACGGATATCCTTTCGCTACAAACTTCAACCCGGAAATCAACATCCGCGAGATTACAGCAAACGGACGTTACTGGAAAGAAGGCGAGTGGGTAGAAACTGCACCACTTGAACATAAAGAAGTTTATAACTTCCCGGAGATTGGACCTAAAGATATGTACCTTCTATACCATGAAGAATTAGAATCTTTAGCGAAAAACATCACTGGAATCAAGCAAATTCGTTTCTGGATGACATTCTCCCAAAAATATATCACTCACTTAAATGTTTTGGAAAATGTGGGTATGACTTCAATTGAACCAATTGAATTTGAAGGCAAAATGATTCAACCACTTCAATTCTTAAAAGCTGTCCTACCTGATCCAGCTTCACTTGGACCACGTACAAAAGGTAAAACAAATATCGGGATCATCGCTCGAGGTATTAAAGATGGTGAAGAGAAAACTTACTACGTTTATAACGTTTGTGACCATGAAGAGTGCTACCGCGAAGTAGGTTCACAAGCAATTTCATACACAACTGGTGTTCCAGCCATGATCGGTGCAATGCTAGTTATGAATGGTACATGGCAAAAACCAGGTGTATATAATGTAGAAGAGTTCGATCCAGATCCATTCATGGAAGCTTTAAACAAATGGGGTCTTCCATGGCAAGAAAGCTTTAATCCTGAACTGATCGATCTTAACTTTGACGAAAAAGAGGCAAAGTAAATGAAAGCTATCGATTGGAAAGCAGCGCCGTCTCCTAGTTATGTAGTGGATGAGCGTTTGCTATTACGTAATTTTGAAATCTTGAAATCTGTTCAAGATCGTACAGGCTGTGATATTCTGCTTGCGCTGAAAGGGTTCTCGATGTTTTCAACTTTCCCTATGGCACGCAATTACTTAAAAGGGATTACTTCAAGTTCTCTATTTGAAGCTCGCCTTGGATATGAGGAATTCGGTAAAGAGGTTCACGCATATGCCCCGGCATACGCAGAACATGAAATTGATGAGTATTTAAAATATGTGGATCATATTGTGTTCAACTCTTTTGACCAATTACACAAGTACAAAGAAAAAGTACAAAGTGTCGAAGGAAAACATGTATCCATCGGGTTGCGAGTAAACCCTGGTTATTCAGAAGTGGAAACACCTTTATATGACCCATGCTACATCAATTCACGATTAGGAATTCCTGTGGATTCATTCCGTCCGGATGAGCTTGAAGGTGTGGAAGGAATCCATTTCCATGCTATGTGCGAACAAGGTTCTGATGTATTAGAACGTATTTTGGTTCACTTTGAAGAAAAGTACGGTGAGTACTTGCATCAAATGAAATGGGTAAACTTCGGTGGTGGCCACCATATTACTCGTGAAGATTACGATGTAGAAAAACTTGTTACGCTAATCAACTACATGCAGGACAAGTACGATGTAAAAGTTATTCTAGAGCCAGGTGAAGCAATCGCTTTAAACACTGGTTACCTAGTGACAACTGTACTCGATATTGTTCAGAATGGTATGGAAATTGCAATTCTGGATACATCTGCGACATGTCATATGCCAGACGTATTGGAAATGCCATATCGTCCACACATTATCGGTGCTAGTACACCAAATGACAAGCCTTATACATACCGCTTAGGTGGTATGACGTGTTTAGCTGGAGATGTAATCGGCGACTACTCATTCGACGAACCTCTAAAAGCTGGGGACAAAATTGTATTTACGGATATGGCGCACTACACAATGGTAAAGACCCACATGTTCAACGGTGTCAACCTGCCAAGCATCTGTCTATACAATGAAGAAGAAGGCGTAAAAGTCATTCGCCAATTCGGCTACGAAGACTATCGAAACAGATTGTCCTAATTGCGTGGGTGCCAGGCACACATACAAATCAGGAACAACTCTGACAGTTGCGTTTACAGAATTTTATGGATTATAATTTGGAAGTCGGATACCCAGACTGACTTGAAAACGCTTGTCAGACAGTTTTACTCTGCATCGAAAGCTCTGCGACAGATGCAAAGGCGGGAAGCGCAAGAGGCGACCAACGAAGTATGCGAGCGTTTGTCAACAATCAAAAAGAGGTAGGGACATGTTAATCCCTACCTCTTTTTTAGTTGAACGCTGGTTTTTCTTTTTTGCCGAATAGAAGAACGATGAAATAAATGATAAATAGCATTATCGAAATAAACAACAAGAAGCTTACAGTGTCTACTAATTGTAAGTAAAGCCCTCCAATGAACGGACCAGTTAAACTTCCAAGACTAAAGAAGATTCCACAAAGCAGGTTTCCTGTAGGCAATAATTCTTTCGGCGTTAAATCCGCCATATATGTAATCCCAAGGGAAAACAGCGATCCCAGGAACATTCCAGACACCAAGAAAGTACACATTACCAATATTTCGGAATGCTCCAATTGACTTCCAAGAGCGAATAATATTGCACCACTTAAAATGCCGATTAATATTACTTTCCTTCTGCCAATTTTATCGCCGATTACTCCGATTGGAATCTGGGTTATAATAGCACCTATCGAAAAAGCAGCGAGAATAACCGAAACCATCGATACATCAAACTCCTTGCGAAGGGCATATACCGGAAACAAAGCATTTAATGATGTCTCCAGCACGCCATAAACAAATGGCGGCAAGAAGGCTACCCATGCATACTTAAAGGATAACTTATAGCGTCTGAAAGTATTATTTTCCGTACTATCCCCTTTCAACACTTCCGGCTTTTCATTTTGAATAAAGAATACAAACGACCAAGCAATTAAACAAAGAACTGAAGATACGATAAACGGCAATGTTTCCGAAATCTTGACCAAATTTACCATCAATGGTCCCACAGCAAAACCTACGCCAAATGACAGTCCATAAATGGACATGCTTTTACCTAAGTTTCCTTCCGTTGCAGAAGTTGTTAACCATGTTTGAGTGGCAAAATGGAGACAGTGATCCCCAATCCCTATAAGCAAACGCAGTATAAACCAAAACATGACATTTTGCCAAAAAGGGAACAATAAAAGTGAAATAAAAACAATCGCTCCTCCAACTATAATGATCGGTTTATAGCCGAATCTCCTTAAAGGTTGTTCAATAAATGGTGAAATCAATAATGTACCTATGTATAATCCCGTCGCATTTAGACCATTCAGTGTAGACGAAACCCCGTCATTTTCAAAAATAACCGATATAAGGGGCAATAACATCCCTTGCGAAAATCCTGAAATTGAAACAATGATGATTAATGTCCAAAATCTTCTTTTTTCATAATTATTCGTTGCTATCATGTATGTCCTCCAACTTAAAACACTTCGAATACCGTATTATGTTATCATAATAATTTGAAAATAGCTCCAATATTTTGCAAAGAAAACTTGGCTTAGCGAAATGCCCTCTAGCGATTGGACTTAGTTGCATTTATGCTGAAATGAGAGTTTGAACTTTCTTTTTTCAAATGTAAAAACCCCAGCATCTCAACCATTGTTGGACGCCAGGGTTTACAGTTCGATTTCCTCCATATTTGCTTGCATAAACATTATAACGGCTTTTCATGATAGCCGAAAACTTGTTTAAACTCCCTCCTTCTTTTTTGTAGAGTGAGCATCATTTTTTCGACCATCCCCCTTCGATTTGATAGTTTTAATTTATCACATTGTTTTAATTTTGTAAATATTCAGAATAGTGATTTTTACAAATGAACCGTTTGTCCTATCCACAACAATTTTTTATTTTATTTGAACTCTCTTTATAAATCCGCTATGATGGTCATGATGAAAGAGGTGGAATTATGTCGAACTCTATTACAGATAAAAACAAACAAGTGAATTATTTAAAAGAACGTCTTCAAATTTTTGTTGAGGTATTGGATGCCATCGATCCGGAAACTGCGGATATTGAAGATATCGACAGACTGATTCAAATGCTTGATGATGTTGAAGATAAAATGGAGCAGTTCAATAACCGCAACGAATTTACAAAAGATGAGCAATAAAAAAGAGATGTCACTAACTAGGTGGCATCTCTTTCTTAATTATTTCTGTCCCACTAAAAATTACGCCTATTTTGTCGTTAAATTTCTATGACTCTTTTTTTCATGAAATGAAAAAGGTATAATAATTGTGGAAATTAAAATATTCTGGGGGGAATATCCATGTCTCAAGTTGCAACTTCTTATCTACAGACACTAGAGAAAAGTCTTTATGACTTAGTCAGCGAAACTTCAACGAACTTGCCGAAAGATGTTCGTCGTGCGATTAAAAAAGCAAAGGATGCAGAAAACGCCGGTACTCGTGCAGCAATGAGCTTAGACACAATCGCAAATAATATCGTAATGGCAGAGGACAATGTATCACCAATCTGCCAAGATACTGGACTACCAACTTTTAAAGTAAAAACTCCTGTTGGCGTCAACCAACTGGAAATCAAAGCTGCCATTAAAAATGCAGTTGTACAAGCAACACAAGATGCAAAATTACGTCCAAACTCGGTTGATTCATTGACTGGGAAAAACAGCGGGGATAACTTGGGTGATGGTCTTCCAGTTGTGAAATTTGAACAGTGGGAAAAAGATTACATCGAAGTAAAATTAATTCTTAAAGGCGGCGGCTGTGAAAACAAGAATATCCAATACAGCCTACCTTGTGAATTAGAAGGTCTTGGCCGTGCTGGTCGTGACTTGGATGGTATCCGTAAATGTATTTTACACTCTGTATGGCAATCACAAGGACAAGGCTGTTCTGCTGGATTCATCGGCGTAGGTATTGGTGGAGACCGCTCTTCAGGCTACGATCTAGCGAAAGAGCAATTATTCCGTCACGTTGATGACGTAAACCCAAATGAAGATTTAGCGAAACTGGAAGAGTACATCGTTGAGAAAGCGAATACATTTGGTATCGGTACAATGGGCTTCGGTGGTGAAGCAACTTTACTTGGCTGCAAAATTGGCGTTATGCACCGCATTCCGGCTTCATTCTACGTTTCTGTAGCGTATAACTGCTGGGCTTACCGTCGCATGGCGATCGATATCGATGCAACTTCAGGTGAAATTACAAACTGGCATTACCAAGAAGGTGAAAAAATCACTTTCCGTGATGAGCCAAAAACAGAAGAACAATCAGAAAACAAAGTGGTTGAATTGACTGCTCCTATCACAGAAGAACAAATTCGTGAACTAAAAGTTGGTGACGTTGTAAAAATCAATGGCCGTATGTATACTGGCCGTGACGCAATCCACCATCACTTAATGAGCCACGATGCACCAGTAGATTTAAATGGACAAGTGATCTATCACTGTGGTCCTGTAATGGCAAAAGACGAAGAAGGCAACTGGACAGTAAAAGCTGCCGGGCCAACTACTTCTATTCGTGAGGAGCCGTATCAAGGCGACATCATGAAAAAATTCGGTATTCGCGCTGTAATCGGTAAAGGTGGTATGGGTCCTAAAACTCTTGCTGCGCTGCAAGAACACGGTGGCGTTTACTTAAATGCAATCGGTGGAGCTGCCCAATACTATGCCGATTGCATCAAGAGTGTGGATGGCGTTGACTTGCAAGAGTTCGGTATTCCTGAAGCAATGTGGCATTTAAATGTTGAAGGCTTCACTGCAGTAGTAACAATGGACTCACATGGCAACTCTTTACACGCTGATGTTGAGAAATCATCATTAGAAAAACTTGCTCAATTTGCAGAACGAGTTTTCTAAATAAAAAAGGCGGAAGGAGCTCATCCAGCTCCGACCATCCGTTAAACTAAATACAATTTTAACTTGCAGGGATCCTTGATTCTTGCAAGTTTTTTATTTCCCCAAATAAGTATTTATACCCTCCACTAAATAACACTTTATTCACCTTTTACATAAAAGGAATAGATTCAATTTACAATTCACGCACCTTATATTATAATCATTATAAAATAATAATTAATATATATAAATTGTCCTGTAATTGAAAACCGTTATCACAACTTAATTCATTTCGATATCGATAGTGATATTCATTATCAAAAGGAGGCTTATATGGGAGATTCTAAACGAGAAAATATTCATCTAATTGAGAAAATAAAGGAACATGGTGAGCTGATTGCTGCTCTTGCATCAGGCCTTATTATATTACTTGCCTGGCGAATGGAATCCACTGGCTTGTCCACAGCCGCTGTTATCGCTTATCTAACTGCCTTTTTCATAGGTGGTTATGCAAAAGCAAAAGAAGGTATTTTGGATACAATTGAAAATAAAAATTTAAATGTTGAATTGTTGATGATCCTGGCAGCAATTGGTTCAGTCATTATTGGCTACTGGACTGAAGGAGCCATCCTTATCTTTATCTTTGCACTAAGTGGGGCTCTTGAAACCTATGCCATGAATAAAAGTCATCGTGAAATCTCTTCCTTAATGAACTTGCAACCCGAAGAGGCTTGGTTGGTACGAGGTGGATTTGAACCAATTAAAGTAGTGGTATCCTCATTAAAAGTTGGTGACCATGTATTAATTAAACCGGGTGAAAGAATTCCGGTTGATGGGCATATCTTTAAAGGCACTTCATCGATTGATGAATCAGCCATTAGCGGCGAGTCCATACCTGTATCAAAAACAATGGGAGAAGAAGTCTATGCCGGGACAGTTAATTTAAACGGGACAATAACAGTCAACATGACCAAACCTAAATCAGAATCACTGTTCCAAAAGATTATTACGCTTGTACAATCGGCTCAAAGCGAAAAATCCCCTTCCCAGCAATTTATTGAACGCTTTGAGGGGACTTACGTAAAATTTGTTCTATTAGCGGTAATGTTAATGTTATTCCTTCCCTACTTTCTATTTGGATGGGACTATACAACAACTTTCTACAGAGCGATGGTTTTATTGGTAGTGGCGTCCCCATGTGCGTTAGTGGCTTCAATCATGCCGGCAACTTTAGCAGCAATCTCAAATGGTGCTAAAAATGGGATTCTCTTCAAAGGTGGCGTACATTTAGAGCATTTAAGTGTTCTAAAATTACTAGCCTTGGACAAAACAGGTACTCTAACTGCCGGAACACCCGTGGTGACGGATGTAATTGTCAGAGATTCTTTAAATGAACACGAAACCATTGCAACATTGGCGTCAATTGAAGCTCAGTCCAATCATCCATTGGCTCAAGCAATTGCTAAATATGCAAAAGAACAAAATATTCATCCAACTCAAGGTGTCGAAATTGAAGATATACCAGGCTGGGGATTAAAAGCCAACATTCAAGACTCAACTTACCTAGTCGGAAAGCCAGATTTTGTAGGAAAGGATGAGGCTGTGCAATTTGCCGATCATGCAGCAAAAAAGCTTTCAGGGGAAGGAAAAACAGTGATTTTCCTAAAGGATCAAGAAGGCATTGCAGCACTTGTTGCCCTGAAAGATATAGTACGCGATGAAGCAAAACAAGCCGTGAAGTTATTAAAAGAGCTTGGCATCCACGTCACTATGCTTACAGGCGATAATAAGAAAACCGCCAAAACGATTGCAGCAGAAGCTGGTGTAGATGAATACATCGCTGAATGTTTGCCTGAAACCAAAGTAAATCATGTGAAAGGATACTTGGCAAAATATCGAAATATCGGCATGGTCGGCGATGGAATTAATGATGCCCCTGCCCTGGCTACCGCAACTGTCGGGATTGCCATGGGGGGCGGTACGGATGTTGCTCTTGAGACAGCTGATATAGTCCTGATGAAAAACGATTTATCAAAAATTGCCTATGCCGTTTCTCTATCCAAGAAAATGCAAAGAATTGTTAAGCAAAATATTATCTTCTCCATTGCCGTTATAGCCCTATTAATCATTTCCAACTTTCTGCAAATTGTCGATCTGCCATTTGGTGTCATCGGCCATGAAGGAAGTACTATTTTAGTTATTTTAAATGGCTTGCGTATGTTAAAATCATAAAGTTTCGAGGTGCCCACACTCATGAGGCACCTCGTTATATTTATGAAGAAGAAAACTTTAAAGATAGTAAAAAAGAGCTTTTGCATTTAACCGCGAAAGCTCTTTGCATTCTTATTCTTTATAACCCTTTTTTACTAAGCTTCTTTTATGCATGGTTGCATTTAATAACCCTCCAAAAATGAGGATCATTCCTGTAAAGTATAGCCACAGCATCAGGATGATTACCCCAGCAATACTTCCATACGTTGAAGCGTAATTTCCGAAATTATTGACATAGATAGAAAATCCGTAAATTAGTGCCACCCAAGCGACTGTGGAAAAAATTGCACCTGGTAAAGTACTCAATACACGCAGCCTTGGGTCCGTGTTTGGAATAATCCAGTACATTAAGCTTAAAACGACGAAGATTAATGCTGGTGGAAGAATCCATCTTATCATTTCCCAAAATCTTGCGAAGGTCTCTTCAACCCCTAAAAAATCAAACAAATTATAGGCAAACTGATGGCCGAATATGGAGATGAACAAAACAATCAAAATTACGGCAACAAGGGCAATGGTAAATACCAGTGACATTCCTCGATTAATCAACCCGGACTTTGGCTCAGTTTCATATGCTCCATTTAGGGTTTTGATTAGTGCATTTACGCCTCTTGATGCAGACCAGATAGTTCCCAAAATCCCTATAGATAGCAACCCACCGCCATTTTGGGTAGTTAATATTTCCGTTAAGGTTCCTTGCGTCAATAAAAAGACTTCTGTCGGAACCATCGTTTGGATGAAGTCAAATACATAGTCTTGGTCCACATTTAGATAGGGCAGTAATGTTACGATAAATATTAACAAAGGAAAGAATGATAACAAGAAGAAGTAAGCTAATTGAGCTCCCATACCCGAAATATCAACGTCTTTCATCCGTACAATCAAATCCTGGAAAAAGCCTTTTGTCGTTGTTACATCAATTTTGGACTCATCCGGGTCTACAAAGGATTTAGCTATGGATAATACATTATCATCATGCGTTTTTTTCTCTACACTCACAATTTGCCCACTCCCCCTCGGTCCACTTAGTTCAAATTTTCAGGTAAAATGATCTCGCTCTTTGATTCTTTATAGCTATTTGGAACACGTTCAGGAAACTTTTTCGTTTCTTCAAGTTTGCTTGCAATTGCATTAATATTTTCTGAAGTATTCACATATATTTTTTGTGCTGCCTCTACTTTTTGTTCAATCATTTGTTGTAGTTCCTCTCGATTTTTCGCATAATAAACGACTTGATCCTTCGCTTTTTTTGTTGCTTCTATAGTATGTTCTCTCGTTTTACGGTCAAACATACTAACAATCGCACCGACAATGGCACCCGCTACAATTGATTTCACCAATTTACTTTCATTCATAATTCTTACCTCCTGTACAAAATCAAAACTCTAATTTTATGGTAATATTTCCTTTACATTACCCATTGTATTAGAAATATAATCCTTTTTAAAGTTAACCAATTGTTATTGACAAAGAAGGGCATTGAATGGAATGATTATATGGAGACTCCTGAAAGGTGGGGACAAGATGGATTTAACTAAACCATCAAAAGAAAATGTGTTTTATATGATTGAGCAAATTAAAGAAAAACTGCGCATGGTAAATGTTGACGCTATGAAATCAGAACATTTCACGGATGAACATTACGAAGATATATTGTATCTTTACGAAATGGTTATGAAACGCAACACATTTAGTCCAAGTGAAATGCAAGCCATTGTTTCCGAGCTTGGCACATTACGAAAATAAAAAAAGTTTCCGACGCTGGAATTCTTTCCAGCGTGGAAGCTTTTTTTATTGGAGAACTGTTATTCGTTTTTATTTATTTTGGTTTAAAGCTACTGCGATTGCAGCGCCAACTCTTGCGTTATTTTTAACAAGGGCAATATTTGACTCCAAAGATTTTCCTTCTGTTAGTTCTTTCACCTTGCCAAGCAGGAATGGTGTTACATCTTTCCCTTTAATGCCTTTTTCTTCCGCTTCCACTAATGCTTTTTCAATAATTCCGTTGATAAAACCTGCATCCAGGGCTTCTTCTTTTGGAATTGGATTTGCAATCACAGATCCACCTTTCAAACCCAGATCCCATTTAGCTCTCATCATATCTGCCACTTCTTCTGCAGAATCTAGGCGGATGTTAACAGTGAATTCACTCTCCCTAGTATAGAATGCCGGCAACATATCCGTCCCAAATCCTACAACCGGTACACCTTTCGTTTCAAGATACTCAAGTGTCAAGCCGATATCCAGAATCGATTTTGCCCCGGCACATACAACGGCCACATTTGTTTGAGATAACTCTTCTAAGTCAGCAGAAATATCCATAGTCGTTTCCGCCCCTCTATGAACCCCTCCAATACCACCAGTTACAAATAATTCGATTCCAGCAAGCTCCGCGGCAATCATTGTTGCTGCTACAGTAGTAGCTCCAAGTTTTTTCGTTGCCAGTAAATAACCTAGGTCGCGACGTGAAGTTTTTGCAACATTATCAGCATTTCCGAACATTTCAAGCTCTTCATCCGTTAAGCCGATTTTAATTTTTCCACCGATAATTGCAATCGTTGCCGGCACTGCCCCATTGTCTCGGATAATTTGTTCCACTTCTCTTGCTGTTTGAACATTTTGAGGATAAGGCATACCGTGTGAGATAATTGTAGACTCAAGCGCTACAATCGGTAACCCCTTTTCCTTTGCTTCCAAAACTTCTTGTGAATACGATAGGTATTTTTCCATGTTAGTTGTTCCTCCAATTGTTTAATTCATCAGCTGTTATATTTTGTCTGACGGTTTTGTCCGACTGCAAGGTTTTCCTTGCATTATCTTGACCAAATTCTACTGCACCCATAAAGGATTCTCCGTTTAGGATGCCATGCAAAAAGCCGCCGACAAAAGCATCTCCTGCACCCGTTACATCAATAATTTCTTTAGTTTTTTCTGCCTTAAAATAAAATACGCCTTCTACATTACCAACCATGGCCCCTTTATCGCCCAGAGTCAAGATGACATTGCTTGCCCCTTTTTCCAGCAGCATTTTAACTGCCATAGAATAATCTTGGTCATTCAATATCCGGATATTGAGATACGCCTCCGCCTCATCTCGATTACAGATGAAGTAGGTTACTCCGACTAAATCTTCAGGCATATTTTTAATCTTCGGCGCAGATACCGGAATTATTGCAAGTGGCACTCCTCTTGTACAGGCTAGGTTTTGCAAGTAAACCACTGTCTCCTTTGGACAGTTTAAGTCAACAATTATACATTTAGCATTACTTAAAAGCGCATCATGTCTCTGTATAACAGTTGGCAGCATGGAATCATATATTGACATGTCTGCCATAGCAAGTACTAATTCCCCGTTGGCATCCAATACTGCACTGTACGAACCTGTTTTGACATCAGGCAGTACTTCGGCATAATCAAGACTCATAAACGCCTGACTTTCTTTTTCAATGAACTTGGCGCCCTGATCTTGCCCCAAGAGTGTAATAAGCTTCACTTCATTACCATAGCGTCCTAGATTTTCCGCAATATTTCTGGCAACTCCCCCCACACTTTCTGTAACGGTAGCTGGGTTGGATGTTCCATATTGTACGTGTCCATCAAGATGAAACTTACGGTCTACATTTGCTCCACCAATGGCAATAATTGAATTTCTATCAGGCAGTACATAGGCGCGTCCGATAATCTCGCCTTTTTTAGTAAGCCCGGAAATTAGATTGGCAAGAGCCGGACGTGACATATTCAAGGCTTCTGCCATTTCCTGTTGCGATAAAAAAGGGTTGTTCTTAATGGTTTGAAGAACGAGCTGCTCTTTTTCATTCACCAACATTCCACCTCGATTCATAAACATTTGTTTATAAGTATAAACTTTTGTTTAATTTTCGTCAAAGGAAATATGTAAAATTATCTTGGTGGCGACGAGGTATTTGTGTTTTACATGCGTTCCGGGCAATTTTTATCAATGGGGAATATTTTTTGAGCACAATCCTCTGTGAGAATAGTTTTTATTGAATGAACCATAGTTGACCAATAGAAACTTGCTCAGAGACAAATTTTTATTGAATGAACCATATTTGTCCATTAGAACCCCGTTCAGAGACAAATTTTTATTGAATGAACCATATTTGTCTAATACAACCAGGCTCATAGACAGATTTTTATTGAATGAGCCATATTTGTCTAATAGAACCAGGCTCATAGACAGATTTTTATTGAATGAGCCATATTTGTCCATTAGAACCCCGTTCAGAGACAAATTTTTATTGAATGAGCCATATTTGTCTAATAGAACCAGGCTCATAGACAGATTTTTATTGAATGAGCCATATTTGTCCATTAGAACCCCGTTCAGAGACAAATTTTTATTGAATGAGCCATATCTGTCCATTACACCCCCACTCAGAGACAAATTTTTATTGAATGAACCATAACTTGTCCGTTAGAACCTCGTTCAGAGACAAATTTTTATTGAATGAACCATACTTGTCCAATAGAACCAGGCTCATAGACAGATTTTTATAAAATGAATCATAGTTGTCCAATAGAACCTTACTCACAGAAAAATTTTTATTGAATGAGCCATATTTGTCCATTAAGACCAGGTTCATAGACAGATTTTTATAAAATGATATATAGTTGTCCAATAGAACCTTGCTCTTAGACAAATTTTTATTGAATGAACCATACTTGTCCATTAGAACCCCGCTCAGAGACAAATTTTTATTGAATGAACCATACTTGTCCATTAGAACCCCGCTCAGAGACAAATTTTTATTGAATGAACCTTATTTAGAACGCCGCTCATAGACAAATATGCGTACCGATTTCTTAGGTTGCGTTCTCCTTTATCAACAAAAAAACCCGAAAGATAATACTTCCGAGTCTTTGGGTCATGTTGTTTTATTCATTTACTTTACTGCCGTCTTCTTCTACTAATTGCTGTATAAGAACTTCTACACGGCGGTTTTGAGTTCGTCCTTCTGCAGTGTCGTTTGAGGCGATAGGATTGAATTCACCGTAACCCTTTGCACTGAAGTATTTTGGATCAAGCTCGGGATTATTGTCAATAATCATCTTCATCAGGTTAACTGCACGCATTACAGACAATTCCCAGTTTGAACTGAATTCTGCCGTGTTTTGTGGAACATTGTCTGTATGTCCTGTTACGACAATATGTCTTGCTGGGTCTAATTGCAGTATTTTCGATAATTCATCGGCAATAGCGGCATAATCCTGCTTTACATCTGCCTTCCCTGGATCGAATAAGATACTGTCCCGAATTGTGATTAGTAATCCCTCATCGGTCATTTTTGTTGCGAATGTGCTCTCTAATTCATTGACCGCAATAAAGTTATCTAATCGTTCTTGAATTTCCTGCAGCTCTCTTTGATCTTGAAGATATGCCGCCTCCTCCTCGGAGACCCCATCTACTATAGTATTTGGTTTTTCAATTACCGACGTATGGTCCATAATGCCCGTCCCGCCATCCAAAATCTCGTTAAACACATTTGACATCTTGGTAAGTTTCTCTTGATCGATTGAACTGGAGGCAAATAACACAATAAACAGGGCCAGCAGTAATGTCATTAAGTCTGAATATGGCAACAGCCATGATTCATCAACATGCTCATCATGCTTTTTCTTTTTAGCTTTCTTTGCCATTACCACCCGCCCCACTTTCGTCTGTGATTTTACGGCGTTCCTCCGTTGGTAGATAAGATGCTAGCTTTTGTTCAATGACGCGAGGGGCTTCACCTTCTAAAACCGATAAAATTCCTTCAATCATTAAACTCTTTTGTTTTACTTCTTCCGCTGATTTGCGTTTCAGCTTATTTGCAAAAGGGTTCCATAGTACATAACCCGTAAAAATACCGAGTAATGTTGCAACGAATGCACCCGTAATGGCATGTCCCAATTTATCGATATCATTCATATCCCCTAAAGCCGCCATTAAACCAACTACCGCACCAAGTACCCCTAAGGTTGGCGCATATGTACCTGCTTGAGAGAAAATTAGCGCACCACTTGCATGTCTCTCTTCCAGTGCTTCCACTTCTTCTGTCAGCACATCTCGAATATAGTCTGCATTTTGACCATCGACCGCCAAAGTTAACCCGTTCTTCAAGAAAGGATCTTCTACTTCACTGGCTTTGCTTTCAAGTGCCAACAACCCTTCACGTCGAGCTAAATCTGCCCACTGGGAAAACATTTTAATTATTTCAACTTCATTTGTAAGCTTTTGCTCAGTGAAAAGAATTTTGAATAACTTAGGTACTCTTTTTAACTCACTCATTGGAAACGCCACAGCAATCGAGGCGATAGTTCCGACAATTATTATTAAAAAGGCTGCAGGGTTAATTAAGATACTTAAGCTTGCACCTTTTACAACCATTCCGACAAAAACAGCAATAATTCCGAGTATGATCCCGACTAGCGTTGATATATCCATATATGTTCCTCCAAATCTTCTACTACTCTTTTTTTCGACAAAGAATCTATTTTTTTTACAGTTATATGACAGAATGATTGAAACAAGTTAAATATATTTCAAAAATTCTTCAAACTTTCCAATTAAATATACCTCAAAATGATGATCCAAGGTTTGAAATCTCAAACAGGATTTTCCACTTTTAGAGCAATTTAATAATTCTGCTCATAAATTTTATGAACAGGCACGCTTATATAGTGCTTACATGAAATTGGCAGGAGAATTTTTCGTTTCTCCTACCAATTCCTTATAGATATATAGTATAATAAGTTTCAATGACGATTGTTAATTTAGAAAGGAGTCTTTCAACTATGGGTATGTTTATCTCAACTGTAACTGGCTTTTTCGTTGTGTTAATGATTTCGATGGCAATGTTCATTCACTATTTACGTGTTGGATTAGATTCTAAATCTTCAGTACGAATCGATCCAAAACCAACTGAAAAATTCTAAAAATATTAAGTCGGCAAAACTCTCAAACGAGTTTTGCTGGCTTTTTTCGTTTATAATGATTTTGTATGAATGAAGAATAGGAGTTGTAGAAGAATGAAATCCTCTTTAAATGAAATTCTAAGCTTTAATGAATCTTTTGTAGAATCCAAACAATACGAGTCTTACATCACATCCAAGTTTCCTGATAAAAAATCAGTAATCTTGACTTGCATGGATACTCGTCTGGTTGAATTGCTTCCTAAAGCGATGAATATGCGTAATGGCGATGTGAAAATTGTTAAAAATGCAGGGGCCCAAGTGAGCCATCCATTTGGATCGATTATGAGAAGTATCTTAGTAGCTGTCTATGAATTGAAAGCTGACGAAGTATTTGTTATTGGGCACCATGATTGTGGTATGAGCGCCGTTGATCCGGATGTAATGATCGGACATATGTCGGAACGTGGAATCAATGACGATATCATTAATACCGTTAAGTACTCAGGCTTTGATTTAGTTGAATGGCTTCGAGGTTTCGGGGATGTTTCGCAAAGTGTGTTAAAAAGCGTTGACCTGATCCGCAATCATCCATTGATGCCAAAAATGACACCTGTCCATGGACTTGTCATCGATCCGAACACAGGTAAACTGGAATTACTGGCTGATGGAAATTCCTACTTAAAAGATAATAGTACTGAAGCTACGGTATAAAATCCAAACATAAAAAGGGCTATCCTAAAAAAATGCAATTGCTGGGCAAATAGCATTTTTATAGGATAGTCCCTTTTAATTTCGCAGATCATCGCGGAGTAAAGAATAGAGATAATGATCTTCCCAACTTCCATTGATATATAAAAGCTCCCTCAATAAACCCTCACGAACAAAATGGGCATTTTCCAGCACCTTGATGGAACCTCCATTTTTCGGTGATACATATGCTTCAATGCGGTGCAATTTTACAGTGCGGAATGCAAATTGAATAACTTCTTTTACTGCCTCTGTTGCAATCCCCTTGCGTGTATACTTTTCATCAATCGAATAGCCGATAAAGGCACTATTATAGGGTAATCTTTTAATCGCATACAATGAAATATGGCCAATTAACACATTGCTTCCTTTAGGATAAATACCAAACGAATATTCACGGTTTGCACGCAGTAGATGAATACTCTCCAATATTTTTTTAAATTGTGCTTCTTCTGTGTAAAATTCCTCTTCGTGCAGCGGCTCATGTATGGACCAGAAATATTTATTTCTTCTCATGAGCTCAGCTAAGCTTCTGGCATCGGATTCTACAAAGGTGCGTAATAATAAGCGATCCCCCTCAATCTTTACCAACTTATCACCCTTTTTATGTAATAAATTCAAAAACTTTTTCACCATCATAAAAGCACCCTAAAGCCTTTCCTGAAGTTTCTTGAAGCTTATACTTTTCCATTATTTTGCACATAATCTAGTTCTTTATTCAAGCTGTATTTATTTAACCGTGCTTTTATTTTATAAATTTGGAATCGCTAATCCTCTTTGCTCAGCTGCTTGCTTTACATGTTGGATGGTTTCTCTTAATACTTTTATGCGAGCATAATGCTTATTATTTCCTGGAACCAGTATCCAGGGTGCGTTTATTGTATTCGTTTTTTCAAACATTTCATTGGCACACACTACATAGTCATCAAACTTTTCCCGATTACGCCAGTCTTCATTCGTTAATTTCCATGCCTTCATCGGATTTGTTTGACGTTCATTAAAACGGGCCAACTGTTCATCTTTATCCACATGAAGCCAGAACTTTATCACTAGATATCGATCGTCCGTCAGCAATTTTTCAAATGTATTTATCTCATTGTAGGCTCTTACCCACTCATCGGGTTTAGCAAACCCCTCAACTCTCTCTACTAATACTCTGCCGTACCAAGAACGGTCAAATATCCCTATTTGGCCATATTGCGGCAGTTTTCTCCAGAATCGATGCAGATAATGGTATCTCTTTTCATGGGCTTGAGGCGCTGAAATTGGATGAACGAGAAAGCCACGCGGATCCAGTGTTTGGGTTAATCTTTTAATGGCGCCCCCTTTACCGGCAGCATCCATGCCTTCGAAGGCAATGATTAAGCCAATTTTATTTTTATATAGATATTGCTGAATGTTCAACATTTCATATTGGAGCTTTTCTAGTTCTTTTTTATACTCTTTTTTATCCATTGTTATAGCTAAATCGAGATTTTCCATTTTTTGCATACGAACACCCCTATTACTCTTTATTCTTATTATACAAGAAGTTGTATGTTATTGGAAAATGTTGTTCAAAGCTTTGTTAATGTATATAATTTTATAGAAGGGGGAGGAATGGATGAGTCGCTTAATTTTATTATTTATTTCGGTCATTGTAGCCGCACTCTATACAATCAACGCATTTTGGCTACAATTTAATGGCCATTCAACAATTGATATCATCAATCGATTGCCATTATTATTAGCACCAGCAAATTATGTTTACTACATATGGATTATTATTTTCATATTTCTTTTCCTTTGGATTTATAACTATATCAAGATACGTCGGACTAATCTCTTTATAACAAATTTACAGACAATATTGTTCATGGTAGTAGTGGTTCTTCTGATTGCCTCTCTTTGGAGCTGGCACAAAAATTATGCCGTTTTATCCACAGTGACATTATTGCTGCAAGTTGTTGCTTTATTTGGACTTTATTTTTCATATCCATTGAAAAAGGAATTCTTCAAATTAAGAATGCCCATTGCTATTTTCTTTGGCTGGACCACTTTTTTATTTATCTTGGAATGCTGCTATCTTCTAGTAGATTATCAATGGTCAGGCTTTGGAATTAGCAATGCTCTTTGGGCAGTAATTGTCATGACCTTCGGGACGGCCATTGCCCTTCATCTGAGGTACCATCATTTTGATACCGCTTTCCCAATCGTTTTTATCTGGTGTTATGTTGGTATTGCCGTACAGAACGGATTTGATGAACTGTTAGTGACGACGGCTGCCCTATTCTTGGCCGGCGTGATGGTTGTAGGTGTGTTCTTGATTAAAAAGGCTTATCATCCCTCAAATTAGAGGACATAAAAAGAATCCTGTCCACTTGATCTGAATTCAAGTGGCAGGATTCTTTTTTAATCTTCAAGTTGCGTAAGGATGATTGGTTTGTCTTTTGTTACGACAACTGTATGTTCGATTTGTGCAACGAGCGATTGGTCTGGTGTGATAAATGTCCATCCATCACCAGCTTCGACAATATGCTCCGCTTTTTCGGATATAAACGGTTCTACGGCCAGCACCATTCCTTCTTTCAAAATCGTTGGCTCCCAAGCATCGAAGTAATTTAAAACGTGGTCTGGTTTTTCATGAAGTGCACGACCAACCCCATGACCCGTTAAATTCATGATCACCGTTAACCCATTATCTCTTGCTTCACGTTCTACCGCTTTACCAATTTGGTTTAACTTCGAACCTGCCTTAACTTTTGTCATCGCACGGTCAAAAGCAGATTTTGCGACTGTGCATAGCTTTTCTTTTTCAGGATGTCCATCTCCCACAACAAAAGAAATTCCTGTATCCGCAAAATATCCGTCCAATGAACCCGATACATCGATATTCACGATATCACCTTCGTTAATGACACGGGAACCAGGGATGCCGTGGGCTACTTCATGGTTTACACTAATGCAAGTGTATCCCGGAAAATCATACTCGCCTTTAGGTCCTGAAATTGCTCCCGATTCGGCGAACATACGGCCACCAATTTCATCCAATTCTTTCGTTGTGATTCCTGGTTTTGTTGCAGCTTTCATGGCCTCACGAATTTCGGCACAGATACGGCCAATCTTTTTTAACGCTTCTAACTCTTCTTTTGTTTGTACAATCATTGAATGTTCCTTCTTCCTATTTACATATCTTTATATAATATACCACAACCATAACAAATTATTGGGCTTGTAATCTTGGTGTAGGGTTGTTTGTTTCGAATTTATTTCTAACTAAATGGGTTTTCCTAATAAGGATTCTAATTAGGTGTAGTTTTGGTAAGCGGACATAGCATATAAGTAGCATGAGCCAACTTATTGTCAAACGTCTTGTCTATGAGGCCAACACGATGTTGGTCATGCTGCCATTGCCACACGATGTGGCGCTTTTGGCAGCGGCTTATGTCAAGGTCCGCTCACAACAATTTGCAGTTCTAAAGATTTCGGAGATTTTACGCAGCTTACATAGTAGGCTGCGTGTTCTAGTTTTGATACCTTTCTGGATTTAAATACTCCTATTTTCACTTCACAATGCGTTTCATCCCACTTATATAACGCGTCTCACTCCTCTTTTCATTTCACAATGCGTTTCATCCCTCTTCTAAAACACGTCTCACTACTATTTTCACTTCACAATGCGTTTCATCTCACTTATATAACGCGTCTCACTCCTATTTTCACTTCACAATGCGTTTCATCTCACTTATATAACGCGTCTCACTCCTATTTTCACTTCACAATGCGTTTCATCTCTCTTATATAACGCGTCTCACTCCTATTTTCACTTCACAATACGTTTCATCCCACTT
Source organism: Ureibacillus aquaedulcis (assembly GCF_030418165.1). Lineage (GTDB taxonomy): Bacteria > Bacillota > Bacilli > Bacillales_A > Planococcaceae > Ureibacillus > Ureibacillus aquaedulcis. The sequence goes on from NZ_JAUHTQ010000015.1 coordinate 54,830, forward strand.
ATATAACGCGTCTCACTCCTATTTTCACTTCACAATGCGTTTCATCTTACTTATGAAACGCATCTCACTCCTACTTACACCTCACAATGCGTTTTCCCCGCCTCGACAATTTAAAAAAGACGACCCTAAGGCTCTTAGGTCGTCTTTAACTTTATTTATTTCGTTTTTAAAAGTCTTGGTGCTGCCGTGAATAGTAAAGAGCCGGCAATTGCTGTCAGGATGATGGCTGGAATCATATAGGATCCGTTATAGATTAATGTGTAGACCCATACGTTTTGGTCCCCTGCGTATTCACTAAAGAAGACGACTCCGGCAAGTGAATGGGCCGCGTAGCGCAATAAACCGCCCAGTACTATCCCTAATACAATATAACGAACAATGCTTTTCTTATTCACTTCATTGGCTGCTTGTAAAATTTGCTTTCTGAAAACACCGGCCAATCCGACAACCGAAAATGCGACTACATAATCGAGTAACGCTTGGGCCCAATGCAAGATATAGGCACCGAAAAGCATTTGCAAACCACCAATTAAGAATCCTGTTGTAATACCCGCCAGCATTCCCCAGCGAACTGCAATGATCAGGATCGGCAACATGACAAAGCTGATTGATCCGCCTTGCGCCCAAAGCGCAAAGGATAGTTTGTCCAACACCACACCAAGCCCGGCAAAAATCGCAATTTCAACGAGCATTAATAATTTTTTATTGTTCATAACAAATCTCCTCTCTCTTAATCCGAATTAGAACCTAAGAGAAGGAATAGAAAACACTGTTAGTGCATATTGCCCAGACACTCATTTTTCCAAATAAAAAATGACGCCAGGACAGAGCCTAAACGCCAATTGGAGTCGGTTTCTATCCACATCCCTACGCAAGTACTAACTTACAGGTTCATAGAGTTAGTGCAACAAGTGCACAATCTCAGCTGACTTCATCAGCTCCCCTTGTGGTAAATACATTTTATTTCATTGTTAGAACATACCTAATTGTATCAAACTATATGTACTTTTCAACAAGAATATGAATACGAATCCTTTTTCTTGTCAATCACTTCCATATAACCTATTGCCATACTACGAGGTGAATTCATGGAAAATCATAAAATTATTTCGGCTCTTTGTTATGCAAGTCTATTGTTCGCACCGTTTTTATTGCCCCTGATTGTTTATTTTGTCATTAAGGATAAAGAAGTGAAATATCATGCAAGACGAGCCTTTGTATCCCATTCAATCCCAACTGCCCTTTCGATTCTGTTGGCAATTTTCGGATTTATAGGTATGTTGACATTAGACTATAATAATATGAGCGGTTATGTAATCCTTATGTTTGTTCTGATGGGAATCTACTTTCTGGTTACCATCGGGATTATTATCTGGAATATCATACAAGCCTATCGAATCTATCGGGTAGGTTTTTAAAGGTGTAATGATGGGTATATACTTGATAAGGTTTCATAATGTGAAGGAGTGCATATCTATGAACTTAGGAAAAGTCGTTCGAACAGTTATTAAAGTGGCACCAATTGTCTATCCCATCGTGAAGAAGTTTATGGCAAACAAAAAAACCACTAGGTCGGGCTTTAAAGTAAACGGCAGAGACTATTAATGTCTCCGCCGTTTTTTTACTTCAGAAGGATGGATGTTTGACTATACCCTTCTTTTAATTTTTCTACCTGTAAAATAGCAGGAATGGCCGCCTTCAACTCGGATACGTGAGAAATGACGCCTATCATTCGTCCTGATTTCTGCAGGTCGATCAGTGTATCAATTGCTTTCATAAGTGATTCTTCATCCAACGAACCAAAACCTTCATCGATAAACATCGTATCGATTTTCACATTCCCTTGGAAGCTTTGAATGACATCCGCCATTCCTAAAGCTAGGCATAGGGAAGCGTTAAATTTCTCCCCGCCAGATAGGGATTTTACATCTCGTGACTGTCCTGTGTATGTGTCATAGACATCCAGGCTTAAACCGCTTTGGCGTCCATGTGATTCTTGTCTATCCGAGCATTGTAAATAATATTGTCCATTTGATAGATTCTTCAATCGAATATTGGCTGCTTCCGTAATTTGCTCCAAATATCCCATTTGTACATAGCGTTCAAAGGAGATTTTTTTGCTATTTTGCCCGCGCAATAAATTGTGTAAATCTATGATTTGACTGGAAATCTCCTCAAGCTGGTAGATTTTATCCGCTACTTGGTCCAATTTCTCGGAGAAATCAATGGCCTGGCTTTCGTATTGCAGGGTGCGATTCATTATTTGAAGTGCATTTTCATATTCGAATTTTAAAGTATTTAACCCCTCTTCCATAAGGCTTAAATCTACTTTTTCCTTGCCCTCCAACTCTTCACTCTCTTGCTGTACTTGAGCGGTAATCGTATGAAGAACTTTCGAAAACTCCATATATTGATTTTGCAGATGAGTGATTTGGAAATCATCACGAAGAGAAGACTCGAAATGCCTATAGCTTTCAAAACCAGCTTCTGCCATCGACCGTTTAAATTCTTCTTTCGCTAATACCAGCTTTTCTTCTAGATGCTCGATTTGTTTCGTTGTTTGGTTTACTGCCTCTTCCGTTGCAGCAACATATTTTTCAACATCGTGTAAGTGTTTCTGGACTTTTTCCCATTGAGTAAATAACGCAAGCTTATGTTTTTCTGCATCGGCAATTGCCTTGTGTAATTGTGATATATGCTGTAGGTTGCTTGGAATTTCTTTTTGTTGCTCGGTTAAAACCGTACTTTCTCTTAAAAGTTGTTCTTTCATATGATAGTGCTTGTCCACAAGCTGTTTTTGTTCAGACTCCAGTTGTTCAAGCATGGATTTCAATTGTTTTAAATTCTTTTTATAGGCCACAAGCTTTGCGTCATCTTTTTTTATTTGCTCAATTTTCAAGTTTAACTCGTTATATTGCCCAGTAATTTCCTGTTCTTTTTCAAGAGGTGCACTAAATTTCTCTAGTTCTTGTTCACATTGTGTTACCTGTGCTGCATGTGCACTCATTTTGGCTTCAGCTCTATATTTTTTTTGCTCAGCCTCAGCCAAACGTGCCTTAAGATTCTTGATTGTTGTTTCATCAACGCTCACAGTATGCTCACTGGTAATCTGTTTGTGTTCTGTACTTCCGCATACCGGACAAGGTGCTCCTGGAACTAAGCTGGACGCCAGGATGGAAGCCTGATTTGTTAGCCATTTTCCTTCTTCAAGGTCGTACAATTGTTTAGCAGACTGGTATTCCTTCTCAGAAGTATTTACATTCATCTGCAAGCCCTGCAGCTCATGCTTTAACTGATTATAAAGTGAGAAAAGATTTATGATTTGTTTCAACTTCGTTTGCTGCTCTAGATATTCATTGAAGTTTCCCTTCTTTTCTTCGAGCTGTTCGATAAGTTGGTGAAGCTGATCAACTTTCTCTTTTTCCCCATTAAGCTGCTTTTCAATATTGGCTAGCGCATTATGAGCTTCTTTCTCTGCTATCTTTAGCGATTCAACTTTTTTGCTCAATAATTCAATTTGTTCATAGCGGGGCAATAATTTTTGAAGATCATTTAGCTGTTGTGAAGCTTGCTCACGCTCTATTTGTTTAGAACTCTCAATCTCAAACACTCTAGTTGCTTCTGCCAGATCATTTTTGGCCAGTTCCAGCCTTTGAGTTGCATTTTCCAGATGGTTTTGCTTGTCCACCTTTTCTTTGTGCAGGGCATGGCATTGTTGATTTAAAGGCTGAATCTTACTTGCTCGGATGGCTGCTTCATAGTCACTTTTCATCTGCTCATAAGTAGGCTTTTGCTGTTCCAGCTCTTGAAGCTTTTGCTTTCTTTGTTGATAATTATCGATTCGGTCATTAATGGCTTTATCTTGAATGAAACGATTGTATTGATCATCATGTTTTATTCTTGCTTCTTCATAGTGTTTTCTATCTTCTTTAATTTTTTCTCTATAAAATTTCACTTCTTCATCTAGTGCATCCTGAATCTGATAAACATTGGATTCTTGCGCAAGCACGGCAAATAGGAACGAATCCCTTTTTGGCAGGGCCCCTTCGATTTGAGAAATATAGCTATTTTTCAATGTACGTGCCCGATCTAATTCCATCTCTGCCTTGCGTTTCTTTTCCTCTAGCTTTTGAGCCATTTCGCCATATCGGTTTGTTTTAAAAATCTTGCGCAAAATTTCTTCTTTGTTATCGGACTGGGAAGTCAGCAGCTTGCGAAATTCACCTTGCGGCAGCATGACAATTTGATTGAATTGATCATAAGATAATCCAATAAGTTCTTCTATTTTTTGATTGATATCGGTTACTCTTTGTCTTTCGACTATTGCTGCTTCCTGACCATCTACTTGAATTTCAAACAGCTCGTATTTTTCCCCTGTAGCTGTTTTTCGCCCTTCCTTCACATGGGAAAGCTGGCGTAGAACACGGTAGGTCCTTCCATGGATTTCGAACACTAATTCCACCGCTGTATGAACCGTATCTTCCGCAAAGTCGCTTCTTAGCGTTTTTGTTTCTTTCCGGTCTTGTCCACTGCCGAAACCATATAGAGCAAAGGAAATCCCATCAAAGATTGTCGTTTTTCCCGCTCCGGTTGAACCTGAAATCACAAATAATCGGTTGTCTTTTAGCTCATTGAAATCAATTACTTCTACATTTTTATACGGCCCGAATGCCTTCATTGTAAGTTTAATCGGCTTCACTTTGCTACCACCTCCTTCGTAGTTTCACGTTCCTCGCTTAGCATTTCCTGCAAAACTTCTTCAAATAGTTGCTGAGCAATCTCACCTGGCTCCTGCCCCGAGATTTCCTTATGAAAAGCCTTGAATAAGCTGAAGTCATCCATTTGCTCTCTTCGAATTACCTCCGCTTCCCCTTCAAACGATTCTCGAGGAATTGCCTTACGTTCAACATGCATCGCATTTGGATAGACTGTTCGAATTTGTTCCATTGCCCCGATTACCGGCGTTAAGTCAGTTAGTCGAACAAAAACATAATCTTCGCTTACAGTTTTTCTCAGTATTTCTTGAATCGTCCCTTCGACAATTCGTAAATCGCGTCTTGGAGTAAATTTGCGTTTTTCAATTGAAGCTTGTCCGCACTTGTCCAGTTCCACAATTAAATAACCCTTTTCATGATTTGCTTCCGAAGAAGAATATTTTAGAGGTGAGCCAGAATAACGGATTGTTTCGTTCATGACATAATGCGCCTTATGTAAATGGCCAAGAGCAGTGTAATGGAATAAATTAAAATACTCCGCACTCACACATTCAGATCCCCCTATCGCTAAGGGACGCTCCGAGTCACTTGTATTGTCTGCTTTTTCTCCATATGGCGTTACAAAAGCATGTCCAACAAAAACATGACGCTTGGACTTGTCCATTTTTTCTTCAATTTTTTCTACGATTTTTTTCATCGCATCATCGTGTGTACTAATAGTGTCGTCCCCATATACACTTTTCACTGTAGATGGTTCTGTAAAAGGTACCAAATGAAAATGCACTTCCCCGAATTCATCCTTTAGAATAATAGGCTCTAGATCCTTAATATCTCCAGCGATGTGCAAGCCCGTTTCTTTCATCAATTTACGGCCAAATTGAAGTCGGGTAGGGCTATCATGATTTCCTGCGATACTTAGCACAGGCACTTTTCGTTTCAATACAATCTCGGCTAGTATCTCGTCCAATAAATCAACGGCTTCGACTGGAGGAAGTGCACGGTCATATAAGTCGCCGGCAATAATTACAGCATCTGGTTGTTCTTCGTCAATGGCTTGCAAAAATTGCTCCAATACATAGCGTTGGTCGTCCGTCATATATACACCTTGTACAAGCTTCCCTAAATGCCAATCAGCGGTATGAAATAGTTTCAATTACACTCAGTCCTCCATTTGAAAATGATTTTTTCCATTATACCATCTTTCGAAAAAAAAAGACCGACTTCTACGAACAGGCATTCGCAAAAATCAGTCTTATTTGAAGTGTAATTTTTGGTTACTTACACAGCTTTATGTTGAGCCACCATTAAAATGCCCAATTGCCTTTTCGGAAGATTGGCTGCACTGTTCCGTCCGGCAAGATTCCGTCGATGTCCATTTCGTCACTGCCGACCATAAAGTCGACATGTGTGATGGATACGTTTATGCCAAGTGATTCCAGTTGGCCTTCTTCAAGATCTTGACCGCCTTCAAAGCAAGTTGGGTACGCTTCACCTATTGCTAGATGGTTTGATGCGTTTTCATCAAATAGCGTATTGTAATATAGGACTCCTGATTGGGAAATTGGCGACCTGTGTGGAACAAGAGCCACTTCCCCTAAGTAGGATGATCCTTCATCTTGCGTGATTAATTCCTGCAGCAACTCATTGCCTACTTCAGCACGGGCTTCCACGATTCTACCCTTTTCAAAAGTTAAGGAGAAATTATCGATAATATTTCCTTGATATGCTAAAGGTTTTGTATTACTTACAACGCCATTCACCCCGTACTTGGCAGGCAAAGTAAACACTTCTTCCGTCGGCATATTGGCAATGAAAGTTGTACCCTGTGGTGTCTTGCTGCTACCAGAGATCCATAAATGTTTTTTGGGAAGCTCGATTGTCAAGTCCGTTCCAGGTGCTTTGTAATGCAGCTTCGCAAGTTTCATATTGTTAAGTTGGCCAGCACGGTCATGCAATGTCTCAATATGTTGTTGCCAGTTACTAACGGCTTCCCCTTCGCCTATGCGGACTGTTTTGAAAATCGCCTCCCATAAAGCAGGCATTTGCTCAGACTCAGGTAAATCCGAGAACACTTTTGCAGCCCATTTTTTTGATGGAACAGCAATGATCGACCACGCGATTTCATCATTCATAATGGCCTTGCGATAGCGAACCAACGCTGTACCGGATGCTTTTTCTTGGGCTGAAATACGGGAAGATGGAATCCCGGCCAAAAGGTCTGGATCCTCTGCATCTATCCATAACAGTGCCCCTTTTCGTTCAATTAGTTCATGTCTTTGGGCAACAGTCCATTTGGGAAACTTACTGAATTCTTCCTCATCACCAAGTTCATAAAAAGATCGTGTAATCTCTGGATCCGTCAGGTTTACTTGAACTCTGCCTGCTCCCGCTTCATAAGCTTTCTTCACTACAATACGCGTAAATTCTAGTGTGTCCGTAGTAGTATTAATCAGTAAATACTGCCCCTTTTGAATGTTTACGCCAACTTTTACAGCTAATTCGGCATACTGCTCTAATTTCTCCTCAAAAGTCATCCTAATTCCCTCTCTTTTGTGTAACGGTTTTTGAGTTCCCTTCCACTATACTGCCTTTATTCCATACTTTTTGAACCGCCTTGACTTTCATTTCACGTGTCAGCTTCTTATAGTCTTTTTCATCTTTGTATGAAAGCAAAGTCAGCACTTCACCATCTGCACCGGCACGTCCGGTACGGCCTGAACGGTGTGTATATTGTTCAATCGTTCGTGGGACGTCCACATGAATTACATGTGTCAAACCTCCAATATCCAATCCACGAGCAGCAATATCTGTGGCAATTAGAATGCGAGCTTCCCCTTTTCTGAATGCATCCAATGCTTTTTTACGCTCTTCTTTTTTCATCTCGGAATGCAGCGTTACAACCTTTGCATCACGGTATTTTAATTTCGTTTCTTTCATAAGTACTTGGTCGATATTATTTACGAATGCCAATCCCTGAAGGCCTTCGATATTGGAGAGTCGACGAAGCATCTCCGTTTTATCACGCTCATCAACCTTAATAAATGAATGTTCTACCCTGCCTACTTGAACCATATCTTCCGGCTTAATCGCGATATGAATCGGTTCAAACATCAAGCGGCTTGCAACTAGTTTGATTTCTTCCGTAATCGTTGCAGAAACAACCACCACTTGTCTTCCATAAGCAGCCCCCTCGATAAAGGATTTAACGGTTACACGATATTCGCGGCTTAGTAGTTGGTCGCATTCATCCAGAACGACGATTTGTATTTCTTTTAGCTTTAACTTATTGGCTCTTGCTAGTTCGTTTAAACGTCCTGGTGTTCCAACTACAATTGTTGGTTTTTTCTTTAGTTTTTCGATTTGACGGGCCGAGTTCGCTCCGCCAATTAGTTGTTGTACTGTTATGTCCGAACCAGCCGTCCACTCGCGAATCACTTCAACTATTTGCATCGCCAACTCTTGAGAAGGTGCTACGATCAGGGCCTGTGTCTGTTTTTTGCTACCATCTACTTTATTTAGTATCGGCAGTACATATGCCAATGTTTTCCCTGATCCAGTAGGAGATTCTGCCACAATGTCTTTCCCGTCGAGCATGGCTGGGATCATTTCGTCCTGAACCTTCATCGTTTTTTCATAGTTCCATTTGCTTTGTAATGTTTCGTTTAATAAATCTATTACGGTCATGATTAGTTTACCTACCTTTATTTACTTGCGTTTAGTGTACCATATATTGATTAGTTTACCCGACTTTGGAATGATTTTTCTATTCTGTGTGAAGTATTTTGTACGCTTTAAGACACAATTGGGAATTAATGTGTTCTCAATAACATGATTCATTATATTATTTTTAGAAGCTACCGCTAAAATTTACATGAAGAAAGTTGTTCTACTTAGAAATCGCAGCCTACTATGTAAGCTGCGCAAATAATCCCGAAGTTTAAGAAGGAGACACTTTCGTGAGCGGGCCTTTACATAAGCCGCTGCCAAAAGCGCCACATCGTGTGGCAATGGCAGCATGACCAACGTCGTGTTGGCCTCATAGACAAGTCGTAGAGACAATAAATTGGCTCTGCGGCTTGTGTGCTTAGACCGCTCACATTAAAAATAATAAATTAGAATCTTTATGAGTAATACCTAATATCCCAATTGTTTCTAAACAATAAAAAACCCGCCTTAAAAAAGGCAGGCTTAGACTCTTATTGGATTATTTAATTCGTAGCCGCATGCAATGATGGCACTTTCGGCCAATATCAATAGCGAATCAATATAATGGCGTTCTAATTTTAAATCTTTATTTACAATCGAAAGCTCCGTACAGCCCAGAATAATTTTGTCGCAGTCCAGCTGAAGCATGGCTTGCTCTATGACATTCCATTGTTGTACGGTAACTTCCTTTCCGGCTTTCACGTAATCATAAATGACTGACATCACTTGCTGTTGAATTGCCATATCCGGAACGACCGGTTCAATGTCTTGTTCAATCAATGCCTGTTGGTAAACGCCTGAAGCAAGCGTACCATCTGTTGCCAGAATCCCAACACGTTTTGCCCCAATAGAAGCAGCCCTTTTCGCCGTCTCGCGAATCATATGAATCACAGGGACAGGAGAGGCTGATTGTAATTCTTCGTAAAAAGTATGCGCTGTATTACAAGGAATACATATCAAATCCGCACCGGCATTTGCTAATTTTGCTGCATCTTTTATTAAGTAAGGGACTGGGTTTTCCTTTGTTTGGTCTAGAATATACGCTGTACGATCCGGAATTGAAGTATCGTTATCTATGATTGTATGCACATGCTCCTGATCTTTGGTGGCACTCGTTCGGCGGACAATCATTTCGCCGATGAACATTGTTGCCAACGGACCGACCCCACCGATAATACCTAATGTTTTTCTCATTCTTCCAAACCTTTTTTATTAAAATATTTTTTATACTTACGATAATAGTTTAAATTATTTAAGGTTATTTTAACCCAACGTTTTAAATTCATGTCCTCTTTATAGAATAAAGAGTTTGTCCATTTTCCTTGGCGGATTAAGCTTTTTGCTTCAATTTTCATTTTCTCGTTAGAAGCATATTTAAATAGAACACCTTTAGGAATAATCATCCATAGATGCTTATTATTCGCATATGTCAGCTCTTGCTTAATGTTTAACATACGATCATCCGCTACGTATTTCATTAGGTTGTAACCGGCGGCAGTAACGAAATAACTGGAACGGCCATTGCGGAGATTGATTTCAAATAACTTGTATTCGCCATCACGGGCATCGTACTTCATATCAAAGTTCGCAAAACCTGTGTAGCCAATATCCTCAAGGAAATGGCGTACTTTATCCATCAGCTTTTCATCGTAGGTTGTGATGATTGCCGCGTAACTGCCAATTCCATCCGGTGAATGTTCCTCCAGAATTGGATTACCCAGACACATTAATTTCACTTTGCCGTCTTTCCCGACATAGGCATTCAGCACACGCATATAAGAATCATCACCCGGGATAAATTCCTGTACGATCATTGTATCTTGATAGCTTGATGAATAAATAGCTTTCAGGATAGCTGTTTTCTCGGCTTCATCATGTGCTACAAACACTTTCTTTTTACCAGGGAAACTGCAAGCCCAGTAAGCGACTGAATTGGACGCCTTTAAAATAATGGGATACTCGAATGGCGGCGTGAACTCATGATGATTTTCTGCTGTAACCGTTGTGGTACCCGGATATTTGAAGTTGTATTTTTCACACATTTTATAGAAGTTTTCTTTTAATAAGATTTGATCCATTAAGGATTCATCGATATATGGAACTGTAAAGTATTTCTCAAGTTCCTGTTTATTTTTAATAATTAGCTTTGCATAATCATCGCCGCAAGCTAGCAGCAATAATTTTTTATCTGGATATTGCTTTGCGATTTTTTCCAGGGCAGGAACAAAAACTTCCTGTTGGTTCAAATTTGCGATTGCCTGGAAGTGTAGGATGCGGCTATCTTGCGTCGCCGTTAGATGGGAACGCCCTAGTATAAGCGGTTTTAAGCCGTATGCCTCATAAAATGCACGTGCCATGCCATACGCGTTCATATCAGAACCTAATAATATCGGTAAAAATGGTTGTTCCATTATCTTTCAGCTCACTTTAATCGTTATAGTATTTTAGAGATCAAATGTACACAAAGTGTTTTTTGTGCACTCATATTTATTAAAGAACAAATTATGTTATTTTTATTAGTCTAAATGATAGTTTAACACATTTTACTTAGATGTTAATATCCATCTGCAACTTAAAAATCTCTTCTTAATATTTCTGTAAAGAATGAAAAGTTCCACATCTCATAATTAGGATTTTATACTAATAAAACAAGTTTATTGGAAACTATATTAAATCTGTTTACGTCCTTCCCCGTTTAAGGCCAGTTCTTCTTGTTGCACTTAATTTATACGCAAAAAAAGACCTAGAAGTTCCATTCTAAACTTCTAAGTCTAATAACCATTAAACCGATTCAATTACCATGGCGATGCCTTGCCCTCCACCTATACATAGACTAACTACGGCATACTTTCCGCCACGGCGTTTTAATTCATAGCAGCTTGCCAATGCGATTCTTGTGCCGCTTGCACCCACAGGATGTCCTAATGCAATCGCCCCGCCGTTAACATTTGTAATTTCGCGTTTTAGCCCCAGCTCTTTTTCCACAGCTAAATACTGGGCTGCAAAGGCTTCATTCACTTCTATTAAATCCATATCATCCATCGTTAAATTGGCTTTTTGCAATGCTTGTTTAATCGCAGGAACAGGGCCAATTCCCATAATAGTTGGGTCAACCCCGGCAACTCCCCATGAGACAATTCTTGCGATTGGCTTCAAATTATTTTCATTTACAGCTTTTTGGCCAGCAACCACCACTGAAGCAGCGCCATCATTAATCCCAGATGCATTTCCGGCAGTCACAGATCCATCTTTTTTAAATGCCGGTCGAAGTTCCGATAAACTATCGACACTAGTGGCTTCCTTTATATGTTCATCCGCATCAATTATCTTTTCGCCTTTTCGTGTTTTTAGCGCCAAAGGGACAATTTCTTCACTAAAGTACCCAGCTGCCCTTGCCAGTGCAGCTCTTTGATGGGATAACACTGCAAACTCATCTTGTTCTTCACGGGAAATTTCATATAGTTCCGCTAATTTCTCCGCAGTCATTCCCATCCCTGAACCCGTATATTGATCGGTTAAGGTAGCTTGCAACATATCAACGAATTGCAGATTCCCCATTTTCGGTCCATTAAAGCGTTGTTCAAAATTGGAGTATGGGGATTGCGACATATTTTCAGCGCCGCCTGCCAACACGATGTTCGCTTCTTCTAGTAAAATTTGTTGAGCTGCTGTGACAATCGATTGCAATCCGGAACCGCATAGTCGATTTAGCGTTAAAGCAGGCACTTCCTTTGGAACACCGGCTTTCAATCCGATATGGCGTGCTAAATAGGCTGCATTTACATTCGATGCAATCACTCCGCCGTATACAACATGATCGACCTGTTCAGGCCGTACATCCGCTCTTTTTAATGCTTCTATTGCTGTTTGTGTACCAAGCTCCACTGCATCTACAGCGGCAAAAGAGCCGCCAAAGGCTGTAAAAGCAGTTCGTGCTCCGTCTATAATATAAACATTTCCCATATCCATTCCCCTTTATATATTAGCCTTGTGCTGTTTCACTTGCTTTAGGTTTTAATGTATGTTTTAGGACTTTACCGGATGCATTGCGCGGAAGCTCTTCCAAGAATTCTATTTCCATTGGAATCTTATAGTTGGCTAACTGTGTTCCACAATATGTCACCACTTCTTCGGCAGTCAGGGATTGTTCCCCTTTAACTACAACAAAAGCTTTCGGCACTTCTCCATATACTTCATGTGGAATCCCAACAACAGCGGCCTCCAAAACTTGCGGGATTCTATATAATACTTCCTCAATTTCTATCGGATATATATTTTCGCCGCCCCTTATGATCATGTCTTTCTTTCGATCAACGATATATAAAAATCCCTCATCATCAAAACGGCCTAGATCTCCCGAATATAACCATCCATCCTGGATAGTCCTCGAAGTTTCTTCTGGATTTCGTAAATACCCCTTCATCACTTGAGGACCTTTTACGCAAATTTCCCCGACTTCCCCGAGAGGTACTTCCTCTCCTAAGGCATCGACCAATTTGATATCAGTTCGAGCTAATGGTTTTCCTACCGATCCAATCTTCGTGAGTGCATCTTTGTCTGTTAAAGAAGAAGCAGCAGGTGTATTCTCCGTCTGTCCATAGCAATTTTGAACTTTTACTTTTGGGAACGTGTCCTTTAAACGTTTCACTAATTCGTAAGGCATTGGTGACGCGCCATAAACGAACAATCTTAAATGCTCAAAGTTAGTAGTTTCAAGCTCAGGTTTATTTAGTAGAATCGTGTACATTGCTGGAACCCCAAAGAAAATAGTTGCTTTTGTATCAACTAATTTTTTTAATGTACGTTCAGGTGAAAATGCTTCTTCAATAATGATTGAGCCACCTTGGTACATGGTTGGCACCGCAAATACGTGGCTTCCAGCACAATGGAAGAGGGGCGTACAAATGTACATGCGGTCCTGGTTTGTCATTTTCATAGATTCGGACCAAATTTCCGCCGTCTCATAAACGTTTCTATTGGATAACTGCACTCCTTTTGGTTTTCCTGTCGTACCTGAAGTATACATGACGACTGCAGTATCATCAGGATTCAATGCAATTGGGTAAATTTCATTTTTATCCGCTTTCAGGATTTCGCGAATTTTAGCAACATTGATTTTTTCTTTGAAGCTGTGTGAAGAATCAGCAACCGTTTGTTCAATTCTTTCATCAAGGAATAACACCTTTGCCTCCGAATGCGAAAATATATATTCTACTTCAGGCGGGGCAAGCTTTGTGTTTACCGGCATAATTGTAAGTCCCGCCAATTGTACGCCATAATAAACAGCCATAAACAAATCGGAGTTCAACATAAACTGCGCAACAATATCCCCTTTTTGATATCCTTCCTGCTGTAGGTATCCGGCAATTTTCTGGGCATTCTCATAAAGATCTTTATATGTCCACTCATTCTCTTCAAAAGCAACCGCCAGTGCGTCGGGTGTATTCGTTGCATGCTGCTCCAAAACATTTAATATAAACATAGTCATCCCCCTTATTTTTAAGTGAACAAACTTAATCCCCTCTACCTTAGAATCTCTTTGGCAATAATCCCCTTCATGATTTCCGTCGTTCCTGCGTAAATTGCCGCTACAGGAATATCCCTGAAACGTCTAGCAATCTCGTATTCTTCCATATAGCCATATCCCCCATGAAGCTGAAGGCAGTCTGCGGCAACCCGTTTAGCCATTTCACTAATCCACCATTTCGCCATTGATACTTCTTTTACGATTTCTTGGCCGTCAATATGCTTTACTACGAGATTGTTTATATAATTTCTGCCGATATCAATTTCAGTGGCCATCTCTGCTAATTTAAATTGTGTACTCTGGAAGTCTGCAATGGTTTGATTGAATGCTTTTCTAGTTTTCACATATTCTCTAGTTAGGCGGAACATTTCTTCCGCTTCAATTTGAACCTCAATAGCCACCAGCAACCGTTCCTGCTGCAATTTATCCATTAAATAATAAAAGCCTTTCCCTTCTTCACCGAGCAGATTCGAGACCGGCACTTTCGCATCTTCAAAAATCAGTTCGCCCGTATCCGACGAATGCATCCCAATTTTATTTAGTTTTTTACCTCTTTTAAATCCTGGTGTACCATTCTCGACTACGATCAAACTAATTCCTCTGTGTGTTGGATTTGCTTTTGGATCTGTTTTGCAAACAACGACTACATAATCCGCATTAATGCCGTTGGTAATGAAGGTTTTCTCCCCGTTTAAAATATAGTAATTTCCTTCTCTACGCGCCGTAGTCCGAATACCTGCCAAATCAGACCCAGCTCCTGGCTCCGTCATCGCGATGGCAGATATATATTCACCACTCACACTTTTGGGTAGCCACTTCATCTTTTGTTCTTCAGTCCCATATCCCTCGATATACGGGACAACAATATCAGAATGCAGAACGATCCCACTTGCCGGTCCAGCCCCGACACGTTCCAATTCTTCTGCCAGGATCATAGAGTAACCAAAATCAAGCCCCAACCCACCATAGGCCTCGCTTACCATTGGACATAGAAATCCGTGTTCCCCCAGCTTCCTCCAAAAAGACCTTGGTACTTCTTTATGTAGTTCCCATTCATCAAAGAAAGGATAAGCATCCTTTTCCAGCATTTTGCGCAGTGCGCTTCGAAACATTTCATGTTCTTCCGTAAAGATGTCACCTAACATAGCAATCCCCCTTTCAGAACTTAGAATTTTCCGAAAATATAAGTAAATTTTAACAATCGCTACTGGAATTTTCAATCATCAAAGGTTGTATTTCAGTGTTTTTTAGAGAATAATTTTCGCGCAAAGTAGAATAAACAAGAAAGTCCCATAACAAACAACACACGGAATATGGCCAATTTCTCCGTTATTATTTAAATTTCTTGTTAATAGTTCACGAGGGCCCTTCCCACTGACTATTACACATCACATTCATCTTCAATAGTCCCTTAGAACCCTACTCACGGACTGTTAACATCGTATTTCTTCTTTGATAGTCCCCGACAGCGTAAAATAAAATCTCTTCTACCTGCAATAAAAAAAGCTACCCAAGTTTTAAAACCTGAATAGCATTATCATTATATTTGGCATTCGCCTAATTATGTCTTTTTTCATCAGGAGATTCTTTTCTGAATACTTCTGTAATCAGTTCGTCATCCTCAGCTTTTACACGTTTATTTAATTCTGCCACCGGAATCGCGTCAACGGTTTGCATATCCTCATGTAAATCGAACAGACTTATGGAATCTGAGTCCACCATATCTGGTTTTTCCTTAGCCGGTAAGTCTGCAAATTCTTTTTTTGATTCTAGAAATGAATTTTGATCTTTATTCATCGTTCACATACTCCTTTCCTTCAGTATGTGAATCTATTGTTAAATTATTCTTAACTTTAAAAATCGATCATAGTCACGATTCACTTAAAACTCTATGCTAAACGCCTTTACGACAATTCCATCATCCAATGGAACAAAATCATAATCCGGTTTTCGTTTGAAACCCATATCTGTATATAATTTCACTGCTGATTCCATATAATCTGCTGTATGTAATCCCATTGCTTTGTATCCTTTTTCCTTCGAACGATCAATACATTGCTGAACCAACGCTTTTGCTACACCTTTACCTCTGGCCTTTGGAGAAACTGCTAACATTCTTAGTTCCGGATGGCTCAATTGTCTCTCTACTAGACCTTTATAAGCTTCAATTTCCGGAGAAAACAACACTACTGTCCCAACAATTTGACCATCAATATCAGCTATAATCCGTTCTACTCCTTCTTGTGTTTCTTCATCTGAAAGGATAGATTGCTTTAATGCTTCCCAATGTGCTTCTGGAATTTTTCTAGCGTGCTCTTTATAAGACTGTAATCGTAATTCTTTAATCTGTTGAAATTCTCCCTCTATTGCATCCCTAATTATCATTTCCTTCTCCTTTATATTTGGATTTATCCTATTCAATAAGGAACTTCTCCTTTTTTCCACTGATTGCTTCACGATGATGTGGCGAATGAATACCCGATAAAATCAGGACCTTTTGGTAACATATTTAAACACTTTTTTGATCATCACTAGCGATGTGATTTGATAAATGATAATGAATTTTTATGGCATTGAAGTCTGTTGTATCACCAAATCCTGGTGTTTGATATAAATCTCTTAAATAGTTCCATAGATTTGGGAAATCAACAATCCGATTCCGATTTTCCTTAAAGGCAGAATAATATGCTACATCAAATCGCACTAGTGTGGCATAGAGTCGCACATCTGAATCCGTAATGTAATCACCAAATAAGAACCGACTAGCTGCTAAACGGCTCTCCAGCTCATCTAGTTAGTTGATTGAACAATGTATCATAGGCCTCTTCGTAAGCTTCTTGGGAGCGTGCAAACCCACATTTATATACTCCATTATTTATTTCATGAAAAATAATATCATTTAGCTCATCAATTTCCTCACGCAAATGTTCTGGATATAGAGTTGGTGCATTTTCTTTATGAAACGGGGACCACACTGTTTCAAAATAATTTGTCAATCGCAAGTAATCGTTATTTACAACCTTCTTTGCTTTCACATCTACCATTGCAGGAACTGTTGGACGCCCTTCATAGCTGGGCTCTGCATTCAAATACACTTCGCTAATATATTGAACTTCTAATATAGGGTCTTCATTTCCCTCATCTAGTGAAAACTCCCAGTCAACACGTGGGATTTTAGGACGCATTGGACTAGCTGTCCCCAAGCTAATAGCCTCTTCTAATCCAAGTATTCTACGAACAATAACAGAGCGATGAGCCCAAGGACATACAGGAGACCATAATAATCGGTAACGCCCCGCTTCAACAGGTAATTCCCCTGGGTTGTTTCCAAAGGGGGTTGTGAAGCGATTTTTTTGACGATTAAACTTACCGCTTTTGTAAACTTCTAACGGTGTTTCTTTTTTGTTACCTTTTTCCATTTAGTAGTCATCTTTCACCTTCATCTTATTCATTAAATTTTAATATGTAAATTTTCTGATTTCAATTATAAAAAATGGGGTGACCAATTAGTTATAATGGTCACCTACATACATTAATTTTGAGGATGAATTTGTCTTTTCACTTCTGCTACATCTGTGTCACTATACACTTCCGTATTTCTGCCGCCAGTTTTCGCAAGTTGCTCCATTACTTCTTTATAAGACAAACCCGATTCCGCATTTTTTCTTTTTACTTCTTCAATATCTGTTCCACTAACCGTATATTTTTGATTTTGCATAGATCTGCTCCTTACAATGGATACTAATTGTACATGGATTTGCTATAGATGAATAAAAACGCCCCTAGATAGAGGCGCTTTTACTTAACTAATTAAAATTGATTCTTCCCTTGTTCAGCTTGTTGGTTTTGTCTTTTTACTTCTGCAATGTCTGTACCAGCCATTGTTTTACCTGCTGAAGGTTGTTGAGAAGGAACATTAAAAGGACCTGATTCTTGAGCAATTTCTTCTCTCACTTTCTGGATGTCAGTTCCAGAAGCTGTTTTCCCGCCAAATGATTGTGATGCTTGGTTTGAAGAGAATTGACTACTGAATGGAGCTGACTCCTGGGCAATCTCTTCTCTTACTTTTTGGATGTCAGTTCCAGAAGCTGTTTTCCCGCCAAATGATTGTGATGCTTGGTTTGAAGAGAATTGACTACTAAATGGAGCTGACTCCTGGGCAATTTCTTCTCTTACTTTTTGGATGTCAGTTCCAGAAGCTGTTTTCCCGCCAAATGATTGTGATGCTTGGTTTGAAGAGAATTGACCACTAAATGGAGCTGACTCCTGGGCAATTTCTTCTCTTACTTTCTGGATATCAGTACCAGAAGCTGTTTTCCCGCCAAATGATTGAGGGGCTTGATTTGAAGAGAATGATTTACCAAAAGGAGCTGCCTCTTGGGCAATCTCTTCTCTTACTTTCTGGATGTCAGTCCCAGAAGCTGTTTTGCCGCCAAATGATTGTGAAGCTTGATTTGATGAGAAGGAATTACCAAAAGGAGCTGATTCCTGGGCGATTTCTTCTCTCACTTTCTGGATGTCTGTACCTGATGCTGTTTTCCCGCCAAAAGACTGGGGGGCTTGGTTTGAAGAAAATGACTTACCAAAAGGACCTGCCTCTTGTGCGATTTCTTCGCGCACCTTTTGTGGATCAGTTCCAAATGATTGTGCACCCGAAAATCCTTGTGCATTTTGGCGCTTTACTTCATCGATATCTGTACCCGTTTGTGTAAAACGTTTTCCATTACCATTATTGTTTTGCATGTCAAAAACACCTCCAAAATGTTATGCCTTTATCATGTCAAAATAACGATGGTATTATGAGTAGAATAATTTAATTTCCTTTGTATAATTTCGATTTTCTTGTCTTTCCTTTATTGTTCTAGATTTTTTTACTACACTAAAATAAATATTAAACAATTTCCATGTTTGAAGGTGAAAAAATGAGATATGCTCTTTTGGGGGATCTACACTCAAATATTGATGATACAAAAGCCGTTTTACAACAAATCGAAGAAATTGCTCCAGATGCCCGTTTAATCGGATTAGGCGATCTTTTTGAATGCACAATTGGCAAGAAGAAGGCATTAACTATTTCGAATGCACCACTAAAAGCTGCCGCCATTATTGAAGATGATTTTGAAGAATTATTAACTTTCCCATCAATCCGCGGGAACCAAGAAGAGCGGATTACCAAGGTTACGGGGATTGAACGATTTGCCGCATTACCGGAAAGGTTGGTAATTGAAAAAGCGACATTGATCCACGGCCACCAAATAGAGTGGGACGAGCATTGGGAGCCAATCAATTCCTCGACTCTTGGAATTGAGACCGCACTGGTCTTTTTCGGTCATAGTCACAGAAGCGGGCTTTATAAAGAAAAAAAGAAAATTCACGATCCCATCCATTTTGGTAAAGAAATGAAATTGGAGATGAATAATTACTGGATTAATGTTGGTTCAGTGGTGGACAACAAAGAATGGTGTTTATATGATAGCTCGCAAAACTCAATCCGATTCATGAAGGTATCCAATTTATAAAGAAGCAGGATCTCTATGGATTTGTTTCTTTTATTAAAAAGCGGCTACCGTTCATTTTCTGTACAACCCTTTCATAAAATAGTGCATGTCCAGTTTATGAGGGGTTTTGCATGCAATTTATACGGAAAGGCATAGCTATCATTGTAGGCAGTATTTTCTTATCCTTGGGTATCAATGTATTTTTAACGCCCTTTGAAATTTTGGATGGCGGGATTATCGGACTTTCATTAATCATCTATTATTTGTTCAACTTAAAAATTGGTCTAATGATTATTGTTTTAAGCATTCCTATCTTTGTACTAGCATGGTTTAAATACAAGCCTTATTTCTTTAATAGTTTACATGGGTTACTTATTTCTTCAGCAGTAATCGATCTATTTAAACCATTGCGAACTTTCCTCGAAATCGAACCCATAATCAGTTCCATCATAGGCGGGGTATTTGTCGGGATAGGTATTGGACTTATGCTGCGGTTTGAGACAAGTACTGGCGGAACGGATTTATTAGCGCAGTTCATCTCTGACAAGACACATATCAATGTCGGTATTGTTATTTTTGCCATAGACGCTGCTGTTGTTTGTTTAGGTGGTATATTCATTTCATCCAATACTTTTCTTTTATCCATTGTAACCATTCTTTGTGTAGGAATCACCACCAGTGCACTTACCAAACGTCATACATAGGTGCGTAAAAAAAGCCGCCTTTCTAGTTTCAGGGCGGCAATAGCTTATATCAGTTTTTCTACGCTTTTCTTTTTTAGGAAGGATAGTTTTGTTTCGGCAATCATAATTGCACATAGAATCAAGACTGCCCCGATGATCATTCTGGTTGTTAACACTTCACTCAATAGGATGACTGAAAATACCATTCCCCAGAAAGATTCGGTTGAAAGAATAATCGCTGCCTTCGTTTCATTCGTAAACTTTTGTGCAATCGTTTGGAAAAGGTAGGCAAGGGTTGTTGAGAAAATGGCTAAATATAGAATCGCCGACACGGCTTCCATTTCAAAGGAAAAATTGATTTCCCCTTTTGCAAGAACAACAATCCAAGAAAAAACAGCTGCAAAAAACATTTGCACAATTGTTAAGGTTATGGGATCTTCGTCCTTTACATATTTGGCTGTATAAAAAATTTGATACGCAAAGGCTACAGCACAGCCAAGTGTTAAAACATCTCCTATATTTATATTGGTTGAGAATTGGAGCGATAAAAATCCAATTCCCAAAATCGCTAAAATTGCTCCGGTTAATTCGAACTTATCGATTCTTCTCTTATAAACCAATAACGCAATAAAAGGGACGATTACAACATTAACTGCTGTTAAAAAAGCATTTTTTGAAGGCGTTGTATATTGCAAGCCCACAGTTTGCAGGACAAAGGCCAGGTATAATAAAAATCCTAACACTAATCCTTTTATAATAATTTCTCTATTCAAGAGCTTTAGTTTCTTATAAAAAATTATGCTTAACACAAGAAACCCAATCAAAAACCTTCCGGCAATGACTTGATAAGGGGTATAGTGCTCCAGCGCAATACTGCTCACAACAAAGCCGCTTCCCCATATAATTGCTGTAATACACAGCATAATTTCTCCCATATACT
Organism: Ureibacillus aquaedulcis; assembly: GCF_030418165.1. GTDB lineage: Bacteria > Bacillota > Bacilli > Bacillales_A > Planococcaceae > Ureibacillus > Ureibacillus aquaedulcis. The sequence continues at coordinate 75,898 of NZ_JAUHTQ010000015.1, forward strand.
TACGCATTTTTCCCTCCAGATTATGTATAAGTCATTTATGTAATTGTATCATTATACATCGCGCCGGGGATATATGAATCCAATATTAGCTTGGTTTTGGTTCATATTTTAGAATATCAGTTCCAAAATCCGATGAAATCCACGATTACCTTCATCGCACTTTATACAACCCTTTCATAAACTATTAGTAACAAATACTCTAAAAACGGAGTTGACAATAATGCTTCACGCTGTAAAACGAGGAGAAACACTATTTCAGATTTCCGTCGACTATCGTACACCACTATCAAGGATTATCCGTGCAAATCCTTCTATTAATCCAAATGTCATTAATGTTGGACAATTAATTGAAATACCGGGGTTTCCAGATCCCAATACCCTTCCTTACCGGATTGTAGTTTCGATTAATGGACGTTGGTTGAGGCTGTTTCACAATGGGCAACAACAAAAACAATATCCTATTGCGGTTGGAAGAATGCTGTTTGATACGCCGGTTGGCAACTATATTATTATTAATAAGGCACCAAATCCCGGGGGTCCTTTTGGAACCATGTGGATGAGTTTATCAAAACAAAGCTACGGGATTCATGGAACAAATGATCCGAGTTCTATTGGGAAGGCTGTATCAAGAGGCTGTATACGCATGTATAACAAAGATGTTGAAGAATTATCAAGAATCATCCCGCTTGGTACGCCGGTAAACATTCATCTTTAACCAAAAGGACGAAAAAATTTAGACACTCCTTTTTTCTACCAAGGAATGTCTATACATAGTGCATCGGTTATTATTCCGCAAGTTTCTTTTCTGCTTCAACAATTGCACGATCGATTTGTTCCTTGGGATTGACTAATACCTTGCCATGACCTGCAGCAAGAATTTGAGGATATAATTGCTGAATTTTTTTAGCGCTTTCGAGGGAAACTTCTTTATTCCATGTAGCAAATGTTGGGAAAGGAAACAAAGGCACCAGCTGTCCGCAGACAGCAACTTTTTGCTGGGTTTGAAAAGCATCTCCTACGATAATCATGTTATTTATTTTATCTAGCAAAGAAATAGATCCCGGAGTATGACCAGGGGTTTCAACCACTTCAAGGGATCCAACTTGATCCCCTTCTTTTAATAGACGATCTGGTACGATTTCAAGATTTTTTGGCACCCCACCTTTTATAGGTGTTGGCGGTTCGTGTTCATCCAAGGTTTTATCCCCTCGCAGCAGTCGGCTATCATGCTTTGAAATGGATACAAGAGTTTCCGGATATTCGTTCTTCAACCTCAATAACGAACCAACATGATCCCCATGCGCATGCGTTAAAATGATATTTGTCAAAGGTTTCTCTAACTTATTCAACAAGTTAACAATGCCTTTAAAACTTGCAGGCATTCCTGTATCTATTAAAATAAGTTCATTTGGTTCCTCGATTATATAACAGTTAACTGGAAAAAAGTTTGGCCACAATGTTAACTGATACATGTTACTAAACTTTGAAATTCTCAATATAGTCCCCCTCTAACTCTGCTTTCTTCATACACATTATTTATTATATAAAAAAAGGTTACAAATAATTGTAAATTATTTGTAACCTTTAAATTAGATGATTTGAACTTCCTGAATCTTGCGTTCATGCTCATTTCTTTTAATGATAATGCTGATTTTTTGGTACCATTTTGTACATTCCTTAAAGATATCTTTGTATTCATCGAGTTCTTTGGGAATTTCCTGTTCATTGTCCAAAAAGATGTATTCAAGAATCGGATCTGCTAGATCATCTACTACAATTTTAAGCATCAACTTTTTGACTTCCTTAGCCTTCTCTTTCTTCTCGGGTGATTCCTCCAACTCATTCACATGGACATCCACTTTAGCTCCCCCATCTATTAAGGACCAGCCGTGGACGCCACCTTTTGATGTCAGCGCAACATTATTGCCGTCCTCAATAATTGCTATTTCGTAGAGTTCCTCAAAATCATATTCCTTTTTATCAAAATCTTCATCTATTTCTTCTCTTTCCAGTATTCTAAATGTATTGGAGTTTTCATCAAGCATTAATGCACTTAAATAATCAGAAGCTATGATATAGCGAGTATGAGGGTGCTGTTCAACTTTTTGGATTGTTTCGTTAAGCAATGCTTCACTTCGTTTTTTCACGTCTTTGTTTAACTCATAGAGCCACCAGGCACCTAATCCTACTGCAACAATCAAATATAAAGTACTTCCAGTTTTAAATGCTAAAAAAAGATAGACAACTTCTAATAATAATAAAAATAATTGGAACAACCTACTCACCCCTTTTAGAAATTTTTTCTATCAGTTATAAAATAGTATTCAGGAACTTCTCTTTTCATTCTCTTTTTTAGTAGATTTTAATATAAACAAGTTAATTTTCTGCAATTAAAAAGACTAATCCACTATCATCGTGGATTAGCCTGCTTTCAATCATGTTATACGCTAATAATTTTTTCCTTGAGATTATTATTCACCCTCTCAATGATTGTTTCATAATTCGCCGGTTTGCTGATGAAATATCCCTGCATCAATTCACATTGATAATCGGTTAACAATTCGAATTGTTCCTTATATTCGACCCCTTCTGCAACGACTTTTAGGCCAATATTATGGGATAATGCAATAATTGTCTCGACTATTTTACTATCCTTTTTTGATTCAAGCATTTTATCGATAAAACTTTTATCAATCTTCACATGATCGATTGGTAAACTATTTAAATAATTCAGGGAAGAATAGCCGGTACCAAAATCATCAAGATGCAATGAAATGCCTTTTTCTTTTAACTCATAGAGCTTATTGATATTCTGATCGAATGATTCCATTAGCGATGTCTCAGTAATTTCTAGATCAATCCATTCCGGCTTGACTCCAGTTTCCTCTATAATCTCTTTAACATTCGACACAAAATCCTGTTGCATAATATGCAGTGCAGAAACATTCACCGATATATGCAACGGAACTTCCACTTCTTTATTGATTTTTTGTATTGAAAGACACGCTTCTCTCAAGACCCATTTATCAATCTCTATTATTTGCCCTGTTATTTCAGCGGTTTGTATAATTTGAAAAATATTAAATTTCGATAAGGCAGATGATTTACTTCTTAACAATGCTTCAACGTTTGTAATTCTGCCTTGTTGTACATTAAAGAGTGGCTGAAATACAAGTTCAAAATTATTCTCTTTTAAACATTCACCTATGCCAAGTTCAATTTCTACTTTTTCATCAACTGCTTTTTTTATATCCTCATCAAAAATCTTATAGCCATTTTTGCCAAGGCCTTTCACTTGGTACATGGCCATATCCGCAAATTTTATTAATTCTTCTGTAGAATCTGCATGAATGGGAAATAAAGCAACACCCATACTTGCTGTTACATTCAGTTGTTTTGCATCGACTATTAAAGGCTCATCAAAAGTCTGAACAATTTCTTTGGCGAAAGCTTCAATTTCGTTTTCGGATTGTAAATCATGGATAATTATTATAAACTCATCCCCGCTAATGCGGGCCACATTCTTATTGCCGGCGGTAATTGAACTTAGTCTATTTGCAACTTCAATGATTAGCTTATCACCCATGGTATGACCCAATGAATCGTTTACTGTCTTAAAATTATCCAGGTCCAAAAAAATAATTCCTTTTAGTGATTCTCCATTATGGTGTTCGATGGACTCTTCCAAGAGCTGCATCAAACTTCTTCTATTTAGCACCCCTGTTAGTGGATCATAGGAAGCTAAATGCAATATTTTTTCTTCACTAGCTTTTAGCTGTTCATATTTACTTCTTAATTGCCCTTCGGTTTTCTTCAACTCATTATAAGTAAGATTTAATTCTCTATCACGTTTCTTAATGGCACGGATCATACTATTAAATCCTTTTGATAGTTGATAGACTTCTAGATACTTTTTTTCTTTTGCATACACGTCATAGTTTCCCAGTTCGACATAGGACATCAGGGTACCCAGATTTTTTAAAGGTTTAATCCCTCTTAGAAGAACCAGATACGCCATGCTGCTAAATAACAGCAAAGTAACTATTCCGGTTAATACGATTGGATATAAACTTTTGATTAAATAATTCTGAAGTTCCTTTTCATTAATTGCCGTCAGGATGCTCATGCCATTTTGATCAATTGTCATTGTATGTATCAAATAGTTTTGGCCATCTATAACATAGGGTACTTGTTCATCGAAAGACCGCTCAAGTAATGCCTCCTGATTGTTCGCGATGATGGATTCACTAATTAAATAATTGTCCCGGTTTGCCAATATCTTACCACTACTACTAATCAACATGACCAAACCTTTTTCGCCAATTACAGATTGGCTGATGATGCTGCTTATATCATCAATACTGAATTGAATTGCTGCTATACCATTATGTCCATTATGCTTTACTGGAATGGATGCAGATATAACAAGTTCTTGTGTAAGATAATCTAAATAAGGCTCGGTCCATGAAACCTCATTTCCGTTCCCCGTGTTTTGATACCATTCTTGTTCAACCACTTTATAGCTATCTGGAAGTAGTTGTTTTGAACTGAGATAATATTGCCCATTTTCAAGACCTAAATAGATCGGGCTATTTGAAGGAGTTAATCTCTCATAAAATTGCAAAGTATTGAAGACATCAACAAAATCCTTTTCTAACTCTTCGCTCACACTAGCCAATATAGTTTGTACATTTGAAAACTGGACAGTAAAATTATTTGAAGATTGTTCCAGTACTGATTCAGATTCATTAATATACTGATCTTTTAGACTTTTAGAAATTCTGGTATAAGATAAAAAAACAAATAAAACGGTTGTAATGAAAGATACAGCCGTTATTGATATTAATGCCCAAAACCTGATTCCTCTACGCCTCAAAAGGCTCACTCACCTTCTCACAAGTTTCTCATTCTCTGTTTAAGAAATATTCCACCATATAATCTTTCCCTAGAATCGTTGCTATGTTTCTAATAGAATTATAATCCTTGCTTTCTATCTTCACGTATTTATCAAACGTACTGTCCAATTGTTTTAATTCACCAGGTATTTCAAGGTGCATTTCCAACATTGCATTTGTGAACTTCTGTTGTATTTTTTTATCTAATTCAGCATTGGCAACATAAGGTGAACCTGGTATCTCATCAGATTCCCATATGATATTAAAATTGGCATCCTCGATTTTTCCATTTTCAATTAAATCATTATATTGAATACTGCTAATTGCTCCTGCATCAACTACTTTATCCTTTATATCTACAGGAACTTGTCCATGAGATCCTGAATAGTGAATGTTATTAAAATATTGCTCCATATCTATCTTTCTGCTTTTGAATAGGGCGTAAGGGAGCACAAAGCCTGATGTCGAACCTTCATCAACAAAAGCAAAGTTTCGACCCTCCAATTCATCGATTGACGTAATACTCGAGTTTTTGCTTGATAGTATTAAGGAGTGGTAATGTATTCCTATGTCTTTTCTTTGTTCAACGATTAAAGGTATCAATTCCATTTCACTTTCAGCCGCTATGTAGGAAAAAGCTCCGTAATAACCAATATCTATATTTCCGATTTTCATGTTTTCCACTAAATCAACATAACTTTCCATTACGACAAATTCTACGGGTAAATCTAGCCTATCCTGCAAATACTCTTGAACCGGCTTATACTCTTCCAGCATATCTTCTTTGGTTTTTAACGGAATCATGCCGATTCTTAAAGTATCGCCCTCCCCTTTACAGCTTGCCAATAGAAGCGAGATTACTAAAAATAAAAAGACTTTTCTCATCATATATCTGCACCCCGCTATGAGTCCTCTATTACACTTCATACTCGTACCTATCATACTATAATATTGTAAATTTACTGTAAATTCTTTATCAAAGTGACAGTACCTATATCATTGCCTTGAAAGTAAAATTAGTCTCTTAAGGCTTTTCGTATAGTTCAACATGCATCTACCTATACTGTTATTTAGTAAATGTTGTGGAAAAGAGGGATCAATTTGTCTGATAGAAAAAGTACACTTTCGATTTTTGCTTTAGGCGGTATAAATGAAATCGGCAAAAATATGTATGTTATTGAATACGGTAACGATTTAGTCATTGTTGACTGTGGTGCAAAATTTGCAGATGAGTCGCTGCTTGGAATTAATCTGATCATTCCTGATGTCTCCTACTTACAGGAAAACAAGGATAAAATCCGCGGACTGGTTGTCACACATGGTCATGAGGATCATATCGGCGGAATACCCTACTTTCTGAAAAAATTAAATATCCCCATCTATGCAACTAGATTCACACTTGGGTTAATCGAATTGAAGCTACGAGAGCATAAAATTTTACGGGAATCTACTCTAATCGAAATTAACTCGGAATCCAAATTGGACTTAGGTGAGATGAAAGCTAGTTTCTTTAGAACAAGTCATAGTATTCCTGACTGTCTGGGAATTGTATTCGACACTCCAGAAGGCAAAGTTGTTCATACAGGTGACTTTAAATTTGATTATACGCCTGTAAATGACCAATATTCCGATATTCATAAGATGGCGAAGATTGGGGAAGAAGGTGTCCTTGCCCTGATTTCTGAAAGTACAAATGCTGAAAGGCCAGGCTCAACGCCTTCAGAAAGCAAGGTTGGTTCACATATTGAGGAAGCTTTTCTTAACGCGACGGGAAAAATTATTATCTCTACATTTGCTTCAAATGTGAATCGCGTACAGCAAATCGTCCATGCAACCATCAAAACAAACCGTAAATTAGCTCTATTGGGCCGTAGCATGGTCAATGTTGTAAAGGTCGCGAAGGAACGGGGCTATGTTGAGATTCCAGATTGGATGCTAATTGATTCGAGGGATGTGAAACAATACCCACCAGGGCGTGTTGTTGTTTTATGTACCGGCAGTCAAGGTGAGCCACTAGCAGCTCTATCTAAATTATCCACAAACAATAATAGGGATGTTCGAGTATTACCTGATGATACGGTAATTTTTGCTGCATCCCCTATACCTGGCAATGAAAAAGGGGTTTCAAAAATTGTTGATAACCTCTTCCAATTAGGGGCAAATGTTATTTACGGTTCTTCGACCATCACTGGTATGCATGTTTCAGGGCATGGTTATCAAGAAGATCTAAAGCTTATGCTTACACTTATGAAGCCGAAATACTTTATCCCGATCCATGGTGAATATCGTATGCTTCACCTTCACCGTATATTGGCTGAAGCGGTCGGTGTTGAACGCAACAATACCTTTATTATTCGAAATGGCGATGTAGTGGACATTGCAGAGGGTGAAGCTCGTCAAACCAGAAAAGTAACGGCTGGGGATACTTATGTAGACAATGTTGGGGATGATGAAATTGTTGAAATTGTACTCCGTGACCGCAAGCAGCTTTCTGAAGAAGGGATGCTGGTCGTGGTCGTCACGATTAATAAAGAAGATGGTAAACGAATCTCAGATCCCGATTCCATTTCCAGAGGCTTTGTTTATGCAAGAGATTCAGAAGAGTTGCTGCAGGGCATCAATGACGTTGTAAAAAGAACTGTAGATCCATTTAAAGATCCTAATATCATCGGCATGAAGAGAGCTATAAAAAAAGAGGTGGGTATTTTCTTATTTGAAAAAACGAAGAAAAAACCGATGATTCTCCCTATAATCATCGCGATTTAAATAATGGCGAATTGTTACTTGTCAATGTGTAACAATTCGCCATCCTTATTTCCGATTATAGATTTATATCATTATGTGTGGAGAAATGAGGAGGATTTGGATTCGGTTTTTTACCAATAGGTAATGGATCTTTCAAGTACATAAAGTCTCCCGTACCATCAGGGGCAGATCCTTGTGCCCATAGTCCCTCTGATGATTGCGTTCCTGCTGATAAATCCCAGAATTCGTAAGCATGCTGCTGAGAATCCATTTCCGCTTCTGGCGGGAATGAGCCTGGTACAGCTACACCGTTCTTCTCTTCCAGTTCAGCAATAGCTGCCATCCATTGATATTGGTGATAGCGGTCACGCGCAATCATATTACGGAAAACACTTCGAACTCCTTCATCGGTTGTCATTTCATATACACGCGCTACTTGCAGACGCCCTTGGGATTCGGCATTCAAATTGGCACGAAAATCAGCTAGTAAATTTCCGCTTGCAGCGATATAACCGGAATTCCATGGCACACCATTCGAATCTTTCGGTGTGGCTCCCAAACCACTTACAATAAGATGCTGCGGGTTTGTACCACCCATGATTGCGGCCGTCATCGGATCCTTCGCCGCTTCGATTTGTTCTGCTGGTGAAACTCCATCAAGTAATTGGCTTATAAGATTACAAAGCATCTCCACATGGCCAATTTCTTCTGTCCCGATATCCATCAACATATCCTTGTACTTTTCTTCCCCACGACAGTTAAATCCTTGGAAAAGATATTGCATCATTACACTCATTTCACCAAACTGCCCACCGAGCAATTCCTGAACCTGTCTTGCTAATACTGCATCTGGACGTTCCACCTTCACTTCAAATTGTAGTTCTTTTTGATGTCGAAACATTGGTAACCTCCTGAAAACGATTATTACTTCGATTACTTTGTTCGAAGTTAACTATCAATTTCACTAAATTTCAATGCATAAACATAAAAATATATTATTTTTAAGAATACTTTTAATTTACAGGGGGAATAGTAGTATCGGTTATTTCTAAATTTGCAAAGCTTTGGAAATAAAATTAATGCGATTAAACCAAAAGAGAGGATGCTGTTCATGGAAAAAGACCCTTCAAAACAAGAAAAATATCAAACTAACTACGAAGATGATGCAACATTAACCAACAGACAAGGACATCCGATTACAAATAACCAAAATATCCGAACTGTAGGAAATCGCGGACCGGCTACTTTAGAGAATTACGACTTTATTGAAAAAATCAGTCATTTCGATCGTGAAAAAGTTCCGGAACGAATTGTACATGCCCGTGGCGCTGGTGCCCACGGATACTTCGAAGCCTACGGTTCAGTAGGCGGTGATCCTGCTTCAAAATATACACGTGCAAAACTGTTTCAGGAAAAAGGAAAACAAACTCCTGTATTTGTCCGCTTTTCATCTGTAGTGCATGGATTGCATTCGCCTGAAACACTGCGCGATCCACGAGGGTTCGCCGTAAAATTCTATACAGAAGATGGCAACTGGGATTTGGTGGGCAACAACCTGAAAATCTTCTTCATCCGCGATGCCATGAAGTTCCCGGATATGATTCATGCCTTCCGTCCAGATCCTGTGACTAATATCCAGGATTCGCGCCGTTTCTTCGATTTCTGTGCCAATACACCCGAATCCTTCCATATGGTGACTTTCGTTTATTCGCCATGGGGAATTCCCGCGAATTATCGCATGATGCAAGGCTCTGGTGTTAACACTTATAAATGGGTAAACCAAGATGGAAAAGCTGTGTTAGTAAAGTACCACTGGGAGCCAAAACAAGGGATTAAAAACTTAACCGTTAAAGAAGCAGAGGAAATCCAAGGTAAAAACTTCAACCATGCAACACAGGATTTGTATGAAGCCATTGAAAAAGGAGACTACCCTGAATGGGAGCTATTGGTTCAAATAATGGAGGATGGACCTCATCCCGAGCTTGATTTTGATCCACTTGACGATACAAAGCTATGGCCGAATGATCAATTCCCATGGCTGCCTGTTGGACGCATGGTATTAAATAAAAATCCTGAAAATTACTTTAACGAAGTAGAACAAGCGGCTTTCGGCACTGGTGTACTTGTTGATGGATTAGATTTTTCTGATGACAAGATGCTGCAAGGACGCACTTTCTCCTATTCGGATACACAACGTTACCGTGTAGGTGCAAACTATTTGCAATTGCCAATAAATGCTGCGAAAAAACGTGTTGCAACAAATCAAGAAGGCGGTCAATTACGTTACTATAACGATAAAGCTCCTGGCCAAAATCCTCATATTAACTATGAGCCCTCCAGTATGGGTGGTTTAAAGGAAGCCGAGCAAGCAGGTGTAGAGCACACGCCTAAAGTTGAAGGGAACTTGGTGCGTGAATCCATTGACCGCAATGACAATACGAAGCAGGCGGGTGAAACCTACCGTAATTTCGAACAATGGGAAAAAGACGAGCTGATCAACAACTTGGTAAATGATTTAGTCCATTGCCCTAAAGATATCCAAGATAAAATGATTGCTCTTGCCCAGCAGGCCGATGAAGAATATGGCCGCCGTTTAAGTGAAGGCATTGCACAGAAAACAGAATCGATGTTAAAAGAAGACCCAGGATTCAGTCCACGTCCACTCGGTGCCAAAAATGCTGCACAGGCAGTGGATGATGCAGTAGAAAAAGGACATGAAGCCGATCCGTACTAATGCATATTAAAAAGCCCGCGAAATCCTCACGGGCTTTTTCGCATTTTATTAAATTGACTAATCATTATAAGGCCTTTCTATAATTTCGTTTTCCATCATACGTATAGAGGACTGGTTTATTTTCGACATATGTTTCCATATGAACGGGGCGACCCCATAGTTGATAAATGTATGGCAATACATGTTCCAGGTAATGTGGATCTAGCTCCATTCCCTCGAAACCATGCTTTAAATACAACTCACCATTTCGTAAATAGTCCCCATTGTCTACAACGATATATGGGAAACCACCATTTACTCGCATGGAAACCAGCTGGTCGCGTACATTTTGATAATCTTTATCCGTAATTTTATAATCGGTGCCCTTCTTTTCGAACAAATACATGTCTTCTTGTTCAACCAGCTCTTTTGTTAAGTAGTTTCTGATAAAGGAAATGTCCGATTCAATTTCACGGACTTCGAAGATTTTTTCCCTTCCTGAACCCGGTTTTACACCCATCTTAATCATTTCTTCAGTAGGGTTATCGTAGCGCCTTTCAATATCTTCAAAGATTTTCAACCCTAGGTAGTATGGGTTAATGGATGTTTTGGATGGCTGGACAACACCTGCATTTAGTTTTGCATACTCGATGGTTTCATCCGTCGTTAGGTTCAGTTCTCTCATAATACGTTGGTGCCAATAAGACGCCCAACCCTCGTTCATTATTTTTGTTTCTAATTGAGGCCAGAAATAGAGCATTTCTTCCCGCATCATTGTTAAAATATCTCGCTGCCAATCTTCCAGCTCTCGACTGTGCATTTCTATGAACAGAAGCAAATCCTTTTCAGGCTTTGGCGGGAATTTTTTCTTTTTGTATCGAACCTGCAACTTTGGCTCCTCTTTTTTATCTAAATCCCATAAATCATCATACGGTGATTTTGCAACGGTCACCTCATCCTCTTCAAGCTCATCTTCATATTGCAATAAATTTGGCCTGACAATGGAAGGATCAATATGTTCCTGAATTGCCAGGATTGCATCCAAGAATTCCTCAACTTCCTCTTTTCCGTAAAGCCGTTCGTAGCTTGCAATTCGATCTGCAGTAGCAGTCATGCTTTCTACCATATCACGCCTTGTATTGGAGAATCGAACATTATTTTTGAAAAAATCACAGTGAGCCAATACATGAGCGATAATTAGTTTATTTTGAGTTAACGTATTGGTATCCAGCAAAAATGCGTAACAAGGATTAGAGTTAATCACCAATTCATAGATTTGGCTCAGGCCAAGGTCATATTGCAGCTTCATTTTGTGAAATTGTTTTCCGAAGCTCCAGTGCGAAAAACGTGTCGGCATTCCATATGCACCTATTGTATAGATAATTTCTGCTGGACAAATTTCATAATGCATTGGAAAGAAATCTAAGCCAAAACCTATGGCAATGTCATTTATATCTTCAATCGCTTTATGAAGCTCTTTTTCCACCTTATCTCCCCCAATAGAAAAACACGATTTTCACCCGAAAAGTGAATTTACCTTTAAACTGCTTTTCGTTAAACAGTCGTCTCTTGCTTTTGGAAAAAGTTTTTCAATGTATCATATACATCTTTCTTCTGCCTTATCACATAGTGACGGAACTTAGGGTTATCAATTTTCTTAAAGGTTGACATCAATGAAGAATAACGATTATTTGGATTGACCTCACCATAACCAAACATACTGGAAAGCTCTATTAATTCATTTACTAACCTCAAACATTTCTCGTTGTCAGTTGAAAAGTTTTCGCCATCTGAAAAATGTACCGGATAAATATTATATCGAACTGGATTATACTTTTGCTCAATCAATTCCAGGGCTTTGGAATAGGCTGACGAGCAAATTGTTCCCCCACTTTCACCCTTCGTAAAAAACTCTTCCTCAGTCACGACTTTTGCTTCTGTATGATGTGCTATAAATTCGATTTCAACTGTTTTATATTTTGTTCGCAAAAAACGAGTCATCCAAAAGAAGAAGCTTCTTGCACAAAACTTTTCAAAATTCCCCATGGAACCACTTGTATCCATCATTGCAAGCACAACTGCTTTGGTTTCGGGTTTTGTGACTTCATCCCATGTTTTAAACCGTAAATCATCATTATGAATGGGGGTAATTTCTGCTTTTCCCTTCATTGCATTTCTTTTAATGGCGGTCAGAATCGTTCTTTTCTTATCGATATTCCCCATTAGGCCTTTTCTGCGGATATCATTGAACTCTATCTTTTCCGTTGAAATGTCGGCAGTTTCTTTTCTTTGCAGATTAGGAAGCTCTAACTCCTTGAATAGCATTTTTTGAACATCTTCCAAACTTACTTCGGCTTCATAATAGTCATCACCAGGCTGGTCTCCAGCTTTTTTGCCCTGACCCTGCGCTCCTTGATTTCCAGGTTTTCCATCACGGGCAACGACATCTCCAATCTGGCTATCGCCTTGTCCTTGGCCAACATGTTTTGACTTTCCGTAGTTATAGCGTATTTTATACTCATCCAATGAACGAATTGGGATTTTAATAACCTCTCTACCATTCGACATTATTATACTTTCTTCACTGATCAAGTCTGGTAAATTGTTTTTAATAGCATCCTTTACCTTATCCATATGCCGTAGTTGATCTTGGTACCCTTTACGATGGAGTGACCAGTTTTCCTGAGAGACGACAAAGTTTCGGTTCTGATTTTCACTCATGTTATCCTCACCCATCTTTACTAAAGTTTCAATTTTCTCATGAAAAGAAAAAGACTTTTCTTATGATATGCGAATTTTCTGACAAATTGCATTACTTTACTCAATAAATATCTACTTGATACAAAATATTCTAATGACCCAATATTTATCTCTTACAAAATTTTTGTAATATGAAGATAAAAAAATGAGTGTCCTAAATTTTATGGACACTCCTCTCAATATATTCCTTCTATTAACTATCTATTTAGTAAACTTCCGACATACCTTAATAATTCGTTGGCTGAGTTGGAGTCATAGCCATGCTCATCTATTAATCTTGCAACCACCTCATTAATCTTTTTCAGCTGTGATTCATCAGGCGTTTTTGAGGAAGTCGTGATTTTCACCACATCTTTTAAATCCGCAAACAGTTTTTTCTGAATGGCTTCTCTTAATCTTTCATGCGAATTATAATCAAATCGTTTTCCTTTACGCGCAAATGCAGACAGTCTGATTAAGATTTCTTCACGGAATGCCCGTTTCGCATTCTCGGAAATACCGATTTGTTCTTCAATCGAACGCATCAGTTTTTCATCCGGATTCATTTCTTCCCCTGTAATTGGGTCACGAAGCTTGTTTTTATTGCAGAATGCTTCTACATTATCCAGATAGTTATTCATTAAATGCTTCGCAGATTCCTCATAGGAGTAGACAAATGCTTTTTGTACTTCATTCTTCGCGATTTCATCGTATTCTTTTCTCGCGATAGCAATGTAATTCATATACTTTTCGCGATCTTCTTCAGAAATGGATGCATGCTGGTCAAGCCCCTCTTTTAAAGAACGCAATACATCCAGGGCGTTAATCGAAGGAACCTCTTTACGAATAATCGCAGAGGAAATTCGATTAATTACATAACGAGGGTCAATACCGTTCATACCTTCGTTAGGATATTCCTTCTTTAATTCCTCTACATCAACCGAATTGAATCCTTCGACACTTTCCCCATCATAAAGCCGCATTTTCTTAACTAAATCGATGCCTTGCTTTTTGGGTATTTCCAACCTTGTTAAAACAGAGAAAATCGCTGCAGCCCGGAGTGCATGTGGGGCAATATGAACATGTGCCATATCACTTTCTCGTATCATTTTCGCATAGATCCGCTCTTCCTCACTTACCTTTAAGTTGTAAGGAATCGGCATGACGATAATTCGAGAATGCAGTGCTTCATTCTTTTTGTTTGAAATAAACGTTCGATACTCAGTTTCGTTTGTATGAGCGACAATCAATTCGTCTGCACTAATGAGCGCAAAACGGCCAGCTTTGAAGTTTCCTTCCTGTGTCAAGGATAACAGGTGCCATAGAAACTTTTCGTCCAACTTCAGCATTTCCTGGAATTCCATCATTCCTCGGTTTGCTTTGTTCAGCTCCCCGTCAAAGCGATAAGCCCTTGGATCTGATTCTGAACCGAACTCCGCAATTGTCGAGAAATCAATACTGCCTGTTAAATCCGCAATATCTTGTGATTTTGGATCGGATGGTGTAAAAGTACCAATACCTACCCGTTTATCCTCCGAGAAAAAGATTCTCTCTATCGTAACATCTTCAATATGGCCGCCATACTCTTGTTCAAGACGCATTGTATTTAATGGGGATAAGCTTCCCTCTATGCGAATTCCATATTCTTTATAGAAGTCTTCCCTTAGATGCTGCGGTATAAGATGAAGAGGGTCTTCATGCATCGGGCACCCTTTTATAGCATATACAGCACCTTCGTCCGTCCGCGAATATTGCTCCAACCCTCGCTTGAGCAGCGTAACTATTGTTGATTTACCACCGCTTACAGGACCCATTAATAATAGGATACGTTTACGTACGTCCAACCTTCTAGCAGCTGGATGGAAATATTCCTCCACAAGTCTTTCCAATGCCGTTTCCAGTCCAAAAATTTGTTCTCCAAAGAACTGGAACATTTTCTTGCCATCTCTTTCTTCTACTCCAGAACTCTTAATCATATTGTATACACGCGAATGAGCTGTTTGAGCAACTTGAGGTCTTTCCTTAACCAACGCTAAGTAATCTGCAAATGTACCTTCCCACTTCAGGCTGTCCTCTTCTTCTTTGTAACGTCTAACCCTGTTTAAAATATCGATAGTTCTTACCTCCATTCAGGGTGAGTTTTTATCAATGTATGAAGCGAATCACTTAATGATACCGAATACTTTTTTATAATTTTTGGAGTCACCGCACTTAATAGGAAAGCAATTTACATCAGAGAAGCAAGGCTGCGAAAGATACATAGAACTATGAAAATCTAGATGCGTATTTTATTTACTTATTTTGCTTCAAGGGGTTTGTATGAATATTTTAATCTTGGG
This sequence comes from Ureibacillus aquaedulcis, assembly GCF_030418165.1. Lineage (GTDB taxonomy): Bacteria > Bacillota > Bacilli > Bacillales_A > Planococcaceae > Ureibacillus > Ureibacillus aquaedulcis. Next base: position 91,329 of record NZ_JAUHTQ010000015.1, read on the forward strand.
GTTCATATACATGGGTTGTTAGAATGCTAGGCTTATTGATACGGTTCTTTGACAATAAGACTTAGTTGCACCTGTGCAGACAAGAAAGTAATCTGCCAAAAATGAAAGGAGGATCTTATGTTTTCTCAGTATAAGTATTGGAAACCTTTCGTTGGTCCATTTGATCCCTGCAAACCAATACGCGTTAAAAGTTACAACACCCCTCCACAGCTGTATATGAATTTTCAGCCACCAGGCCTTCAACAATTTACGCCTCGCGAAGCACTAATGTCCGGTACACTTTGGCCACAACTATATAGCCCTTATCCAGATCCGCATAAAGGAGGGAAACCACATGGCTAAGCAAATGCCACCAGAGTATTATCAATGCCTCGAAGAAATTCAAGCGTTAGACTTTGTATTAGTGGAACTAAACCTCTATTTAGATACCCATCCTCACGACTTTGATGCTATTCAACAATTCAATGAAACTGCGCAAATGAGCATGCAGCTAAAAGTAGAATTCGAAAAGAAATTTCACCCGCTGATGAACTTTGGCAGAAGCTACTCAAACTATCCATGGAATATCGACGACTCCCCATGGCCATGGCAAGTCTGAAATTTGAAGAACGCTCGCCCAGCTCTGACAACAACTGGCCGACAAAAACGCCACGTCCATGTGGCATTGTCGGCACTTGCACAGTCCGTGTGCGGCGCAGGGGCTGACTGTAAGGACGCTCTTTGTCCTTGCAGTCAGCACCGAAGTTGTCGAAGAGCTAGCGTTCGCAACTAGACAACACAAGAGGAACTCAGCCAAAGAACGTTACACACGCAAGCAATGGCTAAGTGACCCACTTCCTGTGGGCCCAAGAACGCTCGCCCAGCTCTGACAACAACTGGCCGACAAAACGCCACGTCCATGTGGCATTGTCGGCACTTGCACAGTCCGTGTGCGGCGCAGGGGCTGACAAAAGGACGCTTTTTGTCCTTGAAGACACCATCAAAGTTGTCGAAGAGTTAGCGTTCGCGATTAAAATATCATATGGAACTCAGCCTAAGAGCGCTACACACGAGAGCAATGGCAGTGATCCATTTCGTGCCGGCATAAGTGAAGCGGCTCACCCATCAGTAACTAAAAAGTGAGGATTGTGAGGGGAGGAAGAAGGAATGTTTTATTATGAAAAGAAACTGCAATACCCCGTTAAGGTCAGTACATGTAACCCGATGCTTGCGAAGTTTTTGATCGAACAGTACGGTGGTGCTGATGGAGAGTTAGCAGCTGCCCTCCGGTATATGAATCAACGATATACAATCCCTGATAAGGTTATTGGCCTACTTAATGATATAGCGATGGAAGAATTCTCCCATCTGGAAATGATTGCCACAATGATTTATAAACTCACGAAAGATGCCACTCCAGAACAAATGGTTGCCGCTGGACTTGGCGATCACTATGTAAACCATGATAGAGCATTATTCTACCATAATGCTGCTGGTGTTCCGTGGACGGCTTCATACATTCAAGCAAAAGGCGACCCAATAGCGGATCTCTATGAAGATATCGCCGCAGAGGAAAAAGCCCGCGCAACTTATCAATGGATTATCGATATTTCCGATGACCCAGATTTGAATGATGGATTGAAATTCTTGCGTGAAAGAGAAATTGTACATTCCCTCCGTTTTAGAGAAGCGGTGGAAATTTTAAAAGACGAGCAAGGCCAAAAAAAAATCTTCTAATAATCTTTCCCTATCTTGCAGATATGCAGGAGGGGGATTTTTTTTTGATGGTGTACACCTGTAAATTGTTCTTGCTAATCTGTCTATTAACATGAGAAGATAGTTTCTATTGATTCTAATAGAAAGATTGGTGAGCATTTGTGAATACAAAAGCTTTATTATTAGGGCTCCTTACTGTTCTTATCTGGGGTTCAACCTTTGCGGCAAATAGCTTTAGCCTTCAAGGTGGATTTTCAGCAGGACATCTACTATTATTTCGGTTTCTTGTTGCTTCAATTATCTTTGCTTGTATCGCCCTTGTTCCGAGCATGAAGTTTCGTTTACCAGATAAGCAAGATATCTGGAAAATTGTACTGTTGGGAATTATCGGGATTAATGGCTATCATATTTGCGCTACCTTTGGACAATTAACAATCAGTGCCGGTACTTCTGGAATGTTGATTGGTTCAGGTCCTATTTTCACAACGATTTTTGCCATCCTCGTATTAAAAGAACGTCTAAGTAAAGTGGGATGGATTGGATTAGCCTTTGGTTTTACTGGAATTTCGCTAATTGCAGTTGGTTCGGGAGATACGACTTTCGGTATCGCACCAGGCGTATTCCTGACAATCCTGGCTGCCATTGCGACATCCATCTTTTTTGTATATCAAAAGCCTTTGTTTAAAAAATATTCTGCCATCGAGTTAACGGCATACTTTACATGGGTAGGTACAATACCGTTCCTTCTCTTCGCACCTGGCTTTCTGGAAGCCATTCAAACCGTGCCAGTTGAAGTGAATATAACGGCAATCTATATCGGTGTATTCCCGACAGCTATTGCTTATTTAACTTGGGCTTATGCATTATCCCAAGCCCATGCAAGCTCCATCTCTACAGTATTGTACTTAGAACCGGTCATCGCCATAATTGTTGCTTGGGTTTGGTTGAGCGAACTTCCGAAATCCGTATCCATCATCGGCGGAATCATCGCCATATCAAGTGTTCTTCTTGTCAATTTCTATGGCAAAAGTCAAAATACCTTAAGTAAAACACAGCTTGACCCAAATAAGCTGAGTTGACGAGCATCACTTTGCAGCATGTTCCCTCTGGCCTAAATGAAAGCAAACCTACTCCAAAAAAATGTCCCAAAGAACATAACCTTTGGGACATTCTTTCATCTATCGATTACGATGAACAATTCGATTTAAGAACAACTTCAAAAAAGACGCATTTCCGGGAATAGATTCTATTGCTTCAACCGCTAAACAATATTGTTCCCATAATTCCCTTTTAGCCCCATCTATGCCCAGGATTGTTACAAAAGTAGAAGTATGATTCTCTTTATCAAGTCCAGCAGGTTTTCCTAGATATTCAAATTCTCCTTCACTATCAAGTAGATCATCTCTTATTTGAAAGGCAATTCCGGCATGACGGGAAAATTTCTTTAGTGCATCTATTTCTCTTTCATCTGCTTTCGCTAAAATGGCAGGCATCAGAAGGGCTGCTTCAAAGCCCAAAGCCGTCTTATAAAAACACATTGTCACAAGCTCATCCTTGGTCAGCCTTTTCTCCCTGGATTCTAAATCCATCACTTGCCCTTTACATATGTTGGCCGTGACTTGTGCAGAGTAACGTATTAACTCAAGAACAGTTTTTGCATCATATTCTTCCAGGAAGGTTTGTTGTTCAATTGCCTTTTGTGTAAGGAACAAACCGGTTATCTCTGCAATGGCGACATTGTATATTTCATGAATGGTTGGGCGCCCCCGTCTGTAGGCAGCATTATCTTGTGATGGCAAGTCATCAAAAAGAAGAGAGGCAGTATGCATAAATTCCAGCGACTTGAAAAGTGGAAAAAGACTGCTTTCGTTCAAACCATACATTTCTACTCCCGCGAACCATGCCATAATCGGTCTTAGTCGTTTGCCTTCCCCCATCAGACTGTAATTTGCTGCTTCCAAAACAGGGTCTTCTATAAACACCGATTCCTGGTCAGGCGAAATTAAGAGGGTTTGATTTACTTTTTCCTTCACGCTTTGTACTTTTTCTTTAAATGCTTCCTTTTCTTCACGCTGTCTTTTTAAATGGTCAATCATATGGTCACGTAGCAGCTTATCAAAGAACTCTACATCATCCCCCTTTTCAACCATCTTTTGCAAAGTTGCATTAAATTGAGGGAATCCCGAAGCAAATTGCTTCATCACCTTTTCATACTTCGCGCTGCCATGCTTTTCCTTAAATCGCTTCAGCCCATTGATGGCTCTATTCAAGATTACCTCACGGGTTTGATTGTCTGAATGATAGACATTATGAATTAAATTCGAAATCACCGCCCAATACATTTCAAAAGGATTGATCAAGTCTTTTCGAGAATGGTGATGCTGCATAAAATACGTATACGGTGTAACGGCGCCTGCTTTTAGATCTTCAAACATATCGGCAAAGTCATCCGCTAACTGATTATAGATACCATAGAAAAATGTGCGCTCCTCGAACCCATTGTCCGTTTCTTGAATGACAGATCGCGCAAGCAATCTGGAAGATGAAGACTTTAAGATGATCGGAATATAAAGATCTTCATTCGTATACGTATTATTGGATAATTCCTTTTGTCGGTCTAATTCTTGGGAATGGAAGAATACAAAAGCTTGCTCAAAGAAGTTAGCAGATGTTTGTTGGGTTTGAATATATTCAAATGCTTCTTTTAGTTCTGCATGAATATAATCCAGTATTCGGAGAGTCTCTTCTTTCCAGTCACTTCCTAAGTTTGGTACATTTCCGGTTAGGAGGGAAGTACGAATCAGCTGTGAATATTGTTCCTTCTCTTCTTTGGATAATAGATTGGAATCAAGAAGATCATCTATAAAGGGATAGGTTAAACCATAACAATAGCCCAACCGGATGGCTTTATCGAGCTTTTCTTTCCGTTCATCTTCAAAAGTACCTTCATTAAATCCATCTATTGTATGGAGTAGAACACCAGCAATGATTTTAATGAGCTTACGCTGTGCATTTACTGCATCCAGCTCTTCAGGTATATTGGCAGACACCGTATTTAACTTATTCAAAAGCCAATCCACCGTTAAAAGAATATCTTCTTGTTTGCCCTTTTGAATAATCCAGTCCAAGCTAAATAAATCCTTTTTTTCATTTTTTGCCGAATCCGTAAGAGATACCTTTAAGTCCTGAACAACATGATTAATTTTTGACTGTGTTTCAGGATGATCAAGTGTCTTACCTAGATCGCGTAAGTAGATATAAGAAATACTTCGCTTTAAATAATCCTCTAATTTATTTGTATAATCCAACCATTTAATATAATGAATCGTTTCTTTGGAACTTGGTTTTTTCTGTTTGGAAGAAAGAAATGAAAAAAAGGAAGGATGATGGATGTGGTTGACTTTCCACTCTTGAAAATCATCTACTAATTTAGGAATATAACTCTTTTCTGTTATCTGCTCATTGAGCAGTTGAAAATATTGCCTCGCTTGTTCTTCTAGTTGCCGATAAATTTGATCAGCATTAATGACTGCATTCATTTTTTCACCCTTGCCTTTTGCTCTTTTTTTCGAATAAGGTGGAGCACCAACTTTTACATCTCACAGTCTACTGGGGATACAACATTTACTGTATGTAGTTAAATCATATTCTGGCCACAGCATCTAAATGCCCATATGTATTACACAAGATTTTTTCAAAGATATAAGAAGAGGCTCAACCTTCGAATTTGAGCCTCTTTTTATTGTTTTCAAATAATAGCCGATAAGTGTTTTCTATAAATCTTAGGATATCTTGTTCTATCTCCTGTTCCACTTCACCTTTTTAGCCCAATAATCCTTCTTTTTGAATACAACTGCCTATTCTACAGTAATACTTCCATTATCAGAGACTAGCTTAATCACAATGTTTCCTTTTCCAATCGCTTGTTCAGGTATAGATTGACCATAAATATTGACGCTTCCGTTATCTGTCTTCACATCAAATCGTATATTTTCGGATTTATTCGTTGTTTTCACAAGAATTTGACCATTATCTGTTTCTAAATCCATCGGCTGCTCTATATTATCCGTTATAACCGTAAGCATACCATTGGATGATTCACCGGTAATCCTTCCTGTACTGTCTTCGATCACTGCATCTCCATTGTCTATCTCGACATCAATGTCTTGACTTGCAATGTCTTTCAATATAATTTTCCCATTATCTGACTTTGCAATGACCTTTTGACTTTCAACTTCTTCTAGCAAGATTTCCCCATTGTCTGTATCTGACACTAACTCCGCCGCATTTATCTGCGTGACATTTATTGTTCCATTATCCGTTTCTGCTTTTATCGTATCATAATCCTTCTTGGGTAACCCTACTAGGACTGCAGGTTTTTTTGAAAAGAAATTAAAAGAAAACCATCTAAATCCTTTACGCTCAACTACGATTTCCAAAGTTTCATCCTTTACTTCCACATCTAGTTTATAGCGGTTATTATCATTATTATCTAATTCAACGGTTGCTTCATCCTTTTGGATGGGCAAGAGTAGAATATCTGCATTGTCACTTTCTACCTCAACCCGAGAAAAATCTTTATCGATTGTAATGTCTTCCTCTTTTCCATTTTTCATAATCTGAAAGACAACTACAGCAATAATTGCCATTAAAGCAACCCAAATAAAGACCCTCTTTTTTTCCACGTTTACACTTTCCCTTCCATCATTACACTTTAATCTTATGATATATGTTAAAGTGACTTACCATAACGACCCTTTGCTGTAAATTTCTCTAAGCCTTGAGACGTAGCTAACGAAAGCAAAAAAAGTGGCGCTTATTAAAACGAATGAATAAGAGTTGATTAACGGCCTAAGCATGATGCTGGGACAAAACAAAAAACACCAAACTCACCGG
>NZ_JAUHTQ010000016.1 GCF_030418165.1 Ureibacillus aquaedulcis
GTTTTGTCCCAGCCTTTTTAAAGTGGCGGCAATGGCAACAAGGCATTAACTGATTGGTCTTATTTAGATGGCCTTTGTATATTAAAAGATTTTACATACGTTTTATTAGAAATTATTCTCTTCTAATATTCAGATTAAGACCATTACTGGAGCTTTCCATGTGGCAAGCTTCTTTAGGTTTAATTGAACTAAAAGTAGGTATCACTTGCATGGAAAAGGACATTTTAGCCAATGAACAAAATCGATATATTTTACCTTTCAAACCATCATTTAAGTGGATAGAAGATGTTTCTTAATTGCCTTTGCAATAGGATATAGAATACAAGCAAAGATGATATTGAAGATGGTAACACTTATCAGATATAAAATGCCACCAATTAAAAATAGAATATCTTTCAGGAATATTCCTGATAGAAAATGGAAAGTACCTACACTAACACACGTACCTATCGTAATTAAGAAAATGCCTACAAAAAACGAATCTTTCTTCTTAAACAGGAACAAAGCCCCATACACGATGAATGCTGTAATTGGTTTTGACATAAAGCTGGCCACGTACCCGACTGTCATTTGCAAATCGTTTGTAAAAATAGACAAGAATCCGGAAATCAATGATAAAACAATCACGTTCTTTGTATTCGGAAACAGAATAATGCCAATACACATCATGACAACCAAGATGTCAGGCTCTGAATTGTACAAGATTCTCGGAATAAATGGGTAAAAAGTGTTCCGCCCAATAATCGCATCCAATCCAAACCCTACCCCCATTAATACAATTAGAAATAAAATATGTCTTAGTTTGATAAATATCTGCTCCTTTCCTAGATGATATCCTTTTATAATATCAAAAATTACCATTCTGTTGTTACCTTATTTTGTTTAATTTAAAACTTACTAGAATTTAAAGTGGTTAGAGAGTTTTCAAATGGGAAGTCTGCATACTTTTTTGGGATTGCGTTTACTATGTGATTTCCTATTTTATTTGACGCTATCGAAAGCTAAAAGTATGTAAGAATATGAGGTGGCTGAATGGCCGAAGTAACTAGATTAAAGAAGAAGTTTTGTCATAGGGACTACAGAAAAATAATAAAATAAGTTAACAAAAATAATCTACGAATTTCAAAGTGGCGAGATTATCGAAGAAAGTGGCTAGAATTCGACAAAAAGTGGCTAGATTATTGGGAAAAGTGGCTAGATTCTCGCCCAAAGTGGCTAGATTATTAGAAACTAGCTGGCTACCCCGCTCTTACTAACCAGATCGCCGGCAAAACTAGCTGGCTCGCCACCCAAACTAACTCCACACCCCCAAACTCACAAAAAAACCCCCATCAACATAAAACGTCAATGGGAGCTCCTCTATTCTTACATAAATTCTTTCACTAAATCGTTGAATTGACCTTCGCTTAGGTTCATGTCTAATTCGGATAGTGGTTGTTCTGCGTAGCCTGGTACTTTTTCTTGGTATGATTTTGTTTCTAGGTCTTGGTAGATGATACCAGTTACTAGGCCTTCTTTTTCCATTACAGTCTGCATGGCTAGTTCTCTATTTTGAGAATCATAGCCTTCGATGTCAGCCAGTTTTGTTAGGTGTTCTTTGAACCACTCATATGTGTTGACTTTGTTGTATGTTACACATGGGCTGAACACATTGATGAATGAGAATCCTTTATGCTGAATACCGGCTTCGATCAGAGCAGTCAACTCTTTGATGTCCGTTGAGAAGCCTTGTGCCACGAATGTTGCACCTGCAGATAACGCTACTTCCAATGGTTTTAATGAAGGTTCGATTGCCCCACCTGGCGTTGATTTCGTGATGAAACCTTGTGCTGAACGTGGAGAAGTTTGCCCTTTTGTTAAACCGTAGATTTGGTTATCCATGACAACGTATGTCACATCGATGTTACGGCGGATCGCATGAACAGTATGTGCCATCCCGATGGCAAATCCATCTCCGTCTCCACCTGACGCGATAACGTTAAGATCGCGGTTTGCCATTTTAAGGCCTTGTGCGATTGGTAACGCACGGCCGTGAATTCCGTGGAATCCGTATGAGTTGATGTACCCGGCGATACGGCCAGAACAGCCGATCCCGGCAACGACTGCTAATTCGTGTGGCTCGATGCCGACATTAGCTGCTGCACGCTGAATTGCCGCTTGTACTGAGAAGTCACCGCAGCCTGGGCACCAGTTCGGTTTCACTGAGTTACGAAAATCCTTAAAAGTTGCCATTAGTCAAGCAGCTCCTTTACTTTATTTTCTAGCTCACGAGGCAGGAACGGCGTACCGTCATATTTCGTGATGCTTTGTGTTTTGTTGTGACCGCCGATATTCATTTTCATGATATTCGCCAATTGAGATGTTTTGTTGTTTTCCACAACGATTACTTTCTTCGCACGATTTACTAATGCAGCCATTTCATCGGATGGGAATGGGAATAGTAAACGAATGTGTGCATGGTTTACTTTCACGCCTTCATTATTTAGACGTTCCTGCACTTCTTCAAGTGCTCCGCGAGTCGAGTTGAAACCTACTAGTAACACGTCTGCGTCATCATGAGGTGCATTCACGTGAACTGGCTTATTAAAGTTAAGCTTTTCCAGCTTGCGGAAACGCTTGTCCATTTGCACTTCACGATTTCCTGCAGATTCACTTGGTTTACCTGTTTCGTCATGCTCAACCCCAGTAACATGGTGAATTCCGTTTGCAGTACCCGGGAACACACGTGTCGAAACACCGTCTTCCGTGTTTTCGTAACGTTTGAAGTAATCTTTGTTTTCAACTGGCTCAAGCTCGTCTTCCACGATTTTCCCGCGGCGAATTTCGATTTTACTGTAATCAAATGGTTCAGTCGTTTGTTTACCAAGTGATAATTGTAAATCTGTCATAATGATGACAGGTAATTGTAGTTCTTCAGCAATGTTAAATGCCTGGATTGTGTCATAGAAGGCTTCTTCCAAAGTCGATGGTGCAATAACCACTTTTGGAATTTCCCCGTGTGTACCGTAGAACATCGCCATTAAGTCCGATTGCTCTTGTTTTGTTGGTAGACCAGTAGAAGGACCGCCACGTTGTGTGTCCACAATGACCAATGGCTGCTCTGTCATACCTGATAAGCCGATTGCTTCCATCATCAGTGATAGACCAGGGCCGGCTGAAGCTGTGAATGAACGGACACCACCATAGTTAGCACCGATTGCCATTGTTGCTGCCGCGATTTCATCTTCTGTCTGGATAACCGCTCCACCGAATTTCGGTAGCTTTTTGATTAAGTACTCCATGATTTCTGAAGCAGGTGTAATCGGATAAGCTGCCATGAAACGTGATCCTGCTGCCAGGGCACCTAAAGCGATTGCATCGTTCCCGATCATGAACATACGGCGTTTGCCATCAGCAGGAGCTAGTTCCCACTCGCCAACGCGCTCACCTAGAAGCTCACTCATCGCGTCATAGCCTTTTTGGATCGCTTCCATGTTTTTCTTCACGACTTCTTCGCCTTTTCGGCCGAAAATTTCATCGACAACGCCTTGGAAAACAGTCGTATCCAATTTTAATAAGGCTGCAGTTGAACCGATGGCAACCATGTTTTTCATCAATGACGTTCCTAATTCCGATGCAATTTCAGTGAATGGAACGATGAATAATGGTGCTTTCGAATCTTCAGGCTTAACCGGATTAAACTTCGCATCGGCTAAAATAATGCTGCTTTCCGTAAGTTCTTTATAGTTAACTTCAATAGTTTCTTGGTCGAATGCTACTAATATATCTAAATCGTCCGCGATTGAACGAACTTCTGTTGGACGAACTGTGATTTTATTATTCGTATGGCCACCTTTAATGCGTGAAGAGAAATGACGGTAACCGTAAAGGTGGTAACCCAGACGATTCATGGCCATTGAGAAAATTTCACCAGTACTCTCAATACCTTCACCTTGCTGCCCACCGACTTTCCATGAAAGCTGATGTAACATAATAACAACTCCTTAAAAACGGTTTTTATATCTTTTTTCCTTCACTAGTTTAACACGAACATTTCCCATTAACTATCGGAAAAACTTGCTTTATCGAAAATCAGACCTTTGACGGAAAGTAAATTTCATGAAATCGCCCATCCTTCATTGCCTTGAATAAAAGAAAATTAATATAAAACTATTAAATTAGGGTACCCCCATAAAAGAAGGACAAACACATTTAAAATCAATTTGCCTATATGGAAACGTATAGGCATGAGAGGATGTTCCCTTGTTGCCTTTATTACGATATTACTAATTTACCTTGGATTCCCATTTCACCTTCATACAAGCAGCATTTCTGTTAAAATGGAAAAGAAAGGTTAAGTTAGAAAAGTAGTGGAAGGAGTTGTAATTATGTATTGTTCAAATTGTGGGAGTAAATTAGAAGCTGAAGCAAAGTTTTGTAATGCTTGCGGCCAAAACACCCACAATAATCGTTCAAAAAAAACCTGGTTAATTTTCGGGGTTATAACTTCTTTAATAACAATTGTCTTCATCGGTTTTGCGATCGCAAGCTTTATAACAAATACAAAACAAGAAACTGCAATTGAAGAAAACACCGAAAAAGATTCAGCCACTCCATCACAAACCCCATTGGAGAACCAAGAGTCCCAAAAAGAAAAAACACAAATAATCAAAGAATCGATGCCGAAAGTATTCACGATTTTAACGACTGATGGGCAAGGTTCCGGCTTTCTTTATCAGGATGGTGGGTATATCGTAACTAATGCGCACGTCGTAGCCGGTTATACAGATGTCACCGTGCGTAATCACGATGGCGAAGAATCTCCGGCAAAAGTGATTGGCGTTTCCAACATTTCAGATGTTGCCATTTTGAAATCGGAAGAATATGCACAAACAGCCCCTCTCTTGCTTGAGATGGAGCAAACCGACATCGGGACGGAAGTAATTGCGATCGGCAGTCCCCAAGGATTCGAAAATTCCGCTTCTATTGGCTATTTAACAGGCACTGAGCGTAATATCGAATACGACTTTGTATATGAGGAACTTTACCAATTTGATGCACAAATTGACCAAGGAAGCAGTGGCGGCCCCCTTCTTGATGCGACAACGGGAAAAGTAATCGGCATAAACTCTTTGCTATACACCTATAATGCAAGTTTCGGTTTTTCCATTCCATTGTATAAAGTTGCCGACCTCATCAATGAATGGATAACAACGCCCATGAACGAAACGCAAATTGCGGAAGTCTATGATGCCTATCATGAATTTATTTATTCCGAGCCTGCAGCTGAAGGCGAAGATGCATATTATGATGACTATTACGAAGAAGATTATGGCGGGAATTACACATTTGATGAAGAATCCCTCTCAAATTTTGTGATAGCTTTCCGGGACTACTATGAATCTGCGCTTTACTACGAGGATTTCTATTGGATTCAGGATATGCTTGTACCAGATAGCACTGTCTATTGGGATCTAGAAGCATACATTAATGAAATTGCGGGGCAGGGCAATGAATTCTATTTTATCTCGAACACAATTACAGATGTTGAAATATTCGAAGATTATGCCATCGTCACTTCAAACGAAGAAGTTGATTTTTACGATGCTTTAGGTGATTACACATACTTCAATAATGATGTGGAATATACCGTTGTCATCACAGAAGACGGTTACTACCAAATAAAAGAAGTTACTACATTAAATTAAAAGAATAACAGCGTCCTGTATTTTTCGCACGCTGCTCCTAAAAAAAACACCTCGAACCCAAAATGGTCGAGGTGAAATTTTTCTGGTTAATTTCCCCTGAAAATTAACCACAAAAAAACTCTTACCAACCAGCTTTCGCCAATTAGTAAGAGCCTTAACTTAACTCTGCTTATCGAGTTCTTTTTTCAACCACTAACTTTAATGCCGTACGATCCTCACCAGCGATCGTAATATCTGCGAACGCGGGTGCACAAATTAAGTCCGTGCCACTTGGTGCAACGAAACCGCGTGCAATCGCTACTGCCTTAACTGCCTGATTTAATGCACCTGCACCTACAGCTTGCATTTCTGCATACCCTTGCTCTCGAATAACAGCAACAAGTGCACCTGCAACAGAATTTGGATTAGAGCGAGACGATACTTTTAATGAATCCACATTTATTCCTCCCCATATTTGCTATATTAGATGTTGAATGAAGCATTCGATTAAGTGGGCATTCATTCAAAGGACTTCAACTTAGTGTCCGTATCACAGTTTATGATGCTAAAGAGCAAAATAGAATCGCAGGCCATCCATATTGAAGGGCAAAACGAAACTATTTTTCTAGTTTTTTTGCATTTCTTCTACCCGGTTCTTATGGCCTTCCAAAAAAGAACGAAAAAATCACGCAAAAAACGGCTATAAAAAAACACCTCCATGTCTAATGCATGGGGTGCAGTTCAAGCCTTATTGCTCCAGATACTCGATTTCTGTTACATGGAATGGTTTTTTAACCGCTTCCTTCGCAGCCAATTTCGCTAAATAGGCTTGTTCTTCCGTAATCTCTTCCGGTTTATAGGTCACATCCTTGAAAAGATCCTTTCCGTGGGCCTCGGCAATGAATGTTTCAAACAAAACCAAACCTCCAATATAATCGCCAAGAACGCCTAAATGATGCCCATCTGCCGTTAATTCATCGTCAAAGTCGTTCAATAGTGCATGTGAGCGGGCATTCTGAATCGCCGTGCCTGTTGGAAGGACGGTTGAAATGCCATGATTAGTCATTGCCTTTTGAGAAGCCGCGACAATAGCACGATACATGGTGGATTGGTTCCTTCCATAGTGAGGGAAAAATTTGTTGGTTGAATGATTGGAATAAGCCCAAGTCATATGTAATGTCAATGTGGCATCCGGATTTTTAACATATGAGCCTATATAGTTCATCAATTTCCCCAAATACGGATTGTATGTCCGATAAATCCCCGATTTCCCGGAAGTTTGCTGAAGTGTTATGTAATCCCATTCTTCATCCACCAATCCGTCTTTTAGCGAGACACGCTCTCGATCTTCAATTTTCCATTCACCATTGAAAATTAATTTTTTCTGGTATTGATATGATTTTCGTGAACCTGCCGCTTGCTTCCAATGACCCTCCAGCGATTCTCCACTGCGGTATAGATTTCCCACAACGACATCCACCCCTGCTGAATTCGCAATTTCTTCGATTTCGGTTTGAATATCCTGGGAGAAGGAATTGCCGATCGACAAAATCTTGATTGTTTCCGCGTCGGCCATTGCCGGCTTAAGGAAAAGGAATAAAAACATGAGTGAAAATAAAATAATTTTGTACAACAACCTCACCTCTGCTTTTTATATTATCCCTTCCTTGCTTTTTCAAACCTGTTTGAGGGATGAAAAAAATGACCAAATCAAAAAGATGATTTGGCCCTGGAAACAAACTACCCTTGGAACGGATAATCTGCATTAATATAAATACGTTCACACTTTAGCGCTCTTCCTGTTTTGTCATCAATCTCAACAAAGAAACCGCTCAACACTTCGCGTCCCTCTTTTGGCACCTCGAAGCGAGCAGGCATGTTTGTTTGGAATTTGTAAATGACACTCTCTTTTTTCATGCCTAAAATTTCATCATATGGCCCAGTCATCCCCACATCCGTAATATATGCAGTTCCGCCTGGATAAATTCGGCTATCGGCAGTTTGGACATGCGTATGAGTCCCGACAACTGCTGAAGCGCGGCCATCCAAGTGCCAGCCCAACGCAATTTTTTCACTTGTCACTTCTGCATGGAAATCGACAAATACTAATGGAGATGTTTTGCGTGCTTCCTCAACTAATTTGTCAGCCACAGCAAATGGATCTTCATGCGGTGGCAAGAAAACACGACCATGTAAATTAATAACCGACAATGTCACACCATTCTTCGAGATTTGAACCATCCCTTTACCAGGTGCTTCCTCCGAAAAGTTGGCAGGGCGAATCAAATATTCCGCATCATCGATAAACTCGAAGATATCTTTATTATCCCAAGTATGGTTCCCCATCGTGATAACATCTACACCAACCTGCAACAGTTGTTGGTAAATTTTTTGTGTAATCCCGCGGCCGGCAGCGGCGTTCTCGCCATTGGCAATCACGACATCCGCTGCATATTTTCTCTTTAAACGTGGCAGATATTTTTCAACGGCTTCACGGCCAATCGATCCGACAATATCGCCAATAAAAATTACTTTCATTTATAAATCACTCTTTCCCACTAAATCAGTCTACTCATTTTAACACTCCCTGCCCCACTTTCGCAAAACAACTCGAAAAAATAAAATCACTAGTGCAGCTTCGCCCCTAGTGACTCATGTTCTTAACAATCGTGAAATCATCGTAATCCAGCCGAATATCCCCATCCAAAGAGGAATCGACAGTAAAAATGCAATAAAAATTCCTTTGAAGAAATTCCCTTCCTCTTCCATTAGTGTCAAATCCCTTTTTCACTAATCTTTTCCATTGTGAAAAAGGATTATTCATGAAATAAAAAAAGCACCTCACTCTTATGTAAGATGCTGTACTATAAAATTTGAAATTAATTAGTTCCAATTCTAATCCACGTATTATTTTTTCCATAATTATAATAGTTACGTTAAATTAGTCTTTTCATTTCACGATTTTATGTAGGCTTGTGGGGTTTTTATTGTAAAGCTTGCTGAATATAACCTTTCAACCTTAAAAATCAAGCAAACAAATAAATATTCTTCCTCTGGTGTAACCTTATTAAAATTTTTCCAATTAACGATTCCGTATCAAAACCATGATATGCTTCCACATTATCAAACCCAAAATCTTCCTTAAACCTGTTTATATCTTTGTTATTTGTAATTCCGCCAAAATCATAGATTTTATAGCCCCTTTTTTTAAACATTATAAGATTTTCCCAAAGGAGGTATCGATTTGCATACCTTATTTGTTGTTTTAAATCGGATCTATTCCGAATCCAAGAAGCAGTACACCCATACAGACTTAATACCATCTCTTTATCTATCATACGAATTTGATAGCAAAGTGCCTCCTGATTAGTATTTTGTAGTTTAGTAAAGACCAGTACTCCTTTGTTCCGAAGTAGTTTCAATCTATTAAATCGGAACTTATTTATATTATGAATTTTCTTATATCTTGCAAACTTATTGTAAAACTGTCTAAATTCTTTTAAATCCTCGTCAGTTGGATTATCTTTTACAATAACTTCATAAGGTTCCTTCTTCGCTCGTCTCAACTTGGATCGACTTTTTTTACTCATCCTTTGGAAAAACTCGTTCTCATCATTTTCTAAATTAATTTGATAGGTTATTTCTTTGAATAAATTTTGACCTGGAACTCGGGAATAGTGATAAATTATTAGCTTCTTTTTTGTTTGTTTAGGTTTATATTCTTCTGCCAAAAAAACATCTATTAAATCAATTAAAAATAACTTTCGCTTAACACTAATCATTTTTTCACCCTTCATACTTGTTTTGGAATCATGCGAATCTGGATGAGATACTCTATTTAAGCCTTCACGCCTTTAAATAAGAATGCTTGGATAATCAATTTAAAAAGAGGTCTTGTTTGTTTGAAGAATAATACAGCAATAAAAGCAGAAATGACTTCAGCAATGAGCGTAGCGATTGCAGCACCTATCGCCCCATAATGGGGGATTAGACTTATATTAAGCACAATATTGATTACTGCACCAATACCTACAAAAAATACTTGGTATTTTCCAAAGTTTTCAATAGTTAGCCAAATGGCTCTAATTGTACCCATCAAAGAAAAAATTCTTGACCATATCAATATAATTAAAACACTAACCGATTCTATAAATTGTTTTCCGTAAATCAAAAGAATAATTGGTTTTGATAAAAGTGTAATTACAAGCGCTGCCCCTAATCCCATCCAAATGATCGAACAATAGAGTTGCTTATACTTTCGAATGTATGAGGCTTCATTCTCATTTTTAGAGGTCATAATAAGAGGTCTTGCTGAGTCAATCAATGCAGTTGGTATAAACACCCATAGACTAGAAATAGCAAAAGCAGCTGAATAGATACCTACTGTTGTACTACCGGCCATTTTTCCAAGCATAATTTTATCCAACTGGGTATACACGACAATCAAGAGACCAGCAATAAAATAGTAAAAGCTTCCGGAGATTAAATGTTTAGCCTTTTCGAATGAAAATCGAATTTTTGGTCCTTTAAACTTAATATAATAGGCAATCATAAATAAACTGATTGCAAAACCTTCTATTACAGTAGCTACCGCAAAATAATAAATAGATTTTTCAAAGTAGATTAATGCTAAACGCCAAAGTACAACAATCGCAAAAGCACTCGATTTTGCAATTACAACGTACTTGGATTGTAATTTGGATTGAAACCAAAAACCAATCGTATCAAATATTACCAGTACTAATGAAATGGACTGAATCAATGTAATCAATTGCACAGCTGCATAATTCGGATTTAATAATTTAACTAACAAGAAAATTAATAATATGGAAATAAAAGAAGAAACTAAACGCAGGTAAATAGTTGTACCAATTACTTTTCCCGACTCTTCTTTGTTATTAATAATTTCATTAACTATAATACTATCAATTCCTAATTTACTAACCGCTGTGAATATCATAATATAGGCTAAACTGTAATTAAGTATGCCGAAGTTTTCTGTACCTAGATAACGTGCCATTAGTGTCGTGACAATCAGTGTAAGACCCATTCTAAAAATCTGTTCAAACAATAACCAACCTGTATTTCGCATATATTTCGTAGTTATTATTTTTTTTATAGATGTTAATTGCATTATGTTAAACATTCCCTTAATTTAATTTTAAACTGATTATTCACTAAGATCAGGAACAGATTTTTATGTAGCACTTTTGTCTATTAACCTTTGTGTATTAATGAACTGTCGACTTTAATGATTGCTTCTTAGAAATGCTTGGTAATTCTAATAATCTTCCTACTTTATAATCAGCGTTGTTGATATAATAAGTAGCAAGACATGCATCCGGAGTAAAAGTAAGCTCTCCAAAATAAATTTTGTCAAAAGAAAAATAGAGATCCACTCTTACATAAGTAAATTCTTGGCTTAAAACTTTTGTGATTTCAATCATTTCATCTAATTTACTAGGCTTATCAATTGTTGTCTTAAGATTCAAACTCGCATCATTATAAGGCAGGTTTTCCCAATCTAAATTGTACAAAATGTAATCTTCTTCTTGATTGCAATTATTGAGTATTACCTCTATTAGTCGTGGTTCTCCATGGAAACAATGAAATTGAATATCCATAGGTGAATTTACTTTATGGTCCCTTTCTAGATACCTTTCGACAACAATTTTTGGTTTGTGTCTGGCATAATGTGGCTCACAACTAATTAGAGAATAATTTGTTTTCATCCATTTTTTCAACTGAGCTTTCGTCCGATTCAAATCTAAATTTTTTTTATCTGTGCAGATGATATTAAACCCAGAACCATGTGTACATTTAATAACAAATTGATTTGGTAATTGGTTAAAATCAAGTTCTTCGACATTATCATAGACTTTAATTAAATCATTTAAAATTTTCGAAAATCCTTTTTCGTTGATATACTCTCTTACTAAATATTTATCAGCGCATTTTGCTTTAAGACTGTCATCCTCATTCAATTTTAACCACATTAATTTCTCGTTGATCGTTTTAGGGTTTTTTAAATCAAGTTTCTTTTTAAAAGTTTTATAGTAGATAACTTCACTAGCAAGCTTTGGCGAAAATTTTACTAACAGTGAAAAACAAAATCTTAAAACTTTTGATTTAATTGACATTTAATCCCTCACAAAATTTATTTACTAATATCAAAATAATAAATTACTATAAATTCCTTCAAACTCTTAATAATTCTGATTACGATGCCATCTCCAGGCACTTTCAAGAATATGTTCAAGATTTTTTCTTGGTTGCCACCCTAACTCCTTCATTATTTTTTCAGAAGATGCAACCAAGCATGCGGGATCACCTTCACGTCTATCTTCGATTACTAGATTTGCAGTTCTTCCAGTAATCGCTTCAGAGGTTTCGATAACTTCTTTGACAGAGAACCCAATCCCATTCCCCACATTGTAGGTGGCTGATTTATTTTTTTCATTGAGTAAAGAATCTAATGCTAATAGGTGAGCGTCCACTAAATCGGATACATGTATATAATCTCGGATACATGTCCCGTCAGTTGTATTATAGTTATCTCCGAATATAGTTATTCTTTCATTCATTCCTAGTAAATGTTGTAGAACTATAGGAATGAGATGAGTTTCTGGTTGATGACTTTCACCGATTTCAGCAGTTTCACAAGCTCCCGCTGCATTAAAATATCTTAAAATAACGTAGTGCAAGTCGTATGCTCGTGAATAGTCAGCAAGGATTTGTTCCATCATCAGTTTCGATTTTCCATATGGAGTTATTGGATTTGTCGCTGTTGATTCATTTATCAAATCCTCACCTGGAATTCCATAAACAGCTGCAGTAGAAGAAAATATAAACTTATTGACATTATGTTTGAGCATAATAGATAAGAGAGACAAAGTGGATGCTACGTTATTGATATAGTACTTTTGAGGATTCACAACAGATTCGCCTACCAAACTATTGGCCGCAAAATGCATGACAGCTTTTATCGGAAAGCGGGTAAATATTGAGTCTAAAATATCAGCGTCCCCCAATGAACCTTTTACAAAAAGGGCTTCCTTATCAACTGCCTCTAAGTGACCAGTTGATAAATTGTCGAGAACTATTACTTCTTCTCTTTTTACTAATTCTTTAACTAGATGACTACCAATATAGCCGGCCCCACCGACAATTAGGATCATTTTCTTGTCTCCTTCACCTTGCACTAAATTACCTTCAGACATATTTTTGACCTAGATTTATGCGTAGCAGTGAGTTTCTATTTCTTCCCAGGTCATAAAAACGCGAATTATATCTTCTTCTATTAATTGAGTACCTGTTTGTACTTCAATCATCTCTAAATCGGTCACAGCCTTTAAACCATGTCTATCACCTATGGCAATTTGTAATACATCTCCTTGACGAACTACACGTAACTTATCATTTTGTACAAAGATTCCCTCCCCTTTAATAATTGTCCATACCTCGCTGCGGTACTGATGAGATTGATAACTTAAATTTCTTCCTGCCTTGACACCAATTCTTTTTGTAAGCACTTCGTAATCGGCATCAGTTTTAATATGATCTAATACCTTATACCAACCCCAGCGACGTTCTTCATACATTGGTCGGTTTACAAATTCATCAACAATATCTTTGATATAGGGGCTTTTATCTTTATCTGCTACTAGAATTCCATCTGGGCTTGCGGCTACAATGAGATTGGATCCACCTATGACAGTAACGGGTATATCTAATTCATTGATTAAATGTGTTTCCTCACAGTCTTCTGTAAGTATGCCTTTTCCGATTTGGTAAGTATGCATCTCATCTGTTAATGTTCTCCAAGTACCAAGGTCTTTCCAATATCCTTCGTAAGGAAGAACAACGATTTGTTCCGTTTTTTCTACAACTTCATAGTCGAAACTGATTTTTGGGAGTTTGTCATATTGTTCAAGCAATACTTCATAATGAGTAGGCAGCCCGCGCTCTTCAAGCAACGAAATCATAAAACCTAGCTTAAAAGCGAAGACCCCACAATTCCAAAGTGCATTTTGGTTGTCTATTAAACTTTTAGCTTCTATTTCTGTAGGCTTTTCTGTAAACGATTGTACTTGTTTAAAGTAAGTAGAGTAATTAGAGGTAGGAAGGATGTATCCATACTTAGATGAAGGATAAGTGGGTTTAACACCTATCAGTGCTATGTCTGCGTGGGTATTTTCTAGTAAAGATTCCAATTGCTTCACATGCTCAAAAAATGTGTCTTGCACAAATGGGTCAACTGGTAAGAAGGCAACTACTTCTTCTCTGGGGATATTTTTTTCTGAGTATAAAAAAGCTGCAGCTAAAGCAATCGCTGGGAATGTATCACGTCTACTTGGTTCAATGACTAATTCTACATTTGGCCCAAGTTGATTCTTAAGAATATCTACTTGCGATTTACTCGTTGCAATTATAGTTGAATCTGCTAAATCTACTCGATTTAGTTGTGTCCAAACACGCTGTACCATTGAATTCAATGTACGGTCATTTTCCTCTTGGGAACCCAATACCTTTAAGAATTGTTTAGAACGAGCATCGTTCGACAATGGCCAAAGACGTTTTCCAGATCCACCTGAAAGTAGGACTAAATTCAATTTTTCACTCCTTTTTATAAACTTTGTTTATAGTTGTTTTTAAAGAGTAAATCATAAAACATTCCTTAATACTCTTTTAGTAGGCGTAGTAGAGACCATTTGTTTTTACTAGTCTTTATTTTCTTCATAACTCTATAAGTGGATAAGAGGATTTTTTTATTACTTAAACTGTAGAGAAAGAACAAAATAGATTTAGAATTAAGGGGGAAAACTTTAACCGATTTGTATATTTGAGATCTTCCTTGTTTTAGGAGTTGAATATCTTGGGTATTTATCCCGGTTATTAAAATTCGTTTTCCTATATTTAGATAGTGATGTTGCTTATCTTTTTTTGGTAAGTTTCCAATTAATTTACTATATTTTTTTTGAATTTTATAATAGCCATCTAATACAGACTTGGGATTTGTGGATATCCTTTCCCCATCATGTTCGAAATATAAAACTAAAGGTTGTTCTACAAAATCAATTTCTGTTTTTTGGGAGAGTTTTATAAATAAGTCCCAGTCCTGACAACTTTTAAAGGTCAAGTCAAATCCCCCAGCTTCAATCATTAAATCTTTTTTTACTAATATGGAAGATGTAGATCCTACATAATTTTCCTTTAAAAGACTTTCGCTTAAATCCCCTCTTTTACACGGCTTGATGACTTTTTCATATTGATTGTTTATAACTTTAATTCCTGTATAAACCAGACCTATATTGTTATCGTTATTAATAATCTCAATTTGTTTTTCAAGTTTATTAAAGACCCATTGATCGTCGGAATCCAGAAAAGCTATTAGGTCTCCCTTTGACTTTTTGATCCCTATATTTCTAGCTGTAGGGGCACCTTGGTTTTTACTTAATTTGTAATAGTAAATTCTTGGGTCCTTTAAATCGTTTATTATTTGTGATGTATTATCAGAAGAATTGTCATCGATAACTAATATCTCGAAATCTTGATAAGTTTGATTTAATACACTTTGTATTGCCTCCAATACTTGATTAGCCCGATTGTATGTCGGGATTATCACACTAACAAACGGTTTGTTTTTCAAAAAGTATCATCACCATTTCATTTTTAACTATTTAAACTAAGTTGGTCATAAGAGTTTATTGTTGATCTGCCTATTGAGTGGTATTCTATTTGTAATTTTTTTATATCACTTAACTCAAAGATATTTCTACCGTCAATGACAAGAGGGTATTTCATTGACTTAAATATATTTAAGTCCATATTTTTTATTTCACTCCACTCAGTAAGAATTACCGCTGCGTCTGCATCTTTAATTGCATCTTCCAATTTTTCAGCATATACAATGGAAGAATCTAATGTTTTTTTTGCATTTTCAGTAGCAATCGGATCGTATGCACAAACGTAAGCACCAGCTTTTGTAAGTTCATTCGTTATGATAATAGACGGAGCTTCTCTAATATCATCAGTGTTTGGCTTAAATGCTAATCCAAGAACAGCTATTTTCTTTCTTTGTAAGTTGCCCAAATTCTCTACCAACTTTTCAAATACCATTCTTTGTTGTTTTTTATTCACATTAACCACGCCTCTAAGTAATTCAAAGTCGTAAGCCACATTTCCAGCAATTTGTATCAAAGCTTTTGTATCCTTTGGAAAACAAGAACCACCGTACCCAATTCCTGCTTTTAGAAAAGCTGAACCTATCCTTTTATCAAGTCCCATCCCAGCCGCTACTTTCTCAACATCTGCTCCAACTCTTTCACATATATTAGCAATTTCATTAATAAAACTTATTTTTGTTGCTAAGAAAGCATTGGATGCATATTTAATCATTTCGGCACTACGAATATCAGTACTGTAAATTGGAATTGCCAATGGCTTATATAATTCTGTAAGTTGTTGCACCGCTTTCTCATTGTTTGATCCTATGACAATACGATTTCCATAAAATGTGTCATAAATCGCAGACCCTTCTCTTAAAAATTCTGGATTTGAGACAACTTCAACTTTTATAGTGTTTAATTTATTTTCGTTTATTAATATTTGTAGACGATCATTTGTACCCACCGGAACAGTACTCTTCGTAACAACAATCGTATCTTTCTTTGCGGTTTTCGCGATACTTAAAGCAACCTCTTCAACAAAAGTTAGGTTAGCTGAGCCATCTTCATTCTCTGGTGTACCGACAGCTATAAAAATAATATCTGCATCCTTAAAACCCTCTTCATGATTCGCAGTAAATACTAACCTATCTTCTTCCATATTTTTAGTCATCAATTCAGTTAGACCTGGTTCATAAATAGGCACTATACTATTTTTCATTTTTTCAATCTTAATCTCATCTATATCAATGCATGTGACATGATGTCCTATTTCAGCAAGGCAAACTCCTGTTACCAAACCTACATAGCCTGTACCAACTACTGATAATTTCAATATAATGCCTCCTCCCATTGACATATAACTGTCAGTAATCTTTAGTTCCATACTTTTAGAAAAATTGGTTATTATTTTAATAGACTTGCATAAGGTATTTTTAGTACCCAATTATAATTTTAGGTAGCTTTAATTTTTGAGTTTCTGAGACAAATTCCACTGTCTTCTGTATAAACCAATATATTTGATTTAGGACGTTTACGATTGGCAACATTTCGTTTGGCATTGCCTAAGTTGCCTAAAGAAACGAGTTCCTAAACCATCACTTTTATAATTGCTTTCTTTACATAATTACAATCTTTACTCCGCCACTAAGTTCACAATTGACTCTAGGTTTAGCAAATCGGAAATTTTGCTTTTATATGCTTCAACTCCAGGCTGATTAAACGGATTAACATCTATTAGATAGGCACTGATGGCGCATGCCTTCATAAAGAAATAAATGAGATATCCAATATGAAAAGCATCCAACTTTTCCAACTCAATTTGAATAATAGGAACGCCCCCTTGTGCGTGGGCTAATACAGTTCCCTGCTTTGAAATAGCATTAATTTCATTCAGACTACGATGACTTAAGTAATTTAAATCGTCATCATCAACTCTATTAAATGGAATATAGTAATCCTCTGATATATTATTAAAATGCAAAAAGGTCTCAAATAAAAGTGGATTCCCTTCTTGTATAAACTGACCTAAAGAGTGTAAATCAGTAGAGTAATTGACGGATGCAGGGAATAGTCCCTTCTTGTCTTTGCCTTCACTTTCCCCAAATAATTGCTTCCACCATTCGTGTATATAGGAAAGTCTGGGTTCAAAGGAGGCTAACAATTCTACTTGATAGCCATGTGAATAGAGCTTGTACCGAAGTAACGCGTAACGATAAGCTTCATTTTTCTCTATGTCATCTACCTCTAAATCGATAGCCGCTTGACAGGCACCTTGAAGTATTTCTGTAATATTTATCCCTGCTACCGAAATTGGAAGTAAACCAACTGGTGTAAGAAGTGAATAGCGCCCTCCAATATTAGAGGGAATATCTAAACGACGAAATCCTTGTGCAATAGCAATTTCCCTTAATAGTCCGTTTTCAGGATCAGTTGTAACAATTACCCTTTGTTTGGCGTTTTGTCCATATCGTTCGACAGAATACTGTCTCAATATGCGAAAAGCAACAGAGGTTTCTAATGTTGCACCAGACTTTGAGATGACATTTACATAAAAGTCCCGATGATGAAGACTTTCGATTAAATGTTTCATATAGCTGCCACTAAGGTTATGACCGACAAAGAGTACTTCTATTCCATTCTGATTCTTTGTAAAATTGGGAGACAGAGCTTCACGTACTGCTTTTGCCCCTAAAAAGGAACCACCTATTCCAATTACAACTAAAACATCAGCATTTTCTTTTATTTCCTCAGAAAGAAATTGTATAGCATTCAAATCATCGATTGTCATATTCATGGGTAGTTTCAACCATCCAGTTAGTTCGTCTTCTGCTACTTCCAAATGATGATGAATCGAAGAAATGGTATCAGTAAAGTTCATAAAATTCACATCAAATAATTGCTCATTAAACTTCGTTGTCAAGCTAAGATGTATCAATGGATTGTTCACCCCGCAAAAAGAATAGATACATGAAATTCAATACATTTTTGAACATTCATTAATGAACTTCGGAAAGTTATTATTCAAAAAACGATACCGCTATGATTTTAAACCTATATTATAATTTGGGTGCAAAAAACTAATTATCACAACACTCTTAATACTATAGAATTATGAATTACAAAATATGACTAAACAATCAGGAATAAAATCAGGATTTTTTGATTATTTTACAGCACGCCTATTAGAATGCGAACCCAATTAGCGGGATATATATAATGGGAATTACTAAATTCCATATTAATTAAGCAGACATGCTTCAAATAAAAAAGTTTAGGGGAGGAGATTACTTAGGTACATCTCAGTTAAGAGTAGAACAATCGCAGCAACAATTAATCTTATAAATGGTAATTTATATACTTCTACATTTATACTTATTGATCAAAGGATTTACATAGCTTCTAATTAGTTACATTTTTGGATTCCCTGAAAGAGTAGAATTATAATTAATCTGATTCCCACTCCTCAATGTAATTTTATTTACAGCCTTAATACATACAAAAAGTAATAAACCTAAAAGTTCTGGTCTAAAGAGATTTAGTGGGGTATAAAGGTACCATCTTGGAACCGAAAAAATAAAAATAACTATTGCTAACTTCATATACTCGCTTTTGACATTTCTAATAATATTTAACAGATACACTATAAGAACCGCTGAAATTATTACCCCAAACCACCCAAACCAAAAATAAAAATGAGAGAAAATTAATCCTCCACCATAATTAAAAAAATAATTGTTTACAACAAATGTGGTGATATCTGCTATCTCAATTTCCGATCCAATAAAAATCGTAGCAATAAAGCCAAAAAAAGATTCTAGCCTCTCGGTTATCGATAGCAAACTAACCGATGCAATATGGGTTGCTGTAGCATAGTAGGCATAGATGGGTGTATCAAAAACGAAAAAGTTATCTTTCATGCCAACTAACACATTCAATAGATTGATGTCTTCAAATGAATAACTACTTCGATATAATCCAACTATGCTATTCACCACGATCCCCAGGAAGCCGCCTATTAAAATGAATTTAACTGACAATTTTCTTAAAAAAACCGTTATTAACAATAAAAGAATAATTTGAAGAGATGTAATTCTTCCTCCATAATAAAAATCTTGTAATACAAAGACGACGGCTATTACTAGTAGTGAAGAAATTCTCTGTTTTGTTTTACCAGAAACATAGTAGGCCATTAAGAATATTAATAAGGAATATTCATAAAGCGGCGTTATACTAACTGAATATGAATTTATTTCTCCTCTATTAATACCAAAAACCAGGATAAACAATAACAAAATACATAAACCGATAAATACAAGCAGATTATCCTTAGGTTTAATTTCTATGCTTTCTATTAAAATTTTGGAAGGTTTTAGAAATAATGCGACAATTGATACAAAAAGCAACATTAACTTAATTCCTATTCCATATATTTCTGTATCTTTCACCTCATAAAGAGGAATACCCAACTCCCCACCAACAAAATATTCTCCTACAATAATGCTGTAATTTGAATAGAGTATAAAAAATGAGATCAAAAAAATAGGAATGGATCTTCTGCTTTTGAAAAGCAAAACACCAGAAAAAAATAAAGCCAAACAAGCAAAAAATAGATTAACTCCTTTTGAACTTTCAAATATTAGGAAAAATAATAACAGCACCATAACAAAGCAGAGTTTAAAACTGATAAAAATAATGTCCTTCAAATACACCCAACCTTTTCCATGTATGTTGTAGAGATGTATTGACACAGCTTGATAAAGTTATTAATAGACTTATTCGAACCTGAGCAAGTTCTAATTTAAATCAAATATTTCTTTTATATTATTTAAATAGTTACTTTCTGTATAATAATTCAAACACTCTTCTCGGTTATTAAGCATTATTTGATAATACAGAGTAGGTGTAATATTTTTCATTTCTTCATAAACTGAAACTACTTCACAAGATTTTTCAAAAATAAGTCCATTCTTACCATTAACAACAATATCAGGAATACCTGCATGTTTCGTTGTAATTATGAACAAACCATTCCCCATCGCTTCAATGATTGAAATTGGTTGCCCTTCAATTTGGTAGGTAGTAAGTAAGATAAAAATACTACACTTTTTGAGCAATTCTCTTTTTTTATTACCAGTAACAACACCATGGTAGGTTATATATTCTTCTAAATTTTTTTCTTTAATATAATTTAAAAAAATTTTTTCATCCTTGCTATCAAAAAATTTACCAGCGAAGTCAAAGTGGAATTTTTTCAATTTCCCTTTTTCACACAATTTTTTTTCTATATTTGCCATTTCTAAGACCTTTCGGTAACCTTTGCTTTCAATAAAATTACTTAAATATAAAACCCGGTAAACTTTTTGAGATTTCAAGACTTCTTTTTTTACTTTAAATTCTTCATCAGAGATCAAAAATTCGTCATCAACACAATTGGATACAATGTGTATTCTATTATTCTCTACAATATTTTGAAAATTGCTTTTTAAAGATTCACTCAATACTATGACAGCATCAACTTTTTTTAAGTACTTATAATTAAATTTCTTTTGAAATTTATTCATACTTTCCACTAGCTGACCAAAATACCCACCATGCAAATGAACTATAGATTTTTTCTTTCGTCTAATAATAAAATGCAATATTACTAGATCTCTAATATTCCCCCCTTTAGATTGACTAATTGTAAAATAACAAGTATCCGCCTTGCTTTTCCAGATTTTAAATAAATTGAAAAAAAATAATTTATTATTCGTGATATCAATTTTTTCAAAATTATACTCTTTTTTTAAATAGGAATGATAGATAGTGTCAACTGCCTTTGATAATCCATGAATCGGTGGGGGAAATTGTGCAATCATACTAATATTTTTCTTATCATTATTAGTATGAATATACTCAGTACTGTTCATCTATTGATTTCCTTTCAACGGAAATTTCTTCTTGTAAATTTAGAATTTCTTCAATATATTTTTTGATAGAAATCTCTTTGGTGAAATGATTAACTAAATAATCACGACCATTAGTACACATTTCTTCATGAATGACTGTGCCTCTTTCATCTACAAACCGCTGAATTAAACATTCGACAGCTTTATAATTTCCTGGCTCCGTCACGTAACCGCTCTTAGATTCTTCAATGATTAACCTAGCTTCAGACCCATGTTCAAGGACACCTAATACTGGCTTTCCTGCTGCCATTACACCATATAATTTACTTGGAACTGATACGCCGCGTATTCCTTTGGCATTTACAACCCAATGAACGTCCCCCGCATTTAGGCTATAAATTAAATCCGCTTTTTCTTGGTAAGGAATAAATACAACGTTATTTATTCTCGCTGTATCTTTTATCAGTTGAAGCTTGTTCAGAACCGTTCCTTCTCCAACAAATGCAAACACAACCTCTTTCTCATCTTTAAACTTCGCGATCACTTTGATTAGATTTTCAAGATCATAGTACAGGCCGATATTTCCTGAATACATAATGACGAATTTATTTTCTAACCCATATTTCCTTTTAAATGCAAGGACTCCAGGGTTGTCCTTCTCCAGTGGATAGATTTCTTTCTCATTTATCCAGTTATTTATATAACAAGATTTGGGTAGTTTTTTACTTACAATCCCCCTAGATGACTTGAAACGGTTGTTTAGGGTTTCTTCCATATCTCGTCCAACAACAATCACCCTATGTGCTTGCTTGCAGCTAAATTTGTCAAGGTACATCATTGTCTTTAAAACTATTTTATTCTCGCTGTAATTCACAGCCATTGTTTGTTCTGGATTAAAATCTTGAATATTATAGATATACTTAGCTTTCTTGATCCACTTCCCGATCACTCCAAGTAATCCACCTAATATGGGGGGCTGTGAAATAGAATATACGTAATCCTGCTTACCAACTTTGAAGGTAGCCATCAATGCACGGATAAAATACCAAATAATATTATTCACTCGACTAATTTTATTTGTTTTACTAAATTCAGGCACTTGTACTCTTACAATTTTCACACCATTTATTTCTTCAAAATAGTATTTCTTTTTGTTGTACTCTTTTGGGATAACGCCTGTATAGGAAGAGACAACACAGATAACCGTAATTTCGAATTGTTCAAGCATCCCTTCAGCGAGTTCTTTCAGAATTTGTCCAGTTGATGCTACATCCGGATGGTAATAGTGTGCATACATTAATAATCTCTTTTTCATAGACAAACTCCATTCTTCATACATATCCTAATCAAACATAACCAGTTTCCGTTCTTCAGATGAAACCTTTTCGAAATCTTTGGCAACCATTATTTTTACTAACTCTTCAAACGAGGTTTTCGTTGGATTCCATTTCAATAGAGTTCTTGCTTTCGTGGGATCCCCTAGTAATTGCTCCACTTCAGCAGGCCGGAAGTATTTAGGGTCTACTTCAACAATTATTTCGCCTGTTGATTTGTTGATTCCGATTTCATTGTCCCCTTCACCTGCCCACTCCATTTCGATATTTACATATTTGAATGCAAGCTCCACAAATTCCCGTACTGTATGCATTTTACCAGTTGCGATAACGAAGTCCTCCGGTACATCATGCTGAAGGATTAGCCACATACATTCCACGTAATCTTTTGCATAGCCCCAGTCTCGTAAGGAATTTAAGTTTCCTAGTCTTAACACTTTTTGTTTCCCCTGCGCTATACGGGCTGCAGCAAGAGTAATTTTTCTTGTTACAAAAGTTTCTCCACGCCGCTCCGATTCATGGTTAAATAGAATTCCATTCACCGCGAACATATTGTAGGATTCTCGGTAGTTCTTAGTAATCCAGTACCCATAGATCTTCGCTACGCCATATGGAGAACGTGGATAAAATGGCGTTGTTTCCTTTTGTGGAACTTCTTGCACTTTTCCGTACAATTCGGATGTTGAAGCCTGGTAGATTTTCGTTCTATCCGATAAACCTAGTATCCGTACAGCTTCCAGGATATTTAATGTTCCTTTTGCATCTACATCCAATGTATAAGCTGGCATATCAAAAGACACTCTTACATGGGATTGTGCAGCTAGGTTATAAATTTCATCTGGCTGGATTTCCCCAATAAGACGCGTTACATTCAATGCGTCTGTCACATCTCCATAATGAAGAATAAAATTCTGATGATTATATAATGCTTCTGCCTCATCATCTGATAGAAGGTCCTCTAATCTTTCTTGGTTATAAGAAGAACTGCGCCGGATGATTCCGTGTACTTCGTAACCCTTATCTAATAGAAATTCAGCTAAAAAGGAGCCATCTTGTCCAGTTACACCTGCGATCAATGCTTTTTTCACTATTTCAACTCCTCTATCATTTTGCTATATGAACAGCTTCTTCTACATTATCTAAAAACCATTTGTAGACTTTGGATAATCCATCATCGAGGGAAAATGCAGCCTGCCAACCAAGTCCAGCTAATTTCGTTACATCGACCAATTTTCTTGGCGTACCATCAGGTTTTTCAGAGTTAAAGACAATATCGCCTTGGAAACCTACTACGTCTTTGATTTTCTCCGCTAATTCCTTGATGGAGATATCTTTTCCAACCCCAATATTGATGAACTGAGTCCCGTTATAAGTATTCATTAGATACACAACGGCATCCGCTAAATCATCTGAATATAAGAATTCCCTTTTTGGAGAGCCTGTCCCCCATACTTCTACGGATGGTTGGTTTTTAAGTTTTGCTTCATGGAATTTACGCATGAGTGCCGGGAGCACATGCGAAGTTTCAAGGTCGAAATTATCATAGAATCCATATAAATTAGTAGGCATAACCGATATATAATTTGTACCGTACTGGCGATTATAGGATTCACACATTTTAATTCCCGCGATTTTGGCAATGGCATAGGGTTCATTTGTCGGTTCCAAAAGGCCCGTCAACAAAACATCCTCACTCATTGGCTGGGGAGCAAACTTGGGATAAATGCATGTACTCCCAAGGAAAAGAAGCTTCTTTACTCCATTGCGATAACTTGCATCGATTACATTGGTTTGGATTTGTAAATTATCTCTTATAAAATCGGCAGGATAATCGTTATTCGCAACAATGCCTCCTACTCTTGCAGCAGCAAGGAATACATATTCCGGTTTTTTTTGTTCAAAAAATTGATCCACTTGATTTTTATCCCTTAAATCTAGTTCCTGACTCGTTTTGCAGAGCAAATTTTTATACCCTTGCTCTTTGAGTTTCCGCACAATCGCTGATCCTACCAGGCCTCTATGTCCTGCTACATAAATTTTTGAAGTCAGTTCCATCATGACACATCCCTTAATAAGCATCCTTTGATCCTAATAACACAAATACCGTTTTCAAAATAAGCTTGATGTCTAGCATAATATTTCTTTCTTGAATGTATTTCAAATCCAAACGAACCCACTCTTCAAAGCCAATATTGCTTCTACCACTTACCTGCCAATAACACGTTAAACCTGGTGTTACGGACAGTCTTTGTCTTTCATAGCTTGTATATTGCGCGACCTCACTAGGAAGTGGTGGTCTTGGCCCTACTAAGGTCATGTCGCCTTTTAATACATTCACTAATTGGGGTAGTTCATCTATGCTAGTTTTTCTTATAAATCGACCCAATTTTGTTACTCTTGGATCCTGTTTCATCTTGAAAACCGGCCCGTCTTTCATATCGTTTTGTTCCAGTAAGTGATCTTTTAACTCTTCGGCATTTGATACCATTGACCGAAACTTGTACATATAAAATTCTTTTCCGTCCTTACCTACACGCACTTGCTTAAATAGAACCTTACCGCGGGCATCCTCAATCTTCATAATGATTGCTAGTAGAAAAAATCCCGGAGTTAAAATGAAGAGCCCACTTATTGAACATAGGATATCTAGCAGTCTTTTATTGAGCAGATAGAATTTACTATCATTTAATGTGATAGGTATAACCTGTTCTTTTGCCTTTTCGATGGGTACCATCCTATCATTTAAAATAGAGATAAAAAATTCGTCAATCAAACAACTATTCTATATAACCATGAAGCGAGTAATAATCATCATTCTTCTTAAGAATATAGTTGTTTAAGATAACGCCGATAATATTGGATTTGGAATGCTGTAAAATACTTTTAGATTTACTGGCCAATTCTTTTGGTGTCTGTCTTGAATTAATAACCAGTATTGTTGCGTCACATTTGTTCGCTAAGATTTGCGAATCTGTAACTGAAAGAATAGGTGGTGTATCGAAGAATATAAAATCAAATTGTGCTTTTAATTCGAATAGGAGCTGATTCATACGTTTAGAATTAAGTAGTTCTGCAGGGTTAGGAGGGATTGAACCACTAGGCAGTACATATAGCCCTTCAATATAAGTATCCTGAATGGCATCCCTAAGTTCGTATTGTCCAGATAGCACTTCCGATAAACCATAGCTATTCATCAGATTGAAGGTATAATGAACAGTTGGTTTGCGCATATCTGCATCAACCAGCAGGATATTTTTTCCTTCCTGCGAAAATACGCCTGCCAGATTGGCAGATATCGTCGATTTCCCTTCCCCTGATTTGGGGGATGTCACAACGATTGTTTTTATATCCTTATCCGGCATAGAAAAGTTAATACTCGTACGAATTGCTCGATACTGTTCAGCATAAATCGATTTGGGGCTTTCCCTGACTATCAGCTTTCTCGCCATTGCTTGTTTGGTTTGTTTTCTTTTAAACAAGCTTCTCACTCCTTTTTTTACTACTTTTTCTTCTGCTAAGTTGCACTTCTACTTCTTTTGTTTCTTGTATGGATCCTTTTTTAGGAATCTGGATCACCATTCCAAGAATCGGTAGCCCCAATAGTTCTTCCACATCTCTTTCAGTTTTTATCGTTGTATCAAGATATTCAAGCAGGAAAGCTACTCCAACACCCAGCAGGATTCCAATCACTGCTGCAATGGCGATAAGCATCAATTCATTTGGCTTTACATGAGTCGAATCTTCCGAATACACTGCGGGAGATAAGACATTAACGTTATTGACATTCATCAATACAGGAATCTCTTCCTGGAATACTTCTACTACTGTATTGGCAATGTCCACCGCCTTAAATTGTTGCTCGTCCATTACGTTGATCGTTATAATTTGTGAATTATCTACATTAGAAACCGTGATTTTCTCTGATAATTGCGAGGTTGATATCTCCAGGTCAAGACGTTCTATCACCTGATTCAAAGTAACTGGACTCTTGATAATGACATTGTATGTATTTATTAATTGTAAATTGGTTTGAATATCCTGTGATTGAATGGTTTCGGTGGCCGTCTTTTGTTGGTTTACTAATATTTGAGTTGAAGCTTGGTAAACCGGTGTTAATACAAAATAACTGATAATGGCTGCGATAATAACTGCGAGTACCGGTAACGAAACGATAAGAAATATCCGCTTTTTAACAATTTTCACTATATCCTGTAACTTGATGGATTCTTCCAAAAATAGTTTCCCTCCTTTGATGCCAACTTTTATAAACTACTTATCAATTCTTTCATTTAGGTTTTTACGCTGACTTTTCTTGGAAGCTTCATAGTCTTCTCGAAAACTATCTACATAGGATGGATTAAAGCCGCTTGTCGCCAATTCTTGTTCAACAATACTCATTACACCTGCAAAAAAGACATCTGTATTCTCTTCTAGTCCGTCTAGCGCCTCCATATATTTTTGGTAGAAATAAGGATAGCTAATTTTCTCCCCCTTTTCTTTTTTGGTATAAAATTCATCTATTGCCTGCTCTGCTAAGCTATTTACTTTAGAACTTGCCAGTGATTCTATTTCGTTTAATACTGGTCTATATTTATCGTTGATGTCTGCTACTGTTAGGTTTTCGCCAACTTTTATAGTCGACTCTCTAGTATCTGCAGAATCCGGCATTACTGCTTGTCCCATGGAGATTTCACCATCACTACCCAGTACCAGGTCTGTTCCGCTCGGCAAGGTAACCGAGAAGTTTTCATCTGTAATTTTATCTATTCCGGGATCGACCACATCGTATTCCTTAAACTTTAAAAGGTAGGTTACATACCCTGCTGCAATCAGCAAAATTAGGAGAAAGATTAGTAAAATACGGGTCCACTTTTTCTTCATAAAATCCCCTTTATTTTATTGTTTTCATATTCAATGAATTGAATGCCCGTCCACCTCAATAGCTATGTCACCCACATTTTCCTATGTCACCAATCAAAAGTACTTATGGATTACTTTTCCACAATACTTTCAAACTACTAGATTTCAAAATGTACACGCATTTTGTTATAAGGCTATACTTTGAGCACTAGTTTTGAAATTCTCTTAATACTATAGAAAAACGCGTGAGGAAATATGACTAAATCTTAGTCAAAAACAAGCTATTATTTTTCAGTGGATTACTAAGGTAAGAATAGTGAAACTGATACTTGTTTCCTTTGTTGAAGTGGTAGATGGGAACAATTAAAGGTAAAAAGGACTGCCCATTCGTCAGTGATTGAACACAAATATGTGGGCTACACGAACCAATTATTGCAAGTGTTGTTAAGCACAAATCTGCAGCGGGGTGGAGAAAATGCGGAAGATGAAAGTAGTATAAAAATTAAATACCACTGGAATAGAGATTTGTCTTCTCCAGTGGTTTTTATTTCATTGCAAAAAATTATTCCCATTCTATTTCATTTAGCAATACTGTTTAATAGTTGAACATAATTCTTCTGCAATATTGGGGAGAATAAACAAAATAAAACCCCACCACTTGGTGAGGTCACTTAAAATTACTGAATTTGAACAATTCCTTTTACTGAATAAGCAGTTTCCGTTGAACCATCCTCGTTATCCTTTATTAGTACATCAAAGAAATATTCCCTTTTGACATCATCGTACATTTCCATTCTTGAATCGTAAACTCGTTCCGGAGCTGGTAATGTCTCAGGAGGGTTAACCCAAGTAACGTCTTCGATTGTAACTTTGCTATACCAAGGAACCCAAGATCTAGTTTGTAAATCATTCTTCATTAGAGATTCGATTGATGATACAACGGCCTCCCTACCTGAACTATACGATGCTTGATATACACCGTATCCATATTGATTATCTTCCATTTCTAACTTTGCCGCCTGAGCTTCATTCGCAGGTGGAGCTGGTGGTGGATTTTCTCCAGCTGGTGGTATGTTCTCATCGCCAGAAGGTGAGTTATCATCAACTGGTGGCGTATTCTCACCGTCAGAAGATGGGTTATCTTGTGCTGGTGGTGTGTTGCCTTCCTCAGAATGTGGATTTTCTTCAGTTAGCTGTGTACTTCCATCTCCAGAAGGTGGATTTTCTTCAGGCCTTGTATTTTCATCTTCCGGTGTTGTGTTGTTATCATCAGCTTGTGAATTATCTACATCCCCATGTCCATTTCCATTTCGGTCATCTTCAAAGCGATGGCTGCAATGTTCATAGTTTGTGATAATATCAGTTCTCTTTGTTCCTTGTGGAATGACTAATTTTGAAATTTTTGTACCTTCTTTTATTTCTAATCTTGCGGCTGGATCCGTAATTACAAGTTTATGAATATCTCCAGTAGTATTTAATGCTACTTCTTTACTTGTGGAAATAATAACATCTGTTATAGTTCCTTCTCCCACGAGCTCCACATTGTTTTGAGACGTTACTTCTACAATTTGAACATCTGCATTAAATTCTACTAGCTTAGCACCATTTGTTATGACTACCTTTGGAATTACTACACCTTCTCCGGAACTTATTTTTGTATCCTCCGTAATAGTGATTACTTCCATAGTTTCACCTTGTTTTACAGTGATTTCAGATAACACATTTGCAAAAACTGCCGATGCTTGAAAAACGAAGAAGCATAGCATAAAGCTTGTTATTGCTAGCAATTTAGTAAGGTTGGTTTTCATCATATTCCTCCGATTTTTTTTGCAATTACAGAAAAATATATTAGCACCAATTATATCTATCGTATACATAATTTTCTATCAAACTCTCAAGTATTTTTATTGACTTTTCTATTTTGACACAATTAAAAATTAGGCCTTTTTTCTCGATAAAAATCCCAACTCTATTTTAAATTACTTCTAAAGATTCAGGGTTATTTAGGTAGAAATGTTCACCGTTATTTATCCAGATTCAATACTGAGAGAACGATTTACCCTTTTTAAGGAAATAACAAAAAGACCTTCCATTACGGAAGGTCTCTATTTATTAAAGAAATGCACTTTTCAAATCGGCCAATAAACGCTCAACTTCCTCATTGGAATTGCCAACTGCTCCAAAGTAGTATTTACATTTCGGTTCGGTACCTGAAGGGCGGATGGCGATCCAGGCACCATTCTCTAATACAAATTTTAGTACGTTTTCTTGTGGAAGCAGAATTTCTTCTTTAGAACCATCAGATAAGGCTGCCTCTCCAGTTAGGTAATCCTCCGCTCGAACTACCGGAACCCCGACAATGTTTGTAGGGATGTTTTCACGGAAATCACTTAAAATGGCCAACATTTTTTCTTGGCCATCCTTTCCTTCAAAAACTTGAGAGACAAGGGCTTCTTTATGGTAGCCAAATTCCTCAAACAATACATCTAATACATCTAATAAGGTTTTACCCTCTTTTGCATAAAAAGCAGCCATTTCAGCAACTTTTAACGCAACTTGAACCGCATCCTTGTCACGTGCAAACGTTTTGATTAAATACCCGTAGCTTTCCTCATAGCCAAATAAATAGGAGTATTCCCCGGACTGCTCATACTCTGCAATTTTTTCGGCGATATATTTAAAGCCTGTCAGTGTATTGATTGTTGCAACATTGTATTTGGCAGCTATTTTAGCACCAAGTTCAGCTGTTACGATTGTCTTGATAATCGCACCATTTGATGGCAATGCCCCATTTTTCAGCTGGTTTTTTAGAATATAGTCTAGCAACAAAGCTCCTAATTGATTGCCTGTTAATAATTCATAGCCTTGCCCGTTTCGAACAGCTACACCTAAACGGTCGGCATCCGGATCTGTAGCTAATAATAAATCTGCTCCTACACGTTCTCCAAGCTCCATCGAAAGCTTAAAGGCAGCGGCTTCTTCAGGATTAGGATAGGAAACTGTCGGGAAAGAACCGTCTTGAATTGCTTGTTCCTCCACAATATGTACATTATCAAACCCAAATTGGCGCAAGCCTTCACTAACAGGGACTAAGCCAGAACCATGAAGCGGACTATATACAACCTTTAAATCAAAATCAATATCTGCATTTTCCTTTAATGATAAAAGTTGATTAGAGTAGCTCTTATCAAAATCTTCTAAAATCCAGTGAGCAATTCCCTGTAACTCCAACTCATTTATATCTCGAGCCTTAATATCAAAAATATCTTCAATTTCATCCATATGGGAAACAATCGCATTTGCTCCTGATGGAACAAGCTGCGCACCGTCTTCCCCATACACTTTGAAGCCATTATATTGTTTTGGATTGTGGCTAGCGGTAATCACAACCCCTGCAAAAGCATTCAGTTCACGAACGGTAAAGGAAAGCTGTGGGGTAGGGCGTGACTCTTTATAAATATAAGCTGTAATTCCATGTGAACCTAGAACACTGGCAGTTTCAACGGCAAATTCTTTTGAAAAATGACGTGTATCATAAGCAATTACAACCCCACGTTTCTTTGCTTCTTCGCCATGGGACGCAATATAACGGGCTAGACCCTCCGAAACACGACGTATCGTATAAATATTAATACGATTTGTCCCAGCCCCAATGATGCCGCGCATTCCTCCTGTACCAAAAGAGACATATTGGTAGAATCGATCTTCTACCATTTTATCGTCTTCCGAGATCGAGTTTAGTTCATGCAATAGGGTTTCATCTTTCACTTCGTTTGTCCATTTTATATAAGTTTCTTGCAATTTCTAGCTCCATCCTTTCAATAAAAGCCTGATATCTTATATTTTTTACTTACTTTCAACTATTAAGCTTGTCGATTTACATACATTGTAAATTATACTATTTTTTCTCCAGAGATATTGCAGTTAATATAAATTTACAAAACTAAAACATTACATGCAATACTATGCATATTAGATATGAAAATAAAAACACGAAGAAAGTTACATACACTTCTTCGTGTTTCGGATATTTCACCATTCATATTCAGTTAAACTAATCAATTTCCTTAACACCTAAATGAGTCTTCAGTGTGGATTTAATTGTTTCCATTTCAGCCTCATCCGGGAGGTAGTAGTAGATTCCATCAATTTTTGTCCCTTGTCCATTGTTCATATAAAGCTGTTCGATGGATTTGAAACTATCTTGGTATCCTTTTTGAATCGTTAATAATTCATCAAAGGAAGCGCTGAGCCTTACATTATCTTCGAGTGTGGCGAAGATGGATTTATAGTTCAAGGCTGTATCCACACTTAGGGCCGATTGGGAAATGGCCTGGATGACTTTTTTCTGGCGGTTTTGGCGACCGAAGTCACCCTCCGGATCGTCATAGCGCATGCGCACATAGCCTAACGCTTCTTCACCATTTAGGGTAATCGTTCCCATTGGAAAATCTGCATTGCCGGCTGTGAACTCCAAGTCATTTTGAATGGTAATCCCACCCACAATGTCGACAATGTCCTTAAAGCTTTCCATATTCACCTGCACCACATAGTCGATCGGGATTTCGAGAAGGTTCTCGACGGTTTGACGAGACATTTCGATGCCACCAAAGGCATAGGCATGGTTGATTTTATCGGTCGTATCGTGGCCGATAATCTCTGTTCGCGTATCACGCGGGATGCTTAGCATTTTCGTATCGTTCGTCTCGGGGTTAATCGTCAAGACGATCATCGTGTCCGAACGCCCAACGTCCCCTTCCCGTTCATCGACACCCAGCATCAAAATCGAAATCGGTTCTTTTTCCTCGATGCTCACTACTTCTTCCCGCAGTTCCGATTGCTCGATATCTTCATATATAACATCTACCGTGTTTTTCGTATCCATGTATAATTTAGCGGCAAAGCCAACGATTGCCAAAATCAGTACACCTACGATGACGCCTAACCAAATTAGAA
Source organism: Ureibacillus aquaedulcis (assembly GCF_030418165.1). GTDB lineage: Bacteria > Bacillota > Bacilli > Bacillales_A > Planococcaceae > Ureibacillus > Ureibacillus aquaedulcis. The sequence goes on from NZ_JAUHTQ010000016.1 coordinate 32,373, forward strand.
ATTTGCGCTTTTTGGATGTACGCTTTTTCTCCTTATTGTTCGTGGCGCTTGTTTCCATTCTTGACCACCTCTTATTTAGCTAGTGCTTGTTTTCTAAATCGCACTATATGATTCCAACAACCTATATTATCATAAATCACGCATGAAGTAATGACTATAATTGTGACAATATTGGAATCTTTTGTACTTTTAATATATGTAAAAAGTCACCAAAATAGACTTTAATATATTAAATTTTTAAAAATAAGCATAAGAGGAGGTTTCCAGTCGGCCTCATTTCTATGAGCATAATGGAAGTCCTAAGTGTCTTGTAGGGATGCGAATATTGAAATGTCTAAAAATACATATTCATCTGTTTTATAGTTTTGGATGTATGTAATGATTTAAGGATGAATGGTTTATGTGGCTGCCTGCAATGTTGAAGGAAAATGATGGCTTAAGGAGTATTTTAAGCCATTGGTTTTCAGTAAGTTCAAGGCTTTTTCTCTACACTTTTCAACTAGATTGACAGGTAGAGAGGTGATGAGTTCGACCCCGCTGCTTAAGAGAGGCATCTACCCCATGATGCTGGAATAGTTTCACTCATTTAATGTTTGATTTCTAATCAACTTCAATGGCCTTTCGATTGTTTCGTAACTCTTGTTTCTATCCAGGTAATGAGTAACTGCTTGTAATTTTTCTTCTGCAGTAAAAATAGCCAAAAAAACTGCATCTCCAATTGTTAGATTGTGTCTAACAATTGGGATGCAGTTCATTTCCCCGGAAAGGAAAATGGTGTCTTCTTGATGTGGCTAAAATCAATTTCTTAGTATAGTTTTTCCTTCATTCTAAGAAATTGCTGCTTCTGTCCCGACCTCTTTCCGTTTTACATAGAGCGTGTCAACAACGCCCCTTTTCTCAAAATTTAATAATACATTTCCGGGTTTCTCTTGTATGCTTCATGAGCTAACCGAACAACCGATACTGCTAAGTGTGCATATGTTACTTCTTGATTAGGATTGAATTGATTACGATTTGCTGTTAATAATTCTAATGAGTTTGCTAATGCGACATGACCAATGTATTCCTTCTGTACATCGTTTGCATCGGCAAAGTCCAATTGATAGATACTGCCTTGTTTAGCTGCCTGCTCGAGTCCTAATGCTCGTATATACCAAACGGCTAATTCTTCTCTCGTAAGGTGTGCATCTAGATCTAAGTTGGCACTTTCAGTATCGAGGATGTTCAACGAAACAGCACGTTCAACTATTTGATATAGAGGATGCTCAGGATCAATATTGTCAAATGACTGACTCATATTCTCCTGGCCTGGATAATAACCGCCCTCATAGAAATGAGTAAGGGACTTCATGATCACTGCAAGTGCATCGCCTTTTGTAATCTTCTCATTTGCATCAAACGTGTTTACATCCTCGACGTCTAAAATTCGAGCATTCACTAAGTAATTAAGCTCATCTTCTGCCCAAGGGTGCGTGATGACTTGACGTTCACTTTCTTCTTCCGTCAAACTATTCCATTCACCAGTGTTTGCATCTATGAAGCTAAATTGGTTTTCATTGAATAATGGGGTATAAGCAAGTTGATAATGGTCATCATCTTCCGCATACCCTTCTTTTACATATTGTAGATCTAAGCTTAATTGCTCTAAAAATTCCGCTTTTGCTTCTTCTTCAGAAATTACTTCTTCACTTGTTGGCCAATTTTCCACATCTTGATAATTTACATTGAGACCAAGTAAAGACCCATCAGCAGATACACCAACAGAAATGTTATCACCCGATACAAGAATGCCGTCTACAACTCTCGGAAATGCAAAATGATAGACGCCTCTATCACTCTCAAAGTGCGCTTCTCCTGTTGGTTTTGCATAGTTATGAAGATGGGAAGGAGAGAACTCTTTTAAATATTCCACTGCTAGGTTAAGTGCTTCTTCACTGGAAATCGGCTGATTATTTTCTTTGTTGTCGCCCATTTCTCTTAGTACATCACTCTTGATATCTGTATATTGGATTATTTCACCTGTCTGTTTATCGAGTTCAAGCTCTGTACCATGCCCGCTATTTCCGTAATAATACATATATTGAATGGCAATGACTTCCTGCCCAATGTGATTTTCTCTTTCTTCAATCGATTCAATGGATAGCTTCACTTTATCCGAATCAATCGATAGTAACTTTTGAGCAAACGCTTTCGCCTTTTCTAAAGAGAAGTCAGTTTGTTTTGGTTGAATCGGTTCAGCTGTAATGAATTCGATTTCTTGTTCTTCAGGTAAATCAGGGGAGAAACCGTTTACGGTTTGCCATTCACCTGAAAGAGCATGAACCCCAAGAAAGTCATTCGTTGGTTGATAGACAAGTTGCACAGTTCGATCACCTGTTTGATAATCGAAATCGATTCTATACTGTAAATCGATGGCAAGATTTTCTTTTACCTTCGTTAAAATCTCATTCTCGGATATCACTTTTGTAATATCATCAAACGTATGTGACTCCGTATTTACTGAAGTACGATAAAAGTCGGCGATTTCTCCATTCCCCAGCACGTTTACTTGTATGTGCTGATCTGGAATAGGTACTTGATTTTCCGTACGGACAAACGAGAATGAATAACGGATTGGTTCTGTGAGAGGTTGATTTCCTAGGTTGTAGTCATGAGTAGTATCCAGCTGATACTCACTTGCACCGGGTATTTTTTTTAAAAAGGCAAGGGCAGCTTCTTCAGCCTCGCCTTTTGTCACTTTTGCCGGAAAGAGAGCATCTATGCTGTTAGCGGGTTGATAGTAAAAATTCTCAATCTCCAATTCTTCCCCAACAAATCCAATCCCACCATAAACTCGCTTCCCATTTATTTCTTTGTGAAAGCTTAAGTCATAACGAATGGTATCATCATCAGGAAAGTGATGACCACTCCCCATATGGAAATCACCATCATTTAAGAAATCAAACTTATTTGGGAACAATTCCTTAAATTTTTTGATGAGCTCACTCTTTGTTACAACAGATTCCACCGAAGCAGTTCTAATTTGAACCATTTCATTTTGCTCATTTGCAGGTGTTGCAGCAGCTACTGCTGGTGCTAGTGCTCCAAATGATAGGCCAGTAGACAATGTTAAGATTCCTAGCGTTCTTAAATTCTTCAATTCATCACTCCTAAGTTATTTAGTAATCTATTAAATAATACACCAGATTTTAACATTTGTGGGCATTAAATGAAATTTATGGGATTTATCTTGCAATTGGAGGTGTTGATGTTAAATTTCTTGCCCATAGAGATGAAGGCTTTCATGGAGTAAACGCAAGGCTTTTTCGATTCTTTTTTTGAGAAAAGCGAAAGCGCGTTAGAATAGAGCAGGGATTGCCCACTACAAATGAACAATCCCCTCTCCACTTGCGAACTAGAGTTCTAGGTTAACTTCATATTCATCTGTTTTATGGACTTGGATGTATGTAATGATTTAAAGATGAATGGTTTATGTGGCTAGCTGCAATGTTGAAGGGAAATTTATGGCTTAAGGAGTATTTCAAGGCATTGGTCTTCAGTAGATTCAAGGCTTTTTCTCTACGTTTTTCGACTAAATTGGCAGGTAGAGAGGTGATGAGTTCGACCCCGCTGCTTAAGGTGATGACGGTATGGTTATTCGGAAGGCTTTCAATCTTTGCCCCGAAAATATCCATAATCCAGATGGTATCGAGATTATCCACGGTGGGGACTTGAAAGGCGGCAATGGCAAGCGGATCGGATATGAGAATAGAAGGGTTTTTGACATCTTTGAAGCATTTACGCGAAGAAAGCTTACGGCCTTCTAGACTTGACCCGTTAAGTAGGCAATAGGTTTCCATATTCCTGGTGCAAGTGTGGAGCGAATGGAAAGTCTCTGCCTTTTGTACTGTATAGATAGCTGACGCATATTTTACATGATATTGAGGGGCAATTGCTAAAATACGGTGGTTATTGAAAAACATCTCTTCTAATTTTGTCATACTTTTCTCTCCTTTTAATGAGTAGTATCTCACTTGACCAAACTAAAAAAGTATCAACCTCTACCTAGGGGATTCTTCTATCACATCACTCCTTTCGATGATTCTTTTATACTAATACTAAACTCCCAAATCACTGTCAATATTATTCTAAAATATGCCCATTTATTTTAGAAGACCCTTTCCATATTAAATTGTGAAAATATGGTGAAATTTACTATTTATTCTAATAAAATACAGTCAACTCTTCTATATTATCCACTTTATTCTTTGGCGTTTTGAAGAAAATTGCCCATTCGATTCCTTTCCAGTCTTCTCTTACGATAGAGATACCCGGGAATAATTGACCTGTGCACAGGTCACAAGGTGCAAAAGAAATGGATGATTTTGAAGAAGTTCTGGAGCAGTATAACCCAATGATTTATAGCGTTTTAAGAAAAGCACGGATTTATAAAAACCGTGAGCATTTTTGCCAAGTAGCCCGAATTGCATTATGGCAGGCATGGCAGCATTTTGATCCAGCAAAAGGCAGCTTCGCACCATATGCCCAACGTATGATGCTGACGTCCCTATACACAGCCATGCGCAAGGATAACCAGTATTCGGAAAGGCAGATTCCGTATGAAAACGACAAATTGACACTCGTTGCCCAATATACCGATGTGAAAAACATGCCTTCCAACGCAGCGGCAACACTTGAAACCGTAGCCGAATTTCTAACGGAGGACGAATTCGAATTACTCAAAGATCTCTATTATCATCAATACAAATATGAGGAACTCACACACAAATACAACGCCTCGGTCGACGCACTAAAAAAACGGAGAGCACGCATCCTGAAAAAAATTCGAATGAAGCTAAATTAAATTAAATATGTGCCAGGCACCCAAACAACTCCAAGACAATTGCAAATTGTTTGTGCCTGGCACTCCAAAGGAGAAGAGTAAATTGAAACGATTAATCGATGAATCACCACTTTTAATACTTCCTAGCCTGGCTACAAAAATAGGGCTGAATGAAGCCATTATCCTGCAGCAAATTCACTTCTGGAACCAGATATCCAAAAACATACGGGAAGGTCATACATGGGTGTATAAAACGGTAGAGGAATGGCACGGGGAATTTCCTTTCTGGTCGAAAAGTACAATTGAGCGGACATTGAAAAAACTCGAAGAGCAGCAGCTCATTGTCGTCGGTGTGTATAACCCCATGAAAGCCGACCGCACCAAGTGGTATCGCGTCAATTACGCCATGATCGTACACCATTTTTATGAAGGTGCACGCCAAATTGTATAGATGGAAAAGCCAAAACCGCTGTACCCTTCCCCCAGATAAGGACGCATGCATTTCTGCAAATTGCGGAAATCCATTTCAGCAGTTTGCAGGAACCATTACCAGAGATACTTCATAGATTACTTAAGAGAATAAAAAACACACTGTTCGTGCGTTTTCGATTAAAAAATGAGCAAACCCTAAACAACAAGAGCCCACTACATCTACCAAAAAATATCATTGAGAAAAAATGTCTCTTTTTTGGCTGCTAACTGATATATAAAGTATAGAAAGATTGGAATTATGCATAACAGAGGGACGACTATAAGGAGGAGATTCAGATGAACGAAAAAAACATTACAGAGCTGCCAATTAACTCTTCAATAGAGGAGGCTCAAGATTACCTATTAATAAACGAACCAACAGTAAATCTTTATCCAACTTTAGCAGTCGCTTTAGGGATCAATGAAGCCCTTATATTAGCCAAGTTGGACAGCTTGCTAGAAACATCCTCGGTTTCTAAAGAAGGGCACATTTGGTGTAAACACACTTATCATCAATGGCACACACATTTCCCATTTCGGTGCAAGAAGACCATCGAGCGGGCCATCAGAAAACTAGAGAAACACGGCTACATCATCTCCATAACAACATTTGAGAACGGTCTTATGGACAAAACAAAATGGTACCGAATTGATTATGACAAAATGCAACAGCTCGCATAAAAAGTGAGGAAATGCCCTGACCCCACCACTGAAAATGCAAAGGGATTGTCCCATAAATCTGAGACAATCCCTAAGTATTGGCTTTTTCCAGTAGACCCCTGAGTTGGCTAGTCAGTTCTGTCATAAATTCTTCAAGTGTGATTCCTGCATTTTCATTCCCGCGTTGAATGGATAACTCTAAAATTTGCTTGAATTCTTCCTGTATCTCTGGCCGCTCCAAGATTATACCTCCCAAATAAGTCACCTATTTACAAATAAGTACCCTAACTTATTATAGTACAAAACTTGGAGATATCTACTATTTTTATTGAAATATATGGAAAACATACCTTCAAGGAGAGGATGTGCTACTTATGAATGAAACACGCCATTCCTTGAAGTTTCTTCAAGCTAATGCCCAATACATAAAGAAAGAGCCCAACTTTAGAATTGCGCCCTTCTATTGATAGATTCTTATAAACTTTAAGTGCTAGTGATTAAAAATTTCTCGTTCATTTAGAGCTTGGACAGGACGATGATTGTCCGGGAAGATTTGCTGAAAAGATTGAATTTGTTCCTTCGACATGTCAATGGGTTGTTCAAAAATAATCCATTTTACTTCTTCCGTACAAGGAGGTGTCGTTAATGAACCGTTATAATGGAAAGAGGTTTGATCTTGAGGTAGTAAAGCTTCCAAATCAATCGGTTCTTCTACGGAAATAGCTTTTTCGGTTTCTTCCTTCGGCAATACATCCCAGACAGCTGCCAGTTTGTCATTTTCTCTTCCTTCTTGAATCATCAGCCCAAGGACCGCAAGATCGCCATTGGAGTTCTTATGTACAAGGTGCAGCTCCATATCATAATTTTGGCCATTAAATTGATGTTCGCTTGGCGTGTGGAAGTGAAATTGAGCAAGCTTGTACTCATTTCCCTCAACAACCAGGCTGCTGCTTTCGGTTGTGGCATTAGCCTGCACGGTATGACCGTTGTTTACGAGCGAAAAAGCGGTCGGCTCATATCGAATCCCAATGTCTTCTAGTTCTTTATCTGCTTTGACTTGGGAGAATTCAATATTAACCGGTGATTGTTCACTTCCATTGACACAGGCTAAATTGGCGGGATCCAATTCTGCCCAGTATTCAGGTCCACTCTCATCATTATAAGACCAATCACTTTCTTTCGTAATCACGGTTTGTTCCTCTTTCACTTCATTTACTGTTCCCTCTTCCGCCGGGGTTGTTTCCGCCGTTTGTTCGGAGCATGCGACTAGCGCCAGGATTAAAAATACAGCTAAAAATACATAAACTAGTTTTTTCACTTTGATATGACCTCCTTTATTCTATATTCCCTCATAGAATACTAGATACTAGTGAATAATAAAATTTCAAACTTCCTAAATATGCTAATTCAATTAATTCCTACTATCCACCTATCCATACAAAGAATTATAGAAGCAGCCAATATTAATCGTTTTGTACTCAATCGGACCATCGCTTTTGGCTTAGTTAACCCAAAAAATATTTTTACTACGTTTCATGGCAACTAAACGGAAAAAGACATATTCCTATTAAAGAAACTCTCCCAATGTTCACTAATATAAATTTTGTTCTACTAAAAAATGGTTTTATTCTCTATAAATTTGCTATAATTTTACTAAATCTACAAAATAGATTTGAATTTTCTACTATAAATATGACAAATTTTTTTGAGGAGAACAGACAATGATTAAAAAATTTAATTTTGCATTGATTGCGATGATGGCAATAACCCTTTTCACGGCATCTTATCACACAGTGAGTGCGAACGACACGATTAAAGTATTTTCAAACACAGAGGAATTAGTATTAGATCAAAAACCTGTTATCAAAAATAGCCGTACCCTTGTGCCGATTCGATTTATAGCTGAACGATTTGGTGCGGAAGTCAAATGGGATCAGAAAAAGAAGGTAGTTACGATTAAAGATAAAAGCTACTTCCAACCACCTTCGTACATTTTACCAATTGGTCAAAAAACCGTTACTGTTATCAATGGTACAGAGGTGATTAAACTTCAATTAGATGCACCTAGTCAGGTGATTAATGGTAGAACTGTAGTTCCATTACGTTTTGTAGGAGAAAGTCTTGGGATCAATGTGCGTTGGGATTCTAAAAACAAAGATGTGTATTTATCCGATACAGGTGTAAACTTGATTCCATCAGACTTCGAAAAAAATGTTTACAATAAAGAATTGCGAAAAGTGAAGGACTTCGGTAAGCCCACAGTCAATTATGAAAAATTCTTGGCTATGAATGTAGGAAAAATGAATTCAACTGATCTTGAATACTTATTTGCTCAAACGCCTGGATATGAACTTCGTCTAGATTACTTTTACTTTATGGATTTCCTTGGCTCGCCCACCGGTATAACGGTAAGCGGTTATCCGGATAGGTTGGATGATATATCTTATAGTGGAAATGATATCCCGGATCTAAGGTACCCAGCTGTGACAGCAGAAAATTTTGCGACGATTAATGAAAACACAACATATGAAGAAGCCGTAAAAATCTTTGGTGGACCTGGGGCACTAGTAAAAAAAGGTACTGTCAGAGAGGAATATAAATGGGGATCATCTCTAAATAAAGATGCCGCGTATATTAGTTTTGTTAAAAAGGACAGTCCATATGATGGGCCTACTACAAAACGGTGGGAAGCTGAATAAATAGCATATACAAACGCCTTTTACCGGCCATTTTTTTAATGGAAAGTTTTTCGCGATGTTTCAAATGCCCTGTGAATGATTTCCACAGGGCTTTTTTTATGTCCGCCACAGTTCAGATTGTGAATGGTGAGTTAAAATGTTTTCAAAAACAGTCAAAAAGAAAAACAACCTCCCTTTTGGAAAGTTGCCTCTTTTTCAAGTTATTTTAAAAATTTTCTGATAAGCCGAACTACGGATGCCCTGATAATAAGATCATACTATTATTGCGAACTTCCCTATTCTTTCACTTTTCCCAATAAATTTTCCAATTGCTCTTTAAGCTCATTAACAAATTCTTGAACGGTAATCCCCTGCTGCTCATTTCCTCGTTGAATGGCACCTTCCAGAATTTCCTTTAATGCTTCTTGCACTTCAATCCTCTCCAAGACCATGCTCCTCCTAAAACCTCTCTGTTTCAAAATGACTCTTAAGATGATTATATCTATAACTGCGAAAGAATCTATGATTTCTTATAGTTTTTAGGGAAGAATTAACACAACTGAAATATAGTAATCGCATTGTTACTCAAGATCACGACCACAGCAGAAGTGAATGAATAGCACTAGAATTCAGATGTAATCGTTGTTTTGAGTGGTGACGGAGGTCGATTGGAATAGAGAGCAATCCTCTATCATAAGGCATATGGAAAGAATGCTTTGTTGACACCATACACAAAGTCTCATAATTTCCTTAGCAAAAAACACGAAGAAAGATCGACCTCTTCCCCCGTGCTAGTCATGCTAATAATTATTATTTTGCTAATTGGTCGAGCATATTGTAAAGCATTTTCGCTGCTTCAGCGCGTGTTGCATTTTCTTCTGGGGCAAACAGGCGTTTCCCATTCATCATTCGTCCTTCGACAATACCCAGCCCTGAGACAATCGTCACTGCTTCCTTCGCGTAGTTGTGAACATTCTTTGCATCCGCAAATCTTACTTTATTTTTCACATTTTCAACAATCGATGGATCTGCATATTCTAATGCACGAACAATCATCGTAGCCATTTGTTGACGTGTGATTTCTTCGTTTGGCATGAATTTTCCATTGTTTCCTAAAACGATTCCCGCCTGGTTTGCGGCCTCAATTTCAGCAACTGCCCAAGTCATTGATTTAGGCACATCTGTGAATTCACCTTCATACGCTACTGTTGGCAAGTTTAAGACTCTTGCTAGAATTGAAGCAAATTCTGCACGTGTAATAGTATCGTTTGGTGCAAAAGAATATGCCGTTTTCCCATTCACAATATTTTTAGATGCTAGGGAATCAATAAAATGCTTAGCCCAATGATTTTTTGCCACATCATTAAAGGACTTATGATCTTCTACTACCACAAACCGAGAGAAATGAATTGTTTTAAACGTCACAACGCCATTCTCGTATTTACTGATCACGAATTCTAATTCGTTTGTTTTTTCGTTGATATAGTAAGCTGCTACTTTGTCTGCATCCATCACTTCCGATGGCTCTACAGGTAAGGAAATCGCAATTGGTTGTTCAAATGATGAAAATTTGGCATCTTCCCCAATGGAAATTGTAAATTCATATGCATCTGACAATGCTTTTCCATCACCGAGAATTTCCGTATTTTTTACTAAGCCCACTTTAAAATCGATTGTATCTGTGGCCGAATTCGAGATTGCTTTTAACACTTTTGAGGGAACCGTAATCGCAACCTCTCCCGAATTAATAACGAAGTTTTTCTCTGATTTTGCAAGTTTATCTAAAGCTTGTTTTGAAACTTCTACATTTACATTTGGTGCTGTTTCAGTAACCACCTCAGCATTTATTTCAACTTCTGATTTTGCTGTGTTGTCTAACTGAGTATCAATATCAGCTTCATTCACTTTAGTTACTGGTACTTGAGGGAGTTGGTTTCCTTGGTTAGAATTACCACCCGATGAACCGCCGCTACTATTTCCAGAACCGGTTCCTGGGTTCGTTGTTTCTCCTCCAGTCGAACCGCCATTTCCTGAATCTGTTGAATCGCCGTCACCTGGGTTGGCAGATTCTCCAATCGTAAATTCTTTTTCAAGTGTTAAAGACTTGCTAGGGCTGGTTGGAATCGTCAATTTTAGTGTGTACACTCCATCAGCTAGGTCACTTGGAAGCTCAAGATAGTGTAAACTATAATTATTTACCGTATCTGTGTATTTCTTACCTTGAGAATCTGTTAATACGTAACTGATTGAAACAGTTTCCTGTACATCGTTATAAATATCTTTGAAAATACTACTGATTGTCCAATTTTCAGCGGTGAGTTCTATGTTTGCATGAATTTTCCCGTCACTAGGACTTTGAAGAACTGAAGTAATTTCCCCTTCAATATTTCCGGAGAATTCTATTATTGTATCATCTGAGATTTCAACATTTCTTTTCGACAATGTATAGCCCCATGTCTCATCCTGTTCTGTAATCCCTACTCCGACAGACAAACAATCATACGTCTTTTTCGTTATTTCTAATGGTAAGTTAAAATTGTTGCTCGTAATCCAATGATTATCAAAAGTAAAGATAGGTAAAGAATTTTCTTGATTTAAAGCTTCTAGCCTTGCTAAATTTTCCTTTTTCACCCTAACTATTTCTTCATCATCAATACTAAAACCGATAAATTTTGTGCTACCATCACTTTCAGCTTTCATATACCCTCTTGTTAATTCAGGAGATAGATATAAATCAATCACATCATTTCCTGTGCCACCAAAGAACCCTATAGTTTGTCTAGAATTGCCAAACATAAAGTAACCGTTATAAAGGCTGTTAAGCTCATTTGTTTCGGAAACGTTTAAAGAGATTTTTTTCAGGTCACTAGAAAACGCAAACTTATTCTCCTCTGATAATAATAGTATCTCTTCTCCAGACATCTCTCTCATTTCATTAAGATATTTACTATCCTCATGATTTCCTAAACGAGCGGCTCCAATTACATAATAGGACAGGATCAATGGAGAAATTATTTGTGGAATATAAATTAAACGTCGGGTTATCCGAATTATACATATACCCCGCAACCTGACTAAGATACCCCTCATCTTCTACTTGATAAATATTAATTGTACCAAATTGGGAAATCTCTCCAAAAGGCGTTGATAAATCGACTGGGAGAGTACATGGTAAGTGTGATGAGCATGAAGAAGATGGTGGTGTGGTCGTAGGTGGTGTGGTTGGTACATCCGATTCATCATCCGATTCATCATCTGCTTCATAACTTAATGTTGTTCTACCTACGATTTTATCTGTCTCATTTAGATTCAATTCAACAACTACATCGTATTCTCCTGATGGTATATTGCCAAGTTCAATATAATTCCAAATTTCATTTAAAGTGTTAGAAGGTTCATTAACTTCTGCCACTAAGTTATTATCATCATAGACTTTAGTAGTAATATCCCAAGGCATGAGATTACTAGAGAAGTTTTCTACAGCAAAACCTCCATTACTCGCAATTAAATCATACATTAATAAGGTGTTACTTCCATTAGTTTCATATTCTAAATCTTTTATTACTAGTTCAGTAGGTTCATTAGGCAAGATAATTGAATTAATAGCAGAAAGCTCATCTACCACAATTTCCCCAGTCCATTTTAAGTTATTTGGAGTAGTATAGTGAACATAATATTTCCCTGGAGACATCTTCGTTCTATTATTAGTTTCTTGCACCATAGTAAAACTATTTTTAGAAAACCCTATCATCTCTGAAGAAGTTTCAAATTCAATCTCTACTAGATTTTCATAGGCTCTACTAATTTCCTGAGGTGCTCCTCTTGTGAAATCAACTTCTTCATAGAGATAGAACCCTTCACTTGATTCGTCATCGTAGATTGATTTAATCAAACTATAATATAAAGAAAATTTACTATCTTTTTTCACAACTAAATTAATTTCATCATTGTCATCCTGGTAAGGATACAAAGTAACACCCTTAGTAGGCTGTTCTGTCCCTTCATAAATTTCAATTGTAGGAACAAGATCTTGTTCTAAATCATTAATAATAATTGCTTCTTTTAAGTCTTCAGCTGCAGGAAGCTTAATACTTGTAAGTTTTAAAAACTGGCTACCAGTAACCTTGAGATTATCGATATAAGTGTAAGTTTTTTCATTTTCACTATAGAATACTTCAAAAGTAAAAATATAATTTGATGTAGGATTAATTCTATTGACGATTTCATCATCGATAGAAAATGAGTATATGTCATCCTCACTATGACCAATCAAATTTATATGAGATAATCCCCCACTATCTACAGACTGAATTTCACCAGATATGTCTTTAATTACACGTGCATTTTCATCATCATGATTATTTGGATAAACTTTAATTTTCATTTCCTCTACTTCACTAACATCTATGTCATTAGCGAAAGCTTGTGTCACGCCCGATGTTGAATAGATTAGGAAAATAATACTTAATATACTAAGTAGTTTAGTATAGACTTGCTTCAAAAAAATCCCTCCTTTTAAAACGGTTTTTTATGCCAATAGGCACTATTATATTGTACAAATTTACCAAATGTCAGGGAAATGCAAATCTCTCTATTTTTTCTATTTCTTAAAATAACAATATTTAGGTAAATATTCCTCACTCAAGTATAAATATAGTAAAAATTAGATGTAACAAGTGATATTCATCAAACATTGTGATATTAATAGAACAGACTCACATCTTTTGAAAACAATAATGCAAAGAGGGCTTAGTAACAAAAAATGAGATGATCCAATAATAGGACCATCTCTATACTTTCACTTTTCCCAATAAATTTTCCAATTGCTCTTTAAGCTCATTAACAAATTCTTGAACGGTGACGCCTTTCTGCTCATTTCCTCTTTGTATAGCACCTTCCAGGATTTCCTTTAACGCTTCTTGCACTTCGAACCTTTCCAAGACCATGCTCCTCCTAAAAACCCGCTGTTCTAATACTCTTAAGATGATTATAGCTATAATCGCGAAAGAATCTATGAGTTCCTTACGTTTTTAGGGAAGACTTAATACAAGTGCAATATAGTAACCACTTTGTTACTCAAGATCGATTACATAATACAAGCCGAAGAAATACCCCACCAACTTCACGTATTCCCTAGCAGCCATTCTCATGGAGAAATCCCCAAGCGTTTCGCCGGATGCTGAGGCAACATACGTTAGCTCAATGCCGCTCCCTTTAAATACCCGTTCAAAAATCATCTTCGATCTTCTTGTGTGATAATCTGACGTGACGACCACAGCCGAGGTTAAATCATGCTTTGCCATTTCTTCTATCGCATAAACAGCATTCGTATAAGTACTCGTTGCTTTTTCTTCCAGAATGAGTGCCTCTTCAGGAATGCCAAATTCAATCGCCTCTTCTTTTGTCGTTCCACTGCCTAACGCAGTAGTCAATAATACATTCTTTCCATACCCCTCATGATAGAGAGTTGCTCCCTCTTCCAATCGACTGCCATCCCCACTCAAAACGATGATGACATCAGCATTCTCAGGTTCTTCATTCACTACTAGATAGTTCTTGCCGTAGAGGATGAAAGCAAAAAATAACAATAAGCAAATTATTAAAAATATGGTTGATTTATATTTCACGGAACTGCTTCCTCATTTTCTAAATTGGACTGTTACCTCAAATTCCACTAATACTATACCATAAACTGGAATAACTCACTATTAAGAGGTTGTAAAAATAATGGAGATAAGGAACATAAGGAAATACTTTGGAGAGTTTATAGTAGGGTGATATTGTCTTTCTCCACTGCTATAAATCTATTTAGAAGGACACGAGCGGTAAATTAATAGTAGCACTAGAGATAACTTTCCAATGCTACTAATTCGAGAAAACTATAAATACCTATTTCAGATGACTTGGCAGGGCTGCCTTTATCCAGTTTCCCAAGGAGAAGACTATCCAAGTTACTTTGGAGGATTTAGGATAATGGCTAAACTCTCCACCTTTTTAGTCAATTCGCCTTTCTGTTTATTAGTTAAGTATTTTACAAAGTTATTGTTTCTAAAAATCTTTTCCAGTTTTGCAACTAACTTTAAAGTTAGTTTATACATATCCGCATGGCTGCTTTTAGTATGGACGGCAAGCAAACTATTTTCACTGACAATTTCTTTCACGGTTTCAAAGTTTCTTGATTGTTGTAAAACGATTTCGTCAATACACTCTTTCACTTTATCTTCCGTTATGTCTTTGAATGCTTTTTCTTTCGTAACCTTCTCAATGACTTCCAGTTTAGCTTTATTAATCTCTTTATTTATATATCTATCTACAATATAATTTTTTATTTCTCACTTACATTCAATTTATGAATAATCGTAAATCCATGCCTACCTGCACCAGTTTTTCTTCCCCTTCTTATCCAGTCAGGGTTTACATCAGAACCTTTTCTATATTTAGCGATAGTCTTCTCGGTAACATTACAGAGGCTTGCTAGTAACTTCACATCATACAATTCATTTTCCAATAATCGATTGATCATCTCTTCAAGCTGATACGCTGTTCGCTTCTTCGTTTGGAACTCTATCCTCAGTCTTTTAATGATTCGATCCTCTTCGGATGTGTAATTTTCTATAAAGCAATCCGCGTACTTCTTACCTAAAAACTGCAGCGCATAAAAACGCCGATAACCTTCGACCAATACATAGGTATCTTCACTTTCCAGTTGAACAATTAAGGGAGCTATCAATCCATTTCGGCTAATATCCATCTCTAAGCTTAAATCCTTCTCATTTTTCCTAAAGGATGTTTCTAGTCGAATTTGGGAAAGTTCAATCTCCCTTGGCTGTTCAAACATGTGCTCAACCACCCATTTCATTTTTACTAATGATTATTCAGGTCGTAAGTTGTCCTATTACAATAATTGGGGGTTAATTTTTATGGCAGCTTAATAATAGAGGATATTGCATTTTTTATTTGTAGATTGATTCAAGATATTTAATTATAATCCTATAAAAGCAACTATATTTGTGAATTTTGCTATATATGGTTCTTCAAATAGTATAAACGGTCGTTCATTTATAATGGATAAACCAATCAGTAATGCGATTATAGTAAAACTGTATATTGTGTATCGACCAGATGCAAATTTCCTGCTATATTTGATTTTTATTGCATAGAGTATTGGTAGTAATAGCCCCACTGTTACCCCAAACATATTGGCAAGGGCATCCAAAAACTCAGCACTCCTATCAGGCAACCAAAATTGTCTGTACTCTTCCAAGATACCGATAATCACCAATGTTATCCAAAGGTAACCTAATCTTCTTTTTACAGAATGCTTTTCTGATAAAAGGAGCATAAAAATTCCTGAGAGTACTGAAATAACTACATAACCCACAAAGTGCATCTGTTTATCCATTCCGAAAATAAGTTCATAATCGATATGCATTTTCATCCCCCTTCATAACAGGATAATCATATATAACCGGTAATAAACTTCAATTTCTTATAATGATTCTTTTTTTGCAATGGTGTAGCTGATACCGCTAAAAGTCTCCTAATTTTTCCTGCATTCATATATAACACATCATAAGTGCTTATTATTTGGCTAATAGATAGTCCTTTTCCTTAAAGTTACCATACAATTTATGTAAAAGTTGGTTTTTAAGAAATAAATCTATCCTTATATTCATCTCTCAATTCATTGAGCATTTAAATTATTACAAAATTTTGAATCATTTTCCAATACCAAGACGCCATTTGTCGAAAAGAGTAAAATGAAATTAGATAGTTCATTAATAAATCACAAAAGAGTCGAGGAGAGTGAGAAGATGAAGATGGAAGAAATGTTGCGTGATATTGATTTAGCAAAGCAGCTAGAAAATTTAATAAAGAATAATAGTGATCTACAATTGAGGTGGGTATCTGGATACACCGACATTAATGGCCGAACAGAATACCGCGAATATTTAACGATGGAGCAGCAGCACGCGAATCATCAATGGGTAGAGCATTTTTTAAAAGAATTTAATCCCGTTTATGAGCAACTAACCCTGTACACGGAGTATTATTACCTACGAACGGAATCACTCATAAAGGATTCATACAATCTTGAAGAATTACAGTCCATCGAAATGGACTACATAACAATCGCAAAGGAACTCCTCATGAGCAGGAAGGCACGTGTGAAGAGGCTCGAGTCACTGGACGCGCTAGAACTGGATCGGCGAGACATTTCCAAACACAAGTTGCTCTACTTAGCAGCAAACACACCATCAACATTGGAGCTTTATGAAACCATTGAAAACAAGATGCGAAAAAATCCTGACCTCTTCCCTACCCAGACAACAAAGACAACCCAACAACTAACGAAATGTTTCACTCAAATTCAGGACGCAATTGATACACTCCTAGCAAATCCAAATGACGAAATGATTTCATACACCTTAGCCACCCTGTTAATTCATTTTTATCCGGCTTTAAAAGTGGTAATAGAGGCGATGCAAGGGAGAAATATGTATTTGAATTAAGTTTGGATTTATTTAGCAAGGACAGGAGCATTCAATTTGTAGTGGCACTAAAGATAACTATCTAATGCCACTACTATGTTTGTACTTAAATATTCGCCTAGTTGGCTAGGATTTAGAGTTACTTCTATTTTATAAATCTATGCAAAATAATTGACGAACAGAAATTAGATGTATATTTAGTAGCGTGACGAATATACCAGCCGAGCCATTAAGCGCAGCGGGTAATTCAGTAAATCACTCTATCCCTTAAAATTCTTCTCAAACCGCCATGAATCACGGCACATTGCAACAAGATTACGTTTTGCTTTCCAACCTAATTCTTGCTCCGCTTTTGAAGCATCAGCATAACAAGAAGCGATATCTCCAGGTCTCCGAGCCACGATATCATATGGGACTTCAATATCATTAGCTTCTTCAAAGGCTTTTACTAATTCCAGTACACTAGTACCTTTTCCAGTCCCTAGATTATATACATGTATACCTGCAGTTAGATTTTCTAATGCAGCAACATGGCCTTCAGCAAGATCTACTACATGAATATAGTCACGTACTCCTGTGCCGTCCACCGTCGGATAATCATCTCCAAACACTCGTAATTTCTCAAGTTTACCTTTTGCTACTTGAGTAATAAATGGCATTAGATTATTAGGAATTCCGTTAGGTGCCTCACCTATTTGTCCGCTCTTATGTGCACCTACTGGATTGAAATATCGAAGAATTGAAACTGAAAAAGCAGGGTTTGCATTTACTATATCAGTAAGAATCCTCTCACTCATGGCCTTCGTTTCTCCGTAAGGATTAGTCGTTGGTAAAAGATCCATAGTTTCCACAAAAGGTACTTTATTATCTCCATACACGGTTGCTGATGAACTAAATACAAAACGATTTACACCATATTTCTTACAAGCTTTTATAAGAACCATAGTGCTCACAATGTTATTGTAATAATATTCTAGTGGTTTCTCTACTGATTCGCCAACCGCTTTAAGACCAGCAAAGTGAATAACTCCATCAATCTTGTAATTTCTAAAAATAATATCAACAGCTTGTGAATCTGTTACATCAATCTCGTAAAAAGTTACTTCTTTATCAGCTATATCCATGATTTTCATAATAGTCTCACTGTTACTGTTAGAAAGATTATCGGCAATAATGACTGAATGTCCTGCTTCAAGCAAAGCGACACAAGTATGAGAGCCTATATATCCGGCACCGCCGGTTACTAGTATGTTCAGAATAAAAACCTCCTTTATAAGCTTTGACTGTTTTGTAAGGAGTAATGTTAATATGCAACTTTATTTGGAGAAAGAGCATGTTATTTAAATACTGTTTATTCAAAGTTGCAACTATTGTATTTTTCACTACAAAATACATATGAGTGAAAAACAAATATAAAAAAGATTAATTACTTCTTAATTATTAACTCCCTACTATATTAATTCCATTTAATTTTTAGATAGCTTGGAGAATGAATGCTTTCCAGCCAATAGAGGGGTTATAAAGCCATGACTAACACTGTTTGATAGTATTCAACTACTCCTTTCGTCTTACTACCCTTAAAAATATACCTTTGAAATACTTAAATTCCTCAGTTTTATTAAAAAGTATTAAAAATAAAATATTCGGTACAAAGATGCATATTATTATATTTTTTACCAAATCCAATATATTATCGTTAATTGGTATAAGTTTTGTAACACCTAGTGTGCAAGTGAAAACAAATATCATAACAAGCAGATAAAAAATATGCTCTTTAAAAAAATTATAAATTTCTTTTTTAAATAATGGTTTATATACATATTTTGGATAACTATAAATATATAATATCAAGGTACTTACTATAGTGCCTATTAAAACACCAGCGAGGCCAAATATTTCAACTAATATTAAGGAGGCAACTAAATTAATTAAAGACTCATATAATGGTATATATCTATCCTCATAGTAAATACCAGCAGCCTCTTTATACATATTGATTATTTTCCGCATACCTTGAACATAGAAATTAAAACATATAATTAACAAAATATATTTTGGCAATAAATAATCTGACCCAATCCAGACTTTTATAAAGGCATCATTTATATTGTAAATACTTATGGTAGCAAAACTAACGAGCCAAAAGTTAAGGAAGTTTAGTTTTTTGTATATATCAAATGATTTTTTATTATTATTTTCTGTTAATAGATTTCCAATACTTGCTGTTACGCCTACTAAAACTCTAGAGAATAAAGTTGAAATAGTAGTGGCAATGAGGATATAGTTAGTATATATTCCAAGAGTTGCTATACCTAAAAAGGTAGAGATAATCATATTATCTGTTCCCACGACTATAAAACTTCCAATTTTATGAAACAGCAAGCCCTTAACTCTCTCAATAATGTTATTTACTATTCCCTTCTCTAATTTTTGTACATTTTTGTCTTTTAAGTATGGATACATTCTATTTGTTATTAAATTTATAATAATGTTTTCAATCAATCTGAATCCAATTTTAATTAATAGATATAATATGTAACTACCAGTTGATATTAAAATTAGGATTTGAGCGATATTCATGAATACTGTATATAAAACATCCATTATATTTACTATATAATTTTTTTGATTTGCAAAAAGTATTGATCTTTTATACGTAAATAGATAAGAAAACACGGTATCACACAGGAATAATATATATATTAAGTATATACTTTCATGAATAGAGTAAGAATCAATCATCAAGTTAAGGAATGGCATAATACATAATCCTAAAACCAAGACAATGCATGCAATTACTCTATAACAAATCTTATAAAATCTCATTAAAGATTTAATTTTTTCTTTATCATTTTCGGCTATTGGCTTATACATATTGACTACAATAGCTGAAGCTATTCCTAGTTCTGCCAAAGCTAACATAGAAATAATACTGGTAAATAAGCTGTCTAGTCCTAAATATTCTGTTCCTAAAATATTAATAAAAATTGCCCTAGAAACAAAACTAATTAATATTGTTATAAAATACTGGACAATTGCGGCCCAAGTATTCTTTACCGAATTTAGTAATCTCATTCTTTCTCCTACTCTATATTTATAAATTACTAAATAATTTAAATATATATCATTCTCCAACAAGTTTCTTAGATTTCATTTGAATAAAAGGGTTTTATATTTAAATGGAACTTACGAATATTATTCATAGTCGTTTAATAATCAAAAAAAGTTATAAGAAAGATTGTTTTTATAAATAAAGAATAGCATTCCCCACCGAATGATTATTATTAAAATCAACAGAAGTTGAATAATATCCAATTTTTTATAAACGGTAAATCTCAATAAACTTCTCTGCTGTAATTCTGCTTTCAAAATAGCTAAACTAGTTGGAGCCAAAATAATTGTCATTGAAGAAAAACGCATAAACACATCATAATTACTAATTGATGTAATAGCAAAAATAATAATATATGTTACAAATAAATAGTATTTATTATATTGGTAATTTTTTATAGACCTTTTAGCCTTGGAAAACAAAAATATCATTATTACACCTAAAACAACTATTGCTACAAATGTCAATATCGCAGTAAAGTAATCATTTCGAATACTATTAATATTAGTTACTACCTTGGATTGAAGATAATCAAAGAATCTTATGGATGTATAACTACTTAATAAAGCTGGAAGTTTATCTGCAAAAATTGTCCAGACAGCTATTATTCCAAATATTACATACTGCAAACCTTTTTTGCTAATTAACAAAATAATTCTGAACAACAGTAATACGGCTACACTTGAATGAAATAAACAAAGACAAATATAAACAACCCAACAGAAAAGTCGATTTTTTCTTTCAACCAAATCTTTATATAAAAAATAAGCAAAAATCCCAAATGCTAACATATTTCTTATTCCACTTAAAGCACTAAAAAAATCAAATGATAAAATAAAAAAGAAAGATAAAGCAACCATCCAATTTTTACTAAGATCATTTTTTACTCCGACTCTATAAATAGTTTTAAAAACCAAATAATAGATTATAAACATTGTTATTGCAGGTAGGTATCCATTACTAGGTAAAAAACTTATAAAATAAAAATAATATCCGTAAAGCGGTTGATATTTATACAATGGGTTGGATTCCACAGCACTCCATCCATAACTCCTTATTAAATCTAAAAACTCAAAATGACGATACAAATCTAATTCATTGAATGGTTCAAAAAAGAAGGCTAGTACTGCCAGTGATAAGGAAGCAAGTACAAAGAATTTATTTAAATTTTCACGTTTAAATGTTAGGGATACCATATATAGAAAAAATATAACCATCAAAAATATTAACATGCTAATCCCCCACTAATACCTTATTTTATAAATTAAATATATCAACTTGGGGAAGTGCTTAATTAAAAACAAAAAAATAACTTCCGAATAGCTACTATTTTGCTTGCTTCTTTTGGCAGTATCCCAAATTATGCTCTTGGTCCAGCCATCAACTATATTATGTGCCTGAAGAATAGTATTACTTTGAGAAACAGCTAGCTCATAAAGACAATTTTTTATACTTCTTTTACAATATTGTTCGAGTAAATTTTTTGAGTCAGTTGGAGATAGATTATAGGAAGTAAAATAATTCGACATGTATTTAAACATCATTTCACACATAGCAAATCTATCTGCTCTGTATTTTAAACTAAGCGAACTATCATTCAAACAATAGTGATATAGTGTGTCACTAACTGTTTCGACACTACTAATATATTTAAAGCACTCAAAATAAAAAAACTGATCTTCAAACAATGAAATATCAGTTCGAAATTTGACTTCATTTTCAGTTAATATTGATCTTCTTATTAGCTTGTTGCATGTAAATCCAAACATATTCTGTCGAATCAAATATACCATTGCTTCTTTTGGATCCTTATATAAGCGATTAATAAGTAAATGTTCTTTGAAAACCCCAGAATCTTTTACTAATTTAAAGCCAAAAAATATAATATCTACAAATCTTTTATTTAAATTTTCAACTAGAACTTCAACCGTTTTAACATTTATATAATCATCCGCATCAACAAATTGTACATATTCTCCAGTTGCTATTTCAATTCCTTTATTTCTCGCAGATGATGCACCTAAGTTATTTTGGGTGAGTAACTTAATTCGCCTATCCTCTTTCGAGAATGATTGGCATATATCATAAGTAGAATCTATAGAACCATCGTCAATAACAATTATTTCGATATTTTTATATGTCTGATTCAAAATACTAGACAAACATCTACTTATTGTCTTCTCAGCATTATATGCTGGCACAATAAAGCTAATTTTCATTTTTTAATTACTCCCGTTAACAACATTTTTCTAATATAGATAATTGTATAATACATTTTAAATCTAAATAATACTAAAAATACCCTATTTTGAATTCCATTAACACGTATATATTTTAATATTTCTTTTATTCTAATATGGCAAAAAATAGTATTAATTTTATTCTTTTTATCTTTTATTGTTAGGGACTTATTCATAACTACATGATCTATTGAATGTTTAACTACATTAAAAATTTCTAGGTTATGCTGTTCTTTTACTTTAGAATGACTTAAGGCATCAATCTTTTTAAACATTTCTTCTATATTATCGAAATTCTCCATCATCATTTCAAAATAGTTATTAAATACATTTTTTGAGGATTGGCTAGGGTTCTCATAATAATTATAAAGACAGTCTTTTGTAATGAATACATCATTACAATTTTCTAAATAATTTACATTAAAATATCCATCTTCGCCCATTCTTATTCTAGTAGGGTATAGTATTTTATTCTCTTTAATAATACTTAATTTATATAGTTTATTCCAAGGAGCGTTCATAATACCTGCATTAAAAAAATCCCAAAACTTTAAGATTATATCTTTATTGGTCAATCTCTGGTCATTAATAGCTATTTGTTCAATTGAAATTTTGTTAGTATTACATTTATTATATCCACAAATGACTAAATCTGTTTCTTCCTTTTCAATTATTGATACTAGTTTATCTATTGCTAGAAGGTCCAACTCGTCATCTGCATCTACAAACATTATATATGTTCCTGTGGCTCTTTCTATTCCTATATTCCTAGCATTTGAGACTCCTTTATTAGGACTGTCGACAACAATGATATTATCATTGATTTGTGAATTTCTTCTACAAATTGATAAACTATTATCAATTGACCCATCATTAACTAAAACCAATTCTATATTTTTATAGGTCTGACTAATTACTGAATCAATACACTTTTGTAGATATTGTTCAGCATTATAAATTGGTATGATTACACTAACTTTTTTACCCATCTTTTTACACCTAACTTTTCAAATCACATTTTTTAATATAATTTCGTATATGCCTCAACCATATCTAAAATATTATATTGCTCTGATAATAGTTTAGAATTAGCAGCAAAATTTTTACGGGTATTTTCGTTAATAGTTATCTCTATCATAGCATTTGATAAAGACTCTATATCTCTTGTAGGTACAATTAGCCCATTATATTCATGTTTAACTAGATCAATTACACCGCCTGCAGCTGTGGTAATAATCGGTAAGCCTGTTGCCATAGCTTCAATAACTGAAAGCGGAAATCCTTCGAAATCAGAACTCATTATAAACACATCAGACATTCGTAAGTGCTCAGAAACGTTAGTAACATTTCCCCTAAATGATACTCTATCATGTATACCCAAGTTTTTTGTTAGTTGTATCATGCCTTGCTGCAAAGGGCCATCACCTAATAATGTCAAATATATGTCAGGACATTGTTTAGACGCACTTGCAAAAGCCTTTAATAACAATTCATGGTTTTTAACTCCCCAAAAACTAGCAACTGAAATAAAATTTATCCTATTTGAACTACTTTCTATTCTCTGTTTTTCAGGATACCTTTTCAAATCAATCCCATTATATATTAATGGAACCTTATCACTAGAAAGCCGATAATAATCAATCATAGTATCTTTAACGTAATCACAGATTGCAACAGGGATGTAACCCCAATATTTAAACGCAACTTTATATAAAAATCTCAAATATCCACCTCCATCGTGTTGAGCAATGCTGTGGACGGTATATATTCGGGTATTTACCTTTGTAAATAAAGTTGCTAGTGAAGTATAAATAAGTGCTCTTAAATGAACATGAACAACATCAACTTTTTGTCTACGTAGCACCTTCATTAATCTGAATATTGTTTTTATGCTAAAACCCTTTTCCTTCCTTAAAAAAGCCACATCAAACTTTTCACAAATATTTTTTTCAAATGATGTGTTAGCTTCCTCTTCAATAATAATAAAGATTACATTGAATCTTCTGCTATCCAATGAATTAGCAATATCAATTGCAATTTTTTGCCCCCCACCAATTTTCAAACTGGGTAACACCATTGCAATAGTAATCCTATACTCATTTCTATTATTAATATCAACTTTATTAGTTTCCATTAGCAAATCACCACGTTATATTGATAGGGTATACTCTTAAAACAAATAAATAAGAATAAGAACTTATTATTTTACCTCAATATTATTCCCATTAAATTCTTGTAACATATTTTTAAAAAATAAATTAAAGTTTTTATTTGAATTATACCTTTCATTCCAAAATTTTATTGATTCATTACTTTTATCAATATAACTTTCAATCTTATTTATCCTTTGTTTAATAAAACTATTTACGCCGCTATATACTTGTTCAAATTCAATATTATTTCTAATTAAATATCCATTTTTTTCATTAATAATCTCACTTAATCCACCAACATCACGAGCCATAACTGGTATTCCTGCTGACATTGCTTCCATTATAGAAACTGGAACACCTTCAGAATCACTCATATTAATA
The DNA here is from genome assembly GCF_030418165.1 of Ureibacillus aquaedulcis. Classification (GTDB taxonomy): domain Bacteria; phylum Bacillota; class Bacilli; order Bacillales_A; family Planococcaceae; genus Ureibacillus; species Ureibacillus aquaedulcis. Next base: position 57,382 of record NZ_JAUHTQ010000016.1, read on the forward strand.
AAGAAGTCAACATCGTATTTTATATATGTTTTTAGAATATCAGAATTATCTATCTGTCCTAGAAAATAATAATCTTTATCCTTAAGCTTTTCTTTAGCGTATAATTCCATTTGACTTTTTTGTTTACCATTACCAATGTGAATCCACTTAACTGGAATCTCAATATTAGCAATGACATCAATTATCAAATCTAATCTTTTAACATCTGTTATCGATGAGCAAGATGCAATACAAATTTTTTCTTTGTTAAATATCGTCTTTTTTAGGCTATTTGGATTATATGTTCCTAATCTAGATATAGTTTTTTTAGTCCCTGAATTACTCTTTTTATACTTATTTTTATAATAATTTAAACCATGTTCTGAGATAGGGTGAATTTCATCTAAATTCTTATCTATGAAACTTCTAAAAGGCAAATAATTTGTTGTATTCCTTTCTTCATATAGATCATACCCATGTGCCCTTGAGATCAGTTTTTTAACGTTACCTTTTCTATTAATATTGTAGTTTGCAACTGTATAAGCACCTCTTGTTAGCCAAAAAGAATACAAATATAAGTTCTCACCAGCATTTTTTTCTATTTCTCTATCAATATATTTTTTAGAACTAATATAAAATATCCCATAGTAAAATATATATAGTGACCTAGAGAAATCTTTCTTAGTGAACGCAAAGGTTTTTCTTATTTCCTTAATTGTATCTTTGCTAAAAAGCCACTTATAAAAATGAACATTTAATAATGAGCCCAATATGTTTGTATTTACCACATAATATTTAAAACCTTTTTGTTCCGCTATTTTGGAAAAGGTATGTTTATTACCTGGGTATGAGATTACAATAACTTCATCGAAATACTTTGTAATATAATCCACTTCATTTAAAAAAAATACTGCATCAGCAGTACCAGGTAAGACAATTATTTTATTCATGCTCATGCTAACACTTCGCTTTTTAAAGAATTATCTTGAATATATTGGATTATGACATCCGAAACCTCATTAATCTCGTCGATAGTCAAATATGGATGCATCGGTAATGATAATACTGTATCACAGAGAGAATTTGTTACTATAAAACTCTTATCATAATGCTCTAAATTTGAAAAAGCACCCTGCCTATGCATCGGCTTAACATAATAAATCATGCTTGGTATACCGTATTCTTTCAAATGTGCTTGTAAACCATTTCGTTGTTCCTTGTTTTTTAACTTGATAGTATATTGAGCAAAACTCGAATAGAATCCCTCTGGAATAAATGGCGTTTCTACAACTCCATTTAATCTATCCGTATAAAGCTTATATAATTGGTTTACATCTCCTAATTCATGATTAACAAACGCCCTTAGCTTAATTATCAAAACAGCAGCTTGAATTGTATCAAGCCTTGAATTGATGCCAATCCTAACGTTATCGTATTTATCCTCACCTTTCCCATGAATCTTTAATGAATTGAGTAATCTTGCCAAATTATCATCATTGGTAAAAATAGCCCCACCGTCACCATAACACCCTAATGGTTTAGCAGGAAAAAAGGAAGTTGTTGCAGCATGTCCAAAACTACATGCTTTTTTCCCATTAATGTTGCCTCCGAATCCTTGTGCACCATCTTCTAGCACCAATAGATCATACTTTTCTGCAATTCTCTCAATCTCAGGGTAATTTGCCGGTAAGCCAAATAAATCAACGGGAATGATCACTTTTGGTCTTAATTTTCTTTCTTCGATTGTTCTGATAATAGCTTCTTCTAATTTTACTGTATCAATATTAAATGTATCTCTGTCTACATCCACAAATACAGGAGTGGCTCCTCGAAAAGAAACAACCTCTCCACTTGCAAAAAATGTGAAGTCTGGTACAAAAACCGCATCACCTTCTTTAATTTCCCATGCCATCAAAACTAAATCCAAAGCATCAGTTCCATTCGCACAAGTAATACAGTGTTTGACTCCGACATAGTTAGCTAATTGCTTTTCTAGTTCTTTTACTTCTTTACCGCCAATAAAGTTTGCATTTGCAAATACATCTTGTACAGCCAAATCAATTTCCTGCTTATATTTTTGGTATTGAGTCTTTAAATCTCTAAATTCCATTAGCAATCAATCTCCATTACTGTATTATTTGCCTAAATCGATTTTCTCAATAAGGATTCCATCAGTTAAGGTATATTGTCTATCGCATTCATGACAGCTGAGTCTATTTTTAAGAACAGTACCACATTCACATACCCAACCAATTTGTTTTGCCGGTACGCCTGCCATTAAAGCATAATCAGGAACATCCTTAGTTATGACCCCACCTGAAGCAATCATTGCCCATCTACCAATTGTATTTCCACAGACAACCGTAGCGTTTGCTCCAATAGATGCACCGTATTTAACAAGGGTCTTCTTATAGCCTTCCATACCTTTAGGATATTTACTTCTAGGAGTTAAATCATTTGTAAATACCATTGATGGGCCACAGAAAACATAATCTTCTAATTCAACACCTTCATAAACGGATACATTGTTTTGAATTTTTACACCGTTACCAATTATAACATTATTAGATACGTTAACATTTTGTCCTAACGAGCATTTTTCACCAATACAAGCACCTTTTTGAACATGACTAAAATGCCATATTTTTGTTCCTTCGCCTATCGTTACATCTTCATCTATATAACTGCTTTCATGAACAAAAAAGCTCATCGATCAAACCGTCCTTTAAAATCCAATGTACTACACTTTTCTAATGGCAGCTTAACACTTTTACCTTCAGCAGCAGATTTATAAATAGCAAGTACAAGTTCTAATGCTCTTCTTCCATCTTCTGCTGTTACATATGGATCTCTATCATTCTGAATAGCATCAATTACATCAGCGTATAACGGTTTATGACCGAAACCATATACACTTGGAGGATTTTCTTGATAAGTTGCTTTAACTTCATCTGGATCATCTAGAGTATCAGCAAAATTCCACTCTTCTATAAGATTTACAGATTTCCCACCAGCTTTAACTGTCCCTTTATCACCAAAGATATATAACGTTTCTTCTAGGTTGTTTGGGAAAATATTAGTTGTTCCCTCAACTATTCCATAACTTCCACTTGCAAATTTTATTAAAGCCATACCTAAGTCTTCAGCTTCGATAAAATGATGTTTCATATTATCTGTCATACCCACTACTTCAACAATTTCGTCACCCATCATCCAACGTAATAGGTCAATATTATGAATACACTGATTCATTAAAGCACCGCCATCTTGTTCCCATGTACCTCGCCATAGAGCTTGTTTATAGTAATCTTCTCCACGATTCCAACGGATATGTGCAGTCCCATGGAGTAATCTTCCAAATCTCTCATCTTCAACAGCTTGTCTTATTTTTTGAATCGACTTATTGAAACGGTTTTGATGACATGCACTTACCTTTAGATTTTTTTCTTTAGCTTTTGCAATGATAGCATCCGCCTCTTCTAATGAAAGTGCGATAGGCTTTTCAATAATTAGATTACTCCCTGCTTCTAAACAATCTAAAGCAATTTGACCATGTTTACCACTTTCGGTACAAATAGCTATTAACTCTGGCTTTTCCTTTTCAAGTAGCTCTTTATAGTTAGTATACTTTGGAGTAGATTCCAAAAGGTCAAATTTTGAGATTTTATCATCCATATTTTCAGGTAATAAATCACACAACCCAACAATCTCAAGTCCATTTTCAAGAGCAGCCGCTATATGATTCGGCGATATTCTCCCACAACCAATAATTGCATATCGTAAGCTCATGTTGCTCCTCCTTTATAATAACTCGATATTTTCTCTATTTTTTACATCCGTCATAGCATTCTTAGTATCAAATATTGCCTTAGCATGTTGCTGTACGAATTCATAATCTACCATTGTATGTGCAGTTGTAACGATTACAAGGTCAGCACTTTCAATTAGTTCCTGAGTTAATTCATATTCACCCTTTTTAACTTTTCCATGATTACGATACTCTAGAACATAAGGATCAAAGAAAACAACCTCTGCACCTTCGTTTTCTAGTCCCTCAATTACTGCGAGAGCAGGACTTTCTCTATAATCTTCAATATCTTGCTTATAAGCTACACCAAGTACTAGAACCTTTGAACCATTTATGGCTTTTTTAAATCTGTTCAAGATTTTACTTGCTCTTTCTACACAGTATTCAGGCATACGATCATTAACCATCATAGAAGCTTCAATCATGGATGTATGAAAACCATATTCACGTGCTTTCCAAGAAAGATAATAAGGATCAAGCGGTATACAATGACCGCCAAGGCCTGGCCCTGGATAAAAAGCCTGGAAACCATATGGCTTAGATTTTGCTGCATCTACTACTTCCCAAAAGTTAATACCCATTTTGTTACTTAAAATAGCAAGTTCGTTTACAAGTCCAATGTTAACATTTCTATATGTGTTTTCTAAGATTTTTTCCATCTCAGCAACCGCTGGAGATGAAACACGATGTATAGGTGCTTCCAAGATACTTTCATAAAGCGCAGCTGCAACCTCAGTACATTCTGGTGTTATTCCACCAACTACTTTAGGGGTGTTTTTCGTTTTGTAAATCAAATTACCTGGGTCAACACGTTCTGGTGAAAATGCAAGAAAGAAGTCCTCACCACATTTTAAACCTGATTTTTCTAATATAGGTAATAGTAGCTCTTCGGTGGTACCTGGATAAGTAGTTGATTCCAGAACGATTAACATATCTTTATGCATGTAAGGAACAATACTTTCTGCAGAGGCTTTTACATAACTAATATCTGGTTGTTGATATTCATCAAGTGGTGTCGGGACACAAATACACACACAATCAGCTTGCGCTACTTGTGCAAAATCAGTAGTAGCTGAAAGAAGTTTTGACTTCACTATTTCCTTAAGATCTTCATTGACAACATCACCAATATAATTTATACCGGAATTAACCATATCAACTTTAGGTTCTTGTACATCAAAACCAATTGTTTTAAAGCCAGCTTTAGCTTTCTCTACCGCAAGAGGTAACCCAACATACCCAAGTCCCACTACACCTAGAGTTGCTGTTTTTTTCAGTAATTTATCTCTTAAATTGTGTACCAACGTTTCCATTGATTTCATCTCCTAAAGTAGTTTTTCAAGTTTTTCTGTTAATATTTTAAAATCATAATCTTTTGCCGCTTTCAGGGCATTGTTGCAAAAAGCTTCATATTTTTCTGCCGGAATATTATTAAAAGCAATAATGGCTTCAGCTAATTTTTCCGAGTTAGCATTATCTACTACAAGCCCACAATTATACTTTTTAATTAAGTCATAACCAACTTCACAATCTGAAAGAGTTGGTCTTCCACTAGCAAAATACTCAAACATCTTATTAAGACTTATACCATATTTTTTTAAACTATTCTGACCAAAATGCATAATATTAAGGTCACCTTTACTTAAAATAAAAGGTATTTTATTTTTTTCAATAAACCCTTTAAAAATAACATTGTCAATTCTATTTTCATCACAGTATTTCATTAAATACTCTCTATCAGATCCCTCTCCATATATTAAAAATTTAATATTTTGATACCCTTGTTCTTTAATTACTTGTGCAGCATCAATTATTTTTTTAACATTATTAGCAAGTCGAATAGATCCTGCATACACTACTTTAAAGGTATTAGGGTTTTCCAAGTCAGAATCATTAATTCTAAAATTCTCCTTATTATAATTAAACATTTCTAAATCTACACCATTATTTATATGATGTATTTTGGATATATCGATCTCTTTGCCCCACCCCTTGTCAAGAACGTAATCTTTTCCACCTTCCATAGTGAATATAATTGATCCCGCTTTTTTATAAATCCATTTTTCAAATACATACAATAATTTAATTATTGGATTATTTTTCGAAGCCAGTTTATAAGCAACTACAGATTCTGGCCATAAGTCTCTGACTTCAGATATAAATTTAGAGTTGACGTTCTTTGAAATAAAATATGGAATTATTGCAAAGATAGATTGAGGATTGCATACAATTACATCCGGTTTTATTTTTTTCTTTCTTGAAACTTTATATAGTCGAAGTGGAAATTGCAACATATTAAATATCCGTTTTAATCCATTACCTGTATAGTTTGAAGTTCGAACGAAATTATATAGAACACCATCATATTCCTCTTCAATATATAATGTACCTTTATTATCTATTAAATTTTTGTTAGTATTGTGTATCGTACTAACAGAAAAGACTTCTACTCTATAACCTTTTTTCACCAAATACTTTGATAAATTATGCGTCCTCATCCTTACTTCCATATGAGGGGGCATTGTCCCATGACTAATAAACCATATAGTTTTCATAATACCTAACCTTTCTAACGCTATTAAAAATGCCAAATCTAAAATGCTTTTAATCTCATAGAAAAAACCCATTTAATAATAATATTAGGCAAATAATTTGCAATCATAAGCATAACTTTATATAAATTTCGATGTCCATCAGGATTCCATTCATTAGATACACTTTTTGCTTTAGTCCTCTCGCCAGATAAAATCAAAGTAAATATATAGGCTATCATTTTTTTATCGTATTTTAAAATAATGCTTTCTATTTCCTCTCTAGTTCTTTTTGGATTCTCCATTTCAAATGAAAGAACGGACAAATAGGCATTAGGGAAGGCCACTCTTACACTCACACGAGCGTTATTCTCAGCAGATCTATTGTAATCGACACATCGCTTTGTAGAGTATGCTACTCTTGGGTTACCTTGTGCAACTCTAGCAAACATATCTAAATCCTCTCCTACTTTTTCACCCGGTGTAAAATATCCAGCATCAACTATTGCCTGTTTTTTTATTGTTGTTGCAGATGTCCAAACGAACTCATACCTGTTCTTAAGCGTCTCCCAATAACTTAACATGCAATCATCAAAAACTTCATCACTATCATTAGAATAATTAATCCTATTTTTAGAAAGTACGATTCTATAAGCAGTAACATAAATATCACTTTCTGGATATTTTACTGTCAAACTATTAATTGTTTCTAAATAATCAGGATTCCAATAATCATCAGCATCTAGGAAAGCTATATAATTACCATTAGCTTCTTTTATACCAGTATTTCTAGCCACAGATACACCTGCATTCTTTTGTGAGACTATTCTCAATCTAGAATCAGTAATATCTTTAATTTGATCTAAGCTATCATCTGTAGACCCATCATTAACAACTATTATCTCAAAGTTGGAAAAGGTTTGTTTTAAAACACTTAGTATAGTAGCCTTTATATAATTTCTTTTATTATATAGTGGGATTACCACGGAGAACTTTTTCATTATAAAATCTTCCTTTACTTTAAGAGAATATCAAATAAATGTAAGTGCCTTATAATCTATGTTTCATCTAACTCTGAATTCCTAACACTTTCTTTAAACGAACAATAATTATATTTACTTTTTAAATTACATAAATTTATGTCATACACTAAATCGCCAAACACTTTATTTAGCGTTTTAATTCTAAGTAATCTTAATAAAGGATTAAATATTCTTGTCATTCTAACCTTTTTTCCATGAATTTCAGCTATAAGCTTAACCATTTCTGAAGTACATACATACTTCCTATTTTGAGGAAAGAATAACCCCCATCTTGTATCATCGATTAGTAATCTTACGAACTCAGATAGATTATCTATAAAAATCATACTACGCTTATTTTCTATAAAAGGAAAAATAGGCGTTTTAACGGCAAGTTTTGACAATCTAACATAATTACCTTTACAACCTTTACCATAAATCATTGGTGGGCGTATAATAGCGACATTAAATCCTTTATTTTGTAATGGTTTTATTAATTCCTCTGCCTGAAGCTTAGACTTTCCATAGTTACTTTTTGGTTTGAGAGGTGAGTCTTTATCTATAACACCACTTTCAATTCCATAAACACTCATAGAACTTAAAAATATGAATTGCTTAACCCCTTCTATTTTTGCCTTTTGAGCAACCTCAAAGGTCATGTCTCGATTAACTTTATAATAAAGATGTGCGTTTTCCTTTGTTTCCTTAATATGTGCTATTCCAGCCGCATGAAACACTACATCATACCCCGAGAAATCAATTCCCTTCCATAAATCGTCTCTTAAACTAACGGAATCAATTGTATATCTATCGGGGTAATTTCCAAGCCATTTCTCTAGACTTGTACCTATATAGCTGTTTTTCCCGGTTATCAGTATTCTTTTCATTTAGAAATGCTCTCCTTAGTACTCGCAACTTCTTTTTTAGCTCCAGTCCCACCTTCAACAACACCATCGCTTTTAACAACACTTACGATTGTCCCAAAGAAGCACTTAATATCCATCCAAAGGCTAATTTTCTCAACATACTCCCCATCCAACTTAGCCTTAATTTCGATAGGAAGCTCATCTCTACCATTAATTTGTGCCCAACCTGTCAATCCGGGTGGCACATCATTAGCGCCATATTTATCCCGTTCAGCAATCAGATCATATTGATTCCATAGTGCTGGTCTAGGCCCAATAATACTCATCTGTCCCACAAAAATATTCCAAATCTGCGGAAGTTCATCAAGCGAGGTTTTTCTCAGGAATTTACCCATCTTTGTGATATACTGTTCTGGATTACCTAATAAGTGAGTCGGAGTGTCCTTCGGTGTATCTATTCTCATAGTACGGAATTTTAAAATGTTAAAATGGAGCTTGTTAATTCCTACACGCTTTTGCTTAAACAGAACAGGGCCTCTTGAATCAATCTTAATAGCGATAATTAGAATTATAAAAATGGGAGATAAAACAATAAGTCCAATTAAAGAAAGAATGATATCTATAAATCTTTTAACCTTCATATACATCCAGCTACACTCCTTAAAATTTGTCCTTTAGTAGATTAGGACTTAATTAGAGGCTCTTTACTCTAACCAACTACTAAACCACTAATATTGTTATCTACTTTTAATAGCCACCTCGTTATCACTAGACAACGCATTTACGCAAAATAGCCCCTTATTTTAAATCCATTTCACATAGAAACCTAAGCCTGTATGGTTATGCAAGGGATGAAATAAATATATTGTGTTTTATTTATACATTTCCGTAAAATTAAATACTATATACCGTGTTTAACCACATCTGATACTCACCTCGTCATATTTATTCAATCTATTATGCAAATACAAAATAGATAATCCTGTATTTAACAACCTTACCCGAGTTTAATTTTCACTAAAACGCCTAAACCCCTTATCCCGTAAGGTGTCTAGCACTCAATCTAACTACGATACACAGTTCCTCAACTGTATTCAACCTGGCTTCAGAAGATTCCCGCCTAAAGTTAAAGTCAGCTCAACATTTCTAACAACCCCTATTTTTATGATCAACCTTCTTATTCACATCAAAATAATCCCACGACAAGTATAGTAGATAGCAAACCTCTATAAAAAGCGGTGCTTATTGACGTTAAAAGGCACTAAAATACTACATCACATTAATCCATAAAACATTCTCGTTTCCTTACAACCAGTCAATCAAAATACTACTTAGACATCTTAGCAAACTCATATTCTTAACCTTTATATTTAAATTTCTTCCTACAAGACACATCTTTATATATAACAACAATACCTCATATAACTATCTACAAGAAAGGAACTTCATCATCTTCTTCTTTTTCAAGATCATTAACCTTAGAAGTACACTACACACAGCTATGCATTTTGGTAAACAACTTCCCCGTTCTCTGGACAAGGTGTACCATCGATTTCAAACCAAAATATGTTAAAGTTCATATGTTGTTTTATTTTAATTGTATATAAAATGTTAGGGCATCTAACCCTCCCTCACATCACACTAATGATAACATGCGTACCTAAGGTGTTTTTTGAAACCCACAATGTGATCGAGTGCCTCCATTGATAAAGGTAAGAAGGCGGTCACCTATTGTTAAATATTTATTTAATTGTGATATTTAATTCATTAACTTTTTTTAATAAATATTCATAGAGTTCATCGCGAATTTCTTCATTTTCCAATGCCATATCAATTGTCGTTTTCACAAAGCCAATCTTTTCCCCAACATCATATCGCTTTCCTTCAAAGTCATAAGCGTATACTTTTTGGCTTTCGTTTAATTTTTGGATGGCATCGGTTAACTGAATTTCTCCACCTGCCCCTGTTTCTTGTAGGCTTAAGAATTCAAAAATTTCAGGAGTTAGGACATAGCGACCCATGATGGCCAGGTTGGATGGGGCTGTTCCTTGATTTGGCTTTTCTACGAAGTTGCTAACTACATATGTGCGACCCTCTGTAGAGATTGGATCTATTATTCCATAACGATGTGTCTCTTCATTTGGAACTGTTTGTACACCGATGACCGATGAACCTGTTTCATTGTATTGGTCGATTAATTGTTTTGTACAAGGTGTTTGTGCTTGTACAATATCGTCACCTAGAAGTACTGCAAATGGTTCGTCCCCAATGAAATTACGTGCACACCATACGGCATGACCTAAGCCTTTTGGTTCTTTTTGACGGATATAGTGAATTTCTACCTTTGACGATTGATTGACTTTTTCTAGCAGCTCAAGCTTTCCTTTTTCAATTAAATTCGCTTCTAGTTCGAAATTGCGATCAAAGTGATCTTCAATTGCTCGTTTACCTTTACCTGTTACGATTATGATGTCTTCAATTCCGGAAGCAATGGCTTCTTCGACGATATATTCGATTGTTGGTCGGTCTACTATTGGCAACATTTCTTTGGGCATGGCTTTTGTTGCTGGTAAAAATCTCGTCCCTAATCCAGCTGCAGGAATAATGGCTTTTTTGACTTTCTTCATATTAACTAGTCATCCTCTCAGTTTACTTTTTCACTTTATCCACATTTAATAGTTCAAGCATTTTACTTTTGTATGCTTCCACACCTGGTTGGTCGAATGGATTAACTTCTAGTAGGTATGCACTCATAGCACAAGCCTTCATAAAGAAATAGATTAGATATCCTAAATGATAGGCATCCAGTTTATCCAGTTCCAATTGGATGACTGGAACACCACCCTCTGCATGAGCAAGCGCCGTGCCTTGTTTAGATGTGGCATTAATATGGTTAAAACTGTGATTACTTAAATAGTTCAGTTTGTCTTCGTTGCGGTGATCATTTGGCACATGATGATCATCTGTTATCTCATGAAAATGAAGCAACGTTTCAAAGAGGATGGGGCTTCCCTCCTGGATAAATTGGCCAATGGCATGTAAATCGGTTGAGTAATTTACGGTTGCAGGGAAAAGCCCCTTTTGGTCTTTTCCTTCACTTTCACCAAATAATTGCTTCCACCAATCATGGAAGTTGGCTAATGCCGGTTCAAAGGAAGCGAGTAGCTCCACTTTATAGCCAAGTGAATACAAAGCATGTCGAATTACTGCATAGCGGTAGGCTTCGTTGCTATCCAGGCTTTCTTCTTTTAGTAGTGTTGCTGCCTCTTTAGCTCCATCTAGTAATTGTGCGATATCCACACCTGCCACGGCAATTGGTAATAAGCCTACTGGAGTTAGCACCGAATATCTTCCACCGATATTGGATGGTATAACAAATTGTCGGTAATGCTGTGTAACGGCCATTTCTCTTAGTAACCCGGTTTCAGAATCCGTCGTTACGATAATCCGCTCGCTAGCATCTTCCCCATACCGTTCTTCCATGTATTGACGTAGCACGCGGAAAGCTAATGCAGGTTCCATTGTGGAGCCTGATTTGGAAATGACGTTAATGTAAAATTGTTTATTTGTAAGACAATTTAGCAACTGATGGATATAGGCTCCACTCATGTTTTGACCGGCATAGATTACTTCAATGCCATCTGGATGATTCCCAAAATACGGTGTTAATGCATCTTGAATGGCTTTTGCCCCAAGGTAGGAACCCCCAACTCCAATAACGACCAATACATCGCCGTTTTCTTTGATTTCATTTGCGATTGATTGGATAGAATCGATTAAATCCTGATTTTCTTCTAAAGGAGCGTTTACCCACCCAGTTAGTTCATCTTTTGTTTCTTCTAAATGGTGATGAATGGCCTTTACAGATGACTCGTATTTGGAATAATCAATGTTCAAGAATTGTTCATTCAAAATGGTCGTTTGCAGTAATTGTGTTGCCACATTCTTCCCTCTTTTCATCTGCCAGAATTGTAGATACCAACTTTATTACTGACGTTTTTATATGACTCTCTCAAAAGTTCGCCATTTGTTATTTGCTGCGGAAACTATTTCTTCTTTGATGTCGTCTATATCGAGAGACTGCAATCTAAACAGTAATTCGTGAAGTTCTTCTGTATCCAAGGCGTTGGCTTTCCCCACATGAATGCTTGGGTAGATATGCTGCTCTTGAATTTCTTCCGGCTTTAATAGTTCTTCGTACATTTTTTCTCCAGGACGGATTCCTGAGAATTTGATTTCGACTTGTTCTTCCGTGTAACCGGAAAGTCGGATTAAGTTGCGAGCCAAGTCTACGATCTTTACTGGTTCGCCCATATCCAGGACGAATACTTCTCCACCCCGCGCAAGTGTTCCCGCCTGTAGGACAAGGCGAGATGCTTCAGGTATTGTCATAAAGTATCTAGTCATATCTGGATGAGTCACCGTTATTGGACCACCAGCTGCAATCTGTGCTTTAAATCGAGGGACAACACTTCCCCGTGAACCAAGCACATTTCCGAATCGCACTGCCGCGTAAATCGTATCGCTGCGTGTAGCCAGATTCTGGATAATCATTTCTGCCACTCGTTTTGTTGACCCCATGACGTTTGGTGGGTTTACCGCTTTATCTGTTGACACTAGGACAAAGTTGGAAACTCCGTATTCGTGGGCAGCTTCAGCCACATTTTTTGTGCCGAATACGTTGTTTTTAATGGCTTCCCTCGGATTGTATTCCATTAGCGGCACATGCTTATGTGCAGCAGCGTGATAAATTACATCCGGCAAGTGGGAACCTATTACTTCAAAAATGCGTTCTCTATCTTGTATATCTGCAATAATCGGAATAATTTCTGTTTCTTCGATTGCCAAGGATTCAATCAGCTCCATATGTATGGAATAAATGGAGTTCTCCCCGTGCCCTAATAATAAAAGTTTCTTTGGATGGAACTTCAGGACCTGGCGACAAATCTCGGAACCGATTGAACCACCGGCACCTGTAACCAGAATGGTCTTGTTTGTTAGTTTTTTGGATATGGCCACCATATCCAATTTTACTTCATCCCGACCGAGTAAATCTTCAATTTTCACATCTTGCATATCGTTGACGGACACTTTCCCTGTCATGACATCTTCTACTTTTGGCATGATCTTTACTTTCGCTTTTGTTTTCGCACAGGTTTCATAAATATCTTGAATGCCAAATTTGCCAAGTGACGGGATTGCCAGGATGATTTCCTGAATTTTTTTGTCTTCCACAATTCGTGGAATGTCTTGGGTTGTGCCAGAAACTTTCAACCCCATCACCGTTAAATGTTGTTTTATTGGATCATCGTCCACAAAGGCTACAGGTTTATATTCTGGTGAAGGATTGTTGTTGATGCTTCGTGCAAGCATTGTTCCCGCTTGTCCAGCCCCTACAATCAGCACACTTTTTAAATCGCCATTTGACTTGATCGTCGTCCGGTCATGGGCTACTCGTAAAACAAATCGTGAACCGCCAATCATGATGATGTGGAGCAACCATGTAATGGCCATTGGACGGAAGTAGATATCTCCCCTCACGATGAACTGAACGATACTTGCCGTAATAATCGAAATGGTCACGCCGTAAAAAATGGTGAGTAGCTCTCGTACAGAGGCTACACTCCAAATCCGGTCATATAAGTGGAAAAAGTGGGCTGCAATATGATGACTGACTAAAAGCGTAATCGAAGTAATTAGGATTAATTTATTCGTAAAGATATTCAGTGAAGGGTGTAATAGCCAATAGCTAAAGAAGATTGCCGATATGACAATGAATGAGTCTAATATAAAGAATGCCGTATACCTCTGTTTATAATTCACCGTTGAATTACCCCTTTTCACCTACATTATTCCATTAATTATATGTATATATTAAAACCACTAATCTAAAAGTAACATCGTTATTATAACATGAAAAGAGGTGGTGAGAAGAGGAAAAAATTGTAGAATATTAGCGTTTTGACAAGTATCTGATATTAAATTCCTAAATTTTAGAAATTTATTAGGTACTTTTACCGATAATTTTCTACAATCTTCGACATGTACCGACGTTTAAAATAGCTTCCACCACTTTTTTTCTTTTATTTCTTCTGGTTCAAATAGTATAAATCGTTCATTTTCTAGAATTCTTCTATTATTGTGCAAAAGCATATTTATGCTATCAATTTCTTTCTTTTTTTCTAAAAATCTTAGGCCTTCTTCAAAAAGGAATGGTCTGGATGATAAATTATGCACATCCGAGCCATAGGTATGGACCAAATTCGCGCGTACTAACTCCAGTGACAGCTTTTGTACGGACTTTCCAAAATGCCCTGCCAGGCTGCCGGCCGTGATTTGCGCGACTGCCCCCTGCCGGATCAAACGTTCCAACCGTGCCGGCTTTTCTGAAATTCCCTTGTTTCGCTCCGGATGCGCAATGATGGGTGTAATCCCTTCTATTAATAATGCCTCGATAATACTTTTTGTATAGTTCGGGACATGACTTGATGGCAATTCCAACAATAGGTAGCTGGAGTTGGCTAATGTATGGACTTGCCCAGTTTGTAACAGTGAAATCAGGTTTTCTGTTAACCGCACTTCATGACCCCTATGTAAGGTAAGCGTTATTTCTCTTTTGGCCAATTCTTGCTGCAGTTGCGGTATTTGTTCATTGACAATCTCCAATTTCGCGTCAAACTGTGGATGCTGGCTATGGGAAGTGGAAATCATGTCAGTAATCCCTTCCTTTTCAGCTTGCTCCAATAATGCCAGCGATTCTTCCAGCGTTTTTGGACCATCATCGACATTCCATAAAATATGACTATGCATATCTATCATTTGTTTATCCCCCTATACCCTGCCATGGCTCTGGCAAACTTCATTTTTACGAAAGATTTCCGTATTAATTTACATCAAATTTACATTCGACCTACAGATAAGAAAAGAGTAAAGGACACAAGTGCCTTTTACTCTTTTGCTGGACCATAATAATAGTAATAGTAATGTGAATTCTCGATATTATAATTGTTTAAAATGACGCCGATTATATTTGCTTTAGCAGCAGTCAATAATTCCTTCGCCTTTAATACATTATCTTTTTCAGACTTTCCGGAGTTGATGACCAATACAGTTGCATCCACTTTGTTTGACACAATTTGTGCATCTGCTACCGAAATCATTGGTGGGGTATCAAAAATGATTAACTCATATTCGTTCAATAATTCGCTAATCATCGTATCCATACTTTTTGAACCCAATAACTCTGCTGGGTTCGGTGGAATCGGACCGCTTGTCATGACCGAAAGGTTTTCAATTTTTGTTGCCTGTATTGCTACTTTGAAGTCGCATTGTCTTGTCAGTACACTTGATAGCCCATACCCATTTGTTAAATCAAATGTGTAATGCGAGGTAGGCTTTCTCATATCCCCGTCAACGAGTAGAACCTTTTTCCCGGACTGGGCAAATACAACGGCAATATTCGCTGCTGATGTTGACTTCCCTTCACTTGGTGCCGAAGAAGTAACGAGTAGAGTTCGCAAATCTCCGTCCGGAATCGAGAAATTGATATTTGTACGTACTGTTCGGTATTGTTCGGCACTAATCGATTTTGGATTTGTAAACGTGATTAACTTTCTTGCAATCGACGTTAACTTTTTGCTTTTTTTCTTGAACATTCTTATTTCCTCCTACTTCTTGATAATTTATCTGTAGAAGCGAGTGGTTCATCGTCAGGAATTTTACTCACAAGACCAATGATTGGGAGACCTAGAATGTCTTCCACATCTTGTTCTGTTTTAATCGTAGTATCCATATACTCAATTAGGAAGGCTAGTCCCAGTCCAATCATCAGCCCGATTACCGCACCGATGGCAATGTTCAGCATCTTATTTGGCTTTATTGGTGAAGGGTCTTCACCTAGGACAGCACTTGAAAGAATATTCACGTTATTGACGTTCATCAGTTCTTGAATTTCTATTTCGAAAACTTCAGCCGTTGTATTGGCAATCTCCACTGCGATTGCTGCGTTCTCATCCTGGACACTAATATTCACTACTTGTGAGTTATCTTGGCTGGATACCGTAATTTTATTGCTTAATTGGTCAGGAGATAAACTTAAATCCAATCGATCAATAACTATCGATAAAATGGCCGGACTTTTAATAATGACATTGTATGTATTGATTAACTGTAGATTGGCTTGGATATCTTGTGTCTGAACAGTCTGTTGTTCCGTAGTTTGTTCTTGGTTTACTAAAATTTGCGTGGATGCTTGGTAAATTGGCGTCAGTAAATAGAAACTAATTACCCCGGCAATGATGGCAGCAACAATGGTGATGCTGATAATATGTACTAAACGTTTCTTTATTATTTTGAATATCTCTTGTAAGCTAATTGTTTCTTCCACTGGTTCATCTCCTCTGTGCGACTGCGATCAAAACTATTATTCTCGTATTAGATTATATACTATATCTTAAATGATTGTAGAGGTAAATTCTAACTTGTCAAAAATTTGGTAAGATTTTTGTAGAAATTACTTTCTTTCCGACTCTTTAGATAGACAGACGCATCCTTCATATTCGTACAGCTTGTAAATATAGAATGGAAAGCGAATCGATCGCTTTCCATTCTATAATTATAATGCACCCTTTACTTCACTTAAAAGACTTTCACGTAATGCTTTTTTCGAAGCTTCGTATTCTTCGCGCAAACTTTGGGAATGCGATTTATCAAAGCCATTCGTTTCCAGGTCTTTTTCGATAACGGAAATGACACTGTTAAAGGCCGCATCTGTATTTGCCTCAAGGCTGTCAGCTGCCCCCATGTATTTATTATAGAAATAGCCAATACTGATGCTTTCACCGTTTGCTCTTTTCGTCGCAAATTCCGATTTGGCATTGGCGATTAGCCCGTTCAATCTCGATTGGGCATCCGATTGGAGCGATTGTAATGTCGGGGTATATTTAGCTTTTATGGATTTCACTGTCGGCTTTTCAGTTTCTGTCACGCTGCCAATCGTATTTGGTGAATCAGTAGTTGTTGACGTATTCCCAGTGGATGTATTTCCAGTTGATGTACTTCCAGATGTTGGCGTTCCTTCAGCAGCTTGTCCACCTTCACTCTCTGCTCCACTATCCTTGGATGATACGCCTGTGCTTGCATCCGTATCGCTGCTAGTTGAGTCATCTGAGTTGAAAACCATTGCATTTGAAGAAATTGAAGATTGTTCTTGTTCGATTACCTCTCCGTTCTCATCGACTCTAATCTCCGTACCATCCGGCAATTTGATGACGTAATCATCCTCAACAATCTCATCAACCGCTTCATCCGCTACATCGTAGGTCTTGAATTTAAACTCATATAACGCATAACTACCGATAATTACACCGAGAAGAACAACCGCAAGCGAAACATACAACAACCATTTATGCTTTTTTTTCTTTACCTTCTTTATCTTCCTTTTCCTCTCAGCCATTGGGCACCTCCATTTCTGGCTCATAGAATTACAGGGTACTCATTGAAATTCCCCAGAACACCCGTGTTCTAGGGAATTGGAATTGCAAATTTTATTGTTCAGAAATTGTCAATGTATAAGGAATAGAAGAATATTCATCAAAGTTAACAGTGATTGTAGTAGTTTTGCCTATTAGTCCCGCAAGATCTGTTGCATTACCTATATTATTATTCACGAAATCTCCAAAAATCTTTTTAAAAGTATCCTTATTCAATTTTAAATCGTCAGTGATAAACTGATCTTTGGTATACTCTGTTCCTTCAGCATTGATGCTAGTAACCGCACTATATACCTCCGCTAGATTTGATAGAGTTTCCTCATCATTAACGATATCACCCACTGAAGGTGCGCCATCATTTGCCGCAGCTAAATCTTGACGTAAAGTTTCAAGGGACACGGAGCCATCTACTTGTAAATTGATTGTATTTGAAGCTGGGTTAAATCCTGGTGTAACATAATTTGGTAGTGTCACAGCTTGACCAGATGTTTCGAACAAGGAACCAATAACATTTTCAACCTCTTCTTCAAGGGATGGAGTTGGTGTTGCACTACCGCCTCCCCCGCCACCTGGAGTAGGCGTTGTTGGTGGTGTTGGTGTTCCTGGAGTTTCTGGTGTTCCTGGATTCTCAGGAGTCGGTGGTTTTACATTTTCAGCTCTAACGATAAATGTCACAAATTCACCACGTGATACATTGGACATAGGGCTGAATATTGTTGGTTTGATCCCCTTTGTTACACCGTTATCATATAGTGCTGCAACTTGGTATTTATATGGATAATTTTCGATATCTACAAATGGAGTGTTAATATTTCCAGCTTTTAAATCAAAAACATTTGTGATGAGGATCGCCATTTGTCCTCTTGTTAAAGGACTGTTGATTCCAAATTTGCCGTTGCCGATTCCATTAATAATTCCTGCGTTTTCCAAAGCAGCAATCGCTCCATAAGATCGGTGCGTTGTTGGAACGTCTGTAAATTTAGGATTTGTTACACTTACTGTATCTAGATTTAGAAGTCTTGCCAGAATTACAGCTGCATGCTCGCGCGTCAACTCTTGTCCAGGTCTGAAAGTTTGGTCTCCATAGCCTTTAATTACTCCGCGTTCTACTAGATTCACCGCTGAATCATAGTACCAGCTACCCGGTTTTAAATCCTTTAAAGTTGGTGTTGCTGCCTCCGTAGCAGCTGGTGCAACCGCAACAACCGCCCCTGCAGCCATTGCAGATGCAATTGCTAGATTAAACATTTTTTTACTAGTTTTCTTTTTCACTAATTCTTCCTCCTTTTTGATAGTGCTTCATAATATGTATAATGATAACATATACATTTTTGGAAAAAATACCCCTTTTGTAAAACTTTTGTATTCCGAAATAACTATTTTCATTTAAATCGAATGATTCATAATTATCCTAAATTACGGAATAATATAAACACTCAATGAACGTTATACCCTTCCAGATAGTTTTTAAACTATTAAAATAAAATATTTTTTCCCTTTTTTTAGATTAAAAGATACACCCCTGATGATCGTGACAAAAGCAAATAGAAAAAGAGGCTGGGACATAAT